>CAVQYD010000019.1:0-284109 GCA_963718035.1 uncultured Alphaproteobacteria bacterium | reverse complement strand
CTCTTCCCGCTACTCTCCCACTCTTCGCCACCGGCCTCGGTGCGTTGGGTCTGGTGGGTGGAGAAGGAACCGAAAGTATCGATCACTGCCTAGCCTGGGTTATTTGCTTTCAGAAGCTGGCCAGTACATCGGCACGAGGCCAGCGATGCAAAGCAGCATTTCCAGTTCGGATTTAAATTCGGCAAAAAGTCAGCAATCCACCACGGTGTGCGTGCATGCCAATCGATGATGGCTGGGTGGCCGGCTATAAAATATCCATAAAGCCAAATTGCAGACCCGGATAAGAAGATGACCCATCCAGTGATAGCTGTTTTGGTCACAGATGACTCGCTTGTGATGTGAGACAGTGAGAAACTGCTATGGCGCAGATTGCCAAGACTTTGGACGCAGGATTTACCCACGCGTTTCACAGATGGAGCGGGACGAATCCCCGAACCGAACGGGCCAAAGCAAGGCGATCAATTGAATAGGAGACGCAAGCAAATTGGCCTTAACGCACCACTAGTGGCTGGACTTTTTTGCTGTTACGTACGGGTGCGCTGGCGAACAACAACTAATTCAAATCGACGGATGCTGCGCCCTTGCCGGCCCTGGTCTGCACAATCTGCGGCGCTTTCGGTGCGCACGCTTGGCCGCGACGCCCGGCGGCCGAGCGCACCGTTCGGTCGCCAGCGCTGCAAGATATTGCTGGCGCGCTTGGAGCGCCGCTACGTCCTTGTTCGCCGCGCCCTTGAAGTCCATCGCGAACCAAAGAGGCCAAACAACTAGTCCAGCGACGCCCGCCGCCACGTTCTGCGCAACCTTGAGACCCTGCTCGTCTGCAAGCTCTTTGACCTTAATGTTGTTGGCCTGGATCTCAGCCTGGATCATTGTGCAATCCGCATACGCATCTTGCGGCTGCACCGTGGCGAGCGGTTGCGGGTCGCGGCCCGCACATCCCACCAGCGCGATACCAAGCATCGCCACCGCAAGCTTATTACGCATGATTAACTGCCGCGCGCTTGTCGACTGGGTGGTTTACTTCTGCATCATTTCGATCGAGCACTGCATCGTACAGGCCATCCCGAGCGATCTCTTTGAGCAAATCCACCGCAAGCTCAGCCGCCGAGACACCCATAATTTTGGCGCGCTGATGTAGTTGTTCGAACAGGTCTTCGGGGAGTGGAATTTTTGGCCATCGCTTAAGGCGGACCTTTTTGCAAGATCGCCTGAGGCTAATTTTCAGGTGGGACACCTGACGCACAGAGTGCCGACTGTCCACCCCATCCTATTTGCGATTTCTATGTTACTGAGGCCTTGTCCGACGAGCTCGCGGATCATTTCCGGATCTGGTTTATTTTTTCGCACTACAATCCTCGACCAGCGAGTTGATGATTATTAGCGCGCGCGCGGGAGGTGGTTGTCTCGGCGCTCAGCTTTGCAATTTTGATTGCTGCTTAAAACGACTGGATCGGCTTGGTCTTGTGATTTCCAGCCAAAGTTTTGGCAATCGTTTCACAGCGATTGTCGGGCGGACTGTTGGAAACACGAGTCCTGCCGGCTGGGCAGAAGCGAAAAAAGTCGCGGACTGGTAAGAGATAAATTAGGCGCGTATGTTGGGTTCAAGGCCGTAGTAGCGTTACGTAGCCGCCTAGACGAATTCTACGCCCGTCTCAGTTACCGTTCGCCAGACGAGCCGGCACGGCCGGATCGAGTAGCCGCCATCGAAGGTCATCTCGAAGTCTTTCGGTAGCTCAACCGTGTTTGCGATCTGAATGCGCGCGCCACTATTGGTCACATTGCGCACGACACAATCGATGATCGCTGACCGACCCAAAACAAGTTTTGCGCTCTTCAGCACACGCGAGCGTCCCGATTTACGGCGTTCAGCCACTGTCACTACTCCTGTGAATTGCACTCAAATAATCGGCAAAATTGGCTAAACCCCTAAATTGATTGCCCAGTCAGCGGGCAGCGGAAAAGATTTCGTTAATCAGAACCTTTAAGGGCCTGCAGGCGCGACCTCTTTGCGCACGCCCTTGTTATTTTTGCGCTTTTGGGCATCCTAAAATGGGTGCATATCGGTGCAGGTTGGAGTCATGCAACTTTTCACCACGGCCGAGGCTGCCGCCTATCTCCGGCTCAAGGAACGCAAGATCTACGAAATGGTGGCGGAGGGGACGGTGCCCTGCACGAAGGTCACCGGCCGCTGGTTGTTTCCGAAGGCCGAACTCGATCACTGGCTCGCCTCCAGCATCTCACGACCGGCAGGCACGGCGCGGCCTGACCCGGCCCCCATCGTCAGTGGCAGCCACGATCCACTCTTCGAGTGGGCCTTGCGCGAAAGCGGCTCGGGCCTGGCGACGCTGGCGCTCGGCAGCGAGGCGGGTTTTTCCCGGTTCGCCGCCGGCGAAACGATTGCCGCCGCGATTTATTTGCACGCGCTGGACGATCTCGACGCCGACGCCAACGTGGATGCCCTGCGAAGCCATAACGACCTGCAGGATGCCGTGATGATTGCGTTTTGTCGCCGCGAACAGGGATTCCTGGTCGCGGCGGGAAATCCGCTCAAGCTCGGCTCGATCGAGGATATCCGCAAGAAACGTGCGCGCATCGCCATGCGGCCGAAAGGTGCCGGTGCGCAGCTGCTGCTCCTGGCGTTATTGCACCGCGCCGACATTGCGCTGGACCAACTTGCCTCCGTTGCGCCGGTCTGCCCGACCGGCCCTGACATCGCGCAGGCAATTCGCGCCGGCCGCGCCGATACCGGCATTGCCACGCGCGGTGTCGCAAACGCAGCCGGGCTCGATTTCATCCCGATTGTTTGGGAGCCGTTCGACCTGGTGATGCGCCAGCGCGACTATTTCCGGCCGCCGTTGCAGTCGCTGCTGAAGTTTTTCCATTCGCCGGATTTCGCCACGCGTGGGCGCGAACTTGGCGGCTACGACCTCAGCGCTGCAGGCACTGTACGGTTCGTAAACTGATGACCGATGCGCAAGTCTGGCCGACCGAATTGCGACTGCGCAAGGACCGCAAGGCCCTGACCGTTACCTTCGACAGCGGGGAACGCTTCGAATTGCCGGCCGAATACCTGCGGGTAAAGAGTCCGAGCGCAGAAGTGCAAGGTCATTCGGAAGAAGAACGAAAGACCGTTCCCGGCAAGCGGAATGTCGAGATTCTTGAGGTTTTGCCGGTCGGCAATTACGCCGTGCGGCTCGTTTTCGACGACCTGCATTCGACCGGCATTTTCGGCTGGGACTACCTGCACGACCTTGGGCGCAATTACGCGTCGTACTGGCAGGACTATCTCGACGAACTTGCTGCCAAGAACATGACGCGAGATCCGCCGGCGCGCCGCAACTAGCGGCTGCGCTGCCCTTTCAGCGGACTGAAAATAAAACGACGTCAGGTCGCGCTGGCGTAGACCGGATCTTCCGTCTCAGGCGAGTTTTTTAGCGCGCTGTAGACGACAGATCCGTGCATCAATGCCGTAACCCCCAGAAACACCAGGCTGGCTTGGACGGCATTCCGGAAATCGGGAGCGAGACAAAGAAAGACCGCGCCTGCAAGCGCGAATGTATAAGGCACTGCGTGGACGAATGGGCTGCGAGCCCCCTTTCCGCATAATACGAATGTCGAATAGGCCGCGGTCAGCTCAAGCATGAGTCCCGCCGTCATCAAAATCGACTGACCGTGGGCAGTCAGAAAAAGCGCGCCGGCAAGCACGGCGAACCAGATGCCGGCCGCAATATTGTCGCGCGCCGCTTCGCTGATCCGCATCATCGTGCCGGTGGAAATCTGCATATCGCTCATGGCAACACTCCGGGCCAGTTGGACGCACACCAATAGGCGAGGAGGTATTGCTCGATCGGCACTTTGGGCGGGGTAATCCATGTCAGTTGAGTAAGCAGATTTTAACGCGCTGCAGAACCCCCATAATACGCTTGGAATCCAGGCTGATGCGGCTAAAATTGGTGTCTTGACGGACGGTTGTTTTTGGCCGCGACGCATTGGGGCGCAGCGCAAGAGGGGGAATGCAATGAGACTGGATAGTGGATGCTTTCGATTTGCCGGCACGGTTGCACATCGGCGATGGCTGCGTCCGCTGTCGGCGTTTGCAGTTGTATTCCTGTTGCTTGCAGTCCCCAGCGGCGCTCGCGCGCAGGGACCATCCACTTCAAAATCAACCGCTCACGTCTATCTGCTCAGGGGCGTGCTTAACGTCTTCTCAATGGGCATGGACCAGATCGCATACAAGCTGGAGCAGCGGGGCATTGCGACCACTGTTACGAACTATCTCCTCTGGTCGTCAGTCGCAGACGACGCTGCGGCCGCATACAAGAGCGGAAAGGTGCGGACCATTATTCTGGTCGGGCACTCTTCCGGCGCGACGGCTCTGCCGGATATGGTCGATCGCCTGACCAGGCTCGGCGCTCCCGGTCAAATTGGCCATCGGTCTGGATTCCGTGTTTCAAACGACTCTATCGGGCAAGGTTGGCCGCTATATCAACTTCTATATCGGCAATGGCGCGGGCACACGCGTTGCGCGGGGCAAAAACTTGCAGGGAGAGCTGTCGAATGTCGACGTCGAGAATATACCTGGCGGCGTCGGTCACGTAACGATCGACAAGAACGAAATCATACAGCAGAAAGTCATAAGCGCGATCCTCTCCTCGCTTTAGATTGCTGGCCTGACGCCGAGACCGCAGCTACCGGTGAGGGAGGAAGGGTATAAGCATCGGAACCCGGCGGCGGTAGGACTTGTATGCGCTCGGGTCGAGTTCTGAGGTGAGAAAGTTTTCTTCCGCGCGCGCCTTCACCGACAAGCCAAAGGAAATCAGCACCGCACCGAGAATGGCGGTCGCCGTCCCGACGGCTACACCCGTCGCCAGTATCGCGGCGATGAGCCCGGTATAGATCGGATGACGCACAAGCGCATACGGGCCGGTGTCGATGACCCGATGGCCTTCCTTTCGCGTGATCTCGTTCGACCAAAAACGTCCGAGATGAATCCGCGCCCACCATGTGAACAAGACCCCTGCCAAGACAAGAATTGCGAGCGCGTACGTAACGCCATTGCCGGCGTTCCATAGCGGGCGTTCGCCCAGGACCTGCGCAATCCACGGCGTGAGCAGCAGTCCTCCAATGATGACGGAGAGCCGGTGAGCGCGTGCGCGCCAGGTCACAGGCCGCTTTTCTGTCCGGGCCGACCAGAACGATCCCAGGGTCCAGCTGATAAGCCAACCAATCCAGATGAGGGCAAGCAGCTCGGTCGGCCAGGTGGCAAGCCATCCGCTCCAGACCGAGGCAAAAATTTGATGGAGACTAAGCGGCATGTGTGTTGGCCAGGTAGGCTATGGTTTCGCGCAGAGCGGATTCAATGGGCCGTGGCGCGTAGCCAAGCTCCCGCTGCGCTCTTTCCGTCGAGAGGGCTGTGGATCGCAATGCAATCCGGACGGCCTCTGCCGTGGCGGAAGGGGGAGTGCGCGTTACGTGATCGGCCATGAACTCCAGTATAGCAGCAGTCACCTCGGCGAGCCGCCCCGGAACGGGAACGCGCAGGCTATCGCGGCCGCTGATCGCGGCTACATATTCGAGAAGCTTTTTGAGGGGAATGCTTTCGCCGCCGAGAATGTACCGATGGCCGACCTTTCCGCGTTCCATGGCAAGGATCAGGCCCGCTGCGACGTCGCGCACGTCGACGAGATTCAGGACGAAATCGAGATAGAACTGAAAGCGCTTGCCGAGAAAATGCCGGAGCATCGCCGTTGGCGGTGTAAGGTTATGGTCGTGAGGTCCGATCGGCATTGTCGGGCTGCCGATGACCACCGGAAAACCAGACGCGGCGGCTTCCATCGCTAGTCTCTCGGCGAGCAATTTCGACCGTGTATAGGGGCCCGGCATATCGTCCGCGGTCAGCAAGGTATCTTCCACGCCGGCCTCTCCTGCGGGCGAGGAACGAAACAGAATGGACTCGGTCGAGCAATGGAGCAACCGCGCAATACCACGCTTGCGCGCGGCCGAAATGACGACCTCAGTGCCGCGGCAATTGACGGCATGAAAGTCGTCTTTACGCGCCACCCACATGCCAGGAAGGCCGGCAAGATGGTACACCTCGTCGACCCCGTCGAGCGCCTGATCCACCAATTCGCGGTCGAGTACTGAACCTTTGATGTACTGCGCATTTGCCACGGCGCGGCCCGGAGGGCGTAGATCGAGAACGCGCGTTTGCCGGCCGCTCGCGACGAGCGTTGCCACCAAGTGCTGGCCAATGAAGCCGCTGCCGCCCGTGACAAGAACGCAGGTCATCGATCTTGCTGCACGCCGCCCTGGCTTTGGTAGACCGAGTTCGATCCCTGTTGAATTATCGCAGCAAGATCGTGCCTAAAACCGAGTGAAATGAACAATTTTGCCATCACGAACACCGGGCCCAGGAGAAGGTGAGTGGGATTGTCCATAAGGGCCGGTTGGCGACGTTCGAACACCTGATGCCCGATAATCTGCAGCGCCACGCCGATCAAAATCAACACTAATCGAGATTGCCCAGACAATCGTAACGCTCGCGTGGCTCGCGATTGTCGCGGCTGTAAAGAGCAGAAGCGCGGCAGCGCCGGCGATTGCAAGGCCGATCGGGATGTCGAGCAGGATCCAATAGATCAGTACCGGAGCGGCCAACAGAATCCCCAAATTGACCTGAAGGCCAAACACCGTGACAGGCAACAGACTGAGTGGAAGAACTGCCCCCAGGAACAGGATCACGATGCCGACTACGTGCAAGGCGCAGTTCATGGGGTCGCGATGGTATTCCACGTAGTCCGTAAGCTGACGCCGAAGAAAAGCACTCATGTTGCGCTCGCTCCCCTACACCGCGTGACACTATCGAACGGAGGATGACATGAACTCCGCGGTCCAAACAATGCCGGACAGTAGTCCCTTGATGTCGCGGTCTTGTGTCAGGTATGCGGGATCTGGACCAGCGGGCACTGAATGGTGGGCGCTATAGGGATTGAACCTATGACCTCTCCCGTGTGAAGGGAACGCTCTCCCGCTGAGCTAAGCGCCCGGCCATCGCGGACGCGCGATATAAGGAGCGGCTCCAAGCAGTGTCAAGCGAGGCCCGCCCCGCGGCGTCAGTTGCGGGTCTTGTCGTCGGTTGCCTGCGCCAGCCGGGAAGCGTGGGTCTGCAGTGCACGAATGCGATCGGCAAGGTTGCCGTTGTTCGGCGACGCGGCGAGATCGGGCTGTCCGCCGCTCATGGGAACGCTGGTGATCTGCTCATGCGACGTTTCGGCTGCCAGCAGCGATTTAATCGGCGAGTTCGGGCCTTCAAGCGCCGAGGCGAGACGAGCGACCTCTGCGGCAACGTCATTGATGCGCTCGCGCAGCAAGGCGTTCTCCACCCGCTCCGACGCCCAAGCCTCCTCGGTTTCGCGCTTCATGGTGGCGAGTTCGCGGGCGAAGCGGTCCCGCTCTTCTTTGATGTGCGCGATTGTCGCCTGAAGCTGCGTATTTTCGTTCCTTAGGTTTTGCGAGGCCGAATTGGCGCGCCCCTCCAGCTCGATGATCGTGGTGCGAAGCTCGGTTTCGACCTGGCGGGCCGCATCCATCTCCTGCCGTACGTGCTTGAGCTCGAATTCGCTCTGATTGAGCAGACGCGACTGTTCGCCAAGGCGTGTTTCAAGATCCTGGGCGCGCCGCCCGAGGATTTCGGCTTCCTTGCTCTGCGCGGCGAGGTGCTGCTCGAGTTCGGCGACGCGCCGCCCAAGATTTTCAACCTTGCCGCGTTCATCCTGCAATTCCTGGGTGGCGGCCTTGAGCTCGACCCGCTCGGCATCGCGGCGATCCTCGACGGCTTTCAACTCGTGACTGGCCCCTTCAAGACGCTCCTTCAGAGCCTCAACCTGCGTCCTTAACGCAATGATTTCGATTTTCTGCGAATTGGCGAGCGTTGACCGCTCGTCAAGGTCGCCCATCAACTTGGCGAGATCTGCTTCCTTGTCGGAAAGCGCCCGCTGGGCTTCATGCATGGTTGTGGTCTTGACCGCGAATTCCTCCTCCGTGGCCCGCAACTGGTCGCGTAGTGCTTTGTCGCGCGCCTCCAGCGCAAAAATCGCTGCGGTCTTCTCTCCAAGTTCGACCTTGAGACGATTGATCGCGTCGCCTTTCTTGCCGAGCTCGGCAAGCTGGCTTGTGCTTCTTGCCTTGAGTTGCTCGACGCTCATCTCAAGACGGCGCGTCGACATTGCGAATTCTGCGCGAAGCTGATCCTTGTCGGCTTGAATCTCGGCCATGGATAATGGCGTTGCGGCTTCAAGCCGCCGCATCGTCAGCCGTACCGCGCGATTATGCACGAGTGGAACGACAACGAGCCCAATGAGCGCGGCAACGAGAAACCCGATCCCGAAATACATGATCGGTTCAATCATGGAACTTACGCCTCCAACTCACGCGCACTCATTGCCACTGGGGCCGGACTATCCGGTTGTTTTCGACATTAGCCTAAAGCGAACGCCACGTCGCGGTTTTCGGCATATGCCGCAGCGAAATTAGTAAATGTGGCGGAGTCAAGAAGGGATTCCACGTCGCCTGCGGCGTAAACTTGAGATAACCGATATTGGCGCCAAGGCGCAGTCCGACGCCGGACCTGATCGGCACGACGATGATGTTGCCTGAGGCGAGCGCGGTCATGCCGAAACCACCTATGAAATAGGCGGAGCCGTCGATGCCGGCGAAACGCTGATAGATCGCTCCGGTCGCCGGCAGGTTATAGACGAGCATCATCGTGCGCGCGCCTTCGCCGCCATAGTCGAAGCCGACCGACGGGCCTTCCCAGAACACGCGGCGGTCGCCCGCATTCTTGGTGTAAAGCTTGCCGTCGCCATAGCGCAGGCCAACGATAAAAGCGCCGCTGCCTTCCTGACCGAGAATGTAACCATTGGGTTGGCCCCAGCGGCTGAAGGCTGCTTCCACGACCTGGGCAAGACCGCGCGATACCGTTCCGAAAAACTTGTGGCCTTCGCCAACGATCTCCCCGGGCGTGAACGTGCCGCTTTGCCGTTGAGCCGGCGGCGGCGGCTGGTTTTGCGCAGCGGCGAGTTCAGGAACAAGGGTGGCAAGGCAAAGCGCCAGGGTGGCGAGGCGCAAGTTTGCGCGCATCAAATGCTCCTCGGATGCTTGGGCCCGACGGCCCTGTTTAACCGGATGCTCATGTTGACCGCGGTAATAATGTGGCGGCGAAAGGTTGTTCCCGAATCACCCAACCGTCAGCGAGAACTATGACTGCAGCGCGGCAGCAACGGAAGCGGCCATTCTTGATGGGCTTGGCGCTCTTTATCGCCCTCGGAGCGGGTATTTTTGCACCCCGGGCGATAAACGCGGCGACCGACAGCCAGTTAACGGTCAATCCCGATAATGGCCTCGCGATCAGCGGTTTCGATCCGGTGTCATATTTCACGGATGGCAAGGCGCTGTTCGGGCGGCCGGAATTTGAATTGAACAAGGACGGGGCAGTCTGGCGGTTCAGTAACGAGGGCAACCGCGGGGCCTTTGAGCAACATCCAGAAGTCTATGCGCCGCGGTTCGGCGGCTATGATCCTGTGGCGATCGGCCGTGACCGTTCGGTCCGTGGCCACCCGCTGTTCTGGGCCGTGGTCGGTCAGAGGCTTTACTTTTTCTATAGCGAGAAGACACGTCTAACTTTCCTCGCCGATCCCGGCCGGATCATTGCGACGGCCGAGCGCAAATGGCCGGACGTTTCCCGCGCTCTCGGTGAATGACGGTCAGGATCGGATTTTTATCGCAGCGGCCTTGCCGGGATCTGCCCAGGCGACGAAGGCCGGCACACGAAAATTCTCGGCGGCGCGCCCGTAGGTCAAAGGGATGCCAAGCGGGGTTGTCACAAGTCCGCCAGCGGCGACGACCAATGCATGGCCGGCCGCCACATCCCACTCGCAGGTCGTGGCGAGGCGTGGGTAAATGTCGGCACTCCCTTCCGCGATGTGACAGAATTTGATGGCCGAGCCGCAGGGCACGCGCGTAATCGGGCCAAGCGAGCTCACGAATTTGTCGGTGGCGGCATCCATATGGGAGCGGCTCACCGCTGCAACCGGGGCGTCCGGCCAGGACCGCGTGCTGATTGCTTCCGCGCGACCGGCGCCGCTGCCCGATAGGCGAAGACGCTCCGCTCCATGGCCGATGACGCCGCGCCAGAGTTGCCCCTTTTTGGGTGCAGCGATAATGCCCGCGACCGGCAAGCCGCGCGTGACAATGGCGAGATTGACGGTGAATTCATCACGGCCGGCAAGGAACTCGCGCGTTCCATCCAGAGGATCGACGATGACGAAGCTGTCCGTGAGGTCGGCAGACGCCGCTGCATCGGCCGACTCTTCAGCCACAACAGGCATCTTCGGCAGAATCCGGGCGAGGCCCTGCAGGATCACCGCTTCGGATGCCTCATCGGCCGCGGTCACCGGCGACTGGTCGGGCTTCAGACGCCGGACCACCGTGGCGGGTGATGTCGCCGCGATCTCGGCGCACGCACGAGCGACGAGCGCCGTCAGATCATCCATGAGCTGCCGTGCCTGCGCAGGCGAAATGTTGGATCCTGGATTTAAATACCGCGTCCTCTGGCCGTGCGGCAGTCCTTGGCGGTTATGCGGGTGCGGTGTATCACGCCAGCAACTCGGCGTGACCACTGATTTGCCGATCGGCGCAGCGTGCATGCCCAGCGGAGACTAGTCCATGTCGGAATCGCCCATCGAAGCGCTTGATCTCGCTGCCTTGCTTTGCTCGCGCGTTTGTCACGACCTGATCAGCCCCGTCGGTGCCATTGTGAACGGGCTCGAAGTGCTTGAGGAAGAAAAGGATGAGGCGACCAAGGAATTTGCGCTCGATTTGATCAAAAGCAGCGCCGGCACGGCGTCAAAGAAATTGCAGTTCTGTCGCATTGCTTTCGGCGCCGCCGGTTCGGCTGGCGCCCAGATCGATCTCGGCGATGCAGAGACGATCTCACGTGGCTTCCTGGAGGACGAAAAGACAAAGCTTGCCTGGAACCTGCCGCGGGCGCTGTTACAGAAGAACCGGGTCAAGCTTCTGCTCAACATGCTCGCCATCGCGGGACAGGCGATCCCGCGTGGTGGCTCGCTGACCGTCGATCCCATCGGATCCGGCGAAACAATGGGGTTCAAAGTCACTGCCGCCGGCGTCAACGCGAAAGTTCCGCCGGCTGTGCCTTCGCTGCTCGGTGGGGAAACCGCCGAGGGTCTCGACGCCCACCGCATTCAACCGTTCTATGCGGGCCTTCTGGCCCGGGCTTGCGGTGTCAAAGCGGCGATTGCGATGGACGGTGAAAAGGTCGTCATCACCGCACAATGAGCATCCGCCGCGAGCCGTTTCCCGCAGTTAACGAGCGGTTAACGGTCGGCCGGATGTCGCGGTCCCGCAACCAAAATTAAACGCTTCACCGACACACTGGCCGCGCTTCCGACGGAAAGCGGCGGACGGGCCAGGCCCGTCGATGAAGGCGTTTTTTATGGACGACCTGCTGCGGGAATTTGTCACCGAGACGAACGAGAAGTCTCGACGTGGTCGACGTCGAGCTCGTGCGTTTTGAGCAGGATCCGAACAACGCGAAGATTCTCGATAACATCTTCCGGCTGGTCCATACGATCAAAGGCACTTGCGGGTTTCTTGGGCTGCCGCGCCTCGAAGCGCTCGCACATGCAGCCGAAACGTTGATGGGCAAGTTTCGCGACGGCGCGCCGGCCTCGAGTGAGGCTGTCACGCTCATTCTCGCCACCATCGACCGCATCAAGATCATTCTCGAGTCGCTTGAAAGCGACCAGCGCGAGCCCGAAGGAGCTGATGATGATCTCATCACCAGCCTGGAGGGCATGGTCGATCGCATCAGCGTTGGGGGCGCCAAGCCCGAAAGCGAGCATTCTGTTGGAACGCTGGTTCACCAGGTTCTCGAGCGCCCTTTGCGTGAGGGCGAAGACACGCTCGATGACCTTGAGCGTGCGTTCCGCAACACGGCGATCGAAGCCGAACCCGCAAAGTCACCCAAGCCTGCGGCGACCGCCGTCGATGCCGCCGTCAAGGAAGATGAGACGGGCAAGTCCGCCAATCAATCGATTCGCGTAACGGTCGACACGCTCGAACAGTTGATGACCATGGTTTCCGAGCTGGTGCTTACCCGCAACCAGCTGCTTGAAATCGTGCGCCGTCACGAGGAATCGGAATTCAAAACGCCGCTGCAACGGCTGTCGAACGTCACCGCCGAACTGCAGGAAGGCGTGATGAAGACGCGCATGCAGCCGATTGGTAACGCCTGGCAAAAGCTGCCGCGCATCGTGCGCGACCTTTCCAATGAGCTCGGGAAGAAGATCGACCTCGAGATGCAGGGCGCCGATACCGAGCTGGACCGCCAGGTTCTGGATCTGATCAAAGATCCGCTCACGCACATGGTGCGCAATTCAGCGGATCACGGCCTTGAAACGGCGGAAGAGCGGCGTGCCGTCGGCAAGCCTGAGCACGGATTGATCCGCCTCTCGGCATATCACGAGGGCGGCTACATCATCATCCGCATCGCGGATGATGGGCGCGGGCTCGACACCGAGCAGATCAAGGCAAAAGCCATCGCGCAGGGCCTGGTTTCCGAGATCGACGCGGAGAAATTGCCGGAAGCCCAGATTCACAAGTTCATATTCGCGCCGGGTTTTTCCACGGCGGCCAAGGTCACCAACGTATCCGGCCGTGGTGTCGGCATGGACGTCGTCCGCAACAACATCGATCAGATCGGCGGAACGATCGACGTGAAGTCGGTTGCCGGCGCAGGGTTGAGCTTCACCATCAAGATACCGCTCACGCTGGCAATCGTGGCGGCGCTGATCGTCGAAGCGGGTGGGCACCGGTTCGCGATCCCCCAGCTATCCGTCGTCGAGCTCGTGCGCGCACGCAGCGGCAGTGAGCACCGCATCGAGAGCATCAAGAACACGCGAGTGCTCCGGTTGCGAGACAAGCTCCTGCCTCTCATCAGTCTTCGTCAATTGTTCGGTCTCGACAAGGACACGGGCGAGATCAATGGCGGTTTCATTGTCGTCACCCAGGTCGGCAGCCAGACTTTCGGCATTGTCGTCGACGGCGTGTTCCACACCGAAGAAATCGTCGTGAAGCCGATGTCGAGCAAGCTGCGCCATATCTCGATGTTCTCCGGGAACACCATTCTCGGCGACGGCTCCGTGATCATGATCATCGACCCGAACGGCGTCGCGCAGGCGTTCGGCACGAATGTGGCGTCTCAATTGGCCGCAGCGGAAGCTTCCGAGATCAAGCCTGCGCCGTCGGCCGGATCGAGCACGTCGCTGCTTGTCTTCCGCGCCGGATCGATGCAGCCAAAGGCGGTCCCGCTCTCGCTCGTTACGCGGCTTGAAGAAATCGACGCGCAGAAAATCGAGTTGTCGAACGGCCGGCACATGGTCCAGTACCGCGGCCATCTGATGCCGCTCATCAGCATGAGCGAGAACGTGCGCGTAAAAGGGGAGGGTGCGCAGCCGCTCCTTGTGTTTTCGGACGGCAGCCGGTCGATGGCGCTGGTCGTCGATGAAATCGTCGATATCGTCGATGACACACTTAACATCCAGGTTGCGAGCGAAAATCCCGGAGTGCTCGGCTCCGCCATCGTGCGCGGGCACGCAACTGAAATCATCGATGTCGGGCATTTTCTGCCACTCGCGTTCGAGGACTGGTTCCGCCGCAGGGAGCAGCAGGTGCAGCATCGCCCTTGCAGCGTGCTTCTCGTGGACGACTCTGCCGTTCTTTCTGAACATGCTCACGCCCGTGCTGCAGGCGGCCGGATATGTCGTGACCACAGCCGCGTCGGCGCGGGATGCTCTGGCGCTCCTGAGCGAAGGGCAGGCATTTGACGTGGCCATCACCGACATCGAGATGCCGGACATGGACGGGTTCCAGTTCGCCGAATCCGTGCGCGGCGACCCGCGCATCGGTAATTTGCCGATTATCGCGCTGTCCTCCGTGGTCTCGCCGGAAGCGATTGAACGCGGGCGCCGCGTCGGTTTCCACGACTACGTCGCGAAATTTGACCGCCAGGGCCTGATTGCAGCGCTCAAGGAGCAGACCGGCGTCGTCCAGGCCGCGTGACAAAGACACAGCATGAACCAGAAAGCCGACCATAGTTTCAACGAGTATGTGACCGCCCTGATCGGCGGCCAGCTGTTTGGCTTGCCGATCCTGCGGGTGCAGGACGTCTTTGCGCCGGAACGCCTCACCGCGGTGCCGCTTTCGCCGCCGGAGGTGGCGGGCGTCCTCAACCTGCGCGGCCGCATCGTTACATTGATAGACATGCGATGCCGCCTCGGACTCGGCAGCCGCGAAAATGGCCAGCAGGCGATGGCGATCGGCGTCGAATTGCGCGGCGAATCCTACGGCTTGCTCATCGACAGCGTCGGCGAGGTGCTCAAGCTGGACAATCAGTCGTGGGAACCAAATCCGAGCAACCTCGATGCACGCCTGGCAAGCGTATCAACCGGAATTTATCGGCTCGATAGCCAATTACTTATGGTTCTCGACGTCGACCGTGTGCTCGACATCACGGTGAAGGCGGTCGCAGCGTGATGCGGCCGGAATTGGAATGGGAATTAGGCGCGAACACGAAGAGGAAGTACGATGAAAACCTGTTTGGTTGTTGACGACTCCAGCGTCATCCGGAAGGTGGCGCGGCGAATCCTGGAGGGCCTCGATTTCCAGATTGTGGAAGCCGAGGACGGTGAGCAGGCGCTCGAGGCATGCCGAAAGCAGCTGCCGGAGGCGATCCTGCTCGACTGGAACATGCCGAAGATGGATGGCTACGAGTTCTTGCGGTCATTGCGCCGGTTGCCCGGCGGCGATGGGCCAAAGGTCGTCTTCTGCACGACGGAAAACGACGTTGCGCATATCGCGCGCGCACTCCATGCCGGTGCGAACGAATACATCATGAAGCCGTTCGACAAGGAAATCGTCGAGGCGAAATTCCAGGAAGTTGGACTGATCTGATCGCCACGTCTTCTTCCCGTCTGCGTCAGTAGTGATCAGTGAAGTCAGTGAAATGAACGTCGTTGTTACGCCCTCTGCTGCTGCCAGCATAAGCCGACGCATCCGCGTCATGCTCGTCGACGACGCCGTAGTCGTTCGTGGGCTATTCGCACGCTGGGTCGAAGCCGAGCCCGATCTCGAGGTGGTTGCCACCCTGAGGACCGGGCGTGATGCCGTCAATCAGCTCGAGCGTGTCGACCCCGATGTGGTCGTGCTCGATGTTGACATGCCGGAGCTCGATGGCATCGCTGCGCTTCCGCTGTTGCTCGAGAAAAAGCGCGATCTCGTCGTGATTATGGCGTCCACGCTGACGCGGCGAAATGCCGAAATCAGCTTGCGGGCACTGTCGCTGGGCGCCGCAGACTACATTCCAAAGCCGGGCAGCAATCGCGAGGTCAGCGCATCGACCGCCTTCCGCCGGGACCTTATTGAAAAAATCCGGCAGCTCGGGCTACGCGCCAAGCGGCTGCGCCATGGCATTAAGGCCCGCGTTTCACGTCCCGCTAAATCCGCGCCGCCAATTGTTCCAGCCAGCGAAGAGATTACGCCGCTTCGGTTGCGGCCGATGCCGCTGACGCCTCCACGGGTCTTAGTCATCGGAGCCTCGACCGGAGGGCCGCAGGCGCTCAACCGCCTTGTCGTCCAAATCGATACCGTGATTGAGCGCGCACCCGTCCTGATTACACAGCACATGCCGCCGACCTTCACCGCGGTGCTCGCGGAGCATCTTGCGCGCGTCTCCAAATTTCCTGTGCGGGAAGCAAGCGACGGTGAAGAAGTGAATGCCGGGGCCATCTATCTGGCCCCCGGGGGCAAGCACATGAAAGTTGAGCGCCGCGATGGCGCGGCGGTCATCGCAATCGACGACGGTCCGATGGTGAATTTCTGCAAGCCCGCGGTCGATCCTCTGTTTGCGTCCGCTGCCGAGGTTTGGGGGAGCAAGGTCCTCGGTTTGGTGCTGACGGGAATGGGTTCGGATGGCCTCGCTGGGGCCAAGGAGATCGTCGCCGCCGGCGGGCACGTCATCGCGCAGGATGAAGAGACGAGCGTGGTTTGGGGCATGCCCGGCCAGGTGACCAACGCCGGTCTGTGTTCAGCCGTGCTTCCGTTGCCGGAGATCGGCGGCAGGATCACCCGCCTCTTTACAGGGGAGCGTCAGTGACCCCGCAGGGCTTCGACTATCTGCGCAAGCTTCTGCGCGAGCGATCAGGCCTGGTGCTGGCTGCGGAGAAGCAGTATCTCGCCGAGAGTCGGCTGCTGCCGGTCGCACGCCGCAACGGCATGACCACGATCGATGAACTGATCGATCGCATGAAAAGCAAGGCGTCGGTTTCGCTTACCACGCAAGTGGTGGAAGCGATGACTACGAACGAGACTTTCTTCTTCCGTGACAAGCTGCCATTCGATCATTTTCGCGACACGATCATGCCCGCGTTGATTGCCGCTCGCGCGCGCGAGAAGCGCATCCGAATCTGGTGCACCGCGGCTTCCACCGGCCAGGAGCCGTATTCGCTTGCGATGCTGCTCAAGGGAATGGGCGCGGCAATTTCCGGGTATCGGATCGACATCTTGGCGACAGACTTGTCATCGGAAATCCTGGAAAAGGCGAAAACCGGAATCTACACGCAGTTCGAGGTTCAGCGTGGGCTCGCGGTCCAGCTGCTGGTCAAATATTTCGATCAGATTGGCGAAAGTTGGCAGCTTGCTCCGGAATTGCGCAGCATGGTGCAATTCCGTCCCATTAACCTGCTCAACGACTTTTCGGCGCTGGGCACATTTGACGTGGTGTTCTGCAGGAACGTCCTGATCTACTTCGATCAGGACACCAAGACTGTCGTGCTTGACCGGATCGCGCGGCAGATGCCCGACGACGGATACCTTGTGCTCGGCGCAGCCGAGACCGTCATCGGCCTCACCGGTGCATTCAAACCACTCGCCGACAAGCGAGGGCTTTACGTCCCGACCAACGGGACGAAGCAGCCGGCGCAAGGTGCCGACAATGTCATCCGCCTTGCCGCGGCAAAGGCTTAGAGCCATCCGCCAAACGCGGCGCAGAAAAGATTAAATTGCCAGCCGGCCTGCACCGGCGACTTGATCTCCGGACGAATCATGTAGATTACGGCGCCGGGCCGCCGTGCCGCTCTTGTCGGTGCGCGTGGGGGTTGCTGCTCGCGATCAGGGCAGTGCGGCCCGAAGGGGATGGTTGATCGTGGTCGACTATGTCGATCCGGTGCTGGTCGTTGACGACCTGAACACGATGACGCGCATCGTGGACGGCATGCTGCGCAAGTGCGGCTTCACCAATGTCGAGCAGTGCCATGACGGGCCGACCGCGCTGCAAAAGCTCCGCGAGAAGCCATTTCTGTTCATGATGACGGATCGTGAAATGCCCGGCATGAATGGGCTCGAGCTCGTGCGTGAGATCCGCGCCGACCCGAAAATCCGCAACGTTCCGATCGTCATTATGTCGGCCAGTTCCGAGGCGCAGCACGCCGAGGCGGCGATCGCCGCCGGCGCGAATTTTTTCATGACCAAGCCGTTCAATTTGACAACATTGAAGGACGTGATCACGCAGCTCATGCGGCCGCCGCAGGGCTGAGCGGGTTCCGGCGCTTTCTATCCCGCCATTAATTGCGTTCGGACGTCGCCCGTTCGGATCGCTTTCCCCCCGCTTGTGCCGGATGCTATGTTGGATATTGAAAACGGTTGCGTTCCCCGGGGGGATAAATGCGCCAACAAAATCGGATGACGCGCCCGATGTGGCGCCCGCGCTGGCGTGGCGGGCAGGCGCAAATGATCGCAAGTCGGCTCTTTTTTCCGCTGATCGCTATCGCGCCCCTTGCGGGGCTGGCGGCGGCCGCCGTGATCGAGGCGCCAAAGCCGCAGACTGCGCAGAAGTATCTCGGCGCAAAGGTCAGTGGGCCCAACTACACGGTCAAGCCGACCGTGCGCAGCGACGGCGTGATGCGCATCTTCGAAGTCGATACCTCCTATGGAAAATTCACTTTTGACGGCGTCGAGTTTACGAAACTGCGATTGCACGAGCTGGAGGCCGCCGCTGCTATCGAAAAGATGTCGCAGTCGGAGGCCTTTGGCCAGGCGTTCGGCCGTGCCGCGCTCGGCCCGCTCAAGTTCGGCGCAGACCTTCTTACGAAGCCGGCCGATACCGTCGAACGCTCGCTCAGCGGCATCGGCAACATGCTCGATCGCGTCGGCGCGGGGCTGTCGAACACGCGCGCGGACCGTGACAATGTGATGGAAAGCCTGCTCGGTGTCAGCGATACGCAGCGCCAGCTTGCGGTCGAGCTCGACGTCGACCCCTACACTGATTTTCCGCCGCTGGCGGAAAGGCTCAAGCAGATGGCCGGTGCGATGGCGGGCGGCGGTCTGCCCGTCCGCGCCGGGCTTGCACTCGTTCCCGGCGGGGCCGGGATCGCCGTTTCCTCGGTCGCGAGCGTGGACACTGCGAAGGATAGCTTGCGCAGCAAGGCCGCCGCGCAGGTCATCGCCGAAGCCAAGTCGACCCTGGCGTCGCTCGGAATACCGCCAGAGACTATCGATCGCCTGATCGAAAACCGGAACTACACGCCCGCGGATCTGCTCATCATGGGGCGCGCGCTCAAGCGGCTTGGCGCTGAGAATACTGTAATTTTCGTCGACAAGGCCGCGGGCGCCGGCTCGCGCAATGTAGCTTTCTATCACCGCCGCCGTGCGCAGATCCTTGTGGCGCGCAGCAACGAACTCGGCGGCCTCGTGTCATTCGTCTCCGTGGGCGGTCAACCGGTCAATGTTGCGCGAAACGGGACGATCGTCGCGGCCTTTACGTTCGACGACATTGTCTGGACCGACATCCAGCAAAAGACGTTTGCGGCGGCGACCGCGCAAATTCGTCAAATCCGCCCCGGCGCGACGCCGGTGCTTGCGGCAACCGGCACGATCACGCCGCTGGCCGACACCGAGATCAAGAAGCTCGGCTGGAAAATCGTTCAGCTCAAGCCCGACCGGTAAGCGGGGAAGGGCGCGCCACCGCGCAAAAAAACCCCGGCCAGTAGCCGGGGTTGAAGTTTGGATGGGAGAGAGCCAGAAGGCTCAAACCACGCAAACGCAACGCGGGGGGAATGTCGAACTTTGGCTACGCCGGAATTCTCTCGTCTGCGTCGGTCGGCTCGCGCAGCACGTAGCCGCGCCCCCAGACCGTCTCGATGTAGTTCTTGCCGCTCGATGCATTGGCGAGCTTCTTGCGAAGCTTGCAGATGAACACGTCGATGATCTTGAGTTCCGGCTCGTCCATGCCGCCGTAAAGATGATTGAGGAACATCTCCTTGGTGAGCGTCGTGCCTTTGCGCAAGGAGAGCAACTCGAGCATCTGATATTCCTTGCCGGTCAGATGCACACGCTGGCCGCCGACCTCCACCGTTTTGGTGTCGAGATTGACGACAAGATCGCCGGTGTTGATGACCGACTGGGCGTGGCCCTTCGAGCGCCGAACGATCGCGTGAATGCGCGCGATCAGCTCGTCCTTGTGGAACGGCTTGGTCATGTAGTCGTCGGCCCCGAAGCCGAGACCTCTGACCTTGTCCTCGATGCCGGCGAGGCCGGAGAGGATAAGAATCGGCGTTTTGACCTTCGACACCCGCAGCGAGCGCAGAACCTCGAATCCCGACATGTCGGGCAGGTTCAGATCGAGCAGGATGATGTCGTAGTCGTAAAGTTTGCCGAGATCGACGCCCTCTTCGCCGAGATCCGTCGTGTAGACGTTGAAACTCTCGGACTTGAGCATCAATTCGATGGATTGTGCGGTCGCGCTGTCATCTTCAATGAGTAGAACGCGCATTTAAGTCCCCTTCTCGCCGCAACCGGGCCATGAGGTCACGCCGCAATCCCGCGGCGAGGCTGAAAAAAACGCGGTGGGACAAACCGAATCGACACTATCGAGGCATGGTTAACAAAACCTGATTCTTCCACGCAAGCGTGCCGTAGGCAGAAACGCCCGAAATCGGCGTAAGATGTTGCTGGAGAGTGGTTTTTTGGCCACGTCCTGTCTAATGCCCTAGTTTAAGAATCGGGTCTAACCGACTCTAACGACTCGCCCCTTCCGTCCTGGCTGGGCAACTCACAAGCCTTAAGTCCCGTGGACGAATGACCCAATGATTAACGACCCGGGTAAACACCAAGTTAATGGAACCGCTTCGGCAGTAAGCCTAAGGGGTGGTTTATGGGGCGGCAGGATTCGCAGGTCAGTCCGTGTTCGCTATGACGGCCCCCGCCCATGAAAGCCCTCGCTGAACAGATCGGCGATATCGACGGCGTCGAAATATTCGGCCGCGTCGTTGCGGTACGCGGGTTGATGATCGAGGTCGCCGGGCCGATCCATGCGATGTCGGTCGGCGCGCGGCTGACCATCGAGACAGGCGGCAAGCCGATACCGTGCGAGGTCGTCGGCTTCTCCGGCGGCCATGCGCTTGCGATGCCATTCGCCGCGCTTGACGGCGTGCGCCGTGGCTGCAGAGCGGTCGTCTCGAGCGCGGCAGGCGCCGTCCGTCCGTCCGAACGCTGGCTCGGGCGCGTTGTCAATGCGCGCGCCGAGCCGATCGATGGGTTGGGGCCGCTGCCGGCAGGGCCCGCGCCGTATCCTTATCGTGCCTCGCCGCCGCCTGCGCATGCGCGTCGCCGCGTGGGCGAACCGCTCGATCTTGGCGTGCGCGCACTCAACACGTTCGTCACAGTGTGCCGCGGACAGCGTATGGGCATCTTTTCGGGCTCGGGCGTCGGCAAGTCGGTGCTCCTGTCGATGCTGGCCCGCAACGTGTCGGCGGACATCTCGGTGATCGGTCTCGTCGGCGAGCGCGGACGTGAAGTGCAGGAATTCTTGCAGGACGATCTCGGCGCCGCCGGCCTCGCACGCTCTGTGGTCGTCGTGTCCACCTCCGATGAGCCGGCGCTGATGCGCCGCCAGGCCGCCTACCTGACGCTCGCCATCGCCGAATATTTCCGCGATCTCGGCAAGGACGTGCTGGTTCTGATGGATTTGGTGACCCGCTTTGCGATGGCTCAGCGCGAGATCGGCCTTTCGGCCGGCGAACCGCCGACCGCAAAAGGATATACGCCAACGGTCTTTGTGGAGTTGCCGCGACTGCTCGAACGCGCTGGCCCGGGAACGGAGCAGGGCACCATCACCGGTATTTTCAGCGTGCTTGTGGATGGCGACGATTACAATGAACCTGTCGCCGATGCAGTCCGCGGTATCCTCGATGGTCACATCGTCATGGAGCGCGCGATCGCCGAGCGCGGTCGCTATCCAGCCATCAACATCCTGAAGTCGATTTCACGCACCATGCCGCGGGCGGCGGACCCGACCTTTCTGCCGGCGATCAATCGTGCGCGCCAGGTGATGGCGACCTACTCGGATATGGAAGAGCTGATCCGGCTAGGCGCCTACCGGCCCGGCTCCAGCCCGGAGGTGGACGAGGCGATAGCCTTGCACAAGCCGCTGGAGGCCTTCCTGGCCCAGCTTAAGGAAGAGTCAACTCCTATGGCGGAGGGCTACCAGCGGTTGGAGCGGATTCTAAGAGGCGAAGAAACACAAAACTAACGTTATTGGGGGACACTCGGCCCCTGAATAGTCCGGAATATGGGCGTGCGGCCCTGGCGGGATCGCCAAGCCGCCCCCCACGTATTCGGGGCTTCGGGGAGTACCTAGTCGATGAAGTCACGCGAAACCCTTATCCGTCTTAAGAAATTCCAGGTCGATGAGAAGCGGCGCAAGGTCGCCCAGATCGAGGCGATGATCGCCGAGTTCGACCGTATTGCCGGCGATCTCGAGCGCGAGATCAAGATCGAGCAGGACCGTGCGGGCATCCACGACCCCGCTCATTTTGCCTATCCGACCTATGCGAAGGCGGCGACGTCGCGTCGCGAAAATCTCAAGCACTCGACCGACGAATTGCGCGTGCAGCTTGACGATGCCAAGGCCGCCCTCGGCGAGGCATTCGAGGAGCTCAAGAAGGTCGAAATGCTGGATGAGCGCGACCAGCAGCGCGAGAAGGCGGAGGAAAATGCGCGCGAGCAAACCGAGCTCGATCGGATTGCCGCGCTTCGCTTCAACGCAGGTGGCGCGCCGGCCTAGCCACTCAAGCGTCGCGATAATGCGAGCCGCCGCCGGTTGCTACCGACGGCGGCTCTTCTCATTTGGGCGAGCCAGATTTGCCGCTGCTGCTGCAATTCGACGCACTGCTGAGCTGCAATGTCGGTGTCCGAACAATATTTTTTCCGCCGCCCGTGAATGAAAATTTGCGGCTGGGCGACGCTGATCTGGTTGTTTCGCCCGCGCGACAACGCGCGGTCGTGTGGGACGCTTGTATTAATACATTCACATACATTTCCTTGCATCTCAATTTCAGGTGCCCTCTAATTCATTGGCGTTGCGCTGCGAAATTCGCGGCCGATCGCCTTGGGGGCACCTTCAGATGATGGCAAAAAAATCTCCGAACCCTACGGACAAGTACGTCGGGTCTCGCGTGCGTATGCGGCGGCTGATGTTGAGCATGAGTTCAGGAAAAGCTCGGCGAAAAACTCGGACTGACGTTTCAGCAGGTGCAGAAATACGAGAAAGGAACGAACAGGATCGGTGCAAGCCGGCTGCAGCATATCGCGCAAATTCTTAAAGTGCCGGTGTCGTTCTTTTTCGAAGGTGTGAGCGGCGGAAAGCAATCTGAAGATGGATCATCCAAGGCACCCGTTGCGGATTATGTTTCTGATTTCCTGTCGAGCTCCGACGGGCTTGCGTTGACCAAGGCCTTCACCAATATCAAAGACTCCAAGCTTCGCCGCCGCGTCGTCGACCTGGTCGAGGAAATCGCAGGCGAGCAACGCTAACAGCAGCATTCCTAGAAAGCATTCGCCAGATCGCGCGCCCCTTGCGCCTGCGCGCCACGCTGCATCTTGCCTTCAATGTCGGCGACGAGATTGGCTACGACGGCGGTTCGTCGTGCGACAGGGTTTCGCTCATAACCCTGCTGCTGGAAGAAATTTGACGTCGGCACGCGCGCCCGCATTTCATGCGGCATCGTCACAATGTCAAAGCCATTGCCATCGCCGGTCAAATTCATCACTTCCAGCTCAGCGGCGGTAAGTGTCGCCGTATACCCTTTCACGCGCGCGAAACGCAATGAATCGACCAGCTTCTGCACCTGCAGCAGCGGCCCGATATCGATGTCGAGCACCGCCGCGTGAATTCCAAAGCCGCCCGCGGTCGTCTTTGCGAGCCGGTCGTGCTCGCTCCAGCGATTGGGCACCGAGCGGCTGAACGCGATCATGCGCTTGAAGGCTTCAATCTTGCGCTCCATGGCGATCTTTGCACCGCCGCTCAGCGTATTGGCCTTTTGCCGCAGGATGGCAGTGAGCCGGCCGCCGTGTTCGGCCAGAAGCGAGACCGAATTCGTGCTGAGCAACTGGTTGTATCCGACCGCAGGGGAGATCGCGCGCGCGCCGGGCCGGTAGGGCACCAGCCCCGCCTGCAGAGTTGTAGTTGCCGTTGCCTCCTGTCTCGAAGACGTAGACGCCGACAATCTGATCGCGCGTCAGGCCCGAGGCGAGCGCCGCCTTCGCATAAGCACGCTTGAAGTCGAGTTCGCTCGCCGGGCGCTGTGGCACGAAGCCGAATTGCTCGGAGGCGTTCTGGAGAAAGTCGGCGACGACCGGAATATCGGGCCGCTCCGGCGGCGGTTGCGTCGGTGTTGCGGATCGACCGGACGCGGTGGCCCTGAATAAATCGGGGGCTGCGTAAGCACATAGTCGTTGAGTTCGATTGGCCTGTGCTCACGACGTTTCGCATTACGAACGCGGCGCTTGGCTGCGACTGCATCCCAATAAGCATCGGCTTCGGCCTCATAAGCGACCCCGTGCCGCCTGATATTGCGCGAGCTTTGCCTGATAGTCGGCGAGCGCAGCAGGCGAGACGGCTTGCGCCCATGCCTGCGGCACGAGAGCAGGCAAGCTCAAGACGATCAGGAACGCCCAAGCATGTGGACCGGTCTTCATGCGGGATGTTGTCGGCCATTTTCGTCGATTCTGCCACTTCACAACAAAACGCGCCGCATTTGCGGCGCGTCGAACTGCAGGCGGAATCGAAGAAGCGTTAACGGACCGTCGGCGCGTTGCGGTCGGTGAATACAACCGGCCCGCCAGCCTTGATCACCGACGGATTCTGCGCAGTCATAATATCCACGCCAAGATTCAACTCGCGCGCCGAGATGCCGATCACGGCAATCAGTAGCGCGGCAGCAAGCCCGACCACCACGATCTTGAGATGGGTGCCGCGGTCTGCGGTGTACATGGACCAGTTCATGATGTCCTCCGGGGCTCCTGCTCCTCTGTCTCCCCGTCCTGACAAAAGGTTCACCTGGATCGAGCATTTAACGTAAGTACGCCGCCACAGTTCCCAAGGACGCATCACGGAACGTTGAATCCCTGTGATTTTTGAGGCGATTTGCCTGCAGGCACGGCACCTTAGGCGCGGCCAGCGGCGTTTCGACGCGAATCCGGGGTAAGGCCGGCTAGATGCTGGCTGACGGTCTTCAGGCGCGAGCGCGGGTGAATCTCGCTTTGCGAGAGAACCGGCGTCTGCGCCCGGAACCGTTCGACGATCCCGCGCACATAGGGGCGGATGTTCGCCGATGTTACCAGCACAGGCGCTTCGCCTTCGCGCGCCGCTTCTTCGAAGCGCTCGCGGACGAGGGTAATGAACTCGGACAGGCGCGAGGGCTGCATGGCAAGTTGCCGGTCATCGCCCTGGCCGACCATCGACTCCGCGAAGGCCTGTTCCCATTTTGCCGACAGCGCCACCAGCGGCAGATAGCCGCCGGGGCTGGTGTGCTGGGCGCAAAGCTGGCGCGACAACCGCGCGCGCACGTGTTCGGCAAGCATGACCGGGTTGCGCGAACCCGCGATGCCGTCGGCGATCCCTTCCAGGATCGTTGCAAGGTCGCGGATCGATACGCGTTCGGCGAGCAGAATTTGCAGAACACGCTGGATGCCTGAAACCGTGATCAGATTTGGCACAAGATCCTTGACCAGGTCGGACTGTTCCTTCGGCAGCTCCTTGAGCAGCTTCTGCACCTCGCCGTAGGAAAGCAGTTCCGCCATGTTGCTCTTGAGCAGTTCGGTCAGATGCGTCGACAGCACGGTGGCGGCATCGACCACCGTGTAGCCCTTCATTGAAGCTTCTTCCTTGTGCGAGCCGTCGATCCACGTTGCCGGCAGCCCGAACGTCGGTTCGGTCGTGTGCGTTCCGGGCAATTTCACCTGCCCGCCGGCCGGATCCATGACCATGTACTGGCCAGCCCAGACCTTGCCGCTGCCCGCCTCGACTTCCTTGATCTTGATGACATAGGTGTTCGCATCGAGCTGCACGTTGTCGAGCAGACGCACCGCCGGCATGACAAAGCCCATCTCGACAGCAAGCGAACGCCGCAGGGCCTTGATCTGCTCGGTCAGGCGGTCGGAGCCATCTGGCGCGTTGACCAGAGGCAGCAGCGCGTAGCCGAGCTCCACTTTCAAGTCGTCGATTTTGAGCGCGGCTGCGATAGGTTCGTCCGCGGCTTCGCTCTTGGCTGCGGCTTCGGTCTTCTGCGTTTCCGCTGCAAGCGTGACCTTCATGCGCCTGTCGACGATGAAGGCCAGCGCCGCCGCACCGCTGCCGAGCGCCGCGAATGGGAGGATCGGGATGCCGGGCAGAAGCGCCATTACCAGCATCACCGCGCCCGACATGCCAAGCGCCTTGGGATAGCCGGAGAGCTGGCTGAGCAGCGCCTTGTCGGCGGCGCCGGCGACGCTTGCCTTGGAGACCAGCAAGCCTGCGGCGGTCGAAACGATGAGCGCGGGCACCTGCGTCACCAGACCGTCGCCGACGGTGAGGATCGTGTAGGAGTGCGCTGCGTCGGCAAAGCTGAGGCCCTGCTGCGCAATGCCGATGATCATGCCGCCGATGATATTGATGAACACCACCAGCAAACCGGCGATGGCGTCGCCGCGCACGAATTTTGAGGCACCGTCCATGGCGCCGAAGAAGCCGCCTTCATCTTCCAGTTTCTGCCGGCGGCGGCGCGCTTCCTTCTCGTCGATGAGACCGGCGGAAAGATCGGCATCAATCGCCATCTGCTTGCCCGGCATGGCGTCCAGGTGGAAGCGGGCGGCGACTTCGGCGATGCGGCCGGAGCCTTTGGTGATGACGACGAAGTTCACGATGACGAGGATCGTGAAGACGATGATGCCGATCACGAAGTTACCGCTCATCACGAAATTGCCGAAGGCCTCGATCACGTGGCCGGCGGCATCGGTGCCTTCATGGCCGCGCGAGAGGATCAGGCGCGTGGAAGCGAGGTTGAGCGCCAGCCGCAACATGGTCGCGATCAGCAGCACGGTCGGGAAAGCTGAAAATTCCAGCGGCGTGTGAATGAACAACGCTGTCATCAGGATCAGCACCGAGAAGATGATCGAGATTGCCAGCGAGAAATCGAGCAGCAACGGCGGCAGTGGCAGGATGAGCACCACGAGAATGGTGAGCACGCCCACCGCGAGCGCCAGATCCCCGCGCTTGAAGAAAGCGCCGACGTCGCCGAGGCCGGGCAGCTTGATGCCGCCGATCGTGCTTGTCGTCGTCGCGGCAGTAATATCGCTCATGCTCAACGTCGTGTTTGGCGCGAGACCGGTTGCAGATTTTTGGGAGCACGCAGGACCAATACGAACGTCATCAAACCGGAAGAGGACACCATCGCCGGTGCCCGAGTAGAGAGCCGCGGTGGGCCTTTACCCCTTTCCCCCGGCAATATTTGCCCATTTTATGGTTAGCGCGGGGTTAACGGTACGGTGCTGCCACCCCCAAAACCGGACGGTCCTCTCCCCGGGGACAAGGAGAGGACCGCCGGGCGGCTTTAGAAAGCCGCATTGCCGGACGTCAGAGGACCAATCAGCCCGGCAACAGCACGGTGTCGATGACGTGGATGACGCCATTCGACTGCTTCACGTTCGCGATGGTGACGGTGGCCTCGTGACCCTTGCCGTCGACCAGCACGATGCTGTCGCCCCTAAGCTTGGCGGTGAACGTGCAGCCGCCGACCGTCTTCACTGGATGCATGCCGGCATCGTCCTTGATCATCTTCTTGATCGCGGAGGACATCGCATTCGCCGACACGACGTGACAGGTCAGGATCTTGGTGAGCTGCGCCTTGTTCTCGGGTTTCAGCAGGCTCTCGACGGTACCAGCCGGCAGCTTGCTGAAGGCGGCGTTGGTCGGCGCGAACACCGTGAAGGGGCCGTCGCCGGACAGTGTCTCGACCAGGCCCGCGGCCTTCACGGCCGCCACCAGCGTGGTGTGGTCCTTCGAATTGACCGCGTTCTGGATGATGTTCTTCGACGGATACATCGCCGCGCCGCCGACCATCACAGTCTTTTCGGCCGCGAAGCTCGGGGCGGACGCGTTCATTCCAAGGCTGAGCGCGAACACGGCGGCTCCGGCCAAAGCGAGGGCAGAAATACGTTTCATGGCTCTCTCCGTTGCTCTGTTTGCTGTCCCCTAAGGCGGAGACATCGAGAGCTACGGAGGGCTCGAAATTACGGATGCAGGCGCGAGGTCACAGGTTCGTGAGCTTGCCGGTACCAATCACCGGGCCGGTCGGCAGGCCGGTGGTCGAGCCGCCCGGCGGCTCAAGCGAAACCGCCAATACCGCATTGTTTTTTGCCAGACGGGCGAGATCGCCGGAGAGCGTCAGCGTGACCGGCGCATCGGCGCGCAGCAGGCCCACTGGCCTTGGCCTGCCATCGGGCGGGATCAGCCAGAGCTCGGGCACGCGCGTTGCGTCGGCGCGGAAGGCGGCGGGGACGATGGCGACGGTGCCACGCTTCACGTCGATGGTCGCCACGAAATGACGCTGGCCACCGCCCTCGATCGTTGCGACGAGCGGCTCGGTTTGCGTGAACGCGCCGAAATAAACCAGCGCGGCGATGCAGGCTGCGGCGAGTGCTCCGGCTGCGAGGCTGAACCCGCGCCAGAATGCGAGGCTCTGCCACAAACCGGCGTGTGGGGGTTGCGGGGGCAGGGCGCCGGCAATGCGATCCCAGACGTGCGGTGGCGGAAGCATTTCGGGAATTTCTGCGGCCCAGGGCGCGAGCCGCTGTTCCCAGGCCGCGACCTGGCGTGCAAAGCCGCGGTCGTTCGCAACACGCTGTTCGGCCGTGGCCCGGTCGATGCCGTCGAGCACGCCCAGCGCATACTCGGCTGCGAGCAGTTCGTCTTCGGGCAAGCCGCTATGGTCGAATGTGTCGCTCATTGCTCCAGGCATGCCTTCAGCTTGAACATGGCGCGGCGGATCCAGCTCTTCATGGTGCCGAGTGGCACCTTCATGCGCGTGGCGAGATCCTCATAGGTGCTGCCGTCGAAGAACGCACCGCGCAGCGCGGCGCGCTCATGCGACGCAAGGCCGTCGAGGCAACCGTGCAGTTTTGCGTGCTCCTGGACGCTCTCCAGCGCCACGTCGGCGCGAGGTGTGGTGTCCGCAACGTCAGCAGCGACGTCGATGGCCTCCATGTTGCGACTTGTGCGCGCAGCGCGCAGCCGGTCGATCGAACGATTGCGGGCTATGGCAATCAGCCAGGTCATCGGGCTCGCCCGCCTGGCATCGAAGTCGGCGGCCTTGCGCCACACCGTCACGTAGACCTCCTGCAGCACGTCCTCCGCCTCGCCGTGCTCACCCAAGATACGCAGGCAGACGCCAAAAAGCTTCGCTGAGGTCAGGCGATAGACGGTTTGCAGTGCCGCACGGTCGCCGTCCGGAATCCGGCCGAGCGCGGCGGCAATCAGGCTGCGGTTGGCATCGAGGTCCATCGGACGCGGGCCCGGATTTTGGCAGGCTCGGAGCCCACCTTACGGTTTTGACGATCCGGTCACAATTACGACGGCCGTGCCCGCATGGATCAGTCCTGCAAGGGCGGAAAAACGTGGCCTCCGTCAGGGCCAAGGGGAAGCGGGTCGACGTGTTTGACGGCCTCGAGCGCGAGAGCGCCATAGAGGTGAGGAAACAGGGCGCCGCCGCGCGAGGGCTCCCATTTCAGGGCGTTGCCAAGCTTGCGGGCATCCACGCTGATCAGCAGCAGATCGTTTTGACCTGCAAAATGCTTTGCGGCGGTCTCCGCAACCTGGGCTGCAGTCGAGAAATGAATGAAATTGTCGCGACGATCGACCTCCGTGCCGCGGAAAACACCGGCTCGCTTTGCCTCCTGCCACAGTGCAGCGGGACAAATTTTGTACAAGGTCTGCATGACATGCTGTCGAACCTAAAAACCCGGCGCTAGCGCCGGGTTTTTGCTTTGCTGCCGGATGTCAGGCAGCTCCCTTGAGCGGCTCGCCGCCATACGGGGGTGGAATTGGCGCGCCGTCGGCGGCGTATTCGTTGAGTTTATTCCGCAACGTGCGGATTGAGATGCCCAGAATATTGGCCGCGTGCGTGCGGTTGCCGAGGCAGTGCTTGAGCGTTTCCAGGATCAGATCGCGCTCGACTTCCGCCACGGTGCGTCCGACCAGATTGCGGGTAACCTGCTCGGCGGCGATTGCCGCATGAGCTGCGACGTCCGTGCCGCGCACCTGATCGAGCCGCGCGCCGTCAGGTGAAAGAATGCCGTCGACACCGATTTCCGAGCCGCTCGAAAGCAGCACGGCACGATGCAACGTGTTCTCAAGCTCGCGGACATTGCCTGGCCAGCGGTTGGCGCTGAGCGCACGGCGCGCTTCCGCGGACAGTGGCCGCAAAGGCAGCCCGTTGACCTGCGAATATTTACGTATGAAGTGATGCGCCAGTTCGCCGATGTCCGCCGGGCGCTCGCGCAGAGGTGGGATCTTCAGGTTCACGACGTTGAGGCGGAACAGCAGATCCTCGCGGAATTTTCCCTCGCGGACAGCGTCGGTAAGATTTCGGTTCGATGTTGCAATGATCCGGATGTCGATCGGGACAGGCCGATTGCCGCCGACGCGGTCTATGACCCGTTCCTGGATGGCGCGTAACAGCTTGGCCTGCAGCCGAACTTCCATCTCGGAGATTTCGTCGAGCAGGAGCGTGCCGCCGTTCGCCTCCTCGAATTTGCCGATGCGACGGGCAAGCGCGCCGGTGAAGGCGCCTTTCTCGTGGCCGAAAAGCTCGGATTCGAGCAGGTTTTCCGGGATCGCCGCACAATTGACGGTGATGAACGACTTCTTTGAGCGGTTGCTGCGCTCGTGCACGAAGCGCGCCAGCACCTCCTTGCCGGTCCCACTTTCGCCGGTGATGAGCACGGAGGCGTCCGAACCAGCGATTTGCTGGGCAAGCTTGACCACTTTCGCCATGGCGTCGTCGCGGTAGATCATCTCGCGCGTATCCTCGGCGACGGCGGCGAGGACGGCCGCGATCAGGTCGGGATCGGGCGGCAGCGGGATATATTCTTTGGCGCCGGCGTGAATGGCATTGACCGCCGCGCGCGCGTCGTTGGTGACGCCGCAGGCGACGATCGGGACATAGATGTGCTCCGCATTGAGCCGCCCATTGAGGTCGCGGATATCGAGGCTGACATCCACCATCAAAAGGTCCGCGCCGCGTCCGGAGCGCAGCACCGCGAGCGCCTGGTCGATGTTTTCGGCGTGCGTGACGCTCGCGCCCTTTTCCATTGCAAGCTTGGTTGCGGTGGTGAGCTGGCCGCCGAGCGTGCCGACAATGAGGAGTCGCATGGCTTAGCTCCGTGTCATTCGAGTAATGGCGGATCGTCGTCGCATCAGTTGTGATCCGCCTTGATAATTTCAGTCATGGTCACCCCGAGCTTGTCTTCGACAAGCACCACTTCGCCGCGGGCGACCAGCCGATTGTTGACGTAGATATCGATGGCCTCGCCGACCTTGCGGTCGAGTTCGAGCACGGCACCGGGGCCGAGTTTGAGCAGGTTGCCGACTTCCATATGCGCGCGCCCCAGCACGGCCGAGACCTGGACCGGGACATCGAACACCGCCTCGAGGTCTGCAGCCCCTCGGTTGACAGTCTCACTGTCGGAAGGCGCAAGCGTGCCTGCATCCTGCACAACCTGCACGTCGCCGCCGTTTTCGAGGTCGGGAAGCGGTACCTTGGTGTCGTCGTCACTCATTGCCGTCGTCTCCAGAATTCCTATGCGGCGGGCATGTTGCGCGCCGCTATATAGCGGGCGACTGTTTCATCGATCGCCGATGCCGTTGCAGTGTTGTCACGGATGATGCCGCCGTCGGCCCATTCGATACGGCAGTCACCCGGCGCGAGGCTTTCGTCGGATATGACGGCCAGCCGGCCGTCGAAACCATTCGAGCGTGCAATTTCCTCGATCTGCCCCTTCGCCGTATCGTGGATGTCTGCCGCAATGCGCACGGTGACAAGCGGCGTAGACACCAGATGGTGAAAACATTCGGTCGCAAGCGCCGCGATCTCGGCGAACGGCTCGCGCGCTATGAGAGCCGGCGCGAGTTTGGCGGCGACCGCGACGGCCACCTCGACGGCCTCCGTTTCAAGGCGGGTCTCGATTGCTGTGAGCGCACTGTCGAGCCGGCCGAGCCCGTCCGCGATCACGGAGAGCGCGTCGGCCATGCGTTTGGTGGCTTCCTGATGTGCCTGTTGTTCCCCGGCGGTAAAGCCTTGCCGATAGGCCTGCGACTCGGCATCGGCGCGCCTGCGCTCGTGCTCGACCATGGTGATGGTCGGCTTTTCGCCGGCGGCGAAATCCTCGTCGAACAGATATTTGGCCGTCGCTTTCATTGCACTCTCAATAAATCAGTTCGTCTTCGCCGCGGCTCTTGGCGATGATGATTTCGCCCTTGGCCGCGAGATCCTTGGCGACGTTGACGAGGAGAGCCTGAGCCTCGTCTACGTCACGCAGCCGGACCGGCCCCATGGCCTGCATGTCTTCCACCAGCAGCTTGGCGGCACGGCTCGACATGTTGGTGAAGAAGAACTGCCGCACGGTCTCGTTGGCGCCCTTGAGCGCCACCGCCAGCTTCTCCTTGTCGATGTTGCGCATCAGTGTCTGCGCCGAGCCGGTATCGAGTTTGACCAGGTCGTCGAAGGTGAACATCAGCGCCTTGATGCGCTCGGCCGCATCACGATTATCTTCCTCGAGTGCGGTCAGGAAGCGGGTTTCCGTCTGCCGGTCGAAATTGTTGAAGATCTCCGCCATAACCTCGTGCGCATCACGACGCCGCGTCTGCGACAGGTTGGACATGAATTCCGTGCGCAGCGTCTGCTCGACGCGCTCGATGACTTCCTTCTGCACGGCTTCCATCTTCAACATGCGATTGACGCAGTCGAGCGAGAGGTCCTCGGGCAGGATCGAGAGCACCCGTGCGGCGTGCTCCGGCCGCAGCTTCGACAGCACGACGGCGACGGTCTGCGGGTATTCGTTCTTGAGATAGTTCGCCAACACCTCTTCCTGGACGTTGGCGAGCTTCTCCCACATGTTGCGCCCGGCGGGGCCGCGGATTTCGTCCATAATGCCGCCGACGCGGTCTGGCGGCAGATACTGCTTGAGGAGGCGCTCGGTGGCATCGTAGTTGCCGAGGAGCGCGCCGGAGGCCGACATGCGTGAGACGAACTCGAGCAGCAATTGCTCGACGGATTCGGCTTCGATCGTGCCAAGCGACGACATGACAATGGAAATTTCGCGCAGCTCGTCGTCGTCGAGCAGGCTGAAGATCTTGGCGCCGTACTGCTCGCCGAGCGACAGCATCAGGACGGCGGCCCGTTCCGGGCCGGTCAGCTTGCGGGCGCGTTCCTGCGTCGCCGGCCGCTTCGATAGCTCGGCCATCAGCCCGCCGATATCGTCGCGCGTCGCTTTGCTGTCCTTTTTGCTCTCGGCATAGGCTGACGGCATGGCTTAGGCTGCGTCCTCATGGAGCCAGTTGCGGATGATCGACACGGCTTCGTGGGGGTTCTTGTCGGCGAGTTCGCCGACCTTCTGCACGGACTGGGCATGAACCTGGCCCTGTACCTTGGCGATGTCGATCATCGCGGATGTGCGGTTGGAAATTGCGACGGCTTCATCGCCGCCGACGATTGAGACGTTTGGGCCTCCGGTCGAGGTGATATTGCCGTTGACGCCCGGTAGCATCATGCCGGCTGCCGCGGCTGCTTCGGCCGTCACCGCGGGAACTGCGGCGGCAGGCGCGGCGGCGAACGGCGTCTGCGCACCCTCTGGCGTGATGACCCGGCGAACGAGCGGGCGAACGACCATGAACAGCACGACCAGGCCGAGCAGCGCCATGACGCCTTTCTCGGCGGCTCCCGTGATGTCGTCCTTGGTGAACTGCAGGTAGCTCATCCAGCCGGTCACTTCGTTGATCGGCGACGGCGTTGTTTCGGCGAAACGCAGGTTCACCACCTCCACCTGATCGCCACGCTTGGCGTCAAATCCGATCGCCGAGCGCACGAGGGCGGTGATGCGGTCGAGCTCTTCTTTTGGGCGCGGCTGATAGGCGACCTCGCCTTTGTCATTCTTGCTGTAGATCCCGTCGACGAGCACGGCCGCCGAGATGCGGTTGACGCGTCCTGCCTCGATGACCTCGGTTTTTGTGGTGCGCGAGATCTCGTAGTTGACGATTTCCTCGGTCTTGCGGCTCTGGTCGCCGCGGCTGCCGCTGTCCGCTGGCTGCTGCTGTCTGTTGCCTCCGGGCAACTCGGTGCCGACGGACACCGAGCCCTCCTTGTTGTCGCTTGTGGCGGACTGCTCTTCGCGGGTCTGACTCGAGCGTAACACACGGCCATCCGGATCGAATTTGTCGGAAGTTTGCGTGATCCGATTGACATCGAAATCTGCGTTGATCTGCACGCGCGCATGACCTGGGCCGACGACTGATGAGACAATCGTCTCGACTTCGCTGCGAAGCCGGTTCTCGTAGGCGAGCTTGCGTTCATCGGAGCTCGCGCCGTTGAGCGCGTTGTCGGGTGTGGCCCCGTCGGCAAGCAGCTTGCCGGTCTCGTCGATCACGGAGACGCGCTCAGGCTTCAGGCCGTTGACGGCGCTGGCGACCAGGTGGCGGACGGCCCGCACCTGCTGCGGCTCGAGCGCACCGCGTACCTTGAGCACGATCGAGGCGGAGGCATCGACCTTGTCACGCGAGAACAGCGGGCGCTCCGGGAGCACGAGATGCACGCGCGCCGCCTGCACGCGATCGATGCTGCGGATCGTGCGGGCGAGCTCGCCTTCGAGTGCCCGCAGATGATTGATGTTCTGGACGAACGTCGTCGTGCCGAGCGAGTTGGTCTTGTCGAATATCTCGTAACCGACCCCGCCGCCTTTCGGCAGGCCCGACTCTGCGAGCTTCATGCGCAGACGGGCGACCTTGTCCTTGGGCACCATGATGATCGCGCCGTCGCTCTTAATCTGATAGGGGACGGCTTGCCGTTCCAGGTCTTTGATGATCGACGCGCTGTCATCGACCGAGAGGTCAGTGAATAACGGCACCATTTGCGGCGTCGTCATCTGGACCATCACGAATGAGAAGAAGCCGATCAGGGCGAGCGTCACCGCGGCCATCGCCGCCATCCGCGCAGCACCCAGCGACTTCATAAAATCGAAGAAGCCTTGCACCGGTTTGTCCTACCCGCTGGCGCACCGATCGCGCGCCTCACCCGGCAAGATTTGCCCAGTTTAAGGTTAGCGTCGGGTTAATTTCCGGCCGATGTGACCTGCGAAAAGCCAAATGAAAACGCCGGCGTTTTGCGCCGGCGTGCGGGACCCAGAGCGGGAGTGTTACTGGCGGTACTGCTGAATGCGTGTCGTACGCAGCCCGGCAAGGCCGTGCTGGTCGATCGAGTACTGCCAGGAGAGGAATTCCTCGACGGTGAGTGTGTAGCGGGCGCAGGCCTCTTCCAGCGACAACAAGCCGCCACGGACCGCGGCGACCACCTCTGCCTTGCGGCGGATGACCCAGCGCTTGGTCGTCGGGGGCGGCAGGTCCGCAATGGTCAGCGGACTGCCATCTGGCCCGATTACATATTTGACCCTCGGGCGATGGGGTTCGGTCATTGGTACACTCACAAAACGAGAACTCGACTGACAGTTACTGCGGAAAAACTACAGGTCGCGGCTTAAAATTTGCCTAAGCATGGCAAATGCATCGGGCAATGATTGCCGGGTTTCCGCTAACCTTTTGGTTACAGATGGAGCGCGGTGGGCAATCCCGGGCCTATTGCGGCAAAGCGCCGTAATTGCGGTTAGTATGCCCAAAGGGCGGGTTTCTTGGGATTTTGCGCCGGTGAAAAAGTTCCCTGCTGCTTCTTCATCGGAATCGACGCAACGGGGTGGTCTCGGCGCGTTTTTCGCCTGGCTGCCCGTGGTGGCCGTTGCCTACTTTCTTCTCGCAAAGCTCGGCCTTCAGCTCGCCTCGATAAACCCTAGCGCCAGCCCGATCTGGGCGCCGACGGGCTTGGCTTTTGCGGCCGTCATTCTGGGCGGCGTTCGTTTCTTTCCGGCAATCCTGATCGGCGCATTCGCCGCCAACGCCACAACGGCGGGAACTTTGGAAACGTCGGCCGCGATTGCTGTCGGCAATACGCTGGAAGGTGTGGTGGGTGGCTACCTGATCACGAAGTGGTGTGGCGGTGCACAGGCTTTTGTAACTCCCGCGCGAATCGCAAAGTTCGCAATTGTCTGCGCCGGCTTGCCGACCATGCTCAGCGCGACAATCGGCGTTGCCACGCTTTATGTGGCCGGGTTTGCGGCTGAGCCGACTCTCGCGCCGGTCTGGATCACATGGTGGCTCGGGGATACCGCCGGCGCGCTTGTGGTCACTCCTGTCATCGTGCTCTGGGCGATTACTGACTGGCGCGCGATCAACGGGCGCGAGTTGCGCGACATGGCTGCGGTGTTCGGCTGCGCCATTCTGGTCGGCCTCATCGCGTTCAGCCCGCTATTGCCGCGCTCCCAATATACGAGCCCGCTCGGATTTCTTGCGATTTTGCCGTTGGTCTGGGCGGCATTGCGCCGCGGGCCGCGCGATACCGCGACGGTCGCAGTCATTCTCACGATTTTTGCCATATGGGCGACGATCGCCCAGGTGGGCCCATTTGCACAAATGGGCCTCAATGAATCGTTCCTTCTCCTGCTCACCTTCATGCTCAGCGTGTCGGTGCCGAGCCTGGCGCTGAGTGCCGATGTCGAGATGCGCCGCCGCGGCGAGGACGATCTTCGGCGCATCCAGGCCGAGCTTGACCAGCGCGTGAAAGACCGCACCGCGGCACTGGCGGATGCCAATCTCCAGCTCGGCAGGGCGAACAGCCAGCTCGCCGACGCCAATGCGCAACTCGCTGATACCAATACTCAGCTCGCCGATGCCAACATCCAGCTCTCCGAAGCGCAGCGGTTAGCCAATCTTGGCAGCTGGTCGTGGGACGTCGCGAAAAACCGCATCAGCTGGTCGGACCAGCTTTACGGAATCTACGGGCTGGCGCGCGGTGAATTTGGCGGCACTTTCGCCGATTTCTTGACCCTCATCCATCCGGATGATCGGGCCCATGTGCAAACGAGCCTGACCCACGCCCTGAAAACAGGGCGCGACTTCAGTCACGAAGAGCGGATCATTCGCGGCGACGGGCTCGTCCGTCATCTGCACAGCGTCGGGGAGGTCATCCGCGACCAGGATGGTGCCGCCGTCCGCATGCTCGGCGTTTGTCTCGATGTGACGGAACGCAAGGAAGCCGAAATTGCGCTGCGCGAGTCGGAGCAAAACGTCCGCATGCTACTGACGGGAGTTCGCGACTACGCGATCTACATGCTCGATCTCGACGGGCATGTGCGCAGCTGGAATGCCGGCGCCGAACAGATCAAAGGCTACAGCGCCGACGAGATTGTCGGTCAGCACTTCCGTAAATTTTACACCGAGGAAGATCGCGCGCAGAACGTGCCGGAGAATGCCCTCGTCGCCGCGGTGCGCGAGGGGAAGTACGAGGCGGAAGGCTGGCTCGTGCGCAAGGATGGTAGCCGCTTCTATGCCAACGAGCTGATCGAGACCATTCGCGACGATGCAGGTGAACTGGCCGGGTTCGCCAAGATAACGCGCGATATCACAGCCCAGCGTGAGGCGCAGATCGCGCTCGACGAGACCCGGGAGCAGTTGGCTCAGGCGCAGAAGATGGAAGCCCTCGGTCAACTCACCGGAGGCATCGCGCATGACTTCAACAATCTGCTCATGATCGTCTCCGGCTATGCGCAAATCCTGCAGCGCAAGCTGAGCGAGCCAAAGGACGTGCAGGCCGTCGAAGCAATCCGGGCCGCCGCCGGCCGTGGTGAGAAGCTCACCCGGCAATTGCTGACGTTTTCTCGGCGGCAGCAGCTCATGCCGGTCGTGGTCGATCTGCATGCGCATATCGGTGCGGTGCGCGACATGCTGGCGCCGTCGCTGCGCGGCAATATCGAGCTTGTCGTCGACATTGAGGACAAGATCTGGCCTGTTGAAGTCGATCTGGGCGAGCTGGAACTCGCGCTCGTCAATATCGCCGTCAACGCCCGCGATGCGATGCCCGAGGGCGGCACGATCACATTGCAGGCCCGCAACGTCGTTCTCACCCCAGGTTCGGCTGCCGGCGCGCTCGAAGGAGATTTTGTTGCGCTGGCCATCATCGATACCGGAACCGGAATTCCAGAGGATGTGCTGCAGCGGGTGTTCGAGCCGTTCTACACGACGAAGCCGGTCGGCAAGGGGACCGGGCTCGGGCTTTCGCAGGTGCACGGTTTCGCCAACCAGTCCGGAGGAGCGGTCACGGTCGCAAGCGAGCCGGACCGTGGCACTGTTGTGACCGTCTATCTCCCGCGCGCGCAGACGGAAGTGCCGGCGGAACCGGGGGAAAGTGCTTCGGCGGGACGCGAGAACGTTCAAGGGACTGTGCTTGTCGTGGAAGACAGCCGCGACGTCGCCGACGTGACATCCGCTTTGCTCGAGCAACTCGGATACCGCGTGGTGCGGGCAGAAAATGCCGCCGAGGCGCTGCGTCACCTACAGCAGGGCATCGAATTCAACTTGTTGTTTTCGGACATTGTCATGCCGGGCACGATGGACGGGCTTGGCCTGGCGCAGGTCTGCCGCGAACAGTTTCCCGACTTGCCGATCCTGCTGACCAGCGGCTTTTCCGATGCGGCCCAGGCCGCCGACGGGCGCTTCGATATTTTGCGCAAGCCGTTCGAGCTCTCTGTGCTTGAGCGCGCCATCGAGCAGGTCATTGGCGATGCGCGCGCCCGTCCGCGTGCGTCCGCTTCTTAAAGGCGACGCCTTAGCCTGACGATCGGACGATCCGCTTGATCTTGTCGAGCGTGTAGTTCTGGCCGTTGATCGACAGGACGGGCGAGGATCCCGTGAGGTCGACGGAATCGACGACGGCTTCGACCTCGGTGGATATGCCGACCGACTGCTTGTTGGAGTCGACGGCCGTGGCGGTCAATGTGTAGGCGCCGTCCGGCCAGACGCGGCCGTCATTGCCCCGGCCGTCCCAGGTGAACGCCTGATTGCCCGGGTTGACGCCGATGGTTCCAGTGTAGACCGACTGTCCGGTCGTCGCATCCTTGATCGTGATGGTCGCGGTCGAGGGCTTGCTGACATTCAAGGTCCACTTCGCCTGGCCATTGGCCAGTTGTGCCGTCGATCCATCGACCACCACGGTTGAGCCGACATAGGCAAGCGCGGCGGTCGCTTCCGAGCTTTTCTCCAGGAGGACCAGCCCGGAGAGCAGGTCGTTGGACTTCATCTGCTGCTCAACTTGCGCGAACTGGACGAGCTGTTGGGTGAATTGATTGGTGTCGAGCGGATCGAGCGGGTTCTGGTTCTTCAGTTGCGTCGTCAGCAACTGCAGGAACGTCGTGAAATTGCTGGCGATCTCGACGTTATCCAATGCGCCCGAAACCGAGCTGGTGCCAGTGCCGGTGGTGATAGGGGGAACCGTAGCCATGTCCAAACCTCAGACGCGGATATCGAGACCGCCGCCTTGACCGGCCAGGCGGTATCGTTGCGGGATGACATCGATGGAAGGCAGGCTTTCGTCGGTCGCGACCAAAACGGCCGCGCCAGGAGACGTCCCTGCCTGTTGCTCTTTCATTGACTGATCGCGCAAGGAAAATTGAAGACCGTTGTTTGCGGTTTTGAGGCCTGCATCCTGCAGGGCGCGCTCGAGGCCCGCCGCATCACGACGCAACAGATCGAGCGTGTCCGGGCGATCCACTGTCAAGCGAGACGTCACGTTACCGTCGCGGTCGACGTCAAGTCGCACGTCGATGCGGCCAAGCTCAGGTGGATCAAGCCGGATTTCGAAACGGTTCTTGCCTGCAAGGGCCTTGCCGGCGATCTCTATGGCGACTCCGGACAGCGGAATAGCCGCCGGCTGTGGGCCAGGCTGCGAAACAAGAGTAGCCGGCGCTGCGGCATTTTCCGATGCGTGAGGGGCGCTGCTGGGAATCGGGGGTTGCGTCGGAACGTCGTTCGATGTTTTCGCGGCAGCGCTGACGTCGGCGCCAGGCGGGGTCGGCGCGCCCGCGTCGGAACGATGGCTGGGTGTTATGAAATCGCCCCGACCCTGCGATACATGCTGCTTGTCGCCATCGCCCGTTTCGGTTTGCGGCTTGCCTTCTGCGCGCTGTGGCGTGGCGTCCTTGGTCAAAATCTGGAAAGCATCGTCAGTCTCGGCGGTCGGCTGATCGGTCTCGACCTGATCGCTCGCATCCACTTGCTTACCTTTACCGTCGTCGACTTTCTTTCCAACAACTGCTTTCGGCAAATCCTCGCCAAGCTGTTTCATCTTGGGTGTGACATCTGCCACGAGTGCCAGCTGTTGTAGCGGCTGCTCGACTTGTTTGCCGTCATCCGGCGTCTCATTTGGCGTTTGTGCCGGCGTTTGAACGATTGAGATCGCGTCGGAACTGGTGACAGTCACGGCGCCGTCGGTCGGCGTCGTCGCGTTCGCATTGTCGGTCTTCTGTCCGGCATCTGGTTCGGGATCGACTTTCGCCTGAATGCTGTCGCCGATGTCGCTGGCGGCCTCGGGTCTTGCGATTTTCTTGCCGTCAACTTTTGCGGTGCTCCCGTCAGCCGGCACCTCGTCGGCCGTGGTGACCTCGTCGGTATTTGCCGGTTTTGCGTTGTCGTTCGGGTCGGCTGCCTTGCAGTCCTTGCTTTTTGCGGGCGCCTGCTTGTCGTCGCTCTTGGCAACCTTGCTGTCCTGCTGCGGCGGCGCAGGCTCGGCAGGCGGCGACGTGTCCTCAATCAGGCTTTCGAACGGGGATGGTGCACAGTCGGACGGCGCCGGACGTGCGACGCGCGGCATATGCAGATTAGGCGCATGAACTTTGGGATCTGACGCAACTTGTGGCACAGGCGGACCTCCGGATTTCCGCCGTTTGATCTGCAATCGGCAGGCCAGCCCCGGAATTGCCGAATTTATGTTTTTATTCAATTGCTTGCGGAGGCGGGAGGTGGAAGAAAAGCGCGCCGCGCCCGGCACGCGTGATAGCAAAGCGGCAAAATTTGCCGGTTCGCCGCTCGCATTGCGCGCACCCGGTCGCCACCTATAGTAAGAACGGCCATGGCCAACAGTCTCGAACTCGATCGCAGCCCCGAAACGACGCGTGTCGTTGTCGCCATGTCCGGCGGCGTCGACTTGTCGGTGACGGCTGCCCTGCTCAAGGCCGAAGGCTACGACGTGGTCGGCGTGACGCTGCAGCTCTACGACCACGGCGCAGCGGTGCATCGCAAGGGCGCCTGTTGCGCGGGCCAGGACATCTACGATGCCCGCAGCGTCGCGGAGCGTATCGGCATTCCGCACTACGTTCTCGACTACGAGACACGATTCAAGGAAGCCGTGATCGACCGTTTCGCCGAGAGCTATATCCACGGCGAAACGCCGGTTCCTTGCGTCGAATGCAATATGTCGATCAAGTTCCACGACCTGCTGATCACGGCGCGCGAGCTTGGCGCCGACGTGCTCGCGACCGGTCACTATATTGCGTCACGCTCGCTGCCCGGCGGGGGCAGGGCGCTCTACCGCGCGCGCGACGAGGAGCGCGACCAGAGCTATTTCCTTTTCGGCACGACGCGCGAGCAGCTTGACGTTCTGCGCTTCCCGCTTGGGGAGCGGACCAAGACCGAGACCCGTGAGCTTGCGCGCCGCTTCGGGCTCGCAATTGCCGACAAGCACGACAGCCAGGACATCTGCTTCGTCCCGACCGGCCACTACGCCGACATTATCGAAAGGCTGAAGCCGGGCGCGGCGGAAGCCGGCGATATCGTCGATCTTGATGGGAAAGTACTGGGCGCGCATTCCGGTATTATTCATTTCACTGTCGGTCAGCGGCGCGGTCTTGGCGTTGCCACCGGCACGCCTCTCTATGTCGTGCGTCTTGATGCCGAACAGCGGCGCGTTGTCGTCGGTCCGCGCGAGGCGCTGCGCATGAGCCGCATCGTGCTGCGCGACGTCAACTGGATCGGCGAAGGGTCGCTCGAGGAGGCGCTGGCCGACGATCGCCGCGAGGTCTTCGTGAAAGTCCGTTCGACGCGCCCGCCGCAGGCCGCCTGGCTGCGGCACGGCGCAAACGGTTGCGAGGTTGAGCTGGTCGATGGCGAGCATGGCGTGTCGCCCGGCCAGGCGTGCGTTTTTTATGACGCGGGTGAGGGGCAGGCGCGTGTGCTGGGCGGCGGATTCATCAAGAGCGCGGTGGCGGCCGGAGATATTCGTTCCGCCAGCGACACGCGCGCGACAGCCCCTGCGATGCGCAGCTAGTTCGCGCCGTGGGGGCAGACATCGATAAAACGAGCGTTGAGCGCGCCTATGCGCGGTGGGCGCCGGTCTATGACCTGGTGTTCGGCGCGGTGTTTGATGCCGGCCGGCGCGCCGCGATCGCTGTCGCCGAAGAGGCTTGCGGCGAGCGGGGTGGGCGGATTCTCGAAGTCGGAGTCGGTACCGGAATTTCGTTGCCCGACTATTCGAAAAAAAACCGCCTTGTCGGCATCGATCTCTCCGAGCCGATGTTGCGCAAGGCGCACGAGCGCGTTGCCGAGCGCAGCCTCTCCAATGTCGAGACATTGGCGGTCATGGATGCCGAGCGCATGGCGTTGCCCGACCGGTCATTCGATGTTGTGGTGGCGCAATTTGTAATTACGGCGGTGCCGAATCCCGAGGCGACGCTCAACGAGTTTGCGCGTGTGATCCGGCCGGGCGGCGAGATCGTTCTGGTCAATCACATCGGCGCCGAAGCAGGTCCGCGCCGCGCCTTCGAGGTCTGTTTTGCGCCGATCGCGCGCCGGCTCGGCTGGCGGCCGGAATTCCGCTTCGGCCGCCTGGCTGATTGGGCGGAACGTCACGGCGGCGTGCGCGTATTGGAGCACCGGCCGATGCCGCCGCTCGGCCATTTCTCGCTGATCCGCTTCGAGCGCCTCGGCAACCGCGCCTGAGCGGAACTCTCTCTCATATCAAATCGTTATTTACCGTCTACATCCGCGTGTGGAGCGTGCCATGGCTCGCGAAATCTGTTTCGCCCTGGTGATGTCGACGCTGCTGTTGCCGTCGCTGGCCACTGCGCAGGCGCCGCCGCCGACAAAGACGCCGGTCGCGCCCAAGGCTGACCAGATCGACCCAAATGCATGTGCGCAATCGGACACGCAAGGCACGGTCGGGAAGGGCGCTGGAGCTGAGAGTCATCGTCAGGACGGAAAGGACGACTTGAGCGAAAAGCTTGCGCGTTCGGGTGGTGTCATTTGCCCCCCTGATCATGTTGATCCCGAGATCAGGCAGCCGACCCCGCCGACCGGCAGCTCGATGCCGGTCATTCCGCCACCCGGCAGCCCCGGAGGGGATCAATCGGTTCAGCCGAAATAGCCGCAGAAGCGTGGTTGCTTGACAGTATTTGCTTCGGCTTCCTATATCGCGCCCATTCCGGCGGTTTGTTTCGGAATGGCGGGGTAGCTCAGCTGGTTAGAGCAGCGGAATCATAATCCGGAGGTCGGGGGTTCGAGTCCCTCCCCCGCTACCAAATTCGATCTCTGGCCCGATAATAAAAGACAATCGTTTCCGTTAAGCGTGGACCCCGACGTGGTTCCGCTCAGGTTCTTCCACAAAGACAAAGGATTGCCGCATTTCGAGTCCGCGATGGCGGGAATCACAATCCTGTCGGTACGCAATGAGAAGACAATTCAAGGTTGCTAGCCCATCCTCACGATGGAACAATTGCGTCCATAGTTCGTCTTTGTACGTAAATCGACTGCCGAAGCCCTTTGTATAGTCACGGAGGATTTCCATGGCGCGAACCGGAATGTCGCCGGCCCTCCGTAAAGGACCGGCGAACAGGCCCAAGCGTTCCCTGGATGAAACTCGTGCAATCTGGCTTGAGGCTTTTCGTCGTGTGCGGGCGGAAACGGAAAAGCGTGCGTCGCATCTGTCGGCCGAGGACCAGATCGTCCAGTCGATGGCCGATGCAAGCCCGGCCAAGTGGCACCGCGCGCATGTCACCTGGTTCTTCGAGCAGTTCCTTCTGGTGCCGCACGACCCCGCGTACCGGATCTTCGACGAACGATTTCCGTTTCTTTTCAACTCGTACTATGTCGCCGCCGGTCCGCGTCATGCCCGGCCGCAGCGGGGCCTGATCACGCGCCCGAACGGTGCGGAAGTCGCAGCCTACCGGGCGCATGTCGATGCCGCAGTCGAACGGCTGATTGGGCAGGTGCCGGCCGAGGCAGCGGAGCGCGTCTTCACGATCGTCGAGATCGGACTGCACCACGAGCAGCAGCATCAGGAGTTGCTGCTCACAGACATTCTCCACGCATTTGCGCAAAATCCCACCGATCCGGTCTACGACCCCAAATGGCAACCTCCGCGCGCGACGCAAGGCCCGCGCGGTTACGTCGACGTGCCAGCCGGCGTGCATGCGATCGGTCATGATGGTGACGGCTTCTGTTTCGACAACGAAACACCGGTTCACGACGAGCTCATTCCGCGCGTGCGGATCGCCCGGCATCTCGTTACTAACGCCGAGTGGCTCGAATTCATCTCGGCTGGCGGCTACACGACGCCGTCCCTTTGGCTCTCCGACGGCTGGACAACGGTGCAGAACGAAAGCTGGCAGGCACCGGGCTATTGGCGACAGAAGGATGGGGCTTGGCATGTCGTGACGCTGGGTGGCCTCAGGCCCGTCGATCCGGCTACACCGGTGCAACATGTCAGCTATTACGAGGCCGACGCTTTCGCGCGCTTCGCCGGAAAGCATCTGCCGAGCGAGATGGAATGGGAGACCGCGGCGCGCCATGACATCATCGCCGATGCTTTCGGCATCGCTTGGCAATGGACGCGCAGTGCCTATCTACCCTATCCGGGCTATCGCGCCGCCGAAGGCGCGCTCGGCGAATACAACGGCAAGTTCATGGTCAGCCAGATGGTGCTCCGTGGCTCCTCGCTGGCGACGCCTGAAGGCCATGAGCGTGTGAGTTACCGAAACTTCTTCTATCCGCCGGCGCGCTGGCAGTTCAGCGGGTTGCGGCTGGCAGAGTTCATCTGAAAGGCGCGAGATGGTTGCAGCAGCACTCAGAAAACGCTATTCCGCAGCATCAGGAGCAATCCGAATTTGAGGCCGATGTGCTCGACGGCCTGCGCGCCACACCGAAACATATCCCGGCCAAGTATTTTTACGATGCCGTCGGCTCCGACCTGTTCGAACGCATCACGGAAGTTCCAGAGTATTATCCAACCCGCTGCGAAATGAGCACTTTGCGCCGGCACTCCGCCGACATCGCAAAGCTCATTCCTGCGGGCGCGGCGCTCGTGGAGTTCGGCAGTGGCTCCAGCAAAAAGGCGCGCATTGTGCTGAGCGCTGCACCGAAACTTGCCGCCTATGTGCCGGTCGATATCTGCGGTGAGATGATCGAGCGCGAGGCCGCCGAGCTCCGCGTCGATTTTCCGCAACTCAAGGTTCTGCCCGTCACCGCGGACATATGCAAACCGTTTGCGTTGCCGGCAGAAGCTAAAGCCGCGCCCGCACGTGTCGGCTTTTTTCCCGGCTCAACCATCGGCAATTTTGAGCCGCACGAAGCAGCCGAGTTTTTACGTAATGCCGCAAATATTCTGGGAGAGGGCGCGACACTTATCGTCGGGGTAGACCTGATCAAGCCCGCCGAGGTGCTCAACGCCGCGTATAATGACGCCGAAGGCGTGACGGCAAAATTCAATCTCAACCTGCTGACGCGCATCAACCGCGAACTCGGCGGAAATTTCCGGCTCGACATGTTTGAGCATCACGCCTTTTACAATCGTGAAAGGCATCGCATCGAAATGCACCTCGCCAGCCTGAAACGCCAGAAGGTGCGGGTGGCCGGAGAAACGATTGATTTCCGCGCCGGCGAAACGATCCATACCGAGAACAGTTACAAATACAGCATCGAATCCCTTGGCGCGCTCGCGCGCGGCGTCGGCTGGCTGCCGGCGGGGGCGTGGACCGATTCCAGCAAATATTTCTCCATCCAGGCCTTCACGCTCGGCAAGTCTTTCAAGTGACTTGCTCGCCTTTGTGCGCCTGCGCTAATCCTGCCGCAGCCCGATCCACCCGTGGTCGGGCTCATTCATTCGGGTAAGGTGGAAGGCTCATGAAGATCGTTGGATTTGAAGCGAACAACAGCGTGCGGCTCGGTGTGGTCGATGGTCGACAGTGTTGTCGATCTGCAGGCCGTGGATGCGAATGTGCCGGGCGATCTCGCCGAAGTCCTGCGCCGGAGCAACGGTGACCTCTCGTCGATCGGCGCTCTTGCGAAGAAAGCGCCGGCCTCTGCGCGCCGCCCGCTCGATGGGCTGAAATATGCACTGCCGGTCGCGCATCCGGGCAAGATCATCTGCCTTGGCCTCAACTACCTCGACCATGTGAAGGAAGGCCCACAGCGCGACAACATCCCGAAATTTCCGTCGATTTTCTTCCGCGTGCTGACTTCGATGGTGCCTCATGGGCAGCCAATCGTGCGGCCGAAGGAATCGATCCAGCTCGACTACGAAGCCGAGATGGTCGCGATCATCGGCAAGCGCGCCAAGCATCTGTCGATGGGCAATGCGATCGATTGCATCGCAGGCTATTCATGCGCCAATGAGGGTTCGGTTCGCGAATTCCAGCGTCACACGACGCAATGGGGCATGGGGAAGAACTTCGATCGTACCGGCGGCTTCGGCCCCTGGATGTTGACGGCGGACGAAGTGCCGCCGGGCGGCAAGGGCCTGAAGATCATGAGCCGCCTCAACGGCAAGACCATGCAGTCCGACAACACCGACAACATGATGTTCCCGCTGGCCGAGACCCTCGTCTATCTCACCAAGGGCATGACGCTGGAGCCCGGCGACGTCATCCTCACGGGGACGCCGTCCGGCGTCGGCCATGCACGCAAGCCCGAACCGGTCTGGATGAAGGCCGGAGATACCTGCGAAATTGAGATCGAAAAGGTCGGTGTTTTGCGCAATCCCATCGCGGATGAGAAGTAAGACCGACCCTCCCGTTGACAACGCGGTGTGCGAACGCGTTCCCTAAACAACAATAACAGGCGCGCCCCGTGGGGGAGGCGCGTCGGACATAGGGAGGACGATCGTGAAACGCACCTATATTGCAGCAGCGGCTATCGCTGCGGCCTTGGCTATGACGGCGGTTGCGCCGTCTGCGCGCGCACAGGATTGGCCGACGAAGCCGGTTCACATTCTGATCGGATTCGGTGCCGGCGGTGGCACCGACGTGGCCACGCGCATTCTCGCCGATGGTTTGGGCGAGGCTCTGGGCCAGCAGTTCGTCGTTGAAAATCGCCCCGGCGCCGGCGGCACGATTGCCGGCGGCATCGCGGCCAAGGCGCCGAAGGATGGATACAATCTCCTCGCCATCAGCATGGGCCATTCCGTTTCGGCGGTCATGGTCAAGCAGGTGCCCTATGACGCCGTGAAGGATTTCGAGCCGGTCGGAATATTCACCAATTCCGCCTTCGTCGTCGTCGTGCCGAAGAACTCTCCGGCGACCGACATCAAGAGCCTTATCGAATACGTCAACAAACAGCCCGGAAAGCTGAACTATTCGACGGTCGGGTTGGGCTCGACGCAGCATCTTATCGCCGAGCATTTGCGTCAGCGCGCGTCGATCAACGCGCAGGCGGTTTCGTATCGCACGACCGGCGAGGTGGTGAGCGCGCTGCTGCGCGGCGATGCGGCTTATGCCGTCGAGCTCTATCATCCCGATCCGGGGACAGGTGGATTCCGGCGAGGTGCGGATCATCGCAGTCGCCACCCCGACGCGCTGGCCGGCGATCCCGAATGTGCCGACGCTCGCCGAGAGCGGCGTGAGCGGGATAGGCTATCTCGGCTGGTACGGCCTGGCGTTCCCGGCCGGCACGCCGAAGCCGATTGTGGAGAAGCTTCATAAGGCGATGCAACAGGTCCTGGCGAAGGATGCGGTGAAGCAGCGACTTGAAGGTATTGGTGCCGTTCCAAACCTTTCGTCACCTGAGGAATTCAGCAAAGTCATTCAATCCGACATCAAGACATTCCAGGAGGTCGCAAAAACGGCCGGCCTAGAAGCGAAATAGCGAACATCACCAACAAGAGGAATGAAATGGCCGATCAGTTCAACGTGCTCGTCATTTGCGGTTCGCTCCGCAAGGGTTCGTACAATGCCGCACTGACGCGCGCGTTGCCGGGTCTGGCGCCGCCTGGAATGAAATTTGTGACGGCGCCTGCCTTTGAGACGCTGCCACTCTACAACGGGGACATGCAGGAGGCCTCCGGTTTCCCCGGACCGGCGCAAGATCTCGCGGCGGCGGTCCGCGCCGCCGATGGTGTCCTGTTCGTTACGCCCGAATACAACTGGTCGATGCCGGGCGGGCTGAAGAACGCGATCGATTGGGTCTCACGGATGAAAGAGCAGCCGTTCGAAGGCAAGCCGGTCGCCATTCAGTCCTGTTCGCAGGGTCCGCTCGGCGGCGCGCGCATGCAGTATCACTGGCGCATGTCGATGACGTTCCTCAAAGCTTTCATCTTCGGCACGCCGGAAGTGTTCGTCGGCAACGCGGCGACCAAGTTCAACAAGGACACGCTCGAGCTGACGGACCAGGGCACGAAAGACGCCGTGAAAACGCAGCTCACGGCGTTCGCGAAGTTCATCGGCCGCGTGAAGGCGGGCGCCTAGCCCGCCGCCTGCGCGCGCTTCGGGAAGAGCTGCGGCCGCAGCTTCGGGTGGCCGGCCATGGTTTTCGGCGCGTAGGGCGTCTCCGCGCCGAGCTCTTCGGCCGCATGCCAGGCCCAACGCGGATCCCAGATCGCCGCGCGCGCGAGGCAGATCAGGTCCGCCTTGCCGGATGCGACGATGTCCTCGGCCTGCTGGTAGCCGGCGATCAGCCCCACCGTCATGGTGGTGATGCCGCTTTCCTTCTTCACCTTCTCGGCGAAAGGCACCTGATAACCCGGTGCCAGCGGAATCTTCTGCAGCGGCGAAAGGCCGCCGGTCGAGACGTCCATGTAATCCATGCCGCGCTTCTTGAGCTCCTTGGCAAGCACAACGGTCTCTTCGGGGGTCCAGCCGCCGTCGACCCAGTCGGTCGCCGACACGCGCATGCCGATGGGCTTCTGCTCCGGCCACACGGCACGCACCGCCTCGAACATCTCGATGGCAAAGCGCATGCGGTTTTCGAGCGAGCCGCCATATTCGTCGATGCGCTGGTTGGACAGTGGCGACAAAAACTGGTGCGCGAGATAGCCGTGCGCCCCATGCAGCTCGATCACGTCATAGCCGATGCGATCGACACGCTTGGCGGCGGCGGCGAACTCGCCGATGCAGCGCTTGATGTCCTCTTTCGTCATTGCGTGCGGCACCGGCCAGCCGGTGTCGTAAGGAATGGCTGACGGCGCTTCCGGCGTCCAGGCGTCCGGCCCTTCGAGGATCGGCTTGCCGCCGGCGGCCGGCGGCGTGGTCGGCCCCTTGCGGCCAGCATGGGCAAGCTGCACGCCGAGCTTCGCCACCCCGTATTGCCGGCAGAAATCGTGCACGCGCTTGAGCGCGGCCTCGTTGTCGTCCGACCACATGCCGGCGCATTTCGGAGAGATGCGCCCCTGCGGATTGACGTTCGTCATCTCGCACATCACGAGACCGGCGGCGCCGAGCGACATATTGCCGAGATGCATCAGGTGCCAGTCATTGGCCGAGCCGTTGTTGGAGTTGTACTGACACATCGGCGAGACAACGACCCGGTTCGGCAGGGTCAGGCCGCGCATGGTGATGGGAGAAAACAGAACGCTAGCCATTGGGAGAGACTTCCTTTCACTGCGTAAACTTCAAATGCCGGCGTGATAGGCGTGCATGGCGACGACCAAGCAACAGATCGCCCAGAACACGCAATATTCGATACCGCCGATCACCCAGATCCAACTCTTGGTGACCTTGTATGTCGCGGCACCTGCAACCAGCAGATGGATGAATGCGATGAAGGCGACATATTGGAGGTAGATGCCGAAAAACAACCCGATGCACAGGACCGTTTCGATTGCACCGGAGATGTACATCCAGGTAGCCGCCGGCTTGAAGCCCGCCTTGACGAAAAACTCGAGCGTTGCCGGCACGGTGATCTTGCCGACGATGTGCGGAATGAAGAACAACGCGCAGATGATGCGCAGGATATTGAACTCATTGAGCAGATTGAATTTGTCGGCAAGCGACATGACGTTATCCCCCCGGTGGCTTTATCCCTACCACCCTCGGTCAAAATTCGCACTTCCTGGAGCGCGCGCCAACCCCTCGCGTCCGCTTCTAGAGCTTCTTGCCCTTGAGCCAGGCCTCGCCTTTGGCATAAAGCGCCGCAAGCGGCGGTCCGTCGAGCCCGGGAATCTCATCCTTGATCGTGTAGCCGATCTTGCTCTGCAGATAGGCGAGATGGCGGTAGCCTTCCGGAAATTGCGCCAGATGCGCCTTGTCGAGCGTGAGCCTTGCATCGGGCTCGACCGGGTCGATGCGGTCTTTCTCGTAGGCGAGACGTCGCAGCACGATGCCCCAGCGGCTCTTTGCGCTTTTCCAGAAAATCGTAGAAGCGTCCGCTGCACACGACATCGCACAGCACGCCTTCGACTTTTGCGCGCTGTGAGATCGTCATCTTGGTCTGCGCTATCGCGCGCTTGCCCTTGATGTCGATGCTCATGCCGCCAAGCATGTGCATGATGCGCACGCCGCGATCGTAGCCTTCCTGGCTGACACGGATGAAATCCTCATAGGAGCCCTGAAACCAGGTTGCCCACATCTGCCCGTCCTTGTGCCAGACGGTGCGGAAGCGATCCCACATACGCGCGTCGCGCCAGAGCACCCAATTCTCGATCAGGTCGCGGATCGCAAGACGGTCGGCGGTATTGCGCGGCATGAGTTAGCTCCCCTGGTCATGGCCAGCCCACTCGGTCCGGCCCTTGGGCCGGCCCGAGTACAAGCTTGTGCCGGCCATCCACCTCTTTAAGGTGACGATCTTGCAAGACGTGGACGCTCGCGACAAGCGCGGGCATGAATGTGGCGAGGCGGAGAGGAATCATGCCGAGGCTTGCCGGAAAAACCGCGATCGTCACCGGCGGTGCCAAGGGCATCGGCCGCCACTATTCGCAGGCGCTTGCGGCAGAAGGCGCACGCGTGATGATCGCGGATATTGCGGACGGCCGTGGACTTGCCGAGGAAATCGCAGGGCGCCACGGCGCGAATTCCGTCGCCAGCGCAACATTCGATGTCAGCGACGAGAATGCGGTGAAAGGCCTGGTCGCCGAGACGATAGAGCGGTTCGGGCAGATCGATGTGTTGGTGAACAATGCCGCGCTTTATTCCGCGCTGAAGCCGAGGACTTTCAATGAATGGGACACCGAGCTGTGGGATCGTGTGATGGCGATCAACGTACGCGGGACGTATTTGATGGTCCGCCACGTCGCGCCGCACATGATGGCGCGGCGCAGCGGCAAGATTATCAACATCGCCTCCGGCGCGCCTTATAAAGGCGTGCCGCGCATGCTGCCCTACGTGACGTCGAAGGGTGCGATCCTTGCCTTCACGCGCTCATTGTCGCGCGAGCTCGGCGAGTACGGCATCGCCGTCAACTCGCTCTCGCCCGGGTATACCTTGAGCGATACTGGCCTTGAGAACACGGCACATGTTGAGGACGAGCGCATTCCTGTGCGGAACAGCCGCGCTTTCAAGCGCGACGAAACCCCGGAAGACCTGTTAGGCGCACTCGTATTCCTCGCGTCGAGCGACAGCGATTTCGTGACCGGCCAGTCGCTCGTGGTCGATGGCGGGTCGGTCAATAACTGAAGGAGGACGGAGCGATGAAGGTCGACGGCCGGTGCCATTGTGGCCACATCCGTTACGAAGCTGAAATCGATCCGGATACGGTCGCGATCTGCAACTGCACCGATTGTCAGACCTTGTCCGGCTCGGCGTTCCGCACTGTGGTGCCGACGAATAAGGGCAGCTTCAAGCTCTTGCAGGGTGAGCTGAAGATCTACGTCAAGACGGGAGAGAGCGGAAACAAGCGGCCGCAATCTTTTTGCCCCCAATGTGGCTCGCCGATCTATTCCACCAGCACTGAACCCGATCCCAAGATCCACTCGATCCGCGTCGGTACCCTCAACCAGCGTGATCAGCTCATACCGAAGCTGCAATATTGGTGCCGGTCCGCTCAGCGCTGGACTTCGGGCATCGGTGCGCTGCCAAGTTTTGAAAAGCAGCGTCAGTAGGCCAGAGCTGAGCGCTACATAGCCGTTATGCGCCTGGTTTCACGGGTTTAAGCGGCGCACGCGGTGGGCTATATTCGCTACAAATGGAATAGACGGTTCATGGAGGAGCCCAATGACGCTCGCGATCGACACCGCGCAGGCCGGCAACAAGCACAACATCACCGGCGCACGTCAGGCCTACTATGACAAGATTTCAAAGTACCACCTCGCGCCCCTGTGGGAGGTGCTCAAGGGTCTGGTGACGCCCGAGCCGAAGACCCAGATGCAGCCGGCGTTGTGGAAGTTCCCCGAAGTCGAGAAGCTGATGCTCGAGGCCGGCGATATCATCACCGCCGAGGAGGCCGAGCGCCGCGTGCTCGTGCTGGAAAATCCCGGCGAGCCGGGCAAGTCGCGCATCACCAATACGCTGTTTGCCGGCATCCAGCTGATCCTGCCGGGCGAGATCGCCGACGCGCACCAGCACGTCGCCTCCGCCATCCGTTTCGTGCTCAAGGGCAAGGGCGCCTACACGGCGGTCGAGGGTGAGAAGGCGCAGATGGAGCACGGCGACTTCATCATTACGGCCAACTGGGCGCCGCATGATCATGGCAACCCCGGCAAGGAACCGGTGATGTGGCTCGACGTGCTCGACATGCCGACGATCAATCATTTCCAGGCATCGTTCGCCTCGCACTTCGACGAGAAGATGCAGAACGTCAGTCACCAGGACGGCGACTCCTTTGACCGCTACGCCACCGGCGTGCTGCCGGACGGCGCGCCGGTTCACCTCAATCGCTCGCCGGTGATCAATTATCCCTATGCCAAGATGCGGCCGATCCTGGAGCGGCTGAAGTCGACCGGCGACATCGACAAGCGTCACGGCGCGCGCGTGCGCTACGCCAACCCGATCAACGGCGGGCCAGTGCTGCCGACGATGGGCGCCAACCTCGCGCTGCTGCCGAAGGGCTTCAAAGGGGAGCCCTACCGCTCGACCGAAGGCACCGTGTTCTGTGTCGCCGAGGGCAAGGGTACGACGGTCGTCGACGGCAAGGAGCTTTCCTGGGGCGTCAACGACGTGTTCGTCGTGCCGCCGTGGAAGCGCTACCAGCACAACGCCAGCGAGGAGGCGGTGCTGTTCTCGATCTCCGACCGCCCGGCGCAGGAAGCGCTCGGCATCTGGCGCGAAGGCCACTAAACGCTGGTTCCGGTTGAATACGATTACGGCCGCGCCACCTCGGGTGCAGCCGTTTGTTTTGCCAGTCGGCTCTGGAGGTAGTTAACCGCCAGCACCGTAATAGCGCTCGCGAGCCCGATCCAGTCGAGCACATCGGCTCCTGGGAACGCATGCTGTGGGATCAAGATCGCTAGCGCTGCTGCACCGAATGCGATCCGCATCGGCAACGCCAGGAGGCCGAAAGCAAATCCAACGATGCTGGCGGTCCCGACGAAAATGCCGAGGATATTGCGGGCAAAGTTCCAGGCAATCAGGCCGGCGCTTCCTTCCATCAGGAGGCTCGGTTCGAGCACAAACAGGAACGGGATGAAGAATGTGCTCCAGCCCACCACTACGGCAGTCCAGCCGGTGGTCCAGCCTGACACCCGTGCGATATTGGCGGCAGCATAGGCCGCGATCGCCACTGGCGGCGTGATCATGCTCAGCATGCCGAAGTACATGACGTACATGTGTGCGGCCATCGGGGTGACGCCGAGTTTGATTAGCGAGGGCGCGAGCAATGTGGCGGTGAGCACGTAGACGCTCACTGTCGGCATGCCCATGCCGAGGATGATGCTGATGATGGCGGTCAGTATCAGCAGCACGAACAGGCTGCCGCCGCTGAGCGCGATGAGCTGCAAAGTCAGGCCGAAGGAGATGCCGGAAACGCTCAACGTTCCGACCACCAGACCGGCGGCGGCACCGATCAGGACGATGTCGAGCGAAGCGCGGCCGGTGTCCAGGATGGCGCGCAGCATCTGCCGAGGTGTCACCCGGGTGCCGCGATAGCCGAAAATCATGCTCAGCACGATCAGCATGGCGGTGGCATAGACGGCGGCTCGCTCGATCGGAATCTGGAATATTTCCGGGTAGACGATGGTAACGATGAGAAAGATCAGCGGGATCGGGAAATGCCAGCCGGATTTCAGCACCTCCGACACTTCGGCGCGTCCGCGACTTGCGCAGCACCGATCTTGCTGCTTGGCCGCTTCCAGATCGACATGCATGAAGAGTGCGGCATAGTAGAGCAGTGCCGGAATGACGGCGGCGATGCAAACGGCGCCGTAAGACACCTGCAGAAACTCCGCCATGATGAAGGCGGCGGCACCCATCACCGGCGGCATCAATTGACCGCCGGTCGAGCCGACCGACTCGATCGCGGCCGCTCGCACCGGCGAAAAACCGGAACGCGACCATCAGCGGAATGGTGACGATGCCGACCGCCACCACGTTGCTCACCGCGGCGCCGGAGATCATGCCGAACAGCGCGGAGCCGAAGACCGCGATCTTGGCCGCCCCGCCGCGGAAGCGGCCCATTGCCGACATCGCAATATCGGCAAAATAATCGGCACCGCCGGTGCGGCCGAGCACCTGTCCCATCAGCGTGAAGGGAACGACGATGAGCAGCGCGACCGAAAGAATAATCCCGATCATGCCGTTGATGTCGAGCCCGAGATAGGTAATGAGGCGCGCCGCCGACACCGGCCGGGTGGCAAAATCGCCCGGCATATGCGGGCCGATGAAGACATAAAGCGCGAGGATCAAAATAATGACAACCAGCACGCCGCCCGACGTTCGGCGCGTCGCCTCCAGCACGAGCAGCAGAAGGATCGCGCTGCCGATCACGCCGTTGATTGGCAGCAGTGCAATTTCGTAGGTCAAAGCGTCGTAGCGATAGGCGATATAACCGCAGATGATTAGCGAGGCGGCGGCGGCAAACCAATCGAGCCATCGCATGATTCGGATGCGGCTGCCGATCGCAGTGCTGGTGGCGATGAAGCTGAGCGCCAAGCCAAGCCCCAGGCACACCGCCAGCAACTGCTCGGTATAGAACGACATGTCGAACAGACGCCGCGGCAAGTCGAGTACCCAGCCGACGACGCAGAGGATCAGGGCGCCCTGCAGAATGTCTGTGCGCAGGCGCAACAGCTGGCGAGGCGGCGGAGGATTGCTCCGCCGCTTCCGGCTGTTGCGGCTCTCCGTTCACGGAATGCCGTCGGCTGGACGTTATGCTCTTTGTAGTACTTCAACGCGCCCGGATGATACGGGATGTCGTAGTTCTTATAGGCAAACGCGAGAGTGAACTCGCGCAGCACCGGCTGGATCGCCACCAGGTCGGCTTTGTTCTTGTCCAAGGCTTCGAGGAATTTATAGACGAAGTCGTCCGTCACCTTGGCACTGCTGAAGATCAGCGCGTCGAAGCTGTAAACGCTTCATCGGCTTCTCGACGCCGACAAAAACCGGTCCGGGACCGACCTGGGTCAGATAGCCGTAGGGCATGATTTTGCGCGCTTCCGGCATGCCGCTTTTCGTCGATCTCGAGCACGCGGATGCCGCCGACGGTGGCGTCGACTTCGCGCACCTTCGGCGCGCCGAAGGCGAAGTAGAACATGTCAGCCGCACCCGAAACGAAATCGTCGGCGCTGCGGACCACATTTGGCACAAGGACAACCTTGATATCCTTCTCCGTCAGACCGGCCGTCGCGAGCTGGGCGCGTCCGACCTCGTCGATATTGCGCATCGCGGAATAGCCGATCGCCACTCGCTTGCCCTTGAGATCGGCGATCGTCTGCATCCCCGAATCCTTGCGGACAAAGAAGGGGCGCGGTAGGCATGGACCGCCGCGACGATGCGCAAATCCTTTTGGCGCTCTTAAATCCGTCGGCGACTTCCATCATGTTGGAGATGCCAAGCTCGGCCTCGCCGCGGTCGACCATGGGGACGATCGCGGTGTCACCGGCAGTTGGCTGCACCAGAATGTTCATGCCCGCCTTTTCCTTCAGCACTTTGGCGACGGCGGAGGAAGTTGTGTAATTGAGCGTGCCGGGCGAAAGGGTTGCAAAGCCGTAAGGCTTCTGCGCCGACGCAATGTCGCCCGACAGCGCCAATGCCGTGAACCCGGCCACGAGCAAAAGAAACGGCCGAAATGCGCAAGTGCGCAAGGCTGTGGATCATGACAATTATCCTCCCGCTGATTGTTTTGACTTGGCCGGCAAGTTCGGCAACGCAACTCCGCCTTGCCCTACCCGCAATCTTTGCACAGCTCGGAAAACAAGGCGAGGCGGGACTTTAAGTTTCTCCGGTCGTGGGCCGTGACCCAACGAATTGGCCGGTGCCGGAACGTGAATGCCCTGATATCGTTAGCCAAGACTTTGGGAGAACGAATAGTATGCAATTTGAACAGATGACTGCCGGCCGCGGCGCGCTGACCGCCGTACGAACCGGCGCAAGGCCGCGACCTCGTCATCCTCCATTCGCTCCTTGCCGACCGACATGCCTTCGATCCTGTTCTGGAGGCGCTGGCCGCCAAACACCGCGTGACCTTGTTCAATTTGCCCGGATTCCACGGCTCGCAGCCGGCGATGCTGGCGCTGATGGATGCCTATCTCGCAACGATCGAAGATGGATTCGACGAATTCGAAATCGCCAAGGATGCCATTCTGCTGGGAAACGGATTCGGCGGCACCGTCGCGCTGGCCTTTGCGCTCGCGCATCCCGAACGGATATCCAAGCTGGTGGTGAGCGATGCCGCGGCCACCTTTCCTCCGGAAGGACGACAGGCCTTCGCGGTGATGGCGGAGAAAGTCGCCGAAGGTGGCCTTGGCAGCATTGCCGAGATCGCCGCCAAGCGCGTGTTCTCACCGGCCTATCTTGCCGCGCATCCGGAAAAGATCGAAGAGCGCAAGAACGTTCTGCTCGAGATCGATCCAAAGGCCTTCCATGCGGCCTGCAAAATCTTGCAGGAAACGGATCTTGTGCCGCAGCTACATCGCCTCAAGGTGCCGACGCTGGTCGTGTGCGGTGAATTTGATCAGGCGACGTCCGCCGGCGCTCAACAAGCAGATCGTCGAGAAGGTCGCGGGCGCGCGATACATCGAATTGCCAGGTTGCGGCCATTGTCCGCCGCTCGAGCAGCCAAAACAGTTTCTTGCCGCGATCGGCGATTTTGTAGGGCTTTAGCTATTCCTTGCGGTCAAATCGCCGGATCTCGACCTTTCCCCAGACGCCGTTCTGATGGAATGGATCGGCACGGTTGAACTTTTCCGCGCTGGCGCGGTCGGATGTTTCCAGGACCATCAGGCTGCCGATTGAGGTGGCGCCATCGTCCGATACCAGCGGTCCGCCGACCGTAATGGTCACGCCGAAAGCTTTCGCGTTCTTCAGATGCGCGACGTGGGCGCCGTGCACGGCCTTGCGCTTGTCGGTCGCATCGGGATTGTCCAGCGCGAAAACCGAGAACAGCATTGTTGCCTCCGATCAGTTGAGCGATGCCAGCACGGCCTTGGCGATTGCTGCCGTACCATCGCCGCCGCCGTATTCCATGGGCTTGATGCCGCCGGCATAGGCCTTGTCGACGGCACGCTCGATCCGCAACGCCGCGTCCGCTGCCGGCGGATGGTCGTGCCTGTCGGCGAGCCAGTCCAGCATCATCGCCGCCGACAGGATCATCGCCGTGGGGTTCGCCTTGCCCTGTCCCATGATGTCGGGCGCAGTGCCGTGGCACGGCTGGAAGACCGCATGCTTGTCTCCGATATCGGCCGACGGCGCGATGCCAAGGCCGCCGATCAGGCCAGCGGCGAGATCGGACAGGATGTCCCCGAAAATGTTCTCCATCACCATCACGTCGAAGTCCCACGGCTTGCGCACCATCAACGCGGCGCAGGCGTCGACATAGACGTGATTGGTCTTCACGTTCGGAAAAGCTTTTGCTCGCTCGTCGAAAATCGAACGAAAATACGCATAGGCCTTGAAGGCATTGGCCTTGTCGACGCAGGTCAGAAGACCCGGTTTTCCGCGCTTTTTTCGCCGTTCGGCGAGGCGCAGCGAGAAGTCAAACAGCCGCTGCGAAGTCTTGCGCGTGATCACCAGCGTCTCGCGCGCTTCATCATGCGTGACGACGCCTTTGCCCATCGATGCGAACAGGCCTTCGGTCGATTCACGGATCAGGACGAAATCGATGCCGCGCTTGTGCGCGTCGACGATCGGGCTCGGCACGCCGGGAATGAGCCGGGCAGGGCGCACGCCAGCGTAAAGATCGAAAATGAAGCGCAGCTCGACCTGCGGCATGATCTCGGTATTGTCGGGATAGCGCACGCTCGGCAGGCCGCAGGCACCGAGCAGGATAGCGTCCGCTTCCTCGCACAGCTTAACGGTCGACTCCGGCATCGACTTGCCGGTGTCCTTGTAGTGGCCGGCGCCCGCCGCGCTTTCGGTGAACCGGAATTTCAGGCTTGAGCGTGGTCGCCTCGATCCGCCGCAGGATCTCGAGCGTGGGCGCCATCACCTCCGGCCCGATGCCGTCGCCCGGCAGAACAGCGATATGGAAGGCGGTGTTTGCGGTCATGGAATTTCCGGATGGTCTTGTGGTAGTCGCGGCGCTAATGAATACGTCCACGCGGTTGTACGCAAGGGATCATTGAGGAAAGGCCATGCCGCGGTTTGCCGCCAATCTTGGATATCTGTTCACCGAACGCCTTTTACTCGAACGGATTGACGCGGCGGCGGCTGCCGGCTTCAAGGCGGTCGAGTTGCAATTTCCCTATGATGTGCCGGCTACCGCGGTGAAGGCCGCGATCAGGAAAAACAACCTGACCATTCTCGGTCTCAACACGCCGCCCGGCGAGCGCGAGGGCGAGTTCGGGCTTGCCGCGGTGCCGGGCCGCGAGAAAGACTGGCAGGTCCTGTTTGCGCGCGCACTCGAGTACGCGAGCGCGATCGGCGGCAGCGCAATTCACTGTCTTGCCGGAAAGGTCGCACCCGAGCAGCGCCCCGCTGCCGATCGCGTATTCATCGACAATCTTGCGCGCGCGGCGGATCTGGCGTCGGCGAAAAACATCACGCTGCTGATCGAGCCGATCAATGCGCGCGACCGGCCGAATTATTTTCTCAATCACGTCGAGCACGCGGCCGATGTGATCGCAAAGATCGGGAAGCCGAATATCCGGGTGCAGTTCGACTTCTACCACGTGCAGATCGTGGGCGGCGATCTGATCCGCCGCCTGGAAAAGTTCCTGCCGGTGATCGGTCATCTGCAATGTGCCGCCGTGCCATCGCGGCATGAACCGGATGAAGGCGAGGTCAACTATCCGGCGGTGTTCGAGGCGGTGGACCGGGTCGGCTACCGCGGCTGGATCGGCGCCGAATATCGGCCGCGCGGTCGCACCGAAGACGGTCTCGGCTGGGCGCGCAACTACGGCATCGCCCCGCCGAGTTAATCTACGATTAGCCATCAAACTTCTTGAAAATACACGCTTTTTTCTTTGCGCCAAGATCGGACGTTGCTAGATTGGCTGCATGTGGGAACGCAAAAAAGATCAGCCGCAGGGTGCAGACGCTGCTCAGCCGCTGAAGGATGCCGTGCGCGAGGCGCGCATCGAAGCAGCGGAACGCTCCGGCGTCATTGTCGACATGCGCGATGCGGATGTTGCGCGGCTCGAACTGCTGAACGAGGCGCTCGATCCCGTGTTCAAGGAAATTCCCGACGATGTCGAATTGTTTGACCGTGGCGTGAGCAAGGGCGACATCCCGCATCTGTGGATCGACGTTGTCGCGCATGTCGAGATGGGTCGCGACAGGCGGCAATATCGATTCGTGCAGGACACGCGCTATGGACGCGCGGTGCTGGCCGAATCCTATGAAGTCCCTGCGATGGCGGACGCCATTAAGCGCTATGTCGCGCGGTCGGCTCGTCGAGCGCGAGCGCGCGCTTGGCTGACGATGCAGGACGCGGTGTCGCGCAGGCGGTCCTGCGTCACGGACGCCGCCGGCGGCGTTGGCGCGCCGTAGGCATGTTCATCTTAGGGCTTGTTGCAGGCATCGCAGGGCTCATCGCGCTCGCCATGATGACGCGGCCCTAGCCGATCAGCTTGATCTTGTCCTGCTGCACGACCGCGCCCGCAGAGCCGAGGCCGCGCGAAATCATGTCGCAGCGCCAGGCGCCGCGGCTACCGTCGATCCTGTAGAGATTGTAACCGGCTGCATCCTTGTCGCGTCCGGGAGCGCTGGATGCCGAGGGTACCCCGATTGCGGGCACGCGCGTGCCATTCGGTCCGTGCAGCCAGTTGACCATGTGACGATGGTCATGCCCGTGCAGCAAAAGGTCCGCACCGTGGGCGGCGATTATGCGCTTGAGGATAGGCGCATCCAGCAATCGCTTGTGACGTCCAGCGTCGCTGACGGGCGGATGATGGATCAGTATGATCGCGAAAGAAGTCCTCAACTTTGAGCTTGTTGAGTATGGCCGCGAACTCGGCGAGCTGTTTCGTGCCGAGCCAGCCGGTGGCAAGAAACGGTGCCGTCGGCACACCGGTTGAAAGCCCGATCAGGGCAGCATTGCCGCGGCGCCGGATGAAGGGAAAGCCGCCTTCGCCATCGTCGTCGCACATATACGCGCCCCATTGCCTTGCGGCGAGCGCCGCGGCCTCTCGCACATAGATGTCATGGTTGCCCGGGACGAAAGTCACGTCCTGCGCGCGGAACCGAGTGCTTTCCAGCCAGTCACGGCCGCGTGGAAACTCGCCCGGCAAGGCGATATTGGCGATATCGCCGGTGACGACGATGTGATCTGGGGCTTGCACCCTGATATCAGCAGTGATCGCCGAAAGCGCGGCCGGGTCGTGGATAAATTGGCGCCTTCTCCGCCAATTAATGTATCCGGTCACCCGCTTGCCGATCAGCTCGCTCCAGCGCGGCTCCGGCAGAGGTGCGAGATGCGGGTCGGAAAGATGCGCGAGGGTCAGCATCGGTTCCTTGATGCGGGATCATGAACTCCCGATCAAGATGCCCGCAATGAACACGAGCACACCACCGACAACCACCTGGAATGCCGCCTGCAGGAAAGGCGTATCCATGAAGCGGGTGCGGATCCAGGAGATTGCTGCCAGTTCGACTGCCACGACAAGGATTGCGGCGACGGTCGCGACATAGAAGTCCGGGATGAGGAAAGGCAAAGTGTGGCCGACGCCGCCGATCGCGGTCATCACACCGCATACCGTGCCGCGCAACAAGGGAGCGCCGCGGCCGGTCAGGGAGCCGTCGTCGGACAGCGCTTCGGCAAAACCCATCGAGATGCCCGCGCCGACAGAGGCCGCCATGCCAACCAGAAAGGTTTCCCAGGTGCTGTGTGTCGCGAAGGCCGCCGCAAACAGCGGTGCGAGGGTCGATACCGAGCCGTCCATGAGACCGGCGAGGCCCGGCTGAACATATTGCAGCACGAACATCCGCCGCGCGGTTTCATCTTCCTTGGCGCGCGCGCCCGTGGTGAGAATTACCTGACTTAATTTATGCGCCAGGCTCTCATGGCCTGCTTCGGCCTCCGCCAGTTCGACCAGGAGCTGCCGCACCGAGGCGTCACGCGCGTTTTCTGCTGCCTTGCGGTAATAGCGCTCCGCTTCGAACTCCATGTTCTCGGCGAACTTGCGCACCTCCTCGAGGCCGAGCGGCCGTGTCAGCCACAAAGGCTGCTTCGGGTGCAGGAAGCCCTTGACGTCCTGGCGGCGGATCAGCGGCAGGTAGTCTCCGAACTTCTTGCGATAGAGATCGAACAGCATCGTGCGGTGATGCACTTCCTCTTCAGCCATCTCGTCGAATACTTTTGCCGAGGCCGGGAACTGCTCGCGCAGACCTTCCGCAAAACCGCGATAGATACGGCTATCCTCTTCTTCGTTGGTGATGGCGAGAGCCAGAACTTCCTGCTCGCTGAGATCGGAAAACCGTTTCACGCTCTACCTCGTTGTCGCCCGCGGAACGTTTTATGACATATGTTGGAATCATTCTAAATAAAGAAACGACAGTTTCCACCGGCCGGCCAGCGCCGGAAAGGCTGCGGGACCAGGGAGAATAATGGAGCCATTGCATCGCCTGCGGCGCGCGCTTGAACCGGTCATCAGCCGGGTCATGCATTTCTATTGGCGTTTCTCGCGCGCCGCGACGCTGGGCGCGCGCGCCATGGTGATCGACGGCACGGGACGGATCTTCCTCATCAAGCACTCATATGTTGACGGATGGCATCTTCCCGGCGGCGGCGTGGAGACCGGCGAAACGCTTCTCCGTGCACTTGCACGAGAGCTCGTCGAGGAAGGCAACATCCGGCTCAGTGCAAACCCGCAGCTTTTCGGCATCTATTTCAACAAACGGGCCTCGCGGCGCGACCATGTTGCCCTGTTCATCGTCCGCGATTTTGTCCAGGACGGAGACCCGCGACCCAATCGTGAAATCGTGGCACACGGCTTCTTCCATCCCAATTCATTGCCGGACGATACCGGCCGGGGCACGCGCGCCCGCGTGGCCGAAGTGTTCGGCAACGCACCGGTCAGCGAGTTCTGGTGAGCGCTACGCGCCGAAGTGTCCGCGATCGTGAGGCGCGGCGAAGTCGAGCTGCGGGCCGACCGGAACAATGCCGGTCGGGTTCACCTGCCGCTGGCTCCCATAATAGTGGCGCTTGATCTGCTCGATGCTCACGGTCTCGGCGACGCCCGGCACCTGATAAAGATCGCGCAGATAGTTCGACAGGTTTGGGATATTCGTAGATGTGCCGCCAGTTGCACTTGAAGTGCGAGTAATAGACCGCATCGAAACGGATCAACGTGCAGAACAACCGCCAGTCGGCTTCGGTGATCGTGTTGCCGACGAGATAGCGGTGCTGTGAAAGTACCTGCTCGATCTCCTCGAGGGTATCGAAGACATTGCGGAAGGCCTCCTCATAGGCGGCCTGCGAGGTCGCAAACCCGGCGCGATACACGCCGTTGTTGATGTTCGGGAAGATCAGATCGTTAAATTTGTCGATCTGCGCGCGCAAGGGCTCAGGATAATAGTCAGTCCGCACATTCGTAAATGCGTCGAACGCCGAGTTGAGCATCCGGATGATCTCAGGCGATTCATTGTTGACGATGGTTTTTCTTTTTTTATCCCAGAGCACCGGCACGCTCACGCGGCCGGTATAGCGCGGCTCGGCGAGCAGGTAGATCTCCGACAGTTTCGATTTTCCGTTGACGCTGTCACCGGTCGAGCCCTCGCTAACGTTGAAGGTCCACCCATCCTTCAGCATGTCGGGCGAGACAATCGACATTGATACGACGTTCTCGAGCGCCTTCAGCTTGCGGAAAATGATCGTGCGGTGTGCCCACGGGCAGGCAAGCGAAACATAGAGGTGATAGCGTCCCGCCTCGGCGGCAAAATCTCCTTTGCCGGAGGGGCCCGGACTTCCGTCAGGCGTCACCCAATTCCGGAATTTCGTCGTCGGCCTGATGAAATGGCCGTCCTTGGTACGCGAAACATCGTCCTGCCAGACGCCATCGACCAGAAGTCCCATGCCGATCTCCTTAACCCTCGCTGCTCTTCATTTAGGCTGTTGCGACGCGTTGCGCCACGGGCAATGGACCAGAATCGGGCCAAATGCTAAGCGGCAGCGCCTGACACGGATATTTAACGTCCATGAGCGAACTCGCGCTCACAATTCTGCCGGAGACCGCCGCCGACGCGCCGGCGATCGAGCGTCTGCACGAGCGCACCTTTGGGCCGGGGCGTTTCGCGCGCACGGCTTTCCGCATTCGTGAGGGCAGAGCCCATACCCTCGATCTGTCGTTCACGGCGCGCATCGGCACATTGATGGTTGGCTCCGTTCGGCTGACGCCGATCTGCATCGGCGAAACGCCGGCCTTGTTGCTCGGGCCGTTGACCATCGAGCCGCCGTTCCGCTCGCATGGCGTCGGCACGGCCTTGGTCAAGCGTGCGCTCCAGGAGGCAAAAAAGGGCGGTCATAAACTGGTGGTGCTGGTCGGCGACGAGCCGATCTACGCCAAGTCGGGGTTCAAGCGGATTCCGAAAGGGCAGGTGAAGATGCCAGGCCCCGTCGACCCTGCGCGCCTACTGGTGGCTGAACTCGCGGCCGGCGCCTTCGACGGCGTAGCCGGCTTGATCCGGCCGGATTGGGAGACAGCCTAGCGCCCCTCTCTCGCCCAGGTCACCGCCAGCGAGCCGACCAGCAAGAGCAAGCCGAGCAGACCGGCGAAAACCGGAAGGACGCCGATCCCGCGCACGACGCTCACGTCGCGCATTCTGAGGCCGATCCAGTCATCACCTTTGAACGTCGTGCTGGTGCGCACGGCCACCACGCGGGGCACGTTGAGACTGTTATTCTCCGCCAGCCGGCGCGCATCACCGCCGGTGGCGCTGCTCAACGCCTGCAATACATCGGGCGTCGAAGTTACTTCGGCAAATTCGCGCGGATTGGCGGGCCCGACATTGGCGAGCGCGGTGAGCTTGCCGTCGGTTGCGCGCCAGAGGCCAAGCTCGTTGGCGGTCGTTGCCGCCCGCCAGAGCCCGGGCTCGACCGCCTGAAGATCAATCGTCCGCGTTGCGCCGGTCGGTGACGTCAGCGTGATCTGATTGACGGTGTCGGCCATCGTCTGGCGCTGCACGGTGATGTCGCGGCCGCGCACGATGAGCCGCAGCGCTTCTTCCTCGAGATCGGGTTGTTTCATGAGCCAGTGCGACAAGCGTCGCAGCAGATCGAGATGCGGCCCGCCGCCCTCGTAGCCGCGCGCCCACAGCCAGATGTGATCGGATAGCAGCAGCGCCACGCGGCCCTGGCCTTCGCGTCCCAGGACCAAGAGCGGCTTGCCGTCGGGTCCCTGCATCACATTTGTGCCGGTGCTGCGCTTGATGTCGACCAGCCGGAACCAGTTGCTCCAGTGCGGCGGGTTGCTGTCCGACCCTTCAAGATCGCGGGTCACCGGATGGCGCCGTCCCGCGTCGGTGAGCTGGGGCTGGAATTGACGCTCGGTTACTTCGCCGGTCGGCTCGGCCGGGAGAATGCCGTCGAGCGGCGTGCGCCAGATGCTGGTCGGACTCGCATAGTCCGGCCCGGCCGCGATCAGAACGGCGCCGCCGTCGCGCACGTACTTCGCGATGTTGTCGAAGTAAATGAGCGGCAGCACGCCCTGCCTGGCATAGCGGTCGAAGATGATCAGCTGGAATTCGCCGATCTTCTGCTGAAACAGCTCGCGGGTCGGAAACGCGATCAGCGACAGCTCGTTGATCGGCGTGCCGTCCTGCTTTTCCGGCGGGCGCAGAATGGTGAAGTGCACCAGATCGACGGAAGCGTCCGACTTGAGCAGGTTGCGCCACGTGCGCTCGCCGGCATGCGGCTCGCCTGAGACAAGCAGCACGCGCAACTTGTCGCGCACGCCGTCGATCGAGACGACCGCGCGGTTGTTGACCGGCGTAAGTTCCCCATCGAGCGGGGACGCTTCGATCTCGACGATGTTCGGCCCGGCGTGCGGGATCGGCACATTGAACTTGATGTCGGTGTGAACGGTCACCACGCGCTTGCTGAGCACCTCGCCGTCGCGGCGCACGGTGACTTCGGCGGCGCCGATCTTCGCGCCTTGATCTTCGACGCGGAAACCGATCGTCTGCGATTGCCCGACGATTCCGAAGCGCGGTGTCTGCGTGAGCACGACGCGGCGGTCGATTTCGTCCTTGTGGCCGGTGATCAGCGCATGCAACGGGGCTGAAAACCCAAGCGTGGATGCATCCGCCGGGACGTCGTGCACGCGGCCGTCGGTGATCAGGACGGCGCCGGCGACGCGGTCAGGCGGAACATCGGCGAGCGTGGAGGAAAGGGCCGCAAACAGTTTGGTCCCATCGGTTTCTCCATCCGCCGCACCGGCTTCCGCCACGCGCACTTCAAGGCCGGGAATCCGCTTGAGCCGCTCGACGAGGGCGGCGCGCGCGGCCTCGGTCTGCTGCGCGCGGTCGCCGAAGCTCTGGCTCGGGCTCTTGTCGACGATGACCGCGGCGACCGAGGGGATGGGCTCGCGGTCTTCACGCGTGAGCGAAGGGTTGGCGAGCGCCAGCACCATCAGCGCCAGCGCCAGCGCGCGGAGCGGTGCGCCGCGGCTGCGCGCGAGCAGCAAAGCAATCGAAATCAGTGCGGCGACGGCGAAGGCCGCCCACACCACGTAGGAGGGGACCAGCGGGGCAAATGAAATGCCGAGGTTCACGATACGCTCCTACTGCCCCAGGCGTTCCAGCAAGGCCGGAATATGCACCTGATCGGCCTTGTAGTTGCCGGTCAGGGCATACATCACGATGTTGACGCCGGCGCGGAACGCCAGCTCGCGCTGGCGCGGCTCGCCCGGCACCAGTGGCAGCATCGGCTGCCCATCGGGGCGCAGCGCCCAGGCTCCTGCCAGATCGTTCGACGTGATGAGGATCGAGGACACGCCGTCGCCTGCGCGTGCCGGTCGATTGCTCTCTTCTTCCTCGCCGGCCGCGGGCAAGGCCTCGACCCATAGTTGCCCGTTGGTGAAGCGGCCCGGAAAATCGCGCAGAAGAAAGAATGTCTTGGTGAGCACGTGATCGTGCGGCACTGGCTCGAGCTCGGGAATGTCGAGCGAGGACAGAATCGATCGCAATGCGACCATGCCGGGCCCGCGCATCTCGCCGCCGCGGCTCGGCGGCGCGTCGATCGCGTCGCGCGTATCGAACAGCACTGTGCCGCCGCGCTTCATGTACGCGTCGATCTTGTCGAGCGCCGCCTGCGTCGGTTTTGGCGCGCCCGGCGCAATCGGCCAGTAGATCAGCGGAAAGAAAGCGAGCTCGTCGCGCGCGGGATCGAGCCCGATCGGATCGCCGGCCTCCAGCGCCGTGCGCTGGGCGAGAAACAACGTGAGGCCCTGCAACCCGTTCTTGCTCACCTCGTCGACCGCGGCGTCGCCGGTGATGACGTAGGCGAGATGGGTCTGCAGCGTTGCCTTCTGGGCCAATTCATCGGCGGTTGCATTCGGGCCCGGAGCCGGCGACGGGGTTTGGATCGGCCGGGTCGGAATGTTGAACAACTGAGTCGGCGGCCGGGGCGGACTCTGCGCTTGCGCGAGGTCCTGTGGCAGGCCAAGACCGCACAACAATCCGAACGCGATCAACGCGACACTGGCGCGGCGGCGCGGACGCATGATCGACAGGCCGCCCGAAAGCCAGATCACCACCAGCGCATCGATCACGAGCAATGCCAGCGCGGCCAGGAATATCGGTCCGCGCAGGTCGAGCGGCTCGCCTTGCCGGTATGCATCGACGCGCGCATTAAGCGACGACGCATCAAGCGGCACGGGGCGGTCGTCCGGCGCGAGCGTGTTCACCGCGACCAGCCCTTCCGGTGGCCCGTAGAAACCGGGCGGGTGATCGAGGCTACCGCGCTGGGTGTAATTGCTGGGAATGGGGCGTGCCGTCGGTGGCGGGGTCGAGAATGCGCCAAAGCCGTCCAGCACGCGGGTCGGCGGCACGACCTGTGCCGCACGGCTGCCTGCTGCTTCGTTGGCTGTGTTGCTGGCCTCTGCGGCTGCGCTCGATCCGGCCAGAGCCACCAAGCGGCGCAGCATGTCGACGAATGCGCCGGACAGGGGGAGATCCGACCAGCGCGTGTCAGCCGTTACATGGAAGAGCACGATCACCCCCTTGCCGCGGCGCTCGGCGGTGACGAGCGGCGTGCCGTCGGCAAGCGTCGCCCAGGTCCGGTCGGTGAGCTGCGAGTCGGGCTCGGCCAGCACCTGGCGGGTGACGGTGACGTCGGTCGGGACAGCCATGCCGTTGAACGGGCCCTCGCGCGAAAAAGCGGCGAGTTGCTGCGGCTTGTCCCAGCTCAGGCTGCCGCCGAGCGTGCGGCCGCCGCGGCGCAGCTTCACCGGCACGAGCTTGTCGTCAGCGCCGGCGAGGTGCGGCCCGGCAAAGCGCACAAGCACGCCACCGTTGTCGATCCATTTGTTGAGCTGATCGAGCGCCTCGTTGACGTTGCCGACATCGGCAAGGATCAGCATCGGCAGTTTGCGGTCGAGGAACTGGGTGATGGCTTCCGCCGGAGCAACGCCTTCGGCAAGCCGCACGTCGGCGAACGGATTAAGCGCGCGCGAAAGATAGTAGGTCGCGCCGATCAGCGGCTGCGAACGATCCGCGGTCGATCCGGATACGATGCCGACCGTGCGCCGCCGCCAGCGCTTGTCCAAGAGCTGCACAGCGCCTGCCGAGCGCTCGCCGACAATTTCGAGGCGTGCGACGTCGTTGCGAATTTCGACGGGGAGATCGATCACCGCGTCGGTTTCGCGATCTCCGGACTTGAAGTTGAAAGGTGCCTCGCCCAACGGCAGGCCCTTGAGATCGATGGCGCTCACCATGCCGACGTCGCCCGCGCCGGTTTGCGCGCGCAGCACCTTCACGGTCAGCGCGCCCGCTGCGTTGTCGGCAGCTGCCAACGCATGCGGGATCGGCAGTCCGCCTTCGACGATGCTGAGCGGGTGATTTCCTATTGTCTGCTTCAAGCCGTCGACAAACGTCGCACCTTTGCCGAGATCGACGCCGTCCGACAGCCACACGACCTCCACGTTCGGTGCAGCGGCAAGAAAGCGCTCGATGAGCGGCAAGGCTGCACTGCGGTCAATGCCGAAAGGCTTCGGCTTGATCTGCTTGATCTGCACGCGGGCAGCGCCTGCAAGACCGAGGGAGATGTCGCGATCGGTCTCCGACAGCGGCAGGATCGCGACGCCGCGATTGTCGGCTTCGGCGCGCGCGATCATCTCGTCAGCGGTTCGCAGGCGCGCGTCCCAGGACGCTGCCGCGGGCCAGCCGTCGTCGAGCATGATCAACAGCGGCGCGGCGCGGTCTGTCGTCGCGAGCGGAGGGTTCCACAACGGCCCGGCGGCCGCGATGATGATCAGGGCGGCCAAAGTCAGTCGCAGCAGCGTGAGCCACCAGGGCGTGCGCGATGGGGTTTCTTCTTTCGGGGCGATCTCGAACAGCAGGCGCGTCGGCGGAAAATCAACACGGCGGGGGCGCGGCGGAACCAGCCGCAGCAGCCACCACAGCACGGGCAGACTCAGCAAGCCGAGCAGCACCAGCGGCTGCGCAAACCCAAGCGGTAGTGATCCGATCATGCGGCGCTCGCTGGGCTAGCCGTGGCGTGCCTGGTGCTGGCGACGAACGGCTGCGTGTTGTCGCCCATACGCGAGTGTAGCACGAGCAGAAGTTCGCTCGCCGGACGATCAGTGCGGTGGATCGCGAAGCTCCATCCGCGCAGATCGGTCTCCGCGCGGATCGCGGCGCGATGACGCTCGACGATTGCCTGGTAATCGTTGCGCCAGGCCTCGGCACGGCCCGCGGTGACGCTGCCGGCGCCCTCGGGTTCAATGAACTCAACCCGGCCGGAATAGGGAAAGCTTTCTTCCGCCGGATCGACGATCTGGATGACGTGGCCATGGGCGCCAGTGGCGGAAAGCTGCGTAATCTTGCTGCGCACCTCGCTCATCGGGACCCACAGGTCCGACAGCAGCACGACCTCCGAGAGAGGCGAGGGCGCAAATGACGGCGGCAGGCTCGCGCGCTCCGTGGGGTCATGCAGGATCGCTTCGGCCATCTTTTCGATGACGTTGCGGCTCGCGCTCGGCCGGGTCAGGCCGGGAACGCCGACCCGCTCGCCGCCCTGCACGAGCACTTCGGCCAACGCGAAGGCCACCACAAGCGCGCGCTCGAGCTTGCTGTCTTTCGCCAGAGCAGAAGTAAAAGTCATCGACGGCGACCGGTCGGGCCAGATCCACACCGTGTGCGAGGCCTCCCATTCCCGTTCGCGCACATACAGATGGTCGTCGCGCGCCGAGCGTCTCCAGTCCACGTTCTGGGCAGGCTCGCCCGACATGAAACGACGGTACTGCCAAAAATTCTCACCGGGCCCGGCGCGCCGCCGTCCGTGCAATCCGTGAATGACCGTCGACGCAACACGGCGCGCCTCGAGAATAAGCCGGGGCATTGCGTCGGCCAGCTTGCGCGCGCCGACCGTCGCTTGCTTTACCGTTCCGGTCTCGATGTCGTTCGCCTTCGACTCCGCCATCGCAACTATCCGATGCGCGCCTTAAGCCGCCGGATCACATTCGGGATGGTTTCGCCTTCTGCCCGCGCCGCAAATGTCAGCGCCATGCGGTGCTTGAGCACAGGCTCCGCCAGTTCGAGCACGTCGTCGACCGAAGGCGCGAAGCGGCTATCGAGAAGAGCGCGTGCACGCACTGCAAGCATCAGCGCCTGGCTGGCGCGCGGGCCCGGACCCCAGGAAATCAATTTGCCGATCTCGCCCGCTTCAGGGCCCGGACGCGCCGAGCGCACAAGCGCGAGAATTGCCTCGACGACCGACTCGCCGACGGGCAGCCGGCGAACCAGCCGCTGTGCCGACAGCAGGTCTTCGGCCGTCATCGCTGGCTTGGCGCGCGACTCCTCCGCGCCGGTCGTGTCGAACAGGATTTTTCGTTCGGCGTCCTGATCGGGATAGTCCACGTCCACTTCCATCAGGAAGCGGTCGAGCTGCGCTTCCGGAAGCGGATAGGTGCCTTCCTGCTCGAGTGGATTTTGCGTCGCCAGAACATGGAACGGCTTCGGCAAGTCGTGACGGGCACCGGCAACGGTCACATGCTGTTCCTGCATCGCCTGCAGCAGTGCCGATTGGGTACGTGGCGAGGCGCGGTTGATCTCGTCGGCCATCAGCAATTGCGCGAACACCGGGCCTGCGATGAAACGAAAGCTGCGCTTTCCGCCCGGACTTTCCTCAAGCACCTCGGTGCCGAGAATATCGGACGGCATCAGGTCGGGCGTGAATTGAATACGGCGCGCGTCGAGACCAAGAGCGGTACCCATGGTGTCGACCAGTTTTGTTTTCGCGAGACCGGGTACGCCGACCAGCAGCGCGTGACCGCCGGAGAGGACCGTAACCAGCGCGCGCTCCACCACCACATCCTGGCCGAAAATGACGGCACCGATCGCTGCTTTCGCAGCACGGACATGGGCGGCCGTGGATTCAGCCGCACGTACGATCATGTCTTCCAATTTTTCCAAGCTCTCGCCGCCGGCTTTCGCCATGATGTCGATTCCTTTCGTCGCCCGATCGATGCAGCACAGAACACCGTGCAACAAACGCGCCAAGGCGATTTTGCTGCGCTATTTGGGCCGAATCTGCCTCAATCTCCGGGCAAGCTTACGCTATCTTCCGCCGCCGGGCCGGGTGAATCACGAAGATGCGAACAGGCTCGCGGCGGCCTAATTATCGAAGGAAAACAATGGCGAAGGCAGGGCAGAGCGGGTTGGACGCGATCGCGGCGGGGCTGCCCCGCGAAAACAGGGGCCCCCCGCCTGTCGAACTTTGGAATCCGCCTTACTGCGGCGATATCGACATGAAGATCGCCGCGGACGGCACCTGGTTCTACCAAAAGACGCCAATCGGCCGGCTGGCTTTGGTCAAATTGTTTGCATCCGTGCTCAAGCGGGAAGGCGACAAACACTTTCTTGTGACACCGGTCGAGAAAGTCGGAATCGTCGTCGAAGACGCGCCGTTCCTCGCGGTGGAGATGAAAACCTCGCGCGGCGATGGCGGGCAGGTCCTCGAATTCCGTACCAATGTTGACGACTGGGTGTCTGCTGGGCCCGGCCATGCATTGCGGTTCGAACTACAATCGGAAACGGGCGGACTGAAGCCGTACCTGCATGTGCGGCGCGACTTGTGGGCGAAAGTCACGCGCGCGCTGTTCTATGACCTTGTTGCGCTCGGCGAAGAGCGTGATGTCGACGGCAAGGCGATGTTCGGCGTTGCTTCGCAAGGCGAGTTCTTCGCCATGGCGGAAGCGAGCGCCGTGCGGGAGTTCGCCTGATGCAGCATCCGCTGACAGCACTTTCGGCCGAAGATTTTTTCGCACGCGTGCGGACGCGGCTGACGCTTGACGTGCCGCCTGGCCTTACCGATCCGAACATGATGCCCGTTCGCGGCGACCATGATGCCGACCCGGTGATGCGGAAGATCGCCGAAGTGCGGCCGATCCGTCCTGCCGCGGTACTAATCCCGATCGTCGACCATCCCGAACCGGCGGTGCTGCTCACCCAGCGCGCGCAGCATCTGCCCGATCACCCGGGGCAGGTTTCGTTTCCAGGCGGCAAGATCGATGATGGTGATGCCGATCCGTGTGCGTCGGCGCTGCGCGAGGCTGAGGAAGAGATCGGACTCGACCGCCAACACGTTGAACCCCTCGGCTACCTCGATCTCTATATGACGACGCTGGGCTATCGGATTGTGCCGGTGATTGCGCGCGTCAAGCCGGGCTTTGCGCTCAAGCTCAATCCGAGCGAAGTCGATGCGACCTTTGAGGTGCCGCTCGATTTCCTGATGGACCAGAGCAATGTGCAACGCCACTCGCGCGATTGGCAGGGCATGACGAGGCACTACTACGCAATCACTTTCGGTGACCGCTACATTTGGGGCGTGACGGCTGGTATCCTGCGGAATCTTTACGATCGGATTTATCGATGATCCGCCCGGTTCTTACCGAAGTCCTTCTTTTCCTCACGCCGTTCGTGCTCTACGCGGTTTTCTTGTGGGCGACGAAATCCGGCGTGCTGGATCTCAAGTCTTGGCCGTTGATGCGCGTCGTCACGTTGGCCATTGTGGCGCTGCTGCTGGTGCTCGGCAGCTTTATCTATTTCGCGCACTTCTCGGGCGCACCGCCCGGGTCGACCTACGTGCCGGCCCATATGGAAGACGGCAAGTTCGTGCCGGGGACTACGAAATAATGGCTTCGCAGGCTGGCCGCACCGACCGCAAATTCAGCAGTGCCGCCTGGCTGACGTCCGGCGCGTTGCCGCGGCTGCTGGCCGTACTCGATTGCGACGGCGAGGAGGCGCGCGCCGTGGGCGGGGCGGTCCGCAACGCGTTGCTGGGTGTGCCGATCCTGGAGGTCGATGTAGCCACGACGGCGGTGCCCGACGAAGTCGTGAAGCGCGTGACCGCGGCGGGCTTCAAGGCCGTTCCGACCGGCATCGAGCACGGCACGGTGACCGTCGTGATCGACAAGCATCCTTTCGAGGTAACGACGCTGCGCAAGGACGTCGAAACATTTGGCCGGCATGCCAAGGTCGAATTTGGCCGCGACTGGAAAGCCGATGCCGAACGGCGCGACTTCACGATCAACGCGCTCTCCGTGACGCGCGATGGCACCGTCTACGATTATGCCGGCGGCCTCGACGATCTTGCCCATCGCCGCGTGCGGTTCATCGGCGACCCGGCAAAACGCATCGAGGAAGACTACTTGCGTATTTTGCGGTTCTTCCGCTTTCACGCCGCCTATGGCGCCGGCCATCCCGACGCCACCGGCCTGGCTGCCTGTATCGCCGCGCGGAAAGGCCTCGACCAGCTTTCGCGCGAGCGCGTGCGCATGGAGCTTCTGAAGCTGCTGGTGGCCCCCACGCGACGGCCACCCTTGCCGTCATGGCGCATGCCGGGCTGCTGCTGCTTGTGCTCGGCGGCGTGCCTTATCTCGCTGATTTCGAAAACGTGGCAAAGGTCGAGGCGGCAATTGGAGCGACGCCCGACGCGGTGCGCCGCCTTGGAGCGCTCGGCGTCGTTATTGCCGAAGATGCCGAACGGCTGTGGCAACGGTTGCGGCTCACGAACAACGAGCACGAGCGACTCGCGTCAATGGCGGAGGGCTGGCGGCGGATTTCGCCTGCATTCGGCGAGAACGCGGCAAAGGCGCTGCTCTACCGCCTCAATGCGCAACACTTCACCGATCACGCGCTGCTCGGATGGGCCCGGTCCGAGGCCAACGCCCACGATGCAAAATGGCACGAGCTCGCGACGCTTCCGCAGCGTTGGAGGGCACCGGAATTTCCGTTGAAAGGGGCGGACTTCATGAAGCGTGGCGTGGCGCAAGGGCCGGCGCTGGGAGCAGCGCTTGCCGCGGCCGAGCGTGCGTGGATCGCGGCGGGATTTACGCAAGAGCGACGCGCGCTGGATGGACATTGCCGATGCCGCCGCGAAGAGCGCGGCCGGTTCATGAATGTCCTCTCCGGCTTTGCCGACATTTCTTTCTGGCAATTGGTCCCGGTTGCGGCAGTGGCCTTGTTTGCCTCCATCATCGGCGGCGTGTCCGGTTATGGCACCGGTGCGCTGATGCCGCTTGTGCTGGTGCCATTGGTTGGCGCCGAGCCGGTCGTGCCGATCATCGCCATCTCGGCGCTGTTCACAAATTCCAGCCGGGTCTTTGCGTTTCTGAAATATGCCGACTGGCGCCGCGCCGCGATCGTGCTCGCGGCGTCGGTGCCGACATGCGTGCTCGGCGCGTGGGGTTATACGCGCCTTTCCAGCGCCGGCGCGGCGCTGGTGATCGGCGGCATGCTGATCGCGAGCGTGCCGTTGCGGCGGCTCCTGCGCCATCACGGCTTCAAGGTCGGCGATGCCGGGCTTGGGATGGGTTCTTTGGGCTATGGCCTGGTGGTGGGCGGCACGGCCGGGTCGGGCGTGATCCTGCTGTCGCTGCTGATGGCGGCCGGCGTCGAAGGGGCGGGTGTCATCGCCACTGATGCTGCAATATCCATTGTGATCGGGATCGTGAAAATTTCCGTTTTCGGGCTGGTCGGTGTGATCACCGCGCAGGTGGTTGCTTTTGCGCTTTTGATCGGGATCGTGGCGCTGCCTGGGGCCTTCCTGGCCAAGGCTTTTGTCGAACGCATGCCGGTCCATGTACACACGGCGATCCTCGACGCCGTGGTGCTATTGGGCGGCGTATTTCTGGTTTATGGCGCGCTGCGCTGACGCGTTCCGCCGCAGGTCACGGCCACTTCACGACCGGCGGCATCGAGGACAGGATCGACTCGACATTGCCGCCGGTGCGCAGCCCGAAGATCGTGCCGCGATCGTAGAGCAGGTTGAATTCCACGTAGCGGCCGCGCCGGATCAGCTGCTCCTCGCGCTCGGCGTCTGTCCACGGCTGCGCAAAGTTTTTCCGCACCAGGTTTGGATAGACGCGCAGGAATGCGCGGCCGACATCCTGCGTGAAGGCGAAGGTCTCGTCCCAGTCGGTTTCCAGATAGTCGTAGAAGATGCCGCCGATTCCGCGCGGCTCATTACGGTGCTTGAGGAAGAAGTATTCGTCGCACCATTTCCGGTACTTGTCGTAAGGCGCGATCTCCGCATGCGAGTCGCATGCGGTCTTCATCGCGGCATGGAAGGCGATGCTGTCCGGATCGTTGTGAACGCGGCGCTTGTCCAGCACGGGCGTGAGATCGGCGCCTCCGCCGAACCACGCCTTGCTGGTCACGACGAACCGCGTGTTCATGTGGACTGCCGGCACGTTCGGATTATGCGGATGCGCGATCAGCGAAATGCCGGAGGCCCAGAAACGTGGATCCTTCTCGGCGCCCGGTATTTCCTTGCGGAATTCCGGCGGGAATTCGCCGTGCACGGTCGAGCAATGCACGCCGACTTTCTCGAAGACGCGGCCGTGCATCATCGCCATCACGCCGCCGCCGCCGGGCGCACCGCTATGATCGGTGCGCTGCCAGGGGGTACGGACAAAGCGGCCAGCCCTGCGGTCGGCGAACGGGGCATTCGCCGGCAGCGTATCTTCTAAGCCTCTCGAGCGCGGCACAGATATCGTCGCGCAGCGCCTCGAACCAGGCGCGCGCCTTGGCCTTGCGGGTATCGAGTGCGGAGTGATTCATTTTCTCATTAACTCGTTAGGACAATCCTATCACCGCGCAAAATCCCGCGTCTGCCGCAGGGCCTCTCCGGCCACCATTGCCGCCGCCACCGCAATATTGAGCGAGCGCATGCCGGACTGCATGGGAATGCGCAGGCGGACGTCGGCCCTCTCATGGACGGTTGCCGGAACGCCGGCGCTCTCCCGGCCGAATAACAGCACCTGGCCCGCGGTGAACGTGTGATCCAGATAGGAGCGCTCCGCCGCCGTGGTCAGAAGCACGAGCTGAAGCCGCTCGCGCCGCCGCCACTCTTCGAAGGCTGCAAACGAGCCATGGCGGGCAATGCTGACGTTGTCGATGTAGTCCATGCCGGCGCGGCGGAAGGCGCGATCGGTCACGGGAAATCCGCTGGGCTCTATAATGTGCGCCTCAATGCCCAGGCAGGCGCACAACCGGAGAATCGTCCCGGTGTTCTGGGGGATATCCGGTTCGTAAAGCGCGATCCGCATGGTGGGCCCGGCACTCCTCGTTGCCGGCACGAAGCCGCTGTAGACAAATGATTTATGCGACTAATCCTCGCGGCCGCGATAGCGGGCTTGCGCTCTTACGGCAAGGGTGCCAATAGAACCCGACCGACGCGCTGCCCTGCCTTTTCCGGGGCTGCCGCAACCGGTCCGCCCCGCCGCCCTTCGGACTTCGGTCCCGGGTTCCAGCCTCGGGCGGGATGAACAAGCCACCGGAGGAGAGGGCTAAAGACGTGACGACCGTGTCTTCGGCGGAGCACACGCGCCGCGACTTTCTTTATATCGCCACCGGCGCCGTCGGCGCGGTGGGAGCTGCGGCGGTCCTTGTTCCGCTGATCGCGCAGATGAATCCGGACGCGTCGACCATCGCGGCCGGTGCGCCGATCGAGGTCGATCTCGCTCCGATCGCCGATGGACAGATCATCAAGGTATTCTGGCGCTCGAAGCCGATCTTCATCTTCCATCGGACGAAGAAGGAGATCGATGAAGCGCAGAAGGTCGAATGTCGCGAGCCTGCCCGATCCGGAGCCGGACTCGGCGCGCGTCAAGCAGGGCCATGACCAGTGGCTCGTGGTCATCGGCATCTGCACACATCTCGGCTGCATCCCGCTGGCGCATCAAGGGGAATATGACGGCTGGTTCTGCCCCTGCCACGGATCGGTCTACGACACCTCGGGACGCATCCGGAAAGGCCCGGCGCCGAAAAACCTGGCGCTGCCGCCCTACAAGTTTGTTTCCGACTCCAAGATCCAGATCGGCTGAGCAGAAATCGCACTCAAGGTTCAATCATGAGCGGACACTCGACCTACCAACCGCAGAACAAATTTCTGCAATGGTTCGAGAAACGGCTGCCACTCGGCGGCCTGATTCATTCTTCATTCGTCGCGTACCCGACGCCGCGCAACCTCAATTACCTTTGGACCTTCGGCGGCATCCTCGCATTCATGCTTGGTGTGCAGATCATCACCGGCATCGTGCTGGCGATGCATTACACGCCGCATGTCGATCTCGCCTTCAAATCGGTCGAGGGCATCATGCGCGACGTCAACTACGGTTGGCTGTTGCGCTACCTGCACGCGAACGGCGCTTCGATGTTCTTCCTCGCCGTCTACATCCACATGTTCCGCGGCATCTACTACGGGTCATATAAAGAGCCGCGCGAAGTGCTGTGGATCCTCGGCGTCATCATTTATTTGCTCATGATGGCGACCGGATTCATGGGTTACGTGCTGGTCTGGGGCCAGATGAGCTTCTGGGCGGCGACCGTCATCACCAACCTGTTCTCCGCCATCCCGGGCGTGGGCGATGCGATCGTCACCTGGCTGTGGGGCGGTTACGCCGTCGGCAATCCGACGCTCAATCGTTTCTATTCGCTGCATTACCTGTTGCCGTTCGTGATTGCGGGCGTGGTTGTGCTGCACGTTTGGGCGTTGCACGTCGCGGGACAGAACAATCCGACCGGCATTGAGCCAAAGTCGGACAAGGACACGGTGGCGTTCACGCCTTACGCGACGGTCAAAGACGGCTTCTTCATGGCCGTGTTCTGTATCCTCTATGCGTGGTTTGTATTCTACATCCCGAACTTCCTCGGCCATGCCGACAACTATATCCCCGCCAATCCGGCCGTGACGCCGGCGGAAATCGTGCCCGAGTGGTACTACTTGCCGTTCTACGCGATCCTGCGGTCGATCCCCGACAAGCTGATGGGTGTGATCGCGCTGTTCGCCTCGATTATTGTGCTGGCGTTCATCCCCTGGCTCGACACCTCGCGCGTACGCTCGGCGCGGTACCGCCCGCTGTTCAAGCAGTTCTTCTGGCTCTGGGTGATCGCCTGCATTGGCCTTGGCTGGCTCGGTTCGAAACAGCCCGAGGGCATTTACGTCATCCTGTCGCGCATATTCACGGTCTACTACTTCGCCTTCTTCCTGATCGTCATGCCGCTGCTCGGCATCTTTGAAAAAACCAAGCCGCTACCGAATTCGATTTCGGAATCGGTTCTGGGCGCCAAAGCGTGAGCGGGGGCAGGGCAATGTCAGTTTTGAAACGTACCGTATTCGCCGTTACCCTTGCCGGCGCTGTCGCCGCGCTGGTTCTGCCTGCGTCAGCCGAAGAGCAGGTCCCTCCGCCGAGACTGAAGTGGTCGTTCGCGGGTCCGTTCGGGAAATACGATCAGGCGCAGCTGCAGCGCGGCTTCAAGGTCTACAAGGAAGTCTGCGCGGTCTGTCATTCGATGTCGATGATTGCGTTCCGCAATCTCGCGGAGCCCGGCGGTCCCGGATTCAGTGAAGCACAGGCCGCGGCCGTCGCGTCCGAGGCAAAGATCCAGGATCTCGATGACAAAGGCGCGCCCACAGAGCGTCCCGGCCGGCTGGCTGATTATTTCCCGTCACCGTTCCCGAATGAGCTCGCCGCCAAGGCGGTACACGGCGTTGCGCCTCCCGACATGTCGACTCTGGCGAAAGCGCGCACCTATCAGCGCGGTTTCCCCTGGTTCGTGTTCGATATTTTCACTCAGTACCAGGAGCAGGGTCCTGACTACATCGCAGCGCTGATGAAGGGCTATGAAAAGCCGCCGCAGGGCTTCCAGCTGCCGCCGAACGGCCACTACAACAAATATTTCCCCGGCCACAACATTGCGATGCCGCCGCCGCTGCAGGACGGCCAGGTGACCTATGATGACGGCGCTCCGCAGACGGTTGATCAGTACGCAAAGGACATCTCGGCGTTCCTGATGTGGGCCGCTGAGCCCCACCTCGTGCAACGCAAGCGTATCGGTTTGCAGGTGATGATCTTCCTGATCGTGCTTGCAGGCCTGATGTACTTCACCAAGAAGAAGGTCTGGCACAACGCCAAAGCTTAGGCGCGGACCGAAGAAAACCACGAGTTGAAGCTGCCGGACGGTCAGGTCCTGCAGAATGGAAAGCGCTCCATTCCGCGCAGGCCGTTAAGCACGTCACACTTGCTCTCAGGGCCGGCGCGCAAGAGAAATGCGTGCTTGATTGGCTCCGCCTGACTGAATGCAACATGCAATGCGATCAAAGTGGCGCCAATCGGATAGGTCCACCGATTGTTTTGCAGATCCGTCAATTTCGCGAGCAAAAGCGCTCCGGCGATGATGATGAGCGGATCGGTATAATTGAAATAATCCTGCTTCAGCGCGCGGGCGGCCTGCAAGGTATCGACAGCAAACACGGCGCAGATCAGGAACGACGCCTGTAGCGCCACCTTATATTCGTGCCGCCGGAACGCGAACACGATTCCAGCGATGATGACCCATTCAAGGAAAATTTCCGGGCGCGGCGAGGTTTGAAGAAAAAACGTGTGATGGACAAGCAAGCCCTTGATGCTGTCGAAGAGCATCGCAAACGGAAGTCCGCAGCCGCCGGGACCGCATTGTGAGTCCGCGGGAGCGACGAAATAGTACAGCGCGTCGAGCGGACTGATGACCTTCGCGATCGACGATGTGGCCCGATAAAAATACAGCGGCAGAAGCCCGAGCGAGATGCCGGCAATAACCGAGAACGCCGCGGTCAGGCCTTCGGCCAGCGGTACGCGCCAGAGCAGGCCGAACGCGAGCATTCCCGATGCAATCCAGACAATCAGCATTGTCTGAAAAACACCCGTGCCGAAGACACGACGCATTGTGAGCAATGCCTCATCGGCAAAAAGGCCCTGCCGCACAAGAGGTGCGGCGGCCATCGTGGCCAACACGGCAAACATGGCACTCGCTGCCAGCGCCCAGCCGGCACGCCGCCCGGTCCAAAAGCCGCCCTCGCTGCGAGGGCTCGCCAAACGGCAACAGCAGGACCGGCAGCGTGCTGATCAGGAATATTGCCTGGACTTTGTTGTCCATTGCCAGCGTTGCGAAAAAAGCGGCGATACCGATCAGCATCGGCCTTGCCGCCATGCGCGGGGAACGCGCTGAAATCAGCAAGATGAGCAAGGCAATGGCGAAGAACGCACCGGAGAGAAGCTCGGGCTTGACCGATCGGACTGACATCGCAATCCCGCCCGAAAACGCAATCGCAAATGTCCCCAGCAGCGCCACGCGCCAGTCCTTTACCAAGGCGCGGAGCAGAAAGGCGAATGCCGTTACGTAGGCGAGGACAATGAGCAGGCAGAGCAGCCGCGCGATCTGGACGGCGCTGGTCCAACTTCGCGTAAACGCAGCGACGTCGCTCGCCAATGGCATCGTCGAGAGCGAGTAGGTTTCCAGAAGACCGAGGCCATGCAGCGCCCGATAGGTTGCGCTGAGCATGGCGACGATGAGATGAGCCGGATGGAAGTCGATCTGTCGGGGCAGGCCGTCATTCTGCAGGAAGGCATCGAAGATGAGGAGGATGTCCTGGTCGGCAACCCGCCAATACGGATTAAAAAATCCGAACAGAAAGAACGAGACAATCAGTCCGGCGAGGATGACAAGAAGGCCCTGCGTCCAGCCCAGCGGGGTGAGGCGGCCTAAAGACATTGGGACGCCGACAATCGATTAATGCCTTCACCCATGCCCGCTGCTACTGTTCGATAACGCATTGCTGCGTCCTGTGTTTGATGAAGATATACACGGCAAGAATTGAAGGGACTAGGTCACAATGATCTGGGATCGCGGAAAGCCGGCATGACCAAATCAGTCCTCGGCATTATCGGCGGGTCAGGCATCTACGACTTGCCGGAACTTATGAATGTGCGCGAGGAGCGCATCAAAAGTCCTTGGGGTGAGCCATCCGGCGTATTGCGCATCGGCGATGTCGGTGGGTTGCCGGTCGTTTTTCTGTCGCGTCACGATCAGGGGCACCGTCTGTCGCCGTCCGACATCAACTACCGGGCCAATATCGACGTGCTCAAGAGAGCCGGCGTCACCGACCTGGTCTCGCTGTCGGCCTGCGGTTCGTTTCGCGAGGACCTGCCGCCGGGCACATTCGTCCTGGTCGACCAGTTTGTCGATCGCACCCACAAGCGCGAGAGCTCGTTTTTTGGCAAGGGCATGGTGGCACATGTCTCGATGGCGCATCCGGTCTCGCCGAATTTGCGCGCGCATTTGCGCGCGGCGGCGCGGGCGGAAGGGATCGAGCCGCATTGGGGCGGCACCTATGTCTGTATCGAAGGGCCGCAATTTTCGACGCTCGCCGAAAGCCTGACATACAAGCATCTCGGCTATTCGGTGATCGGCATGACCAACATGCCTGAGGCCAAGCTCGCCCGCGAAGCAGAGATTTGCTACGCGACAGCTGCGATGGTCACGGATTTCGATTGCTGGCACCCCGACCATGATGCGGTGACCGTGCAGGACATCATCAAGGTGCTGCTGTCGAATGCGGAGAAAGCCAAGCGCCTGGTTGCGCGTCTCGCGCGCGACTTCCCGCGTGAGCACGAGCCCTGTCCGGTCGGCTCGGATCGTGCGCTCGACACCGCGTTGATTACAGCGCCCGAAGCGCGCGACCCGGAAATCATCAGGAAGCTCGATGCGGTGGCGGGCAGGGTGCTCAAGTCACGCTGACAACCTCACCTATTGTACCTGCCGATATTGTTGGCCAGACTGCCGCAACACGCACGAGGGGTCCGATGCGCATCGTCGATCTGCAGCAACAGTCCAAAGAGGAATGGCGATCCGGCGTCATGACGCGGATGAAAGCGTCCGCCGCCAACAATGCAACGCAGCTCTGCCTGTTCGAGCAATGGTGCGAGCCGGGCCATGGAGCGCCGACACATCTCCACGCGGTTGAGGAGGTGCTGTGCGTGCGTGAGGGGACGGCCGACGTCTGGATCGATGACGAGCATGTCACGTTGACGAACGGGCAGTTGGTGATCGTGCCGGCCGGCCGGAAACATGGCTTTTCGAATGCCGGCAAGGCTGTCTTGCATATCGAGTTGACGCTCGCGGCGCCGGTGTTCGAGGCCGCATATGATGACAAGCGCGAGACACCGCGCCGGTGGCTGCCTGGTGGTGGAGCAACACGATGACGTCCGGCGCGTTCCAAAACGACTTGCGCGCGGCCATCCGCTCGATCCCGGATTACCCCAAGCCCGGCATCATGTTCCGCGACATCACCACGCTGTTGGGCGATGCGCGCGCGTTCCGCCGCGCCGTGGACGAGCTGGTGCAGCCCTGGGCCGGGATGAAGATCGACAAGGTCGCCGGCATCGAAGCGCGCGGCTTCATTCTCGGCGGTGCGGTTGCGCATCAGGTGTCGGCGGGCTTCATCCCGATCCGCAAGAAAGGAAAGCTGCCCTATAAGCGCGTGAGCATCGGCTATTCGCTGGAATACGGCATTGACGAAATGGAGATGCACGAGGACGCAGTGACGAAGGGCGAACGCGTCATCCTCGTCGATGATCTCATTGCCACCGGCGGCACGGCGGAAGGCGCGGTCAAGCTGCTGCGGCAGCTCGGCGCCGACGTGCTGGCCGCTTGCTTCGTGATCGACCTGCCCGAACTCGGCGGCGCCGACAAATTGCGCAAGCTCAACGTGCCGGTACGCACCCTGATTTCATTCGAGGGGCATTAGCCGCGGCGTGGGCCCCAAGGCCCGCCCTGACCGCCGCCGGGGCCGATCGGCGGCTCGTCCGGCAGGAACGGCTTGCCTTCGCTCTCGTTCTGCTCGCCGCGACCCCATGGGCCATCCGGCTCTGGCGCGGGAAGGCGGCCCGGCTCCTCATATTCGATCGCCAACGGCCCCGGGTCGTGCCCGCCGGCGTAATTCACCAGTGCGTCGACGCGGGCGTCGACCGAAGGATGCGTGGCAAAGAGGTCGGCGAAGCCTTCGCGCGGATTGTCGATGCACATTTCCATGACGGCGGAATTGGCAGCATGCAGCTCGCCGCGTCCTTCGATCTTGCGCAGCGCTGAAATCATGGCGTCGGGGTTCTTGGTGAGCTCGACCGAGCCTGCGTCGGCGAGGAACTCGCGGCGGCGCGACAAAGCAAAGCGGATGACGATCGACAGGATCCAGGCAACCGCGATGAGCACCAGCCCGATAATGATCGCTGCCCCTGCGCCGCCTTTGCGGTCGCCGTCGCCGCCACTGCGCCGGCCGCCATAGTACGCGTTCTGGAAAAACAGGCGGAAAATCATCTCACCGAAGAACGAGATTACGCCAGCGATCACCACGGCGATCACCAGCATGCGCACGTCGCCGTTGCGGATATGCGTGAGCTCGTGGCCGAGCACGGCCTCCATTTCCTGGTCGTTGAGCGCGCTCATCAGGCCGCGCGTCACGGTGATCGAATATTGTTTCTCGTTGAGGCCGGTGGCGAAGGCGTTGAGCGCGTCGTCGTCGGCGATGCGCAGCGTGGGCATGGTGATGCCGCGCGAGATGCAGAGATTTTCGAGCAGGTTATAGAGCCGCGGCTCTTCCGCGCGCGATACCTCGCGCGCGCCGGTCACTGCGTCGATCATCGACTGATGGAATTTGTAGGCGATCGCCACCCAGACGATCGTGCCGACGGTGGCGAAGGGCGCGGCCTTGGTGAAGTCGTAGACAGCGGCCTGCACGAGATAGTCGAGCGGCGCGTTGGTGGTGAGGCCTTCGGCGACCAGCGCGCCGGCGAACACCAGCAGATAGACCAGGAAGAAGAGTCCGATCAGCAGCGCAACCGAGCGGCGCTTGTTCGACTGGATATGGCTGTAGAGTCCGTAGGCGGCCATGGTTTTCTTCCGTCACCTCGGACGGCCGAAGACAGACGTCCGCGCCCCGGAATGGCAGAGTGCTAGAATTTCACGCTCGGTGCCTGGTCGAGCTGCGCGCGCGTTTCGCCGAGATCGAAGAACGTCCGCTGCGTGAAGCCGAATACGCCCGCGAAAAGCGATGCCGGGAATTGCTGGATGCCCGTATTGTATTCCTGCACCGCGTTGTTGAAGAAGCGGCGCGCGGCGGCGAGCTTGTTCTCGATGTCGGACAGGTCGCTCTGCAACTGCTGGAAGTTCGCGTTGGCTTTGAGGTCCGGATAGCTCTCCGAGAGCGCGAACAATTGGCGCAGCGCGCCGGTAAGCACGTTTTCAGCCGCCACCTTCTGCTCGACGCCGGGCGCTGCGATCGCCGCATTCCTTGCCTGGACGACCGCCTCAAGCGTGCCACGCTCGTGCGCGGCGTAGCCTTTCACTGTCTCGACCAGGTTTGGAACGAGGTCGTGGCGCTGCTTGAGCTGCACGTCGATGTCGGCGAAGGCCTGGTTGGTCCGCTGCCGCATGGCGACGAGGCTGTTGTAGATGCTGATCGCCCAGACGACGATCACGGCGATGACACCGAGCACGACCCAACTGGTGGTGGACATGAAACGGCTCCGGATTGGGAAAACGGTGAGTTTTTGAACGGAAACAGCTTATCTCAAGAAAGACCGTAGCGGCCAACGGCAACCGGGTAGGGGTGCGCGGCGGCATCCCGGTAGTTGGAAGCCATTGAAGGTTCATCGCTGCGGGCGCGGCGGATAAAAAAAGACCCCGAGCGCAAACCCGGGGTCTCTTCGCCAGACGGCTATTCGGGGGGTAAGGGGGGAGCCGCCCAGCTGAAATACACGCGCCATTAACGCCGGCAGCGGGCAATGGTTCCGGGCGGTATCGCGATGACCTAAAGTTTATCCACAGGGCCCGAAATCCGTCGTCAGATGGTCATGGTCCTGAAGTTCCATCGCTTTCGGGCAAGGGTGGGGAGCAAATTCGGAGGGCATCACCCATGAGCTTGGTGATGATCAAGTGTCCAGTAACGGGCAGAGCGGTTTCGACGGCAATCGAAACTGAGGCGAGTTCGTTCCGTAGATTGCCGAAGGTTACGGCGCATATGCGCTGCCCGGCCTGCGGGCGCGATCACGAATGGACAGTCAGTTCCGCCTGGCTTTCCGGCGAGCCGCGCCTTGTGGCCCAGAGCCGGGTTCAAAAAACGGCAGCCGCCTAAGGCTAGCTCGCTTCGCGGAACCGCACGGCGGCTTCGAGATCGACCGAGACGAGTTGTGACACGCCCCGTTCAGCCATTGTGACGCCGTACAACCGGTTCATGCGCGCCATGGTGATCGGGTTGTGCGTGATGATCACGAAGCGCGTGTCGGTCGACTTTATCATCTCGTCGAGGAGGTCGCAGAAGCGTTCGACGTTATGATCGTCGAGTGGGGCGTCCACTTCGTCCAGCACGCAGATCGGTGCCGGGTTCGTCAGGAACACTGCAAAGATCAGCGCCAGCGCTGTCAGCGCCTGCTCACCGCCTGACAGCAGCGACAATGTCGCCGGCTTCTTTCCGGGCGGCTTCGCCATGATTTCCAGACCGGCCTCGAGCGGATCTTCGCTTTCGATCAGCTGCAGTTCGGCGGTGCCGCCGCCGAACAGTTGGGAGAACAGGTGCTGGAAATGCTTGTTGACCTGCTCGAACGAGGTCAGTAGCCGCTCGCGCGCCTCGCGGTTGAGGCTCTGGATGCCGAGACGGAGTTTCTTGATCGCTTCGACCAGGTCGTCGCGCTCGGTGGTCAGAGATGCATGCTGGGCCTCGACGCCGCGCAGTTCCTCTTCGGCGCGCAGGTTGACCGCGCCCAACCGCTCGCGCTCGCGCCGGAGGCGCTCGAGCGTGGATTCGATCTCGGCGAGATCTGGCAGCGGGTCGGTCGGTTTTATCTCGGCGAGCTCCGCCACCGCCGAAGGAGGAATCTCCAGCATGTCGTGAATTTCACGGCCGACATCTGCAAGCCTTCGCTTCGCGCCCTCGAAACGCTCCTCTGCGCGGGCTAGGTCCTCGCGCGCGGCGCTGGCTGCCTCGAGAGCCGCGCGCGCATCGCGGTCGGCTTCCGCCAGCGCGTTCTCGGCCTGTTGGAGCCGGTCGGCGCAGGCACGGCGTTCGGCCTCCGCGGATTGCACCTCGGTGATCAGGGCGCTGCGTTTTTCCGCGAATATCTGGGGTGCGTTTTCCAGCTCGGTGCGATCACGCTTGGCCTCAACGATGCGCTGTTCCAGCGTCGCGATCTGGGTGCGGGCGCCTTGCTGGCGTTCGACCCAGCTGTTCTTGTCCGTGGAGAGCTGCGACAGCCGGCGATCGGCAAGTTCGGCTTCGCGGACGATTGCCTGTTGTTCGGCCTGAACTTCAGCAAGCTTGGTGCGCTTGCCAGCGATATCGTCGCGCACCTGCGCGAGCTTCGTTTCCAGTTCCGCAGCGGGTGCAAGCGCGCCGAGCGAAGACTCAGCTTCAGTCTTTGCAGCTGCGGCCTCGTTACGGCTCATGGTCAGCCGTGCCCGCGCCTCCGCGAGTGCCGAAAGCCGCGCAGCTTGCCGGTTGAGATCGCGCTCGCGCGCCCGCGTCTCCGTTTCAGCACTGCTTGCTGCATCGAAGGCCGACTGCGCTGCCTCCAGCGAGTGGCGCTTGGCATCGACGTCGCCGCGCGCGCTTTCGAGCTCAGTGTCGATCTCCACGAACCGGCTTCGCTGCGCGAGGCGACGCGCGGCGCCAGTCGGGGCATGGGCGGCCGCGACGAAACCATCCCAGCGCCACAGATCGCCATCGCGTGATACGAGCCGCTGACCGGTCTTTAGGCTCGCGGCAAGACGACTGCCGGCATCACGCTCGACAACTCCGACCTGAGCGAGCCGCCGCGCGAGTTGCGTTGGAGCTTTCACGTAGCGCGCCAGCGGCTCCGTCCCCTCCGGCAGTACAGGGTCGCTGCCGTCGCCTGCAACTTCGCTCCAGTGCATGGGAGACGATGGATCAATCGGGGCATCGAGATCGTCGCCGAGCGCAGCGCCAAGCGCTTTCTCGTAGCCTTTCTCCACCGCAACGTGGTCGATGACCGGCGGCCATAGGCTGCGGGTCTCAAGCGACAGCATCTTGGAAAGGGTCTTCGCCTCGGTTTCCAGCCGCTGCACGCGTTTTTCCGATTCCGACAACGCCTCGCGCGCCGTTTCCAGGTCGCCGCGCGCGACGTTGTGTGCGGCTTCGGCGGCAACCGCCGCTGCTTCCGCCTCGGTTAGCGCGGCCTGCGCCCCTTCGACCGCGGCAGCAAGTGGGGCATTGTCGGCCCTCTGCAGCGTCGAAAGCTCACGCTCGATTGCGGCGATCTCGGAAGAGATTTTTGCGACGCGTTCGCCCTGCTCACGTGCGGCATTTTCGAAACGGTTGCGTTGGGCGGCGAGGTCGGCAAGCGCGGTCGTGACGTCGGTAAAGATCTTCTCGGCGGCGCCGAGTTCGCCGTCCGCCTCGGCCACTTTGGCATCGATGCCGCTGCGGCGGCCGGCGCTCTCGCGCGCCTCCGCACGAATGGTTTCTTCTTCGGCGGCGAGGCGAGCGATTGCTTGTTCGGCATCCACGGCAAGTCGCTGCTCGCGCTCGGTATCCGCGGCCAATTGCACCAGCCGCAGATCGAGCTCGGCAATGCGGTCCTTGGCGCGGGCCTCTTCCCGGTCGAGATCCTGCAGCGCGATATTGAGGCGGTGCAGCGCCGCGCCGGCGCGCGCCTCCGCCTCGCGCAGCTCGGGCAGTGCCGCGGCAGCCAATGCCTGGCGCTTGGAGGCTTCCGCCTCGGCGCCGACACGATCCGCAACCGTGCGCACGCTGACGTCTTTGGCGTGCTCGGCCTCCGCCACCTCATTGTTGGCGGCGGTCCAGCGCAAATGATAGAGCGTCGCCTCCGCCTTTCGCACCTGCGACGACACCGTGCGATAGCGGATCGCCTGCCGCGCCTGTTTCTTCAGGCCGTCAACCTGCGCGGCGAGTTGTCCGATGACATCCTCGACCCGTAGCAAATTTGTTTCCGCAGCCTTGAGCCGCAGCTCCGCTTCATGCCGGCGTGCATGCAGGCCGGCGACACCGGCGGCATCTTCGAGCACGCGCCGGCGCTGCTCGGGCTTGGCCTGGATGATCTCGCCGATGCGGCCCTGATGCACAAGCGCGGGCGAGCGTGCGCCGGTGGAGGCGTCGGCAAACAGGATCTGGACGTCGCGGGCGCGCACCTCCCGCCCATTGATGCGATAGTTGGAGCCGGAGTCCCGCTCGATGCGGCGCGCGATTTCGATTGAATCCTGGTCGTTGAAGGCGGCAGGCGCCGATCGTGACGAATTATCGATGGCAATCGCCACTTCGGCGTTGTTGCGCGCAGGTCGCGTGTTCGAGCCCGAAAAAATCACATCGTCCATCGACGCAGCGCGCATGGACTTGTGCGAAGACTCGCCCATGACCCAGCGCAATGCTTCGACCAGGTTCGATTTGCCGCACCCGTTCGGACCGACGACGCCCGTCAATCCGGGCTCGATCGCAAAATCGGTCGGCTCCACGAAAGACTTGAAGCCAAGCAGGCGCAGCCTTGTGAGCTTCATTGCGTTAAGGCCTCATTGCACTTTTTTGTTGGCGCATATGTTGCGACCTTCCTGCACCGCCAAATCGGAATTGCGGGAACGGCGACTCGTTGGGTCGTTGCGCGAGGCGGGACGAGAGAACCCGCCGGTCCATCAAGTTTTGCATTCACTAATTCAGCAAGCCTTCCCGGGGCTTGGCCGGGTTTGGCTGCCCGTTTGCCGCGTCGGGCGGAGAATGAATCGCCGCGCTCGCAAGGGCAACTGCCCTGCGGACGGCGGCCACGGTTTTCCAGACCTTTCGGGCAGGCGACGGCAAGGCGGCGCACAAAACGGAGCCGTATCGGCGTCCGGCCAGGCCAAAAAACCCTTATCAGCCCTTGAGATAGGGGTCGATTACCTTGGCCATTTCGTCGATGGACAGGGCGCCGGGATGAGCCGTTCCGTTGATGAAAAATGTCGGTGTCGACTGCACCTTGAACTGCTTGATGGCTCGCTGGCGGATGCTTTCGATGCCGTCGAGCATCTGCTGATTCGCGAGGCAAGCATTGAACGTCTGCTCGGTGAAGCCCGCCTGCTTGGCGATGGCGAGCAGCGGCGGGATCGGCTTTTCCACGGCCCATTGCCGTTGCTGCCGGAACAACGTGTCGACCAGCGCAAAATATTTGTCCTTGTCGTCCTTGCCGGCGCAACGCGCGAGCATGAAAGCCGCAGCGGCGAGACTGTCGAGCGGGAATTCGCGGAAAATGTAGCGGACCTTCCCCGTGTCGATGTAGCGCTTCTTGAGTTCGGGGAAAGTAGTTTCTTGGAAATGCGCGCAGTGCGAGCATGTCATCGAGGCGTATTCGATGACAGTCACGGACGCCTTGTCGTTGCCCATTGCCATGTCGGGCAACGCCTCTGGCTTCATCAATTCGTCGGTCGGCACCGTTTCGGCGAACGCCATATCGGGGAACGGAGAGAGCGACGCGAAGCCAACCACGCTGGTGGCAAGCGCCAGGGTGGCCGTGGTCTGGCAAAATTTGCGGCGGGTCATCTGCAAAGGAGGCTCCTGGGCTAAACGCCGGTCGAATTCAGCGTATTGGCTAGCTGGACCGCACAATTGTGGCAATGGCACGCCCGCCTGCCAAGCCGTTCGGATGGCTCAATTTCCCTTGATCGCCGAACCCAGCCGGCCCAGCGCCTGACGCAGATTGTCATCCTTGACGTCGGGAAGAGCGTCGGCGATCCGCGCGGCCGCGGCCTCATCGATTTTTGGGGGTGGCGACGGTTCCCGGCGCCGGAGCGGGGCTTGCCGAATGGCAATTCGGCCGATGGCCTGCCAACCGAAGAAACGATTGACCCGTTCGAGAATGACCGCTGACAGGTGCTGAATTTCGAGCGCCGCGGGGCCCTCGACCCGCAACACCAAAGTGGCGGGTTCCGACTTCTCGTCGGCCGCGGCACGCGGCCAATTGATCTTGAGTGGCTCGCTGTGACCGGCAATCTCGGGGCCGACAATGTCGTGCCAACGGGAGATGATCTCGGTCGAGGCAAAGCCCTGCGCCTTGAGGACGTCGCTCAGGGTCGCGCTCAACAGCTCCGAAAGCGGCCGGGGAAAACTGCGCGAGGGCTTGCTCATCGGGACGGGCCTTATGCCATCGTCGGCGTCATGACCGTAGCAGTCCGATCGCCGTCGCGAAAGAAACCTCTCCGGCCGGAGGCCGCCGATCTTCTCGCCTGGTACGACAGGCATGCGCGCGTGCTGCCCTGGCGCGCAGGGCCGGGCCAACGCACGGACGCCTACCGTGTCTGGCTGTCCGAAATCATGTTGCAGCAGACGACGGTCAAGGCTGTCGCGCCTTATTACGCCCGGTTCCTGGCGAGATGGCCGACGATCGAGGCGCTGGCGGCTGCTGATCTTGAAGATGTTTTGCGGGCCTGGGCAGGGCTTGGCTACTACGCGCGTGCCCGCAATCTGCATGGCTGCGCGAAGGTCGTGGTCGAGCGGCACAACGCAAAATTTCCCGAAGACATCGAGGCGTTGCGCGCGCTGCCGGGCATTGGCGACTACACCGCTGCGGCGATCGCGGCGATCGCGTTCGATCATCCGGCGGTTCCGGTCGACGGCAATATCGAGCGCGTCATCGCGCGGCTGTTCGCTGTCGAGGAGGAATTGCCCGCCGCCAAGCCGGCGATCAAGCGGCTGGCGGCATCGCTATTGCCTGCCAAACGTTCCGGCGACTTCGCACAGGCAATGATGGATCTCGGTGCGACCATCTGTTCGCCCAAGCGTCCAACCTGCGCTCTCTGTCCGTGGAATCGCGCATGTGCCGCGAATGCGCGTGGCGACCAAGAGACATTCCCTCGCAAGGCGCCGAAGCGCGAAGGCAAGTTACGGCGCGGCGCTGCTTTCGTCGCGCTGCGTGACGATGCGAGCGTGCTCTTGCGCCGTCGCCCGGAGAAAGGCCTGCTCGGCGGCATGAGCGAAGTTCCCGGCAGCGAATGGGCGCACGATTTTGATTTCGACCGCGCGTCGCGGTTCGCGCCGCCTATCGCGCGCGCAAAGTGGCGACGCATCCCCGGCGTCGTCCGTCACGTCTTTACGCATTTCCCGCTCGAACTCGCGGTGTTTGTCGCGCGCGTTCCGCGGGCAGCAAAGGCCCCAAAAGGCGCGCGCTGGGTCAGGCTCGCGGATGCTCCCGGCGAAGCTTTGCCGAACGTCATGCGCAAAGTGTTGGCGCACGCACTCGACGGCCACTAGACCGCCGGGATTCCCGCCGCCGCCACAAGCATCGAGTTTTCCGCCCGCTCGACCGCATCGGGCCGCTTGCGCTGCCGCGCAGCTGCCTTGCGATTGATCTTGCGTTTGGCGATCCCGTTGAGCTTTTTGTCGGTTGCTTTCTCTTCCTTGAGGTTCATGTTCAGCACCTTGGCGACGTCGTTGCGGCCCAGCAACTTGGCCCAGGCCACGAGCGTGCCGTATCGTGTGATCTCATAGTGCTCGACCGCCTGCGCCGCCGCGATCAACGCGGCGTTGAGCACCATCTTGTCCTCAATCTCGCCGGCGATTTCCTGCGCCTCATCGATGATGCCGTCGATCGCCGGGCATTTTGTCCCTTGCGGCGTTACCTTCAGTTTCTTGAACGCCTGATCGAGCCGCTTGATCTGGCCTTTGGTCTGCTTGAGGTGAGTCCGGAACCCTTTCTTGAGTTCAGTGTCGGAGGCCTTCTCGACCATCTGCGGCAAGGCTTTCTCGATCTGGTGCTCTGCGTAATAGATGTCCTGCATCGAGTGCAGGAAGAGATCCTTCATCGTCTGCATGTCGGGTGAAAACCATCCCATGGCGCGTCTCCTTGAATGCTGTTCCAAGCGTTAAGTCGCGCCGGCGGTGCCGGTTCCCACAGCCGCGAAAGATCGGTAGGAATGGTTTTTTGAGTTTTGAAAAGGGGAATGGCATGGCCATCGAACGTCACGAAGTAGGGCCGCGCATGAGCAAGGCGGTGGTCCACGGAAATACCGTCTACCTGGCTGGCATCGTCGCCGATAATCCGAAGGGCAAGAGCGTCAAGGAGCAGACGCAGGACATTCTCAGGCAGATCGACGGGTTCCTGGCGAAGGCCGGCACCGACAAGAGCAAGCTCTTGTCTGCAAACATCTGGATCACCGACATGGCCAATTTCGCCGAGATGAATGCGGTCTGGGATGCCTGGGTGGCGCCCGGCAATACGCCCGCGCGCGCGACGGTCGAGGCGCGGCTTGCGGCGCCCGACTACAAGGTCGAGATCATGGTGGTTGCGGCGAAATAGCAATGTCGGCTGCGCAACCCGGAATCCTCGCAATTTTCAACGACTGCCGCGCCGGCCGCGAGGACGAATTCGACGCCTGGTTCCAGGGTGAGCATCTGCAAGAGCGGCTCGCCGTTCCTGGTTTTCTGTTCGGCCGCCGGCATCAGGCGATTTCCGGGAGCGCCGGCTATTTCAACTTTTATCTTGTCGAATCTCCCGATGTGCTGACCTCGAAGCCTTATCTCGAGCGGCTCGACAATCCGACGCCGATGACCAAGCGGATCATGTCCGAGGTGTTCCTCAACATGAACCGCACGGTATGCCGGCGGACGATCCGGCGCGGCGCGTTTCGCGGCGCTTTCGCAGTGACGGCACGTTTCAACGAAACACCGGATGTTGGCGCGCTCACCGCAGCGCTCGACGAACTGGTGCGGGACACGAATATCGCCGGCGGCGAAATCTGGATTGCACTCGACCCCGCCGGCATGCCGGTATCCATGGAGGAGAAGCTGCGCGGCGGCGACAGGAAGATCAAAGCCTGCTTGATGGTCGATACGCTGCACCAGTCCGACGCCGAGACGCTGGGCAAGCGGCTATTAGGGCGGTTTCCCGGAGCCGAGGTGGGTGTGTTTCGCGTGCTCAGCCAGATCGGACGAGGCGATCTATGAAAGCGCTGTTGCCGCTCGCGGAAAAAATCGCCGCGAGTCTGATCGCGCGCAAGCAGACGATCGCAATTGCAGAATCCTCGACCGGAGGCCTCGTCGCCGCGACTTTGCTCGCTGTGCCTGGCGCCTCTGCCTACTTTCTTGGTGGCGCGGTGGTCTACACGAAGTCTTCGCGCGCCGCGCTGCTCGGCATCGGTGACTCAGAAATGAAGGGCCTCCGCCCTGCGACCGAAGACTATTCGCTGCTGATCGCGCGACTTGTGCGCGAGCGCCATAGTGCCACATGGGGCTTCGGCGAAACCGGCGCCGCCGGTCCGTCCGGCAACCGCTACGGCGATCCTGCGGGGCACACCTGCCTGGCCGTGGCCGGCCCGACAGAGCGCGCGATCACGCTGCGCACCGGCAGTGCCGACAGGTTGGCGAATATGGATGCTTTCGCGAAGCGCTCGCTCGAACTTCTTGTCGATGTGATTGCCGCTTGAGCCGCGTTATTCTGCGGCCTCGGCCATCTCGGAGCGGATAACGGCGCGGAAGGCATCGATCGGCGTGAGGCCTTTCGGCGTCTCCACGTGCCAGAAGGTCCAGCCGTTGCAGGCTTCAAGGCCCTGCGCCAGCGCGCCGATGCGGTGAATGGAGCCGACCGTGCCGTCGAGCGATACCGCGCCATCGGCGCGCACCAGCGCCTTGTGGCGCTTCTTGGCATCGACCAGGCGCGCGCCTGGCGTAACCAGGCCGCGCTCGATCAACGCAGAGAACGGCACGCGCGGAGCTTCGCGCGCGGTCACGAACGGGGCGATCGTCGGCGCTTCCAGCGGCTTGACCCGGCCGATGCGCTGCTCGGCCGCCTTCGCATATTTGGGATCCTGCTCGCAGCCGATGAAGCGCCGTCCGAGACGTTTGGCGACCGCGCCGGTCGTGCCGGTGCCGCAGAAGGGGTCGAGCACCAGGTCGTCCGGACGCGAGCTCGACAGGAGCACGCGCGCGAGCAGCGCTTCCGGCTTCTGTGTCGGATGCAGTTTCTTGCCGTTGCGTCCCTTGAGGCGCTCTTCTCCGGTGCAAAGCGGCAAGGTCCAGTCTGACCTCACCTGGATATCTTCGTTGCCGGCCTTGAGCACCTCGTAATTGAACGTGTAGCCGCGCGCATCGGCATCGCGCGAAGCCCAGATCAATGTCTCGTGCGCGTTGGTGAAGCGCCGGCCGCGAAAGTTCGGCATTGGATTCGACTTGCGCCAGATCACGTCGTTGAGAATCCAGAAGCCGAGGTCCTGCATGATCGTGCCGACCCGGAAGATGTTGTGATAGGAGCCGATGACCCAGATGGTCGCCGCCGGTTTCATCACGCGCCGGCACGCGGTGAGCCAGGCTTTCGTGAATTCATCGTAGGCGGAGAAGCTTGCGAACTTGTCCCAGTCGTCATCGACGGCGTCGACGCGCGAATCGTCCGGGCGCTTGAGATCGCTCGCGAGCTGGAGATTGTAAGGAGGGTCGGCGAAGACGAGATCGACGGAAGCCGCCGGGAGTTTCGCCATTCCGGAGATGCAATCGCCTGCAAGAACGCGATGCGGTTGCAGACTCTCTGATACTCCACGGGGCGCCCTTTTGGGCGCCCCGCGACGCGACACAACCATGACTCAGGACTCTGACTCAGGTGACGCGGTCGGCGACGCGGGACCTACAACCGACAGGCCTGCATCTTGAGCGTCCAAAGTAAAAAACCGGTTTATGGCTGCGGCTCGCAACTGGGCAAATTCTGCCTATTTAATCTGGGCTTACGCGGATACCGAGCAGGTGTTGGACGCGTGCGCGCAGTTCGGCGATGATTACGTAAAGGCTTGGAGGAATTCACGATGCGTTGGGACGATTTCCGCCGCAGCGACAACGTTGAAGACAGTCGAGGTGACGACGGCGGTTTCGGTGGTGGCGGCGGCATCGGTATCCCTGTCGGGGGCGGCGGCCTCGGCATCGGAACAATCGTCGTGCTCGGCCTGATCGGCTGGGCGCTCGGCATCGATCCGAGCATCCTCATCGGCGGCGCCGAGATGGTGAACAGCGGCAGGCACTACCAGCAGCCCTACGAACCTAGCCAGCCGCGGCAGACGGGTGTGCCAAAGGACAAGTTGGGCGACTTCGTTGCTGCGGTCCTCGGCAATACCGAGGATACTTGGACCGAAATCTTCAAAAGTGGAGGGCAGCAGTATCGTGTGCCGCGATTGCGGCTGTACTCAGGAGCAATCCAGGGCGGTTGCGGATTCGCACAATCGGCAATGGGCCCGTTCTATTGCCCGAACGACCGGCGCATCTATCTCGATACCTCTTTCTTCCGCGACATGCAGGTTCGTTTCCGCGGCTGCAGCGGCAAGGCCTGCGAATTTGCGGAAGCCTATGTGATCGCGCACGAAGTGGGCCATCACGTGCAGAACCTGCTCGGCATCCTGCCGAAGGCGCAATCAGCGCAACGCGACGTCGGAAGCCGCGCGGAAGCAAATCGCATCCAGGTGCGGGTCGAACTGCAGGCTGACTGCCTTGCCGGCGTCTGGGCGCATCATTCCAATCAGCGTTGGAACTCGCTTGAGCCGGGCGACGTGGAAGCGGCATTGCAGACCGCAGCGGCGATCGGCGACGACCGACTGCAGCAGCAGTCGCGCGGTTATGTCGTGCCCGATGCCTTCACGCACGGCTCATCGGCGCAGCGGCAGCGGTGGTTCACGATCGGTCTGAAAGACGGCAAGGTCTCGTCCTGCAATACCTTCTCGGCGACGGCGCTCTAGGAACGAACCATGCCCGGTATCGATCAAAGCCGACAATTTGTGCCGCTGAAAATTGCGGTACTGACGGTTTCCGACACGCGCGAGGCAAGCGACGACAAGTCCGGCGCGACGCTGATCGAGCGCATCCGCGCCGCAGGACATGTCGTGGCCGAACGCGCGATTGTGAAAGACGAGGTCAAGGCAATCCGCCAGCACGTCAAGGCGTGGATCGCCGACAAATTCATCGACGTCGTGATTACCACCGGGGGCACGGGCTTTACCGGCCGTGATGTCACGCCGGAAGCGGTCGAGCCGCTGTTCGAGAAGAAGATGGACGGATTCGCGACGATGTTCCTGCTGGTCAGCGAGAGGAAGATCGGCACATCGGCGATCCAGACGAGGGCGACGGCCGGCGTCGCCAATGCGACTTACATTTTTTGCCTGCCGGGTTCGCCCGGCGCGTGCCGCGATGCCTGGGACGAAATTCTGGTGCACCAGCTCGATTACCGCTACCGGCCCTGCAATTTCGTGGAGATCTTGCCGAGGCTCGACGAGCATCTGCGACGCCCCAAAGCACGCACGCAATCAGGCTAAGTGGGCACCGGTTAGCCGCCCGGATTGCGTGCTCATGTAACAAAGCGAGCGCGGCCGGACGCAAAACCGGTGCCCACTTTTGCTGGCCGCGCTCGTGGCGCGACGGCGTAACAACCTTGCCTGAAGTTTAGAGCTCGAGATCCCAGAACTCCGCGACGACGTCCTTGCCCCAGCTGCGGCGGGGCTCGCTCGATGTCAGCTTGAAGCCCGCGCCCTCATAGACATGCCGTGCGGCGGAGAGCACGCTGTGCGTCCATAAAGTGACCTTTGCGTAACCTTTGGCTCGCGCAAAGCGCACGCACTCATCGACAAGCCTGGCGCCTAGCCCGAGCCCACGCGCTTTCGGGTCGACCAGCAACAGGCGCAGGCGCGCGACATTGGGCTGGTCGTCTTTCACCAGCATGACACAGCCGACATTCTCGCCGTTCATCTCGGCGATCCAGCAGCGCTCGCGCTCGGGATCGAAATTGTTGACGAAGTCGGCGACGATTTGCGCGCACAGCCCCTCGAACGGATCGGCCCAGCCGTATTCGCGCAAATAAAGTTCGGCGTGGCGCGACACGATCCAGCCGAAATCGCCGGCGCGAGGCTCGCGCAAAGTATAGGCCGGACGAGCGTCGGCTTTCGCCGCGGGCGCACCGGCCAGCAATGTCTCGATCGCGTTCATGGCTGAAACGATTTGCTCCTGTTGCGTGTCGTCGAGCTTGGCGAGCATCGAGGCGGCATATTGTTGCGAGCGTTGTTCCATCGGCGCGAAAATCTTGCGGCCGCGCGCGGTCAAGGCGAGGTGGCTCTGGCGTGCGTCGGTCGCGGAGGTCTTGCGATTGATGAGCCCGCGTTTCTCGAAGTTGCGCAGGAGCCGGCTGAGATAGCCCATATCGAGGTCGAGCGTGCGTGCAATATCGCTCGCCGTCAGTTTTTCGTTTTGGGCCAACTCATAGAGCACGCGCATTTCGCCGAGCGAGTAGGGGCTGTCGAGATAATTCTTGCGCAGCACGCCGATCTGCCGCGTGTAGAAGCGATTGAAGCGGCGGACGGCCGCGATCGTCTGCTGGCTGGCCATGGCGCAGCAGCGTCGGCCAATTAGTTGACAAAGTCAAGTATTCGGTATCGTGATTGCAGCGGGCAGGACCACCAGTCTTTGGCGGCCGAGGCGGCGCAAGATAGCGGCCTCGGCATCATCTCCTGCGGAATGCCCACCAATCGCATCGTATAGGCGCCGCGCGATGAGCAGGCCCTGTTCGGGCCTTGGACCGCGGGCAATCGCAGCACGCACGATTGCCAGAAGCTCCGCAAACCCTGGGCGCACGGCGTTGGTGAGGCCGGGGAGGCGAAATATGGCTGCTCGCCCAGCGTCTTCCAGAAGGCCAGTCGTCTGGATGAAATGGTCGGCTGCCTCGATCCACCCTGGCTGCGGCACAGCCCCGGCGCGCAGAAACATGACCCAAGGGCTGCGCACGGTCGCTGCGGCGGCCTTGAGACGGATTCCGAGCGCCTCGGTCGAGCTTGTGAAACGGCAGCCGGCGATGTCGGCAACGTCAGCCGTCGCGTCGCGGGAGCCTGCGTCGGCAATGACAACCTCGGCCAAAAGACCGGCTGCGGCCGCGGGTACGAGCGCCGAAAGGGTCGGCACCAGGCTCCGCTCTGAATTCTGCGTGGAAATGATCGCACTCAACATGGAACTGTAGCCAGTCAATACCGTTGCCACCATATCATGTGGCGTATGGCGTTCGCCGCCACGAGATAGGGCGATAAGCGCCCGAATTATACACGGCGGCAACTGCCAAAATCTGTTCTTGTTATGTTCACATTCTGCGGTTAGGGTGGACTCATGGCTCGATCAAACGCAGCCCAGAGTCGCCCGCCGGTGAGGGAGCTGCCCTCCGCGCCGGCGGGCGCCTATGACGACGTCAGCGAATTGCTTGGCGTCGTCGTTGAACACGAACGCCGCCGCGGACGCGGCGCGCAGAGCAACGCGTCGGGACGTTACGAGCCGCTGGCGCGGGTGGCATTCGACGATGGCTGGCGGACGCTGGACGAGCTGCCGCCTTTCAAGACCACCGTCACCGTGGACTCCACGCGGAAGATCATCACCCGCAATGACTCGCCCGATATCGGCTTCGATCGCTCGATCAATCCCTACAGAGGCTGCGAGCACGGATGCATCTACTGTTTTGCCAGACCGACGCACGCCTATCTCGGCCTGTCGCCGGGCCTTGATTTTGAATCCAAGCTGCTGGTGAAGCCGGAAGCGGCGAACTTGCTCGAAAAGGAATTGTCAGCGGCCGGCTATGAGCCGAAAGTGATCGCCATCGGCACGAATACGGATCCGTACCAGCCGATCGAGCGGCGCTACAAAGTGATGCGGCGCATCCTTGAAGTGCTCGACCGCGCGGGCCACCCGGTCGGCATCGTTACGAAATCGGCGCTGGTGCTGCGCGATCTCGATATTCTTGCGCGCATGGCAGAGCGCAATCTTGCAAAGGTTGCCCTGTCGGTCACCACGCTGGATGCTACGCTTGCGCGCAAGATGGAGCCGCGGGCCGCGACGCCGATGCGGCGTCTTGAGACGCTGCGGCGGCTCGCACAGGCCGGCGTGCCGACAACGGTCATGGTTGCGCCGGTGATACCGGCCCTCAACGACATGGAAATCGAGCGCATCCTCGAGGCTGCGCGCACGGCCGGCGTGAAAGAAGCCGGTTACGTCTTGTTGCGCCTTCCGCTCGAGGTGCGCGACCTGTTTCGCGAATGGCTGATCGCGAACTATCCCGACCGGTACCGCCACGTGTTCAAGCTGATCCGCGATATGCGGGGCGGAAAGGACTACGACTCGGCATGGGGCACGCGCATGAAGGGCACCGGACCTTATGCCTGGATGATCGGCCGTCGCTTCGAGATGGCTTGCGAGAAACTCGGGCTCAATGTTTCGCGAACACAGCTCACAACCGAACACTTCCGCAAGCCGAAACCAGGCACGGAACAGCTGAAGTCTATTCGGATCATGAATGAGCCTTCGGGAATCCTGTCGCTGGTGACGCTCGGCGTCGCCAATCTCAAGCGCAGCATCGCTTTCTACGAAATGCTGGGGTTTCGCCGCAAGGCGCTTGCGGCCGAGGGCGTCGGATTTTTCCAGGCCGGAGCCTGTGCCATTGCCGTCTTTCCGTCCGACGAACTTGCGAACGACGCCAACATTGCGTCCGAAGGCATGGCCGAAAATTTTCGCGGCATCGCGCTGGCCTGGAACTGCCGATCGGAGCACGACGTCGACGTCGTGATCAGACGCGCCGGCGAGGCGGGGGCGGTGATCCGCAAGCCCGCGCAGGATGCGTTCTGGGGCGGTTACAGCGGCTATTTCTCGGATCTCGACGGCCATCTCTGGGAGGTGGCCTACAATCCGCACTTTCCCCTGACCGATGACGGGCGCCTGCAGTTGCCGGATTAGCGGGTTCCTGGTCCCGGACTGTTCACAGGCTCGAACGTTCAGGTTGACTTGCGCCGCGCGCAGCGCACTCATCGCGGCGATGGCAAAAAAATCCAAGCCAGATCCGCGCCTGCCGCTCGACGAGCCGATCTTGCGTCCAACCTTCCGGCGCGAACGGCGGGCACTTAAAAATGGCATCTGGCCGGTCGCCGGTTGCGACGAGGCCGGCCGTGGCCCGCTCGCCGGACCGGTGGTGGCGGCCGCCGTCGTTCTTGATCCCGACCGGATTCCGCGCGGGCTTAACGACTCCAAGAAGCTCGATGCTGAGGCGCGCGAGAAACTCTACGAAAAGATCTGCGCCACCGCGCAGGTGGCGGTCGCCTTTGGCGCAGTCGAGCGCATCGACCGCGACAATATCCTGCGCGCTTCGCTTTGGGCGCTGGCGCGCGCCGTCAAGGCGTTGCCGGTCCTGCCGAAACTGGTCTTCGTCGATGGAAATCAGAAGATCGATTGCGGTTGCGACTGCGTAACGGTGGTTTCGGGAGATGCGCTTGTGCTGTCGGTCGCGGCGGCTTCGATCGTCGCCAAGGTGACGCGCGACCGGCTGATGATGCGGCTCGGCCTTGCCCATCCTGGCTACGGCTTCGAGCGGCACATGGGTTACAGCGTGCCGGAGCATTTCGCCGCGCTGGCACGGCTCGGGCCGACGATCCACCACCGCAGGTCGTTTGCACCGGTGGCGGCCAAGCTCGCGGCCCTTGGCGGCGCCTCGGACGAGGTGATCTCCGAGTTATTGCCTCTTTAGCCCGGCTTCTCTATTCCTCCGGGCGCATGATCCCGAAAACTGAAAGGCGGTTTTCGGATAAGATCATGCGCGAAAAATAAGCTCCCGTCCGTTTTCACCCCGCCCGGGCCAATGCATTACGTCTCCCTGCTCATTGAATTTCTACGCGGGCGCCCCGCGGTCGTGTTCTGGACGGTTGCGCTGACGCAGGCGGCGCTATGGACGTTCATTCCGGCCTTGTTCTACAGCGCGCCGCCCGGCGAAGTGCCGATGCTGCTGGCCATAGGGCACGAATTCGTGCTCGGCAGCTATCTCGGACCGCCGCTCGCATTCTGGCTCGGTGAAATCGCCTTCCGGATCGCAGGGTCCTTCGGGCTCTATGCTCTGGCGCAAGCTTGCATCGTCCTCGCTTATTGGGCGGTGTTCAGGCTCGGCTGTGCGATCGTCGGCATACGCCACGCGGTTCTTGCCGTGCTGCTGATGGTGGGTATTGCCGCATTCTCGGTGCCGAGCCCGGACTTCGGACCGGCGATCCTCGCTGCCCCCTTGTGGGCTTTGGCGCTGCTTTACTATTGGCGCGCCCTCGGCGAGAGGCGCCGCGGTTACTGGTTCCTGCTTGCGCTTGTTCTCGGTCTGCTCATGCTTGCAAGCTACGCAGGCCTGATCCTTTTCGTCCTGTTCGTCGTCTTCACTCCATTGACGCCGCGCGGTCGCGCATCCCTCTTGCATCCTGAGCCGTGGATCGCGCTGATCCTTCTGTTCATCGTCGTCTTCCCGCATGCGCTCTGGCTGGGCGGAAATCGTTCGCTGGTTTTGGAGGGCTTCGACGAGAACGTCGGCGCCGCGGGACGGCTGGCGCCGGGCATTTGGCTCTTCGCCGTGCTGCTTCTGACGCACCTCGGGCTCGCGCTCCTCGTCACGCTGGCGAGCGGTTGGCCGCGTCATCCCCGTGAGCGCGCGCCGGAGATCGAGCGACATCCCGTTGAGCCACTCGCGCGCGCTTTCGTCTATCTGTTTGCCATCGCACCTGCTTTGGTCGCGATTGCGGTTGTCTTTGTCAGCAATCGCCTCGGTCCGTTGGATCGCGTTACACCGATCGTCGTGCTCTCAGGGCTCGCAGTTGTTCTCGCCGCTGGCGACAAGATCCTGCTCTATCGCGAAAGATTGGTGTCGTCGGCCTGGTTCGGTCTGCTGTTCGCGCCACCAGCTTTGGTCGTGATCGGCCTTGCCATCTCGCCCTGGATCGTCGGCATCGATCTCAGAATCATGCAGCCGGCCAACGCGGAAGGGCAATTCTACGGAGACATTTTTCAGCGCCGCACCGGCAAGCCGCTCGCATATCTGAGCGGTGATCCGCGGCTTGCGCCGCTGATCGCGCTCGCCGCTCCGAACCGGCCGCACGTTTATTTTGCGTGGGCGCCTCACCGCAGCCCCTGGGCCAGCCCCGCAGATTTCCGCACGCACGGCGGCATCCTCGTCTGGCCGGCCGCCGACAACACCGGCACGCCTCCCGCGACGCTCAAGGCACAGTTTCCTGACCTGGTGACCGAGGTGCCGCGCTCGTTTCCGCGCACGGTGCAAGGCGTCTTGCCGCTCATCCGCCTTGGCTGGTCGATGCTGCGGCCGTCGGCGCCTCAGTGATAGCTCTCGCCCTCGCGAACCTTGCCGCGGAACAGCCAGTAGATGAATACGATGTAGCCGATCACGATCGGCAGCAGCAGCAAGGTGCCTAGCAGCATGAAGATCTGGCTGGCCGGCACGGCTGCGGTGTCCCAGACCGTGAGGGACGGCGGCACCAGATACGGAAAATTCGAGATCACGAGCCCCAGATAGCCGAGCAGGAACAGGGCCATCGTCGCCAGGAACGGGGGAACGTCGCGTCGCGCCTCGAGCCAGCGCCATTCAAGATAGGCAATCAGTGCGGTGACGACGGGCACCGGCCACAGGAAATAAAAATTCGGCAACGAGAACCAGCGTGCCGCGACGCGGGGCTCGGTGAACGGCGTCCATAAACTCACGACAACCATCGATGCGAGCACCGCCATCAACAATGTCTTGGCGTGTGCACGCGCACGTTCGGCAACCGGCCCTTCGGTTTTCATCACGAGCCACGTTGCGCCGAGCAAGCCGTAACCGGCGATCAGCGAAAGCCCGCAGACGAATGCGAACGGCGTTGCCCAATCGAACGAGCCGCCACTGTAAGCGCCATCACGCACCGAAACGCCCTGGATCAAGCCGCCGAGGATGACGCCCTGTGCGAAGGCTGCAAGCGTCGAGCCCGCCGCGAAGGCAAAGTTCCATCCGGTCTTGCTGCGCGAAACGTGGCGGAATTCAAAAGCGATACCGCGAAAGACCAGTGCCAGCAGCATCACGATCACCGGAACGTAAAATGCCGGCATGATGACCGCATAGGCCCTGGGAAAGGCCACGAACAATCCGGCGCCGCCGAGCACCAGCCATGTCTCGTTGCCGTCCCAGTAAGGCGCGATCGAGCGCGTCATTTGATCGCGTTCGCTCTCGTTCTGTGTGAACGGAAACAGGATGCCAATGCCGAGGTCGAAGCCGTCGAGCAACACGTACATGACGACGGCGACGCCAATCACCGCGGCCCAGATCAGTGGGAGATACCATTCCATGGTTTCGCCCCTTATCGGCGTTGCAACGCTTCGCGGCCGGCGTCCTGTGCTGCCGAAATCGGGCTTGGTGAGAAACGCCCGGTTTCCGCCGCAACCTGACGCGGCCCCTGCGCGATCAGCCGGTTGATGTAATAAATGCCGAAGGAGAACACGACGCCATATGCCAGCACGAAAAGAGCCAACGTGCCGGCAATAGTCGCACCCGGGACCGGAGATGTTGCGTCTGCTGTGCGCATGATCCCGTGCACGATCCAGGGCTGCCGACCGCACTCGGTCACGATCCAGCCAGAGATCACCCCAACGAAGCCGACCCACCAGCTTTGTGCCATCACGCGCAGATACCAGCGCGTCTCGAACAGCGTGCCGCGCCACCACAGGAACGCACCGAACAGGGCAGCGGCGATCATGAAGAATCCGACCGCCAGCATGATGCGGAAGGCGAAGAAAACAATCTTCACAGGCGGACGATCTGAAGCCGGCACGCTGTTGAGGCCCGGAAACAGTCCGTTCATTCGATGGGTCAAGACGAGCGAAGCGGCCTTCGGGATCGACAATTCAAAATGGTTCACCCCTGCGACTTCGTCAGGCCACGCGAAGATGTGGAAGTCGCCGGGCTTGCCTCCGTCCCAGTGCGCTTCCATCGCCGCCACTTTGATCGGCTGGTGTTCGAGCGTGTTGAGCCCGTGCTGGTCGCCGATCACCAGCTGCAAGGGCGCAAGGATTGCGGTCAGGCCGATCGCCATGCGCAGCATGGTACGGCCTTCATCGATGTGCCGTCCGGCCACGAGATAGCGTGCGCCAACCGCGAGCACGACGAAGCCTGTCGTGAGATAGGCCGCGTTGAGCATATGCGCGAACCGGTACGGGAAACTTGGATTGAAGATGACCTTTAGCCAATCGGCGGGATAGGCGATGCCATCGCGTATTTCGTGGCCGGTCGGCGTCTGCATCCAGCTGTTGGCCGACAGGATCCAGAACGCGGAAATTGCCGTGCCCGTCGCGACGACCGCGGCCGACAACACGTAAAGCCAGGGTGGCACGCGATTGAACCCGAACAGCAATATCCCGAGGAACGTCGCCTCGAGGAAAAATGCTGCCAACACCTCATAGCCGAGCAACGGCCCCAGCACGTTGCCGGTCGCAACCGAGAAGCGGCTCCAGTTTGTGCCGAACTGGTATGACAGCACGATTCCGGAAACGACGCCCATCGCAAACGACACGGCGAAAATCTTCGTCCAGAACCGCATCAAATGCTGGTAGCGGTCATTGCCGCTGCGCAGCCACATCACGCCGAGGGTTGCGAGATAGGCGGACAGCCCGATCGTGAAGCTCGGGAAAATGATGTGGAAGATGATCGTAAAGGCGAATTGCAGGCGGGCCAGCAGGACAGGATCAAAATCCATCACACCCTCCGACCGGATGTCCCTCGTGGAAGTATAGGCGTGGGCGTTAAATCGTGGCGAGCCTATTGCGTTCCAATCCTGCGATAAATCGAAGCGGAAACGGCTGCCTCCAAGCTATCCACAGCGCCTCAATCGCTTCTGACGGGCCCAATGCCGGCGCGTTAGATTTGCCCCCGGGCGCTTGCTGGAGGGGTGGACATGGCCAAAAGGGCAAACACAAAGAATGAGGCTCCCTTCGCCGCCGCGCTGGACCGCTATTTCGGCCTTGCGCAGCAGGGCACCGACGTCCGCACCGAATTCATTGCCGGCGTGACCACGTTTCTGACGATGGTCTACATCGTCTTCGTGAACCCCATCATTCTCGGAAAGGCGGGGATGGACCAGGGCGCGGTCTTCGTCGCGACCTGCGTTGCCGCGGCCGTCAGCACTTTGGTGATGGCGCTTTACGCCAACTATCCGATCGCGCTGGCGCCGGGCATGGGCATCAACGCCTTCTTCGCCTTCACGGTGGTGCTGACCTACAAGTACACCTGGCAGCAGGCGCTCGCCGCCGTGTTCTGCTCGGGCGTGCTGTTCTTCCTGATCTCCGTATTTCGCATCCGGCAATACGTCATCGAACTCGATTCCGCAGAACCTGAAGCTCGCCGTGTCCGCCGGCGTCGGGATGTTTCTGGGTATCATCGCGCTCGAAGAAGCGAAGGTGGTGGTCGATCATCCTGCGACGCTGGTCACGCTCGGCGATCTGAGAAATCCGGAAGCGTTCCTGATGCTGCTCGGCTTCGTCCTGATCGCCGCGCTCAATTTCAGGCGCGTTCTGGGCGGCACTTTGATCGGTATTCTCGCAGCAACGGTCATTGGCTTGCCATTCGGGCTCGCGAAGTTCACCGGCGTGGTCTCAATGCCGCCGTCGATCGCTCCGACGCTTCTGCAGCTTGATTTCTCGCGGCTCTGGGAGCTCACGTTCCTGATCGTGGTGTTTTCGATCCTGTTCGTCGACGTGTTCGACAACGCCGGTACGTTGATCGGTGTCACGCACCGCACCGGTCTGATGAAGAACGGCAAGCTCGCGCGTATGAAAGAGGCGCTGATATCCGACAGTTTCGCGGCCATGTTCGGCGCCGTCATCGGCACATCGACGACCACAAGCTACATCGAAAGCGCGGCCGGCGTGTCCGCGGGCGGACGCACGGGACTGACGGCAGCTTTCGTCGGGTTGTTCTTCCTGCTGGCGCTGTTTTTTGCCCCGCTCGCGGGAATGGTTCCTGCCTATGCCTCGGCAGCTGCGTTACTCTATGTCGCCTGCGTGATGGCGCGCGGATTGGCGGAGATCGACTGGGAGGACATCACGGAGTATGCGCCGGCCGTCGTCACCGCGATCACCATGCCGCTGACTTACTCGATCGCGACCGGCATCGGCCTTGGTTTCATCACTTACGCGCTCGCCAAGATCATCTCCGGCAAGGCGCGCGAGGCGTCGCCGGCGGTCATGGTGCTCGCGCTGCTGTTCGCGATCAAATTCGCGGTGGCCGGCTAGCCGAGCGCTTTCTTGATCGCGAGGAAGTCGCGCCAGGCGAAGCGCTTTTGCAGCGGGCTGCGCAGCAGGAAGGCCGGATGAAACGTCGGCATGGCGCGGATTTCGCGTTTTCCGGTATTGAAGGTGAACCAGCGCCCGCGGGTCTTGGTGATGCCTTCCTTGATGCCGAGCAGCGTTTGCGCTGACGGGCCGCCGAGACAGACCAGAATGTCCGGGTCGGCCAGCTCGATCTGGCGCGAGATGAAAGGCAGGCAGATCTGCGAACTCTTGCGGGGTCGGCGTGCGATTGCCCGGCGGCCGCCAGGGCACGATATTGGCGATGTAAACCGATGTGCGATCGAGGCCGATCGCCGCCAGCATCCGGTCGAGCAATTTGCCGGACCGGCCGACGAAAGGCAGACCCTCGATGTCTTCGTCGCGTCCCGGCGCTTCGCCGACAAACATCAGCCGCGCTTGCGGATTGCCATCCGCGAAGACCAACTGGGTTGCAGTCGCTTTGAGGGCGCAACCCTCGAACCTGTCGAGCACGGCGCGCAATTCGTCGAGTGTTGCTGCGCGCTTTGCGGCGTCGCGCGCAGCCATGGTCGCTTCATCGGGGGCGGGAGGTGCGACGGGTGAGGGGGCACTTGCCGCGGGTTCGGCCCGCGCTGTAGCCGCAATCGGGGCGCGCGCAGGCAAAACCGCGTCCGCGGTCGCAAATCGATCGACCGGTTTCTCGCCGACAAGCGCGTCGGCACCTGCCTCGATATAGAAATCAAGCAAATCGCGCGCCGAACTTTCGTGACCGGGGACCATTTATGCACATTAGCATGGAGGTCACGCGATTGCCGCCCCATGTGCAAAAGTAGAGAATGGCCTGGGAGAAATTCATGGCCGAGTTGCCTGCACGAGAGGCGATGGAATTCGACGTTGTGGTCGTTGGCGCCGGGCCTGCCGGGCTGGCGGCCGCGATCCGTCTCAAGCAGGTCAATCCCGAGATCTCGGTTGTCGTGGTGGAGAAGGGCTCCGAAGTCGGCGCCCACATTTTGTCGGGCGCGGTAATCGACCCGGTAGGCCTCGATCGCCTGCTGCCGGACTGGCGCACGGAAGATACGCCGATCAAGACGGCGGTCTCGGGTGATCGCTTCTACTACCTCACGGCAGGCAGCGCGCTGCGACTGCCCAATTTCATGATGCCGCCGCTGATGAGTAATCACGGCAACTTCATCGTGTCGCTCGGCAACGTTTGCCGCTGGCTGGCGAGCAAGGCCGAGGCGCTCGGCGTTGAAATCTATCCGGGCTTTGCCGCGGCCGAGGTACTTTACGACGACAACGGCGCGGTTGCCGGGGTCGCCACCGGCGATATGGGTGTCGGCAAGAATGGCGAGCCGAAGGACAGTTTCACGCGCGGGATGGAATTGCGCGCGAAGTACACGCTGTTCGGTGAAGGCGCGCGCGGCAATCTCGCCAAGCAATTGATGGCGAAATTCGCCCTCGCGGGCGGAAGCGAACCGCAGAAATTCGGACTTGGCCTGAAAGAGCTGTGGCAGGTGGCGCCGGACAAGCACCGAAAGGGTCTTGTGCAGCACACTTTCGGATGGCCGCTCGACAATTCGACCGGCGGCGGCGTCGTTCCTTTATCACCTTGATGACAATCTGGTGTCGGTCGGATTCGTTCTGCACCTGAACTATTCGAATCCTTATCTTTCGCCGTTCGAGGAATTCCAGCGTTTCAAGACGCACCCGCTCGTGCGCGCGACGTTCGACGGTGGCAAGCGGCTTGCTTACGGCGCGCGCGCCTTGACCGAAGGCGGCTACCAATCGGTGCCCAAGCTGTCGTTCCCGGGCGGCGCCCTCATTGGATGCGATGCCGGATTTATGAATGTGCCGCGCATCAAAGGGAGTCATAACGCCATTCTGTCCGGCATGATGGCCGCGGAGGCCGCCGCCGCGGCGCTTTCGGCAGGCCGAAGCCATGACGAGCTCATGGATTATGAGAGTGGCTGGCGGGCCTCGGCCATCGGCAAGGACCTCTGGAAAGTCCGCAACGCAAAGCCGCTCTGGTCGAAGTTCGGAACGCTGGCCGGGATCATGCTCGGCGGGCTCGACATGTGGACGAACACGCTCGGATTTTCGCTATTCGGCACCCTTGGGCACGGCAAGCCGGACTATGCTTCGCTCAAGCCTGCGTCCGAATGCAGCCCGATTTCCTATCCGAAGCCCGACGGCAAGCTGACCTTCGACCGGCTGTCGTCGGTATTCCTGTCCAATACCAATCACGAAGAAGATCAACCGGTTCACTTGCACGTTGCGGATCTTGGGCTGCAAAAAAAGTCCGAACACGATGTGTTCGCCGGCCCCTCTGCGCGCTACTGCCCGGCCGGCGTCTATGAATGGGTGGAAGAAGCGGGCGCGCCGAAATTCGTGATCAACGCGCAGAACTGCGTCCACTGCAAAACGTGCGACATCAAGGACCCCAACCAGAACATCACCTGGGTTCCTCCCGAAGGCGGCGGCGGGCCGAACTACCCGAACATGTAATCCGGCAGCGGCCTGCTGAGTCGCGGCCAGCCGGTTCCCCGTGGCCGGCGCAATACCGAAAGATGTGATTTGATCCTGCCGGCACCGTCACGATAACGCCACATCATGGCTTTCATGCTGGTTTTCGTCGATGCCGCCCGGCACGTTCTTGCAGGAGCGGCGCAAAAAGGCCATTCTCGGCACAACATTGCGGTTCGCGCGTAATCAGCGACCGGCCGCCTCATTGGAGCACTAGCCCGTGACGTCTTCGAGCCTCGCCCGCTGCATTGCCGGCAGCGCGCTTGCTGCCATTCTCGCGGCAGCACCCGTCAAGCTTGCCGCGCAGGCGTCGAGTCCACCGCAACTCGGCAGCATCTCGGCGTCGGGCAACTATCTCGCAGCCCGTCATGCCGGTCAGCAACGCGACGCCGGGGCAGCTGCGGCCTATTACCGGGCGGCGCTCAAACGTGACCCGGGCAACAGTGAACTGCTCGACCGCGCGTTCCTTTCGTTCCTGGTGGACGGTGAGGTGGATGAAGCCGTCAAATATGCCGATCGCGTCGTTCAGCTTGACAAGAACGATCGTGTCGCGCGGCTCGTGCTCGGCGTGCACGCACTCAAACGCAAGCAATATCCGGCGGCGCGCCGCGATCTTGCCCAATCCGTCCGCGGACCGATCACCGATCTCACTGCGACATTGCTGTCGGCCTGGAGCATGTATGGCGGCAACGATTCCAAGGGCGCAGTAGCCGCGATCGACCGTCTCGCCGGGCCGGAGTGGTATGCAATCTTCAAAGATCTGCACGCGGGCATGATCTACGATGTCGCGGGCAACCAGAAGGAAGCCGGCAAGCGTCTCGAGCACGCCTACAAGCTCGACGCGACCGCGCTGCGCGTGGTCGAGGCCTATGGCAGCTGGGTCTCGCGCAACCGCTCGCCGAAAGAAGCGTTGACGATTTTCGAGACGTTCGACAAGTCGCTGCCGCGTCATCCCCTTGTCCTCGAAGCGATGGGTAAGCTCAAGGCTGGCGAAAAGCTGCCGCCGCTCGTGTCGAACGCGCAGGCCGGAGCCGGCGAGGCTTTGTACGGGCTCGGCGCCTCGCTGGGACGCCGCGGCGGAGAAGACCTGGGTCTCGTTTATCTGCAGCTGTCGCTCTTCCTTGTGCCCAGTCATCCATTGGCGCTGCTGTCGCTTGCGGATCTTTATGAATCACTCAAGAAGCCGGAGCTGGCGATCAAGGTCTACGAGCGCGTACCGGCAAATTCGCCGCTGCACCGGAACGCGGCAATTCAAATGGCCGCAAACCTCGATAGCCTCGACCGCGCCGACGAAGCGCAAAAGCATCTCGAAGGGCTGATCAAACAGCGTCCTGATGACATGGAAGCCATCATGGCGCTTGGAAACGTCCTGCGCGGGCACAAGAAATTTTCGGAATGCGCGAATGTATATTCGAAGGGCGTCGCTGGCATTCCCAATCCCGAAAAAGCGAACTGGGTGCTCTTCTATTTCCGCGGCATCTGCTACGAGCGGTCAAAGCAGTGGCCGAAGGCGGAAGCCGATCTCAAGAAGGCGCTCGCGCTGTACCCCGATCAGCCGCACGTGCTCAACTATCTCGGCTATTCCTGGATCGACCAGGGCGTGAACCTGGACGAGGGAATGGAAATGATCAAGAAGGCCGTGCAGCAGCGTCCGGACGACGGCTACATCGTCGACTCCCTCGGCTGGGCTTACTATCGGATCGGCAACTACGAGGAAGCGACCAAGCAGCTTGAGCGCGCCATCGAGCTCAAGCCGGAAGACCCGACTATCAACGACCACCTGGGTGACGCGTACTGGCGGGTCGGCCGCGTGCTCGAGGCCAAATTCCAGTGGGCACACGCACGTGATCTCAAGCCGGACCCCGAAGAGCTTCCGAAGATCGAGGAAAAACTGAAGGACGGCCTGCCCGAAGAAACGTCCTCGCAGGCAAAAGCCGGCAAGAAGAGTGGCGACGGCGGCTAGTTGATGCGCAGCGACAGGCTTTTCGCGTGAGCGCGCCGCTGTCCGAAAAGGCATTTGCCAAAATCAACCTTACTCTGCGCGTACTCGGCCGGCGCGCCGACGGCTATCACGAGCTCGAAAGCCTGGTCGCCTTCGCGGACGTAGCCGACGCGCTGACGCTTGAGCCGGGCTCGGCCGACGGCCTGGAGATGTCCGGGCCGTTCGCAGGCAAGAGCGGTCCGGTTGATGACAACCTCGTGCTCAAGTCGCTCGCCGAACTGCGCCGGCGTATCCCCGGCCTGAAAGGCGGGCGGTTTCGCCTTGAAAAAAATCTTCCGGTCGCCGCAGGCATCGGCGGCGGCTCGGCGGACGCCGCGGCAGCGCTCAGGCTGCTGGCGCGAGCAAACGGAATTGCGATCGACGATTCCGGCCTCATGGCTGCGGCGCAGGCTGTCGGCGCCGACGTGCCGGTCTGCCTGGATTCGCGGCCGCGCATCATGCGCGGCATCGGCGAAGTGCTGTCGCCGCCGCTCGATCTGCCGCCCATCCCGGCGGTCCTGGTGAACCCAGGCGTTGCACTTGTTACGCGCGAGGTATTCGGAAAATTCAAGGGTGCACACGCAGGGCCAAGCCTTGCCGGCGTGCCGACGAAAACCGGCCCATTGATCGAACTTCTCAAACAGCAGGACAACGACCTGACCGTCGCGGCAACCGCATGCGCGCCGGCCGTCGGAGAAGTCTTGGCGGCCCTTCGCAGCGCGCAAGGGAGTGTGCTCGCGAGGATGTCCGGATCGGGTGCGACATGTTTTGCGCTGTTCGGCTCGCGCGAAGAGGCGGCTGCGGCGGCGCAACGACTCGCAGGCGAGCGCAAGAATTGGTGGGTTCAAGCGGCCGCGATCGGAGCCGTGCCGGGGAAAACATGAATTCGCCGGTTTTGCAGGAAACGGTTGGCAATCCGCCGGCTTTCCGATAGTCACCGGCGGAATGCGGGGTGCACCATGAGACTTTATTGCGCGGTCGTTTTGTTTGCGGCGCTCGTGATCGTTGCCGCCGATCCTGCATTGGCCCGGACAAAATCCAAAACCCGGTCGCAATGCGTCGACCGTCCGCAAGACTTTTCGTGGAATTTTCTGATCCCTGGGCAGCGCGCGCCGCAGCCCAATGGGTGCGCACCACCCGTCTATAACTACGGCAGATACATCGGCCAGGATCCCGACCCCAACATCCGGCTGCAGCTGATGCGTGATCCGGGAACGGGATATTCGCCGCTATAGCCGGCCCTGTCGGCGCGTCAGTGCGCGCGGCCGATGCAGAACGCGACCGCTTCTTCCAATGCCGACTTGATGTCCGACGGCGGGACCAAGGCGAGCGCGTCGGTGGCAATCGCTCCATAGTGCCGGGCGCGTCCGACCGTATCCTCGATCGCGTGATGCTTTGCCATCAATGAAAGGGCCTGGTCGAGATCGCCGTCACGGATGTCGCCGTCACCCAAGGTCCGATTCCAGAACTTGCGCTCGCTTTCGGTGCCGCGGCGAAACGACAGGACAACCGGCAACGTAATCTTGCCCTCGCGGAAGTCGTCGCCGACGTTTTTGCCGAGCTTGGCCGACTTGCCACCGTAATCCAGCGCATCGTCGATGAGCTGAAATGCGATGCCGAGGTTCATCCCAAACGACCGGCAAGCCGCCAATTCGGCCTTTTCCTTTGCGGCCAGCGCCGGCCCGACTTCGCAGGCGGCTGCGAAAAGCTCGGCGGTCTTGGCGCGGATAACGGACAGGTACTCATCTTCGTTGGTGGCCGTGTTCTTGGCCGTGCCGAGCTGCATCACTTCGCCTTCCGCGATCACGGCGGCCGCCGACGAGAGGATTTCGAGCGCGTGCAGGTCGGCGACTTCGACCATCATCTTGAATGCCTGGCCGAGAAGAAAATCACCCACGAGCACGCTCGCTTCGTTGCCCCACAGCATCCGGGCGGCGACTTTGCCGCGCCGCATGCTGCTTTCATCGACAACGTCGTCGTGCAGCAGTGTCGCCGTGTGCATGAATTCGACCGCTGCAGCGAGCTTGATATGGCCGTCGCCGGCGTAGCCTGCGAGCCTTGCCATGGCGAGGGTCAGCATTGGACGCAACCGCTTGCCTCCGGAGGCAATAAGATGGTTGGCCACCTCAGGGATCATCGCGACTTCAGAGCCGGTGCGGGCCAGGATTGTCGCGTTGACACGCTCCATGTCCGGCGCCACCAGTTCGACAAGACGATTGAGCGAAGCCGGGTTCGGGCTTTCAAAGGGAAGGACGACGGCCAAATTACATCTCCCGGCAGTGAGAAAAAGTGAGCATAGAAACGCTATGCTCATGCGGCAAGTGCGGTAGATTGGCTCCTACCGCAAATTTGATGCGAGGTGCAGTGGGCAAAAAGGCGCCGTGACTGCGACACAGACAACACCCGCAGCAGCCGGATATTCCGTTCCCTGAGGCACACAGAAATTGCATGCGTGAATTGATCCGTACGAATGACGCAGTTCTGGTGTCGGCGGTGGTCGCGTTGCTGGAAAGCGCCGGCATCCGTCCGATGGTCTTTGACCAGAACATGAGCGTGCTTGAGGGCTCGCTCGGCGTGCTGCCGCGTCGCGTGCTTGTCGCCGAGGAGCATGAGCTTCGCGCGCGCAAGCTTTTGGAGGACGCTGGATTGGGCCACGAGTTGCGTCCCGATGACGACCGATAGCGAAACCAGCGAAGATGCCATTCTCGGCGGCAGGTTACGCGTGCGTCAGCCGCTGCGCGGTCATCGCGTAGGCCATGACGCCATCCTGCTCGCTGCCGCCACGTGCGCGCGTGCGACCGAGCGCACGATCGAGCTTGGTGCCGGCGTGGGCGCTGCCGCCTTTGCGATTGCCGCGCGCGCTCCGGGGATGAAGGTGACGCTGGTCGAGATCGATCCGGCACTTTGTGCGTTGGCGAGACACAACGCGCGGCTCAACAGGCTGGAGGACCGTGTCACCGTGTTCGATGCCGATGCGGAGAGCATCGACAGCCTGAAATCGGCTGGCCTGTCACCGGAAAGTTTCGACCGCGTGCTGATGAACCCACCGTTTCATGACGCGCGCCGGCACAATGTCTCTCCCGATCCCGGCCGGCGGCTGGCGCATTCCGGCGAGGCCGGCTTGCTCAAGCGTTGGGTCGACAGCGCAGCCTGGCTTCTGAAGGCAAATGGCGTGCTGGTCCTGATCTGGCGCGCGGACGCCTTGGACGATGTCATCGAAACGTTACAACCGGTGTTCGGCGCCATCGCGGTGCTGCATGTGCATCCCCGGGAGGATGCCGCTCCGATCCGCGTGCTGGTGCGTGCCGAAAAAGGAGGCGGTATTTCGCGGAAGAGCTATCCGCCACTCGTTCTCAACGATGAAGCAGGCCGGCCGACCCCCGTTGCGGAGGCGATCATGCGCGACGGAAAAACGCTGCAGATTGCAGAAGCCTGAGGTTGCCTAAACTCTGCGCCGCCGCGGCAGAATTTCGCGCCAGCGCCCCTCGCCGAGCTGCCGCCGCATGCGGCCCACAACCTCATCGTTCAGGTGCGAAAGCCCAATAACGCTGGCAATCAGAAGAAAGAATAGTGCGATCTTGGGCTCCATCGGGCCGTCCTGTTCAATGCGTCGCAACGCGTGGCACGCCAACCACGGTGCAAAAAGCATTCCAAAGTTAAAAAATAGGCAACACCCGGCGCTTTCGATGCAGGTCGCCGGTATTTGATGCGCCGCGACCGTCGGCAAACGGTAGGTTCGTGCGCGCCTGCATCGGCGCGCGACAGCCTTTGACTAAATGGGTGGCAGCTACCTATCTGAGTGGTATGGCAGGTTCCCTCGGGTGTTCCCCCGCACAATCCAGGTAGACGCATGATTCAATTTCTCGCCCGGCTGGTGCCGCGCCGCTTCCGCAGCGATATCCCCGTTGTACCGGTCGTGCGGTTCAGCGGCGTCATCGGCGTGGTTACGCCGTTGCGGCCGGGGGTCCTTTTGTCGACGGTTGCCCGGACACTGGAGCGCGCCTTTGAAACGCCGCGTGCGCGTGCCGTGGCGCTCGTCATAAACTCCCCGGGCGGCTCGCCCTCGCAATCGCACCTGATCTACCGCCGCATCCGGCAATTGGCCGATGAAAAGCACATTCCGGTGCTGGCTTTCGTCGAAGATGTCGGCGCTTCCGGCGGCTACATGCTGGCCTGCGCGGCCGACGAAATCATCTGCGACCAATATTCGATCGTCGGCTCTATCGGCGTGGTTGGCGGAACGTTCGGCTTTACGAAATTGATGGACAAGCTTGGCATCGAGCGCAGGCTCTACACGGCCGGCGACCGCAAGGTCATGCTCGACCCGTTCCTCCCCGAGAAGCCCGACGATGTGAAGCGCATCAAGGCGATCCAGAAGGACATCCATGAGAACTTCATCGCGCTTGTGAAGACGCGCCGCGGCGGCAAGCTCAACGGATCAGACAAGGCGCTGTTTTCAGGAGAATTCTGGACGGCGGACAAAGCGATTGAGCTCGGGCTGGCCGATCGCATGGGCGATCTGCGTTCGATCTTGCGCGAGCGCTTTGGCGAAAAGGTTTACACGCCGCTCATCTCCGCCGAACGCTCGCTGCTTGGGCGGCGGCTACCCGGCGTCAATTTTGCCGACGCGATCGCGCGTTATCCCGGCTTTGCAGACGACCTGATATCGGCGCTGGAAGTGCGCGCGATGTGGGGCCGTTACGGCCTGTAATTTACTGAACCGGTTTGTTTCCGAACAATTTTGCGACGGCGGCGACCTGTTCCCGTTGCTCGGCGATCGAGGCCGCGAACTCCGTGGCGTTGCCCGGGGCCACGATTTGCCCCGTTGCGGTCAGCCGCTTGACGATTTCGGGATCGGACGCCGCGTCTTTGACGTCTGTCGCGATCTTGGTGCGCACTTCGTCCGCAATCGCCGGCGGACCGAACAGTCCGACCAGCCCGTCGAATTGCAGCGACGGGTAGCCCGCTTCGACCGCGGTCGGAATATCCGGAATGGCGGGCGCGCGCTCGCGATTGGTAACCGCGAGCACCTTCACTTTGCCGGCTTCCACCTGCGGCCGCACGATTGCGTAGGCCGGCATGTAGACCTGGATCACGCCGGCTGCGAGATCGGTCGCGGCGCCTGCCGGATTCTTGTACGGCACCTTGGCCATCTTCAATCCGACCGAGTGCAGGTAACCGGCGAACACGAAATCGGTGAAGCCGGTCGCGGTCGTCCAGTTCAGCTGGCCAGGCTTCTCGCGCGCGAGCGCCTCGAGCTCTTTGAGTGAGTTGACGTTGAGTGACGTTGCCACGCTCACCGCGACCACAGTCTTCGAGATGCGAGCGATCGGAATGAGATCTTTCGGGTCGTAGGGAAGCTTGTCGTGGAAATAGGGGTGGGCGGTGAACGAGCTCACCGGCGAAACCAGCAACACATGGTCGTCTTGCGCCTGAAGGAAACTGGTGATGGCGACCATGCCGTCGCCGCCGGGTCGGTTCTCGACGACGACCGGCTGACCCCACTTTGCGGAAAGCTTGTCGGCGAACAGCCGCGCGCCGATGTCGACGCCGCTTCCCGGACCGAGCGTGATGATGAATCTCACCGGCCGGTTGGGCCAGGCGTCCGCCGCCGCACTCGGTTGTGACAGCAACGGCGACACCAGAAAGAGTGCCGCAGCCAGAATCGAGAATGCCCAGGCGGGCTTTGCTGGTTTGCTCATGGATCCTCCCGGGGGCCGGGCGGCCATTCGTCGCGATGGCCGTTGCGGCGCTGTACTGAAATAACCCCGGGAAAGCCTAGCGCATCCGCCGGCTATTCTGCCAGCTTGACGTCCCGCAGGCGCTATTGTCTCGTGGTCGCAGGGGCAGTTGCCCCGAAAATGCCGCCTTCAAGCCCGACGTTGCGCCGTCGGTAGTTGACCGGAGCTCGCCATGCCGTCGTTTCTGTTGTCGCCTTTTGTGAAATGGTCGCTCGCCGCTTTGGGCGGCGCGATGATCGTGCATTGGGCCGTTAAGGAAGCGCGCCGCATCAACGAAGAGCTCGAGCAGGCGAGGCGCGTGAAGGCGAAGATTACGGATGCGGAGAATCGTCCGACCTTGCGCCGCGATCCGACCACCGGCGAATATCGGCTCTGACGATCGGCACTCGGCCTAGTCGAGATGGCGGTTGGTGACGCTACGGTGGCCGCCGACCATGGCCGTGAAGAACAGCACGATCAGCACCCACCCGATAACCTGAAACTCGATCACGGCGGTCTCCCCCTACGATCCCCCACTCGGGCCGCGTGGGTAGCAGCCGTCCCTTCAACGGCACGTAAATTCGCCTCGACTTGACCCCCTTTGGGGCCGCCTCTAGGGTCGAATCTCTTCCTGTGCTTAAGAATCAGTTTCCATCCGATGGCTGAAGCCAAACTTCGTGCCAGCGAGCGCACGCATCCAGACAACCTGGACCCGTCCCGGTCTTTCCAGGGGCTCATTCTTGCGCTGCAACAGTACTGGGCAAACTGGGGCTGCGTGATCCTGCAGCCCTACGACATGGAAGTGGGAGCGGGCACGTTTCATCCGGCGACCACGTTGCGCGCGCTCGGCCCGAAACCGTGGAACGCCGCTTACGTGCAGCCCTCGCGCCGTCCGAAGGACGGCCGCTACGGTGAAAATCCGAACCGGCTTCAGCACTACTACCAGTTCCAGGTGATCCTGAAGCCGTCGCCGCCGGACATTCAGGACCTCTATCTCAACTCGCTCAAGGCGATCGGTATCGACCCGAAGATCCACGACATCCGCTTTGTCGAGGATGACTGGGAAAGCCCCACGCTCGGCGCCTGGGGACTCGGCTGGGAATGCTGGTGCGACGGGATGGAGGTGTCGCAATTCACTTACTTCCAGCAGGTGGCAGGATTCGAATGCGCACCGGTCGCCGGCGAGCTCACCTACGGGCTCGAGCGGCTCGCGATGTACGTGCAGGGCGTCGACAATGTGTTCGCGCTCAACTTCAACGGGCGCAACGACGACAAGAAAGTCACCTATGGCGACGTCTTCCTGCAGGCCGAGCAGGAATATTCGCGGCACAATTTCGAATTTGCCGACACCGCCATGCTGTTCGAGCAGTTCAAGATGGCGGAGGCGGCCTGCAAGAAATATCTCGCCGCCGGCTGGGCCAACGGCAAGAAGGAGCGCCACCTGATGGCGCTGCCGGCCTATGACCAGTGCATCAAGGCGAGCCACGTCTTCAATCTTCTCGATGCGCGCGGGGTCATCTCGGTGACCGAGCGACAGAGCTACATCTTGCGTGTGCGTGAGCTTGCCAAGGCGTGCGGTGAGGCGTGGCTGGCGACCGAGGGCGGCGGGGCATCGTAAGATTTTCGGTGCACATCGCGGCGAGCACACATCGGCGCCTGCAATTGACAGCTATAATTATTCGATCCGGCACGGGGGCGCCGAGCGATCATGCTGTTTTGGGCAATCGTTTTCATCGCGGCGGCAGTTGTGCTGTACGCGATCATCATGTTCAACAGCCTGGTGCGCACGCGCCAGATGGCAAACGAGGCCTGGAGTGGCATCGATGTCCAGCTCAAGCGGCGCTCCGAGCTCGTTCCGAACCTGGTCGAGTCCGTCAAAGGCTATGCCACGCATGAGCGGTCGGTCCTCGAAGAGGTGACGCGGCTGCGCAACGCCGCCCGCGAGGTTCCGGCCGACGACGTTGCCGGCCGCGCGCAGGCAGAGCGCGCCTTGACGGCCGCGATCGGCAAGCTCGTCGCGCTGGCCGAGAACTATCCCGCCCTCAAGGCCAGCGCGAATTTCCTCGAATTGCAGCACGAGCTGAGCAACCTCGAAGACGAGCTGCAGATGGCGCGCCGTTACTACAACGGGACGGTGCGAAATCAGAATGTTCTGGTGCAGTCGTTTCCCGGCAACCTGGTCGCCGGGGCCTTCGGCTTCGGGCCGCGCGAATATTTCGAGTTGTCGGACGCAGCCGAGCGCGATGTGCCGCAGGTCGCGTTGCCCGGACGGTCTCGCTGACGGACTTCGCTCATGATGAGACAGCTCCGGCCTGTTGTATCGAAACTCCTTCGGGGCCGGCCGGTGCTTGTTTTTCTCTTGCTGCTGTGCGGTGCGACGACCGCTTTTGCGGCGGAGGTCATTCACTCGTTCGATTCAACCGTCCGCGTTGCCAAGGATGGCGAACTGACCGTCACCGAGGCCATACGGGTCGAGGCGGAAGGGCGCGAGATCAGGCATGGCATCTACCGTGATTTTCCGCTGACCTTCAAAGATGCGGGCGGAAAGGTGCGTGAGGTGGACTTCAAGTTGCTGGGCGTCGAGCGCGATGGCAGGCCGGAAAGATATTCCACCACGCGCCAGCACGGCGTCATTCGCATCTACGCCGGCAGCAAGGATGTAGATGTCCCGCGCGGCGAGCACACGTATGTCTTTCGCTACCGGACGGGACGACAGATCCGCTGGTTCGACGGCAGGCCTGAACTCAACTGGAACGTCACCGGGAACTTCTGGAATTTTCCGATTTTAGCGGTGAACTACAATCTTGAGCTTGCCGGTGGAGCGAGGCCTCTCCGCTGGACCGCTTATACAGGTCGGCTGGGCGCGCGTGGGGGCAACTGGCGGGCGACTACCGACACGTCCGGCGCTTTGATGGTCGCGACCACGCGGCGGCTCGCGCCAGGCGAAGGTCTGACGGTTGTTGCCGAGCTTCCGTCCGACGCGGTCGACCCACCGAGCGAGTCGCAGCTGCTGTGGTACCGACTTTATGACAACCGTGCCTGGATTTTCGCCGGCATCGGTCTGCTTGTCGTGCTCGGCTACTATTTCGTCGCGTGGGAAGCAGTCGGACGCGATCCCAAGGGCGGCCCTGTCATCCCGTTGTTTCATCCGCCGCCGAATATTTCGCCGGCACTTGCGAACTATATTCACGATTGGGGTTTCGGCCGCGACAGGTGGCGCGCTTTCACGGCGGCCGCCCTGTCGCTCGCGGTGCGCGGGCTTTTACGCTTCGACGACTCGAGCGGCACGCTGACGTGGAAGGCGACCGGCAGGAAGCGCCCGGCAGGCTGCCGGTTGGCGAACGTGTGGTCCTCGATTGGGTGAACGGACAGGGTGGCCTGGCCATCATCAGCGACGCTCATGGCGAATCGATTGCCAAGGTCGGCGACAGGTTCACGAAAAGCATCGAGCGTGAAAACCGCAACCGTTTTTTCCGCCGCAACCTCGGTTACGTGCTCGCCGGCCTTGCGATAACAGCTGCCGTCATTGGCGGCGTGCTCGCTTTTGGTGGACTGCAGGACCAGGACTTGGCGGTCCTCGGCGGCTTTGTGTTTTTCGGCTTCATAGGTGGAATATTCCTAATTCAGGTGGCCCAGACCCTTTTTGCGGGCGCGAGCCTCAATGCATTGATCCGCGGGGTTATGTCGATCATCTTTCTGGCCATTTTCATTTCCATTGCGAACTCACTGTTGAAGGAGTGGTCGCCACAGGCGCTTATCGATGCGCTTCCCGCATTCTGGGCATACGTCGAGAACTATCCATTCTCCTTCGTGTTGGTCGGCGCGTTTGCGATGGTGAATGGCCTGTTCTTCTACCTGCTGCGCGCGCCGACCGCGCTCGGCCGCCCGATCATGGACCAGCTTGCCGGCCTTCGGCTCTATCTTGAAACGGCAGAGTCCGACCGCCTGAACCTGAATGCGCCTGAGATCACCGCGGAGCGGTTCGAAGCGCTGCTCCCCTATGCCGTGGCGCTCGACGTTGAGAAGCCCTGGTCCGATGCGTTTGCCGCCGCGCTCCGCCGGGCTCATCCCGGCGACCCAGACCCGATGAGCCACTACCATTCGAATTGGAGCTCAAGCGGCAACTGGTCGAGCAGCAGTTTCGGCAGCTCGGTTTCGTCGTCGATCGCGGGGGTAAGCGGTGCGCTCGCCAGCGCGGTGCCGGTCTCGTCCGGCTCGTCCGGCTTCTCCGGCGGTGGCGGTGGCGGCGGCGGGTCCGGCGGCGGCGGAGGCGGCGGCGGTGGAGGAGGCTGGTAAAACCCGCGGGCGCGCGTGACAGCCACGGGCCACCTTGCTAGGCAAGCCCGCGCGAACACGTCATCCAAGCTCGTCCAATATGCCCGACCTGCTGCTCGAATTTTTGTCTGAAGAGATCCCGGCACGCATGCAGGCGCGCGCGGCCGAGGACCTGCGCAAGCTGGTCACCGACCGGCTGGTGGCGGCGGGTCTTGTCTATGAGGGCGCCAAGGCCTTCGCGACGCCGCGGCGTCTTGCGCTGTCAGTGCACGGCGTCCCCGCACGCCAGCCCGACATCAAGGAAGAAAAAAAAGGCCCCCGCGTCGGCGCACCGGAAAACGCGATCGCGGGATTTCTGAAGGCGGCTGGGCTCAAATCGATCAAGGATGCCAAGGTGCAGCCGGATAAGAAGGGCGATTTCTACGTCGCGGTGATCGAGAAGCAGGGCAGGGCAGCGATCGATGTCATCGCCGAGATGATCCCCGATGTCGTGCGAACATTTCCGTGGCCGAAGTCGATGCGTTGGGGCTCGCGGGCGGTTGAACTGGGTGCGTCCGCTGCATTCCATCATCGCGACCTTCGGGCCCGAGACTGAAGAGCCGGACATCGTGCGCTTCAGCGTGGACGGCCTGGCGGCCGGCGACGAAACCCGCGGCCACCGTTTCATGGCGCCGGCGCCGTTCAAGGTGCGGCACTTCGACGACTACGTGGCCAAGCTCGAAAAAGCCAAGGTCGTGCTCGATCCGGCGCGGCGCGCCGACATCATCCTGGCCGACGCGAAAAATCTTGCCTTCGCGCAAGGCTTCGAGCTCGTGGAAGACGAAGGCCTGCTGGCGGAAGTCGCCGGACTCGTCGAATGGCCGGTGACGCTGATGGGTAGTTTCGACAAGGCGTTTCTGGCGATTCCCGACGAGGTGATCCGCGCCACCATCCGCAACAACCAGAAATGCTTTGTGCTGCGCGATCCGCAGACCGCGAAGCTCGTCAACAAGTTCATCCTTGTCGCGAACGAGGAGGCTGTGGACGGCGGCAAGGCGATCATCGCCGGCAACGAGCGGGTGATCCGCGCGCGGCTGTCCGACGCGAAGTTTTTCTACGACTCGGACCTCAAGACGCGCCTCGAAGACCGTCTGCCGAAATTCGAGCAGATCGTCTTCCATGAAAAACTTGGCACGCAGGGCGAGCGCATCGCGCGCATTGTGGCGCTTGCCGGCAGGCTGGCGCCCCTGGTCGGCGCCGACGTCGCGAAGACCGAGCGCGCCGCGCAACTTTGCAAGGCTGACCTGCTGACCGACGTTGTCGGCGAATTCCCGGAATTGCAGGGCCTGATGGGCCGCTATTACGCGGAAGCGCAAGATGAAGATGAGGCGGTCGCGCACGCCTGCGAGGACCACTACAAACCGAAAGGGCCGGACGATCTTGTGCCGTCCGATCCGGTGTCAATCGCGGTCGCGCTCGCCGACAAGATCGACACGCTTACGGGCTTCTGGAAGATCGACGAGAAGTCCGACGGGCATCAAAGACCCGTATGCGCTTCGCCGCGCGGCACTTGGCGCATCAAATATTCTACAAAATGCATTCGTCTAGCTCTTGACAACTCCTTGCCGCCAGTTAGCAGGCTGGTTCGAACTCTGAGCACACAAATCTCGCGGATCAAATGAGGCAAGTATCCGCTCAACTTCGACCTTCTCTCGTTCTTCGCAGACCGCCTGAAGGTGCAATTGCGCGAGCAGGGCGCACGGCATGATCTCGTGGACGCGGTATTCGCGCTCGAGGGCCAGGACGACCTGCTGATGATCGTGCGCCGGGTCGAGGCGCTCGGAAAATTTCTCGATACCGACGATGGCAAGAATTTGCTTGCCGGCTACAAGCGGGCGACCAACATCATTCGCATCGAGGAAAAGAAGGACAAGCGCGAATATACCGACGCGCCCGACGCCAAGCGCTACCAGCTGCCGGAAGAGAAGGCGCTCGCTGAAGCCATTGATGTCGCCAGGAAGGAAGCCGCTGCCGCCGTCGGCAAGGAGGATTTCGCCGCGGCCATGCGGGCCATGGCCAAACTTCGCCCGCGCGTCGATGCCTTCTTCGACAAGGTGACGGTCAACGTGGACGACAAGGCCTTGCGCGAGAATCGTCTCAAGCTGCTCAACGAAATCCGCGAGGCTACCCGCGCGGTTGCGGATTTTTCGAAGATCGAAGGCTAGCGCTCAGTCCGCGCTAGTCCGCGTACCCAAGGGAACTACTGCCACCGTTTCGCCGTTTCTTTCGATTGCCAGCCAATTGAGGAGCTCATCATGGTCATCGGTATTGCGCATTTGCAGCCAATTATCGCGCTCATCGCCGGTATTCTCATTCTTGTCATTCCGCGATTGCTCAACATCATCGTCGCCGTCTATCTCATCGCCGCCGGGCTGCTCGGCCTCGGACTATTCCGGTAGCCGAAATTCCGGCTTGCGCCCGCCTGTTCGGAAGTGTTCTTAAGGGCCGTCGTCCCTACCGATAGCTATTGACCCATGGCCAAACGAAAACGTCCGCGCGTCAGCGCAAAATCAAAGAAAAAGACGGTACGGAAGTCCGCCTGGCGCAAAGCAAAGCCGGCTGGCGGGCAAGCCAAGGGCAAGTGGGTCTACAGCTTCGGTGACGGCCGGGCCGAAGGCAAAGCCTCGATGCGCAACCTGCTCGGCGGCAAGGGCGCAGGGCTCGCCGAAATGGCAAACCTCGGCCTTCCGGTCCCGCCGGGGTTCACGATCACCACCGACGTCTGCACTTACTATTACACGCATGACAAGCAGTATCCGAAAGACCTGCGCGGCCAGGTTGAGAAGGCGCTGGCCCAGGTCGGCCGGATCACGGGCAAGACCTTCGGCGACAAGTCCAACCCGCTGCTGGTCTCGGTGCGGTCGGGGGCACGCGCCTCGATGCCGGGCATGATGGATACCGTGCTCAATCTGGGCCTCAATGACGAGACCGTCGAAGCGCTGGCAAAAAAATCAGGCGACCGGCGCTTCGCCTATGACAGCTATCGGCGCTTCATCACAATGTATTCGGACGTCGTGCTCGGCGTCGGGCACGAGCATTTCGAGGAGCTGCTCGATCACCACAAGGAGCGCCAGGGCTACAGCCTCGACACCGATCTCTCCGCCGACGACTGGGCCGAGCTGGTCGTGCGTTACAAGAAACGCGTCAAGGATCGAGCTGGGCCACGACTTTCCGCAGGACCCGCATGAGCAGCTCTGGGGCGCAATCGGTGCCGTGTTCGGCTCATGGATGAACCAGCGCGCCATCACCTACCGCAAGCTTCACAATCTTCCTGAAAGCTGGGGCACGGCCGTCAACGTGCAGGCCATGGTTTTCGGCAACATGGGCGACACCTCGGCGACCGGCGTCGCCTTCACGCGCAACCCGTCGACGGGCGAAAAGAAGCTCTACGGCGAATTTCTCATCAACGCGCAGGGCGAGGACGTCGTCGCCGGCATTCGCACGCCGCAGGAAATCAGCGAGGAGGCACGCAAGGAGGCGGGCTCCGACAAGCCGTCGATGGAATACACGTTGCCCAAGGCCTACGCCGAGCTCAAGCGCATCTACAACGCTCTCGAGCGCCACTACCGCGACATGCAGGACCTCGAGTTCACCGTCGAGCAGGGCAAGCTCTGGATGCTGCAGACGCGTTCGGGAAAACGTACTGCGAAGGCTGCACTGCGCATCGCGGTCGAGCTTGCCAATGAAGGGCTGATCTCCAAGAGCGATGCGGTGTTGCGCATTGATCCGCTCACCCTCGATCAACTGCTGCACCCGACCATCGACCCGCGCGCGCATCGACGGGTTATCGCCACGGGCCTGCCGGCGTCGCCCGGTGCGGCGAGTGGCGAAATCGTTTTCTCGCCCGATGAAGCCGCGCAGCTCAAAGCCGACACGCGAAAAGTTATCTTGGTGCGGGTGGAAACCTCGCCGGAGGACATCCACGGCATGCACGCGGCGGAAGGAATCCTGACCACCCGTGGCGGCATGACTTCCCACGCCGCTGTTGTCGCGCGCGGCATGGGTAAGCCCTGCGTTTCCGGCGCTGGTTCGCTGCGCGTCGACTATGCCGCGGGCACGATGACGGCCGGCGGGCAGACCTTCAAGAAGGGCGACTACATCACGGTCGACGGCTCCACTGGGCAGGTGCTGGCGGGCAAGGTCGACATGATCGAGCCGCAGCTGTCCGGGGAATTTGCCACGCTGATCGGCTGGGCTGACAAGGTGCGCAAGCTGGGCGTGCGTGCCAATGCCGACACGCCGACGGATGCGAAAGCCGCAGTGCGTTTTGGCGCTGAGGGCATCGGCCTCTGCCGCACCGAGCACATGTTCTTCGAGGAAGGGCGCATCCAGGCGGTGCGCGAGATGATCCTCGCTGACGATGAAAAGGCGCGCCGAGCGGCGATCGCGAAACTTGCTACCCATGCAGCGCGCCGACTTCGTCGAGCTGTTCGAGATCATGGCCGGACGGCCGGTGACGATCCGGCTGCTCGACCCGCCGCTGCACGAATTTCTGCCGCATGGGGAGAAGGAGATCACAGAGGTTGCCGCCGTCATGGGCGCCGATCCGGCGAAACTCGCGGCGCGCGCCAGCGAACTCTCCGAATTCAATCCAATGCTCGGTTTCCGCGGCTGCCGCATCGCTATCGCCTATCCGGAAATCGCCGAGATGCAGGCACGCGCGATCTTCGAGGCGGCGGTCGATGCCGCCAAGCGCAGCGGCAAGCCGGTGGTGCCGGAGGTGATGGTTCCGTTGATTGCCACCAAGGCGGAATTCGATCTGGTCAAAGCGCGCATCGATGCGATGGCGCAGGCGGTCGCAAAGGAAAAGGGCGCCAAGGTCAATTATCAGGTCGGCACGATGATCGAGCTGCCGCGCGCCTCGCTGATGGCGGGCGAGATCGCCGAAACCGCGGAATTTTTCTCGTTCGGCACCAACGATCTCACGCAAACGACCTTCGGCATTTCGCGCGACGACGCGGCGAGCTTCCTCGGCATCTATACCGCGCGCGGAATTTTGCCGGTCGATCCGTTCGTGTCGATCGACACGCAGGGTGTCGGCGAGCTCGTGAAGATCGGGGTCGAGCGCGGCCGCAAGGTGCGCCCGAAGCTCAAGGTCGGCATCTGCGGCGAGCATGGCGGCGACCCTGCCTCGGTCGCCTTCTGCCACGAGGCCAAGCTCGACTATGTGTCGTGCTCGCCGTTCCGGGTGCCGATCGCACGCCTTGCCGCGGCCCAGGCCGCGCTCGGTAAAGCCGTCGCCAGCCAGGCCTAGTCTGCATGGCAATTTTTGACCTAAAAAATCGAGTTGCCTTCGTAACCGGCGGCAATGGAGGCATCGGGCTTGGCATGGCCAAAGGTCTGGCCGGGGCCGGCGCTTCGATCGTTATCGCCGGTCGAAACAAGGCCAAGGCACAATCGGCTTTGTCGGAACTTCGGTCACTCGGGGCGCCGGCCGAATTTGTCGATCTGGATGTGCTGGACGAAACGTCGTGCCGCCGGGCAATCCAGAATGCCGTCGAGCGATTTGGCCGCCTCGACATCCTTGTCAACAATGCAGGGACCACGGTCCGCAAGCAGCCGGAAGATCTAACGGCGCAGGAATGGCACCTGGTGATGAACACCAATCTCACCGGCGCTTTTCTGTGCTCGCAGGCGGCTTATCCTCACATGGTGCGCGCTGGCGGCGGTAAGATCATCAATATCGGATCGATGATGTCGGTGTTCGCCTCGTCCTATGCCGCGCCTTACGCCGCAAGCAAGGCCGGCATTGTTCAATTGGCCAAATCGATGGCGGTCGCCTGGGCGAAGGACAACATCCAGGTCAATGCGATCTTGCCCGGGTGGATCGATACCGAGCTGACCCAAGGGGCCCGGAAGCAGGTCCAGGGTCTGCACGAGAAGGTGTTGGCTCGTACTCCGGCTCAGCGTTGGGGAGTTCCGGGCGATTTTGTGGGAATTGCCGTATTCCTGGCATCGCCTGCCTCGGACTTCGTCACCGGCGTGGCGATCGCCGTCGACGGCGGCTATTCAGCTCAACTCTGATTTGCGGCGCCGAAAAGCCCTAAACGGCCACCTTGCCGAGGAAGTCCCCGACTTCCAGCCGCAGGTCGGAGACCGCACGCTCCACCGCTTCGGAGGCATCACGCACGACCTCGGCTGAGCTGCGCGTCTGCGTAGCCGCGCCCGCGACCTCGCCAAGCACCGACACAACGTGATTTGTGCCTTCAGCCGCGCTTTGAACACTGCGCGAGATTTCGCCGGTTGCCAGATTTTGCTGTTCGACCGAAGCGGCGACAGCGGACGTATTCCCATTGATGTCCTGCATGCGCTCGGCGATCTGGCGGATCGCTTCGACCGCGCCTGACGTCGATTCCTGCACGGCCAGAATATGATTGGCGATGTCCTCGGTGGCCTTGGCCGTCTGCACCGCCAGGGATTTCACTTCGGACGCCACCACGGCAAAGCCTTTGCCGGCTTCGCCTGCACGTGCGGCTTCGATGGTGGCGTTGAGCGCGAGCAAGTTCGTCTGCCCGGCAATGTTACGGATCAGCTTGACCACGTCGCCGATCTTCTGCGCGCCGTCTGCAAGACCTGCGATTTCACCGTCGGTTGCGCGCGCCTCGTTGGTTGCAAGCCCGACGACGCTGCTGGTTTGCGTCAGCTGGCGGCTGATCTCACCGATTGATCGCGACAGCTCGTCGGCCGCAACCGCGGCAGTTTCCACGTTCGCGGAAGCTTCGTTGAAGGCCTGCACCGCGCTCTCCGCCCGCTGTGAGGTGTGCTCGGACGAGCCGAACAAAGCGCGCGCAGTCGAGCGCATGGCCGTGGCACTGCTGCTGACGCTGGACAGAAGCTTCTCGATATTTGGACGAAACGAGGCAATGGCAGAGTTGATCGTTGCACGCCGCTGCTCCTGGCTGCGGATGGCGGCGCGTTCCTGCTCGGCATGGCGCTGCTCCGTCACGTCCTCGTGTGTGGAAACCCAGCCGCCGCCCGCCAAAGGCTCGTTCTTGGCAAGCACGATGCGCCCATCGCTTGCCTGTACGTAATGCGACTGGCTCGTAGCCTGCGCCATCCCGTCGAGGATTTTCTGCACGTAGCTGTCGACGTCGCCGGAGAACAATCCGGTCGCTTTGCGATACTCGATAAGCCGCTTGAGCGTGCAGCCCGGTTTTACAACCTTGGGATCAAGTTTGTACATCTCAAGGTAGCGCGTGTTGAGCAGGGTAATGCGGCCCTGCGCGTCGAACATGTTCAGGCCCTGGGACATGTTGTTCAGGGCAGTCGAGATCCTGCGGTTCTGGTTGCGCAGGCGCCGATAGACGAGGCAGGCCAGCACGAAGGCCATAAAGCACAGGGCGGCGATTAGCTGTTGACCTACGGCAGTCGACGGCAGGAGGGACACGAACATGCTGGTCCTAAAATTACCTCTGGCGATATTGGGATGCAGCGATTGCGATATAGTTAATTGTTCTTTCCCATTGGTTGACGGCCGCTCGGAGTACGATTTGGTGTGATTTTCCGGGGCACAACGGCAGGACGCAGATTGGCGGGATGAACCGGGGCGGAAGGCTTTTGGGCTACTGGTATGGCGCGGTCTGCATCGCGGGGCTCGGCTTCGGCCTGTTGGGCGAGCGGCGGCCATTCGGACAGAGCATCCTCGCGCATCCGTTCATCGTCTATGCCTTTGTGGTGGCAGCCGGCCTGCTCGTTATTCGCGTCGTTCGGCAGCAGCCGGTGCCGGAGCTTATCCCGGAGCGCGCGCTTGGTCTGGGATGTGCCGCAGGCGTCGCCCTCTTTCTCGCCGGGAACTTCATTGCCGCGCACCTGGTCGGTCGTTGACCAAGCGTTTACGACGGCGCCGCGCGCACGCCCGCGGTTAACACCTTCGCAAGGTTAATCGGTTCATAAAAAAACATGTCGCGTTGTCGCCACCCGGCGGCGGGCGGTGGCAGGACGTTGCGGTGTGGCGTTGAGCGGGCGGGGAGCAGTTTCGCCTTTGCGTCGGCGGCCGAGTGCTGCGTCGTTCGCCATTGGGCTCGCGCTGCTCGCGATATTCCCGGATGCGATCGGCTTTCAGGACCTCGGCGCCCTGCTTGCGCGGCAGCCGGCCGTCGCCAAGCGCTGGCAGCAGCATCTCATTGCATCGCCATTCGGGACGATCCACGCGGCCATGTTCAGCCTGCCGCGGCCGATCGGCACCAGCATTCCGCATCCGCCGATCTATGCCCTGGCGAATTTCGACCCGGCCGATATTACCGGCTCGATCGGCAGGCAGTTGCTCGGCGATCCGATGGCGCCGATTCAGTTTCCGAAACCCAATCGCAAGGCCAAGCGCGACTCCCTGGTCGCGCGCCCGCGCGATCCGATGCCGCCGTTGCCGCCGGCGCTTGCTATCGAGTCCGTGCCGCAGGCCGAGGTCGACGCCACACTCAAGAAGGATGAAAACGCGCGCTTCGATCCATACGCGCAATATGAATTTGTCCCGGCTCCCGATCAGAGGACTGCAACGCCGGACGTCGATATTCCATATGCGGACATTCCACCGGCAAACCTGACGCCGACGGCGCCGCAAAACGCATCGCGCAAGGATGCGACCCAACTGTTTTTCGGCGTCAGACTCGATGGCAGCCGGGGGCGGAAAGATCGCGCCAAAAATCGCGCCTTGGGCGCCGGGCGAAGCACCGGTCGTGCTCGCGTCACGCGGCGATCCGGATATCAAGCAGTCGGCTCTGTCACCGTCGCTGTCAGGCGACGAAAACAAGGGCGGCGAAAGCGTCGCGAGCAAAGGCGAGGTGACCGGTGTCGACCAGCGGCCGCGATCTCCGGCCGAGCGGCTCGCGCTCACGGGAACCACGCGTGCCAAGGCCGAGAAGTGTCTTGCTAATGCAGTCTACTTCGAGGCGCGTGGTGAATCCGTCCGCGGCCAGATCGCGGTGGCGCAGGTTGTCATGAACCGCGTCTTCTCGCCGTTTTATCCGAATGACGTCTGCGGCGTGGTCTATCAAAATTCCGGCCGGCACCTGGCCTGCCAGTTCACCTTCGCCTGCGACGGCATCCCTGACATCGTCACGGAACCCGACGCCTGGGAGCGCGCTAAACGAATTGCGCGCGACATGCTCGACGGCAAGCTCTGGATGCCGGAGGTATCGAAATCGACCCACTATCACGCCTATTGGGTCCACCCGGATTGGGTTAACGAGATGAAGAAAGTTTATAAGCTCGGCGTGCATACCTTCTATCGCCCGCGCGCATGGGGCGACGGCGAGGATGAACCGACCTGGGGCGATCCTGCGGAAACCGAGAAAGAAGCCGCAAAGGAAGAAGCGCAAGGCCCCGTAAGTCACAGCAAAGAATGGCTTAAATCGGAAGAAGGGCAGGCGTCGCTGCGCCAGAGCGCCCGCAAATAACGCTTCATCCAAACGGCGTATGTGCCGTGCAAATGCGGACGATCACGAATTTTCGTTTTGGCGGCGCCGGATGAGCCTATATGTTCCGCGCAAGCATTTCGGCCGGAGCAATTCAATGTCAGTGCAATCGACGACGGGGAAAACGATCGCGGTGAGCGCATGGCGCACGCCGCTGGTCATTATCACCTGCGGTTGCCTGATCGGCGCGATCGGCTTCGGACCGCGCGCGGCGCTCGGCCTGTTTCTCACGCCGATGTCGTCGGCCTACAGCTGGGGCCGCGACGTGTTCGCGCTCGCGCTTGCGATTCAGGTTCTGATCTGGGGCGCGGCGACTCCGTTCGCCGGTGCTATCGCCGACCGCTTCGGCTCGCTGCGCGTGCTGTCGGTCGGCGCGGTGCTCTATTGCTCCGGACTCGTGCTGATGGCGCATTCGACCACGCCCGGCATGCTCAATTTCTCCGCCGGCATTCTCACCGGTCTCGGCATTGCGGGCACATCGTTCACGCTGGTGCTGGCAGCGTTCAGCAAGCTGATGCCGCTCGAGTGGCGTGGCTTTGCTTTCGGCGTCGGGACGGCCGCCGGCTCATTCGGACAATTCCTGTTCTCGCCGCTGGCGGTCGGACTGATCAGCATTCTCGGTTGGCAGCATGCATTGATCGCGCTCGGCATCTTAACGCTTCTCATGATTCCATGTGCCTTCGGCGTGCGCACGCCGCCGATGGATGTTACCGTGACTCCGGGCGGCGCGCAGAAGCAATCGCTGGTGCAGGCGCTGTCAGAGGCTTTCGGCCATCGCAGCTACGTTCTGCTTGTGATCGGCTTCTTCACATGCGGCTTCCAGCTTTTGTTCATCACCGTGCATCTGCCGTCATATCTCGTCGACCGCGGGCTTTCGGTCGATGCCGGCGCCTGGACCATCGGCGTCATCGGCCTGTTCAACATCTTCGGCTCGATCGCGGCCGGCTGGCTCGGCGACAGGATGCCCAAGCGATATCTGCTCTCGGCCATCTATCTTCTGCGCTCGCTGGCAGTTGCAATCTTTATTTCTCTTCCCGTCACGTCAGTTTCGGCGATCGTTTTCGGCGCATCGATGGGTTTGCTGTGGCTTTCAACCGTGCCGCCGACATCCGGGCTTGTCGCACTGATGTTCGGCACGCGATGGATGGCGACTTTGTTCGGCTTTGCCTTCTTCAGCCATCAGGTCGGCGGCTTCCTCGGCGTGTGGCTCGGCGGCGTGCTGTTCGAACGCACCGGTTCCTATGAGGTGATCTGGTGGCTGTCGATTGCGCTCGGCGTCATCTCGGCCATCATCAATCTTCCGATCGTCGAAAAGCCGGTCGTCCGCGCCGAGCCGGTTCCCGCCTGAGCGCTTGCGCCCGGGCCCGCGCCGCGCCATGAATGCCGGGGATGAACCGGCGAGGCGCACGTGGCGGCATTCAAGGCGATTGTGATTGAGAAAGCCGAGGGCGGCACAAAGGCCGCTCTCACCGACTTCGACGACGCCAACCTGATGGACGGCGACGTCACTGTTCGCGTCGAATATTCGACGATCAACTACAAGGATGGGCTCGCCATCACCGGCAAGGCGCCGGTGGTGCGGCGGTTTCCAATGATCGCGGGTATCGACTTTGCGGGCACGGTGGAATCGTCCGCCAACGCTGCATGGAAACCGGGCGACAAGGTCATCCTCAACGGCTGGGGCTGCGGCGAGACGCATCTCGGCGCCTACGCCGAAAAATCACGCGTGAAAGGCGACTGGCTCGTGCCGCTGCCGAAGACGATGAGCGCGCGCGAGGCGATGGCGATCGGCACCGCCGGCTACACGGCGATGCTGGCGGTGATGGCGCTTGAGCGTCATGGCATGACCCCCGCAAGCGGACCAATCGCGGTGACCGGAGCGGCCGGCGGCGTCGGGTCCGTCGCGATTGCGGTTCTGTCCAAGCGCGGGTTTGCCGTCCACGCGGTGACCGGCCGTCCGCAGGAGGCTGACTACCTCAAAGGGCTGGGCGCCACCGAGATCGTCGAGCGCAAGGAGTTGGCCGGTCCCGCCAAGCCGCTGGCGAAAGAGCGCTGGGCGGGCGCGATCGATGCCGTCGGTTCGACCACGCTGGCGAATCTGCTGTCGATGACCCGCTACGGCGGAGCGGTAGCGGCGTGCGGGCTTGCCGGCGGTATGGATCTGCCCGGGTCGGTTGCCCCGTTCATTTTGCGCGGGGTGTGTCTTTACGGCATCGACTCGGTGATGTGCCCCCTGGACCGGCGCAAGGAGGCCTGGAAACGGCTGGAAACCGACCTGGATCGCCAAAAACTGGCCACGATGACCCGGGAAATAGGCCTTTCGGACGTATTCGGGGCGGCATCCGAGATCGTTTCGGGCGCGGTCCGGGGCAGGATCGTGGTCAAAATCGGGTAAACACGTTCAGGATTTGTCGACGAAAGCCGTGCATAATTTGTTAGGGCTCAAATTCGGGCCGAGTGTGCAGTAAACTGTTGCGTCAGTTGGAGTACGGGGATGGTGCGTAGTTTTGCATTGATGGTCGGCCTGTTGGCCGCGGTGCCGGCAGTCGCGGGCGAGATGTCCGCCGAGGAAGCCCGCCGCTTCGTCATAGGAAAGATATTCAGCTACACCTGTTTCGAGGGCACGCGCGGGCAGGGCCGCGTGAATTCCGACGGCTCGGTGACCGGCTCCATCCAATTCCAGGGTTCAGGCGAGGTACGCCACGCGCACCTGCCGGCCAATACGCTCCACGTCAAAGGCGAGTCGGTCTGCGCATCGCTGCGCGGCCTGCCTCTCCAGCCTTGCTTCAATCTGGAACGCACAAGCGCAAGCAGCTTCCGCGGATCGGTATCGGGGCTGGGCTTTGCTTATTGCGACTTCACGCGGCCCGGCCGAACGACCGTCGCGCACAGCGTGCAGCGTACGCAGACCGCGCAGCCGCTGGGCTTGCGCCCAACGCTCACCGCCGACACCAATAACTGAGCGTCAGCCTTTCGCCGGAAAGATCATGCACGTCGTCGTGGCGTGCGCATAAAGCTTGCCCGCGCGGTCCTTGAGGTCGCCTTCCGATGTTGCGACCGTGCGTCCGCGATGCACGATGCGGCCTTCCGCGCGAACCGGACCGGTGTCCTTGCTCAAGGGCCGCACAAGATTGAATTTCAGCTCGAGCGTGGTCCAGGTGTCGCCCTTGGCGATCGTCGAAAATATCGCGCAGCCGAGCGCCGAATCGAGAAGGGTTGCCGCAAATCCGGCGTGCACGGTTCCGATCGGGTTGTAATGACGGAAGTCCGGCAGGCCTTCGAAGACCGCACGGCCATCTTCCACCTCGGCCAGGTGAAAGCCCATCAGCTCGCTGATCGGCGGATTGGGTAGTTCGCCGGCGATGATCGCCTTGAGAAATGAAAGGCCGTCGTACGATTTCAAAATGTCCGGCGAGACGACGCCATAGGTCTTCGCGCTCTTGTTCATGCCATTCCCCGCGTCGGTTATCCCGACGTTATAGCGTCCCTGCGCGCGGGGAACAGCATGCGCTGGTAGATCCACCCGATGCCGACCAGGACCGCGCCGAGACCGATGAAGGAGAGTGCGCGGAAAATACCGGTCAGGTCCGACATATCGACCAGAAACACCTTGCCGATGGTCAGCGCGACAACCGCAGCGGAGGCAAGGCGAGCCGGCTGCGATTGCAGCCAGAAACCGGCGATCAACAGCAATACGCCGAAGACGAGCCAGACCGCGGAATAAGTGTACTGCTCGGCGTCCGTCGTTGCGCCGCGCGTGAGAATTTCGCCGTGGAAAAGCGCCCGCACCTCAAGTCCCAGATACATCAGGGCCAAACCGACCGCCGCTGTTGCAGCGATGGCGCGGTAGGCGAGAGGCCTGCTGTTTCGTGCGATCAAGGCGAGGATCGCCGCAAGCAGTGCCGGAATGCCATAGCCAAGCAGAACCAGATTGAAGAACACTCCTCCGACCGGCCGACCTGTGAGCATCGGGTTGACGCTCACGGCCAAGCCGAACAGCGTCGCCAGCAGGGTCGCCACGAAGATCAGAAGCGCGCCGGCGTTATGCACGACGCTATTGGTTCGCATACGCAGGCGCTCGAGCCCGATCGCCATCGCAAATCCGACGCAAACCTGCATGGCGACTTCCGCCAAGGCCGCCGACCGTCGATAGACGTCGCCATTGTTCATGTAGTGGCGGATTTCAAGCAGCGCGAGCAGGACCGTGAACAGGATTGCGGCCGCTTCGGCCATGCGCGTCGGCAGATCATCGGCGCGCCGGCGCAACAGATAGCCCGCATACCAGAACGACACGGCAGGGACGCCATATCCATAGAGAAGCCAATTGAAGATCGGCGTCGTGCCGACGTCGCGACCGACGATGCGCGGCTCGTAACCGACGCGCATCAGCACAACGACGATGATGGCGGCCGCCAGATAGCGCAGTGCGGGCAAGGGCCGCCGTTCCGAAATCCAGGCGATGCCGGGGACCATTAGTGAAAGACCGACGGTCAACCAGCCCTTGTCGAGCGCGAATGTCAGCGCAAGGGCGAGCGAGGCCACCGCGCCCGCCGCGTAAATAGCCGCTGCCGACGCCAGCCCCGGCTGCGGCTGCCGTTTGCCCAGATATTCGGTCGCATAGCCGTAGAGTGCAGCCAGGGCGAGCGCCAGAGCGGCAAACGGGATCGAGCGGTCGAGGTTGGCAATTCTCAGGTAAAGCGCGATCAGGATGACGATGGGAACGACGACACCGGTCAGGCTCCATAGCTGCGCATTGAGCGCAGTTGCGGTGCGGCCCTGTGCGGCGAATGCCGGCAATCCGAAGATCACCGCGAGTGCGGCGCCGAAAACCAGATGCAATGTTGTTCCCGCGGGCGGGCCGGGAATGGCGCCGCGCGTCACGCCAGGCGAAAGCACAAGCGTTTCCACGAATTCGGGCGCCGCCCACTAAATCATCACCGCGGCAGCGAAGACGCCCGCAGCGGGTAGGGCCCAGAGCGCCGCTTCCGTGCGCCACGCGATCGCAACGGTTGCGGCCGCGAGCAACGCAAAGGTCGCGAGTGCCACACTGTCATGGTCGCTGTTGATGACCAGGAAAGCTGCGGCAAACAAAAATGCGCCGATCGACCCGGAGGATACGCCGTCAATCTTCCCCGGCTCGGCGGGCGGGCCGTATTTCAGCCCGGACACGATAAACGCGGCCGCAAGTGCAAAACCCGCAACGACGTGGAACAGGTGTGCCGTCAATGCCTCGATGTGGTCAGGTTCGGCGCCGGCCCACGTCCAGAGCACGCCCATCGCTGTCGCGGTGACCGCAAGCCATCGCCAAAGCCGCATGCGGGCCAACGCGAAGGCCGCCGCCATGACAACGGCGAGATAGAAATAAAGCGCCCAGTAGTCCGCCGATCCCGTGCTAACGAGGACCGGCGTGACGAAGGCGCCGACCACGCCGAGTCCCGCGAGCGCCGGGCCATGCAGAAGCGCGGCCGCCAATGTCGCCATGGCCACAAGGCCGAGCAGGATGAATGCTAAGGCCGGCGACAGGAAACCGTAGAGCGCGAAGGCCGCATAGACGGTCGCATAGGCTGCGACCGTGCCGGCTGCAGTGAGAATGCCGGGAATGTGCTGGCTTGGAATGGGGACTATACCGGCAGCGACCTCGTTCCGCCGCGCCCACTCGCCGGCCGTGATCAAGAGCGCCGAGAAAATCGCGGCGAGGAATATCCGGACGCCGGGACCGAGCAGTCCCATCTCGACGGTGTAGCGGACGAGGAAAATGCCGCCGAGCGCGAGCGCAAGGCCGCCGATCCAGACGACCCATTGCGTGCCGAACCGTTCCTCCAGCGTTGCCGGCGCGGGTGTGGACACGGCCGGTGCAGGCGCGGCCGGCTCGGGAGATTCGGGAGCGGCCACCGGTTCGACAATGACCGGCGGCGGCTCGGCGGCGCGTACCGGGGTCGCCGGAGCAGGCTCCGCGGCTGGAGCAACACTTGGCTGACCGGCGCCCGCCACTTCCAGCGCCGCGATCCGACGCTCAATTCGCCGCACCCCATCGCGGGCATTCAACGTCATCACCAGAGCGACGATGGAGATGACCGGTATCGCCAAGACCAGAAGTATCAGAAGCACAACTCCGACCGCTTCCGCCATCGCTCGTCCCCCCGGATGGATAAGTCGCGGCAATGCTACTTTGCCGGGAGGACGTCGGATAGCGGCCGTACGGCCCTGTGGGTTAGAGCAAATCGAGCCGGAACGGGTGGCCTTCGGTCGCTGCATCGCCGAGGCCGATGGCGTCGATTGCACGGATCATGCGGCCCTCGCGATTGAGCAGGCGGTCGGCAACCGAGACGATGCGCGAATTGGGCTGCGCGGTGCGCGAGGAGCGCCTGATGTCCCAGGCGATCTGCATCTCGTCGCGCTGCGGGTTGAGGGCGCAGGCGGCCACATAGGCCGCCGCCGTCGACCGGCTAATTCCGGCGAAGCAGTGCATCACCATCGGCGCCTTACGGTCCCACGCGGTAACGAAACTGATCAGCCGCTGCACATGCTCGTGGGCCGGCATCGTATAGCCGTCCATCGGCATGGTGATGTCGTCGACGGAGAGCACCAGGTGGTTCTGAGGCGCGATGTGGCTTGGCCGCTGAACCCTGTCGACAAGCCGCAGCAAGGTCACGATGTGTTGCGCGCCGGTCTCGTCGACCGTGGCATGAAGGCGCGAAAGTGAGCAGACGTGGATCATGGATCGTTCGTGCGATTCTTGGCCCTTATGTAGGCCTTGAGCTGCATCATGGAAAGGCTCAGCTGCCCGAGCAGTTTTTCGAAGCGCTCCCGGTAGCGGGCCTGCGCGGTTCCGGCGGGCCAGGGCTTGAGATAGTCGCGTTCGAGCACTGCGGAAAATTTCGGAGGCGGCCCGAAAAATTTCCGGGCCTCGGCTTCCGCGAAACCCGCCAGTCGCGTCGCCTCGAGATATGCGGCGCTTCTGTCCGACGCTTTGATGAGCACCTGCAGCGGCTCCGGCAGCTTTGCCGGCAGCCCGAAACGTAAATGGATGGCGGCGAGCAGCCGCTTCTCCACGGCCTTGTAGCTGTCGCCGATCACCGCCTTGAACGGCGAGATCATATCGCCGATGACATATTCCGGCGCGTCGTGCAGCAGGATCGCGAGGCGGCTCTTGTGGTCGAGTCGCGGAACTTTGCCGCGCGCCAGCGCCTCGACGAGTAAGGAGTGTTGCGCAACGGAAAAGATGTGGCCGCCTTGCGTCTGCCCGTTCCAGCGCGCGACGCGTGCAAGGCCGTGCGCAATGTCATCGACTTCGACGTCGAGCGGGGAAGGGTCGAGCAGATCGAGCCGTCGTCCCGACAACATCCGCTGCCATGCGCGCGGCGGCGCCTTCGAGCCTCGCGCGGTAGTCGACTTGCTCATCGTTTCCGGGCGAGTTTCGACACAGCTGTGTGGCGATGACAGGTCACGAGATGATCGTTGACCATGCCGACGGCTTGCATGAACGCGTAGACGATGGTGGGGCCGACGAATTTGAAACCCTGCCCAACCAGTTCCTTCGATATTTTTTTCGACAGCGGGGTTTCCGCCGGCACCTGCTTGGTCGAGGTGAATTTGTTTTGTTGCGGCCTGCCGTCGAGGTGGTCCCACAAAAAATTCGAGAATCCGGGGCCGTTTTCCATGATCTTGAGCCACGCCCGCGCTGACGACACCGCGCCTTCGATCTTCGCCCGGTTGCGGACGATGCCGGCGTCCTTCATCAGCGACTCGATCTTGCGCTTCGGGTAGCGCGCGATTTTTTCCGGCTGGAAATCGTTAAATGCACGGCGGAAATTGTCGCGCTTGCGCAGGATGGTGATCCATGACAGGCCGGCCTGAAAGCCGTCGAGCACAAGTTTTTCAAACAGCGCGCGGTCGTCATATTCGGGAACGCCCCATTCATCATCGTGATAGGCGACGTAGAGCGGATCCTGTTTTGGCCAAGGGCAGCGCACGAGGCCGTCCGCGTGGACAATCACTTTGCTCATGAGATCGCCTTTGCCTCGCCCGGCCAGTCGAACTTCGCCCAGGATGGTTTCACCGGGCGGACGGCGACGCCACCCGCTTCCAGCGTCGTCTTCGCAGCCAAAGCATCCGCGATCCGGTCGAGCCGCATAAGCGCAAGGCCCCGGCCTTTCGCGGTCGAGCCCAGCGTGCCGACCTGCTTTTCGCCGGCCATGATCGGCAGGCCGGAGCTCGGCGCGAATTCGTCGTAAGCGATCGGCACGACGCGGCTGCGGGCGCTGGCGCGGTGCTCGACCCGCGAAACGACTTCCTGGCCGACATAGCAGCCTTTGTCGAAGTCGACGCCATTGAGTTGATCCATGTCGGCTTCGTGCGGGAACGTGCCGCCATAGACGAAGTCGAGCCCGCCGCGCGGCACGCCGAGCGCGATGCGATGGGTTTCATAGTCGTCGGCATCGGTGAAATTGGCACCGAGATCGGCGGCGGCAGCGGCCGCCAGATGCGGGGGCAACATGACGCGCGAGCCGAGCGCCGGCAGCCGCGGATCCGGATAGCTCAGGCCGTATTCGCTGTCGGCCATTCCGCCCCAGACCGCCATCACCCCGAGCACTTCCGAGAGGTCTTCGCAGATCACCCTGGCGCGCAGTTTGTAGAAGTTCAGTTTTTCCACCAGCGCCGGGGCGAGTGCCCGCGGGCAGTCCAGGAAAAAGCCGCCGCCGTCCTCGGCCGGGGCCTCCGCGATGATGAAGTCGGCGATGATCTTGCCCTGAGGCGTGAGCAGCGCCGCAAAGCACGGCTTGCCTGCCGCGACCTTGGCCATATCGCCGGTCACCAGCCCGTTGAGAAAGCGCCGGGCGTCGTCGCCGACGACCTTGACCACGCCGCGATCGGGAAGAAGTGCTGCCTGCATGCCGTTTCTCTGGGGTCTGTTTCGATAGTCTCTTGCCAGAACTCGCGGCGGAACGTAAGCGCTGTCGGACAGGCCTCAAGTCCAGTTCCGGCAGCGCGCATGGCTGACACCTACGATCTGATCCTCAAGGGCGGCACGGTCGTCAACCATGACGGCGAAGGCGTGCGCGATCTCGGCATTCGCGGCGGCCGTTTCCAGGCGATCGGCGACTTGTCGCGCGCGTCTGCGGGCGAGGTGATTGACTGCCGGGGGCTGCACCTCCTGCCGGGCGTGATCGACACCCAGGTCCATTTCCGCGAGCCGGGCCTCACCCACAAGGAAGACCTTGAGAGCGGCTCCCTTTCGGCGGTGATGGGTGGCGTCACTGCGGTGTTCGAGATGCCGAACACCGACCCGCTGACCGTGAATGCCGAGGCGCTCGCCGACAAGGTCAAGCGCGGGCACCACCGCATGCATTGCGACTTTGCTTTTTTTGTTGGGGCGACCGCCGACAATACGAAGCATCTCGCCGAGCTGGAGCGGCTGCCGGGCTGCGCCGGGGTCAAGGTCTTCATGGGCTCGTCCACCGGCTCGCTGCTGGTCGCCGATGACGCCGGACTGCGTGCGGTGCTCAAAGTCATCCGCCGCCGTGCATCGTTTCACGCCGAAGACGAGCCGCGCCTGAACGAGCGAAAAAACCTGCGCGTCGAAGGCGACGCGCGTTCGCACCCCGTCTGGCGCGACGAAACCGCCGCGCTCAAGGCGACGCAGCGCCTGGTCACGATCGCGCACGAAACCGGCGCGCGCGTGCACGTGCTGCACGTGTCGACGGTGCAGGAAATGGAATACCTCGCCGGTCACAAGGACGTGGCCACGGTCGAGACGACGCCGCATCACCTCACGCTGGAAGCGCCTGGGTGTTACGAGCGGCTCGGCACGCGCGCGCAGATGAATCCACCGGTGCGCGATGCGGCGCACCGCGCCGGAATCTGGAGCGGTATTGCGCAGGGCGTCGTCGATGTCCTCGGCTCGGATCACGCGCCGCATACGCGCGAGGAAAAGGCCAAGGTCTATCCGGCAAGTCCATCCGGCATGACCGGCGTGCAGACGCTGGTGCCCATCATGCTCGACCACGTCAACGCGGGCAGGCTGTCGCTGTTGCGCTTCGTCGATCTCACCAGCGCCGGCCCGGCACGCCTGTTCGGGATCGCCACGAAGGGTCGCATCGCCGCCGGCTATGACGCCGATCTGACCATCGTCGATCTCAAGCGGCGCGAAACGATCACCGACAAGTGGATGGCCTCGCGCGCGGGATGGACGCCCTATGACGGCGTGAGCGTGACCGGCTGGCCGGTCGGGACTTTCGTGCGCGGGCGCAAGGTGATGTGGCAGGGCGCGCTTGTGACGCCGGCCCAGGGCGAGCGCGTCAGATTTCTGGAAACGCTTGCGAGTTGAAAGGACGTCGAGCCGTTATTGCCGGGGCTGCTCGAGCGTGAATTCACCGTTGCGGATGCGCGCGCTCAGGCCATCGGTGAAGGTTGCGGCGGCTTCTTCGCCATAGGTGGTCACGAATTCGGCGAGCGCGGCGAACAGGCACGCCTGCGCAAGGCAGTCGCCATCAATGCCGTCGTGGCGCGCTTCCGCCCAGGCTTCGTGGAGGTAGCCCAGTGCCATCATTTTCTGTTCGCGGTCGGAAATAGGCTCGCGCGCGTGAATAGGATTCTCGGTAACCGGCATAATTAAGTCCCCAGGCGTCCAGGCGGACGCCCAAGACGTCCCGAAAAGACGCTAGCACGGGGATCAGGCGGCAATAGCCCACATTTAAGAGAAGGTTAACCGCGCGGCCTAGTTGGCGTACCGCGCCGTGATATCGCGGGCGATTTTCGCGCCTTCGTCGAGGTAGCGCCTTATGGCGAGATCGGCGGCGGGCGTGCAGGTCCGGTAGGTCTGCTGGAACCCGCGGTAACCACGATTGAAGCTTGCGACGATCTTGCGCCGGCGCTCGCCGCCCGGCGCCTCGGCATCGATGAGCGCCTGCATCTCGTTGCGCCACTTCGCGCCGTCGTTGGCGCCGCAGACCGCGCGCAGATAGTGCAGGGCGCCGAGGATCTCGCTCAGCCGCGCAAGATCGCCATCGAACGGCGCCGGCGCATCGCTTTGCGCGCGAGCCGGCACGGCGAGACAAAAGAAAATCGAGGCGATGGCGAGCAGCTTTTTCACGGAAACCAGCCGGTATGAGTTGCGGAACATATGCGCCGGCCCGAAGGCAATCGCAAGACGGGGCAGGGTCAGCGCGCGGCTGCGATCAGCGCTACAGCGGACGCGACAATTTCGGCCAGGCCCTCGGTCGTTTTGTAGCCGGAAAGCTCGGCCGGATCGATCCAGCGTGCATCATCGAGCTCGCTGTTGAGGACCGGCTCGCCCCTGAGCCACCGCGAGGCAAAACACAGGATGACAAAATGGCGTTCGACCCGGCCTTCCTTGTCACGCATGATCGCTTCGCGGTGCCCTGCGAGCGCAACCGGCTCGATGTCGAGCGCGGTTTCCTCGCGCACCTCGCGAATAACCGCGTCGGCAAGCTGCTCGCCGACCTCAACGGCGCCGCCAGGCAGGGAGTAAAGGTTGAGCGCTGGCTTGCGCGCTCGCCGCACGATCAGCACCTTGCCGTCGCGGATGATGGCAGCGCTCACCGCCAGGAAAGGGCGTTGCGGATAGGTTCGCTCGTCAGCCACGTGCGCTATCGCTTCATCAGTTGATCGACGACCGCCTGCGGCGACGCTGCATCCGTGACCTCTTCATCGCCGTTGATGATCCCGCCGGCGCGCGCGATCATCGGCTTCAGCCATCCGACGGCATTGCCCGCAAGCGCAGCGATTGTTTCCGGCTTGAGGTCGGAGGTCATCGCCGCTCGTGTCGCCTCTAGCACGACGGTCATCGTCGCGGCCAGCGTGTCGAGGCCGCTGCGCACGTTCGGGTCGGCCGTCTCGTAGGCGGCAATAGCGAGATCGCGAGTCCGGGAGTGGGAGACACGAAAGTGCTCGCGATAGCTCATCGGCTTCCAGGACAGAAAGTCATCGCGGAATTCCGGGCAGGTCGCCAGCATGTCGAGCAGCATGATGGCTTCGTTGAAGCGGTTGAGGTAGTCGGTCGCGAGACCCGTCGATGGATTGATATTGGCGTCCGAGAGCCGGAGGCCCATATCGAGATCAAGCGGCTCGTCCGCAGCTTGCGCCACGGCGGCGCAGTTCTGATATTTCATCGAGCCCCTTCCCCCGAAGCGGATCGGGCCGCAGTGTCACGATGCGGGGTTAAATTGCGCTTAAGCACCCGATATTTAGGGCTCGTTTGATGTGCGGCCGCTATGCCGTGACGTCGGCTCCGGAAGCAATCCGGGCCCTGTTCGGGTACCCCGAGCAGCCCAATTTTCCGCCGCGCTACAACATCGCGCCGACGCAGCCGATCGCGATCGTAAGGCTGGTCGACGGCAAGCGGCAATTTGCGCTGGTGCGATGGGGACTGCTCCCACCCTGGGTCAAGGATCCGAAAAATTTCTCGCTGCTGATCAATGCCAGGGGCGAATCGTTAACGGACAAGCCCGCCTTCAGCGCTGCCGTGAAACGCCGGCGTTGCCTTGTCCCGGCCGACGGCTTTTACGAGTGGAAGGCAAGCAAGGCAGGCAAGCAGCCCTACTTCGTGCGTGCGAAATCCGGCGGACCGATTGCGTTTGCCGGTCTGTGGGAGACCTGGATGGGGCCGAACGGCGAAGAGCTCGAGACGGCGGCGATCGTGACCACGCGTGCCAACCGCACGCTCGGCGACATCCATGATCGCATGCCGGTGATCGTTCCGGCGGATGCCTTCAACCTGTGGCTCGATTGCGCGAATGTCGATGTCGAGACCGCCATGACTTTGGTCGCGCCGGCGCCGGACGCGGTGCTCGAGGCCTACGAGGTCTCGACCGCCGTCAACCGAACGGCGAACGACAATCCAAAGTTGGTGGAACGCTGGTCGCCGTCTGGCCGAGCCTGCGCCCGAGCAAAAGCCCACCCCGCAGAAGCAGCCTGCCAGGCGCACCAAGAAAGATGACGGGCAGGGCGTGCTGTTCTAAGGAGCAGGGGCCGGACCGATCTTCGAGGTGCGGCTAAAGCACCTTGCCCGGATTGAGGATGCCGTTCGGATCGAGCATGCGCTTGAGACTGCGCATCAGCTCGAGCGCGACCGGATCCTTCACCTTCGGCAGCGAGTTCGCGCTTGAGCTTGCCGATGCCGTGCTCGGCCGAGATCGAGCCGTTGTACTTGAGCACGATCTTGTTGATGGCGTCGTTGATCTCGCCCCAGCGCGCGAGAAACTGCGCGGTGTCGGCGCCGACCGGCTGGCTGACATTGAAATGCACGTTGCCGTCGCCGAGGTGGCCGAAGGGCACCGGCCGGCAGCCCGGAACGATGGCTTTGGCCGCGGCGGCGGCCTCCTCCAGGAATTGCGGCACCGATGCAATCGGCACTGACACGTCGGCCTTGATCGAGCCGCCCTCCGGTTTCTGGGCCTCCGGGAAGCACGTGACGCAGGTGCCAGAATGCCTTTGCCTGGTCGAGGCTGGCCGCGATCGTTGCGTCCCTGACCAGCCCTTCCGCGCTCGCATCGGCGAGCAATTGCTCGACGCTCTCGCGCAGGCCGTCGCCATGCTGCGACGAGACTTCCATCAGCACGTACCACGGATGCTTGGTCGCCAGTGGATCGCGCATGCCGTGGGCGTGCTTGAGCGCGAACTCGATGACGTCACGGACGATCAGCTCGAAGCTTGTCACCGTCCCACCCACGCGCGCCTGCGCCTGATTGAGCAGCTTCACCGCGGCGGCCGGCGAGGGAACGCCGATGAAAGCCGTCTCCACCGCGCGCGGGCGCGGGAACAGCTTGACCACCGCAGCGGTAATGACGCCGAGCGTGCCTTCGGCGCCGACGAAGATATGCCGCAGGTCGTAGCCGGTGTTGTTCTTCTTCAGCTTCGACAGCAGGTTCATGATGCGGCCGTCGGCCAGGACGACCTCGATCCCCATCACCAGATCGCGCGCGATGCCGTACGCAACCGCGCCGGTGCCGCCGGCATTGGTGGAGAGATTGCCGCCGATCGTGCAACTACCCTCCGCGCCGAGCGAGAGCGGAAACAGCCGGTCGACGGCAGCCGCGGCATCCTGCGCTTTCGCCAGCACGACGCCGGCTTCGCACGTCATGGTGTTTGATGCGGCGTCCATTTCGCGAATCTTGTCGAGGCGCGTGAGCGAAAGGATCAGCTCGCCGTCGAACGGGATTTGCCCGCCGACCAGCCCGGTATTGCCGCCCTGCGGGACCAGCGGCGTCTTGGTCTCGTTCGCGAGCTTGAGGATCGCCTGCACCTCGGCGACCGAGCCGGGACGCAACAGCATCGACGAGCGGCCGTGGTAGATGCCGCGGCCTTCGATCAGATAAGGCTCGAGCGCAGCCGGATCGGTGATTGCGTATCTGTCGCCGACGATGGCCGCGAAGCGCGGCAGCAGGTCGGGCGAGGGCGCGCGTCGTAACTGCTCATTCATTCACTGACTATCCTTGTCGCGGTGCCGCGGCGCGCTTGAGCCGATCGTTGATCGCCTCGCCCAGGCCGTCATGCGGCACCTTCATTACCGCGATGCGCTTTGCACCGGAAGCGTCCAGCGCGCGCAAATGCGAGAACAAATTGGCGGCGGCCTCGATCAGGTCGCCGCGCGGCGACAAATTGAGCATCGGGCCGGAAAAATCCGGTGCCTGCCCGAAAGCGAGCAACGCCTCGCCCGGCTGGGCGCCATCGGCATCGAGGCGCAGCAACGCCTTCGGCGCGTAGTGTGAAGCCAGCATGCCCGGCGCAGGCGGCGCCTCTTCATCGGTCGAAGCTATCGTCAGCGGACCGCCCAGGACCCGTTCGATGGCGTCGCGCGGGAGCCCGCCGGGCCGCAGCAGCGTCGGCTCGCCGGCGCAGGAGACAATCGTCGACTCGACGCCGACCTTGCAGGGGCCGGCATCGACGATGAGGTCGATGCGGCCGCGCAGATCGGTGAGCACGTGCGCGGCGCTTGTCGGCGAAACATGGCCGGAGCGGTTTGCCGAGGGCGCAACGATCGGTCCGCCGAAGGCGGCGAGCAACGCGCGCGCGACCGGATGCGCGGGCACGCGCACCGCGACAGTGTCGAGCCCGGCCAGCGCAAGATCGGCGACTGCGGCAATCCGGCTGCTTTGGCGAGCACGAGCGTCAGCGGCCCCGGCCAGAACGCAGCCGCCAGCTTTTCGGCGGCGTCGGTGAAGATGCCGGCGGCGCGCGCGGCATCAATGCCGGCGACGTGGGCGATCAGCGGATTGAAAGCCGGCCGCCCCTTGGCCGCATAAAGGCGCGCAATGGCCTCGCCGTTACCGGCGTCGGCGCCCAGCCCGTAGACGGTTTCGGTCGGGAACGCGACCAGCCCGCCGGCGGAAAGGCAGCGCGCCGCGGCCTCGATCGCCTTGTCGTCGGCCGATAAAACGCGTGTTCCGGGCTCGGCAGTCATTATCTGTCTCAAGCTTGCCTTTAAGGATGCCGGGGTTATAAGACCGGCCATCAGTCGGAGTGTAGCGCAGTCTGGTAGCGCACCACGTTCGGGACGTGGGGGTCGCAGGTTCAAATCCTGCCACTCCGACCATTAGGTTCACTAGACCGCTCAAGGGTTTAGTGAACTTCCCGAACCTCCGCAAGAACACGAAGAAAGCCTCGCTGGCACAATTTTGGCACAGCGAGGTTGCGCTTTGGCGACATTGCGGAGGCGAGGACAACGATGGCACGTTCAAGTGCGGCGCAAAGGCCGAACGAGCGTCACGCGTTCGTTCCGCTCGAAGTCCGACGCGCTCGTATGGGCACGTGAGCAGGAGCTTGAGGCCGACCAAGGTCGACCACAGGTTCACAGGACACTTCGGGGCATCACGGTGGCCGACATCGTCAGCCGCTATCGGGACGAAGTGGTGCCGCGCAAACGCGGGGCCGACCGCGAGACACTCACCCTCAATGCGTTCCTGCGGCACCCATTGGCCCACGTGGCGCTCAGTGATGTCACCACAGGCATGGTGAGCGCGTACTGCGCCGAGCGTCTCCAGCGCGTGAAGCCAGGCACGATGAACCGCGAGCTGGACATCCTGCGCCATGCGTTTGCGATGGCTCGGCGTAACTGGGATGTGCCGCTCGCACACAATGCTTTGCCGACGTGACCCGGCCCAAGGCTGCAGCCCCAAGGGAGCGCCGGCTGCACCAGGCGAGCAGGAGCGTCTCTTGTCGGCCTGCGCTCGCGTGCCGCAATCCGGCATCCGCTCTCTGGTGCAGTTGGCGCTTGAGACCGCCATGCGTCGGGGGGAAATCCTGAATGCGCGTTGGTGTGATGTTTCGGTTGAGAAGCGAACGCTGCATATCCCTGTCACCAAGAATGGACACGCACGGACCATTCCGCTCTCAAGTGCGTGCCATTGGCGTCTCTTGCAGAACCTTAGTGACGTAGAGCCTCAGTGAGACCGAGCGCATCCTGCCGATCACCGAGAACGCAGCGAAGATGGCGTGGAAGCGATTGGTGAAGCGTGCGCGGTTGGTGAACCTGAGGTTTCACGATCTGCGGCACGAGGCCATCAGCAGGTTTTTTGAGAAGGGACTGAATGTGCCGGAAGTCGCGCTCATCAGCGGGCACCGTGATCCGCGTATGTTGTTTCGATACACTCACCCGCGGGCTGAAGATGTTGCGGCGAAGCTTTAGTTTTTAAAGCTTGTTCCCCAGCATATCGTGTGAGGGCTCGTGCTGTAATTCACTGAACTGTTTCGAGCGCGAGCGCTATTCCCTGTCCGCCACCGATGCACAACGTGACAACTCCACGCTTAATACCGTCGCGCTGCATCGAATGCAGAAGTCGCGTTGTGAGTACTGCTCCGGACGCACCAATCGGATGACCATGCGCAATGGCACCACCCTCGACGTTGACAACATCCTCCGGCAGACCAAGGTCCTTGGCGACCGCGATGGCAATAGCTGCGAATGCCTCATTGATTTCGATGCGCTGTATATCTGCAGTTTTCCAGCCAGCACGTTCGAGTGCCTGTTTAACCGCAGGGACAGGACCCAGTCCGAACATTCCCGGTTCGACGGCTCCCACACCATAGGAGATGAGGCGGGCCATCGGTTTCAGGCCCTTTTTCTCCGACCAAGCACGGTCAGCAACGATCATCGCGGACGCCGCGGTGTTGAGGCCCGGCGCGTTACCGGCGGTGATAGTGCCATCCTTGCGGAATGCGGGCTTTAACTTGGAAAGAGTTTGCATGGTCGTATCGGGACGATTGTGCTCGTCCTTCTCGAACTTTGTTGGTCCCTTTCGGGAGGCAATTTCAATCGCTGCAATTTCCGTTGCAAATTTCCCAGCGGCTTGCGCCGTCGAGAACCGCTTCTGAGAACGTTCTGCCCAACGATCCTGATCTTCGCGCGTGATTTGATGGGAGTTCGCAAGGTCCTCTGTGTGCCAGCCCGAATGCTTACCGGAGAATGCATCATTGAGACCGTCCATCAGCATTGCATCAAAAATCTGCGCATCCCCCATCCGATAACCCCAGCGCCCGGACGTCATGAGGTATGGGGCGCGGTCCATGTTTTCCATGCCACCGGCAATCGCACTGTTAACGAAGCCGAGCATGATCTCCTGCGCTGCGCTGGCAATCGCTTGCGCTCCTGAACCACAGACGCGATTTACCGTCAGAGCAGGAACATTGACTGGTAGTCCGCCTTGGATAGCGGCTTGTCGGGCCGGGTTCATTTTGTTGCCAGCTTGGATCACATTGCCCATTACCACCGTGTCGATCTCACCGCCCGTCAGTTTCGAGCGCTCAAGCGTCGCGCGGATAGCCACCGCACCGACATCAGCTGCTGGCATATCTTTTAGCGTGCCACCATACGTGCCGATTGCTGTGCGCACGGGAGAGCAGATTACGACTTCAGTATTGGACATGGCTCAACCTCTAAGGAATGGATGACGGATGGGGCAAGCCATAATCACTGAAGCAGACCGATATTCCTTTGACCTATCTCAAGGGTTTCATCTCAATTTTTGATAAGAAAATCTGCGATTATGGCTGCAATCTCAGGAAAATAAGCCATGCTCGAATACGACGTTGTAGCAAAGCGCATCGATGCACACGGCAGCTCGGCTCGCTGCAAGGATGCCGAAATTATTCTCGATACCGATGTGAATGGCCGCTCGGATGCTTTCAATCCGGCAGAATTACTGCTCGCGGCTATTGCCGCCTGCATGATTAAAGGCATGGAACGCATTGCGCCAATGAACCATTTCAAATACCGCAGTGTTGAGGTTCGTCTTCACGGTGTGCGCCAGGATAGTCCACCGTTCATATCGTCTGTAAACTACGAATTGATTGTCGATACGGATGAAGATGATCGCCGTCTCGATCTTATGCATCGTAATGTCCGAAGCTTTGGCACCGTTTCGAACACGGTTGCTGCGGCGACGAAACTCGAAGGCAAAATCATTCGTGCCGCAAAGTCCTGAGACTTGAGGTCTTCGAGGCCAGCCGATGGCGCAGCACAACAGTATCGAACGTAATCTTGATGTGGGAACCGCGTTTCTTTGGGCGGTAATTATCAATACGGCTTTCGTTCTTCTCGAAGCTCTATTCGGCCTTTGGGTCGGATCACTGGCATTGTTAGCTGATGCGGCACACAAACTCACGGACGTCTTCGGATTGTTGATCGCTTGGGGTGCCGTTGTTGTTGCGCGTCGGCGGCCTACCGAGCGGCACACCTACGGCCTTGGCCGTGCAACAATCCTCGCAGCTCTGGCTAACGGAATTATTCTGCTGATCGCCGTCGGCGCAATAGCCCGTGAAGCAATCGCACGCATTGCTGTTCCTGAGCCGATAGCCGCGACAACCGTCCTTTGGGTGGCGCTGACCGGCATTGCAATCAATTCCGCTTCCGCACTGCTATTTTGGAAAGGGCAGTTGCAGGACATCAATATAAAAGGCGCGTTTCTACACATGGCAGCCGACGCTGCGGTATCAACCGGCGTTGTACTATCTGCGCTCCTTATCATTGTTACGGGCTGGGCTAATCATCGATCCGATAGTGGCGCTTGTGGTGAGCGCAGTAGTTGCTTGGTCAGCATTTGGGCTTCTCAAATCGGCTATCCATTTGAGCTTGGATGGCGTTCCACAAGATGTGAACCGTGGAGCGATTGAGGCGTGGCTTCGTGCGCTCCCCGGTGTGGCTGATCTGCATGATCTACATATTTGGGCGCTCAGCACGACATCTATATGCGCTGACCGTTCACTTGGTGATGCCCGATGGGTGCCCAAATGACAGCTTCCTTGAAAATACTGCGCAAGAGCTCGGAGCGCCGTTTCGGCATTCGCCCACGCTACGCTCCAAGTTGAACGTGGAACGGAAACAGAATGTCAACTGGCGGATGGTGCGCGAACCTGAAGTGACGAATGAAAATCATACGCTAGCAGCATGATGTGGAGCATCCACGCCGATGTAAATGGAGAGCATTATGAGCACGGATTTTAAAGAAATCGCACACGATGTCATGACGGGTGTCGGGTTGTTGCAGCAAGGCTCACCCGACGCAATGAAAGCATTCGGCGCATTGTCACTAGCAGCTACCGCGTCGAAGGCCCTCGATACAAAAACCAAGGAACTTATGGCTCTTGCCATTGGCATTGCCGTCCATTGCGACGGTTGCGTTGCCTATCACACAAAGATGGCCCATCAGCATGGGGCGACACGCGAGGAGGTTCTCGAAACTATCGCGCTAGCTATCTACATGGGTGGAGGGCCAGCCGCTGTCTACGGTGCCGACGTGGCGAGGGCGTATGACCAGTTTAGCGGAAAATCGTAAATTTTAACCTGCGCCGTCATGTCGTTAAGCCCCAGTCAGGTGGAATTCGATGTCAAACGTTACTCCGAAAGGAGACGCGAGGCCCATCTGCGCTGCCCTTGCAAGGCAGATGGAGTTCACGAGTTGAAAAAACCGGAGACCGTTTCACGCTAACGCGCACCGCGGATGTCCCAATGCCGGAGCGCGAAGAGGGCCTCACTCTCGATCAAGCCGAAGCGCTTCTAGAGACTTGGAAGTTGCGCGGTCACGGCAGTTAAGTCCGCTCATGAATTGCACTAATTGGGGCGCCAGGCGGTAACGTTTCGATATTTGCTGAAATAACTCTTGACCTCCGCCGAACATTTCTATATTCATTGAAATATGAAAAATACCGATGCAATCACCGCCCTAGCGGCTTTGGCCCAGGAAAATCGCCTCGATGTGTTTCGCCTGCTAGTGCAGGCCGGACCTGAGGGGATGCCCGCCGGTGAAGTCGCTGACGCGCTCGATTTAGCTCCAAATAACCTCACGTTCCATTTCGACCGCCTGCGGGAAGCGGGCCTTGTCACCGTGCGGCGCGAAGGCCGCTCGATGATCTACGCGGCTCGCTTCGAGGTCATGAACGACCTAATCGGCTTCCTCACAGACAACTGCTGCCAAGGGGCGGCTTGCGCCCCGACAGCAGGCAAGCGCACGCGAGCGAAGCGGTCCAAAGTGTCTAATCCAAAGGAGTTCGCGTGATGAAACGCATGCACGTTCACGTCTCAGTCCCAAACATCGACAACGCCATTGGCTTTTACTCGGCGCTGTTTGCCACGAAGCCGACAGTTGTGAAGGACGACTACGCAAAGTGGATGCTCGATGATCCGCGCATGAACTTTGCAATCTCGACGCGCGGTCGCGAACCCGGCCTCGACCACCTTGGCATCCAAGTCGAGAGCGAAGGCGAACTGCAAGAAGTCTATGGGCGGCTTCGCGAAGCGGGCGGCGACATCCTTGAGGAAGGCAAGACCACTTGTTGCTATGCCAAGTCCGAAAAATCGTGGATCGATGATCCGGCAGGCATCTCGTGGGAAACCTTCTTCACGACCGGTGAAAGTATTCACTACGGCGATAGCGTTGAAAAAGGCGCTCGCGTTGCAAACGCTAAAGCTTGCTGCGGACCAGATTGCTGCGAGCCAGCCGCAGGGCCGGTCTCTGACACAGCCTCGGCTTGCTGCACGGCGTAGTCATGGCCGACAGACCCTTCAACGCGTTATTCCTCTGCACCGGCAATTCGGCTCGCTCGATCATTGCTGAGGCGATCTTGAACAAGCTTGGGCAGGGGAAATTTCGAGCCTATAGCGCTGGCAGTCAGCCGAAGGGCCAAGTCAACCCAAACACTATCCAGCTTTTGCAGGGGCTCGGCTACGATACGTCCAGCTTTCGCTCGAAGTCGTGGAGCGAGTTCGCCAAGCCCGGCGCACCGCCACTCGATTTTGTTTTTACCGTTTGCGACAACGCGGCGGGCGAAGCATGTCCAGTATGGCCAGGTCAGCCAATGACCGCGCATTGGGGTGTTCCCGATCCTGCCGAGGCTCGGGGCTCAGAGGCGGAAATCGCGCTCGCCTTCAAGGATGCTTACCGGATGCTCTTCCAGCGCATCGGCATATTCACGGCGTTACCGATCCGCGGCCTCGACAAGCTCAGCCTGCAAAATAAGCTCCGTGAAATTGGCCACATGAATACAAAATTGGTCGAGCCGTCGTGACTAGCGGCGCTTAGAGCACCGGTCGCCTTCTTAATCGCGCAGCCGTTAGGACTTACCCCAAACGAGGAAGTCTGATCATGTCGACTTTTGAGCGCTATCTCACCGTTTGGGTCGCCCTATGCATCATTCTTGGTATCGCTCTTGGCCAATTCTTTCCTTCTGTCTTTCACGTTATCGGCACAGCTGAGATTGCTAAGGTCAATCTGCCGGTGGCAGTCCTGATTTGGCTGATGATCATTCCTATGCTGGTGAAGATCGACTTCGCCGCCTTATCGCAAGTAAAGGATCATTGGCGCGGGATCGGTGTGACGCTTTTCATCAATTGGGCAGTCAAGCCGTTCTCCATGGCACTCTTGGGCTGGCTATTCGTCGGCTGGTTGTTCAAGCCTTACCTTCCGGCGGATCAGATCAACAGCTATATCGCCGGTCTCATTCTTCTGGCCGCAGCGCCGTGCACTGCAATGGTGTTCGTTTGGAGCAATCTCTCCGACGGGGAACCCCATTTCACGCTGAGCCAAGTTGCGCTCAACGACGTCATTATGGTGTTCGCGTTTGCGCCGATTGTGGGGCTCCTTCTCGGTTTGTCGGCAATTACTGTCCCATGGGAAACCCTACTCCTGTCGGTCGTCCTTTATATTGTTGTCCCGGTAATCATTGCCCAGATCGTTCGCCGAACCGTATTGGCGAGCGGCGGTAATGAGGCGCTGACACGGCTCTTGTCCACCCTACAGCCCGTGTCGCTCTTGGCATTGCTCGCGACACTCGTGCTTCTGTTCGGTTTCCAAGGTGAGCAGATTTTGGCCCAACCCCTGATCATTGCAATGCTAGCCGTACCGATCCTGATCCAGGTCTATTTCAATTCAGGTCTCGCTTATCTTTTGAACCGCGCAACCGGGGAAGCGCATTGCGTAGCGGCCCCATCCGCGCTCATCGGCGCTAGCAACTTCTTCGAGTTGGCCGTCGCCGCTGCGATCAGTCTTTTCGGGTTCAACTCCGGCGCAGCGCTGGCGACTGTAGTCGGTGTCCTGATCGAGGTTCCTGTCATGCTTTCGGTGGTCAAGATCGTGAACAACACCCGAGGTTGGTACGAGGCCGGAGCGGGCGTTCGGCAGCGCGTCGCGCGTGAGAAGGCAGGAGGTTGAGAGGTGGATATGGTCAGGTCATCTACCACAACCCCCAATGCGGCACGTCCCGCAACGTTCTGACGATCATCGAGGCTGCGGGCTGCAAACCATCGGCTCATGCAGCTCAGAGCGTCACGGGTAAACCCTTGACCTGTGTCAATGCATCACGGCCCCATTTGCGGCAGGAAAATAATATTCGTCATGAAGGGAGATACCGTCATGTTAGAAAAACTCGCAGCACTTCCACTTGTAGTATTCATTGTGATCATTGAGCCGCTGCGAGCGATTGCACAACAGGCCGCCCCGCAGCCACCGCAAGATTATTTGCCACCGCACGGTTATTTTGCGCATGGCCCTTGGGGCATGTGGAATTACGGCTATGGCTGGCACTTTTGGTGGATGTTCCCACTGATGATGCTGTTCATGATTTTCATTTTCGCTGTCATCTTTTTTCTTGCCCGTGGTTTATGTGGCCATGGCTACCATCATTGGGGACCGCGCTCGCGAATGTGGGGTGATCCGAGTCACTCGGCGTTGCAGATACTCAACGAACGCTTTGCGCGAGGCGAAATCCAAAAGGACGAGTACGCGGAGAAAAAGGCTGCGATCCTCTCGGGTGGATAGCATTGGTACACGCAGCCCGGAGAAGCGGCGTGTAGAGTGGCATGATCCGATTGGGCTGGTATGTCAGTCCGCGGGGCCCACGTAGCGGTGGGGGTTTGACAGCGCAGAAAAATGCCTTTAGCGCCCATAAGCGCCGTTAGAGTAGTTTGACACTGCAAGTAATTGAAATTGCACGGTCGTGGCACGACCCGCTCGCCATCCACACCCTTTGAGTCAAGCTTCAGCTTCAGACGTTTACGCACAACTCCGGCCAGAAAACCGCGCACCGAGTGTTGCTGCCAGCCGGTAGTCTTCATCATCGCCGCGATCGTGGCACCTTTCGGTGATTGCAACATTGCAATCACATGAGATTGCTTCGAGGCGCGATCGGGCTTTTTGGTTTTGCGATCGCTTACCGGTTGACCTGCGAGCTTGCGGGCTGTCGCTGTTGCTGTAGATGAGGTGGTCAATTGTTTCTTGGCAGACTTGGACATTTGAGATCCTCCGTTCGGTTTGAGGCGGCATGCCGCCCACCACCGAAGCCCCACCTCGGCTAGGCAGCCGGCGGGGCAGGATCTCCGAATGCCGTGGCATCCAAGACTGCAAGCACTACCGCTCCAAATGCAGCGGAACGCCAGCCCTTTCTGGATAATCTTGTTACTGATTTGCGGCGAGTGCGATTATCGAATGATCCGACAAAATGGGACTTCAGCGGTTCGAATCACGCCGCTCAGTCAGTTAGTCCGGTCTCTCAGATTTTCCCCACGCAACTGCGGAAAAACCCACCTTTTGCACAACTCGTAGGCAAAGACTGATTTCATCAAGAGTTAAAACGCCAGGACAATCTATTCCATCAGCTTGTGAAACACGTCGGGGTAGCCGTAGTTGACGGCCCTCATGGTGAAGCAAGGCGGCGGTCGGAAGCTGCCCATACCGCCGATCGCCACGATTACGAAAGCGTCAGTGAGGACCTGCGCGTGAAGTCCCGGGCCGATCGATACGATCGGCGCTGCCAAACCGCCAGCAAGTCCGGCGAGACCGGTGTAAAGGATCGAGCACGAACCCGCGGCTATCGGTCAATTCTCGTGGTGGCCATGATGCAGGGGGGCAACGCGATAGGGACAATTGGCGTAACGCGGCCGAAATCCGGTCCATTCAGCAATGATCAAATCGATCTGCTTAAGACTTTCGCGGCCCAAGCTGTCATTGCGATCGAGAACGCGCGGCTGCTCAACGGACTGCGGGAATCTTTGCAGCAACAGACGGCAACGGCCGACGTGCTCAAGGTTGTCAGCGCGTCGCCCGGCGATATGGCGCCGGTCTTCGACGCGATGCTTAGGAATGCAATGCGCCTCTGCGAGGCCAAGTTTGGCCATATTCTCCTTTACGACGGCGAAGGCTTTCATGCGACCCATCTGCATGACGCTCCCAAGGCCTACCGCGAATTCTGGGAAAAACACGGGCCGATCTGTCCAAGCCCGAATACCGGCCTGGGCCGGATTGTTCGCGAAAAACGGATGTTCCATATCCCCGATCTCAAGGCGGAGGCCGCTTATATTGCGCGTGATCCCTTACGCGTCATCACGGTCGAGGAAGCAGGAGCGCGTTCGTTCGTCGGCGTCCCGATGCTCAAGGATGACAAGCTTATCGGCGCCATTGTGATCTATCGGCAGGAAGTGCGTCCCTTCACCGAAAAGCAGATTGAGTTGCTTCAGAATTTCGCCGCGCAGGCGGTCATCGCCATCGAGAATACGCGACTGCTCAATGAACTGCGCCAGCGCACCGATGATCTAAGCGAGTCTCTGGAGCAGCAAACGGCGACTTCAGACGTGCTCCGCGTCATTTCTAGCTCGCCAACAAACGTTCAGCCAGTATTCGATGCAATAGCTGAGAGTGCGGTAAGACTGTGTGATGGTCAATTTTCTTTCGTGATGAGATTTGATGGCAAGACGATGTACTTTGCCAGCTGTTGTGGTCTCACCGCTGAAGGACTGATGGCCTTCCAGAGCATTCTTCCGATGCCAGCTGGCGAGGACACAGCGTCAGGCCGGGCGATAGTGCGTCGCTCGATTGTGGAGATACCCGATGTGGACGCCGATCCCTTCTACGGCGCGCAGGGCCAAGGCCTTGCCAAAGCGGTTACTTATCGGAGCATCGCAGCGATACCCCTGGTGCACGAAGGCAATCCAATTGGGGCGATCGCCGTTGCCCGCGCTAACGCCGGATCATTTCCCAAACGTCAGATTGCACTGCTACAGGCTTTCGCCGATCAGGCGGTGATCGCAATTGGAAACGTGCGTCTGTTTGATGAGGTGCAAGCGCGCACGCGCGAGCTCGCGAAATCGCTCGAGGAACTACGAAACACGCAGGATCGCCTAGTTCAGACGCAGAAGCTTGCTTCGCTCGGTCAACTCACCGCCGGAATTGCACACGAAATCGAAGAATCCGCTCAATTTTGTCAACAACTTCTCGGCCGTTTCCAGCGAGCTGATCGATGAACTACAGGACGTGCTGAAGGGCCTGCCATTCGATGAGCACGCCCGCGCTGATGTTAAGGACCTGACGGATACGTTAAGGAGCAATCTCGACAAAGTCGTTCAGCACGGTAAGCGCGCCGACGCCATTGTGAAGAACATGTTGTTGTTGCACTCGCGCGAAGGATCCGGTGAACACCGGCGGGTAGACATCAATGCCCTTGTCGAGGAGGGCCTCAATCTCGCCTACCACGGAGCCCGCGCCGAAAAGCAGGGCTTCAATATCACTTTGGCACGGTCGTTTGATCCGGCCGCCGGTCAGGTTGATCTGTTCCCGCAGGACATCACAAGGGTTCTGCTAAATTTGATCTCCAACGGTTTTTACGCCGCGACCAAGAGGAGGGCAGAGACGAATGGCGACGACTACGAACCAATACTTACCGCTGCAACCAAAGACTTAGGCGACCGTGTTGAAATAACAATCCGAGACAACGGCACCGGCATCCCTCCGGACGTGAAAGAAAAGATCTTCAATCCGTTTTTCACAACGAAACCCGCCGGCGAAGGGACCGGGCTAGGCCTCTCGATCAGCCACGACATCGTCGTCAAACAGCATGGCGGCTCAATCGAGGTTGAGACGCAGCCCGGCGAGTTCACCGAAATCAAGGTGATTTTGTCGCGCACGTCCATATTACTCTAGTGAAAGCGATCGTCCTCGATGTCCGCTTCTGGCCCAAAGCAGACATGGGCTTGTGCGCTGCACATGTCCGCTCCTGACCCAAAGCGGACATGCGCTCGCGCCGACGATGGAATGAACACGTCAGCCCTGACGGGGTGATGTGGTCTGAGGCGGCCCCAACGTGTTGAACCGAGCTTTCTGCTCATCGGTTAAAGAGCCATAGAAGCTGGCGAGCGCAGGGCGAACCGTCTTAATGGCCTCTGCCATAGCACCGAGCCGCTTTCCGAGCGCGTCAAATCGATCCATCGGTGATTGTGGCGTCTGGGTAGGGCAGGATGCCTGCAATTGATTGGCAGCCTCCGTTGACGCGATCTTTAGATCTGGCGAACGCGTCTCGTTGCTCCTGCGTCGGCTTGACGACTTGTTCTATGCGCTCCACCGGCAACTGCGTGAATCTTTCCGTGCGGCGACTGCAGAGCGCAGCCAGATCGTTGCCCGAAGCGGATCCACGACGGTTCGTCCGTGCATCCGAAGCCGGACCCAGCGCCGCGAAGCGCTGCCTCTGCTCTTCGCTCAACGAATTGTAGAAATTGTCGAGCGGCGTACGCACGATCCCCACTGCCTGGATCATGCCGTCAAGCCGCTTTTGCGCGGTGTCGAGCCGACCCAGCGGCGTAAGCAGGACTTCGCTCGAACAGGACGCCTTGAGAACATCGCTTGCCTGCGACGAAGCCGCTTTTAGCGCGACGAGTGCTTTGAGCTGTTCGTCGGTCAGCTCGGATCGATTTTTCGATGTAATCGACTGGAAGGTCGGTCACGCCCGGCGCGAGCCCGCCGCAGGTCTGCGCCAGATCGCCGCTGTTGGTTCTGGTTGTCGAGCCTGTGATTTCGCGGTCGACATTGCGGGCTCTGGCGGTGCGCGTTCGTGCAGGGCCGCCATATGCATAATGTTCGCCGTAAATATCGTAGGGGCCTGCGCCAGAGGCGTAATCGGGACCGGGCCAGAACATGGCATCCCAGACGAACATGTCTCCGTATGCCCAGAACGGGTCGTAATAGCCGTAAGGCCAGAACGTGAAGGCCAAAAGGTCGCCGTAGAAGTAGGGCCAGAAGACTGATCCGCCCCAGCCCCATACCGCCCCAATCCGCCGTTCCAACCGGTCCTCCAGTGATTATGGTGATTACCCCACTGGTTCCAAGCGGCCCGACCGCCCAGCGTGCGAGCGCCACTGATGTGGGAGCCGCGAACCTGCGCACCACTGACGCGAGAGCCGCGAACGTGCGTGGCGCTGACGTGAGAGCCGCGAAACTGCGCTGCCGCTGACGCGAGAGCCGCGAAACTGCGTGCCGCTGACGCGAGAGCCGCGAAAATGCGCGCCACTGACGCGAGAAACCGCGAAACCCTGCGCGCCACTGAAACGCGCTCCTCCGCTGCCGAAATGCGCTCCTCCGCCGCTGAAATGCGCTACTCCGCCGCCGCCATGGCCGCCGCCACCACCACCGCCATGGCTGCCACCACCTCGCGCGCCATGGCGAGTTCAGTTCCAATGAATATCTACCGCGCAAAGCGCGATGCTTGCCGCGAGAATTTTGAAAATCTTGGTCGCCATAGCACGCTCCTATTATTTTGTTTTTTAGAGACGGTACGACGGGTTGTTCTTAGTACGTAAGACGGTACGACGGGTTGATCTAAATCAACTCTTGGGCTGCAATGCAAAACTCATCATAACACTGCCGGGCGGAGAAAAAAGGAGAAGGACATAAATCTACATGCACCATCAGTGCCCATTTTCGTAGTCTCGCTGGTGTTTGCTGTACTCGCTTTGATTGGGCACGCCGTACTACTTCCCTTTGTCACGCTGTACGGTTTTTGGGTTGCGATCATCGCCTATGTAATCCTCGCCATCGGCGTCGTCATGAGAACCTAGCCGTTCCGAATGTCATCACCGCCCCTCAGCACCCCGACATCCAGATGTCCTGAGCCACTGGCAGACGAAGCCAGGGATTTTTATTTCCGACGTGTCGGAGAAATTCGCGCGAGGTGATTGAATGAGACCGCGCAATGTCCGCTTTTGGCCCTAAGCAGACATGGGCTGCTGCACTGCACATGTCTGCTTGTGACCCAAAGATGGGGTAATCGGCCGGCGATCTTGTGGATAGCTGAAGATTTTTGGGTGCTGCGCTTCAGGCTGATGGTGAAACGAGGTCCGCGTCTAACGGCCTCAAGCATCAGAAGGAGAAGCGCAGCATGGACCATTTTGCTGGAATGGACGTATCAGTCAAGCAGACCAGCGTCTGCATTGTGGATGACACAGGCAGGATCATGCGGGAAGTGAAGGTAGCGAGTGAACCTGAAGCTCTTCAGCAGATATTGAGTAGCCCTGCTTACCACTTCAAACGGATCGGACTGGAAGCCGGGCCGCTGTCGCAATGGCTGTTCAGTGCCCTGGCCGATACAGGCTTGCCGGTGATCTGTGTCGAGACGCGGCACATGCGGGCAGTGCTGAAAGCACAGATCAACAAGACCGACCGCAACGATGCACGCGGCATGGCGCGGATGATGCGGGCGGGGCTTTATCGTCCGGTGCATGTGAAGACATTACGCAGTCAGAAACTGCGGATGCTGCTGACCCATCGCAAGCTGCTGCAGTCGAAGGCCATCGCCATCGACAACGATCTGCGCGGCACGTTGCGTAACTTCGGTCTCAAGGTCGGGATGGTCGGGACGGTTAAGTTCGAGGCGCGCATCAGGGAACTTGTCGAGAGCCACCCCGATCTGGCCGTATTCGTCGAACCGCTGCTCGTCGTCCGGCGCGTGCTGCGCGAACAGACCGCCGTGCTGCACCGCCGCTTGCTGGCCATCGTGCGGGACGATGAGGTGTGCCGGCGCCTGATGACGATCCCGGGTGTTGGTCCTGTGGTGGCGCTGACCTATCGCGCCACTGTCGACGTGCCCGCTCGATTCAGGAAGTCCAAGTCAGTCGGGGCCGTGTTTGGGCTGACGTGCGCCAAGTATCAATCAGGCGAGAGCGAACGCAGCGGCAGAATATCACGCTGCGGAGATGAGATGATGCGGGTCATGCTCTATGAAGCGGCCCATATCATGCTGATCCGAACCAACAAATGGTCATGGCTCAAGGCCTGGGCGATGCAGATCGCCAGGCGCCGCGGGATGAAGAAGGCGATCGTGGCCTTGGCGCGCCGGCTGGCCGTGATCATGCACCGCATATGGGTTGATGGCACCGAGTTCCAGTGGACCCGGGAGGCCGCAGTGGCATGAGAGACGCACCGCACCACATGAGATAGGAGAACACTCGAACTCCACCACGCGGTGGAATGATGTCCCTCGCGGGACGATGGATGAGGCGAGTTCGCATGTCCGCTTGGACCCGCCGTCACTTGACGGTAAGGCCGACCCAAAGATTGCTCCGCCTCGTTCTCGAATCCCATACTGGAAGGGCCTTTGCGCCGAGTCCGAAGAGAAGCACGAGCCCGTGAGCGACATCGACACTGGAGTGGTGGATAGCCTGAAAGCGCTTGACCCCAAACGGCCGATTAGAGAAGCGGACATCGCAGATGATCCTACTCGGCTCTCTTTTCGCGTAGGGCCTCGTAAGGTTGAGGTTACCTCGGTTGGCGGCCTTTATTTAATGTCCACTTATGGCGGAAGCGAAGTGCGTGACCTCCGCGCGCGTTAGAAACAAAAATCCCGCCGAACGTTTTCGGCGAGATTGTTGCCTTGGCTCTTAACTAGAAACTAAACGGGAGAAATCCGTCCAGCTGAATGCACCAAGTGGTTATGGGCACGCGTGACGGTGACCATCGTACCCGAGGTAGGTCCCGGACGTCGGATCGTACGAGCGATACCGCCGCATGCAGTATGCTACGTCGCCGTCGCCCGAACCCTCGTAGTAGTAGCTGTCGTCATACGGGTAATAGTCGCCATAGTAGCCGCCGTCGTAGTACGACGCAGCCGCCAGAGCACCGAGGCCGGCGCCAAAGCCCCAGTAGGGCCAATAGCCACCGTGCCCGTGGCCACCGTGCCAGTCGCCACCGTGCCCGTGGCCACCGTGCCACCTCCCACCGTACGCGCCACCGGCGTAGCGGGAACCAGCATATCGCGCGCCGCCCACGTATGCAGCGCCAACGCGCGCGCCGGCATAGCGTGTACCACCCATGTATGTGCTGCCGACCCGCGCGCCGCTGATACCGCTAGCGCGCGCTCCGCTAAAGCTGGCGCCGCCCATTCGGGCACCCCTGAAGCCACCACCGCCCCCGAAATGTGCGCCGCCGCCTCCACCAAAATGCGCGCCGCCGCCGCCTCCACCACCGCCTCGCGCTACTGCCGGGCTCGCGAAAGCCGCCGCAACGATTATTGCGGCGGCGCAGATAGTTCCTACGTGTTTCAGCATTGAAATTCTCCATAACTCTTGTTTTAAAAGAAACCCGGCGGCACCCAGCGCGCATTGAACCTTGTTTCGCGCGCGAGCCCCGGGGAAAACGCAACTATCTCTCTCCATCCAACGCATTTAACGAGGCGAAACCAGTCAGACCTGCGTTGAATAAAACTATTTAATTGTTGGAACCTTCTTGCAGTTCTGAATTATGCGATGTTGGGGGGCAAAGCGGACATTGGTCAGTTTTGCAGAGCTGCCGCCAACCATGAAAGTAGTCAATTTTGAACAGATTCGGAGCGCGCCTTATCAGAAGATATTTGTGTCCGCCGCCGGACCCGCTGTCGTGGCGTTGCGTTGCCGCACTCCTTGAGCCGTCTTATCTCTCCGTGTTCCCAGCGGCCGATAGAGGTCCGATGAAATACTATATCGCCAAGACCGTGAGCGGCGACTTCCCAGCCATCGTCGAACGCGTCATTGATTCCCTCAAAGCTGAGGGATTTGGCGTTCTGACCGATATCGATGTCAAAGCGACAATGAAGAAAAAGCTCGACATCGATTTCCGGGATTATCGGATCCTCGGCGCATGCAATCCTCCGTTGGCGCACAAAGCGCTGACCGCCGATGACAAGATTGGAACGATGTTACCGTGCAACGTGATCGTGCAGGACCTCGGAGGCGGTCAGATCGAAGTTGCCGCCATCGACCCGGCCATATCCATGGAGCAAGTCGGGAATCCAACGCTTAAAATTATCGCCGAATCCGTCACCGGTAAGCTCAGGCGCGTTATCGCGGCAATCTAACAATTGCGCCAAAGCACAACGCAATTTTAGTGTGTGGATGTCGCCTATTGGCCCACAGCAGACATGAGCTTGTGCGCTGCACATGTCTGCTTTCAGCGGTAAAGCAGACATGCCCTTTAGCGGCGCAAATGTCAGGCGGCCTTATCGTGGTGCGCATTATACCGTTTGGCGCTGACCGCTTCTGGGTTGCGAATTTTGTGGGCCAACACGCGGGCATTTGCGATCTTGATGCTCAATTCAGAAGCAATTTGGGTTGTGCCTTTGCCCTGCACAAGCATGCCGTAGATTTTACGCGACAGCGTGCCGTCTTTCGGAATCATCCAACCGCGTTCGTCTCGCGGTAGCCGTTTTTTGCCCAACTTTCCTCTCCTTCATGGCTGGATTAGACGCTTTGCGACCATCCGCGCCAGTGGGTTGGGGAAACGTCGATCCGTCGCTTGGTTTCTGAGCCAATCCATCCACCAACAACGCGGCGGCACGGAAACACAAGTGCGTGTTTCCCATCGTAATCAATGACGGCGAGTTCAAGATCGCAGCCAAACGGCGCTGTGGCTATCGGGTGCCAAGCCTCATCGCGCTTCATTGTGTGATCGCCCTGTGGCGTAGATACAGAGCAGACGCGGGCCTGCAAGATCAATATGGCCGCTCGCGGCCCTTAGCCGACATCGGCTGCTGCACTGCACATGTCGGCTTGTGACCCGAAGCGGACATGGGAGCGCGGCCAGCGGACATCATTTAGGTCGACCGCGGCCGCCCACGCGTGAGCGTGTTACCATCGTTCTCGTTCATGATATCTTCAGTCAGCTTTCGCTACTTCCATACGGCAAACCCCATGCCACAGCCGGTGCCGGCCGCTGAGCGATAGCACGGGATATACTCCTGCCAATCGGTCTTCAGATGCGCGGCGGCGCCCGCCACTGTAATCCAGTTGCGGATTTCCGAAGAGCCGGAATTGAGCTTCGCGCCGGGGATCGAGGACAGGGCTTCGCCGTCATTGCGCTTGCACGCATCGAGGACGCCGCGGTCGAGCTCTTCATCGACAGTGAAGTGGCTTAATCCGCCAGAGGCGAGAATGCCGATGCGTTCGCCGCCGGGCGCCGATTGCACGGCCGCGCGGATCGCTTTACCCAACTCGTAGCAGCGGCGCGGCCGCGGCTGATTAGGCGGAAAATAGGTGTTCAGCGCGACCGGTACGATTGGAATGACGCGATCCGTCATCATCCGTTGGTGCACGAAACCAAAGGCATGGCCCTCGCCATGCTCCTTCGCGAGTCGCTTTGATTGGCTGATGTCGAAACCGTGTCCTATCAGTTGTTCGATCAGATGCAGGCCGAGCGCGGACGCCACCGGATAATCGCGCGATTGACCGGCTTCATGATACTGCGAGCGCGCCTTGCGCCAAAATTGCGGCGCATCCTCGTCCATGTGAAGAGGGTTGTTCTGTATCTTCTCACCCCAATAAATTAGGATTGCCGGCATATTATCGTCGAAGAACTGCTCGTTCTGATCGTCGCCGATGATGATCAGCGCATCGAGTTTGGCCTGGCCGAGTTCACGTGACAGGCGGACGATATTCTCGGTGCAGCGCGCCGATCGCTGCTCGAGCACCTGCGGTTCGATTTGTTGCTTGATCGAGGGGTCGGCTTTTTCCAGCAGTTCTCCGTATGTGCACGGGCGGCCGTTCTTGTCGAGGAGCTTGCGGCCTGAGGCATCGATGGCGGCGTGCTTGGGATAATCCTCGGGTGGACTATTCAATAACGGACTATGTGAGGTTCCGATAGCCAGCACAATATCGGGCATACTCGCTCCACTTTATGTTCCGGCGGCGTTGAGGCCGCGCTATCCTTAGGCAATCCCCATAGCCTTTTCGAAAGCCCGGCGCACCTCGGGTGGCTGGCCATAATGGTGGCGGAACCCGGCGAGCCGCTCGCGCAGCAGAGGATGTTTGTCGTAGTCGGCGAGAGGTACGCCCTCGACATTGTATTTGCGCATCACATCAGGCAGCGCAATGCAGCGCGCCGCCGCGGCATCCCGCACGATGCCCGACGGATCTTGGCCTTTCGCCACTTTGTCGAGGTCGTCGAAGAAGCGCTTGCGCATCATCGTAATGCCGATATCGCTGGAGCGCAGGTTTTCCTTGGTACGGTCGGCGATGGCGCCTTGTCCAACCCAGCCGACGATATCCTGATTGATGACGTGGCTGACAATCCATCGGCCGCGGTCGTCGCGGATCGGGCTTACCCAGGTCGGCACGTTGTCCTGCACGTAAGGCTCGTTGCCCTTGGGCACGCGCATGAAAAACCACGCCACGCTCAACGTGTTCTCGTCGTCGATCGGCACCCGCCATTCGAAATGCATTCCGAGGTAAAAACCGTTGGGCCATAGCGCCACGCGGCCGACCGACCAGTTCACGTCACTTTCATCCCCGCCTTCACGAATACGGCGGTAGATGAAGCCGTGCTCGAACTCGTCATAGGCGATCCTGAGATGGCGCGCGGCCTGCTTGTCATCGCCGCGCAGACGCGCGCTCCAGTTCTCGTGCATCCACTCGAAATGCACCGGGTCGATGGAGTTCTCCTGACACTGGAACCAATTGCAGGGAACTTCGGCGAGCACGATTTCGCGAAAGCCGTTGGCGAAGGTGAAAGGCTCCCACACCGGCAACTCGGGCGCCGGCTGCGGGCCCATATAGGCCCACAGCAGGCCGGCGAGCTCGCGTACCGGATAGGCCGCAGCGGCGCAGCCCTCGCGCCCTTTCGGTTGGGATTCGCGATATCCTCGTAAGGCTGCTCCAGGCATTGCCCGCGCTCATCAAATTTCCAGCCGTGATAGAAACAGCGGATGCCTCGCTCCTCGACCGTGCCGCACGACAAATCGGCACCGCGGTGTGGGCAATGGCGGGCGACAAGCCCGAAGCGGCCGCCGAGGTCTTTGTAGAGCGTCAGGTCCTCGCCGAAGAATCTCACGGGCTTAACCGGATTGTCGTCGAGTTCGCTCGCGCCGGCGATCGGCATCCAGTAGCGCCGCAGTAAATTGCCCATCGGCGTACCCGGCCCGACGCGTGTGAGCAGGTCGTTTCTGGCGGCAGTGAGCAAGGCGGTTTCCTCCCAGGGAGTATCTCGAACACTGTAGCTGCAACAAAGCTCGAGGGCATAGTCATGAGGAAGATGTGAGTGCTCATACCCACGTCTAACCATGCACCGGTCCAGGCTAAGGCGTCGTGCCGGCCGTCCCGGCGGATACCCGCGCCCGCTGGCGCATGATTTCGTAACCGATCAGTACGACGCCGAGGCCCACGCCGGCGATATCGTTGTAGCCGCCAGCGGGGAGGGCGCCGGCCGGGATGAGCGCGAGGATGCCGCTTACCATGAACAGAACGCGCGCCGGCCAGCGGAGCGGACGCATGAAATAACCGACCACTCCGATGGAAACTAGCCATACGCCGATGAAAGCTGTGACGATGGCCTGGACGATTTCGGCTGGGCTGCCGATGAGGATCAGCGTTGGCGAGGCCACAAACAAAAATGGCACGATGAACGCACTCCAGCCAAAGCGCATGGCGGAATACCCGGTGCGCATCGGATTGGCTTTGGCGATCGCCGCCCCCGCGAACGCCGCTATCGCGACCGGCGGCGTGATCATCGACATCATGCCGAAATAGAGGATGAACAGATGCGCGGCCATCGGGTTGGTGCCGAGCTGAACGAGCGCCGGCGCAACGAGCGCCGCCAATAGAACATAAACGCCGAGCGTCGGCAGTCCCATGCCGAGAATGATGGAGACGATGGCCGAAAGCACGAGCAACAGCGCGGCGCTCGACGCGCCCGCTTGCACAAGTAAGAAGGTCAGGTTGAAGCTCAACCCGGTGACGTTGAGCACGCCGATAACAACGCCGGCGCCAGCGCCGACCAAGATGATGTCGACGACGCCGCGGCCGCTAAGGACGATGCTCTCGGCGAGTTCGCGCCAAATCGGCCGGCGGCCTTGATAGCCGGTAATGGACGCCAGCGCCACGGCGGTCGCCGCTGCCAACAGTGCGGCCCGCTCCGGCAGCCAGTTGTAGTGGAACAGCGCGACGATCAATACAGCGAACGTGGCAACGAAAGGCCACCCCGTCAAAAGGCCCCGCGCGGGGGGGATTTCAGAGGCCGGCAGGCCACGCATCCCGAGCCGTGCCGATTCGAGGTCAGCCTGGATGAACAGCGCCGCGTAATAAAGCAGGCCCGGCACCAGCGCGGCGAGAGCGACCGACGCGTAGGGGACCTGCAGGAATTCCGCCATCACGAAGGCAGCCGCGCCCATAACCGGGGGCATCAGCTGCGCGCCCGTCGAGGCCACCGACTGCACGCCCGCGGCCTTGTGCGCTGGATAACCGGCGCGCTTCATCAGAGGAATTGAAACGATGCCGATCGCGACCACGTCGGCGACCGCGCTTCCCGAGATCATGCCAAATAGACACGAGGCGACGACGCAGATCTTCATCGGGCCGCCGCGCAGACGACCCATTAGGACGAGCGACAGATCTGTGAAAAAACGGCTGCCGCCGGTGACGTTGAGTACGTTGCCGAAGAATACGAACGCAACGACTATGGTCGTTATCACCGCCATCGGCAGGCCGAGGATGCCGTTCGCATCGAGCGCGAGATAGGCGGCAAGGCCGCGCCAGTCCTGGGCGCGCGCGGCGAGCCGGCCGGGCGCGTAATCGCCGAACAGCGCATAACATACGAATACGATGATTATGATGACCAGCGCCCAGCCGGTGGCGCGCCGCAAGGCCTCCAGCAGCAGCAGTACAATGATGACTCCGGGCACATAGGCGACGGCCGGGCGGGCGAAGGTCGTGTTGACGAGGTCTGGAAAGCGGATGGCGATCCAGGCGGACGCGAGAAAGGCGAGCGCCGCCGCCGCCAGGTCGTACCAGGGCACACGATCGCGCGGGGCGCCGCGACGCGCCGGCATTATCAAGAAGGCGAGTGAAAGCCCCAGCGCCAAGGCCGCGGCGAAGAACTGCTGCGGATAGAGCGACCATGCAAGATACTGCGGCAGTTCGAGCGCCCAGCCCGCCGCGCCGAGCGTCAGCGCGATGGCAATAGCGGTAGCGATGCTGTTCGCGAGACTGGACGCCTGCGGGACCGGTCCGTCACCGACGGATAAGGTCATCGAAGCGTCCCGTTGGCTTGCTGCGTCAGCCGGGATTCTTCCACAGCCCGACTTCCTTGTAGAACTTGATTGCACCAGGGTGATACTGGCCCGGCGCACTGTTGCCGACCATATCTTTTTTCGGGTCAAAGCCTTTCATGGGCGCGAATACCTGTCCCATCGCGGGCTGGTTCTCGTAGATGATCTTCGCCATCTTCTCAACGGTGGCGTCCGGGACGTTCTTATTGGTGAAGATGAGTTGCGGGTAGGCGATGAAATGGCCGGGCTCCAGCACGCCTGGCGCGGCAGGGCCTGGCGCGATGGTGACGATGAAACCAGTTGGCCAATGCTTCTTGATGGCGGCGGCGGCCTCCGGCGTGTTGGGGATCGGCAGGGCGCGCAGTCCGCCGACCGCGGCGTCGGCCTCGCGTACCTTGGCGGCCCCGTGCGCGAAGATGAAGCCGTCGCTCTTTCCGGACATGAACGCGTCGACACCTCCGATTACGCTCGGCACCTGCACTTTGATGATGTCATCGCGGGTCAGGCCCGCAGTGGCATAAATCGCTTCGAGCTGCGGGATGATCGTGTTCTGGGCGGTAAAACCATCGGTCATCCGTTTGCCCCTGAGATCACTGACGCTCATGATATTTGAATCTTTGCGCACAAAGATCGCCTCTTTGAGCGGATAGAGCAGGGCCACCACGCGAAGGTTAGGATTGACGTTGCCTGTGAACCAGGCCTTGCCCTCGAGCGCGTAGTTGAACTCCTGCAAATTGCCGACGCCGAACTCGATTTGCCCGGCATTGACTGCCGGCAGATACTGGTTGGGGCTGGTGGCTGGTTGCAAAGTGACATTCAGGCCGTGCTCATTGGCGGCTTTGGCAATCGCGGTGCCGATGCTGTGATAAAGTGAGCCGGGATTGGATGTGGCGATGCCAAGCTGTTGCGCCGAAGCGCCGCCGGCGAGCAGCAGGCTGGCGCCTACGATCGCGCCTAAAGTCGAAAATACCCTCATCATTTTTCCTCTCCCATTATGCGTTTGTTCGTGGCCGCGACGGGGAAGCTGTTCGTGGCCGCGACGGGGAAGCCGCCGGCTGATGCGGATCAGTTTAGCGAAGGCGGGGCTGCGCACAATCGCCCTCAGCGCGCGTCCGCCCGATTATTTGCCTAAAGGTGACCTTGGGGCTGGCATCGAGATCCCAGTCACAGCACTCGCCAACGATTTTTAGTGATCCGCGGCACCGCCGGCCAGGTCGTTGCAACTGGATCCGGCGATGTCGCATATTCGTCCAAAGACAATGTTTTTCGTTTGGAATTTGGCATGGCAGACCTGACTGACGAGGACTTAATTGCGCTGCGTAGTGCTGTTGATGCACTTGAGCATCCGGGGTTAGCCGCGCGTCTTACTGATATGATCGGAAAGCCGATCGAACTCGTCGGGAGTGTGATGCCGGCTTCGTCCTTGATCACGACATCCGTCTCGAAAGCACTACAGATGGCGCTTCAGGTTGCGCTGTTATCTTTGCAACGCACACCTCACGCTGGATCGCAGATTTTGCATAAAGCATTAGCAACGGCGTCTGGCGCCGCTGGTGGTGCCTTTGGTTTGCCAACACTTCCAATCGAACTTCCTGTGTCAACAATCATTATGCTCAGGTCGATCGCGGACATTGCACGAAGCGAAGGCGAAGATCTCGCCGATCCCGAAGCGGCACTCTCGTGCGTAGAAGTCTTTGCCCTGGGAGGCCGGACTGGATCGGACGATGCATCTGAAAGTGGATATTTTGCCATGCGCGCCCTGCTGGCCAAAAGCGTTACCGAGGCTGCGCGTTATATCGCTAGTCACGGTATCGTTGAGGAAACCGCCCCAGTACTAGTGCGCTTTATTACGCAAGTGGCCGCTCGCTTTGGAATGGTGGTCACTGAAAAGGTTGTTGCTCAATCTATGCCTGTCATCGGCGCTCTAGGGGGTGCCGCGGTGAATTACATATTCATTGAACATTTCCAGGTTGTAGCTCTAGGCCACTTTACCGTTCGTCGCCTCGAACGATTTTACGGCAAAAGCCTTATCCAGACAGAATATGAGCGCCTTGCCAAAAGTAACAAAGCTAGTGAGCGTAAGTCCCGTTAGATCCAAAAGCCCTTGTGCGCTGACGCTACGCTTTCGAGGGCTATGCGATCCGAATGGCTCCGATCGCCCCAGGTGACCATTCTTGGGTTGTCAGACTTCGCAGACTGCGAATAAGGGTAAAAGGGGGAATTCATGGAAGCCAGTGTCTTGGTTTGGGATCTCGAAACGGTGCCTGATCTTCGGGGTTTTGCCGCGGCCAATGACCTTGATGGCAAGACCGACGATGAAATCCGCGAGGCGATGGGCGACAAATTCCCCAAGCACATCTACCATTCGATTGCTTGCATTGGCGCTCTGATCGCTCATCGTAACAATGATCATTGGGTAGTGGATGCGTTAGGAGCGCCGCATGTCGGGGAGCGGTCCGAGAAAGAATTGATCGCATCATTCGTCGATCGTATCGCCGAACTGAAGCCACAGCTTGTCACGTTCAACGGCAATAGCTTCGATCTGCCCGTTTTGCGATACCGCGCAATGACACACAGCATCGCAGCGCTTGGGTTATCGCTCGACCCTACTTCTATCGATACAGCGACGACGCAATCGACCTGTGTGACGCTCTCTCTTCGTTTAGCTCGCAAGCGAAAAGCGACGCTGCATGAGGTGTGTCGAGTGATGGGGTTGCCAGGTAAGCCCGACGCAATCGATGGCAGTGAAGTTCACAAATATTTTCGCGAAGGACGAATTCAGGAAATCGCTGATTACTGCGAGACGGATATCGTGAATACATACCGCCTTTGGCTGCGGCACGAGCTATTTCGCGGCAGGCTTTCGGATGCTGGATTTCAGGCAAGTGAAGAGAATTTAGCCGAGTTCATCAGAGCTACGGAGCAACGCGAAGCCGCATTTGGCCAAGATCGCTATTTGACTAGCCGTTTATTTCAAAGCGGGATTTAATGGCGGCGATTTCTGCGTGAAGACTGACGTTTGCGATGTCCCTATGAGTATGACCTACGTCAAGCACGAAATTATTTCATTAAAACTACACTCCGAACTCAACGAGAGATGGGTTCAAGATCGCATTGCCGATGATCCAAAAATTCTTCGGCTCGGGGATCTTGTTTTGCGTGATAAGGAGGGTGGATTCAACCGGTCGACGCAACACTCCATCTCATTCTATCTGCTGGGGTTTGAACCCCAAGGTCTTGCGCGCACTGCCGGCGATGCCAAAGTCCCCGGTTTCTCTGCAGCAGTGAAGCCTCGAAAAAACCATCGACGTTTCGTCACGCACTCCGTCCGTCCCCATCAAGACAGAGAGTGTATTGCGTCGATCGGTTGAACCCGCCGGGGTAAGGCGGACGCTGAGCATAGCGGTGATTGCCTTCGAGAACTCTTGTTATCGGACCTAAAATGACCGCGCCTAGGCCTCAGATCACATAAATTCGATCCGGCAACTCATTGTGACTTCCAGCTGCCCGAGGAAAGTGCCTCGCCAATTCGTCTCCACACGCATCAATCGCAGCAATAAAACCATCGGCGATGCGGCCGCCACGCATGTGCGTAATTAGAGCATTGACCGCTCCCTGCCATGCCGACTGAGGCACACGACCGGCAATTTCATCATCAGCAATGATGCGCGCATAACGCTCAGCCAGCGACACGAAAATCAAAATTCCAGCGCGGTCTTTGTTCCCCGCTATCCCACGGCTGATGAACTGTTCCATCGCCATCCGATGGGCGATAGCGCGGCGCATCTTACGCGGCATAAGAGCAACCCGCAGGCGGGGCAAACAGAGGAGCATAAGAAGTAGCAAAAATACGACGACCTGAATCGAGAGAATTCGCTGAAGTGTCATTGCGGTGAAGGCCATAAGCAACCAGGGAGTCGCTAGTGCGGTTGCTGCCGCGAGAATAACCGGCAATGCGGTCGCATGAGTCGATGTCCGGGCCAGCACGCAAACGATTTCGCCCGATGTTTTGGCTTCGGCGAACCGAATGGCATTCGTGATGCGCTCGCGTTCTTCTTTCGAAATGTTCATTACCAACTCCCCGAAGCGCCGCCGCCACCTGACGAACCCCCACCTCCTGAAAACCCCCCTCCGCTCGAGGACCCGCCGCTACTGCTCGATCTCCCCGAGCTCAGAAGGATATTCAGCGCAACATTGAAGAAGAACCAGCGAAACCCCGGAGAGACGGTGAGCAAGGTAACGAGAATTATTAGCCCAATAATGAGCACCCAGCTTCCAGGATCGACCGTTTGTTGAGCGTCGAGTTGTAGCGCGGGGCGCTGCTGCCATTCAGATGCATCGGTCGTTAAGACAGTGATGATGTCATCGACGCCGCGCGATATGCCACCACTAAAATCGCCGGCCTTGAAACGCGGTGTAATGGCATTTGTAATAATTACTTTTGAGAGGGCGTCAGTCAGCGTGCCTTCAAGGCCGTAGCCGACTTCAATGCGAACTCGCCGCTCATTCGGCGCAACAAGCAGTAGGACGCCATTGTTCTTCGCCTTCTCACCAAGCTTCCAGTTTCGGAACAGTTGGTTCGCGTATAGCTCAACCTCCTGACCTTCCAACGATGTGACGGTGGCGACAACGAGTTGAATACCCGATTTTGCTTCGAGTTCAGCGAGCTTCTGTTCGATGGCAGTACGGGTCGTGGAGCCAATAATATTTGCCTGATCGACGACGCGGCCCGTCAGAGAAGGAAAAGTAAGGGCAAACGCTATTGCGAGCGTGCAAAACAACGCCGCAAAAGCGATCATCAGGCACCAGCCTCCTCTACCAAATGGAGAAGGGATGCGGCCCGGGTTCATTTCGATGCCTTTAGATAGAGGCGACTTCTCAGAATTTCACTTGTGGCGGCTTGGCGGCGTCTTCGCTTGCCGTGAATTCTGCCATCGGTTTATTGGACCGGAATAAGGTCGCGGCCCAGATCACACCGGGGAATGTTCGGAGTTCGGTGTTGTAGACGCGTACTGCCTCGATGTAGTCGCGTCGGGCGACCGCAATACGATTCTCGGTGCCCTCGAGCTGTGACTGCAGCGCCAGGAAGTTCTGATTGGATTTCAGGTCGGGGTAGTTCTCGCTAACCGCCAATAATCGACCGAGCGCGCCCGAAAGTTGGTTTTGGGCATCCTGGAACTGTTTGACCTTTTCGGGGTCGGTCAGCTGTGAAACATCCAACTTCACTTGTGTGGCTTTGGCCCGCGCCTCCACAACCGCCGTCAGCACTTCTCGTTCTTGTTTGGCATAGCCCTGAACGGTTGCGACTAGATTAGGGATGAGGTCAGCGCGGCGCTGGTAATTGTTTTGCACGTCTGCCCATTTCGCCTTGGCCTGTTCTTCGTACGTCGGAATAGTGTTGTACCCACAGCCGGCAACCGTGAGCCCAAGAAATGTGACGGCAACAACACCGCGAACGCGCGCCATCGAAATGGTCATGATGATCCTCTGATCAAATGAAAATGAGGTGGCTATTTATCGGATACGCGTTTGTGACAGAGTTTAGCGCCATTTTGCAATACGCGTGACCGTACAGCAATTGCCTCCGATAATCCTGATTATCGGAACCAATCCCCGTCACCGCCATCACCGATGCCGAAGGCCGCCGCTTTTGGGAGTGAGGCGGACGTCGCGCCGCCTTCCTGGACTGCCAGCTAATGACCGAAAGGGGTATTTGATAATTATTATGCTGCAAGAGGCGCTAGTACCCGCGCCGCCGGATCTTTTTTGCGGTCTTGCGCGCTGCATAGCGGGCATCGCGCTCGGCTTTTTGCTCCACGGCCAGCGCCGCATCGCGTTCGGCCGCATCAGCTTTAGCCAGCGCCTCGGCTTTCTCGGCGTCGCGTTGCGCCTCCGCGGCGAGTTCGGCGGCGCGCGCCGCTTGCGCGGCCAGTTCGGTATCACGCGCTTTCTTTGCGGCTTCGCGTTCGGCGGCGCGGGCGGCGCGCGCCTCGCTTACGGCCATCCTTTTAAGGCGCTGTTGTTCGAAAGCGGGGTCTTGGCGAGTGGCGCGAAACTTTTCCAGCATCACTTTTTTGACAGTGGCGGCACTATTCCGACGCTCTAGAAGGTCGGGGCTACTGAAGCTGCTCATTCATTCTCCTAATGGGAAATTCGAGTCGTAGGATATATGGCGTTCTATTATGGCATGCACAATGTCGCGTAGCCGAATTCATCAGTTTAAAGAGACCACCATAAAGCGTATTTCTGTTCGTGCAGATCGCTTCACGGATGTCCGGCATTGGCACTCAGATGGGGTAATCGGCCGGCGTTGTTGCGGATAGCTGAAGATTTTGGGTGCTGCGCTTCAGGCTGATGGTGCTGGATTGGACCAAGATCGTGCGGGAAGTGAAGGAAGCGAGCGAACCGGCCGCTCTGCTGCCAGTGCTGACGAATCCCACCTATCACTTCAAGCGGATCGGACTGGAAGCCGGGCCGCTATCGCAATGGCTGTTTAGTGCTCTGGCCGAAGCGGGGTTGCGGGTGTGGTGGATAGCCTGAAAGCGCTTGACCCAAACCGGCCGATTAGAGAAGCGGACATTGCAGGAAGCGCCGCCAATTCACGGAACGCCGCTTTTAATTCGCATTGCCCGACGTTTGTTTCCACAGTTTGATCACTCCGGGAGGGAATTCGCGCTGTCCAACACCTGTGCGTCGGCAGGCTTCTGGCCACATTTCAAGCAAGGAGCGATCTCGGCGGAATAGATCACTCTGCGAAACCTCGTAAGTTTCAGAATGCGGCCAGCGCTCGGTTTCCATTTTCAAAAGCTCTATCAGTGTAGCGATATCTTTTTTTTCAGTATTCATGACAAGCCCCCTTCAATGAGAAGGTGGTTACAGCCCGCCCAAGGAAATCTTGCTGTGTCGGACATCACACAAAGGCGCATTTGATCGATCTTGTATCCGCGAGAGTTTGAAGCATTATTTCGGTATCACGTTACTTCGGGGAGATTTCGAATCGGCTGTATATAGAAGGTGGGTAGGGGGCAGCGGGGGCCCCAATGAAATCCTCGGTTGTTAAACGTTCCATTGTAATTGTTGGACACAAGACCAGCGTCAGCCTTGAAGATCCCTTCTGGGATCACTTAAAAACATCGCGCATGGCCAAGGCGTGACGCTATCGGAATTGGTCGCCAGCATCGACGGCACCCGCAAACAGAGCAATCTATCCTCGGCGATCCGCCTGTTTGTGCTTGAATACTTCCAAAATGAGCACAAGCGGGTAGACGTAACGGAGGCTCGTCGTACCTCAGCGAGCGGTGAAGGAACGCACGACTCAGGGGTTAGTAAATAGGCGAAGATGCGGAACGAATGATCGGCGCGGTGGTTGGCGAGGGGTCTATCGCCAAACGCAATTCACAAAGCGTTCATGAATGGCCATGCTCGTCGATACCGATTGGACGCAACCCCAGAAAACATCAACCGGCGTAGCTTTCACTCAAGCGATCCGATTTTAGGACCGCGGGCCGTTGGGCCCAGTCTGAGGGTGCTCGCGCGATGTCCTTGCCATACCTAGCGCGTAAGTGCCAAAGGTGGTTTTGCTATTAAGCAGCAATATTCCGATCGCAAACGGCGCCAACCAAATCAGTCGACTTTGGTAACGGTCCGCCGGGTGCGAAAAGACAGGACAGACCGCAGCATTAGCTGCGAATGCAAGTAAAATGACAGCAGTTGCTGCGTCGGGCCGAAGCTTCGGAATTAAATCAAAATGTTGGGCGGATTTCGCAGAATGACAGGTTATGGAATTTCGGAATGCTCTATGGAGGCTTCTAAGCCCCAAAGTGCATATCTCGCCTGCTCGATTATCTCTGACGAGTTCGATTAGCAGCCACATCAGCTGCGGTGATATCTGCAGGATAGCACTTCGGCGTGGCGCTCTTGAGCCGTGCCTCGATGGCCGTCGTGCAACTGTCCGAAAGCGGGTAGTCTACTTCCGTAGAACCAATCTTCGGGATTGCCTTCCGCACAATCTCGTCGCGCGCGTAGCTTTCATCGGCCTCGGTGAACTTTGCGAGCGCGTCCTTGTTCGCCAGGAAGCGGTCGGCACAGAACGGAGCCAAGACTTCGTCGACCTTCGTCCGAACCGCATCACTTGTCCGTATCTCTGCGGTTGTTGGGCTAACCCAGCCCAGAAGGTTAGCGAGTACTATCCACCACGCAACGCCGCCGGCAATAACGCCAACTGTAGCGATCTTTGTTTTTTGCTTAAGAACTTCCCTCTGTTGGGCGTCCATAGCGAGCCCTCCATGGTCGCCGCCCTTAAACAACAACATATACTATGCGATGCCAAAATACATCGCCGGCAATGGATCAGTATTTAATTCAGCGAATTCTGCAAAAGTCGAGCACGCCCATTACAAAAAATTCACGTGCAGCCGTGAAGGAATGCGCACAAGCTAGAATTTATCAGGAGACGACGCCTGCCTTTTCACAAGGAGAAACGAATACCCCAGGAACGGCGCAACTCTTTAGATTTGCATTATCTGACGTCATGATTGTTTCGGGTGGCGTCACCGACCAGATTTGTTTTTGTTTGGGGGATATCAATGAGACCTGACAATGTAATGCAGTGGCGTGGGCGTCGATACGCGCCAGCAGGTCGCGGGGCAACGCCAGCGTAACGACCACTGGTCGCATTCAAAAATTTCATCAGGCGTTCGCTTCAAGCCGTATAGACACAAATGCTTTGGTTCGCCACGAATGAGCTTCCATTTGGGATTTAGCTCTTCGAGTTTCATTCGGCTTTTCGTTTGCGCCAATAATCAGTCACGCGCGACGCGCCGAGTTACGCAAAATTCGTCGCTTGATAGATTGTCCCAACATGCTTTTGGGCCGGGTCGGCGTAGCTAAGCACACAATCCGAAGCCTTAAACGCGGCTTGCGCCAAGTTGCGAAATCGGTTGACGCCCCGGCGTGCGAGATTGGACGCGGTTAGTCCGGCAAGCTGAAGGACCGTCGCGACTCCAAAATTGGAGCTGTATCGTGCCCAAGACAAACGCGGTCGCCAAGCGCGAAACCGCCTTTCAGCAAGACAGCGTGGAGGAGTCACTGGCATTCGCTTTCGTTGTCAGGAAATCGAACAATTTGCGCGCAATGGAGGGCGCAGAATACTCCATAATGGACGTTATATGTTGATGTTGTCGGGGCGTACTTTCAGACCTGCAATTCGATGGTGCGTAACCCAACCGTCAATATTTTCAACATGAAGCAGGTATAAAAATGGCATATTTTCAAACTGAACTTCGAAATCTGCAGCAGCAATATCGTGATCCGATATTGACCGCCCTTACGATTCTTCTTGTGTTGTTGATGTTCGTCGCCGCACCTCTCCAGGCCACCGGACATATCGCTTTTCAAGCCTTCGGATTTGTGTTGGCACTAGCGATGGTGGCCGGCGCCCTCTTCATGTCAGGCAGTACGACCGCATTCATTGCGATGCTGTTGGCATTTGGCATGAATGTTACGGCGGCTCTGCTCCAACTCCGCCATCCCTCCGCGCTCGATATCCATCTCGTTGCAGGCGCGTGGCTGATCCTGGCGACAACGTTGGGCTGGGTGGTCGCACGCCAAGTCTTCGCCGCAGGACGCGTGACATATCATCGGGTTGTCGGCGCGATACTGCTTTATTTTCTGGTCTCGCTGATATTCGTGGCGCTGTTTGTGCTTGTAGGCCAGCAAATCCCGAAGGCGTTTTCCGGCATCGCGATAGATGACAGCACGGCGCTTGCCAGTAGTATGATTTATTTCAGCTTCGTGACGTTGACCTCGACCGGATACGGCGATGTCGTTCCGGTGCATCCGATAGCACGCAGTCTTTGCAATCTTGAATCGATAATTGGTCAGCTTTATCCCGCAATTCTGCTCGCAAGGCTTGTAACACTGGAACTCGAGGATCGGAGAAAAAATCGTAAAAAAAGCGGTAGAGAGAACGGGCATGACTAAATTCCAGTATTTGAGCGTCCTCTTTTGGGTCGCTGTGTTCGGGTAGCTAACATGGCGATCACGCGATGGTGGGTCCAAGGCATTATGCGCGAAGTCAAAAGCAAATAATCGGCGCGCGCAACGGGTATGCTCGGGTGGAGGAGGAAGCAGATAAATGATATTTAATTCTGAGGTTTGTTCCCGTCGTCACCTAACACGCACCCGGACATTCGCTGGCGCCGGTTCATTTTGTGTTAGTCGGAGTCCGAATCCTTTTTTCAAGTGAAGTGCCGAAAAAATGATCCCACACGCCAGTCGTCACACCAAAATTTCCCCTATGGGATCGATGGTGATGGAGAGCATGGCGCAGTCGCGCTCGGTGAAAATAGGAATTCGGGTGCGGCGGCCAATGATGGATCGCATAATGGACGGTTACGTACCACAAGTAGCCGGTCGCGACGCCTGCCGTTACCGCTGTTCCTAGATCAAACCCAAGCATCTCCCAGGAAGGACCCGCAATCACGATAAAGCCAAGTAATGCGCTAACCCACGCGGGCGTACCGATCAGTTCCTGCGGAGAACGATGGTGGCGATCGTGAATCGTTGAGAAAATTGGCGCGCGATGAAAGAGCACGCGATGCAGCAGATACTCGATTAACGTCCAACCGACCAGGCCGCTAACGTAAACGATTGCCAAGATCGTGGGCTGTTGCGGAATTGAGCTTCGAAATGCCAGTACCATTGCGACAACTACAAGCGGAGGAAATAGCAGGAACTCGGAAAAATAGCCGAGCTTGCCCATCTTCATGGTGATGCCTTACAGATCAATCTGCCAACGACTGCGAGCCGTTCTTGCGTTCCTGCGCCCGAAATGCCAATACGCCACGAAATGTTCCGGGCGGCGCACCCGCTAATAAATTAAATTTCGTCCATACCGGCCCTTCGATTTTATGTGAATAGCGATATAGCGGTCTGAATCTGATCAGCCGCAGCGGTGACTAGCTCATTGTAGTTTGTATGACCTTGGGCCGCTGCCTTTAGGATGCATTCGGCGAGATAGACCTTAACCGCCGCTGTTACATACGCGGTCGGTACTCTTGTCATGACATCTTCAAGCGCGTTTCTCATGTCTTGGATAAGTCGCGGCGTGAATTGCGGCATGACATCGTCCGACTTCGCTCGCCGTCACCTGTATTTCACCATCACGGTATCCAAGTGGTGACAATGCAAGCACTCAAACGTGCGCATGTCATGACCAGGTTTATCGTCAGGTTCGATCCATGCAAGCCGCATAGACGAGCGGCATTCCGGGCATCGCCGATCGCCGATCTGAGGAGCAAGCGGGAAATCAATTTCTGATCGCAACATACGCGCCTCCTTGTCAAAAGGCAGGCGTCGTCCCCTCTTTGAGAATCCCAGCTTGCGCGCATCGCTTCGCAACTGCACGTGAATTTTTTGTAATGGGTGCATCCAACTTTTGGAGAGTGCACTGGATTAAACGCTCGTCCGTTTTCAAGAAGATTGATCTTACCCGCCAAAGCAGACGAAATGTCGCACCGCGTGCGAACACAAACGCTAATTTGCTCGAAGTTGCCATGTCAAAGGAACAGCGCAGGCTAACTGCGTTTTGCAGGTGGCAGTTATTGCCAGCCTTCAGCTAGTGTCCCGTGAGGACAGGGAGAGCGGCCGGGAAGCAGGCCCTCACCGACAACACAACAGCCCGCCCAGCTGACGACGAAGGCGATGATCTCCAGCGCATTCAATGACTTTCGCGGTGAGCGTTGCTGATCAGGACGGCGTCAATGCGTAACTCTTCTGCAGTCGTTTCGGGCGGCCCGCGGCTGCGGTCACGGTGCAGTAAGGCGTCGGCACCGGCGTCTTGCGGAACGCAGGTTGGCCGCTACTGTCGGTGAGGTCGACCCAGCCCAGCCAGTTGTCGTCGTCGCGTTGCTCGTAATCCTCGCGGAAATGGCTCAGCCGCGAACTCGGTGCGGAACAGCGAGGCGCCGAGGATGAAGCTGCGCGGCGAGCAGCATCGCCTCGGTTTCCTTGAGGCGCACCAGTTCGTGGGTGTGGGGCGCGGCGATGTCGTCGAATTCGTCCGCGAGCGCGCTGACCTGACGCAGCGCCGCCTGCAAGCCGGTCGGCGCTTTTGAGGATGCCGATGTCATAGGCGAACATCATCGGCCTGCAGTTCGCGCAGGATGCGGTCGGACTTCGGCTCGCGGCCGGCGCTCGAGCGGCTGCATGCGTCTCGTCGTGCAGCACCTGCACCTCGGCCGGCATCGAGGCGCGGCGGCGGCAGCGCGGTCGAGATCCTCGATCGCGCTGCGCCCGGCGATCCAGCCATTGCCGACGCACAGGCCGATATGGAATCCGGCGAAATGGTTGGCGCAGCCGGCCTGCGCGAGGCCCGGCCGCCAGCAGGCCCGGCACGTCGGAGCGGCAATCGGGCCCGGTGCGGATCCCCATCTTGGTCATCTGGTTGAGCGCGTAATAGGGCGTCTTGCCGAACATGTCGGTGCTGCGCCTCGTTGCCGAGCTTGCGGAAGAAGCAGTCCATCCATTTCACCTTGCTCTGGATGAAATAGTCCCGCAGTTCCTCCGGGATCGCCGACATGTCGAGATAGAGCGGCGCGTTGCCCTTCTCGTTCTCCATCGCCATGGCGCGGGCGATGCGCGGAACATCGGCCTCGTCGCCCCAGTCCGGCTCGTAGTCGCGCATGAACGCCTCGCCCTTGGCGTTGACGAAATGCGCGCCCTCCTGGATCGCGAAGGTGATGCCCTCGAAATAGAATTTCGGCGTGCCTGGCCGCACATAGCTGAATTCGGCATTGCGCAGGCTCGCGCCGGCGCGATAGGCGAGCAGCGTCCCGGTGCCGGTGATGTCGCGCACGAAGCCGGAGCGGAACGTGATGGCGTTGGTCGCGACGATGGTCGCGCGCGCCTTGATGGCGTGGAATTCGCCGGTGCGGCTGTGAATGCCGACGGCGCCGGCGATGCGGCCGCGTGCCGCCGCCGAGCAACCCGGTGACGAAGATGCGGTCGAGAATCTGCACGCCTTCGGCCTCGAGCGCGCGCCGCAGCCGCCAGCAAATTCGAGCCCGCCGCCTTCCGGATACATCACGCGCGCGAGATCGAGCCCGCGCGTCGGACGGCGCTTATAGCTGCCGTCGTCGCTCGCGCGCGAACTTCATCCCGATCGCTTCGAAATCCTTGAGCCGCGCGTAGGAGTTGGCGAGCACTTCGCGCACCAGCACCTGGTCGGCGATGCCGTCATTGCCGGCGACGATCTCGCGCACGATGCCGTCGAGATCGTCCTCGGGGAACACCACGATCTTCCAGGCATTGGAAAACGCGGTGTGGCCGGTGCGGCCGATCATCCAGGAATCGACCAGCGTGACGCGCGTGCCGGGCGCGCCGTGGCGCTTGGCGCTCAGCGCGGCGAGCAGCCCGCCGGCGCCGGCGCCGATGACGAGCACGTCGGTGTCGATCAGCAACGCCGTCGAGCTTCGCCATCTCGCGTCACCATGGCCGCGGGCGGTTCTTGACCGACGGATGCACGTCGACGATGTGCTCCGGGCAGAAAATCTCGCAGCTGAAACAAGTGATGCAGTGCTCGCGGAACTTGATCACCGGAAGCAGCTTGGTCGGACGCAGGCCCTCGACCTCGGCTTGCAACCGGCACCGGCTCCATGTGGATCACGTCCGCCGGGCAGACGAGTCGCAGATGCCGCAACCCGTGCATTTCTCGATCTCGATCTTCTCGATCATCGAACCCTACAGATTCCCGCAATGGCTGTTCCTTCACTCGGCGCAAATCGTCAGTTGTTATCACTAGGTCAATCGATTGGCTGGGTGAACCCGTTAATAGTATCAAGGCCGAACATCAGGTCAAACGAACGGCTGATGGCTAGCCTCGTCGATGCATGCGTCGCTCCATCCAAAGCAGCAACGCATTAGCAATGGCGGCGAAGACGAACAACACAACTGCGATAGAGATCATCTCCTCGGTCTGTAGCAGCGCCATGGCGTTGACGATCAGGAAACCGAGGCCGTGCTGCGAGGCAAACATCTCCGACAAGAGCACGCCGAACAGCGTGACGGTAAAGCCGATGCGCAAGCCCGCGACGACCTCCGGCATGGTGGCGGGCAGCAGCACCTTGACGATGGTCTGCAAGGGCGACAGGTGCAGCGTACGCGCCGATTTCAGATAGACCGGCGGAATGTTGCGGATCGACGCCATTGTCAACAGCGCGACCGGAAGGATGCCGTGGATGGCACCGAAGGTCACCTTGCCGCCAACGGTCAGCCCGAAGATGAGGAGGATCACCGGGTAGAGCGTGATCTTCGGGATGGAATAAAGAGTCATCAGGATTGGTTCGCCGACAGCGCCCGAAAGACGGTGAGCGCCCATCCAGATGCCGATGGCTAGGCCGACGACGTAGGCGATGACCAGCGCCCAGCCGAAGGTGATCGCGGTCGCCAGCGCATTGGTCGCGAACCGGTGCGACGGCACGAAATGCACGAGGTAGGTCAGTGTCGGACCAGGGCCGGCGAGCGCGGTCGTCCCCACCCAGCGGGCGAGACCTTGCCAGATGAGCAGCACGGCTGCCACAATGATCGACGTATCGGTGACACGTCGCGTCACGCCGACGATGACCTGGGCGCGGGTTTCGTTCATGTCAACGCGATCCCGCGCCGCCTCGCCCAGCGGATATCCCAGGCATGCAACGCCGAATTGACCAAGGTGGCGATCGCCAGCAGGAGCAGCATAAGGGCGTACATGCGGCGATTGTTGAAATCATTATAGGCGTCGGCGATCTCGCGGCCGAGGCCGGCCGGTGACAGGATGAATTCCGCGGCGATCACCGAGACGAAGGCGTAGCTGACCGACAGTTTGATGCCGGTGAACAGATAGGGCGCGGCGGCCGGCAGTTTCAATTTCAGCGCTGTCGCCACGGTGCCCATGCGGTGCACGCGTGCAACCTTGGTCAGCACGCGCGGCACGCGATCGAGGCCGTTGAGTGTGGCGATGATCATGGCGACGATGCCGGTGGCGACCCCGATGAGCACGATGGGCCGAGGAAAGCCCGAAGACCGCGATCATCACCGGATAGAAGATGAACACAGGCACGGCATAATAGGTGGCGAAATAAGGGTCGAGCGCCTCGCGCACGCGCGGCAGCGCGTGGATCACTAAGCCTAAGGCGAAGCCAAGCATGATCGACAGCACGGCCGCCAAAGTCACCGCGCCGAGCGTGCGCGCGATGTCGTCGTTGATGGCGCCGGACATCAGCAGCGGCACCAGCGAGGTTGCCATCTCCGACGGAGGGATCACGACTTTCGGATTGATGAAACCAAGGCGGCAAGCGAGCTCCAGCGCTCCGATCGCCGCAACGACGACAGCTCCTGATCCAACCGACGCGCGTCATTGCTTCGCCATGGGTGGTAGACCGAGTGACTTCGAGCGATTCGCCGCGCAGATTTTCCCAGAGCCGGCCGGTGATCTCGCCGAAAGCCGCGTCGCCGACGATCGTGCTGTCGCGCTCGCGCGGCCAACTGGTCTCGATGATCTCGATGAAACGGCCGGGCCGCGCCGACATGACGCCGACGCGGTCCGACAGCATGGCCGCCTCGTCGAGCGCATGGGTGATCAGCAGCACGGTGGCGCCGGTCTCGCGCCACAGCCGCAGCAGCTCGTCGCCCATCAGCAGCCGCGTCTGCTGATCGAGCGCGCCGAACGGCTCGTCGAGCAGGATGAGGCGCGGCTGCAGCACCAGGGTGCGGGCGATGCACACGCGCTGGCGCATGCCGCCGGAAAGCTGCGCCGGATAGGCGCGGCGAATTCCTTGCAGCCCCATGAAAGCCAGCGCGTCCTCGACCCGGCGGCGCGACTTCCGCGCCGTCGATGCCGCTGCGCCGCAGGCCGAAGGCGACATTGTCCTACGACGGTCAGCCAGGGAAAGCAGGCATCCTCCTGGAAAACGACGCCGACGCCTTCGGGAACCTCGCCGGTGACCGGCTTTCCCTCGAAGCTCACGGTGCCCGCGGTCGGCGGCTGCAGCCCGGCCGAGAATTTCGAGCAAGGTCGATTTGCCGCAGCCGGACGGGCCGACGACGGCGAAGAACTCGCCGCGCCGCAATTCGAGGTCGACGGGACCCAGCGCATGGACCGATTGATGGCCGGCCTCGCCCGGAAAAATCCGCGTTACACTCGAGAGTTGTGCATGGACTTCGCCGTCCGGAGTCCGAACCGGTCATTTTTGCAGATCGGCCGGCAGGAAAGATGTGTCGATCATTTTGGTAAGGTCGGGATTCGGTGTTGAGCATGCCGACATATTTCATCGCGCGCACCGCGTTCTGTAAGCAACTCCATCTCGATTTTTCCTTCGCTCCAGAACTTCGCATCGACGAGCTGATCGACCATGTTGCACGTCCTTGGGCGGCAGCGGGGCGTAGACCTTGTTCAAATCCTGATGGAGTCCTGGTTGTTCGCGTAGATGTATTTCACGCCTTCGCGCCGGGCGGCGAGGATCGCGCGCAATTTGTCCGGATTCTTTTTATCAGGTTTCCGCGTGGCGACGCCGATCGCCGGGCGGCAGCAGCGGCAATTCCTTCGGTCCCATGATGACGCGATATTTCGTATCGCCGCCGCGATCATGTGCAGAATTCCAGGAATGCTGGTGGCATCGACGACGCCATTCTCGAGTGCCGTCAGTGCGCCGGAGAGACTGCCAAGCGCGACGCGCTGGAGCTCTTCAGGCCTCATCCCGCCCTTTTCCATTGCCAGCACGGCGGTCATTTCCCCAACGATTTCGGGTTGCTGATGGCGAATTTTTTTCCTTTGAGATCCTGGATCGTCTTGATCGGCGAATTCGGCATGACGATGATGACGTTGGAAGCCAGCGAGCGCGAGCCGAGGTCGACGATCTTGAGGTCCTGGCCTTCAAGAATTGCCGCGATCACGCTTGCGGGCGAAACGTCGCCATAGCCAAGCTCGCTCGCGATAACGTTTCGGATAGAGGTGCCGCCGCCCTCGCCGGAGATCACGCCCGTTATGTCCGCGCCGGCCTTCTTGAAAAATCCCTTTTCCAGCGCGATGCCGAACGGTGCACCGGTCGGATCGTTCTTGTATTGTGTGACCAGAACCTCTTCCGCCTTAAGCGCGGCTGTTGCAGAGAAATAGAGACTTATAGCGAGAATCATTGCGGCAGTTCTTGACATTGATGTTTCCTCCCATTCGAAATTTATGTTCGATCATCGTTCAAGCCGAGAACTTGTCAACCGGATCGGCGTGCAAGTTACGCCGCGCAGAAGGCCATTCGCCTAAAGCTTATTGCTGGCGAGGAAGTCGCCTGACCGCGCGACCAGCCCGCTCGGGATTGTCGCCGGCGAGGTCGTGACTGCCGGCAAGCTCGATTGCGGTCACGCGCGGATTGGCCTTGCGCGCCTTGTCCAGCGTCTCGGCCGCGAACATGTCGGATTCGCTCGCCCGGATGACCAGGATCGGGACTTGCAGCTCCGACAGCATCGGCCAGAGAAATGCCGGCACCGGCGCCGACTGGCCGGTCTCCAGCGCGCTTCTTGAAATTGTCGCGGAACGCAAGATCGCGTCGCAGCACGTAGCCGCTGTCGGTCTTCTTGAGGAACGCCTCGTAGCGGGTGCGCAGCGGCGAGCCGGCGGCAACGTCGTGATGGCCGTGATAGGCCATCGCCTCGTCGACCGAGGCGAACACGTCGGGCTGCCGGCCGATCCGCTCGGCGACATGCCGCCGGCCCGCCGGCGCGATGATCGGGCGCGAAATCGACGCAGATGAGCGCCGCGGCGCGCTCGGGCTGCCAGCCCGCGGTCGCGAGGCAAACGCGCCCGCCGAACGAATGGCCCATCAGCACCGCCTTGCTGCCAGCCGAGCGCGTCGAGCAGTCGATCGACGTCGGCGCTCAGCGTTTCGAGCTTGTAGTCGCGCGCCGGGCTCCAGCTCGAATTGCCGAAGCCGCGCATGTCCATCGCCACGACCTCGCGGTCGGCGGCGATGCGCGATGGCCGGTCCGATCCAGTCGTAGGAGAAATACGACAGCCCGTGCACGATCAGCACCGGCGTCGCGCCCGGGCTTGCCGAATCGCCGATAGAAGATCTCGACGTCGCCGGAGCGCACCGTGCCGGTCGCGCTGCTTGCACGTCATGGACGTCACTGTCCGACGCGCTCAAGCCTGGCCGACGACGATGCCCATGCCGGTGATCCATTCCGGCACCAGGTGGTAGTAGCGCAGCTCGGTCTGCAGATTGCCCATCTGCCTGCGCGGCGGCCGCCGCGGCGACCCAGGTGCGCACCTCGTGCGCGCCGAAGCCCGCGACGCGGTCGATCTCCGCATCGGTCATGCGCGTCGAAATCCTCGAGCCTGGCGGCCGACGAAGCTCTTCGAGAAAATCGCGGTCCCATTGCTCGCTCGGCGGCAGGCACGGCCCTTGCCGACGACGAGGTCGCGCGCGGCGCTGGATCACGCGGTTCTCGCGCGCGTCGAGTTCCTCCTGGGTCGGCGTGTGGCGCACTGGATCAGGCGCCGCGCCACGTCCGGCGGGCTCATTTCGAGCCGCGGCGTCGGCGGATCGTGCGACAGGCCGCCCGAGCCGACGACGGTGATGCGCATGTCCTTGCCCGGCGAGAAATTCGCCGATCGCCTCGCCGAAAGCGCGCACGCGCCGGAACGACGGCCGCGGGTCGGCGGCGCAATTCATGAAGACCGGCAGCACGTTGTAGCGCGCGAGCGCGCCGGTGAGCTTGAAGAGCGGAATGGTGATGCCGTGATCGACCTTCATCTGGTGCGAGATCGCGACGTCGAAGTCGCGGACTGCAGATAGCGGACGCAAGCAATCGCAGCTCGCGCGGCACCCGCAGCGGCCCGCTTTCGAGATGCCAGTCCTTCGTGCCTTCGGCCGCGGTGCCGATGCAGAACGCCGGCATCAGTTCATAGAAGAAGCCGTTGAAATGATCGGGCCCGAAGACGACGACGCAGGTCGGGATTGAATGCTGTGCAGCGCCGCCGCGCAGGAGTCGAGCTCGCGAAAGAATTCCGCATGCACGTCCGGCTCCGCTCTCCTCGACGTCGGTCGTCATCAGCGGGCTGTGCGAGCAGCAGATCAGCTGCACGGTCATGCGTCATCCTCCGCTAAACCCGGGTCTCGCTCAGATTGCCTTCGCGCGAACATTTCTTCGACCGGCGACCAGTCGCACAGCGAGCCCTGTTCGTAAGAATAGCGCGCCATCGTTGCCAGCGTCTTGCGATTTGCCTTCTACGCCGTAGGACCAGAAATCGTCGCCCATCACGTCCCGCGTGGCTTCGATATTCCGCCGTCACCCAGGGCAGGCCGATCTTGAGCGCCGTGGTTTCGGTGAATTCGGCATCCGCCAGGCGCTTGGCCTGCAGGAAGGCTTTGTAGAGGCTTGCCGCAAGCCAGCGATTGCTTGTCGTAGATGTCGCGGCGGATGCCGACCGCGTGCATGATCGGGAAAATGCCGATTTCTGCGATAATAGTCGCGCTCGGCGGCGCGATAGTCCGGAAACAGCCGTCGACCTTGCGGATGACCGTTGACGAAGCAGGACGGCTGCCGCGCCGAGATCACCGCAGTCGAGCTCGCCGTCGGCGAGCATCGCGGACAGCGCCGCATCGTTAGCGCGAGACGAGCGGAAATCCGTCGGGCAGGTTGAGCGGAAACTTGTCGCGCCGGCCGGGAGTTTCGAGGCCGGCCTGCACCCAATTGATGTCCTTCGGCCGCGATGCCGAACTCGTCCTTGAGGATAGCCGCGAACCCACATCACCGCCGACATCTGATATTCGGGCACGCCGATGCGCTTGCCCCGCAGATCGGCGGGGCCGTCGATGCCGCGGTCGGTGCGGATATAGACCGCCGAATGGCGGAACATGCGCGACAGAAACACCGGCACCGCGACATAAGGCGCGGCGCCGCGCGACAGCGCGATGAGATACGGGCTGAACCCGATCTCCGCCACCTCGAACTCGCCGTGGAAGAAGGCGCGTTCGAAGCATTCCTCAACCGGCATCGTGATGTAATTGACATCGCAGCCTTCGACTTTCACGCGGCCGTCGGTCAGGGCGCGCACCCGATCATAGTCCCAGGTCGCGATAGTGATCCGCAGCCGGCTCATAGGGACTCCAGCTAACTACCCCTATCGTTTGCGCCTGAAAAAGTCCATTTTTCGGGACGGAGCGCGATTTTCATACCGCCGAAAATCGCGCGTCACTGGTTGAGACCACCGCCATAAACGAACATTCATCGTTTTCGCCACCCTAAGCGGGCGATCGCTGGTTTCGGAAAAGCCAAGACCACCGCGTGGCGGTCTTTCCAGACTCCGATCAACGGCAAGTATGACGACGTCCGTCGTTGCCTAGATACGTACCGCTGCGAGGATCATACGATTTGAAACGTTGCGCACAGCTTCCCGCCCGCGATGGCGCTGGCTCATAGGCAAAAGCGCCACCGGCAACACCCGGTACAGTGACGCTGTAAGCGCCCGCGGCCGCCGCAGCAGTTGGATCGCCCGGGAAGATAATGTTGCCCGTTCCGTAAAGGCCGGCGGGAGCCTGCGCCAAGGCCGGCGCCGCTAGCAGCATCGCGAAGCCGACAATCATGATTATTTTTTTCATTTTCATAACTCCATAATTTTACAAATTTTGAAAAGCTAAAACTGAAAAACCGGCGATGTCATTGATCTTTGTCAAGCAGTAGCACTTGGCCTATACGCCCATCAGAGCGTTAGACGTCCAACCAATGCGTGTTCTCCATCGCACCGCGGTCGCGTGAAACAGGAGCCAAATTGCTGGTAGGAAAAGCGCGCGGATGAACGTGGAGCCGATGGCAGCTCCCCAGAAGAGGGAAAAGTCCTGAGCGAACGCTGACAAGGATTGCACGACTTCAGGTGATAAAAAGAAGTCGGCAAGTGAGGATGCAGCAACTAAAACCAGAGGGGAAGCGAACCATATGAGCGCCACGCCGATGAACCAATTTCTTATTGGCGTCCGAAGTTTTCATAGATCACAATAATTCATCCTGCCGGGGGGGTATTTTGAGATAAATCAAGCGGCGCGATGCACCGGCGGTCTGGAACGCCAGGATGAAGAGCCAAGGCAAAATGTCCGCTTCGACCGGTTGAGCTGGCTACCAAAGCGGACACCTTGATCGAATGTCGGCGCAGCCCCTCCGACTGATGCGGGAGGCGATCCGTAAATTACCCCGCGCTTTCTTCCTTGAAATCGGAATTGTGCCGGGGAAACCAGACGTAACCCTTGAGCATGTAATTCCAATACATCAGCGGCAGCCCAGTGAGCTTGATCCACCAGCCAATCCACCGTTCTTTCGACGGCGTAAGGGGCAAAGTTGGAGTGACTTTGCCGCCGTAAATGAATTCCGCCAGGATCGTCTTACCTAACGCGGTCGTCAGCGGACACGACGCGTAGCCGTCATAGCTGCCAGGCACTAATTTGCCAGCAACCGCGGTAATGATGGATTTCGTTACGACCGGCGCCTGCTTGCGGACCGCTGCCGCTGTTTTTGAGTTCGGCGTCGAACAGACGTCGCCGAGCGAGTAGACGTTAGCGAAACGCACGTGCTGTAAGGCGTTTTGGTTCACCTCGACCCAGCCGGCGGCATTGGCAAGAGGCGATTTCTTGATCTCCTCATGCGGGCTCTGCGGCGGCGTGACATGGAGCAATTCGAACGGCACGCTCTCCTTCTCGCCCTTGCGGTTGTCGCCGACGAATTCGAAAGTCGCGGTTTTGGCATTGCCGTTCACAGCTACGAGCTGCTGTTGATAGTGTACGCCAATGCCGTAACGGGCGGCGATCTTTACCAGTGCGCGAGCGAAATAGGGCACGCCGAAGATGGCTGGTGCATGGGTGAAGAAATCGATTTTGCATGTGTCGAGGATGCCGCGGCGGCGAAGCCGATCGGCAATTAGGTAAGCAATCTTTTGTGGTGCACCTGGGCATTTGAAAGGCAGCGGTGGCTGCGTGCATACGACTTTGTCGCCGGCCTTGAGTTTCTGAACGCACTCCCAAGTGTAGTTCACGGTGTTTGGCGAATAATTGCTGCAAACGCCATTAGTACCAAGTGTCTCGGCAAGGCCTATGACCTTGTCCCAATCGAGTTTTACACCCGTGCAGACCACCAGATAATCATAGGTGAGTGCATCGCCGCTTTTCAGTACAACGGTGTTTCTCTCGGGCTCAAAGCTTTGCGCTGCGTCACGGATCCAGCGAGCGCCTGAAGGCAGGACGCTAGCTTCGGGGCGGTGTGTTTTCGCGAGGGGATACACGCCCGCGCCAACCAAGGTGAACGCCGGCTGGTAGTAGTGCTCCTGCGCCGGCTCGACGATCGCGACGTTAATATAATGTGCGCGGCGCCGCAAAATCGCGGCCACCGTAATACCGGCGGTGCCGCCGCCAACGATAAGAACCTGATGATGGCGATCTGCCATGGCAATTTCCCCCTGTTCTTGTTGATTGGGCTGGTTAAGCCGATCCTAAAGGTAGTGTTGAACACATATTGCAAAAATGCAATATGTTTTTAGGTTGAAACGGTACTGTTTCAGGGGCGGATCGCGAAAGAGTGGCTGCTGGCAATCAAGTAATTAGTTCGCAAACAACCTGTTCCGATCCTGACCGGCCTACAGTCTCCGACGTTGCCAAAACCGCAATTTTGTAGAATTCCTTGTTCTTTTCCCTGTTAGCGGGGAATTTGGCAGTGGAGACGCGTTCGCATGTGACTGCGTCCGCCACCAGTCGCGCTACTAGAGAAATTTCCCGGCGATGGCGAATAACCCCCCGAATTAGCGGGATGCGAGCGAGCGTTCCGCCTCAGCGATTGGGGATGCGAAGTTGGTGGAGGCATTTCAGCGCCTTTGTCTCTGGCCGCGAAATGTCGTTTCCCGGAAATAGAGACTGCTGCAGGCAGAGACTGGTTCGAATGCGGCACTCATCACCGACGACATCGAAAAATTGGGTAAGGTGATACGAGTGATGTCCGCTTAACTCTCGAAAGCGGACAAACGCAGGTGCGCTTGGGTCTTCCGCAACGGGGCAGGACTCATGCAGCGCAGCAAAATGGATCGTTATTCGATCACCTCGTCGGCGCGCAAGTCAGCCTATTCCCTTTTTAACCCGGTCCGCTGTAAACGGCGGATGTCGAAGCCTTACGCCAGTAAGTCGTGCGATGGCGTTACCGACTGCAGGCGGCCCGAGTGGCGCGCCCATCTGCCCGACGCCGGTTGGCGGATTATTGGTCACGATCACCTCGACGTGGATATTGGGAACGTCGCTCATCCGCAGCACCTGGTAGTCGTTGAAATTGGATTGCTGCACGGCGCCGTCTTTGATGGTGATGCGTTCGCTCAGCGCCAGGCCGAGCCCGTAGATGATACTGCTCTCGGTCTGCGCCGACACATTGTCGGGCTGCAGCGCCAATCCGCAATCGATCGTGCACCAGAATTCGTGTACCTTGGCCTGGCCGGTCGCTCGGTCGACCGATACCTCGGCGATCGCGGCAAGTTGCGTGCCTGAGTAGTTGATGAAGGCCACGCCAAGGGCGCGCCCGTTGCGCGCACGGTCCCATTGCGCCATCTGCGCGACGCGCTCAAGCAGCTTGGTGCCGCGCGGATTTTTGCGCAGGAGATCGAGACGAAATTTGAGCGGATCGGCCCCGCGTTTGGCGGCAACCTCGTCCATGAAGGTCTCGGTCGCGAATTTGTTGGCAAGGAAGCCGATGCCGCGCAGCGGCGCCGTTCGGATCCCGGTGTCTTCGTAGAGTTCTTCGACCAGTTGATTGGCAACATCGTAGCCGGCCAAATCCGCGCCGGCCATCAGGATTCCGTCGCGGCGCTTGTTCAGTTCATAGCGTATCGGATCGAAGAAAGGCGTCACGCGGTCGCCGACATGGCGATGGTGCCAGGCTGTGAGCACGCCCGATTGGTCGAAACCCGCGCGCAGTAAATGCGCCGAGAGTGGACGCAGGCGTCCATTGTGCACGTCGTCCTCGCGCGTCCACATCATCTTTACCGGTTTGCCGGCCGCTTTTGCCAAGAGCACTGCATCGACGGTGAAGTCGGAGTCGCGCGGGCCGCGTCGGCCGAAGCCGCCGCCCATGAGCATGTAGTTGACCTTGACTTTGTCGCGCGAAATTCCGAGCGCTTTCGCGGTCGCCTCGGAAGCTGTGGTCGGGCTCTGCGTTCCGGTCCAAACCTCGGCCGCGTCGCCTGACGCGGAAACGGAAGCAACGGCGTTCAACGGTTCTAACTGCGCGTGATAGGCATAATCGCAAAGGTACAAGGCGTCGACCGTCTCGGCGGCTTTGGCGAGTTCGCCGCGAAGATCGCCCTTCTTGAACCAATCCGTGCCCTGTTTGCCGAGATCGCGGGCCGTGGCCGCGAACGCCTCATGGCCCTTGTCGCTGTCAAATCCCCAGGCTTTGCCCGTCTTCGTCCACGATGCGGTGTCGGCGATGATGTCGCGGGCCGCGAAGGCTGCCCAGGGTGTCTCGGCAACTACGCCGATGCCGTAAGGCAGGTTCACCGTCTTGACCACGCCGGCAATAGTGCCGACCTTGACCTTATCGAAGTCCGCCGGCGCCGAACCTTCGACGGGCGCGCGGACAATTGCGCCATAGAGCATTCCAGGCAATTGCACGTCGATTGAGTATTGCGCGCTGCCGTTGACCTTGGTGGGCAGCTCGACGCGCATCACGTCTTTTCCGATGAGGCGGAACTCGTTCGGTTTCTTGAGCTGCTCTTTCGGCATATCGGGCGCCTTCTCGGGAATTTCCGCAAAGGCGGCAATCTCTCCGTAGCTGAGGCGCCGGTTCGATTTTGAGTGCACGACCATGCTCGGCTCGGTCGTCAGTTCTTCAACCAACACGCCGAATTTCTTTGCGGCATTGTCAAGCAGAACACGCCGCGCCTGCGCGCCGAACGTGCGCATGGGCGTGAAATACACGTGCACGGCATTGCTGCCGGCGGTGTACATCATATGGAAATAGGCAGGGTTGCCGTAGATCTTGTCGATCACCGGCGCTGGCACAATGCGGACCTTGGACCAGTCGGCGTCTAATTCTTCCGCCAGGACGAGCGGCAGCGACGTCATCGATCCTTGTCCCATTTCGGTCGCAGCCGACATGATGGTGATCGTGCCATCGGGCGCGATCGACAACCATGGATTCACAGTTTTGCCGGCGACCTCGGACGCCGCCGTCGCGGCATCCGCGTGACTGCCCAACGCGATTGCAAAGCTCAAACCCGCCGCGCCAATCATGACCTGACGGCGGGAAACGCTGACGTTCATTTTGTCGAGGTGGACATGCTCACCCATAGCTCAGCCCTCCGCCGACGCGCGTTCGATCGCGCGTATGATTCGAGGGTAAGTGCCGCAGCGGCAGATATTCGTGCTCATGTGCTCGACGATCTGCTCGCGCGACGGCTTGGGATTGCTCTTGAGCAAATCGACGGCGGCCATGATCTGTCCCGATTGGCAGTAGCCGCATTGCGGCACGCGCTCAGCGAGCCACGCTTTCTGGACCGGATGCGAACTGTCGGCCGAAATGCCCTCAATGGTTGTGACGCTGCGTCCTCGCACTTCCGACATCTGCATCTGACAGGAAAACGCGCGCTTGCCATCGATATGCACCGTGCAGGCACCGCAGAGCCCGGCGCCGCAACCGAATTTCGTTCCGGTCAGCTTCAGTTCTTCGCGGATCACCCAAAGCAACGGCGTTGACCCCGGTGCCGCGCTCGATACCGGCTTGCCGTTCACTGTGAAATTTACGGCCATTGTTTCCCCCGCGTTTGACTGAGGATCAGTGCTGCGTTGGCCTGATCAATTCTTTATTTTGGGTTATTTTCGAATTTTGCGGGCGGAGTGTCAAATCGCGATGTTAGCAGGGAATTTGACAGTGACTGCGTCCGCCACCGAACCTTCTTTGATTTTCCAAGTGTTTTACGCCGAATTGTCAAACGCGGACTACAATGTCTGCTTCCGGGAGTAAAGCAGACATGCGCCCAACGTCTCGAGAGGTCGGCTAATGACCCGAAGCGGACATAGGCGTGTGTTGTGAAAACATCAGGGAAGCGCAAGTATCCGCAAACCGACGAGCGTATTTTATGGGGGCGTCGATGACGATAAGCGAGCGACAAAGCCAAGAATTTAAAGAGTTCGAGAGGGTCGGCTGGAGCAAACAAGCTGAGCACTACGATTCTCTCGTTGGCGAAATGACGCGACAGGCTGTCGATTCGCTTCTTGCCGCCGTCAATGCTCGGCCGAGTGTCAAGTTGCTCGACGTCGCAAGTGGGCCCGGGTACGTGGCCGCCGAAGCCGCACGTCGGGGCCTCGATGCAACTGGTGCCGACATAGCAGAGGACATGGTCACCGAAGCCCGGCGGCGGTTCCCCGAAACAAAATTTGAAATCGCAGATGCAGAAAATCTTCGATATGAAGACGCAAGCTTTGATGCCGTGACGTGTGCATTCGGTATGCTGCACTTTCCGCGACCGGGCAAAGCGGTTGCGGAAGCTTATCGTGTTCTCTGCCCCGGCGGACGCTTCGCCTTCACCATTTGGTGTGGACCTGCAAAAGCAAGAGTTCTCACCTTGATAGCCGAAACCGTGCAGCGCCATGTGGATGGCTCCGTAGCGCTCCCTGCGGGTCCCGGAATTTTTACATTCAGCGACCCCTGGATTCTTACTGCTTTGATGGAATCGGCCAAGTTTTCGGACGTTCGCATTGATGAAGTCCCGTGCTTCTACGCACCGGCTTCACCAAGCGCCGTGTTTGACATGATGCGGAAAAGCATGGTGCGCGCGACCTATGTTTACGAACGCCAAACTGCGGACGTTCAAGAACGTATTGAACGGGCTATTACGGAAGAAGCGGCTAAGGCTTTAGCGGCAGGCCGAGGCAAAATTCCGTGTCCGGCTTTCGTCGTGAGTGGAACCAAAGCGACGATTGCCTAATGTTCGGTACTGGCACTAAGCGGACCTTTCGGAGCCGCCAATCAATGTCCGCTAGTGACAAGGCGGACATTGACCTTCATCCGGCGCCAAATTCGCTGAACAATCGATCTACTCAGCGTCCTGACCGAATGTTATGATTTATCTAAATGAGTGCATTCAAAGCCTGCCCTGGCTGCCACGCGCAAATTCCTGAGGGCAGCCGGTTTTGTCCGCAGTGTGGAGCGCCACAGGCTGTTGCCTGCGCGGCCTGCGGCCAGGTCAACGCGGCCGGGTCCCGTTTCTGCGCGCAATGCGGCGCCAAAATCGGCGCGGCCACGGTCGTCGCGCCGCCGCCGATGGCAGCGCCGGCGGCGCGTACCGGTTCCAGCGCCGAGCGTCGCCAGCTCACGGTGATGTTCTGCGACCTAGTCGGCTCGACCGCGCTGTCGACGCGGCTCGACCCGGAAGACCTGCGTGACGTCATCGCCGCCTACCACAAATGTGCCGCCGAGGTGGTCGCGCGCTTCGGCGGCTTCGTCGCCAAGTACATGGGCGACGGCGTGCTGGTCTATTTCGGCTATCCGGAAGCGCACGAGGCCGACGCTGCCAACGCGGTGCGCGCCGGGCTGGCACTGGTCGAGGCGATCGGCGAGCTCGACGGTCGGCGCGAGCCGCCACCAGGTGCGCATCGGCATCGCCACCGGGCTGGTCGTCGTCGGCGAGCTGGTCGGCAGCTGGCGAGGCGCAGGAGCGCAACGTCGTCGGCGAGACGCCCAATCTCGCCGCGCGCCTGCAATCGGCTGCCGCGCCCAACACGGTGTTGATCGCCGCCGCGCACGCGCCGCCTCACCGGCGATCTGTTCGAATACGATCCGGTCGATCCGGGAGCGCTCAAGGGCTTCGACGGGCCGGTCGCCGCCTGGCGAGTTCTGCGCGAACAGCAGCATGCAGAGCCGCTTCGAAGCGCTGCGCGCGGCCAATCAGGTGCCGCTGGTCGGGCCGCGACGAAGAGCTCGATCTGCTGTCGCGCCGCTGGGCGCAGGCGAAGGATGGCGAGGGCCGTGTCGTGCTGCTCTCGGGCGAGCCCGGCATCGGCAAGTCGCGGCTGATCGCGGCGCTGCTCGAAAGAAGTCGATTCCGACGGCGCACGTCGGCATGCGTTACTTCTGCCTGCCGCACCAGCAGGGCAGCGCGCTGCAGCCGATCGTGGCGCAACTCTCGCACGCCGCCGGCTTCGATCGCGACGACACGCCGGCGGTCAAGCGCGCCAAGCTCGAGAAGCTTCTCGGGCAGCCGGCGCCACGCGGCGCCATCGCCGATCTGCTCGGCGTTGGCCACGTCTGCCGAGAGTGCGGCCGATCCGCAACGCAAGCGTGCGCAGGTGCTTGCGGCGCTGCTCGACGCAGCTTGCGCAGCTCGCGGCGCCTGGCCCGGTGCTGATGGTGTTCGAGGATGCGCAGTGGAGCGATCCGACCTCGCTCGAGCTGTTCACGCTCACGGTCGAGCGCCTGCACGCGCTGCCGATCCTTCTGATCATCACGCACCGTCCCGATTTCCAGCCGCCTTGGGTCGGCCATGCCGCATGTCACCAGCATGACGCTCAACCGGCTCGGCCGGCGCGAGCGCATGAAGATGGTCGAGCACGTCACTGGCGGCAAGGCGTTGCCGCCAGCGCTGCTCGAGCAGATCGTCGAGCGCACCGACGGCGTGCCGCTGTTCGTCGAGGAGCTGACCAAGGCCGTGCTCGAAAGCGAGGAGTTAGACCAGCCGGCGCAGCAGCTCGCCATCCCGACCACGCTGCAGGCCTCGTTGATGTCGCGCGTCGACCGGCTCGGATCGGCGCGCGAGGTGCTGCAAATCGGCGCGGCCATCGGCCGCGAGTTCTCCTACGAATTGCTGGCCGCGGTCGCGGGCTTGCCTGATCAGGTGCTGCAGGACGCGCTGGCGCGACTTACCGAAGCCGAACTCGTGTTCCCGCGCGGCACGCCGCCCAACGCCACCTATTCGTTCAAGCACGCGCTGGTGCAGGACGCTGCCTATTCCGCTTTGTTGCGTGCGCGCCGTCAGCAATTGCACGACTCGATCGCGCAGATACTGGAGAAGCGTTTCCCTGACAACGCGCCCGAGTTTCTGGCGCAGCAGTTCGAAAACGCCGGCCGCGCCGAACAAGCTATCCGCTACTGGCGCCAGGCCGGCGATCGCGACCTGCGTCGCTTCGCCATGAAGGAATCGCTGGCGCATTATTCCGCCGCTTTGCGCCTCATCACCGCGATGCCGGAAGCGCCGGAGCGCGACGGCACCGAGCTCGACGTCCGCCTTGGCCTCGGCCTGGTGCAATTAATCGCGATCGGACCTACGGCGAAAGAAGCGAGGGAGCATTACCAGCGGGCGCTGGCGCTCAGCCGCGCGCTGCCCGGTCGCGGCCGCGAACGTTTCCTCGCCACTTGGGGCATGTGGTTCAACGCCACCACCAGCGGCCGCGCCGATGAAGCATCCGTGCTCGCCGATCAGCTGCTTGCGATCGCCCGCGAGCTGGACAATGCCGACCTGCTGCTCGAGGCCTATCACGCCAAGGTGCCGATGCTGCTGCGCGTGCCGGATTTTGCCGGTATGATCGAGGCGGCGCGCGAAGTCGTCCGGCTCTACGACCGCGAGCGCCACCGCGACCACGCCTATTATTTCGGTGGGCATGACGCGCGCATGTGCGCGCGCTCCTTCCACGCAGTCGGTCTCTGGGGCCAGGGATCGCTCGACCAGGCCAAAAGCACAACGCTGCAGTCGATCGAGGACGCGCGCGCGCTTGGCCACGTGTTTTCCGTGGCGCATGCGCTGCAGCGCGGCGCCGTGTACATGGCGCTGATGAAAGACATAGATGCCTGCCGGTCCATGACGGACGAGCTTTACCCGCTCGCCGAGCGCAACAAGTTTCCCTGGCAACTGGCGGATGCGAAATTCCTGCGAGGCTGGCTGGCCGCACAGGCCGGCGACTTCGATGCCGGCATCCAGGCGATGACCGACGCGGTCATTCCCGGAGGCGCCGCCTTCGGGCCGATGTACACCGTTCTGATCGTCGAACAAGAGCTGCGCGCCGGCTACACCGAGCGGGCCTCGGCCAGAATCGAGCGCACGGTTGCCGAGTTGAACGTCAAGGGCAACTTGTTCTGCGCCCCGGAATTGTTTCGCTCGCGTGGCGAAGTCTTGCGCGCGCAAGCGCGACCTGACGGTGCGGAGGCCGAGCGCGCCTTCCGCGAAGCCTTGGCGATGTCGCGCCAGCAATCGTGCCGTCCGCTCGAGTTGCGCGCCGCGACGAATTCTGGCGCGGCTGCTCGCCGAGACCGGGCGTCAGGCGGAGGCACGCGACTTGCTTGCCCCGGTCTACGGAGCATTCACCGAAGGCTTCGAGCGGCCGGATTTGCAGGCAGCGAAGATATTGCTGTCGCAATTGAGCTGAATTTCACAGAAGAGCTGCGATGCGCATAGTCCGTATTGCGAATGACCGCTTCTGGCACTTAGCAGACATGGGCTCTTGCGCTGCACATGTTCGCTTCTGACCCGAAGCGGACATTCACCGCGGCCGATTAAGACATCCGCGATATTTTTGGCTTAATCGCGAGCCGCTCCTGAAAAGAGGCGACGTAAGCCCGGATTTTATTTTCACTTTTCCGCGATGGATTAACGGGAAATTTCAATTTGCAATTTCTGCCATTTTTATGGGGTCTGGGGTTTTTCTCGCCGGTCGTAGCGAGCGTCTGTGCTATAGTGTTTTACGCTCGTCATTGTCGTGCAGTGCCAAGTCCAGAAAATCGGATCTCAATCATTGCCTACGTTTTGGTGTTGCTCGCTTGCGCCGTGATCGCGTTTTTCATCGGTTTGCAATACGGGGCCGCTTGGGCGTGTTCGTCTCGATGGGGCGGAAATCTTTGTGGACTGGTAGGTTTTTTCATTGTCGGTCCTATTGCGGCGGCTCTCGCGATTTTCTTCGCGAGCGCCTTAATCACGTTTTCGCGGTCAGAAGAAAGCAGCGTAACTGCAGGACCAAACGTTTGTTTGAGGCTGTGGCGCGGACAATATACGCTCGGCAGCTCATTCTGGGGATTTTTCGTATTAGGGACGTGCATCGCCTGGATTGTTGGCATTTTCGGTGGATTTTGTTCGTTCTGTATCCGCACACTGTACTGATTTATAGATTTTCGTTTTTGGGATTTCTGATCATCGCGGCGGTCGGCGTCTGGCGCAGCGCTGATGCTGTCACTCATAGTGAACAGCATTCGAGGACCTTCTCTGATTCAGCGAAAAAATCGCCGCCAAAGCCACAGTTGTTGTGGTTAGCGTGGTTTTGGCAGCCGGTGGGCCTATCGAGCTCGCGTTGCGCCATATGCTCGCTCATTAGTGAGCACCGATCAGCAATTTCAATCGCTTTTGGCGCAAAGCAGACATGAGCTAGTGCATTGCACATAGGTGAAAAAATCCCGCTAACTCTGAAATTCGAAAAGGCGGGGGACGTGAACATTATCTTGGATGTGCAAAGCATCGGTGCAAGTCGCCCAACTTCAGGTCATATGGACCGCACAATGCCGGGCATGCAGCAACCGATGAAAATGAGTCCGGGCCAGAAGATGTGAAAGCGGGGTGCAAAACTGAGAAATCGGGTGAGACTCATTGCCGTATAAGCAGGAGTTAGTAGTTTGCCGAGAGCAGGCAAATCCGAAGCTGACGCCAGATTTACGATCAATGCTGCGGACATGCACCCGCATGAGAATAAAACGATTGATTTACTGATCATTATACGACCTCATTGAGCGGCCCTCTGAAAGGGACGGAATTCAGACACATTCGCATTCACTGAAAAACGTCGGTGATCGACAGTGGCTTTTCGGGCTCGACGTCGCTCCGATTCCACCAGCCGCCGCCGAGTGCCTGGAATAGCGCCACAGTGTCGGCATAGCGCGCAGCTTTAGCCTGCACGAGGCTAAGTATTGCCTGCTGATAGGTCTGTTGCGCGTTGAACAGCGCGAGATAATTGACATCGCCGAGTTCCAGCCGCTTGCGGATGATGGCGAGGCTCTTGGCCGACGCAGCTTCGCGAGGCAACCGCTTTTTGCAATGCGATCGGCATCGGTCTGAATTGCACGCAAGCTGTCGGCGACGTTCTGAAATGCGACCCGCACCACGCTCTTGTACTGCGCGGCGGCCTGATCATAGGCAGCTTCCGCGGCAAGCTGTTTGTGAAGCAGAGCGCCGCCATGAAACAGCGGCTGAGTGACGCTGCCGCGCCGCGGTCCAGAAACCGAAGCCCGGCGTGAACAATTGATCGACCGCCAGGGCAGTCGAGCCGATCGCCGCCAGTAGAGCGTGATGTTCGGCAGGCGGTTGGCGATGGCGACGCCGATCTGGGCGCTCGCCGCATTGCAAATTGGCCTCGGCGGCGCGGATGTCCGGGCGCTGCTCGACCAGCTTGGAGGGCAGGCTGACTGGCAGATCGCGCGGCAGCCGCAATGCGGCGAGCACGAATTTCTGCGGCAAGCGCTGGTTCGGAAAGCCGCCCGTCAGCGCCGCCAGCAAATCGCGCTTTTGCAGTAATTGCTTTTGCAAGCGGTGGCAAGGTCTGCTCGACCTGCGCCAGCGCCGCTGCCTGCGCCACCACGTCGCCCTCGGCGATCTGGCCGAGATCGAATTGCTTGCGCATCAGATCGCAGCACGTCGGACTCGACCTTGATGATGGTCTGGGTCGCCGCGATCTGGCCGCGCAGCGAGGCTTCCTGGACCGCGGCGCCGGCGAGATTGGAAATCAGCGTCAGATAAGTAGCCTCGAGCGCAAATCGCTGCGCGTCCTCTTGCGCGTGAAGCGATTCGACGGCGCGGCGGTTGGCGCCGAAAACGTCGGGCGTGTAGGAGATGTTCAGTTGCCCGGTGAACAGGTTGAAGACCGAGCTGCTACCAACGTCCGACGGCTGGCCGATCTGCGGATTTTTGGCGGCTGCCGGCGAAATTGCCGTCGACCGCGGGAAAGTACGCGCCTTCCTGGACATAGACGTTCTCTCTGGCCACGACGAGAGCGGCCTGTGCCGCCTTGAGGTCGGGATTGGCGGCGAGCGCCTTGTCGATCAGTTCATTGAGCGGCTGGAATGAAACAGCGTCCACCATTGTCCCGGCAAATCGAGATTCGCGGACGAAACGTTGCGCATTGCCGCCGGGCGTCGCCGAGCCGGCGACCGCAGGCGCCAGCGGCTTCGGGTGTATAGCCGTTGACGTCCGGCGCCGGCGGCGGCACGAAATCGGGACCCACCGCGCAGCCTGTCAGCCACGCGCCGACGGCAAGCAGACAAATGGCGCGACCGCGGCGCCCCCTGGCCCATGATCGTCAGTTCCTACTACTGTTGGCCGCGCCCACTGCGGCTCTGCGACGCTGGCGCCCGCCGCTCCACCCAGCGCTCCACCACGAAGTAGAACGTCGGAATGATGAACAGCGTCAGCAGTGTCGCCGGAACGAGCCCCCCTGCGACTACGGTGGCCAAGTTGCGTTGCACATCGCTGCCGACGCCCGTCGCAAGCGCAGCCGGCAGCATGCCGACGGTCGCCACCGAAGCCGTCATCAGCACTGGGCGTAACCGCTCGCCGGCACCCGTGAAAACCGCTTCGAACAGCGGCAGGCCCTGCTCGACGCACACGATTAAGGTTGGCCACCATGATGACACCGTTCATCACGGCAACGCCGGATAGCGCGATGAAACCCACGCCCGACGCGACGTTGAGGGTGGTGCCGGTGACATGCAGCGCGATCAGTCCGCCGAGCGTGGCGAGCGGCACGACACCAACGATAAGCAGAGCCTGACGCAGTGCGCCGAACTCGGCATAGAGCAGTACGATCATCGTCGCCAGCGCCAGGGCGATGATAAGCTTGAATCGCGCCTCCGCGCGCTGCTGACCCTCAAGTTGACCGCCCCATTCGATGCGATATTTCCTGCGGTCGAACGAGACTTTTTGATCAATCACCTTATTAACGTCTGCCACCACCGAGAGTGGATCGCGATCGTGATAGTCGAGTTTCACCAAAAGATACCGGTGGTTCATCTCACGATTGATCATGCTTTCGCCGGTCTGCAGCCTGACGTCCGCGACCTGTGACAACGGAATGAGCGCGCCGTCGCTCGAGGTCAGCACCAGGTTCTTGATCGCTTCGGGACTGTCGCGGTCCGCAGCCGGGAAACGGACCGTGATGTCGTAGTGGCGGTCGCCGAGGAACAATTGGCTAACCGCCGCTGCCGCCGATGCCGGTCGAGATCAGATTTGCGACGTCGGCGATATTGATTCCGTAACGGGCGGTCGCCGCGCGATCGACCTTGATCGTGATTTGCGGCAGTGGCGTATATTGATCAATGGCAGCATCGCTGACGCCTGGAATGCTATTTGCCGCTGCCACGATGCTTTTGCCGATGCGGCGCAATTCATTGAAGTCGTCACCGAATACTTTGACGGCAAGCGCGCTGTGCGGTTCGAAAAGCGGAGTCGAGTACGCTGTCGATTATCGGCTGGCTAAATGCGATCTCAAAACCTGGCAGGCGGTCGAACGCTTTCGACATTCGTTCGACCAGATCACGCTTAGTCTCGCCGGCCGGCCAGGTGCTGTAGGGCGCGAGAACCACCGCGGCTTCCATATGCGACGGTGTCCACGGATCGGTGCCATCATCGTTGTGGCCGATGTGGCTGACGACGCGTCGATACTTCCGGAAACGAGCCGAGAACGCGCCGCAGCTCGGCGACCATGTCGGTGGCTTTCTGTAGCGAAATTCCGGGAGGCATTTCGGCATGCAACCAAATCGACCCTTCGTCGAGATTCGGGAAGGAATTCGCGCCATACCGTTAAGCCGAGCGCAAGCACGGCGATCGCTGTGCCGGCGCTTAATAGATATGCGAAGCTCGGAAGACGCAGAGAGCCAGCCAGCGCAATCCGATAAATCCGCTCGGTCCATAACAAAATCGGGATTTTGGAAGATGCGGCGCGGCCGGCGATAAGCGGCATAAGCGAGGCCCGGCACGACCAGCAGCGCGAACGCCAAGGCTCCAAGCTGCGCGAAGCCGACCGCATAAACCATCGGGTGGAACAGTTTGGCCTCGATGCGATGAAACGCGAACAGGGGCAAGTAGGTGGTGATGATGATGGCGGTTGAAAAAAATATCGGCCGCGCCACCTGACGAGCGGCGTCACGGACGTCGGATTCGGTCAGTGGCTCGTTCGGCTTCGCCTCCCGCCGGCGCAGGATCGCTTCCGTCATCACGATCGCACCGTCGACGATGATGCCGAAATCGATAGCGCCCAGCGAAAGAAGGTTGGCCGAAATGCCGGCGTGATACATCAAGATGAAAGCAGTCACCATGGCGAAGGGCACGGTGACGCCGACGATCAGGGCGCTGCGCGGGCTGCCGAGGAACATAATCAGCACGATCAAGCACGAGGCCAATGCCGGCGAACACCGTGTGGGCGACCTTATCGACTGTCGCGTCGACCAGATTCGTGCGATCGAGATAAGGCACGATCTGCATGTCGTCTGGCCTTCAGACGCGCATTGAGCTCGGCGATCTTTGGCATGCACGCCCTTTGAGAACTTGCGACGGGTTCTCGTGCCGCAACAACAGCACAGTGCCCTCGACCACATCGTTTTTGTCGTCCTGGCCGACGATGCCGTGGCGTTCCTGATTGGAGAGCTTCAGCTTGCCGAGGTCACGAACGAGGATTGGCGTGCCGTTATGCTGGGTGACGACGATATTGCCCAGATCATCGAGGGTCTGAACGAGACCGATGCCCCGAATAACATAGCCAAGTTCGCCGCGATTGAGCACGCTGCCGCCGGCATTGGCATTGTTTGTGGTGATCGCGTTGGTGATGTCGCTGAGCGAAATTTTGAAGCGCATCAGCTGCTGCGGATCGAGCTCAAGCTGATACTGCGTCGTCAGCCCTCCGAAATTGGAGACGTCGGCGACGCCGGGCACCTGTTTAAGCGTCGGGTATGACCATCCATTGCTGAATTCCGACAGCTCTCGCAAATTTTTGGTAGGCGAATTCAGCGTGTAATACAGGATCAGACCGGTCGGCGACGACAACGGATTGAGGCTCGGGGACAGACTCGGTGGCAGCGTCACATCCTGGATCCGCTCCTCGATCCGCTGACGTGACCAATAGTCCTCGATGCCGTCGCGGAACTGCAGGGTGATCATCGACAGCCCGAAAGTCGAGCGCGAGCGCATCATCGTCATGCCCGGCGTGCCATTAAGCTCGCGCTCAAGCGGGATGGTGACTTGCTGCTCGACCTCTTCGGCCGCGAGGCCCGGCGCCGTAGTAATCACCTGGGATTCGGTGTCGGCCACGTCCGGATAGGCTTCGACCGCCAGCTGCGTCCATGAATAGTAGCCGTACACTGCGGCGAATACGCAGATCATCGCCACGACCAGGCGCTTGCTCAAAGCGAAGCTGACGAGCAGGTCAATCACCGAGAAGCACTCCCCCTCTGACGACGACGCGATCGCCGGCTTTGATCCCGCCCGTCAGCACGACCTGATCGCCCTGCTGAAAGCCGATATCCACGGTCCGCGCCTCGAAGGTCCACGGCGCTGTTTCGACGAACACCTGACTAAGATCGTCCTTCAGCACCAGTGCGCTGGTCGGCACCACCGGCATGCTCCTGGCCGGCGCGTAAAAGCTGGCGTTCGCGAACATTCCTGGGCGCAATCGCATGTCGGCATTGTCAAAAGCGATGCGCACTTTGGTACGGCGGGTATCGGAATCGACAACGTCGCTGACGAACAACACGTGGCCCTTGAACACCTCGCCGGGATAAGCGGTGAAGACGACGTCAACTGCCTGTCCCTTGGAGACAAGCGACGTGTCGCTTTCCGGAACGTCGGCGGTGACCCAGATCGTTTCGAGATTTGCGATCGTCATGATCTACTGCGGTCGAATCGTTGAGAAAGGCGCCCGGCGCGACTTGCAGATCGATGATGCTGCCGCCATCGGCGCATTCACCGATAGCAGCCGCGATTTCTCGGCTTGATCAGGCGACACGCCGATCGAGCGCAATCGGGTCTCAGCCCGCTCGAACTCTGCTTGTGCCTGGGCATAGTCGCTCTGCGCTTGTTCGCGATCTTTGATGGCCGCACCACCGCTTTTTTCGAGACCGAGCTGGCGATCGAGCGCCTGTTTGGTCAACTTCAACATGGTGCGCGCCTTTTCGTCGTCGGAAAATGCTTGCGCAAGATCGCCGGAGTTGAGCACCAGAAGCTCCTGCCCTTGCAGCGACCCTTTCGCCGAGTTGCACTTTCAGATTGACGACGCGCCCAGCAACCGGCGGCAGAACCTTGACCGTGCGCGCCCGGATCGGCCTCGACGACCGCCGGCAAAATGAGATCGCGCCGGATGTCCTTGACCGCGACCGGCGCGATCGCGAGTGCGCTGCGCACCGGCGAGCCGCTCGGGTACGATCACGCTGCTTGCCCGACCGTATTACCGGCGCGGCTTTCTCGACGACCTCACCGCCGCGGTAATGCGACGGTGATAATACGCGATAGGCGCCGAAGCAGAGGAAGCCGACGACGATACCGATGACAATGACCCTGGCGTAACGCGAGGGACCAAGCAGCGGCTCGGGTATCTCGCCTTCTTGCTTTGACGGCGCCGGTGTACGTCGCCTTTGGTCCGGCTTTTGCTCGACGAGCATGCGGTATCTCGTCCGATATATTTTTACGGGAATCCGGCCGCGAACGGTGTCCGTCCGAAACTACCGGCGCTGTAAATTGGGGACCGCGTTAGGCGGCACGAGTGTCGCAGCGGTCCGGTTTAGATGGCAGGTGGACCGCGGGCTCGAAATGCAAATGCGCGCGTAGCCGCAAAGCCATGTGCCTCAGCTACTTCCAGAATGGATCCCTCAAGCGTCGTCGGCACCGGTAACGGCGGCGCGACAGAAGGCGTCGACGTGCTGGCCAATTGGATGAGGGCGCAAATGGGGCAGTCTGTGTCAGCTGTGCCGTGCGATTTCTGGTCTTTGCTGTCGGCCTTCGCCGGAGCCCCTTGGTCGACAATAGTCGACGGTACCGCTTTAGCTGAGGCGAGGGCCAAGCTATCGATATGAACATGGTCAAACGTGAGGACGATCTGCATGGCCAGCGCAAAGAGCGCTAGACGTCCAAGGCCGCGTATATTTGACCAATCCAGCGCATGCAATCGCGCCCATTCCCGCTGACGACGCGATGGATTTTAGTGCATGTCGAGTAACCTTGCTAGTGGCCAACAGGGTGTGAGCCGAACTGTTATAGGCGACAGGGCCGATCGTCTGCTTTCTGGGACAAAGCGTATCTCGCGTAGGCATAGTCGATGTTCGTTAGTCCGGGGTCGCGCCACAGACCGGATTTATTACACACAGCCTCGCAATCAATGTTCATAGAAACGTTATCTCGAATGAGGCGTTTGCCGCCAACTCAGAGGAATAACTCAGCGCGTTGTGCAGTCTCCTCCATGAAATCTTAATCACAGGAGATGCAACATGAAGAAGTTCCTGACCACATTGGGTGTGCTCGCCGTCATCGCGACACCGGCATTTGCCCAGTCCTTCTGCACTTGTGACGGCACCGGCAACGTGCTGAAGTTTACAAATAATCCGATTGCTTATCAGAACCACGCACCTGCAATAGCTGCAATGGGTCCGAGCGGGCTACACGCTTTCGCTATGGTCCCAAGGCGCCCCAACGCGTTTTTCAATTCGAACGATCCCGCAGTCGCAGGCGGCGGCAGCTTCGGTTACAATAAATTGCTGCGCAACTACTAAGGCGACAGAAAAAGTTGGGCCGATGTCCGCGATTGGCGCTCAGCGGACATCGGCTGCTGCGCTGCCGATGTCCGCTTATGACCAGCCAGCTCAACCGGTCGACGCAGCACCTGCGTAACGCGCACCAAATGCTCGCCAAATCGCTTTAAAGATCCCCTGTTGCCAGCAATGCCAAAGCTCCCGGACCACCACCTAAAGCGGCCACCCCACTCCGCCTTGACAGGTGACCTATTTTCATTTTAGCGATAACTAAAATGAAAATAGTGCGGTCATATAACATGAAGGCGCGGGCCGCCTCAGCCGAGGCCACTCGCCGTCGTGTTCTCGACGCTGCCGTTTCGTTATTGAAGAGCCGATTTCGCTCGGAAATCCGCCTTGAAGAGGTGGCGGCCGGTGCGGAGGTCACAGTCCAGACGGTCATCAACGTCTTTGGCGGTCGGTCGGCGGTTCTTGATCAAGCCTTAGATGAATTGCTGCACGAGTTGAGATCACAGCGGCTCCGCCCCAACCCCGGGGATATCGAAGGTGCAATTGCTGCACTCGTTGAGCACTACGAACAGTTCGGTGATTTGGTCATCAGAAACCTGGCGGAGAACGCAGATCGCGAACTGATCGAGACCGGAAGGGTGGGACATCGGCAATGGGTGCAAAGGCAATTTGCGCCACAAATGGCCAAGCTGGACACAAAGGGTCGACGCTTGTTCATTGATCAGCTCGTCTGCGCCTGCGATGTCTACGCATGGAAATTACTCCGACGAGACATGGGACGGTCACGTGCGGAAAGCGAAAGTACGATCTACGCGACAGTGAAGGCGATTGTGAGCGCGGTTTAGTATGGCCCGGTTTTTAATTCTCACTTGGAATGGAGCAGGCAACCAGCCCCCGGCGATGGCTATTGCAAACGCATTGAAGAGCCGGGGTCACAAGATAACGCTCGCCGGATATGAAAATCAGAGAAACTATTTTATCGAACGCGATTTTAATTTCGTGCTTCTGGAACGTTCCGCAAGAAAATGGTCCGATGAAAATCGCGAACGAATGTTTGCGGTTAAATCAAAGGCGGTCTGGGCATCATCCGACCATCTCGACGATGTTCCCCAACTGATGGCACGGGAGCGGTGCGATGCCGTGATCGTAGATTGCCTGATGTTTGGAGCTTTGGCCGCGGCCGAAAAGTTTAAATTGCCCGCTGCCACACTTGTACACAGTGCCCCCGGGGCGCTTATGCCTCCCAATGGTCAGTTTGAGACGCTGCTTCTGGACGCCGTGAACCAAGTACGAATGCAGGCTGGTCTCGCTGCAGTCAAAACTCTTTGGCAGGCATGGGCGCGATTTCCTGCACTTTCAAACAGCATCCGCCAATTGGACCCACTGGCATCGGTAGCTCCGCAGTCGTTCCATTATTTTGGCCCGATGTCCGACCCGAGCTCCGCATCGAAATGGAAGGCTCCATGGTTGAAGGCAGACAGTCGCCCTCTTGTGTTGGTGAGCTTTTCGACAGGCCCGTATTGGGACCAAACCTCGCGCATCTTAAGAACGCTTAAGGCTCTATCGGGGTGCAATTGCCGCGCCATTGTTACCGCAGGTCCTGTTGAAATCGATCCAAAGATCGTACCTGACAATGCCGTCGTCGTCGGACGCGCGCCACATGAAGAAGTTCTGCCGATGGCAGCATTGACTGTGACTCATGCTGGCCATGGGACAGTGATAACGTCACTGAAATACGGTGTCCCGATGTTGTGTCTGGCAAATCCTGTAGCTGACCAACCAATCTTGGCAAAACAAGTTGAAGTCCTTGGCTGCGGCGTATCGCTAGATGGTGACAATGCGACGCCTGCAGAGATCAGAGCGGCCGCTGATCGTCTGCTTGGTGACCAATCGTACGCTGCCAATGCCCGGTCGCTGGCAGAAGCGATCTCTCATAGCCCGGGCGTGGCATCAGCTGCTGCAGAATTAGAGACCTTATTGTCAGGCAGAAAAACGTCGAATTTCAGCGCTGCCGAATAGGCCAGATCCGGGATTGGCAATTTCCGCTTCTCTAATCGGCCGATCTCGGTCAAGCGCGTTCAGAAAAATCCTCGCACAATGGATAAATAACCTCGTTTGACAGCGCGGCCCGACCCGGCTTGCAGGCACGAATTTCCGCAATTAGAGTACCCAATAATGCAGGACGGCCAACAAAACAGCCGGATCTGCTGCTCAAGGAGGGTCTGACCATGCCAAGAGGCATTTTTAGGGATAAAGCGAAATCGGACCAGGTCGCTGATTTTTCCATAGCCCCCAGTGATTCACTTGCTCAGATGGTCGTTGATGCATGGGTCGATAAAGATTTCAGAAAATTGCTGCTGGATCCTGCAAACGCCAAAGCCTTGTTCGCGCAACGAGGCTTCTTTTGGAACGGGACGTCGAGGGTCCCCGTCGTCATCACGGAAAAGAATTATGAGGACGGCTACAGCCATAACCGCCAAAACGAGCTTGTCTTTGTGCTGCCGGAGCATGACGGCACGTGTGCACCGGGCAAGTCCCTTCTCGAGACAGCCAAATTGCTGATGGCGGCTACGCCGAACGGAATCTAGCGCGGCTGCGAACCGATCCGAACTAAGGCGAAGTGCTCTTAGCTTCCGAAGCTGCGGATCGGATCGCAGCCTCCAGTAACAACCGCGGGCGAACAATCGAATTGGGAGTGTTGTTTCCATGGCACGGCCGGTCGCAGAGTGGGTTAACGTCACCGACGATATATCAATCATTGCGCGCGAGTCGGGAGAGGTCTGGTTTCATGACCGGAGCGGGGAAAAAGGGCACGTCGACCCATTCGCGGCGCGGATGGGAGGTGCGGGCTCGCTGGGAAGCACAGTTGGATTGCTCGATGGCGCCATAAATCTTGCATTTTCCAGAATTGAAAAACGACTCGCGCGCCCGGAACCGACGCTCCCCGGTTATATCGTCGCATTGGTGGGCGCTTATCACACATCCGTCGATACCCCCCGAAACCTCCGGCGCGCCGCGAGCCGCTTCGAGAAGCTGGGGAGGCCTGAAGTTGCGGCATACCTTGAAGAGCGTGCGCGCGAGGAGACCGGCCACGACCGGCTCGCGCTCAAGGATTTGCGTGCTCTGGGTGTGCCAGGCGAGCGACTCGTGGCCAACTTTATCCCGGAGGGGATTAAGCCGCTCTGCAACCGCTTCGATGAGCTCTGCGCCGAGGATTATCCGATCGGCAGCATCGGGTATTCGTACTGCCTGGAGCGCATCGCTGCACTTAAGGAGAAGAGCGACATCGAGAATGTGCAGACGTTGTGCCCGGATGGCGTGGATACTACGCGTTTCCTCAGGAGCCACAGCAGCCTCGGAAGCGAAGCGTCGCACGTCGCTGAGACGATCGAGTTTGTCGCGTCTCTACCTGCAAGTGACCGTATCAAAGTCGTTCAGGAGACATATCAATCGGCGTTGATTATGGCCGAAGGATACAATCACGAACTCCTCAAATCCGAGCCACAGATACGGGCACGAGATTGAACAGGCCTTGGGAGAAGCGGCTCCCGTACCTGTACGCTCCAGGTCCTTCGGCCGGTCAAAAGCACGACGCCGCGGTGGCAAGGCGGATTAACGCAATATTCATTGCAGTTGGGCATGGCATGCGGCCCGGAAACGCGGCCCGTGCCGGCGCGCCCATGACGTCGTTTCGCGGCCGAGAGTCGGAAGAACTCGATAGTATGGTATCGTTTCCGCCATAAAAACTCCTAATTTCCGAGCCAGCGCAGTTGTAGCGAAATACGGCGGTAGGCAGGGGCGCCTAATGACGAAGACGACTACCGATGTGGCCGAGTGGCTGGCTAGGTACGGTCTGGGCCAGTACGCCCAAACCTTCGCAGAAAACAATATCGACTACTCGGTCCTTCCGGATTTGAACGAAAATGACCTGGAAAAGATCGGGATATCTTTAGGCCATCGCAAAAAACTGCTTAGGGCCTTGGCTGCAGAACAACAATTCGCCGGCTCAACGGTCGTGGTTTCGAATGATGCAGTGTTGCCATCCTCTCCTTCGCAACATCGCGAAGCCGAATTTCGTCAGATCACGGTCATGTTCTGTGACCTGGTGGGCTCTACGCAGCTTTCGGAGACGTTAGACCCGGAGGATCTGCAAAAACTCATCGACGCCTATCGGGCAGAGTGCAACAAGGCAATTAATCGCTACGACGGCGAAGTCGCCCGTTACTTTGGTGATGGCGTCATGGCGTTTTTCGGTTGGCCGCGCGCACATGAGGATGATGCTGCTCGCGCTGTACACGCGGCCCTCGAGATTGTCTCTAGCGTTTCGCAGATTTCAGGGCCGACTACACTGGCCTGTCGGGTTGGGATTTGCTCCGGGCCCGTCATCGTCGGAGAAATTGCAAATAGCACCAACTCTTGGTCGATGGATGCGGTGGGAGAAACGCCCAACATTGCCGCACGCCTGCAGGCGCTTGCCAAGACCAACTCCGTCGTCGTCTCAGAGTCAACCCGACGTCTCGTATCAGCGACTTTCGATTTGCGGGACCTTGGCCACCAGAAACTCAGAGGGCTAACCGAACCTGTTCAAGTGTATCAGGTCAACGCGGCGATAAATGCCGCCAGCCGCTTTGAAGCTCGGCACGCTGAATCTCTTACTCCCCTCGCAGGACGTTCAAGCGAACTGAACTTACTGCTCGATAGGTGGAACAAGGTCAAAGAAGGCGACGGTCAAGCCATAATGCTTTCAGGTATCCCCGGGGTTGGAAAATCGCGGCTTCTCCACGAGTTGAGATCGCATATTCGGGAAGAACCTCACCTCTTGTTGCTCCATCAGTCGTCGCCCTATCACAGTCAGAGCGCATTCTTTCCGGTGATTGAGCAGATTGAACAAGCAGCCGACCTGAGTGCTCGAGAGTCCAACGCCGACAAGATCGAAAAGCTTCGCGCCTATCTTCCGCGCTCGACCGACGGCTTCAAAGAGCGGCTCCTCCTGATCGCCAACCTGTTATCTATTTCGGTTGAAAACGACGGCGAGCTCACGAAGCTCACACCGCAGCAGATCAAGAACCGGACGATTAGTACGCTTGTCGATATGCTTCTGCAGTTTTCCTTGCAGCATCCGACGGTTTGCATATTCGAAGATGCGCATTGGCTGGATCCATCAACGCTTGAGTTTCTTGAACTGGTCGTAACCGGAATCGACCGTGCCCGTGTGCTGCTTATTGTGTCGTGCCGGCCCGAGTTCCGGCCCACCTGGATCGGTCACCCGAACATCACGACGCATTCGCTCACCCGTTTGTCGCAAAGCGAGGTCAAGAGCATGATTCGCGACCTCGTAGGGGAGCGAGAACATCCCCTCGCAGGTCGTTGACCAGATCCTCCAAAAGACCGACGGTGTCCCTCTCTTCGTAGAGGAGCTGACAACCAGCATTCTCAGCGCGCCGTCGCGGGCCCGAGGCGTTTCCGAGCACGCCGCGCAACCAGCATTGATCAGGGTTCCCGAGACGCTCAGTGATGCACTTATGGAGCGGCTCGACCGCGTTGCACCGAGTTCGCAGGCTCGCACAGGTCGCGGCCGTCATTGGGCGCGAATTTTCCTACGATCTCTTGTCGACCGCCTCCCAAATCGAAGAAGGCGAGATGCAATCAGCACTGGCGCTACTGGAAGAGGCTGACATCATCTATCGAATCGGAACCTCGCCATTCGTCCGTTTCGCCTTCAAGCATGCACTATTGCGGGATGCAATCTACGATTCGTTGCTGAGGAGCAGGAGGCAGCAGATTCATGCGGACATCGCGACAATCCTGGAAAGAGACTATGCCGGGCTGGCTGAAAGCCAACCCGAAGTCCTGGCCTATCACCATCAAGAAGCAGGCAATCACCAGCTGGCCATTCGCTGCTGGCTGGAGTCCGGGCAACGCGCGCTCACGCATTCCGCTAACGTGGAAGCGACGGCGAGTTTCCGACGGGCGCTTCAGCTTCTCAACACCCTGCCGGAGACGCCCGATTGGAACAAACAGGAGATCGAGATTCAATTGGCGTTGGGAATAGCGCTTATTGCGGTTCAGGGCTACGCTTCTGATGAAACCCGCGAAGCATTTTCGCGCGCTCGTGCTTTATGCCTGAGATTTGGCGACATCCCCGAATATTTCCAGTCACTGTTCGGCTTATGGGGGCACTCGTGGATGAGCGGAAAGAATGATGACGCGCTCCACATGGCTGATGAATTTTTGGCACGGGCACGGGCGTCGTCTGAAGCCGTGCCTCTCATGGTGGCTCACAGAGTCATGGGCAGCACTTTACTGCCTCTCGGCGATTTCCAATCCTCGGCGGATCATTTCGAGAACGCAATCAGGCTTTCGAGCCCAGGGAAAGAGCCGCTGTACAGCTTGTACATGGTTGAGCCACAAGCGGCATCGTTGCTGCTCCTGTCTTGGGACCTTTGGTTCCTGGGTTATCCCGATCGATCGCTCTCGCGTGTATCGGAAGCGTTGGAGTTGGCGCAGAAGCTTGGCCATCCATATACGATAGCGTTCGCTGATTACATGACTTCTGTTGTCCATCTCCTGCGAGGGGACGCCGCACGGGCATTCGAGGCTGCCGAAAGCAGCTTGGAGATGTCGCGGGAGCAGCGGTTTTCGTTGTACGCAATTCTGTCGAGAATTTCGCGAGGGCGGGCGGTGGGTGAGCTCGGCCGCGTTGAAGAAGCGCGCGCCGAAATAGCCTTGGGAATCGGCGAAGCGCGACGCCGTGGCGTCGGCTTCATGCTTCCAATGATGGAAAGCTGGCTGGCGGACATGCACGCCAAGGCCGGCGAAAATGAATATGCGCTTTCGATTGTCGAGGGGGTGCTGGCGACTATTGGCAAAGGCAGATCGTGGGAAGCGGAGTTGCACCGGCAGCGGGGGCAACTTCTTTGGGCGCTGAATCCATCAAACGTCGGAGAAGCTGAGCCCCATCTGAAAAAGGCGATTGAAGTGGCACGTAGTCAAAACGCCAAGTCATTGGAGTTGCGAGCCGTCACAAGCCTGGCAGAGCTCTGGCGCGTGCAAGGAAGGTCGAAAGAGGCGCGCGCGCTATTAGAGCCTGTATTTAGCTGGTTTGAGGAAGGGTCCGATACGATTGACCTCATCCGGGCGCGCAACACTCTAAATGCCTGATTTCCACTCTCCTGGCGCGTTCTCGGTTGACAAGCAGGCTGAGCACGCAATGTCCGCTTTCGAGGGCGTGATGGCTGGAGACTTTTCCACGGTATTCGGAATAGTTCGATTTATCGGGCTTATACAGATGCCCGTAACGAGATCAGAAAGTCTGCTTTTTACCCTCAGATTTGGAGGATAAAGTGTCCTCATGGAGATACTCGATATTGTTCTTCGGCTGCTAACGGCGGCGGCGGTCGGCGTATTCCTCGGACTTAACCGCGATCTTCGCGGCAAGCCGACGGGGGTGCGCACACTCGGTTTGGTTGGACTGGGTTCTGCCGTAGCGGTTGCTGCATTTGGTCATGTCAACAACGCCGATGCGAGTCGCGTCATCCAAGGTATTGTGACCGGGATTGGATTTTTGGGCGCGGGCGTCATTGTTCGCGGTGAACAAGGCGGCCATGTGCACGGACTAACCACCGCGGCTTGCGTCTGGGTAACCGCGTGTCTTGGCGCAGCCTGTGGACTCGGCGAATGGCGGATTGTTCTTCCCGGGTTGCTAATAGTTTTGATCGTGCTCGTCTTTGGTGGCCCTTTTGAAAAGGCTATCCACCGACGGTGGCCACAGCCGCCGAACGTTGACGCCGATTAAGATCACGAGGAGTTTTTTGGAGTTCTCTGTTCTGTAAGCAGGGAATTCGCCGGCCGGCGTCTAATGTTTCAGGTCGGACGCCCATGGCATTAGGATTCGTTCGGCAAGCGCCACGATTCCGTAAAGAAGCATCCCGAGCACGCTCAACACCGTCAGTGAAGCCCATACCAGCGGCGAGTTGAGCTGTGAGTTGGCGGTCAGCAGCAGGTTCCCCAAGCCTTCGTTCGAACCGATGAATTCACCGATGACGGCGCCGATGACAGACAGGGTGACGGCGATTTTGGCGCCGGAGAAGATCGACGGCAGCGCCGATGGCAGCTGGATCTTGAAGAAGGTCTGCAGACGCGTGCATTGCAGCGAGCGCGCGAGCTCGATGAGATCGGGAGATGTCGAGCGCAATCCCGTCGCGGTATCGACGACGACCGGAAAAAAGGCGATGACGAAGGCCATTGCCAATTTCGATTGAATGCCGGTGCCGAACCAGACCAGAAGGATCGGCGCGATCGCCACTTTCGGAATCGACTGGCTTGCCACCAGCAGCGGATAGAACATTTGATTGGCGATACGTGAATAGGTCATCACCACAGCGATTGGGATGCCGATTGCGAGCGACAATACAAAACCGTAGATGCATTCGAGCGCAGTGACCCATCCTTCCTCGGCCAGTATCCTGGCTTCGTCGATCATCGACTTCAGCACTTGCAGTGGCGTGGGGAGCACCACTACGGGCACCTGCATCAGCACGACATAGTAGTGCCAGATCAGGATGATGATGGCGGTGCCGGCGAGGGGGTAGATAAATCGTGCGAGGCCACGGGTCATTGGTGCACCAGACCGAGCGCGACGCCGGCTTGCCGCTCCAGTTCGGTAAATTGCGGCAGGAAACGCGTCTTCGCCGAACGCGGGTAAGGAATATCGATCGTCATTTCCTTGACGATGACGGCCGGCCGCTTTGAAAACACGACAACCTGGTCGGACAGATAGATCGCTTCCGAAATACTGTGCGTCACGAACACTACGGTCGCGCCGGTGACACGCCGGATGTCGAGCAGCAGGTCGTTCATCTCCAGTCTCGTCAGTTCGTCGAGTGCACCGAATGGTTCGTCCATCAACAAGATCGCCGGCTCATGGATGATGGCCCGGCACAGGGCGACGCGCTGCTGCATGCCGCCGGACAATTGACGCGGATAGGCATGTTCGAAACTATCGAGCCCGACCAGCTTGAGGATTTCATGCGCGCGCGCGTTGGCCTGTGCGTCATTCCTGCCGAGCACTTCCATAGGGAACAGTACGTTCCCGAGCACCGTGCGCCATGGCATCAAGGTCGGAGCCTGGAACACCACGCCGACGCCCGGAAAGGGCGCGCTGATTGGGCGGCCTTCGAGCTCGATCAGGCCGCCGCTCGACGGCACAAGTCCACCCATCATCTTGAGAACGGTGGTCTTGCCGCATCCGCTCGGGCCGAGCAGGGAAATCAGATCGCCTTTGCGAAATTGAAATGACACGTCCTTCACCGCCGGAACTGTTTTTCCGGCAGCTTCGAAGGTCTTGGTGACGTTGACCACGCGCCCGAAGGGAGACCGTGCACTCTGGCCGCCCTTCGGGTCCTTTTCGTTGCCGTTCACAATCGCAACATGTCCTTGTTCGGTGCCGGTCCTACGGCAGGATTGGTTTTGCGGGCAAAAAGCCGGTGGCGTAGACGTCCTGCGGCTTTGGCGCCTTTTCCTTTGCAAAGCCTCCGTTTTCCGCCATCCAGTCGACCGAGGTCTTCATGCGTGCGGCGGTGAATGAACCTATCCCGTTCTTCTTGACTTCAGGTGTCACGGTGAGGTCTTCGACGATCTTGAGTTCTTCGACTGTAATATCGTTCTTCAACGCCTTGGCGTATTTCTGGATGATCTCGGCGGCTTCTTCCTTGTGCTGGAAGGCATATTGATAGCCGCGCAACGTCGCCTTGACGAAGCCCTTTCACGATATCCGGATGCTCCTTGAGATAGGATTCTTTGGCGCCGATACCGTTCGAATAGAGATCGAGTCCGTGGTCGGCGAACAGGAACGTGACGACCTTCTTGTCCTTGACCGCACGCTCCATCGCCGGCTTCGTGATGATGAAGAAGTCGATCGCCGGGATTTTTCCGGTCGCCAGCATCGCGATACGGGCCGACGGTTCGATGCTTTCCATTTGCAATTTATTGGGATCAAGTCCTGCCTTGCGCATCATCGCCCTGGCGATGTTCGTGATGTAGCTTCCCGTATTTGAGCCGACCTTGAGTCCTTCGAAATCCTTGAGCTTCGTCACGTTTGCGCCGGGATCGAGCGAGAAGAAGCAGAATGGCGCCTTCTGGTAGATCACGGCTACGGCCTTGACTGTCGAGCCTTCGGCGTGTGCGACCACGAGGCTAGCGATGTCGGTAAAGCCAAGCTGAGCGATTCCTGACTCGACGTTCTGGATTCCCTGCGCCGTGCCTTTGGCCGGGACGATGTTCACATTGAGGCCTTCTTCCTTGTAATAGCCCTTGTCGATCGCAACATAGAACGGTGCGTGCCGGCCCAGCGTGATGAAATCGAGCGAAAACGTGATGTCGGTTAGTTTTTTCTCCTGGGCTTGCGCTTGCCCGGTTCCCCCGATTACTCCACCCAGCAAGAGCCAGGCGGAGCAAAGGATCGTCGTCACTATTTTATACATGTCAGTCTCCTTTTCGATCGGCGTTGCTGCCGATAATCAAGCTCCATTCCAGTTTCAGTTTGTCATACGCTCGCGCGCGGGGATGATGCGTTGCTCAATCACCGCGCCCGTCAAATTCTCCGAAGCATCCGAAATCAGATACAGTAGTGTCGGCACCACGCCCTCCGGTTCGCCGATCCCGATCGAGTTCCGATAGTATTCTCGTTCGGTATCCGTGCTCACGTCCATGAAAATCGCAGTCGCGCGCAGACCGGGGGAGAGGATATTCGCGCGCACGTTGTAGTCTTTGAGTTCGTGCGCGACCGATTTGATCATTCCAATCAAGGCCGCTTTGCTGGCGGCATAGGCGCTGGCGCCCGGCCAGCCGGTGGTCGCGAGGCCTGACGTAAATGCAACGATCGCGCCTGATTTTTGTGCCTTCATCATGGGAACGATCGCATTCAGACAATGAAAAACGCCGTTGAGATTGACGTCGATCATTTCGCGCCATTGCGCGGCCGTCATGACGCCGATTTCCGAGCGGATCTGAATCGCGGCACCCAACACTGCGGCATCGAGACGCGGGTACTTCGCGCGCACCGCCGCGATCATTTCCGTAACGGCTGCGCTGTCCGAAACGTCAACCTGCCGCAAATCGATGCGCTCGCAGACCGCAGGATCGAGCCCGTCCAGCAGCGCATCGTGTTTCCGGTCGACGGCAATCACTGTCGGCGCCCGCCCGCGCGCAATACCTGGTCAGCGCCGCGCCGATGCCGGCTGCCGGCGCCGGTGATCAGCACGGCCGAATTGTCGAAACGATAGGAGACCGAAATGCTCACGCTGGAACCGCCTCTCTGTGCTGTGCGGAGACTGCTGCGTGATAGGCGGCCTGCGCCGCGCCCGGGGTCATCGGCGCAATTGCGGCGATATGGTCGTCCGGCCGCACCAGAACCATGGTCTCCGGCGCGCAGCCATACCGCTTCGCAATCTGGCTGCCCGGATCGAGCAAGGCGCGATCTCGAATTGTGGAATCGCGCGGAGCATCCCAGCGCGACACCGCGTAGTGCCTGAGCCACGGCTCGTCGTTTACCGGAATTTTCGGTTGCCGCCGCGTGTCGGTGAAATAAAGCGCGACGAAAGAACGGCCGAATAAATCATGAAGGCGCAATTGGCGTCCGTCGCTGTCGTGCACGAGGCCGTCCGGCGCCCGATCGCCCACGACAATGGGCGGGGGCTCCGCATAAGGCTTCACCATCGACCAGTCACCGCTTGCATTGAGGCCGAGACGCACGCCGAGCAGCGAGCGGGTATAGGCGTTACCCCAGGCATGGCCCGACATCGCCTTCACGTCGGCAACGCGACTGGCCATGTAGGCGCGTGCGCCTTCGGCCATTTCGCCGGAACCATGCTCGGCTACCGGTTTCTGCTCGCGTTCATAGGCATCAAGCAGATTGCCCTTACCCCAGCCGCGCAAGATCCATGCGATACGCCAAGCCAGGCTGTTGGCATCGAGAATTCCGGTATTTAGCCCAAGTGCCCACATCGGCGTAATGAGATGAGCGGCATCGCCGAGCAGTACGACGCGCCCGTGATGCCACTTTGTCGCGACACGGTGATAGATCTTGAACAGGTTGGTGCCGACGACTTCGACGTTTTTCGCTTCGCCGATAAAATGCGTTGCCTTCTCGCGTAATTCGTCGAGTGTGTATTCACGCTGGCCCTCGAATACCGGATAGAGAAAGCGCCAGAATTCCGGCTGGCGTACCAGGATCATCCATTCCTTAGCGTCGCTGAAATATGCGAGATACGGGAAGTCGCGTGGGTTCTCGATGTCGAGGTCGACCTTGAGGTCAACCAGTGCAAACCGCTCCGGAAGCGAACGGCCCTCGACCGATACGCCGAGCTGTTCGCGCACCGTGCTGCGCCCGCCATCGCAGGCGAGAAGGTAGCTGGCTTCAATTGTCTTTTTGCCCTCCGGCGTATCAAGCTCAAGCGTGACGCGATCGGAGTGTTGATTGAACGACACCAGCCGATGACTGTAGCGGATCTCAACGCCGTGCGGCAGACAATCCCGCAGCGCCGGCTCCATATCGTGTTGCGGCAGATTGATGACGAAAGGAAACCGCGTCTCGTCCTTGAGCAGATGCAGCTTTACTGCATCGCGGCGGCGATTGGTGGCGCGCTCGATGTCACCAATCTCGTCAACCCGCATCGCCTTGCTCAAGATTTTGTTGGCGGCGCCGAAGCGCTGCCAGACTTCCAGCGTGCGAATCAAAGTCGTGCCGGCTTTCGTTTCAGTCGAGAGGCCGGGGTTGGCTTCGAATATGACGAACGGAATTTCATAATAGGCGAGCGCGAGCGCCGTGGTCAGGCCGACCGGCCCGGCGCCGACAATTGCGACCGGATATGTGCTGGTGAGAGGAAACGCGCTGATGCCCATCACACGCCACGTCGCCCCATACGCCAACCATTCATTGTGGCATGCCCCGAAAGCGCATCAAAGCGCGGCGGGCTCTTCCGCCGCACGTCACGCCATTTCCCCGCACTTTACCGGCCTAAAATCATCGCACCGCGGATTTCCAAGTGTCAATATATTTTCGAAAATCTAGCACATTTCCGGTTTTCTTGTGATACACGTTGCGCCTCGGTGTCCCTTTGTATGGCGGACAAACGTGGTTGGGCGGAACATCTCATTGCGGGCAAAGGATGGACACGAGCTCGGCGCCTATGAGGCGCTCCCCGTGGATCAACCGCGCGCGGGCCTCGTGCTCCTGCAGGAAATTTTTGGCGTCACCGGGCACATTCGCAGGGTTTGCGACGGCTACGCGGCGCAGGGCTATCACACTGTCGCGCCGGCACTGTTTGATCGCGTGAAGCGCGGGACCGAACTCGGCTATTCGAAAGATGATGCCGTTACCGGCCGCGAATTGCGCGGCAAGATCCCATGGGACCAGGTGTTTGCTGACGTTGACTGCGGCGCGACAGCGTGTCGGTCCGTCAGGCAAAGTGGCGACGCTCGGCTATTGCTGGGGCGGCACGGTTGCGTGGCGGAGCGCTACGCAGCTCGACGGTATTGCAGGCGCCGTGTGCTATTACGCGACGCAAGTTGCACCTTATGCCGCAGAGAAACCACGTTGCCCCGTACTCATGCATTTCGGTGAACGCGACCCAATCGCAACGCCCGAGCATGCCGCAGCCCTGCGTGCCGCGCAGGGCGCGCAGGTCGAGATCCATGTCTATCCGGCGAGTCACGGCTTTAACTGCGATGAGACCGCAAATTTCGATCCGGCAAGTGCAGCGCTTGCATTGCGCCGTTCGCTTGATTTTCTCCACGCTCATATCGGTTGACGGACATGAAAAAGCATAGCAAGCCGGTGCCGGCATGACCTCCGTTCAGCGACGCGATGATGCTATCGAGCCAACTATCAACGGCGCCGTTTTCCGGCAATTGCGCGCCGACATCGTCGCGTGCCGGCTTGCGCCCAATGAGCGTTTGCGTGTGGAAGCACTGCGTGACCGCTACGGGGTCGGCGGCAGTCCCATTCGTGAAGCGCTGATGCGGCTTGAGGCCGAGGGCCTGGTAACGCTCGAGCAGAACAAGGGATTCCGCGTCTCGCCGGTATCGAAGGAGCATCTGCTCGACCTGATGAAGACGCGCATCGAGATCGAATGCATCGCATTGCGCTGGTCGATTGAAAAAGGTGGTGTCGCGTGGGAAGCCGATCTTGTTGCGGCTTTCCACCGCCTCGCGCATCTGAAAAAGGTTGAACGCAGCACGGGCGCCGACGTAAATTCCGACTGGGTCAAGGAACACCGTAACTTCCATGCCGCGCTTGTCGCCGGCTGCGGTTCACCGCGTCTTATGACCATCCGTGAAAACCTGTTCGCGCAAGCCGAACGCTATTTTGCGCTGTCGATCGTTTCGAAGGCTTCGGCCCGTAACGACAAGGGGGAGCACGAGCAGATCATGCGCGCGGCGCTTGCGCGCAACGTCTCCCGGGCAACGCTGTTGCTGGCCGACCATATCGACCGAACTACCGAGCGGGTCGCCAAGTTTCTAGGTGGCACTGAGCGCAATCTCAAATTACGGACCAGTAACGGCAAAGACGTGTGATGTCTGGCGGAGTAAGAGTAGCAGCAAGCGAACTCAGTGCATTGGTGGCGCGGCTTTTCGTCGCCGTCGGAATACCGACACAGAGCGCACAAATTGTCGCTGAAGCCCTGGTCGACGCCGACCTCGACGGCCAGGCTTCGCACGGCGTGTCGCTGGTCGATATGTATCTCGATCGTATCCGCAAAGGCTCGGTGTCGACATCAATGGAAGCGACCATTGTGTCCGACAAAGATATCGCGGTGGTGCTTGACGCCCGCCACGCGCTGGGGCACGTCACCGGCGACCAGGCGATGCGGATTGCGGTCGAACGAGCGCGGAAATTCGGGGCCGGAATAGCCGCCGTTCGCCATGGCTTTCATTTCGGCACCGCGCGTCGTTTTGCGCTTCAGGCTGCGACCGCCGATTGTATCGGCATTGCGATGTGCAATACGCGGCCTTTAATGCCGGCGCCGGGCGGGGCGGAGCGTCTTGTCGGCAACAATCCGATTGCGATCGCAGTGCCTTCAGATGGCGAGATCCCGATCGTCCTCGATATGGCGACCAGCGAAGCGGCTATGGGAAAAATCCGCATGGCGGACAAGGCCGGTCAGGCCATCCCGCAGAGCTGGGCGGTAAGAGCCGACGGCAGTCCGACCACGAATGCGGCGGAAGCGATTGCCGGGATGCTGCTGCCCGCTGCCGGGCCCAAGGGCTTCGCCCTGTCGTTTCTGATCGATTTGATGTGCGGGCTGTTGTCGGGCGGCGCAACCGGGGCTGCTGTACAGCCGCTCTACGGCTCCGCAGATGTTCCTTACGATTGCTCGCATCTTTTCATCGCGATCGATGCCGCTCACTTCGGAAATCCGGCGAGCTTTAAAAAACTCGCTGCGGACGCAGCCGAGCGAATTCGCAATGGCAAGCGTGCGCCGGGCGTCGACCACGTCTATGCGCCGGGTGAACCGGAATGGCGCCGGCGGCACGCCGCGGCCGGAAACGTCAACCTGGCGCCCTCCGTCGCCGCCATGTTGGGTCGGCTGGCCAAGGAATTGGGTGTCTCGCCCGCGCCGCTCGAACAACAAGGAGAGGAAGCTGGATATGCCAAAGCGTGAAGTCATCACCGATCGGATCAGAAAGCCGTCGGGTGTTTTTTCTCAAGCCACCGTGATCGAGGCGAGCGGCCGCATCGTGTTCATTTCTGGCATGACTGCGCGACGCCCCGACGGCACGATCGCCGGCATCGGAGATATAACGGCGCAGACAATACAGGTTCTTGAGAATATAAAATCGGCGGTCGAAGCGGCTGGCGGTACCATGGACCACATCTGCCGTGTCGACGTTTATGTGCGCAACATGGAGCATTTCAAGGAAATTCACGCGGTGCGCAGCCAATATTTCAAGCCGCCGCTGCCTGCATCCACGATGGTCGAGATCTGCAAGATGACGTCGCCGGACTATCTGATCGAAATCAATGCCATCGCTGTGCTGCCGCAATAGGTGCACGTCATGAGTGACAAATCGGGCCTCAAGGCGGCGGCCGAAAAAGGTATCAAGCTCGGCGAAGTCGGGCAGCGCATCGTGTTCGAGAACGAACAGGTGCGAATCTGGGAAATCAATCTCGAGCCCGGCCAGGTCCAGGATTTTCACCTGCACTATCACCCCTATGTCATCATCTCACTGGGCGGGGGAGAGAATGAGATTGAGACGATTTTCGGCGACAAACGCATGACGAACGAACCTCTCGGCTCGACGGTGTTTATGAACGAAATGCGCCCGGTCCATAAGCTTACCAACAAGTCCACGGTGCGTTATTTGTCGCGGCTGATCGAGCTCAAGCACATTCATTGGACGGCCGAGTAACGAAATGCCTCATCTCGGCGGTTGGGACGTTCACACGCACCTCGTGCCGCCTGCCGTGGTTACGGCAGCCGAGCGCGGCATGTTCGGCATGCGGGCGTCACCGTCCACGTTGACGATTTGCGCGCATGGCGTGCCATTGCATCCATTGTCCGAGGTGAACGGTCTCGTCGATCGCATCAAAAATGATGACCTCGACGGCGCCATTGTATCGGTACCGCCGCCGCTGTTCCGGCCCGACCTCGACGCCAACGGCTGCCGTGACTACGCACAGCTTGTGAACGATAGGCTCTATGAGGCGTGCCACCGCCACGACCCTGCGCTGAGGCCGCTGGCTTATCTGCCTGTCGAGGCGCCCGAGGTTGCAGTCAGCGTCGCCGGATCGCTCGATGCCCGCTGGGCCGGCGTGGTCATGGGGACCGAGACGGGCATTGTCTCATATGCTTCGGCGGAGCTTGATCCGCTGTGGCAGGTCCTGAGTGAAAAGAAGCTCCCGCTCTTCATCCACCCCGGCTCGACGCCGGACAAGAGACTTGACCCGTTTTACCTTACAAACCTGCTCGGTAATCCGGTCGAAACAACGATCGCGGCTTCGAACCTTATATTTGCCGGAGTGATGAGCCGTTTCCCCGATCTCAACGTCATTCTGGCGCATGGCGGCGGCTGCGTCGCGGCATTGTGTGGCCGATGGCAACACGCCATGGGAACGGGCCGTCCCGGCATCCCAAAACTTGCGCTTGAGCCGAAGGACGCGGTGCGGCGTTTTTATGTCGACAGCCTTGCACATTCGCCCGCGTTTCTTGATTACGTCATCGAACACCATTGGCCACGACCGCATTTTGCTCGGCAGTGACTGGCCATTTCCGATGGGCGCGCCCAATGCCGAGCATGACATCGGTCATCTCGACGAGGCGCTGCGCCAGCGTATTCGTAGAACCAACGCCGAAAAGGCGTTTGGCAACCGGTTGAAATAGTCAGGATAGATCATGACAAAGCTCCCGCACCAAATGCCCAAGCTCGATGAAATCCTGATCAAGTCGGAATCGGTACCTTGGCGCGAAAAATCGCTCAAGGGTATCAGTGAAAAGATGCTGTGGCGCAACGAAGAAACCGGTGCGTCGATCGCGCTGATCAAGTTCAACAAGGGCGCCGGAATTCCGCAGCCGCACTATCATTCATCGAACCAGTTCATGTTTTGCCTGTCGGGCCGTTATGAGTATACGTCGACCGGCGTCGTGCTTACGTCCGGTTCATTTTACTGCAACCCGAAGGGCAACGTGCACGGCCCGGCGGTAGCCCATGAAGAGACCGTGGTCCTGGAAATCTATGACGGGCCTCATTATCCGGAAAAGCCATCCTGGTATACCGACGAACGCGATGCGCACTGAGCGCAGGCGATGAGCAATGCTCAACTTCAGACTATCGCCCCAGGCATTCATGCCTGGATCGGCGCGGGTGGTGATTCCAATGCTGGCGCAATCGAAACGCGTGACGGGTTAGTCGTCATCGATACCCAGCAGAATCGCGCGTTGGGTGAGACGTTTCGTGATGCGCTGAAGGCGTCGATCGGCGCGCCGGTCCGGACGGTGGTCAACACGCATTTCCATCTCGATCACATCGCGGGCAACGTTGCCTTTTCCGGAATACCGATTGTCGCGCATGACAGGACACGGGATCTCCTGCAAAATGAACTTGGGCCAATCCCGCCGCAGGGTGTCGAGGTCGTTGATACACTGGCCAAGATCCGGATGTTTTTCGGAAATAATTTCGAGTCGCTCGTGCCCGAGGGCAAGCGGCAATGGTTTATCGATCGCGTCGGCGCATCAAAGCCGCTGACTATCCTCGGGCCGACGAAGACTTTCACGGACAGGCTTGAATTCGAACTGCCGGGTGACACGCTGCGCCTCGAATGCTGGGGTCCCGCGCACTGCGATGGTGATCTGGTGATCTTCCTAAAAAAGACGGGCGTAGTCTTCATGGGCGACTTGTTCTTCCATGGCCGCTTCCCGTGGCTCGGCGATTGCGACCTCGACGGGTGGATCGCCGCCCTCGATCGCGTACTGAAAATGGATATGAAGACGGTCGTTCCCGGGCATGGCGTGCCAGCAACGCCGAAAGAAGCCGCGCAATTCCGCAATCTTTTGGTTGCGGTACGGGACGCCTGCGATCGCGCGATAAAATCGGGCTGGTCAGAAGACGCGGCAGCACGTGACATTGAACTTCCCGACTACGCCGCGATGCAGCGCTACAAGGAATGGATGCCTTTCAATATTCGCGCGGCCTATCGCTATCTTCATGATTAGCTTTTATCGACGATAGGCGGCCATCCGATCGGGTTTGCCTGCTGCACGAGCTTCATCAGGCCGAAGATTTTTGGTTCTTCGAAGCGCGGGCCTACAACCTGCAATCCAACTGGCAATCCGTCGTGCGTCAAGCCGGCAGGGACGCTGCCTGCGGGCAAACTCAATAGAGTGATGAGAAAGCAGGGCGCGATCCAATCGATGTAGTTGTCGAACGTCTTGCCGTTTATTTCTTTCGGAAAATTCATCTCGATGGGGTAGGGCTTCACCGGTGCAGCCGGCGTCAGCAGGAGATCGTAGCGGTCGAACAATTTGCGCATCTTCTGAAACAGGGCAAAACGCACGCTCTCTGCATTGGCAATGTCTGTTGTCGTCAGCGCCAGCCCGGACCTGACGTTGCCTTGCAGATTGGATCCAAATTCATCGAGCCGGGACAAATTGCGCAGTTGCTGGCCGACCATCCACACCCCGCGCCAGACCTTGTAAGGATCACGGCCCTCCGAAAGATCAAATTCGATTTCGTCGACAGTTGCGCCTTGGGCGCGCAGCGTCGTTGCCGCCTTGCGGCAGATGGCTTCGATTTCTGTATCGACGCCGATGCCGGCAATATCCGGTGCAAATGCGATACGCAGGCCCTTGGCGTCGCGCACCTTGGCGGCAATTTCGCGCGCGCTGGCCCATGGCGGCGCAACTGAAATCGGCGAAATGCGGCTGAAGCCGATCATGGCGTCGAGCATCATCGCCGCGTCCTCGACAGTACGGGCGAGGGGCCCGTGCACCTGCCCAGGGTCCCAGGCAAGCGGCATGGGATAATTCGGGGTAAGCCCCGGCGTCGGCCGGATCCCGACGATGCCGCAAAATGCCGCTGGAATACGAATCGAGCAGCCAAAATCGGTGCCCTGCGCGATCGGCAGCATCCCGGTCGCGACTGCGCAAGCCGATCCGCCGGATGAGCCTGCGGGGCTGAGCGCGGGATTCCACGGATTGCGCGTTGCGCCGAACACTGGATTGACGGTATTGGCGCCGGCGGCGAACTCCGGCGTGTTGGTTTTAGCGAGCACGATTGCGCCCGCCTCTTTCAATCGCCGTATGACTTCGGCGTCTTCGGCCGGAACATTATCGGCATAGAGGGGGAGCCGTATGTCGTGCGCACGCCTGCCGTTGCTGTGATGTCTTTGACGCCTATCGGCAGGCCATGCAGCGCGCCAATCTTGTCGCCGCGCGTCACGGCTTGTTCCGCCGCGCGGGCATCTACGCGTGCTTTTTCGGCAGCGAGCGTGACGATTGCGTTGAGTTTCGGATTGAACTGCTTGATGGCATCCAATTGTGCATCGAGCAATTCGACCGGACTGATCTTCCGCCCACGAATGAGGGCTGCAAGCTCATGCGCCGGCTTCCGCCACAACTCTTCAGCCATCACGCGGTCCCCATTCTCGATCGCTATTCGCCGACGTCTACGATTGCGATAACCGGACCGCCGCCTTGCGGGCCCTGATGCATGGCGTCGACCGAGACGAAGACGGCGGGGTCGCCGATAGCGGTTGCAGCGACACCGCCGACGGCGGCTTTGGAATGGCGGTGATGATGCACGTCGGAGTCATCGAGCATTATCTGCCGACGCCCGCGCAGCGTGCCGGTCCGGTCTGCCTCGCATTTGATAAATACGTTGACGAGCTTCCCGCCAAGGTCGGTCGATCGCGCGCGCTCTGGCAACGGCAACCCGGCGTTACGAATCGCCTCGTAAATTCCGTCGATATCGAGCGCGTCCTTCATCACCGAATGGCCGATCCGGTAGCGGCCGCCGGCACCGGGCCTGTTCCCCAGCAAAACGATTTGCGCCTGTGTCAGTTCAACACCCGAGGAGCACGAAGCAACCGACGAGTAGAGGTCAAGATTGCGGCAGATCTCATCCGCTTTCGGCGTCTTTATTTCGCCGAGTGCGACGGCGATGCCAAGCGCGGTTGTGCCGTTTGAAACGCCCATTGAGTTCATGTACCTCGCAGGCGGCATGCTTGCCTCGCGATTCCGCATCTCTTACCGACTCGATGGTGAGCAATGGCGTCTTGGTCTGCACGTAGTGGACGTCCTTCGGATCATCGATCCCGGCGTCCCGCATTGCGTCTTTGACAGCGGCAGCGACCTTCTCGACCATCGCCAGGCGGCCGATATCTTCCGGAAGCAGTACCGCACTCATTGCGGTACCCATTGTGAGCCGCGATTTCGATACTGGTCCGCTCTTGTTGTTGCGCGCAAAGATCGTTGCATGTGGCGTGATGACGCCGTCGCAGCCGCCAGACCACACCATCGGAATCTGGTTGATTGCGCTCTCATCGCGCTTGCCATGCTTGAGCAATACGCGACGGAACGCCTGGTCGGCGAGAATTCGGGTGAAGTCATTGACCCCGCCATTCCCCTCGGTTTTGCCAATAACTCCAATGACTTCGTCTGCCTTGAATGCGCCGCTGGCGATGCCCCTTTCGAGGCCGGACGCGTCGGAAACCGACTTCAATTCGACTTTGAGAACTTCGATTGCCATTTGCTGCCTGGGTTTTGGTTGCTGTGCGTCGTCGGATCAGGCGTTCCGCCCGGACCAGATTCCGCGCAATTCGTTGATTTCTGACACTTCGCCGAAGAAGCGATCGATATTGCGCACCGTCATTTCGTGCTCTTCGTGTGAATAGGCGGCAGTGCCGTCGCGCACAAGCACGACATAGTAGTCGTTGACGAAACCCTCGCGTACGGTCGATTCGACACAGACATTGGTCGAGACGCCGGTGACCACAATGGTGCGTACGCCCTTTGCGCGGAGGATGGTGTCGAGATCAGTCCTGTGGAACGCGTTGTAGCGGTGCTTGGTTACGACGACGTCGTCAGCCCGCGGCCGCACATCGCCGAAATAGTCACCTTCCCAAGAACCGTCGCGACAGACTGGCGTCTGCGTGTACCCGCCGCCCTGCTTGCGCGCTGCTTGCTCGAGCCATACGTCTGATAGATAGCGGTTGTCTTCGGTCGTGTAGACGCTTCGTACGAAGACGACGAGTGCGCCGGCATTGCGTGCAGATTCTATGAGCGCCGGCAATCGCTGCGCCATGGCCTGTACCGCAGAGACGTCACGGCCGCCTTTGTCGACCAATCCTCCACGCGCGCAGAAGTCGTTCTGCATATCGATTACGATCAGAGCGGTATGGTTCGGATCGACCTTTTCACGCAATGAACCCAGCGGCGCGATGTGAGCGAGCTTGGCGGCTGCGGTGAGGTTGTCCTGATAGGTATTGCCCATGACGTTCCTCATCACTGCCTTGCGAATCTGGATATGGCATGCGCACTCACCGCCCGATATAAGCGGTACGGTGCCGTCATGGGGGAATATGCGTCATGAGCAATCGGTTTGCGCCATTTGTTGTTGCACTTGAAGAGCATTATTGGGATCGCGACCTGGTGGCGCATTTTCCCGGCCGTGAAGGCAAACGACTTTCCCAAGTCGAGGAACGCCTGCAGGACATTACCAATCTGCGCATCAAGGAAATGGATGACGCCGGTATTGATGTGCAGGTGCTGTCGCACGGCGCGCCCGGCACGCAAAAAATGGAAGCGGAGGCGGCGGTGCGCCTTCCCGCCAGACCAATGATCGTCTGGCCGATATCGTGAAATCCAATCCAAAGCGTTTTTCCGCATTCGGCATCCTGCCGACGCCCGATCCGAAGGCGGCCGCGGATGAGCTTGAGCGCACCGTCACCAAGCTCGGCTTCAAGGGTGCGATGATCCATGGGCTCACCGACGGCCTTTTCATCGATGACAAGCGGTTCTGGCCGATCTTCGAGCGCGCAGCCACGCTCGACGTGCCGATCTATTTGCACCCCTCTTTCCCGCATCCGGCCGTTATCGAGGTCTACTACAAGGACTATCTGTCGAAGTATCCCGAATTGGTCGGGCCGGCGCTCGGGCTTCACGGTGGAAGCCGCGACGCAGGGCGTGCGCATGGTGCTCAGCGGCTTGTTTGAGGCCTATCCCAAACTCAAGGTGATCCTCGGTCACCTTGGCGAGGGGCTGCCTTTCCTGCTCGGGCGGATCGACGAGACATTGTCGCGGCCAGGCAATCCCGCCGGTTCGTTTCGAGAAAAATTCTGCGAGCACTTTTATCTCACGACCAGTGGAAACTTTTCGACCAATGCGCTGGTCTGCAGCATGATGGAAATGGGCGTCGATCGGATCATGTTCTCGGTCGACTGGCCATTCGCGCCGAACAAAATGGGCGCCGACTGGCTGGCAGCCGCGCCGATCTCGCACGACGACAAAGTTAAGATTTTCGGCGGCAATGCGCGGCGCCTGCTGCGGCTCTGATGCATTGTTGATCGCCGGAAAAGACACGCCGTCATCCTCCGTCAAGCGAGCGCACTTCTGAACCATTCGAATTGCCTGGCCGGCGCCGGTTTGCGCGGCAGATAGCGGCCGTTAGCCTTGCCGACGATCTTGCCGTCGCGTGCGATGATCTTGCCGGCCTTGATCGTCGCGACGGGCCAGCCCTTGAGCATCTTGCCTTCGAACGGCGAGAAGTCCGACATGCCCTGCAAGTCCGCCGCACGCACGACCTTTTCCAGCTCAAGGTCGACGACGACAAGATCCGCATCGGAGCCGACGGCGATCGTGCCCTTCTGCGGATAGATGCCGTAGACGCGGGCGGGCGAGCGCGTGGCGCGCTCGACCAGGACTTCAAGTGGCACGCCCCGCAGGCGGCCGTAGTGCAACAGCGCGGGCAGATGGGTGCCGAGTGCGGGGAGGCCGGGCCGCGAGCCGTGCAGACCCGCTTCCGGCTTTTTGGTTGCGCGTGCCCGCGAAGTATTGTCGGTGCCGACGGTATTGATTGAACCTTCGAGAAAGCCTTGCCACAACGCCGTCTGGTGTTCGGGCGTGCGCACCGGCGGGACCATCTTCACCAGGAAGCCGTTGGGGTCGAGGCTGTTGATCCCGAGATAAGGCGTCGTCGTCTCGACGGTGAAATGCATCCCGGCCCGGCGCGCGGCGCGCACTACTTCGAGGCCCTGCTGGCTGGACAGATGTACGACATAGAGATGTGCGCCGGCGATTTTCGCGAGATATAGGGCGGTCTGGATCGCCAGAGCTTCGGCGATCGCCGGATGTGCGTCTTCCCAGTCCTTCAGCGTGCCTTCGGGCTTTCGGATCTTCAGGTCGTTGCGCGCGGCATCGACCAGTGCGCCGGTTTCGCAGTGAACGCAGGCGATAGCGTCCGGCCCGAGCGACGCGACGGTACGGAAGCCGTGCAACAGAACGTCGTCGGTCACCGACTTCACGATGCCGGGCATGCCCGACATGTAGAATTTGAACGAGCGGATACCGAACTGTTCGGCGTAGCCGGGAATTTCGTCGATCTGCTTCTCGGTAAAAATCTGCGGATGAAAAACGGAATCGACATAGCTGCGTTCGTCCATCGCCTTGCGGAAAGCAGGGAGATGGTCGAAATAGGAATCCTCCAGGCTGCGCAGGAAAATTCCGACGCTGGTCACCCCGCCGAGGATGGCGGCACGGGTTTCGGTTTCGGCCTCGCTTTCGTAGGACTGCTCGTTGCCGATATGGATGTGCGGGTCGAAAATCCCGGGCAGCACCATGCGCCCGGCGGCGTCATAGGTTTCGGCACCGGCGTCCTTCAGGTTCTCGCCGATCACGGCGATCTTGCCGTCGGAAATCCCGACATCGGCCTTGATCTGGCCGACGCCGGGAATAACCAAAATGCCATTGCGGACGATGAGGTCGAGCGGTTTGCTTTCGCTGCCTTTCGCCATGGCGCAGCCTTTCTGTGCTAGCTCAGGAACTCGTTGGTATACGTCTCGGCCACGGGCGGCGGGTCCTTGAGGCCGAGGTATTTGACCATCAGGTCCTGCGTCGCCTGCATCTTGGCCTTATCGATCGAGCCAAGCGGACCTTTCGCGTTATCGGCGTTGATCAATTTGCGAATGATCGCGATCTCCTGCACGGCCGTCTTTTCATCGAGCTGCGGCTGGTGCTTCTTGAGCATTTGCACCGCCTCTTCCGGATGTGCGAGCGTATATTTCACGCCTTCCATAGTGGCCTGCACGAAATTGCGCGTGACCTCCGGCTTTTGCTTGATGAAGTCGTCCATCGCGCCGAGCCCGTTGGAATAGAAGTCGGCGCCATAGTCGGAATAGACGAGCGTTCCAACTTTATCGTTGTTCTGCGCGGCCTTCTGCAACACCGGAAGCGTGAACAGGTAGGTGATCATCGCGTCGACGGAATGATTGAGCAAGACGGCATTCTTTGAATTGGGGTCGACCGACAGCCAGTTGATCTTGCTCTCGTCGACGCCGTTTGCCTTGGCAAAGGCCGGGAACATCAGTTTCGGTGAATTGCCCGGCGAGAACGCAATTTTCTTGCCTTCGAGGTCCTTCGGCTTCGAAATTCCCTTGCCCTCGATGAAGAACACGGTGTGCGGCGATTTCTGGTACATGCAGGCGAGCGCCCTGATCTTGGCGCCTTCCTTGGCTCGCACCGCCATCATTACGCCGAGGTCCTGAAACACGAACTGCGCTTTGCCCGCGATCAAAGTGCGGAGGCCCTGCATCGTGCCGTTGCCCTGCGCGATTTGGACGTTGAGGTTCCTGCTGGCGTAGAAGCCTTTCTCCAGCGCCGTGTAGTATGGCGCGTGACGGCCAAACGCGATCCAGTCGAGCTGGAAGAAGACATCTTCGGTGGCGGCGTGCACCGGTCCGACCTGCGCGCCGGCTGCAACAGCAAGACCCGCGCTTGCGGTATTGCGAATAAACGCGCGCCGCGACGTCAATTTTCGTCCATTGATTGTCATAATCGATCCTCCCACTTCAGCTTCCTCCACCCAGAGCTTCGAGTTGGCGGGCGGAGACATGCCAACGCACCACGATCTTTTCGATTATTTCAATGATGAAATAGAAGATGATGCCAAGCAGCGTCAGCATCAGTACGCAGGCGAACACGAGCCTTGTGTCAAGTTCGCCGTTGGCGACCAGCACCAGATAGCCGAGGCCTTTTTCGGCGCTCACGAATTCTCCGACGATTGCGCCGACGACTGCAAGCGTGCTTGCAACCTTAAGGCCACCGAATATCGCCGGGAGCGCATTGGGAAAGCGCACGTACCAGAACACCTGGAACGGATTGCCGCCCATTGAGCGCAACAGATGGATCGTTTCAGGCTGTGCGGAGCGCAGCCCAACCACGGTGTCGATCACGACCGGAAAGAACGCGATGGCAAATGCGATCAGCACCTTGGAAGAGAGGCCGGTGCCGAGCCAGACGATGAAGATCGGTGCAACGGCGGCCTTGGGGACGATCTGGAACGCCACCAGGATCGGGTAAAATGCAGTTTCGAGCGGACGTGAGTAGACGATCAGTGCGCCGAGCGGCAAACCGACGGCGACGCTCAACCCGAAGCCGAGCAGGAATTCCGTCGCGGTGATGGCGCTCATCTGCATCAGCAGCGAGAACTTGACGACCGCTGTCTGCAGGATCGAGCTGAGCGACGGCAGTATAAGGGGAGACACCATGCCGGCGCGTGTAACCGCTTCCCAGGCCCCGAACAGCACCAGTGTCACCAATGTCGGATAGAGATACGTGGCGACGTACGCTGTCCAGGGCAGCTTGTCGGCACGCGGGACGGCGCTGTCTGTCGGCATCGCGGTCAATCCTCGTTCAGCAATCCGAAGGCCTGGAATTGCTCGCGGATCAGGGCCGCAAAAGACCCGAATTGCTTGCTCTCACGCACGGATAGCCGGCGCGGGCGGGGTAGATCGATATCGATCATGGTGGCGATGCGACCGGGCCGAGGGCTCATGACGGCCACGCGATCGGCAAGAAAGATCGCTTCCCAGATGCTGTGGGTGATGAACAGCATCGTCTTGCGGTTTTCAAGCCAGATGCGCTGGAGATCGAGATTCATCTGCTCGCGGGTCAGTGCATCGAGCGCGCCAAAAGGCTCGTCCATCAGGAGAAGCTTCGGATCATGGATAAGTCCGCGGCAAAGTGCGACGCGCTGGCGCATGCCACCCGACAGTTCCCACGGATAAGAGTTTTCAAAACCGTCGAGCCCGACCCGCGCCAGCAGTGCGCGAGCAGCGGCCTCGTATTTGCTGCGGGGCAGTCCCCGGACGTCGATTTGCAGCAGGACGTTATTGAGAACCGTACGCCATTCGAGCAGGGCATCGCGCTGAAAGATGACGCCAACGTCGGTATATGGCTTGCGGACGGTTTCGCCCTTGATCGAGATCTCACCTGAGGAAACAGGGACGAGGCCCGCCACCATCATCATCAGGGTGCTCTTGCCGCAGCCGGACGGGCCGACAATCGAGACAAATTCACCCTCGCGCAGGTCGAGAGAGATATCGATCGACGGCTTTGAGCGCGCGCCCACGAGTTTTGTAGATCTTTTTCGACATTCGGTGATGCGCACAAAATCCGGCGCCTCGGCCGCGGCGTGTTCTCTCGAAACTGCGCGCGCGGCGACAAATGTCACGGCAGAAGCTCCTGCGTCAGCGTGGAACGCGCAACCTCGCGGCCGTTCCGAAACACATGGCGGCGCGGCGGCTGCACGCGCAAAGCTTCGTGCGTCGAAGGGGCACCGACAATCATCAGATCGGCGCGCATGCCGGGCGCAATGCCGTAGTCCTTGAGACGGGCGCATTTTGCGGCGTTGACAGTGATCATGTCCATGACCTGCTCGAGCTCATGGGGCAGAGTAAGCTGCGCGACGTGCGCCATCATTGAAGCGCACTCCAGAGGATCGGGCTTGCCGAACGGATAGTAGGGGTCATTGACGTCATCCTGCGAGGTCACGACGTTTGCCCCGCGCGCCAGCAGTTCCTTAACACGCGCGCAGCCACGGCGCCTGGGTTCGCGATCGAGCCGGGCCGAGCAGACTAAATTGATGTGTGCGTTGACGGAAATGGTAATGCCCGCGGTCGCAACCATGTCGACGATCTTTGCCGCGTAGACGTCGTTATAACCCGCCATCGCGCCGCAATGACTGGCGGCGACGCGACCCTCGAACCCCTCACGCATGGTCTTGATCGCGAGATATTCGAGGCTGCGCGAGTTGGCGTCGTCGGTGTCGTCGACGAGCATGTGGATGTCGAGGTCGTGTCTCTTCGCAAGACGGAAGCAGATGTCGATATGCTCGCGCGCGTCGGCGTCGCTGTATTCGTACCAGGGCAGGCCGCCGACGATATCGCAGCCCTCCTTGATCGCCTCGTCCATCAATTCAGCGGCGCCGGGATCGCGCACGATGCCTTCCTGCGGGAAGGCGACGACCTGGATCGTGGCGTAATTCTTCATCTTTTCGCGCGCCAGCAGCAAGCCGCGTGCGGCTTTGAGGCCGCCGATCGTGCCGACGTCGCAGAACAGGCGGAAAAACGTGGTGCCATTCTTGACGCCGGTCTCGATGGTGCGCACCGCACGCGAGGCAACTTCAGCCGGGTCATAATTGCGCTTGTGGTCGTTGGTGATCGCGATCGCCTCCGGCAGCGTGCCGGAGACGTTGGGCCGCATGATCTCTCCCAGCAGGCACTTGTCGGCGTGATAGTGCAGATTGAGAAACCCGGGCAGGACAAGACTTTCTGCGGCGTCGAGCTCCCTCCGCCCTTTCGCCGGAAGCCTTGGCTCGACGGCTGAAATCCTTTCGCCTTCGATGGCGATGTCGACCGGTTGCTTCTGGCCCCGTATCCGAGCGTTGCGAATGACGACACTCATCACTGCTTAAACTCCACTAGGCGCCCGGCAACTGATTGGCTGGGCCTCAGACGCGTTCGAGAATGTGCAGACCTCGTGTTCGATCGATCAGGTAGATCAGGCCCCGGTCATCAAAGCATACGTCGTTGCTTTGAACGCGCGTTGCGCCGGCCGGCACATCCGGCATGAACGAAGCGACTTCCTTGGGCGCGTGCGGATTGGCGATATCCACGACGCGTAGTCCATGCGCAAACCAAGCGATCGGAATTTCGGTACTGCGAATATCTTCGCAGAATTGGTGCAGACCTGTGTAGTCCTGCTTCGGAGAACCATCTTCCTCGGCCACCTGAAAGCTGGCGAAGGGGATTGGCCTTGTTTCGTCGGTGATATCCACGAGCCACAGAAAGGCTGGCGAGGTCGGGCCTGCAAGACGCACCACGTCCTCATCGGCCACTAGCATAACGCGCCGGCCGCGTAGCGGAAACGGCACCGGCAGTGCCGTGTGCGTCGGCCAAGGGAAAGGGGGGGCTCCAGTCGAGTCCGGAGACGAATTTCGGCTTGGTAAGGTCGTCGATGTCGAGGATGACAAAACCGCCGTGCCAGTAGCTTGTGTAGAGCCGATTGCCGACACGCATCGGGTGATGACAGCGGTGTGCGGTGCCTTCCCAAGTTGGCTTTTCGCCGCCAGCCGTCCATTGCCCCGGCATCCACCAGCGTCCGACTTCCTGCGGCTTCGTAGGGTTCTGAAAGTCGATGATCGATACGACATTGCCAAGATAGCCGTCGAGCTCAGGCGAGCCGTAAACATAACGGCCGTCAAACGTGAAACGATGCATGCCGCGGGCAGCCCAAGTTGCGATCCGCGCCGGCTTTGATGGGTTGCTGACGTCGAAGACCTCAAGACCCCCTTTGAAATCGGGATCGATACGGCCAATCGGAAATACTTCGCGATTGACGAGCATCACGCCGTTTTCGACGCGCACTTTGTGCGACAGGGTACCTTCGGGCACTTTGATTTGTGCAAGTTCGCGTGGCTTTGCGGGATCAGAGACGTCGATGATGCTGGTGCCGTTCGGCGGCTTGACGTGCCCGACATAGGCGACGTTGTTGCGAACAACCACTTGTCCGCCGCCTGCACAATCGAAGTGGCCGACAACCTTCAGCCCTTTCGCAATTGCCATCGGGCAAACTCCCCACCTCGACGCACGGCAGAATACAACCCGCGTACTGCTCATCTGCACCTAAAACGGTACAATGCAGATTGTATGTCGGTCAATCTATTCGTCACCTCTTGAGCTTTATCGGCGAGAGGCCCGGCGAAACTTTCGTCGTTCCCACAGGCAGATTTCGCTTGCTCGCGTCTGTTTTGAGTAATACAAAAAATCATACAAAGTTTTATCTTAGTACTGAGTGGCGTCGAATGACGAACGGCCTAAAGCATCCGCGACGCCGCGCGATCGAGGCGAGCACGTTCGCGATTGCGCTGGCGAAAGGTAAGGGCCGCCCGCTTTTCATGCAGGTGCATGAGCAGATCGTCGACCGCATCGCGGCTGGCGAACTGACGCCAGGCATGCGGCTCCCGCCAGTCCGACGGCTCGCTGCACAGCTCGGCATCAATCACATGACGGTCGCCAAGGCGTACAAGGATCTCGCCGATGCCGGCTTCGTCGAAGGCCGCGCCGGCGGCGGCACGCACGTGCGTTCGCCGAACGGAACGGGCACCCGCCGCGAGCGCGGATCGGAGCCTGCGCCTGCAGGACCGTTGTTGTCGGAGCGTTTGTATGAGCTTTCGCATGCGCCAGGAGTCATTGGGTTTACCGGCAACTATCCCGCTCCGGATACGACCTGCGTCGCAGAATTTGAATCTTGCCTGCAATCAGTGATTACGGACGGCCTCGCGCAGTATTTCAGTTATGACCCGCCCAACGGCCGTATCGGCTTTCGTCGAACCATCGTGGATTATCTGGCCCAGCAGGGACTTGATGCGCTGGCCGAAGACGTGATCGTGACGTCCGGTGCGCAGCAAGCGATTGAGCTTGTCATCCGCCTATTGGTCCCGCACGGGGCGCCGGTGATCGTTGAACGCCCCGCCTACTACGGTGTCATTAATGTGCTGCGCGCAGTTGGTGCGCGCATTCTCGAAGTACCGGTTGAGCCCGACGGCATGGACATCGAGAAACTGGAGGTGCATTTGGCGCGCCACAGGCCCCGCTTGATCTACACCAATCCGACGTTTCAGAATCCGACAGGGGTAACGACCAGCATCGAAAAGCGCCGTTCCATACTCGCGCTTGCGCGAAAGCATGGAGTTGCAATCCTGGAAGACGACCACAGTTCGGAGCTGCGCTTTTCCGGCGATCCAGTCCCTTCCATTCGCGCTTTGTCGGACTCCGATGACAATGTTTTTTACGTGCGCGGATTTGGAAAAGTGTTCTTGCCCGGCACCCGTCTTGGCTATGTCGTGACCCCGGCGCACGCGCGAAGACCCTTGCTTGCGCTCAAGGCGCACAGTGATCTGCACACAAACGGTATCATGCAGGAAGCCATGGCTCGGTTTCTGATCCGCCGAAGCCATCCAAAAATCCTCGACCGGATGAAAAAAACCTATGCCGCCACGCAGCGCCAGCTTATCCGCAGCCTCTCGGACGGAATGCCGCCCGGCACTCTGATCGGGCGACCTGAGGGCGGCCTCAGCCTTTGGCTGACGCTCCCGGAAGGAACAGAGGTTTCCGAGCTTTACTACCGTGCCGTTCGCCGAGGTGTCGCCTTTGTCGCGGGTGAGGTGTTTTATGCGTCTCATGTCAATCCGCGCACATTGCGCGTCAGTTTCGGCCTCGTAGACAACAACGTGCTTGAGGAGGGAGTTGCCAGACTGTGCTCGGTGGCGAAGGACCTGATGCGGCCGCGTAGTGCAATGAGCGCGATCTTCACCTAGGTGAACCGTGGCCCAAGCGATTGAAGTTACCGGCGGCGACTACGAGCATACGCTTGGACTGGCGGGGATACGCGACGGCATCGATATTCGATACACGACCGCGCCGCTGCGCGAAGTCTTCGTCAGGATGCTCAATGAGCGCTGCTACGAGGCATGCGAGTTCTCCCTTTCAAATTATCTCATGTTGAAGGACCGTGGTGCCGAATGGCTGCATGCGATCCCGGTATTTCCTTATCGCGCCTTCCGCCATTCCACGCTTTACGTGCGCAAAGACAGCCCGTTGCACGAGCCGTCGGAGCTGCGAGGAAAGCGGATCGGTGTCCCGGATTTTTCGATGACCGCTGCGGTCTGGACGCGGGGCATTCTCGCTGACCAATACCAAGTGCAGTGGCAGGATTTACACTGGATCGTGAGCGGCAGGCAGCGTTTTGCAACTTTGCAGGGGGTTACTCTGCAAACGGTCGATGGCGACCTTGAGACCATGCTCATTGAAGGGCGAATTGATGCGCTGCTGACACCACAAACCGCAGATGATCAAAAGCCCGCCAGCGAACGCAATTTGCGCAGCCTGATTGCCGATGCCCAGGTGGAGGAAGAGGCATATCTGCGCACATTCGGTATCTATCCGATCAATCACGTAGTGGTCATTCGCAGTGATGTGTTGCAACGAACTAGTGGGCTCCCGCGCGCTTTATTCGACGCATATTCGCAGGCGAAGACGCGCGCATATGCGCGTCAACTCGGAACGACTTTGATGCCGTGGGGGGCGCGCCATTGGAAAAAAACTTTCGATATGTTTGGCGGCGACCCGCTGCCGTATGGACTGAATGAAATAAACCGCAATGTTATCGCCAGGCTGGCAAAGCATCTTTACGATCAGAAGCTCATCGCGCGGAACGCAGATTTGTCGGCGCTGTTTCTTCCGGATGCAGAAAAATACTAGAGTCCAGAAAACGGCTTTCAAATAGAGTGTGCGTTCGATTCTGAATGAGGGCCCAAACGCGCGGTGGACTGAGCGGGAGTTCATTGGGCTGAACATCGAACTCCGCAAGTGCCGCGGCCACCGCATTGGCGGCAGTTGCTGCAACCGCAACAATTCCCCCCTCTCCGGCGCCTTTCGCTCCCAGTGGGTTGCTTGGTGAAAGATGCAATTGCATCGTCACGCCTCGGATGTTTGGGAAATCGGTGGCGGTCGGCAGCAGGTAGTCCGCCAGCGACGCGTTCAGGAGTTGCGCATTGTCGTCATAAATCAGGTGGTCGAGAAAAACGCCACCAAGCCCCTGGACGACAGCGCCGAATGTTTGTCCGTGTACCAGTGCCGGATTAATGGCGCGGCCAACGTCCTCAACCGCGACATAATCGAGAACTGCAACATGACCGGTGCGCGGGTCGACCGAAACATGGGCGGCATGTGCGCCATAGCTGTAGGTGCGTTTGTTATTCGCGAAACGTGCCGGTTGCTGAAACGGGACCTGCGACGGCGGCCAGCGCGGCGAAAGTCGACCTTCGTCCGTCGGGACCGAGAATGGTCCCGTCTTGAATCGTCACGTCTTCCGGCCGGCAGTTGAATTGCAAGCCTGCTGCATTTTGAATTGATGCCAGAAGGTTCTTGGCGCCGTCCAAAATGGCCGAACCGCCCATCACCACGGCGCGGGAGTGGTAAGTGCCGAACCCTTCGTCCACGATCGTGGTCGAGCCGTGCAGCACATGAAAGCTCTCCAAAGGCAGGGACATCGCATCCGCTGCAATCTGTGCGAACACGGTCTCGAGGCCTTGACCGAGCACGGAGGAGCCGACGGCAAGGGTGATATGGCCGTCGGCCTCCAATGTCATGCGCACATTCTCCCGAGGGCCGGCGCCACCGCTTTCGACGAAACAAGCGATACCCAGACCATGGTAGCGGCCGCCGATATTGCGGCCCTGATACATTTTCTCTTTCTCTTCCCAGCCGAATGCCTGCAAGCACTCGTCAAGTGCCGCCTGATAGTCGCCGGTGTCATACGCGGTCTCGTTTTCATAAGGGACCAACTTGCCGATGGAATAGGGCATCTCGGAAGTGGTAATCAGATTCCGCCGACGCATTTCGAGGGGATCGATACCGAGGTCGCGTGCTGCCATGTCAATGAGACGCTCGCGAAAGAAGTTGGATTCAAACCGTCCGGGGGCACGATAGGTCCCGACCGGAGTTTTGCTCGTCATGAAAGCGGCGACCTCGATCTTGACCGCAGGGATACGATATGGGCCGTGCAGGAACTGTGCGGCTTTTGCCGGGACTACGCCTGAATTCGTGCGGGTATATGCGCCCATGTCGGCAAATATGCGTCCCCGCAACGCGAGGATCGTACCGTCTCGGCGGCAGGCAATTTCAAGCTCGCAATCGATCTCGCGCGAATGATTTGCGGCCTGAAAATGCTCGAGCCTGTCCTCGATCCATTTCACGGGGCGTTTGAATTTGCGCGCAGCAAACGGAATTAGAAAATCCTCGGGATAAAATTCTCCCCGCACTCCGAAGCCGCCACCGACGTCCAGCTCGATAAGATCGATCGCGGTTTCTGCCATTCCCAGCATGGCGGCGAGCGCGCGCCGGTTGAAGAACGTTACCTTGGTTGCGCCATTAACGATGAGCCGTTCCTTGTCAGCGTCCCACTCCGCGACAACACCCCGCGTCTCCATCGGGACTGCGGTATGGCGGTGGGCCCGAAAGAATTCACGCCGGCTATAGTCGGAATTTGCGAAGACCGTATCCGTATCACCGAATCCGACTGCGTAGCGGGCGGCAACGTTGGTGCCGTTTTGCTCAAACAGCAATGTTTCATCGGTTTCGGAGGTGCGCCAATTTGGAATTGGATCGAGCGGGTCTATTGCAAGATCAATTGCGCTTGCTGCGTCTTCGGCGATTGCGCGGCTCTCGGCGAGAATGACGGCAATAGGCTCACCGACATAGCGGACCTTTTCTCGTGCAATGACCGGCTGAAGATATTTCTCCAGCCCGGCGATAGGCGCCAGGCGAATTGGAATTGTCGGTATTTGTTCGCCGACATCAGCGGCTGTGATGACGGCGTGAACGCCCGGAATTTCCGACGCGGCCGAAGAGTTGACGCTGACGATTTGTCCATGCGCAACAGAACTGCGCAATATCGCCGCGTGCAATACGCCCGCAGGTTCGTAATCGTCCACGAAGGTGCCGCGGCCCGTCAGGAATTGGAAGTCTTCGATTCGCTCGACTTCTTGGCCGATATAGGCGTTGCGGATCACGTTCATCGCCCGGACTCCGGGCTTTGCTTGTACGCTGCCCGGGCCTCAAGCACGGCATCGATAATCTGAATATAGCCGGTACAACGGCAAATATTGCCAGACAGCACATCGCGAATACGTTCAGCGTCGGCATCGGGTTCGTTTGAAAGCAGCGCGTGCGTCGTCGTCAGAATACCGGCTGTACAGAAGCCGCATTGGAGAGCGTGGTGCTTGCGGAATGCGGCTTGCAACGGACTTAATGTGTTGCCGGACGACAATCCCTCCACCGTCGTGATGTTCATACCCTCTGCCTGAACAGCGAACATCAGACATGAGCGAACCGCCAATCCGTCCACCAAGACCGTGCACGCTCCACAGACACCATGCTCGCAGCCGACATGTGTCCCTGTGAGCTTGAGGTTGTGACGTAAGCAATCGGCAAGCGTCGTACGTGCCTCAATGTTTGCCTCATATGGCTTGCCATTGACATTAAGCTTCACGTTTTCCTGCACGCTCATGCATGCTCCTGGAGAGACAGGCCGGACGCGCGTACAAGCGCGCGCTCGGTAAGGACGCCAATCAGGGCCCGCCGGTATTCGCCCGGAGCGTGAATATCGTCCGCCGGGTGTACACTTTCTGAGGCCGCTGCCCCCGCCTCTCGAACAATAGCGTCGGTAAGTACTTTGCCCTGTACGATACATTCGGCCGCGGTCAGCCGTATTGGCGTGTCAGCTACGCCAATCGCGCCGATTTGGATGCTTTCGGCGCGACCGTTCTGCCCGGGGTCATAAAACAGCACAACCCCTGCGAGCGCAAAATCGCCGCGTCTACGTGAGAACTCCTCGAAGGCCCAACGGCGGCCGGCGCGCCAGGGAGGCAGGCGCAATTCGACGATCAATTCGTCCTGCTGCAAACTGGTGGACAATGGCCCGATGAAAAACTCGTCCGCAGGGATTGTTCGCTGTCCGTGCCGGCCAACGACAAGAATTTCCGCCCCACATGTGAGTGCAATTCCCGGCAGTTCGGCTGCGGGATCTGCGTGTGCCAGGCTCCCTCCCACGGTCCCGCGGTTGCGAATTTGATAGTGAGCGACGTGTCGGATCGCTTCCACCAATAGAGGATGGGCCAGCTTCAACTCTGCGCTGCATTCAATGTCTCGCCAGCGGACGAGCGCGCCAATTCGGATACCGCCATTGTCGATTGTTATGCGGTTCAGGTTGGGAAGCCGGCCGATGTCGACCAGAAACCGGGGCGCGGCAAGACGAAACGCCAGCATCGGGACCAGACTTTGTCCACCAGCAATAACTTTTGCCTGGTCGCCGATGTTCGGCCAGAACTTCGATCGCGTGCTCCAAACGGGTCGGGCCGGACATAGTCGAAACGATGCGCCTTCATAACAGGTTCTATTTGACTCAGCCGCGATGTGATCGTTAGCTTACAAACAATTCGGGGAGGTGGGCAATGCTCGACCGGTCCGCGAAAGACAATGTCTGTAGCGCAGTCGAAGCACTGCGCGACGACCTGACCAAGCTCGGGCTCGATCTTGGAAACATAGAAGCGCCGCTCGGGAAAGAGCTCGAGGCGGGAAACTATGTCTACAGCTGGATGGCCCAAAACGGCTTCCGGCCTGAACGCATCGGCGCCTATGAAGATCGCTTCAATGTAGTCGGCCGTGTGATCGGTACCGGCGGCGGGCTCAGCCTTTCATTCAATAGCCATCTCGACACGATCATGTCACGCGAAGACAGCGCGCGCTTTATCGACGCCAATGATCGCATCTATCACGAGGCATGGCTCGAGGACGGCAAGATCTGGGGCTATCCGCTGGTCAACTGCAAAGGGCCGATGACGTGCTGGCTTATCGCCGCCAAAGCGCTTCAGAATGCAAAGGTGCGCCTTAAGGGCGACATCGTCCTCTCGGCTGTCTGCGGTGAATTGTGCGGAGATTCAGTCGACGAGTTTCAAGGGCATGACTATCTCGGTAACGATATCGGAACGCGGTTCGCGATAACGCACGGAGCGATTAGTCATTACGCATTAGTTGCTGAAGCCACCAATTTCAAACCAGCTTGGGTAGAGGCTGGAAAGCTATTTGTTAAGATCACGATCTACGCCGGACCATCTCGTTACACGCCATATGTCCCGCGCCCGCTGCCGGCGCACAAGAGCCCGAACGCCATCGTACGGATGGCAAAGCTCATCGAAGCGATTGAAGAATGGGCTGACGAATACGAAAAGCGCTACACCAGGACCTACAGCGGCGGTACGGTGGTTCCGAAGGCGGTGATTGGCGCAATTCGTGGCGGCGTACCGTACAAAGTGTATCGAATTCCGGAATTGTGCTCGATCTATCTCGATGTCCGTCTCAATCCTGACACTCCACCACTGACGATCCAGGAAGAGCTCGAGGCTATTGTGGCAAAGCTCGACATAAAGGCGGAGGTACGACCGTTTCTCTATCGGCGTGGGTTCAATGCCGAGGGTATCGAACCGCTGAGAGACTTGCTGGAAATTGCGCATCAAAGCATCATTGGCAAACCGTCAGAACCGGCGGGTTCGCCTGAATGCAGCATGTGGCGCGACATCAATCCCTACAACGAGCTTGGCATCCCTTCGCTGACGTATGGCTGCGGAGCCGGGGCGGGCGGAGGGAATACGTATTTCACCGTCGATGATATGATCAAGACGGCGAAGATCTATGCGTTGACCGCAATGGAATTGTGCAATCGAAATGCCAAAGGGGCCTGAAGCCCCGGAAAATCCAACAAACCAAGAAGCGCATTACGGAGGAATCGGACATGTCGAAGATCTCTACCGCGATCGTTGGCGCAATTTTCGGCTTTGCGCTGGCCGCTTCTGCGCATGCAGCCGACGCAGTCAAAAATATATCGATCATCACCATGAACGACACGCCCCAACTTCTCGAAGTGAAAGAAGGGCTCATGGCGGGTCTCGCCGCGCATGGCTATACCGAGGGCAAGAATCTCAAAGTCGACTTCAAGAGCGCGCAGGGCAATTTCGGAACCGCGCAGCAGATCGTCAGACAGTTCATCGGCGAGAAGCCGGATCTCATCGTAACGATTACGACGCCGACCAGCCAGGCCGCGATCGCCGCGACCAAGGAGATACCGATCATCTTTACGACGGTTACCGACCCCCTCAAATCCAAGCTTGTGACGCAGGAAAAGCATCCGGGCGGCAATGCTTCGGGGATATCTGATCTCGTTCCAACGGAGCTGCAACTCGATATCGTCAAAGAGATCGTGCCTAACCTGAAGACGCTCGGCCTTGTCTACGATCCGAGCCTCGACAATGCGCGTTCGACGGTTGAAAGCATCAAGGCCATTGCGCCAAAGATGGGCTTCAAGACGGTTGAGTTACCCGCGATGGGCATCAACAATGTACCCAGCGCCGGTCAAGCCCTGGTCGGCAAAGTTGATGCGATCTTCGTGCCCAATGACACGACCGTTTACGGCGCGTTTGAATCATTGGTTAAGGTCGCGCAAGACGGAAAAGTACCGATTTTTACGGCCGAACGTCGCAGCGTGCAGCGTGGCGCTGTCGCTACCGTCGGCTTCGATTTCACGGATATGGGCAGGCGGACCGCGGACATGGTCGACAAGGTACTCAAAGGCGCCAAGCCCGGAGACCTCGATGTTCAGTATATGAAGGATTTGCCGAACTCGCTCGCACTCTATGTCAATAAGGAGTCCGCCGAGAAGATGGGCGTCAAGCTCTCGCCCGCTCTTCTGAAAAGAGCGGCACAAGTTTTCTAGCCACGTTCAAGATCTTCGGACCTGACAATTGAGTCTCTACGCCTTCATCGGTGCGCTCGAGACCGGACTGGCATTTGCGCTCGTTGCTCTGGGCGCATACCTGACGTTTCGAGTTCTGGATTTTCCAGACCTGACGGTTGAGGGCTCGTTCCCGCTCGGTGCGGCGGTTGCGGCCAAACTGATGGTCAGCGGTTTCGACGCGTGGACCGCAACGTTGATCGCAGCGCTGGTCGGCAGCCTCGCAGGATTCGCGACGGCCTTTCTAAATCTCAAGCTCCGAATTCTGCACATTCTCGCGGGGATCCTGACCGCAATCGCGCTTTATTCAGTCAATCTGCGCATCATGGACCGCCCCAATATCGGCCTTATCAACATGACGACGGTATACACACCGTTCGAAAGGCTCGGAATTCCATCGCTGTATGCGCCGATCGTACTTTTGGCGATCGTGGTGGTCGTGGCGAAGATCCTCGTCGATCTATTTCTCGGTACAGGTTTTGGCCTGGCGATGCGTGCGGCCGGAGCTAACCCACGAATGGCGCAGGCGAATGGAATCCAGGTAGGCCGCATGATCGTGATCGGATTAGGGATGGCAAACGGACTGACCGCGCTGAGCGGCGCCCTGTTCGCGCAGATGCTTGGGGCGGCAGACGTTTCGATGGGCATCGGTGTCATTGTTGTCGCGCTTGCGGCCGTCATTGGCGGTACGGCGCTGATGCCGTCCCGAACCGTTTATATGCTCACGCTCGCCTGCGTCCTGGGCTCGATCCTTTACCGGATTGCGCTGGCACTTGCCCTGAGCAGCGATGCGATTGGCCTGACAGCTTCGGACGTGAATGTGGTGACCGCGGTACTGGTCGCGATTGCTCTATGGGTTCCGGTCCGAAAATCCACGTTTGGGCGGTAGAGGAGCGCGCTCAAATGATTAAGGTCGAGAATTTAGGAATTGTCTTCCACAAGGGCACGGCACTTGAAAACCGTGCCTTGCACGACGTCAATTTAAGCATTGCGGCGGGTGAATTCGTCACTGTCATCGGCTCGAATGGAGCCGGCAAATCGACGTTGCTCAATTTGCTTGCTGGAGAAATGTCGCCCGGCAGCGGCCGCATCGTGATCGATGATATCGAGCTCACGACGTGGCCTGTGTATCTCCGATCGAAGCTATTGGCGCGCATGTTTCAAGACCCGCGTTCCGGGATCTGTGAGGACATGTCGATTATCGAAAATATCGCCATAGCTTCGGGGCGCACCTCACCGCGCGGATTCCGCTTCGCCATTACGAATGAGCTTCGGCAAATGGCGGTCGATCGACTCGCAATGCTGAAACTGGGTCTGGAAAATCGCCTTCAAGACCGGGTTGCGCTACTCTCTGGCGGGCAGCGTCAAGCTCTGGCATCTGGTGATGGCAACTCTCGGCTCGACAAAGGTACTCTTGCTCGACGAGCACACGGCCGCACTGGATCCGGCGGCGGCTGAATTGGTGATGGAACTCACCCGGGCGATCGTCGACAAATTTGGAATAACAACGGTTATGGTCACCCACAGCATGCGCCAGGCGCTTGAGTTTGGTAGCCGTACAATAATGCTCCATCACGGCACGATTATTCTCGACATCAGCGGTGCGGATAGGGCCTCAATGACTGTCGATCAGCTGGTCAAGATGTTCCAACGAAAGGAAGGCGCCGAAATCTCCGACGATAATTTGTTGCTGGCTTAGGTGCCGCGATTGGCGGAAAGGACTAGCTGAAAAGCGCATCATCAGCGCCTAAGGCCGACGAGGCATGTTTTTGCCAAACACGCTTAGAGTTATTGCGCGCGCCACATATTGGGCAAGACAATTGTAGCCAGCCTCGGTTTGTTCGAATGCCTGAGGCACGGACTGGGCACCGCCTGCGGATGCCTGATCGATAATCTGCATCGCCTCATAGAAACGGATGACGATTACGTTCTTTTGCGCTGCCAGTACCCGTAGCGCGTCGCGGATCTTTGCGTAATGCGCGTCGCGCAGCATCTCCTTCGCGAATTGCAGGCCGACCAGCACCACGTCGACATTGTGTGCCTTCAACCAGTCAACCTGGTCGTTGATGGTGGCGGTGAATTCGACAGACGGCACATAGGCGAGCGCGTCATTGGTGCCGACCTGCCAGAGCACCAGATCTGGCCTGTTAAGCGCCACCTCGTTCTTCATACGGGTGGCGGCATTAGCGGCAAGCTCGCCGGAGACGCCGCGATTTATGATGATGACGTCCACGCCCTTGAGCGTCTGCTCGAGCATCGACTCAATTAGATCAGTGTAGGCACTTTCGTGCCCGCCGACATGACCTGGCGCCGCGCCCATAGCCAGGATGCGCAAGGTTTTGCGTTTTGCCAGCGCCGCCGACACGTTTCGCAGCGGCGATTTGTCGGTTATGACGGTGCCGCCAACCTGGCACGCTTTCGACAGCGCCGGCGCTCGCTTGGCGCAGTATCTTGCGCGGGGACTGGCGCGATGCCGATCAACGCGGCTACGAGCGCTACGCCGATGGTGCAGGCGGAGCAGGACGGGCGCGTTGTCGCGATTCGGCAAGCCATGCGGTGAAGACCATGATGATGATGCCGGACAGTACCACGACGGTGTCATTGCCGACAGAGCCGCGGTAGTAGAAGCGGAGTACTTGTCCAGCGAGGCTCAGCAGTGAGCCAATGCAGAACACATAAAGTGAGTTGCGGCCGAGCATTGCGAGCATGCGAATCAATGGCATGACCGCATAGTGTGGATAGGGCCGTTCGCCAAACCGGCGAATATAAGGGAAGGCGATCGAGAAGATCGCTACGAGCGCTAGAAATTGAATCAGTCGAGGCGGCGTTGCCCAGCCCTTGTCGAGCAGAAAGAATAATTGCGGATTTGGCACATCGGTCGGATCCCAAAACCAATCGAACCAGCACGGCTAAGGTAAAGTAGATCAGGATCGGCAGCGCCAGACATACGTACCCGACGATATGGCGGCGTACCCAGGCACCTGGCCCAACGTCAGCTCGCGCCAGCACGAAGCCGAGCACGAACGTAAATTGCCAGGCCAATGGATTGAAAAACCAGGTGCCGGAAACCGGCCATGTTGGCAATGTCAGCTGGAAAACGAGGGCCGAGAAGTAGAGGACGGCCGAAGCCGGAAGCACCAAGGTGGGAGCCAGGCGGTCGATTACCGCAAAAAACGGCGCCATCAGCATCAGCACAACGTAAAGCGGCAAGATATCAAAGTAACCAAGCTGATGAGTGAGCAGGGCTAATCCGACATGGGTTGGCACCGGATCGTCGAACACCGAGGCGGCGTTGTGCCACTGCAACAACAATGGATTTTGCAGTTCGGTTGCGGTGATCGCCAGCATCGCAATGGCGAGCATGGTGATCAAAATTTGCGCGGCATAAAGTTCGAGCGCGCGGCCGAATAGGCGCAATACGACGTCACGCGTCGGCATGCGGCGACCGCCGCCATCGGCCATCAGCCGCAGCGACCAGCCGGCCAGAAACACGAAAAGGTCAGCGGCGTCAGAGACCGAAAAATTGGTCAGCGTATACTTATCGTAGGATAGTCCCGGAATGTGATCGATGAATATCGTAATGAGCGCAAACCCACGCCAGAAATCGACCGCATTGGGTTGGCGCGTCATCGAGTGAAGCCCGGCCAGCGCTTGCGTTGCAAGAATCACACTTTGCCGGGCACCGGCACGTACGGTCAAGCAGCGTGATCACGGCCTGGCGGTAAGCCCGGCGCGAACGCGGCCTAGGGACGAGAGGAGCGTTTCGGCAGCGACAGCCTTTGCCACCACTGTATAATGGCATTTTTCAGGGAACGGCCGGAAGCTGGCATGATGGAATTGCGGCATCTACGGTATTTTGTGGCGGTCGCGGAGAAATTGCATTTCTCGCGCGCGGCCGAGCAGCTCAATATTTCGACGCCGACACTTAGCCATCAAATACAGGCGCTGGAACGGATGCTCGGAGCACAGCTTCTTTCACGCAAGAAAAAAAGTGCTGTGTCGCTGACGCAAACCGGCAGGCGATTTCTTGAAGAAGCCCGCGCAACGCTGAAGCAAGCTGAGAATGCCGAGCTCGTGGGCAAGCGCGCCGCCCGAGGCGACATTGGTTCAATTGCGATTGGTTACATTTTGTCGGCGAGTTCGATCGGCCTGCTGCCGGAGTTAATCGCCGCATTTCAGAAAGAGAATCCAAGCGTTTCGCTGCATATCAGTCGCATGGAAACTTTTCCACAAATGAAGGCCCTGATTGAAGGCGTTATCGACATTGCTTTTATCAGAGCACCTCAACGCTATCCCTCCGAGCTCACGGGTTTTGTCGTTCATCGGCACCCCTACTACGTCGCGATGCCCGAAAGCCATCCATTTGCGAAACGCAAGCACCTAAGTCTGGCTACGCTCGCACAGGAACCTTTTGTCGCCGGTTCTCTGGAAATGGAGGTCGGATTTTGGGGAAATCTCGGTGCAGTATCAAAACCGGGACAGTCGCCGCCGATTGTTGCTCGAGCGTCCGACATGTTTTCGTTGCTTACGTATGTTGCAGCCGGTTTCGGGCTTGGCATCATCTCAGCACCAATGCAGAACGTTTCAATTCCGGGTGTCGTATATCGTAAAATTAGTGGCGCCCTTCAGAATGCCGAGATCGCGGTCGCTTTTCGGAAGAGCGAGAGTGCTCCTGTCGTCAAATCCTTCATTCAGCGTGTGCGAGTAAAGGCGCGCGCAAGTCTGAGTTGAAAAGAGCCGCTGGTCCCTGTTACCGGGCTCAAGGATGATCACAATTCATGATGCGGGCTTTCGCCTTCCTACATCACTTCAGCCGCTTGCATTGCGGGGAGTTATCGCGCGCAACCGCACTGTCTTTTCACCGATGTTTCGATATCAATGAAAGAGCGGCGGGCCAGCCCATTGGCACCTGGCCAATGCAAATGCAAAAATCATGAAGTAGCTTGCCGCGTATCAGATGGCGCGCAGCTAAGGACGAGTTTTCGCGTCGAGCCGCTGAGCAAGGCGGCCAAGGTCAACGACCATGCGCTCGTGGGTACCGTTTCCGATCTCCTCGATCTCGTCATGCGCGCTCACGTTGAACTCGATCCGGCGGCCGTCGACCTTGGTGACCACCGCTTCGGCCGTCACGCGATGTCCAACCGGCGTTGCGGCAAGATGGCGGATATTCACCGCAGTTCCGACCGCGCTTTCGTTCGGCTCCAGGTAGTCTCGCACCGCGTTGAGTGCGGCATTCTCCATCGCCGTAACCATCATTGGCGTGGCAAAGACAGGCGGTAAGGCGGCATCCTTGAATTGACTGGCGAGATGGGCAGGCGCGACACGCAGCGTGTAGGTGCCTTTTGCTCCAACGGGGATTGGGCGCATCGGATCAGCCCTCAATACGTGGGATATGGTTGATCGCCGGCGCGAGGATAATCAGTAGCAATCCGCACAGTGCGATTGGCAAGAAGGCCATGCCGGCGATACCGCTGATATCCCAGGCAAGCCCGCTGATCACGGGGATAAATACGGCGCAGCTGTAGCTGATCGTGAACATTGCCGCCGTGACGCGGTGTACGTCCTCCGGTGGGCTGAGTAATGGCGGCAACGCCAGCACAAGAATGAGTATGGAGGCGGCGGCAAATCCCTGTAGTGCCGCCGCAGCCACCACCAAGGCACCGCTTCCGAAAACGATGCCCGCTGTCGCGATGATGATGATCAGCCCGCACACGAAATAGGGCCACGTCTTCCGCTCCAGCCGCCCGGCTACAGCAAGCAATATGATCGATGCCGGCAATTGCCCCAGGTTCAATGCTGAAAGCGCTGCGCTGATCCATCCGGCCTCGCCGTTGCTCTTCAAATAGTCTGGAATAAAAGTATTGATACCGAAATAGATCGCATTGACGGTGCCGAGCATAAGGCCAAGCCGCCAGATCAAGGTATTGTTCCAATCCGGCCACCAACGTCGCGCAGTCTGCGATCCATTTGTAGATTGCGGCCGCGGTGCAAAGACCATGATCGCGATACCGATCATGGCAACCGGTAAGCTCCAGATGACAAAACCCCACTGCCATTTACCGTCAACCAGCGGGAAAATCAGCGGGAGCATCAGCGCGACCGGCAGAATTTCGCCAATCAACAAACCATTTGTATAGACCGCCGTAGCAAATCCGATCCGCTGCGGCACCCAGACGCGCACAGTCGGCGGCATTGCAACCTGCATAATCGCTACGCCAGCACCCGTCACGACGGTCATGGCGTAGAGCCATGTGACATCGGGCAGCGCACCTCGCAACGCGCCTCCAACGGCAGTAATTGCAATCCCGACCACGAGGGCGGCGTTTATTCCAATTCGGGCGATCAGCAATGAACCCGGCACTGCCGCAATGGCAAACAGCATTGAGGGCAGGCCGGTGAGGATTCCTACCTGAGTCTCGCTCAAATTCATTTCATCATGGATGAGTGGAATGACCGGCGGCACCGCCAGAATCGTGAACCGCAGGGCAGTCCCCAACAACCAGAGCAGGCAGAGCAAAGTGAGTACATGCACCGGCTTCGATGCATCAGTGCGGTCATTCATTGCGAGACTGGCCTTGCGAATTTGCGCGCGCCGCAAGTTCACGGCGCACAACATCGGGAAGTGAGTGGATACGGGAATCAAACTTAATTCCGCGGATATCAAATGCCGTTGCGGCAGCTATGTCTTCGTCCTTGTCCCCGATCAGGAAGCTGGCCTTTGTATAAATTGGCCATTCTATTGCAGCCTGCTCGAGCATACCGGGGCCCGGCTTTCGGCACCGGCACTGCACGGCCAGCGATTTGATAGTCCCCTCGGGGTGATGTGGACAGTAATAGAATGCGTCGATATGAGCTCCGTGCGCGGAAAGGTCAGCCTGCATATGGGCATGGAACGACTTACGGAGTTTTCGTCGAAATAACCGCGAGCAACCCCGGACTGGTTGCTGATGACGAATACATAGTAACCTGCCTCGTTCAGTAGCCGCACGGCTTCCTGTGCTCCAGGAATCCATTCAAGTTGATCGGGCCGGTGAGCGTAACCAAGATCTACGTTGAGGACGCCGTCGCGATCGAGAAACGCAGCTGGAAGACGCCGTCTGGCCATTTTCATTGCTCAAGCGCCTGTCGAGATTGCGTTACGGATTGCCGGTGGCTGATTTCGGCATCAGCCACGGCTCGCTTGAGCGCTTCCATGCGCAGGCCGCTGATAATCCATATGATGCCGCCCAGAATACCAAGAAGGAAGTATGCCGCACCGAATAATATGGATAGTGTCAGGCCATCGCTTTGCGCCAGCCCCGCATAGGCGAAGGTCGCAATCATAGAGCTTTCGCGGACGCCCCAGCCGGCGATTGATATCGGTACGGTTGCAACCAAAAGCACCGGCGGCAACAGAAAGAGAATTTGCGCGAAACTGACCGGCGCCGCGACTGCTTTTATGCACCCCCAGGCCGCGGCAATAGTCAGCAGATGAATTGCAATCGAACATGCGATGACAATGCTAAGCGACCGGCGGGACCGGCATAGCGCCGCAGAAGCGCGCGAAGCGGCGGACAAATGTCGAGTGATTGCGCGGCGGTCAAACCATCGCTGAAATCGGGTACCAATCAGCAAGAACACCAGCGGAGCCGTAAGTGCGCCGAATGCGATCACAAACAGGACGGCGCGCGCGGTCGGTTCGTAAATAAACCGGAGCGTCCATGGCAGGCAAAAGACAGCGATCAAGGCTAAAATTAATACGCCGACTATCCGGTCTATCAATACGGAGTAGACCGCGATTGCCCATCCGGCGCCATTGCGGGCGAGCATCCAGATCCGTACGCCGTCGCCGCCAACCGTTGAAGGCAATACCTGATTAAAAAATGCAGCGATGAAGCTGATTTGCAGGGCCGATGCAAACCCTAATTTTGCTCCACATGCGACCGTAATCTGCTGCCAGCGAGCGGCGAGCAGTGCGGTTTGGACGGCCAGCAGAAATACTGCGAGGATCACCCAGCCCGGCTTCAATGCAGCCAAACGCGTGGTGAAGGAGCTAACGTCGACCCAGCGCAGGGAAAAATAAAGCAACAGGGCGGAGATTGTCGCCTTCGCCAGCAGCGTCAGTGTACGGCGCATGGACGCGTCGTCCCCAAAGCGGTTGAAAAGGTATCTTGGGCCGGTTGGCGGGCTTCGCACGCCCGAATTAAGGAAGCAAGTGGACGTCTTTCCTTGGCTAAGTAATTGGAAACAGGGAAATTAACCCGTCTGTCGGGTAAGCGCAGCGCGCCCTCGGAGTTTGCTATTATGCTTGCACACTCCAGCGACAAGGGGATCCATTGAATATCGAATTCGACTAAGCGGACGGCTTCCGCCCCGACGAGCGTGAGGACTGCCGATCTGACTATCGTTGGAGGTGCCGGTCACGTCGGGATTCCACTCGTGCTCGCCTTCACCGAAGCCGGGCTAACGGTCAACGTCAACGACGTTAATGAGTCCGCGCTGGATTCGCTGCGCGCCGGCAAACTGCCATTCATCGAGTACGGTGCGGCGCCGCTATTGGCGAAGGCATTGGCCGGGAACAAACTGATCTTCACATCGTCTCCGGCCGCGATAGAACGCACGGGACCGGTGATCGTCACGATCGGTACACCGGTCGACGAGTTTCTCAATCCGGTACAGGTCGAAATCCAACGATGTGTGGACAGTTTGTTGCAACACGTCGACGACAGCCAATTGCTGATTCTGCGTTCGACAGTTTACCCAGGGACGACCGATTGGTTACATGAATATCTTCGCCGTCTTGGGCGCAAGAACAGGATCGCGTTCTGTCCGGAGCGCGTCGTGCAAGGCTATGGTGTCAAAGAATTGCGCGACATGCCCCAGATCGTCAGCGCGACCACCCCTGAAGGAGAGCGAGAAGCAAGCGACCTGTTTCATCGGATTGCCCCGGAGCTGGTCGTCGTCAAACCAATCGAGGCGGAATTTGCCAAGCTTTTCAACAATGCGTATCGATACATCGAATTCGCGGCAACCAATCAGTTTTATTTGATCGCAAAATCAGCTGGAGCCGACTACCAAGCCGTCATGCGCGCCATGAAGCATAATTATCCGCGCGCAAAAAATTTCCCCGGTCCGGGCTTTTCGGCGGGCCCCTGTTTGTTCAAAGACACAATGCAACTTGTAGCCTATGCGCGTAACCAATTTGGGCTCGGTCATGCGGCGATGCAGGTGAATGAAGGTTTTGTCCTCCAATTGGTGGATGACCTGCGCCGCACCCACGACATATCAAAGATGACGGTCGGCCTCCTCGGTATGGCGTTCAAGGCGGAAATCGACGATATCCGCGCATCATTGAGTTACAAGCTCAAGCATGCCTTGCAAATGTATGCGCGCGACGTTCTCACGACCGATCCGTTCGTCACAATCGACCACTCGCTCCTGCCACTCGACCAGGTGGTTGCACGGAGCGATATCCTGATTTTATGCACGCCACATTCCGCTTACGCTGACGCGGATTTCGGCAGCAAACCTGTGATCGATGTGTGGGGCTTTCTCAAGAACGCCAATATCGTGTACTGAGCATGGCGCCGAAATGTGCTCTCGTCATTGCCGGTTTGCGGAATATGCTTCTCACTGCTGTGCAAATCAAATTCCGCGGGTAGTGTGAAGATACGTCCGGTCTGGAAAATCTCGAAATGATGCAGTTCTCGAAACTCACGACGCGACAAATCCTGATCATTGTGCACGACGTCTTGGCGACGGCGGCGGCAATTATTGCGACTTTTTTCTTGCGCTTTGAAGGTTCGGCTCTCAATGAACGCCTGTATCGCTTTGGGCCGTTCCTGCCACTTTTCCTAATTTACGCGGCCGCCGTATATTACGTGATCGGCCTACATCGAAATAAATGGCGCTTCACATCGATTCCTGACCTCTTCAACCTGTTTCAGGCATCGACAGTCCTTGCAATATCGTTGCTTGCTCTCGACTACGTTCTGGTCGCGCCGAATATCTATGGGACATTCTTCTTCGGCAAAGTCACGATTCTGCTCTACTGGCTGATACAGATGTTTTTTCTGGGCGGCCTGCGTGTCATCTATCGCTATTTTCATTATGCCCGGACCCTGCAACGGGTAAAAATCGCAGATGCTGCGGCGACACTCGTGCTCGGGCGCGCTGCGGACGCGGAAGTTCTTTTGCGCGGTATCGAGAGCGGCGCGGTCAAGAAGATTTGGCCTGTCGGGATACTTTCACCGTCGGTGGCCGACCGAGGCCAATCGATCCGCGGCGTGCAGGTACTTGGAGATATCGACGATCTTGAACGAATCGTCGCCGACCTGGAGCATCGCGGCGAACGGGTGATGCGACTTGTGCTGGCGCCTTCCGCGCTCGCTCCGGAAGCCAGGCCGGAAGCGATCCTGATGAGAGCGCGCAGACTTGGCCTGAATTTAAGCCAGTTGCCTGCGCTCGATGCCGAGGGCCCCGCCGTCCAGCTGGCGCCGGTTGCGGTCGAGGATCTCCTGCTTCGGCCTAGCGTCAAGATCGACTACCGCCGGCTGGAAACATTTGTGAGTGGCCGGGCAATTGTTGTAACCGGGGGCGGCGGCTCAATCGGCGCAGAGATCTGCGATCGTATTGCAACCTTTGGTGCAGCACGTTTGCTGGTGATCGAGCAATCAGAACCGGCATTGCACGAGGTACTTGAGGCTCTCAAGCGCAAGCAGAGCGGGACCGAGATTTTCGGCCGGATTGCGGATATTCGCGACCGGCAGCGGATCATGACTCTCATTACGCATTTCAAGCCCGATATCGTCTTTCATGCAGCGGCGCTCAAACACGTGCCGATGCTCGAGCAGGACTGGGATGAAGGCATCAAGACGAACGTATTCGGCTCGATCAATGTTGCCGACGCTGCCGCCGCCGCCGGCGCGGCAGCCATGGTGATGATTTCGACCGACAAGGCCATCGAGCCGGTATCTGTGCTGGGAGCGACCAAACGTCTTGCGGAAATGTATTGCCAGGCGCTTGACGACGAGTTGTCGCGCCGCGGTCAGCGCTCGATGCGGCTGATTTCGGTCCGTTTTGGCAACGTGCTCGCTTCGAATGGGTCGGTCGTTCCGAAATTCAAGGCGCAAATCGAGGCTGGCGGGCCGGTAACGGTCACGCATCCCGACATGGTCCGATATTTCATGACCATTCGCGAGGCATGCGATCTGGTTGTTACGGCGGCAAGCCATTCATTGGGTCGTTCGAATGGCGACATTTCCGTCTATGTGCTCAATATGGGTCAACCGGTAAAGATTGTCGATCTTGCCGAACGGATCATCAGGTTGAGCGGGCTTGAGCCGGGACGCGACATCAAGATCACCTTCACAGGCGTCCGTCCCGGAGAACGTTTGCATGAAATTCTGTTCGCGCGCGAGGAGGAGAGTGCAGAAATCGGTATACCCGGCATTGTTGGCGCCAAGCCTGTATCGCCATCGCTTGATGCCATCCGCGCCTGGGTGGCGACATTGGAGCAAGGCGTGGCTCGCGGGGAACGGACTGTGATCTACAACGTGCTGCGTGACGCTGTTCCTGAATTCCGCGGTGAAGCGGCCTGAGGGATATGACGGTGGATCCAGCGACATTATTCAGATCGGAATTCGCGGAACATAGTGACGTTGTGCGCCGCACCGAAGCAGAGCTTGCCGCCAAATTCACGGAATTGGTTCGAGCCTGTACGAAGTCGATCCGCGCCGGCGGCAAACTCATGTTTTTCGGCAATGGCGGCAGCGCGGCTGACGCCCAGCACCTCGCGACTGAACTGGCGATACGCTACAAAGTCGATCGCGCGGCGATCGCCGCAATTGCGTTGACGACCGACAGCTCGGCGCTCACGGCCGCCGGCAATGATCTCGGTTTTGAGAGAATATTTGCGCGGCAGATCGAGGCGTTAGGCCGGCCTGGTGATGTTGCGGTCGCAATCTCAACATCGGGCAGGAGTTCGAACATCATCGCGGCGTTGAAGCAAGCGAGGACTATGGGGCTTGTGACCGCCGCTTTCGGCGGCAAGAGCGGAGGTGATATGGGCGGCCTTGCCGACCACCTCTTAGCGGTGCCGTCCACGACCACCGCGCGAATTCAGGAAATGCACATCACGTTGGGCCATATCCTGTGCGCGTCACTTGAAATCGAACTGGGATTGGCCGCAAAGCAATAATAGGATCGGGATTTCAGTGGCTTAGGCGGCGCTGCGACTAATTTTACATCATGAAAGCGACGTTCCTTATGCTGAAAATTGCTTGACTCGATGTGGCCGACGTTTTTCCCTTGCGGCAGGGAGAAACACGTCCATGAACGCAACGATTTTGCCGGGTCCGGGCGCCAAGCCGCGTGCGCAACGAACGCGCGATGGCGACGGCCACAGCATCCAATCCGTCGACCGCGCACTGTTTTTGCTCGAAACCATCGCCGATGCCGGAGGTGAGGCGACGCTGACGGAATTGGCGAACCGGACCGGCCTCAATATTTCAACGTGTCATCACTTGCTGGCGACACTGATCCGGCGCGGTTTTGCAACCAAAGTCACGGGCCGTCGGCTTTACGCGCTGGGCGCGCGCATCTTTTATCTCGGTCACGCCTGTTTGCAGGTCGATTTGCCGCGCCGCGCGCAGCCTTACCTTGAGGCGATCAACCAGGCGACAGGCGAAACGGTGCATCTCGCGGCACTTCAGGGGACAGTGTTGTCACGCTATCCGTACGCGAGGCGCGGCATGCGGTACGCGTTGACACAGGCAAGGTCGGAAAGGTCGAAGCGCCCCATGCAACTTCTGTCGGCAAGGCAATCTTGGCCTGGCTGCCCGAGGATGAAATCAGGCGCATGCTTGCCGGTGGATTGAAAAGTTTCACTGAAAAAACAATTACCGATCTGCCGGCACTGCTTGAATCGCTTCGTGTTGTCCGACGCAACGGATACGCGATCGATCGCGAGGAATATCTGCCGGGCGTCATTTGCGTCGGCGCAGCAATCCGTGACCAGGCTGGCACAGTCATTGGTGCGATCAGCGCTTCGACGCCGACGATGCGCGCAAGCGACGAGCACATCGCGCTAATGCGCAATGAGATCACTGCGGCGACCCGCGGGTTGTCGGCGGAGTTCGGCGAACCCGGTTCGCAGACAAGCGAGCGGCCCCAGGCCGTCGCCAACTAGACCGTTTGCACGCGCAGAAAATCCATACTGGAGGGCACATGTACGCACCGGCCGGCGTCAAAACCAATCACAACGAATTTCCCGTCCCAGATAGCCAGCGAGCCTGGGTTCTCGGCGATCCGGGGCAGCTGAGCATCGCGACCAAACCGGTACCCGTCCCGAAGAAAGCTGAGGTCCTCGTGCGCATCGATGCGGTCGCAATCTGTGCGACGGACCTCGAGATCATTTATCACGGGCCGCCCGCTTCGATTCAGGGTGGCATGCCATTCAACAAAAATTTCACGCCCGGTCATGAGTACATGGGCACCGTGGTGGCGCTCGGCCCCGGCGTCGATGAGTATCGAATTGGACAACGCGTTGCCGTTGAAATCCATGCGGGCTGCGGACAATGCAAGCGCTGCCGCGAAGGGATGTACACCTCATGCCACAACTACGGCCTCAACTATGGAGATGTCGACAAAGGCCACCGCGCAAACGGATTTACGACCGACGGGGGCTTTTGCGAATATCAGGTCAATAATATCAACACCTTGGTTGCGATTGCGGATGAAATGTCCGACGAGGAGGGCACGCTCGTAGTCACCGCGGGAACCGCGATGTATGCGCTCACCGAGCTCGGCGGGCTTGTCGCCGGTGAAAGCGTATGCGTGACCGGGCCCGGTCCAATCGGCTTGATGGCGGTCGCTGTGGCTAAGGCGTTGGGTGCGCAGCCGGTGATCCTGACCGGAACCCGCGATAATCGGCTGAAAATTGGGCTCGATCTCGGCGCCGACCATGTCGTGAACATCCGCAAGGAGCCCGATGTAGTTGCGGCGGTGAAGAAGCTAAACGGCGGCAAAGGCGTCGACTACGTTGTCGAATGCTCGGCTGCGACCAGTGCTGTCAACGATGCGGTTCGTATGGTCAATCGCGGCGGACGCGTCTGCCTCGCCGCCTTTGCACATGAGGAAGTGCCGGTCGATGTCGCACACATCGTCCGCAACAACATTTATGTTTATGGGATACGAGGTGAAGGAAAGAGTGCGACCCATCGCGCCGAAGCGTTCATGAAGCAGAAGCGCTTTGATGCGACAAAAATCCATACACATACATTCCCGCTTGACGATCTTCCGACTGCAATCCGCTACGCCAAGGATCGCGTTGAAGACGCGATCAAGGTCGTAGTGAAAGCGAATATGGGCGCCGTTCAAAAGGAAGCCGCGGAGTAAGCCAAGCCCCTCATCCTGAGCAGGCTGCCGGAGCCATGCGTCTCGTGAAGATGAGGGGCGGCAAGAGATCACGATGCTAACTTGCGATGACTACATCACACCAAAGTCGCTCGACGAGGCGTTTGCCGCGATGCGGGTCAATCACGGCCGCTATCGTATCATCGCGGGTGCGACCGACACGCTGCCTTGGGCGCGCGAGGGCCGGGGAGGCGACGTCAACATTCCGGTGTTGATAGACGTCTCGAAAATTCCGGAGCTGAATGAGCGGCAAGTCGGAGACCACCGGGTCCGTCTTGGCGCGGCAACACCAATCCAGCGGTTTCTCGATGACCCGGCCCTTGGCCGCGCGCTGCCCGAAATGCCGCGCTGTGCCGTATGGTTCGCGGACGATCAGATTCGTGCGCAGGCGACGGTCGGCGGCAATATCGTCAACGCTTCGCCGGCCGCAGATGTGACGCCTTGCCTGATCGCTCATGATGCGGTCGTAGAACTCATGTCCGAACGCGGCAGGCGCAAGATGCCGATGTGTGATTTCGTCACCGGTCCCAATACGACGGCGCTGGCGGACGGAGAGTTGCTTGTCGCGGCCGAATGCGATGCGCTGGCGGACTACGGGGGCAGTTTCGAGAAAGTCGGCCATCGGCGGTCATTGGTGATTTCCCTGGTCTGTCTTGCGACGCTGGTCAGGCTCGACCCTAAACGGTGCCATATCGAAGACGCCCGGCTTGCCATAGCGGGCATTGGTCCCAAGCCTCAGCGACTGACCGAAGTCGAAAAATATCTGCGCGCGGGACCTATGACGTCCGAAAGGCTTGAATTAGCTGCCGACATGCCGACGTCCTTGGTTGCTTCGCGCACGCGCCAGGAATACCGGCGGAACGTGGTTCGCGGCTTCGTGCTGCGTGGATTGATCAGCGCGTGCCGCCGGGCCGGAGCCGCATCTAGACGCACTTTCGCCGGAACTGGAGGCCGCCTATGCCTGATCTCCAGTTCAAGGCCACGATCAATGGACGCGACGTCTCCCGAACCGCCAAACCGCATCAACGATTGCTCGATTTCATCCGCGACGACCTCAATCTGACCGGCAACAAGGAAGGCTGTGGCGCCGGCGAATGCGGCACCTGTTCCGTATTCGTGAACGGCGTCCTGATGAAATCCTGTCTGATGCCGGTCGCTAAAGCGCAGGGTGCGACGATCGAGACGGTAGAATCGCTGGCCAAGACCGGCGAGTTGAGCGTGTTGCAGAAGGCGTTCCACAAGACCGGCGCAAGTCAGTGTGGTTATTGCATTCCGGGAATGGTGATGGCGGCGACTGCGGCGCTGCGCGCCAATCCGTTGGCGGGTCGCGAGGAAATCAAGGAACGCCTTGGTGGCAACATTTGCCGCTGCACGGGCTATCAGAAGATTTTCGATGCCGTAGAGCTTGCGCGCGACGTACACAATGGCCGATTGCCGGCAAGCGCGCTTTTCGAGGACGACACCTCGGAAAATGGAGTCATCGGCAAGAACGTGCGGCGCATCGACACACCGAGCAAGGTTTCGGGCCGCCTCAAATATGCAGGCGACATGACCATGCCTGGGATGCTGCACGTGCAAGTATTGCGCTCGCCACATGCGCATGCGCGCATCACTTCGATCGATACGTCCGCAGCGGCGGCCATCGACGGAGTTGAGGGCGTCATCACCAGCGCCGATGTGCCGGGCGAGGATGGTTTTGGCGTGTTCGTCAATGATCAGCCCATTATGGCGCGCGAAAAGGTCCGCTATGTCGGCGAGGCCATCGCGGCGGTCGCCGCCGAAAGCCCGCTTGCCGCCCGGCGCGCACTGTCCGCTATCAAGGTCGAATACGAGCTGTTGCCGGCTGTGTTCGATGCAGAGGAAGCGATGCGGCCGGGTGCGCCTGTGCTGCACGATTACGCGCCAGACAATGTGACAAAACACATCCCAATCCGAGTTGGCGACACGGAAAAGGGTTTCGCCGAAAGCGATCTCGTTGTCGAAGAGACTTATTCGACCCAGCCTATCGAACATGCCTATCTTGAGCCGGAAGCGGGCCTTGCCTATGTCGACCACGATGGTGTCGTGACCCTGGTCTGTCCTGACCAGAATGTAACGCATCATCGGCATATGCTCGCACGGATCATCGCCAAGCCGATCAGCAAGGTGCGATTTATCATGAGCCCCGTCGGCGGCGGCTTCGGCGGCAAGGAGGACATGATCTATCAAGGCATGCTGGCCTTGCTCGCGATGAAAACGCAGCGGCCGGTGCGGCTCGTGTTCACGCGCGAAGAGTTGATCATATCGACCGCCAAACGCCATCCGTCGCGGACGCTTCTGCGGATGGGTCTGATGCGGGATGGATGCATTCGCGCGCTCGAGATGAAGATGATCTGCGATGGCGGTGCCTACGGGCTTTCCACCGAAGGTGTCATGCGCAAGGCCGCAATTCTGGCCGCCGGACCCTATGCCATTCCAAACGTTCGGGTCGATACCTACGGAATTTACACGAACAATACCCCGTCTGGTGCATTTCGTTCCTTCGGCGCGTTGCAAACAGCATTCGCGACGGAGTCCCATCTCGATATCTGCGCTGAACGGCTGGGACTCGATCCCTTCGAGATCCGCCGGATCAATGCGATGCGCGATGGCGCAATGACGCATACCAAAGCCAAGCTTGGGTCGGTAAGTCTCACGCGCGCTCTCGATATGCTTGAAAAAGCGTCAGGCTGGGAGGCTGGCGCCCCGGTTTCACGCGGCGGGATACGCACCGATCTTGATAGCGATGGTGTCCGACCACCCTGCGCGCTCGGCGCACGTTTTGCGGTGGGGCCGGAACAGGAAGCGGCTGAATAATGGCACGCAAGCGCGGACGAGGGATGGCGGCCTGCTGGTACGGCATAGCGCGTACGGCGGTCATCGACCGTGCTGCCGCCTGGGCCGAGATCGACGACGGAGGCAGCGCTAAAATAGTCACCGGCGTTACCGAAATCGGTGAGGGTATCCTGACCGTCCTCGCACAAATCGCCGCGCATGAAATGGGCGTGAAACCAGAGCATGTCGTGATCGGCGACAATGATACCGCGCGCGCGCCGGAGGCATCGCATGCAGGAGCAAGCCGCCAGACCTACATGATCGGCAATGCCGTTGCGCTGGCCTCACGCGAAGCGCGCAAGCGGCTGGTCGAGATTATGGCCGACATCTGGGACGTCGAAGCCGCGGCGATCCGCACCGGCAACGGCGAAATTTGGGCCGAGAGTACCAATCATCGCGTCACCATGGGCGAAGCAGTTACTGCAGCGAAAAATCGCGGCGTAGTGCCCGTCGGTTCTGCGACGTTCGGCACCGATACGACCGGCCTCGATCCGGTCGATGGTTCGGGCCGGCCCTGGCAGGCTTATGTATTCGGCGCGCAGATCGCTGAAGTCGAGGTCGATACCGTGACCGGCGAAGTCCAGGTGCTCGGAATTTGGGCTGCCCATGACGTTGGCCGCGCAGTCAATCCGCAGGGTGTCGAAGGCCAGATTGAAGGGGGCGTCGTGCAGGCGCTGGGTCAGGCGCTGATGGAGGACTACAAAATCGATGAAGGCCGCACGAGCACTTCAGGCTTTGCCAAATACATTTTACCGACGGCACTGGATGTCCCCAGGGTCAATTCGATTATCATTGAGGATCCAGATCCGATCGGCCCCCTGGGCGTAAAGGGTGTCGGAGAACCGGCCATGGTGCCGACCGTTCCCGCGATTATGAACGCGATCTACGACGCGGTGGGCGTGCGTATCACGTCGCTGCCGGCAACGCCTGAAAAAGTCCTGACGGCGATCAAGGAAAAAGAGCGGCGAGACGGAGTACCCAAACCTCAAGCCGCCGAGTGAGGCGCGTGACGCATATGGCTTGCGTGGAAATATGGAAAAAAACCGAGAACCTGGGAGGAATTCATGAACAAAATGCGCATCGGCCTCGTGGTCGCAATAGCGCTTTCTGCGACCTGTCTGCCGGCGTCGGCGCAGAACTATCCGACCCGTCCAATCACGATGATCGTCCCCTATCCGGCCGGTGGACCAAGTGATGTCGTGGCACGGATCATGGCAGATGGCATGAGCAAGGTGCTCGGCCACAATATTATTATTGAAAATGTCGGCGGTGCTGGCGGAACGATCGGCACAGCCCGTGCGGCTGGATCGGAACACGACGGCTATACTTTGCTTGCCGCCAGCATGGGTTCGCATGTGTCCGCGCCCGCGCTTTACGCCAATCTGAGATACGACTCGACCAAGGATTTCGAGCCAATCGGACTAACCGCAAATGCGCCGGCCGCGGTCGTTGCGCGGAAGGATTTTCCGGCCAATGATTTCAAGGAATTCGTTGCCTATCTGAAAAAGAATGGCGACAACGTCAAGCAGGCGCATGGCGGCGTCGGCTCTTCGTCGCACATGGCTTGCCTGCTTTTCACATCGGAACTGGGGCTGAAGCCCAATTTGGTTGCCTATCGGGGTACTGGCCCCGCGCTCAATGACGTCATCGGCGGGCACGTTGATTTCTTCTGCGAACAGGTCGTCAGCGTTCAGGGAGCAGTGCGAGGGGGTACTGTGAAGGCCTATGTGGTCTCGGGGAATGAACGTTCGCCGGCTCTGCCTAATGTTCCCTCCGCCAGAGAGGTGGGCGCGCCTGATTTCCAGATCAACATCTGGAGCGCAATATTCGCGCCAAAGGACACGCCAAAGCCGATCGTCGCAAAATTAAGCGACGCGCTGAGCAAGACCTTGGATGATCCGGCGGTGGCCAAGCGGCTGCTGGAACTCGGGGGCACGGTTCCGCCGATGGCGCAGCGCGGGCCGGACTATCTCGCAAAGCTGCTCAGAACGGACATCGCCCGCTGGAATCCTATCCTGAAGGCGGCGGTAGAAAAGACCAATTGATGCTTACGCGCAGTCGAAAGCGATGTTGAGCGGCAGATGCGCGGCCGCGCTCGGGTCATTGTTCAAGCCGGCGGGCTGCAGCAAGCTCTTGATGCAAGGCCTGGAAAAGCTGGTCGAAACCTCGTTGTCCGAAGCACTGGTGCTCGGATTGCTCAAGCAGGGTGTGCGCAAATATTTTGCCATTTTTGGCCATGGCTCGACCGATCTCGGCAATGTGTTGCGCATCTATGAGGAGGAGGGCGTTACTCGGACAATCAACTGCCGCAACGAGGTCGAGATGGCGCATGCAGCGACCGCATTGCGCTGGCAATACGGCGAACTCTCAGCGGTTGTGACCTCGATCGGTCCCGGTGCCATGCAGGCGTTTGCGGGGTCGCTCGCCTCCGCGTCGAACGGCGTCGGCGTTTATCATATCTACGGTGACGAAACGACGTTCGGCGAAGGCTACAACATGCAGCAAGTACCGAAGGAGGAACAGGGACTGTTCGGCCGAATGACCGCAATCATGGGCCAATCCTATGTATTGCATACACCCGAAGCATTGAGAGACGCACTGCGTCGTGGTGCTTTGTGCGTCAATCATCCTTATCGCGCGGGTCCCTTCTATCTTCTTCTGCCGCTCAACACCCAACCGGCGAAGGTCGCTGTCAATCTCGCTGCTCTGCCGGAGCGGCCGAATTTGCCGAAACTTGCTCCGGCCGATGACACGACGATCGACCAAGCCGCGAAAATGATTGCGCAGGCCACGAAGGTCGCGATCAAGGCGGGTGGCGGAACGCGCGGCCACGACGCAGCGGTTCGCCGTCTGGCGGAAGCGGCAGGCGCCGCGGTCGTGCTTTCTCCAGGCTCGACGGGGGTGCTGCCGGATGCACATGCACAGAACATGCATGTCGGCGGCTCGAAAGGCTCGATCAGCGGCAATTATGCGATGGCCGAGACCGAATTGCTGATCGTGATAGGTTCGCGCGCCGTGTGCCAGGCCGATTGTTCCGGCATTGGCTACAAGAATGCGCGGGCGGTGATCAACATCAATGGCGATTTCGCCGGCGCATTGCACTACAATAAAACTGTCGCTCTTGTTGGGGACATTGGCGTTATTGCTGCGAGCCTTGCCCAGAAACTCGAAGCGTTGGGCGCCCGCGGCAACAAGGAGGGTTGGCTGAAGGCCTGCGCGAGCAAAAAGGCTGAATGGGCTGCTTACAAGAAAAAGCGGTACGAATGCGTTCCGTTGCGTGACGAAGCCTGGCAAAAGCCGGTTCTTACGCAGCCCGCGGCGATCAAGGTCGCTGGCCGACTTCGCGAAGGAAATTGGTGCGGCCAAATTTTTTGACGCCGGCGACGTGCAGGCGAACGGCTTCCAGATCGTCGAGGACGACCGCACGGGCGATACATTCACCGAAGCTGGCGCTTCGTATATGGGCTTTGCAGCGAGTGCGCTTCTCGCGTCGGCGCTGGCGGACGATCCGCGCTATGGTATCGCATTCTGCGGCGACGGTTCTTTCATGATGAATCCGCAGATCCTGATCGACGCAGTCCAGCACCGAGTGCGCGGAATGATCGTGATCTTCGATAACCGGCGCATGGCGGCGATCAGCGGCTTGCAGATCGCGCAGTACAAGACCGAATTCCGTACCAACGATGAGGTCGCCGTCGACTATCAACGCCTTGCTGCCGCTGTATCCGGCGTTCTTGCTCTGTCGGGCGGCGACAGCGCTAGAGTCATTGCGTTCCGCGCTGAAGTCCGCGCACGCTCATGACGGTCTCTCTGTTGTCCATGTTCCCGTGTATTGCGGGCCGGATGAATTGGGCGGCCTTGGCGCATGGGGCGAATGGAATGTCGGCAACTGGTGTGATGACGTGCAGCGCGCCTGGATCAAGCAGGATCTCTAGCGGATCCGGTGCTGGCTCGGCTCGCCACCTTGGCGGCTGCAGCCTTCTTTTGCAGCGTTTCGGCGCGATTTCCTCATAGTTCCATCGTCGCGTTGACAATTGTCCGGCACCCGCGGGGGAACGTCTCCAGTCTATCGGGAGTTTCTATCGGGCCAAAGCAAATACTGCGTGGCAGATAACTATTCCACCCATCCGGGAGGTGACAATGGTTCAAACTGACAAGGTGAAAATTTCAAATTTGGACGAGACTGACTTGAAAAAACATTCGGACGACGAGCGCGCACGCATTGAGCAGAACGAAGATGATGTTGTCGTCAATTCTGACGAAAGTTTCCCCGCGAGCGATCCGCCCAGCTGGACACCCGTGCAAGGTGTTGTTTCCACCGATGAGCGGAAAAAACGGCGGAAAAGCAAATGAAGAGTGTCAGGTCCGCCTCATCGGAATTGCATGTTGAGGAGTTTTTCTGCGTTGCCGCAAAGCACTTTTCGCTTGTCGGCCTCGGATAGGCCGAGCGCTTTGACGGTCTTTATGGTTGGGGTGATTGGACCCAACGGCGTATCGGTGGCAAAGACGACCTGATCGGCGCCGAAAAATTCAAGGCCGCAGCGTGTCGCGTGGACGCCGCCACCGAACATTGCCGTATCCGCATAGAAACCATGCAGATAATCCATGTGCGGCCGTTTCAGCGACGGTAAAATCTTCGAATAGTCTTCGTCCGATGTCCGCTGTCCGAGGACCTTGAGGCCGGGGCCGACGCGGCCGTCGTAATAAGGTATCATCCCGCCGAGATGGTGCGTGATGATCTTTAATTTCGGATACCGGTCGAAAAGGCCGGAAAATACCATCCGCACCATCGCCACCGACGTTTCATATGGCCAATGGAAGCACCACCACATCTCGAAGCGGGATTTTTTTTCGGCCGGATAGTCCGGCATGGCCGCAGTGCCGACCGGGTGCAGCCAAATAGGCAGATCGAGTTCGGCCATGGTCGCGAAGATCGGCTCAAATTCGGGATCGTCAAGCGGTCTTCCGGCGATATTGGTGTAGAGCAGCACACCACGCGGCGCCCAGGTCTTTAACCGCGCGGCGCGCTTCGGCAACCGAACCTTCCACGTCGGTCATGCACAACGCCGCTGCAAAGGCCGGAAAACGCTGGGGATGTTTCCGGCACAGTTCGCCCATCGCATCATTCGCGATACGTGCCAGATTCAGGCCTACATCCGGCGGCGCGATGTCCTCGATTGCGGGATTCGGCAGCGAGATGATTTGCCGGTAATCGCCATATTCATCCATTTCCTTGAAGCGCGCGTCCAGGTCGAACAGCTTGGTTACGCCACGCAACCGTTTGCCGATATTCTCGAGCTTGGGCGCGACCCTGGTCATTTCCTGGAAAAATCGTTCGGGGAAAATGTGGCAATAAATATCGACGATGGTACTCATGTTTTTCCTCTCACTTCCTTTTCCAATACCAGCTGGCGCTGCAAGGGCAGGGCCTGCCAGCCGAACCGCTCGACGATTAATCCCCACAATCCCCGCGGCGCCCATAACATCACCGCTATTGCGACTGCACCCATAATTAACAAGTAGGCTGTTCCCAATCCCGCCAAAGTCTGACGCAGAAAGAAGAAGACAATAGTGCCGACGATCGGACCTTCAATTCTGCCAATGCCGCCGATAACCGTTATGAAAATAATGAACGCGGTCCAGTCATTCACGCTAAATGCGGTATCCGGAGAAATACGCAGCTTTTGCAAGAAGATAAATGCGCCGACAATCGATGTGCCGAAGGCGGCGAATACATAGACCGCAAATTTGATTCCCCACACGTTAATTCCGCTACTCTGTGCCGCGATTTCGTTGTCGCGAATAGCTGTCAGTGCAAGGCCATGGCGAGAACGCAAAAGTATCGTAATCGCGGCTAAGATGGACGTCATGAGTGCGAGCGCCAGCCAGTAAGTCTCGAACTCGCGAATTTGCCGGCTCGACGCCATGGAAATTATTACGGCCGCCGGAAGGCTGATGCCGGAGCCGCCTCCGAGAACCGATACCTGCGATGCAAGGAGGCGGAATATCTCGGCGACGACCCAAGTCCCGATCGCGAAATACGCACCGCGCAGGCGAAAAATCAGTACCGCGACCGGAATGGCGATGAACGCACCAATCGGGCCGGCAATGAAAATGGCGAATACCGGGTCGACGTCCAATAATATGGCAAGCGCAAATAAAATATATCCGCCCAGTCCGACGAAAGCTTGCTGGCCGACAGAAACCAGGCCGGTATAGCCGGCGAGGAGATTCCAAAGACTTGCCAGCGCAACAAACGTAAACATCTCTGCAAGCAGCCGAAGTGTCTGCCGATCGCCCCAATAGGGCGCAATCGCCAGGACGAAGATCATCGCGGCGATGATCCCGGTGCCGATGCGGCTCGACCGTGTCGCGTGCTCGACAATCATCCTGATACCTTGGGGAACAATCCCTGCGGCCGCGCAGCGAGAATGGCGAGAAACACGATGTGTCCCGCAAGTATTTGCCACCCGGGGTCTATCTGTGCGCCGATGGCCTGAGAGACGCCGAGAATGATTCCGCCCGCGAGCGTTCCCCACATGCTGCCGAGGCCACCGATGATCACGGCTTCGAAGCCGAAGATCAGCCGTGCCGGGCCTATCGAAGGATCAAAATTTGCACGTATTGCCAGAAACACGCCGGCGATCGCAATGACCGCGAGCGACAATGCCATCGCCGCGGCAAAGACATGACGGGTATCTAAACCCATCAACTGGGCAACTGCTTGATCGTCGGATGTCGCCCTGAATGCACGGCCGAGGGCGGTCCGGTAGAACAGCAATTGCAGGGCCGCGACTACGGCAATGGCCACTGCGAACTGAACGAGCGGCAAGACACCAATCCAGATGCCCTGTGCAATTTCGAAGGCCTGAATTTCGATGGAACCTGCCTGGAGCCGGCGGCTGTCAGCGGTGAAAAATTCCAGAAGTCCGTTCTGAATGATGATCGAGAGACCGAAAGTCACCAACAGTGGTGGCAACAGGTCATCGCCAAGTGTGCGATTGAGTAGGCCGCGTTGCAGCGCATAGCCGATGACCGCCATTGTCGGCACGACCAGGAGCAGCGACGCGAGTGGTCCTATGCCAAATGCTTGCGTCACCATCAGCGATACGTAGGCCGCCAGAACAATCAAGTCGCCATGCGCGATGTTGACAAGTCGCATTACGCCGAAGATGAGCGAAAGCCCCGCAGCGAACATGGCGTAGAGCCCGCCGATGAGGGTTCCTTGCAAGACAATATTGATCCATTGCATGGATTACACCCCGAAATACGCGGCTGAAATCTTTTCCCGCGTCATTTGCCCTGCGGGACCTTCAAGGGCAACCCGGCCTTCCTGAAGACAATAGATATGCGCGGCGGCTTTAAGAGCCTGCACGATGTCCTGTTCGACGATGATCGCCGACAAGCCTTCCGCCACGATGTTGGGAAGTTGGGCATAGATATCGCGGACGATGATGGGCGCCAGGCCGAGGCTGATTTCGTCACAGAGCAACAATCTCGGGTTGGACATCAACGCCCGGCCGATGGCGGCCATCTGTTGCTGGCCGCCCGAAAGTGCGGGTGCGGGCAGATGCCGAAGCTCGGCCAACACCGGAAAAAGTTCGTACACGCGCGACAGCGTCCACGGTCCCTGTCTCCGCGATTGACCGCCGATGAGCAGATTTTCCTCGACGTTCAGCGAAGGGAAAAGCCGTCGGCCTTCAGGCACGAGTGCAATTCCGCGCGCAAGTACTTCAAATGCGGCCAAACGGGTCGTGGCCTCACCCTCGAACAGAATCTCTCCCCGAAGCGGATGGATCAGGCCTGCGATTGATTTCAGCAACGTGCTCTTGCCAGCACCATTTGCGCCGATGACGGCAACGACCTGACCGGCCTGAACGTTCAAGGTCACTCCGAACAGGGCCTGGAAATCGCCATAGAACGCATCGATCGCGTCGACCTTCAGAAGGTATCGGTCAGGCATCGGCGTCGATACCCATGTAGATCTCCGCGACCTGTGGACTCCGAATGACTGTGGCCGGATCACCTTCGGCAATGAATTTGCCGTCATGCAAAACGAGGAGGCGGTCGACAACGGCGAGGAGGGCATGCACCACGTGTTCGATCCAAATGATCGAGATGCCGGTTGCGCGAACATCTTTGACCAGTGTGATCAATGCCGCACATTCGTGTTCTGTGAGGCCGCCGGCAACCTCGTCGAGCAGCAGCACGCGCGGTTTCGTCGCCATCGCGCGCGCCAGTTCCAGCCGCTTGCGGTCGAGCAGCGTGAGGTTGCCGGCTCGCATGTTTGCCTTGCCGGCCAGCCCGCAGCGCGAGAGCAATTCCGCGGAGCGGCCGTAGACAACGGATTCACGCTCGCCCGCGCCAAAAGCGGCCGCTACCACTACGTTTTCGAACACGGTCATACCGGAAAACGGCTGCGGTATCTGGAAAGAGCGGGCCAACCCCATCCGGCAGCGGCGCTCGGCGGGAAGCTGGGTGATATCATCGCCTGCAAACAGCACACGGCCGGAATCGGGCGCCACCGTTCCCGAAGCGATACCGAACAATGTGGTCTTGCCGGCCCCATTCGGCCCGATGATGCCGAGCGCTTCACCATCTTTTAGCGCGAGATCGATGCTGTCGGCGACGATCACGGCGCCGAACCGCTTGGAAATACGCTCAAGGGAAAGGATGGACGGCATTTTTGCTCCGTCGCCATGCGCGGGCTTGTCCCGTGCGAACCGCTTAGGCCGGCAAGGAACTGCATAAGCGGGATGGTCGGGACTGGCCCGACCATGCTTGTGATCCCTTTTACGACAGTGGCTGCAGTTTTCCACCAAGTGGAACATTCGGAGCGGTTTTGTTCTCGGCGATCACCAGCTCGAATTTTCCGTTCTTGCGCTGCCATTGTCCGGCCACCAGCGGCGTTTTGGTCACGTTCTTCACCGGAGCACCCGTCCACTGAATCGGTCCGACGATTGATTGGTAGTTGGTTGCAACGATTGCCTCGAGAATAGACTTCGGATCACTCAAATTTTTCGTGCGCTTGAGCACGTCGATGGCCACTTCAAATAATGCGTGCTGGAATCCGATCGGCTGTGTCCAGGGCCGGTTTGATGCACGAGTATATGCGTCGGTGAGTTGCTGGCAGCTTTGGCCAGTGAGGCCGGACTTGAATGGATGGTGCGGCGTCCACCAGACCTCGCTTGTGAGTCCGTTGCCGCGTTCGCCCAATGATTCGATGACCGAAGGAAACAGCAACGCCTTGCCGATGGTGACTATTTTCGGTTTGAAGCCTTGCTGAGCCGCCTGCGACCAGAAGGTCGCAAAATCCGGCGGGATCATGTTGCCGGTCACGATCTCGGCGCCTGCAGTCTTGAATGCGGAAATTTGCGATGTGAAATCGCTGTTCATGAGCTGATAGCGGCCTGGGTCGTGCAACTTGTAGCCGGCCTTGGCGAGCGCGGGCGGCAAGCCAAGCTTTGGGTCGCCCCATGCATTGCCGTCAGCGTCGTTGGGAAAAAGGCCGCCGACCACCTTGTTGGTTGGAAGCTCATCCCAGAGCGCCAGGAATGAGGCGATCACATCCTCAAGGCCCCAGAAAAAATGATAGGTCCACGTAAAGCCCTTTTTGGGATCGCCCTTGCGGCCGAAAAAGTAAGGTTGCCACGGACAGTTGGTGGTGATGCACGGTACTTCGTTGACTTCGGCCTGATCCGATACCGGATTGGTCGTGTCAGGCGTCGCCGAGGCGACGATGAGGTTGACCTTGTCACCCAGGATAAGCTCGGACGCCACTTCTGCGGCACGATTGCCGCTTGACTGGCTGTCCTTGGAGATGATGTCGACCTTGTAGCTCTTGCCGCTGTTTGTCAGGCCTTTGGCGAGGATGCCACGCACCTGTTCGAGGATGAAGCTGTCTGCTTCACCGAAGCCCGCGAGGGGACCAGTTTTAGGACTGACGTGCCCGATTTTTATCACCTGCGACTGCGCTTCTGCCGGCAGGGTGCGTAAGACAGCCGGGGCCGCAATGGCGCCAAGTCCGGTCTTGACCAGCGCGCGGCGCGATATCGTCCGATGGCCTTTCATTGTCACCTCCCTGATTTCAGTTTTTGCCGTTGGTGTCTTCAACACGCGCATTTTTGAGATGCCGCAGCACTTTCGAACGAAGTTGAGATTGCTGCTCGGGACTCCATTTGCGAAAGCCTTCGCCCGATTTGAATCCAAGCTTTCCCTCTTTCACCAGCTTTTCGAGATAGGGGGATGGCGCGCGCCGGCTGTCGATATCGGGCAGCACCGTCTTGTGGATCGCCAGCGTTAGATCGGTCCCTACCATGTCGGCATTCTCGAGAGGACCGAGCACAGCGAGGCGTCGGCCGAACGCGGCCTTGATTACATTGTCGACGGTCTCAGCGTCGCAAATGCCCTGTTCCACCAGGGCGACGGCTTCGCGCCACAATGCGTGCTGCAGACGATTGCCGATAAATCCGGGAACGTCTTTTCTCACGTGCGCCGGCTTTTTTCCGGCTGCGGCATGCAGCGTCATGGTGAAATCTAGGGTCTGCGGCGAAGTCCATTGCGTCTCAATGATTTCGACCAGCGGCACCAGAAAGGGCGGATTCCACCAGTGCGTGCCGAGCGCCCGTTCACGGCGCGCGAGACCTTCCATGATCTTCGTAATGGGGATGACCGAAGTATTGCTGGCGAGGATCGTATCCGGCCGCACATGCTTTTCGATGTTGCCGAACAATTTCTGTTTAAGTGATAAGTCTTCCAGCACGGCTTCGACGACGTAATCGGCATCACGCACTGCCGCTGCGAGGTCGGTGACGGGGGCCACGCGCTCCACAGTCCGCTGATCTTCGCCTAGGTCTTTCAAATTTGCGAGGATGCGTGCTTTTGCGCTGTCGAGATTGGATCTGACGAAATCGGTAATCGTAACGTTATGGCCGGCGAGCGCGAATACCTGCGCAATGCCGTGGCCCATGAGTTCGGCGCCCACTACTGCGATGCGCGCTTTCGCCATCACTATCCAGCCGTATAGCCACCATCTGCATAAAGAATGTGGCCGGTGTAGAAATCCGATGCCTTGGAGGCGAGGAACAGGAGCGGCCCGGCGAGATCTTCCGGCTCACCCAGCCGTCCTTTCGGCACACGTGCGAGAAAACCTTTGCGTACGGCTTGCGCGCGCTCCGTGTCTTCGTACATCCAGGCTGTGAGCGGAGAGCGGAAGACGGTCGGTCCGAGCGCGTTCACGGTGATGCCGGTCTCTCCCCATTCGCAGCCAAGCGCCTTCGTGATGCCGTCAACCGCCGATTTCGATGCGCAATAGGCACTGTAGCCGGCGGGGTGACCGAGTAATCCGCGCGCTGACGACGTCAGAATGACTTTGCCTCCCTGACCTTGCTTGACCATTTGACGGCCGGCCGCGCGCGCCATCAGCCACGACTGCGTGACATTGGCGTCCATGACGTCGAGGAAATCGTCCGGCTTCTGGTCGACGATCTTGGACACTTTGTTGAGGCCCGACGCGACGACGAGGATGTCGACGCGTCCGAATTTGTCGACAGCGGCTTTCACGATCTTGTCGCAGTTTTCCTCCGAACTTGGCCGCAAGGCCACGATCTCGGCTTTTCCGCCAAGCTTCTCACATTCGGCGGCTACCTTCTTGAGCTCTTCGGCCTTGCTCGCAGCCAGAATTAGGTTTGCGCCGGCTCCCGCGAAGGTCTTTGCAGCCAACGCGCCGAAGGCGCCCGACGCGCCAGTCACTATGGCCGTCTTGCTCTTGATGTCGAAAAGCGAGAGTGGGTTCTTAAGAAAACTTTCCGACATGATGTCCTCCCAACTTTCTTCCTCGTCGCGCCGCCGGCATCACTTCGGTGGGTTGGCGACTGCGACCACGATGGTGCAAACCTCGTTGCCCCGGTTGACGATTTCGCGTGTTTCATTCGGTTCAATCACGCAGGAATCGTTCGCCTTGAGGACTGTTTCCTTGCCATTGACGATCACGGTCAATTCGCCCCGCAAAACGAAATAGACCTTCTCGGGTGGAGAGGCGTCCGGGCCGGCACCGCCGCCGGGAAGGAAATGCGAATAGCCGAAGACGAGATTCTTGGTGCCGCCGGCCTCGGCGCCGAACAGGCGTAGCGACGTGTAATTGCGGTGGTTGGGAGCCTCGTAGGGCTTGGCATCCGAAAAACGCTTGATATGCATCAGAATTTTCTCCCGCGTTCGATGCGATATTTTCCGCTTGGGTCGACGATCGCGACCAGTCGAACGATGCAGCCGTCGCCGCGATCCCAATTCCACGGAAAATAGGCGAAGGTGCAACGCTTGCCTGTGACCTTGTCGATGTCGCCTCCGACATTCTCGATGCCCATGATGCCATTCTTGAACAGGATGCGGTGAACCGGTTCCCACTCTGGAAAATCGTCCTTCCAATCCCGGCCACCGGACCATTCGCGGTATTCTTCCGCCAAATGCGGATGCAGCGGGCCGTTGCGCTGCGGCCCTATGGCTGTGGCGAGCGGGTGGTCGTTGGCCTGTGTGTCGTGACCGATGACCTTTACCTTCTTCTCGACGAACCATTCTCCGGCCGAAGGCACAAATCCCGGCGCGCGGCAAAAATAGTCTTCGCTGTCTTCGTAAAATTTATGCCAGCCGGTGTTGACGATCACCACATCGCGTGGACGAATAATCTTGCCGCATGCTTTTTCGAGATCATCGCCGGTGATCGGTTCCCACTTTTCTTTCGGGATCGAGACCACGATGCCGGAGCCGAAGAAGTGAGGCAGCGGCACTTCATCAATGAATGGTGTGCCCTGCACGACATGGGCCGGCGCGTCGATGTGCGTCGTGTTGTGCATCGAGGTCGTGATGCGTTGCGACAACACGCCCGACTTTGCCATGTAGTGAATACGCTCAATTTTTACATCTTCAAAATACGGCCAGTTCGGCGACTGATAGCCGAAACGATGGGACAGGTTGTAAAATTCCAGCCCCATGCTGTTCTTGAGATTTTCTTCGAACATTACGCCGCGAATTCGTTTGGCCACGGCAATCCTCCCTTGCGATGAGCGCAATTGCGGTTCTTTGCGGATATTCCACGCGTTCGCCGCCGGTCAGGCGGCTACGGAGTTCATATAAGTCTCCAAGGACTCTTTGGTGGCGATCAGGCGTTCGGTAATCAGCACCTGGCGACTAGAAAAGCGTTGGCTCGGCACCGGAACTGAAATGGCGACCGCATTGCCGAGCGGATCATGCAACGCGATACCAACCGCGCAAATTCCCTGAGTGTGCTCTTCACGGTCAAAGGCTATGCCGTTGCGGCGTGCCGATTTCAGGTCAGCGAGCAATGCGTCAAGGCGGGTCAGCGTGTTCGGCGTCCGCGCTTCATAAGCACGCCCGATCAAGGCTTCGATCGCCTTGTCGGTGAGCTGTGCGAGGTAGGCTTTGCCGTTCGCGGTGCAATAGAGCGGGAACGTGTCACCAACTCCCGATACGGCGCGCAGGCGCTGAGATCCGATGACTTGGTCGATGAAGACGAGATGATCCTTCTTCACCGTCGAGAGGTCGACGGTTTCATGCAATTCTTCCGACAGTCGCTCGAGAAATGGACGTGCCATCGCGATAAAGTCGCTACGAACGGACGCGGCGAGGCGCAGAATTGTTGGACCGAGCCGCACGCGCCCGTTTGGCGTCGCAGCGATGACCAGCTTTTCGGTTTCGAGTGCAGCAACGATGCGTTGCACGGTCGAGCGTGCAAGGTTCACGCGCAGAGCGATCTGGCCGAGGCTCAGGCCTGAATTCTCGTCTTCCAGCGCGCGCAGAATGGTGGCCGCACGCGCGATTACCTGCACCTGGCTTTTGTCGTTGGTGACGAGACGATTCATTATGCTTCACACCCGTTGGACCGGCGGTCTTTTGCCGCCTTGCATCGTGGGACACGATAGCCCAAAATCCGATACACCTAAAAGAGAAAAGATAAGCGCGGCTGCGGTCCGCAATGAGGAGATCCATGATCAAAAAAAACGCGCTCGAGGAGCACTTTCTGGATCCCGCAACTGAGCCCTATTGGCGTCCGACGATGGTCGATGTCGCGCCGGCCAAAACGGCACAGCTTTATGCGTGCCTGACCGATTTCGGCGATCAGCGGCTGCAAATGATGGACAGAACTGGCATTGCGCGGGCGGTTCTGGCGATCGCCGGGCCTGGCGTGCAGGTCGAGCGCGACACCGCGGCCGCCGTGCGGAACGCGCGCGCGTCGAACGATTTCCTTGCCAAGGAAATCCAGAAACGTCCGGACCGCTATTCCGGATTCGCCCACCTGGCGATGCAGGACGCCAAAGCCGCCGCCGACGAACTCGAACGTTGCATGCGCGATCTAAAATTCTGCGGCGCCATGATCAACGGGCACACCAACGGCAAATACCTCGACGACCGCTTCTATGATCCATTCTGGGAGCGCGCCGCGGCGTTGGGCGCGCCGATCTATCTGCATCCCGCCGACCCCGTGACGCAACCGCCGGCGCTTGCCGGATATAACGTATTGGCGCGGCCGATGTGGGGATGGGGCGTAGAGACCGGTTCGCACGCGCTTCGCATCATTTGCGGCGGCGTCTTCCATCGCTATCCAAAGGCGAAGCTTTTGCTCGGCCATCTCGGCGAAACATTGCCGTTCCAGCTCTGGCGTTTCGACAGCCGCTCGGCGCCCTATGGCTGGAATTTGCCGAAGCCGCCGTCGCAATATTTCAAGGAGAATGTCTGGGTGACGACCTCGGGAATGTACGATCTCCCGCCGGTGCGCTGCTCGATCGATGCATTGGGCCGCGATCGTGTCATGTTCTCAGCCGACTATCCTTTCGACTGGCCAGGCTGCGAATTTATCGACACTGTGCCGCTCGACGAAGGCCTGCGCGCGGACGTCGCCTACAATAACGCGGCGAAGCTGTTCGGCTTTTGACGCACTACTTTGCCTCAATGACGCGCACGGGCTTGCCATCGAGCCAAGCGCGGATGTCCTCGACGATGTCGGGGAAATATTTCCGGTAATTCTGTTCGCTGACATAGCCGAGATGAGGCGTGATCACGACATTGTCCATCTTTCGGAACGGGTGATCGAGCGGCAGCGGTTCGACGTCGAAGACGTCGAGACCGGCGCCAGCGATGGAGTTTGCCTGTAGCACCGCGATCAGGGCTTTTTCGTCGACGATCGGCCCGCGCGATGTATTGATCAGGTAGGACGACTTTTTCATCAAGCCGAGTTCCTTTGCGCCGACGAGCCCGCGCGAGCGCTCGCTCAGCACATTATGAATTGTTACGAAGTCCGCATTGCGGAAAAGGTCATCCTTCGAGACCAGTTCTGCCCCTGCGGCGCTGGCTTTTTCCGCGGTCAGGTTCTGGCTCCAGGCGATGATTTTCATGCCGAATGCCTTGCCCACTGCGGCTGATCGCTGACCGAGCTTGCCCAGGCCGAGGATGCCAAGGGTAAGGCCTTCGAGGTCGCGGCCGACGGTGACCTGCCAGGGGTCGCCAGCCTTCAGCCGCGCGTTCTCAAAGCCGATATGCCGGGTCAGCTCGAGCATCAGCCCGAAGGCAATGCCTGTGGTCGGGCTGCCTGCGGCGCCGGTGCCGCTGACGGTGATGCCGCGTTCGGCGCATGCCTTGACGTCGAAGGAATTGTTGCGGGCGCCGGTTGTAATCAGCAATTTAAGGTCCGGGAGAGCTTCGATCACCTTGCGCGGGAACGGCGTGCGCTCGCGCATTCCAACAATGATAGCATACCCCTGCAACGCCTTGATCGCCTCGCCTTGGTCGGCAATGCGGCTTGTTGAAGACTTTGATTTCGACATCCTTGGCGATCGGCGACCAGTCAGCAAACTGCATCGCAACGTTCTGGTAATCATCCAGAATGGCTGCCCGAACCATACCCCTGATACTCCCTCAAAGCGCCGCGCCTGTGCGGCGCGCCAATTTAGGGCGGGCAAGCCGAAAAGATAGGGGTCTCAGGAGGGGCGTAGGCCGTGCTTAGCGCGCCATGCAGGGCCTGGCCCACGCATATAGTGCAATTCCGGCCTGTATGGCCGGACCGCATCACGGGTCAGCTCACGCCAGAACCCGCCAAAAAAGTTGCCGAGGACGACAAATGGCTTGGGTAACATTGCAATTGCCGAACCGGACAAGGCCACGATTGCTCGACCCATGACGCGTAACTCCCACACCGACCGGGCGTAAACATCGCCCTCTTGCACCTTGGTCGTCCCGTCCGACGACCAGGTTCATGCAAGGCGATCATGGCGCCGAAGCGGTTAAAAACCGGTGCCCGCACGGCATACCGGCGGCATTTTTGCAATCAGCCTTTCCAGAGGTTTACTTGGATTGCACACCCCCGGTGTCCTGCGCTCAGCGCTTGCTCTTTCGGGTTTCCGCCGTTACATCAGCCCCACATTTCCCGACAAAGCGTGTGGTCGCGCGTAAGCGTGCGCTGGCGGATTCGGGCCGCGTATGGAGAATTTCGAGAGTTCAATGAACGGACGTCAATTCATCTATCATATGGAAGGTCTGACCAAGACCTACCCGCCGGCGAAGAAGGTCCTGGATGACATTCATCTTTCCTTCTATCCCGACGCCAAGATTGGCGTGCTCGGCGTCAACGGCTCCGGCAAATCCACCCTGCTGCGCATCATGGCCGGCATCGACAAGGACTTCACAGGGGACGGCTGGGTCGCGGAAGGTGCCCGCGTCGGCTATCTGGAGCAGGAACCTCAGCTCGATCCGAAGAAAACCGTTCGCGAGAACGTCATGGAAGGTGTCGCCGCCAAGAAGGCGCTCCTCGACCGCTACAACGAAATTGCCTCCAATTACTCGGATGAGACCGCGGAGGAAATGGCAAAACTGCAGGACGAGATCGACTCCAAGAACCTGTGGGACCTCGATAGCCAGGTTGATCTGGCCATGGACGCGTTGCGCTGCCCGCCCGACGATGCCGAGGTTGCCCAACTTTCCGGCGGTGAGAAACGCCGTATCGCGCTTTGCCGGCTGCTGCTTGATCAGCCTGATCTGCTGCTGCTCGACGAGCCGACCAATCACCTCGATGCCGAGAGTGTGAACTGGCTGGAAGGTCACCTGCGCAACTACCCGGGTGCGATCCTGATCGTGACCCACGATCGCTACTTCCTCGACAACGTTACAGGCTGGATTCTCGAGCTGGACCACGGCCGTGGCATTCCCTATCAGGGCAATTACACATCCTGGCTCTCGCAGAAGCAGAAGCGGCTGGAGCAGGAATCGCGCGAGGACGAGGCGCGGCAGCGCACTTTGCAGCGTGAGAGCGAATGGATTTTATCGTCGCCCAAAGCGCGACAGGCCAAATCCAAGGCGCGCTACCAGCGCTATGAGGAACTGCTCAAGATCGCCAATGCCAAGCAGAATACCGTCGCGCAGATCACCATCCCTGTCGCCGAGCGGCTCGGCCAGAACGTCGTTGATTTTGATCATCTGACCAAAGGTTTCGGTGACAATCTCCTTATCGACGATCTCACCTTCAAGCTGCCGCCTGGCGGCATCGTTGGTGTGATAGGTCCGAACGGCGCGGGCAAAACAACGCTGTTCCGGATGATTACGGGCCAGGAGAAGCCCGACAAGGGGACAATAAAGATCGGCGAGTCGGTGCACCTCGGCTATGTCGACCAATCACGCGATAGCCTCGACGGCAAAAAGACCGTGTGGGAGGAGATCTCCGAAGGCAACGACGTGATCCTGCTTGGCAAGAAGGAAATGAATTCCCGCGCTTACTGCGCGTCATTCAATTTCAAGGGCGCGGACCAGCAGAAAAAGGTCGGCACGCTGTCGGGTGGGGAGCGCAATCGCGTCCATCTCGCAAAGATGCTTCGATCCGGCGCAAACCTGCTGCTGCTCGACGAGCCCACAAACGACCTGGACGTCGAAACGCTGCGTGCGCTGGAAGAGGCACTGGAAGATTTCGCAGGTTGCGCCGTCATCATCAGCCACGATCGCTGGTTTCTTGACCGTATTGCCACGCATATTCTGTCTTTTGAGGGCGACAGCCACGTCGAATGGTTCGAGGGCAATTTTCAGGACTATGAAACTGACAAGATGCGGCGTTTGGGCACGGATTCGGTGATCCCACACCGGCTCAAATACAAAAAGTTCTCGCGATAGGCCTGCTTCCACCGGCAAAGCGGACCCTTTAGTCTCGGCGGGACGAGGAAGCCCCTGCCATGAACAAGCCTGTCCGCGCACCGAAAAAACAGTTTGTTCTCGAAGAGGCGACCATCGACGAGCTGCATGTGGCGATCAGCGCAGGCGATACGACCTGCGTTGATGTCGTCCGGCATTATCTGGCGCGCGTGCGCGCATTTAACGGTACGTCGAACCTGCTGGTGACGAAAGACGGAGCGGCCATACCCGAATCGAAGGGCACCGTTCGCGGCGGCGCGCCGGTCAAGTTCCCTACGCAAACGGTGAAGGCAGCCGAGCTGTTGCCGGATCTCGATAAGTACAAAGGGCCATCGCTGGAATTTGGCCGCATGGAAGCAACCGCTTCCGACCCTTCGGTACAGCAGCAATTCGGGATGACTGTCGGCAAGCCCGATGCGGGCCAGGTCAACGCGCTTGCCACGCTTAATATTCGCGGCGAACGCTCGGTGACCTGCCGCGGCGATTTTGATTTGCACCCCTCAAAGGGCCCGCTGCCGAAAGGTGCGCCGCCGGTGTGCGAATATTTCCGCCATCTGCCCGACGCGCTTGAGCGCGCAGCGGAACTTGACGCGACTTACGGCCGTAATCCAGACCTTGAAAAAATGCCCATGTACGGCGTCGTATTCTCGTTCAAGGATCCGTTCGACACAAAGGACATGCGTTCGACCGGCGGCGGCGATGCTCGCTACGACATCGATTTTCCGGCCCGCGACCACGCCCTGGTCGAACAGCTTCGCAACAAGGGCGCAATAATCTTCGCCAAGGCCGTGAACACGGAATATAACGGCCGCCCTGACGATCCGGGTGGGCCGCACAAGCCCGGCAAAGTGCTGCCGTCGACGCTTGGCTATCAGCGCAGCAGCTGGGCCGGAAATCCATCAAATCCCTATGACACCACCCGCGCAGCATCGCTCGGGTCAAGTTCCGGTTCCGGCGTCTCGGTCTCGACCAACATGGTCATGTGCAGTCTGGGCGAGGAGACGCGCGCGTCGTGCCGCGGCCCCGCCAATCACAATGCAGTGGCGCTTATCTTGCCGCACAAAGCCTTGCTCGGATTTGACGGCGGCGCCATTGGCGCTGACATCCATGTAGATCGTTCCGGAATTCTCGCCCGCACCATCGGAGATGCCGCAAAGGTGCTCGATGCGCTCAAGGATCCGGCGAAAGGTTACTACGATCCGCGCGATCCCTTCACCACCGTGCCGCGCTCATCGGTGCTGGACAATTATGCGCGCCACACGATACCGGCTGGGTCCCTCAAAGGCCTGCGAATCGGCGTCATCCGGGAGTCGATGACGATGCGGCCCGGCAACATGACCGAGATGCCCATCACTACGGCTGCGGCGAAAGAGATAAAGACCGTGCTTGGCGACAAGCTTGGCGCGACACTGGTCGAGTCGTCCGACCCGCTTTGGAAGCCGGATCCCGATATCGAACAAATGAAAGTCGACTATCGCGTGGCGCTCGCGCGGTTGGTGCCCGTTTTCATGCCGGATATTTTGTTCCGGTTGACCGCCGATGGTCAGCCCTTGTTCAAGGAATTCGCCGCCGCGATCCGGCCGACGGAATTTGAGCCCGGCAAAATCTTCGGCGCCGGCACGATGAAGCCGATCGACTACATGCTCGAAATGGCCGAAGGCCGTATCCCGTCACCCTCCAACCTGGATCTTGGCACCATCCAGCATCAGGCGCCGCAAATGGCGTTCCGCTTCCACATCAATCAATATCTGTCGCGCCGCGCTGCGGACTGGAAAGAAAAGGGCTTCACGGAGACGCTCACTGACTTCACTTCGCTCAATGCGCGTTCGAAATTCTGGGGCGATGACCAGCGTGCGAGCTGGCTGAACTGGGACGAGGTCGCGGATTTGCGCAATCCGCTGGGCGAACGGCAATGCACCAACGAGCGGATCATGCTGCGCGAACTTTTGCGGCGCGCCGACATGATGGTGATGCTGGAAAATGCCCTCGACGTGCTGGTGCGGCTGCACACGCCGTGGCCGCCCGGTAAAATCGGCGGTGCAGGACAGGGATTGCGCAATAACCTGACGATGGAGTCTCTCAGCGGGCCCAATGCCGGCCTGACCGAAGTGCTCATTCCCGCGGGATTCGTAACCACCGTTTACGACCCGGTCTATCAATTAAGTGCCGATGGAACGCATTATCTGCATGCGCCTTCGAATACGCCGACCACGATTGCCGAGCCTGGCCTGCCGTTTTCGTTGGTATTCCGTGCCGAGCCAGGCAAGGAAGATGTGCTGCTTCATGTTGCGTCAGCTTATGAAGCCGCATCTCGACGCCGTATTCCGCCACCCGCGTTCGGGCCGCTTCCGATAGAACAACGCACTCATTCGGACTAGCCGGCAAAATGTTTCTACGCGCCGTCATTGTTGCCGCGGGGCTGTTTTTCTCGATCGTCGCCGCGCAGGCCGACGCGGCTTTCCAACAATGGCTCGCGGTTCAGTGGCCTGCGGCGCGCGAACTGGGCATTTCTCGCGCTATCTTTGATGCAGCAACGCGTGGACTGGACCCGATCTTTCGCTCCCGGATCTTGCGATCCCCGGACGCCCGGAGAAACAGCCGCAGCAACCGGAATTCGTGCAAACACCGGCTCAATATCTTCGCGAAGCGAGCTTCGAACGTCTCGCCGCGCGCGGGCGTCAGCTGGCCGCGCAATATCGGGAGTCACTTGCCCGCATCGAGAAGGAATTCGGCGTCTCAGGCAATGTCGTGCTCGCGATCTGGGCGCGCGAAACCGATTATGGCGGATATCAGTTGCCGCTCGATGCCATCCGCACGCTGGCGACGCAGGCCTATGTCGGCAAGCGCAAGGATTTCTTCCGAAACGAATTCCTGTATGCCTTGAAGATGCTGCAGGATGGCGTGTCGCGCGCCGACATGCGTTCGTCCTGGGGTGGCGCGATGGGTCTCACGCAATTTTTGCCGTCGGAATTCTACAAATACGCGGTTGATTTCGACGGTGACGGGCGCGCCGACATCTGGCGATCGGTCCCCGACGCGCTTGCTTCGGCAGCAAAACAGCTCGCGGGTAAAGGCTGGCGTGCGGGCGAACCGTGGGCGATCGAGGTGCGCGCGCCGGCAAATGCCGATTGCAGCATTGGCGTGCCCGAGGTCACCAAGACGATCGCCGAGTGGCTCACACGCGGTTTTGTGCCTACGTATGGCCGGAAGCTCGACCGCAAGGAAATGGCGCTCGAAGCCTCGCTGCTACAGCCGGAAGGAAGTTACGGTCCCTCTTTTCTGGCGCCAAAGAACTATTTCGTGCTCAAGGACTACAACTATTCGGATCTTTATGTCCTTTTCGTAGGCCATCTCAGCGATCGCATCGCGGGAGGGAAGCCCTTCGAGACGCCGTGGAGCAAGAACACGCAACTCAAGACGGCAGAGGTCGAAGCGATGCAGCGGAGGCTCACCGCGCTCGGCCTCTACAAGGACAAGATCGAGGGCAAGGCGGGAATGCTCACGCGCGCCGCGCTTGGCGCGTATCAGAGAAAAAACGGTCTTAAGATCGACTGCTGGCCGACGGCCGCTGTGCTCGAGCACATGCGGCGCTAAACGGGAGCGTTAGTCGCAGACTTCGACGCGGCGCGGCTGCCAGCCGTAGCCTTCAACCCAAACCCGGCGCCGCTCGAAGTGGCAAACTCCGCCTTCCACGACGTCCGACGGTTCGGCATAGGCGGGCGGGGGCGGCCCGTAAACGGGGGCCGGCGCGACATAGGTCGGTCCGCTATTGGCGATGGCTGAGCCGATGATGGCGCCGGCGGCAAGTCCGCCGACCACGCCGGCGGCGACTCCGCAACCCTGGCAATGCGCCTGCGCCGAAGACGGCAACGCCGCGGCCATGGTAGCGGCCGCGGCGAACGCGATGATCGTCTGTTTCATGGGTGTCCTCTCGGGCCAAAAGAATTTGGCCCCGATCATCCACCCAAAGTCGTTACGCGATCTTTAAGGGCAGATGAAACGCGGACGGCTCCAACCGACGAAGTTGCCGTAACGGTCATGCATCGGCCGGCGGGCCCAATAACCACCCGGGCAGGCGGCCGGATAGGGTGCGCCGTAACCCTCATACACGACATAGCCCGGAGCCGGGCCGTAATAGCGTGGTCCGCTGTTGGCGATCGCGCCGCCAATTATCGCTCCACCGATCACGCCGGCGGCTACGCCCGCACCAACGCCGCAGCCATAGCAACGAGCATCAGCAACGGTCGGGGCGCCCAAGGTGCCAACGGCGAGCATGCCAGCCGTTGCGAGCGCAAGGATCGTCTTCTTCATAGGTGCTTCCTCCAGGGTCAGGTCGGGTAAGTACCGACCACGAATAGTGAAGTTTAAGCTCATCCTGTCCCCGTGCCGACGATAGAGACAGTTCCAATATGTCGGAAATTTGTTGAGCGCCGGCCCGCCCCTCGTTTTGAAAAAACCCGGAAGCTTTGCCGAATCCGGGCTTTTTCTAGTTTATCGCGTGACTTTCACGCAGTTGGCTAGTGCCTTAATCACAGACCCTTACGCGCCGCGGGCGCCATCCCCAGCCGTCCCAGACTCGCTGGCGGGTCCAATAACAGCCGCCGTAGTAGACCGGTCCAGGGCCGTAATAATAGCCGGGACCATAGGCGTAATAGGGACCGTGCGCGGCGGCTGAGCCGATGATGGCGCCGGCCGCAAGCCCGCCAATGATGCCGGCAGCAATCGCGCCGCCGTGCCCTGCCTCGGCCGGTGCCGGCGCGGCGACGGCCGCGATTCCAAGGGTCGCGGCAGCCGCCAGAGCAGTGAGTGATTTGGTTTTCGTCCTGTTTTTCGTCATGGCGCACCTTCCTTTGGTTCGCTGAGGTCGTATGCATTCAACGATTATTGCGGTCGTTTCCTGCGTGCTCTTTCAGCCTCAACAATGAGCGTTGATGCGAGGTTCCTGTTTTTC
>CAVQYD010000018.1:0-76884 GCA_963718035.1 uncultured Alphaproteobacteria bacterium | reverse complement strand
TGCCGCAGGGTGATTCGCCGCTGCTGCTCAACACGTCCTACACGATCACCGCCGACATCGAAGTGCCGCAGGGAGGCGCCGAGGGCATGATCCTGACCTCGGGCGGGCGCTTCGCTGGCTACGGCTTTTACCTGCTGAAAGGCAAGCCGGTGTTCCTGTGGAACCTGGTCGACCTTGAACGTCTAAAGTGGGAGGGCGACGAGGCACTGACGCCGGGGCGACACACAGTCGAATTCGACTTCAAGTATGAAGGGTCCGGCGCCGGTACGCTTGCGTTCAACAACTTCAGCGGCGTCGGTCGACCCGGCACCGGCACGTTGAAGGTGGACGGCAAGGCGGTCGCAACTAAACGGATGGAGAAGACGCTGCCGATGATCCTGCAGTGGGACGAGAGTTTCGACATCGGCTCCGACACGCTCACCGGCGTCAACGATGCGGACTACAAGCCACCGTTCCCCCTGACCGCCAAGCTCAACAAGCTAACAATCAAGGTCGACCGGCCGCAACTGTCGCCCGAAGACATCAAGAAGCTGCAGGCGGCCATGAGGGAGAAGGCGAAAGCTGATTGATTGTCGGGCGCGAGGCGCGCAGACCGTGCCTGCGGAAGCGAAACGCTAGCAGCCAACGGCTGGGTGTCATCGGGCGATGAAAAAAGTGCTGATTTTCTCCGCCGTTGCCGAAGCGGCTACCGGATTGGCGTTGCTGATTGCGCCATCGCTCGTGGGGCAGTTGTTGCTCGGTGAGCAACTGACCGGCATCGCCATTCCGGTCGCGCGCGTGGCCGGCATCGCCCTGGTTGCTTTGGGGATCGCGTGCTGGCCCGGGCCACCGCTGGTGGGCATGTTGATCTACAGCGCATGGGTCACGCTGTATCTTGCCTACCTGGGTTTTTTAGCAGGGGGACTGGCGGGCGTGCTCCTGTGGCCCGCAGTTGTGCTTCACTTGCTTCTCTCGATCTTTCTTGGCCGCGTTTGGCTTCGCACCGGAAACGAATAAAGAAGCGACCGGATTATGTGATAAGGACCTGGTGACCGGGGGATAGCCTGGAAAGATTTTGGTACTGGATTATTTTCGCGGTGCCGGCGGCAATTCTGCTGGCGGCAGGACTCTTTATTTTTGCCACCTTGCCTCCGCGCACGGTGACCATGGCGACGGGCGCCGCGGGCGGCGCCTATCATGAGCTGGGTCTGCGCTACCGGGACATCCTGGCGAGATCCGGCGTCAGGCTTCGGCTGGTCAACACGACGGGTGGCCTCGACAATCTCGCGCGTCTGCGCGATCGCCGGTCGGGCGTGCAGGTCGGATTTAGCCAGGGCGGCACGACCACAAAAGAAGAATCGCCGGATGTCGAGTCGCTCGGCACCATGTTTTTCGAGCCGCTCTGGGTGTTTTATCGAAGCGGGATTGGCCGGGACATTGAGGCATTCCGCGGCCGCCGTGTTTCGATCGGTCCGGAAGGAAGCGGCGGCCGCGCGCTCACGCTCGAGATACTCAAACGGAACAAGATCGACGGCGTCGTCGGTGAGCTCCTTGGATTTCCGCCCCAGGAAGCGGCGGATAAACTCATTGCCGGCGAGATCGCCATCGCCTTCATCGTGTCGGGCTGGGATTCGCCGGTGGTGCGGCGCCTGATGGAGGCCGATGGAATCGAGGTCTTGAGCGCTCCCCGGCCGGATGCCCTCGTTGCGCTTTATCCTTTCTTGAACAAGGTCGTGCTGCCGGCCGGCGTCGCCGATCTCGCGGCGAACCGCCCGCCTGCCGACACCATCCTTTTGGCGCCGAAGGCGAGCCTTGCGGTGCGCGGCGATCTGCATCCGGCCATTCAGTATCTGCTGCTCAACGCCGCGATGGAAATTCATTCTCATCCGGGGATATTCCACAAGGCCGGCCAGTTTCCCGCTGCGGAATCTGTCGATCTGCCGCTCAGCGAGGAAGCGCAGCGCTTCTACAAGAGCGGCCGGCCCGTTCTTCAGGCTTACCTCCCGTTCTGGATGGCGGCTTTGGTCGAAAGATTTCTGGTCGTTTTCGTTCCGGTGCTCGTCCTGCTCTATCCGGCATTCAAGCTCCTGCCGCAGGCCTATGACTGGCTGATGCAATCCAGGATTCGGCGTCTCTACGACGAGATGAAGTCGATCGAACGCGAGCTGGCATCGGGTGAGGGCCGGGACGTACTCAACGCGAGGCTTGACCGGCTCTATCAAAGCGCGAGCGAACTGCAGCTGCCGGCCAAATACGCCAGCATGCAATACACCCTGCGCATGCACCTGGATCTTGTGCGCGCCCGTATTGCCGTGAGCGCGGCCGGAAAATAACCCGCTAACGGCTCGGCGGTTCTTCGGGAAGCAAGTCCTGCCTGAATGTCCGCTTTCGAGGGTAAAGCGGACTTCGTCCGTTTGCCCCCGAAAGGGAGATGGCAGGTCACGTTCGGCTGCGAAAGGCTTTTCGCAGATGAACTCGGCCGCACGTCTCGTGCATTGGACGTAAATCAATGTATGCTGGCGCCCATATAATGGGGGGATATGTCATGTTTACGCGGCGCTCGCTTGTGCTTGCCGGCATTTCCGCACCTTTGGCCGGAACGCTAGCGCGTGCTCAATCTTGGCCGTCCGGCCCTGTCCGAATTGTTGTGGCGTATCCGCCAGGCGGATCGACTGACGCAATCATGCGACTAGTCCAGCCAGGGCTTCAGCAACGGCTCGGCGCCACTGTCGTGATCGAGAACCGGTCGGGCGCTTCCGGCAGCGTTGGCACCGCCGCAGTGGTGAAATCACCGCCCGATGGCAATACCTGGCTGGTGGTGTTCGATAACCATGCCGCAAATCCATTCGTGCTGCCGAGCTTGCCCTACGACAGCGAGAAGGATCTCGATCCGGTACTTCTGATTGGCACTGCGCCTTACATGATCACCACGGCGAAGGCGAAACCTTACCAATCGCTGGCTGATGTCATCGCTTTTGCAAAGGAAAATCCGGGCAAGGTCAGTTACGGCTCGGTCGGTAGCGGCAGCGTTGGGCATCTGGCGATGGCGCTACTATCACAGCGTGCCGGCGTGAAGTTGACGCACGTGCCTTACCGCGGTGGCGGTCCGGCGATGAACGATGCGGTTGCCGGCCACATCGATCTTCTGGTCGGCAGCACCGCACTGTCGATGCCGCAGGTCGGCGCTGGGACTATTCGCGCGATTGTGCAGACCGGTAAAGAGCGCAATCAGTTTATCTCCCAGGTGCCGACTGTGGCCGAAAGTGGCTTCCCCGGGTTCGAAGCTTACGCATGGTGGGGCATCTTTGCGCCGGCTGGCACGCCAAAGCCGATCATCGAGCGTTTCAGTAATGAGATGGCGGCCACCTTGCGCGAGGAGCGCATTGCCAAGCAATTGATCGAAACTCAGCAGGTCTCGCTCACCCTTGGCGGTCCTGAAGTAATGCGCGCCTTCGTCTCCAATCAGATGCAGACCTGGGGCAAGGTCGTAAAGGACAACAATATCAAGGCCGACCAAAACTAAGTTGTTGACGCGTTTCACCTGTGGGGGACCGCGGTTTTAACGGCGTAATCAAACGCGCAAATTTTATTTCTAAGAGAACCGCCGCGAGGCGGTCTCTCTATTGTTCTTATCTGCCCGCAAATGTCCGCTTATTGGCACAAAGCGGAGATCCCTAATTGCACCGCACATGTCCGCTTTCGGAGGCAAAGCGGACAAGTACGAGCGTCGTAGAATTTTACCGGCCGCATGTCGGCGCTATCAGCGGAGCAGGCCGCGCCATTCTAGCGAGAGGCACAGACGCAAGCGGCTGCCTTTCAGGCGGCTACTTAGTCGGCTTCCACTATCGACACGACCGCCAAGGTGTCCTGCAAGCCTTAGCCTTATGGGCTTACCGCCCTTCAACGAAGGCTGGCCCGTCTCAGGAAAAAATCAAGATTTTCCTCAAGCTTACCTCCGATCAGGCAGCTATACCGCGCCAACTTTCCTCCCACGCAGACGCCCCCTGCCGCCTGCGTTTTTTGTTGGCAACAGATCTTCGGAAAAGGAGAGACCGGATGACTGATGGGGTTATTCGCAAGTTCGCCACCAATGTTGATGAACCAGTGCTGGCCAAACCGCGCAAGGGTTTCTTCGCCCGCTTCATGGAAGCACTCAGCGAGTCGCGACGCCGTCAAGCTGACCGCGAGATTGCAAAAAACGCTCACCTATTATCAAACGATTCTTGGCAACAACTCGATTTGTGGCGCAGCGGCGTTTAAGTGATCGAATGAAGCCGGCAATGTCCGCTTATGACCCTAAGCGGACATGTCGCCCCTGCACCGCCAATGTCCGCTTTCGGGGGTAAAGCGGACAAGTACGAGCGCCGTGGAATTTCACCCGCTGTATCTCGTCGCTATCACCGGAGCAGGCCGCGCCCCCTGTGGCAAGCCGCCCAGGTGCAAGCGGCAGCCTTTTTAGCGCCCGGGGCCTAAATGTCCGCTTTCGGGGGCAGACCGAACCTCCGTTTGCGTTTTATTCTGAGAGTTTTTTCGGGATTAGACGTGAAGGAGGCGGAGAAACCCCGATGAAACTGTTATTGGAGGGTGGCGCTGGTGAGGCAGGCTCGCGGAGTAAAGAAGCAAAGTCGAACGCGATATCAGATCAGTCCTTCGCCGCGTGAAAGGAGTTTTCGATTTCGTCGTGGGCATCATGCAACGGAATGTTAGTGTCAAAGATCTCGGGCCTTCTCTCGTCTAAAGATGGCAGTTCTGCCTCCAGTTTAAGAATGGCCGATTCGAGCGCGATCCGCTCATCTATGATTCCTAATGCCGATATTCGTTGGTCTTTGCGCAATTGGGTAATGAGAATTGTTCGGACATGCTCGTACATTTCTTGCCGAGCCTGAGAGTTGTCAGTTGCCAATTGAGAAACCGCACGGGCAAGGATTGGATAATAATCAGCCAATTGCGAGCCGCTCCCGACTCATTTTGCTTTACCGCTTAATATGAGGCCAAAGGCAGCCTCATGCCTTAGGATTTTTATTTTGTACAGCGCCTTTGCCAAATCCTGGCGCCGAGCACCGCGTGGATCATTCATGTTGTGCGCAATCTTTTTTGGTAGCATTTGCACGCGCCGGGCAGGTGTTGTCACACCACCAACTTTCCTCCGATACCGCAACGGAGGATGATTTTTTTGAAACGGTACTTCTTTGATGACCTCGCCACACCGAATCGCCAGATGATGCCTGCGAACATTTTTTTGGGAGGCGTTCATGAAATCCTCGGTGATCAGACACTCTGTCGTCTTTAACGGACACAAGACGAGCGTCAGCCTCGAAGATGAATTCTGGAATAGCCTGAAAGAAATCGCACATGCGCACGGAGTGACAACGTCGAAGTTGGTCGCGGAGATCGACAATGCGCGCCAGCACGACAACCTTTCTTCAGCGGTCCGGTTGTTCGTATTGTGTCAAGTCCGGCGGACGCTCGGAGTGGATGTGCCCTTGGGTAACTAAGCGTATTGCGCTACCTGCACCATGGTTTGGGAGTAGGCGGACATCTTGTTTGTCCGCAGACAAAGGGCACAGCCAGATTTTCACGAATCAAGACTAGGCCAACGTCTTGCCCATTGGCTTTGAGCGTGCCGCAACGTCGCCCGTAATTACAGTATGGCGTTCCTTCTTTTTCTGCGGGACACGCGCAAGGGACAAATTCGAAGTCAAGCTTGCTTGATTTCACAAGATTGCGAAGTCGGCGGGTAGCCTTGCCACCTAACTCGCGCTCCGCTTTGCAGAGTGCTCGGCGAGTTTCAGGTGCATTGAAGCCGACCAAACGAACGTCCGGCTTCTGGTGATGGAGTTGAATTGTATCGCCGTCTATTACGCGCACCTCATCAGGTGTAATCGGGACAGACGAAACGGCACCACGGTGGCTTACGTCGTTTGTCGATTGCCGAGTTTGTTGGTCACGCAAGTTTTTTTCAAGCACCTCCCTTTCTTGGCTTTCTTTGCGCTGTCGGTCGCAAGAGTTGTCTATCCTTCGCATCGTGTCGTGTTTTTTTATCAACTGCTCTTTGCCTTGGCGCAAAAGCCTTTCATATGTGTCTTGCGGAAGACCCAGTTCGCGCAGGTTATTTTCGTAGTCGGAAAGCAGTTTTGCCAATGTGGCTGCTGCGTTCGGGTCGCGGGCATCGCAGTTGAATTGCGCCTCTACGGTCCCCGATAGGGACAGAAATGCAATGAGGCAGAAAATAGTTCGCAGCATGGTTCCCCTGAGGTCGCCTAGCGCGCCAGACTCCCGAATAGGCGAGGCCATCCTGCCTGACAGCGAACCGACAAACAAAGCGTTTGGACATAAGACCTACGAGACCTTCGCCAAATCCTGGCACATATCGAGCTTGCCGATGAGATCGCTGAAGATGATTGCGCCGTCGCGGAGCATTGAGGGCAATAATCGCACAGCCGGAAAGAAGTTCTCCTCAGGTTATTGTGTCCAGCCCACCCACCGCGCGGCGGCGTTCCTGACCCATAGCGGACATTTCAGCTTGCGCTAAAAAACCCGCTCGCCGCAGAGCATCACTAACGCCTTACCTGCTATGAATTCGAGTTTCGCTGAACCACGACGGACAATTCTGTTGGGCATTAAGCATCCATTTAGGCTGGAGGTCGATCATTGGGATCCAGCCACGAGGGATTGGGATGATACCGGCGGGACAACCAATCAAGGAAGATTTGGAAGCGAGAAAGTTCGCTAATTTGCAAGCGCGTCGCGAACCCGACCTCAATAGGACCAGTGCAGGCTCTCACGACATCAAGATTGACGAAAGCCAACGTGTCTTCGTTCTGCCCACCTCTGATGGCCTGGGCGCTCGCGCAGGTGTAATTGCAGGCGCGCTCATTGCAGCGAGTGGCTTGACGTGGCTTGTCATAAGCGCCCTTCCATCGCCGTTTGCTTCGGTGTCGGTTGATAGATCGAGCGGCGGTCTTAACTCTGCGGTTCAAATTCCCCCTTCCAACAAGGGCGATCGTCTTCCGGTTCCCAATGCGTTTATTCATGAGACGGTGTCCGCAAGCAGCGGCGAGACAGCTGCGGCCGTTGCTCCACGCGAACCCAAACATTTGTCCGAGACGCAGGGCCAAGCCGAACTCGATACGCAAATTATTGAAGGACGCTGAGCACCAACCGACGTCGATAGGACCCAATGCGTCGCGGGCCCTACAGGCTCCGGTAAAATTAGCACCGGTGCCGGAGACGAGACCGACTACCATCGAGGGCTGGACGCTGCGTGACGTTATGAACGGCACGGCAGTGTTGGACGGGCCCAATGGCACACCTGGCGCGTGACGCGTGGAGACACGGTGCCGGGTGTTGGGAGAATCGTCTCTATTTTTCGATGGGGCAACCGTCTGATGGTCGCCACCAGCACCGGTCTAATTTCAACGCCATAAGTCGGTGGGTGCGAAGGCGCCAGTGGGCCGCAATGTCCGCTTCTGGCACTTAGCGGACATCGACTGAGTGCACTGCACATGTCCGCTTTCAGGGGTAAAGCGGACATTGGTCCGCGCACTAAGTCGCCCGCGCCCGGATTTGGCGAGAAATATTTAAGTTTATCCGGCTTGCCTTCCCATTCTTTTGAATTTGCGGGAGGGTCGCGCTTGATCGTTATATTGGGCCAAGTTTTTGCATAGTCAGCGTTGAGCTTGAGCCATTTCTCGGCCCCGGCCTCGGTGTCGGGCTTGATCGCCTCCACCGGACATTCCGTCTCACACACCCCGCAATCGATACATTCATCGGGATGAATGACGAGCATATTTTCGCCTTCGTAGAAACAATCAACGTGGCACACCTCGACGCAATCCATTAGCTTGCACTTGATGCAGCTTTCATTGACGATATAGGTCAAATGTCATCCTCCTTCTGGTGTAAGCCTATCAGGTTGCCACTCCATGGAGGTATGTTTCATCGTTCTTGCATCAGATTACTGCCGCAAATGCAGTGGAGTTCCGTTCGGTTACGGAGTTATTTGAGAAAATGCTGGCTAAAGGGAAAGTCGTATAATGACTGAGTATATCGTCGGCTTAAGGCAGGGAAAACGATCAGAAGTTCTGACCATCGAGGCCGAGGATGCGTTAATTGCTGCGCTCAAGGTCAAACACAACCACCCCGAGGCCGTAATTTCCTACGTTCGCAAATCTAATCGGCGCGGCGATCGCCGCAATCCTCATCGGAAGGAATGAAGATCAAGAAGGGGCTGCAGCGCAAGCTCCGTACTCCCGCCGTCAATGATCGAATAATGATGCTGTTTGGACAAATCGCTTGCGCCGCCCAATGTCCGCTCTTGGGGGTAGAGCGGACATGACCTTTTGCGCTGCACATGTCTGCTTTTGACCCAAAGCGGACATCGGCCTTGATCAGTACCTGAGGCCGATTACTTGCCATCTCTCACCAGCATCAAGCAGGGGAAAGCTGGACGGGACAATCTCGGGCCAGCGCGCTAGTATCTGATGGACTGGGGGCTTCCAACAAGGGAGTTCAGAAATGTGCGACTACAGCCTTCAAACCGTCAGGTCGCGGCCTGCGAAGGTTGGCGACAAACTCACCACACGAGACTTCGGCACTTGCACACGCGGGTTCGCTGCAGCGGAAGATGCTGAAGTGGCGGTTTGCGTTCTTCCAGGAACCGAGCTTGCTTTTTCCGGCCCGGTAACAGTTACAGATTTCCGCTTCTTCGTAAATTGGAGGGTGGAAACACTAGGTCACGCGACGGCAATCTTCCGACAAGTTAATAAGACCGAACCGATGAAGCACCATGACCCGCTCGATTTTCCGGATGGCGCCATTGTTCTCCTGCCACGGCTAAGTGAGGGTCAGGAGGCAACGGTGCTTCAGTTGCCTGCTCAGCCGACAACCGTTACCGAGGCAGTCGCCCAGAAGCGTATCGCTTACGTCGGCTGAAAGTTCGGGACAAGATCAATCTGTAGAGGCTGCCTTACGAGGCGGCCTTTTTTTCCGCGCGATCACTGTTTGAAAATTAAGACCATCATCGCCATCTATGGTGCATGCGTGAAGAATTTGACCCAGCCGACTATTCAGTCGTCGTGAAATTGCGAGGGACCCCGCCTAAGCCCTGGCGGTGGGAGATTTACTGTGCCGGTCGGTGGGGGCCGGTAGTAAGCTCGCCAGTCTTTTTTAAAAGCATGGCCGAGGCGGTCAAAGCGGGGAAAAAGGCTTTTGCACATTTGCTTGCGAAAAGGGCGGCGTGACAGACATACGAGCTGCTAGCGGTGCATGCCGAACGGGCGCATATTTTGTCCCATGGCCGACGTCAAAGTTACATGTGTCTGCGGCGCAATCTACGAGGTGATCAAAACTGTAGGTCCCTCTAAGGAAACGCGACCTTTCAAGTGCGTCTTGTGCGACAGGGAATTATTCGCATGGGATGGTGACAATGTTGGTCAATTGCATTTGGTCTGGCGCCCTGACGAGGATCGAGAGTAGCGGCTAACTGACCTGAAAGACCGCAAAGGCGCTCGGTATCGACGTCCCCAACACGGTAATCGGGCGCGCGGCCGAGGTTATCGAGTAATGGCGGAATGTCCGCTATTGGCACAAAGCGGACATGGCAGCCTCTGCAACTTGAACAATCTGGAATGCTCAAAGCAACCTTACTTTCCGCAGGGTGTTTTAAGAGGCAGGCAACTAAAGTGATCAGCCCAATGGCGGGAAACATGGACATGTGGCGACGTCTTGGGGCCGAATTCTTTGGCACCTTCTGGCTGACATTCGCAGGTTGCGGGCTTTGCCTGACGCTCATTCATCTCTTCCTGATCCCGGTCACCAACGCCTCCGTCAATCCGGCGCGAAGCACCGGCCCGGCGTTGTTTGCCGGCGGACCGTATATTGCGCAGCTCTGGTTGTTCTGGCTGGCGCCCATCCTCGGCGCGGCGGTTGCCGGCGTGATCAGCCGCTGGCAGCATGATGAGCCGGACGCGTTGAACGCAGGCCAAGCGAGGGCTGTGTGATCTACTGTTTATAAGCGGACACTAGCGCAAGGCACCAAGATGTCCGCTTTCGGGGGTAAAGCGGACATGATGATTGCGCTGCGAAATGTCCGCTTATGACCCAAAGCGGCACATCGAGTCGCGTTTCCAGCGTCCGCGCGGCAATATGCTGCGAAAACAATTTCATTCTGTGAAAACAATTCCAAAACTTTGGCAGGAAATAACAAGTATCGAGCCGGTCCAGTCGTTTTAAACAGCAATCAAAATTTCAAGAACAGGTTTGGTAATTCCGTGTTCAGATTGCGAAGTCGTTTTGAATATTTCTCGACAATCGAACTTTTGAAAACGGTGTGTTGGTATGGCTCTGCTCAAAGGAGCGGCAATCGCCCAGCGTTGTGGCTTCGCTGAAGCGACTGCCGCTAGGTTCCTCTCTACGGGTGAACCCATTGCACGAACACCAAGGCAACAAACTTAGTTCCGGTAGTGAGCTATCAATCGCAAATCTAGTGACCGGCATCACATTGGGAACTCGCAAGCACATTTAAAATGAAAAACATGATCCCCAATTTGGGAGGGTGTCATGTGGAATTTAAGAACAGCGGAGAGCGCGCAAGTGGTGTTCGGAATCACACTCGTCTGTGCTTTGGTCTTTTGTCCGCCGTAGTTCCGGCTTAAGCGCGCGCCGGGCTAGATGCCGCTTTGCGGTTTGTTCGAATGCTGGTCATCTACGAGAAGGCAAGGCGGCGCCAGTCATCGGTCGAATGACGGCGGCATCATCCATCGGCCACCGTATTGCACTACCTGCACCCTGATACGTTTTTTTAACCCGGCGGCTGCACCGTATCTCACGACCGAACGTTTTGATCGGATGTTAGCTCGGATCATGCATCCGGCAGAAACATATCGACGACGAGCCGAACGTGCGGAGCGTGCCTTCGAGAACGCCCGCACCCCGGAAGCCAAACGTTTGGCGCATAGCTGCGGCTCAGCGTTGGCGTGAATTGGCGGAGGTTGCTGACACGCGCAAGCGACAAACTCAAAATCAAGCTTGTTCGATCGCACAAGTTTGCGAAGTCGAGCAGTAGCCTTGTCACCTAAATCGCGCTCCGCTTCGCACATTGCACGACGAGTTTCGGGCGCATTGAAGCCGACCAAACGAATATCCGGTTTCTGATGATGCAGTCGGATCGTATCGCCATCAATTATGCGAACATCGTCGGATGTTATCGGGGCAGACGAAACGGCACCGACCGACAGCACCAACAGCAACAGCACAGTGGCCATTCTGCAAATCATTGATGTCCTCCTGACCGAGCAGCTACTCGCAAACTTCCGATATTGTTTTCTCTTGCTGCCTCATGTCAGCAACGATCGATTGTGTTTCCTCTCCCATTTGGATTCTGTTTGCAAAAAATCTCAATAAATCGGGTGCACGCCGCAATTCCTTTTCACAGTCTGCCGTTAAGCCCCGCTTGCCGATCGACCCAACGGCCCGCGGACCAGCATCGTCTGGCTTGCCGACCACGGGTGCCTTATCTTCCATAGCAACGGGTTTCTTTTCTTCTCGCGGCATCTGCGCAATGACCAGTGCTCCAACGACCATCAGATACACCGGGACTAGCACAAATAAGAGCGTGTCATGTCTCATAGCTCTTGTTCCACTTTGGACAGGCGGAACATCATATCAAGGCGGCATCATCCACCCGCAACCCGGGCGTTTTTGTTTGAGAAAAATTGAAGGCAAGAACTAACAAAAAGTTGGCAGCTGAAAACAAGACGGCTCGGCGCCAATACCTTATACGGCCCGCGACAGTCGTTAGCCGGCAATCCGGCGCTTCGATTTAAAATCTCAGTCAATCTGTTCTGCCCGCGCTTTGTGGCTTATTCAGCTGCACGGCACGAAGAGGCCTCGCCGAGGCTGGACACGCCGGAGCGCGGCCCGCTCTTTAAAGGCGTTACGACGCTAGGCGCATACATAGCCGGCGGCCGGCGTATTGGGTCTGCCCGGATCGCGGAGGAAGCGGAAGGCAGCCGGAGCCTGATCAGAACACCTAATCGGATTTCGGAGAGACCGCCGCAAGGCGGTCTTTCTGTTTGCGCAGATCAACCTCGAATGTCCGCTATTGGCACTTAGCGGACATAGGCTTGTGCGCTGCACATGTCCGCTTTTGACCCAAAGCGGACATCAGGTCTGGTCCGTCACCTCTTACTTCAGTGTTTCAATCTGCTAAGTTTCGGGCCGGAACTGGCGTCGTTCGGGGGTAAGCGTGCGCCGGCGCGATTTCATGAAAGGCATTGCTAGCTCTGCAGCCGCTTGGCCGCTCGCGGCACGCGTGCAGGCTCAGGGGAAGCACGTGCGCGTTGGATTGATAGGGTCGGTAGCGCCGACACCGGACATGTTGAGCGCACTTCGCGAGGGTCTGCGCAACCATGGCTACATCGAAGGACAAAACTTATCGATCGATGTGCGCTGGCCAAAGGGGCCTTTCGCGCAAAGTCCCGGCATCGCAGAGGAACTGGTCCGCAGCAATGTCGATGTTATTGTTGCTTGGACCACTCCCGCAGTCATGGCTGTGCGAACGGCTTCATCTACAATTCCTATTGTGATGGTCGGCGTCTCTAATCCGGTAGAAGTGGGCTTTATTGCCAATCTCGCGCGGCCGGGCGGCAACATTACCGGCGTTACCAATATTGCAAGCGATCTTAGTCCAAAGTTGGTAGAACTATTGAGGGAGATTGTTCCCAATGCGAAACACATTGGTCTAATTTTCAATTACAGCAATCCGGGCTCAGTCCTCCAATTAAAAGGCACGGAGGATGCCATTCGTGCACTCGGTTTGCGTGTCACGCGTGCCGACGCCAACAATCCCGAGGCGTTCCGGCGCGCCTTTGCGCGTTTCAACGAAGAGGACGTTCATGGTGTTGTCTTGCTTGCCGTACTCGTCGCTCATGATCACGCGGCGAAAATCGCAGACCCCGAAACGCTCTCGGTTGCCAGCAGTCTTTCAGCGACGCGAAAACGTCGAGGCGGGCGACTCATGTCGTATGGGGCGAATTTGTCAGGTCAATTCCGTCAAACGGCCATTTATGTCGACCGCATACTAAAGGGCGCCAAACCATCCGAACTCCCGGTGGAGCAGCCGAACACATTCGAATTAGTGATCAACCTGAAGGCCGCCAGGGCGATCGGAATCACCGTGCCACGATCAATACTTGAACGCGCGGACGAGGTGATCGAATAAGAAGCGCGATGTCCGCTGTTGCCACTTAGCGGACATTCGTGGGTGCACTGCACATGTCTGCTTTTGACCCAAAGCGGACATCGGCTGACCTCCCAACGCTGTGTTTCTTCGCTCACACCTCCCCCTTCAAGCAGCTAACTTGAGCCGGTACGATGAGTTGTTATGAGGTTATTGAATAAAAGGATGATTGGTCGTGAGCGAGCTATCAATCTCGATAATTACGTTTGCACTTGTTTTCGGTGGGGCATTGCTCGGTATGTACATTCGCAATGCCTTACCGGGCCAACACCTTCGTGATGATGTAAAAGACGTCGTAAGGCTCAGCACGGGACTAATCGGGACGATAGCCGCCCTTGTTCTCGGCCTGCTGATCGCATCGGCCAAGACCTCGTACGATGCGCAGAACGACCCAGATCAAACAAATCACGGCCAATATTATCCTTCTTGACCAACTGCTTGAGCACTATGGTTCCGACGCGCAAAATTTACGTATTAGCCTGCGTAGAGCTAGTCCCTCCGTTGGTCGATCGGATTTGGAACGAAGGCGATCGTACGAAGAATCGCGCCATTTGCGGCGACCGCCGAAGCACAAAACTTTGTCAATAAAATTCAAGAACTCCAGCCGAACAATCGATTCAAAACGCGCTTTTCAAGCCCGTGTGCTCGGCGCCGCTCGTCGATTTGGCACAAGCGCGATTAGCTCTATTCACTCAGGTACACGATTCGATTCCAGTGCCATTTCTTGCAATTCTTATTTTTTGGCTCGCAATTATTTTCACGAGCTTTGGCCTGTTTGTACGGAGCTAGTCCAGTCGTGATCGTGACGTTTTTCGTAGGCGCTCTATCTGTAGCTTGTGCAATTTTTCTGATCTTGGAAATGGATCAGCCTTTTGCGGGGCTATTGCAGATTTCCAGTGAGCCGCTGCGCCACGCGCTCGCACCCCTTGGTCCCTGAACATGAAGGCAGCGAGGTACGGGAATAACTGCACACGGTGCGGACACCATGATGTCCGCTATTGGCACAAAGCGGACATGGGCTGCTGCACCGCAATGTCCACTTTTGGCACTAAGCGGACATCGACTTGTGCGTTGCAAATGTCCGCCATGACCCAGAGCGGACATAGAAGCATCGAATTGATCGCAATTGCACTTTGGAAATTCACGGTTGATAATCGGACTGCCCCCGCATCCAAAGATTTTTTAGATAACCCGATCCTTGGATAGCTATGTACCGACCTGACGAATTTCGCGTTGAAGACGTCGCCCGTATGCACGCGCTCATGCGTGCCAGACCTTTTGCGTCACTCATCTCGAACGGCTCGACCGGGCTCTACGCCAGCCATCTGCCGACTGTACTCAAGGACGAAGGATCATACGGCGTTATCGAATGTCATTTCGCGCGGGCCAATTCGCATTGGAAAGACGTCGCCAGCGCCAACGAGGCGCTTATGATTTTCCAAGGCCCTGAGAGCTATATCACTCCCAACTGGTATCCCTCCAAAGCCGAACACGGCAAAGTCGTCCCGACTTGGAACTATGCAGTCGTACATGCGTACGGCCGCGCAGAAATGATGAAGAACAAAGACTGGCTGCGCCGGCATGTGGGCGAGCTTACCGCGCAGCAAGAGCAAGCCCAGGCCAGACCTTGGGCACTTTCGGACGCTCCTCAGTCTTACGTCGATGCCATGCTGCGCGGCATAGTAGGTTTCCGCTTCGTCATCACACAGATTGAAGGCAAGTGGAAGATGAGCCAGAATCGCGAGTTGAACGACCAGCTTGGCGTTACGAAAGGCCTAGACCAGCGAGCCGAAGGCGACGATCTGGAAATTGCCGATCTGATTCTACGCAATCTCAAGACAAAAAATTAAGCGATGATCTGCGGTGCAATGTCCGCCTATGGCACTAGCGGACATTTGGAAGCCGCCGATGATGTCCGCTTCCGGAGGCGAAGCGGACAGGGCGATTGCACTGCGGAATGTCCGCTATGACCAAAGTGAATACGAAGCGCGTCCTCTTTAAGCGGATATGCCGAACCGATACGATGTCAGCTCAGAGCCTCGGAGCCGGTAATGAAAAGGCGCGCGTTCATCACGGTTCTCGGCGGTGCTGCGCTCACCTGGCCGCTCGCAGTTCGAGCGCAACAGACACCTCGCTTGCGACGGGTCGGCGTGCTGATACCGTTTCCCAACGACCGCGAACCTCTAGTGAAGAACTATTTGTCGGCTTTCAAGCAGCGTCTTCACGAACTGGGCTCGAACGAAGGCCAAAATATCCGGTTCGACTACCGTTTCACGGGTCAGGTGCCGGAGCGCATGAGCGTCGGCGCCGCGGAGCTGATCTCGCTCGCGCCAGATATAATTGTCGTTTGGGCCAATCCCTCGGCGGCGACGATGCGCAAAGCGACGCAGACGATCCCTGTCGTTTTTGTCGTCGTTTCCGATCCAGTTGGCGCCGGCATCGTATCGAACCTGGCGCGCCCGGGCGAAAACATCACCGGTTTCCAGAATTTCGAGACGGACATTGGTGGAAAATGGTTGCAAGTTCTCAAGGAGATCGCGCCCAGCTTGCGTCGCGTGGCCTTCGTTCACAGTTCGGACATCTCCGCGCACGTCGCGTTCATGCATACGGCGCAAGCCGCTTCCAACTCCCTTGGGGTGACTGTGACACCGGCCACTACGCACAGCGGAGGAAATCGAACCTGCGCTGCGTGCATTCGCAAGAGAACCGGACGGAGGCCTCATCGTGGCCCCAAGTCCCCTCAACACAGTCAACCAGGAACGACTTGTTGCTTTGGCATCTGAATTGCGGCTGCCGGCGATCTATCCTTTTCATTATTTCGCCGAGAGTGGAGGTCTTGCCTCCTATGGTTTCCATACGGTCGAGCAACATCGGGGCGCTGCCACTTATGTCGATCGCATATTAAAGGGAGAAAAGCCGGGCAACCTGCCTGTGCAGGCGCCAACGAAATATGATCTCGTGATCAACCTCAAGACCGCAAAGAAGTTGGGCCTGAACATCTCGATGCAACTGCCAGCAGCGGGCCGACAGGTGATCGACTAGTGCTTATGTCCGCTATTGGCACTTGGCAGACATGGGCTGTTGCAGTGCAAATGTCCGCTTTTGACCCAAAGCGGACATGCCCCCGTTCTATTCCTTAGAGGACCGGATCAATCGTCCGCCCCACGGCATAGCCCGTTGTCGTGAGTTGATAGCGGTAGCGGTTGCGCAAATCGATGGTGATCCAATTGTTGGCGACCGCCTTGTTGATCCCGCGTTGGAAATCACTGTCGCGCACTTCAAGAAAATAATTGCGTTGCAGCGTGCCGGTCGCAGGAATCCGATAACGCATGAAAACGCCGAGGATTTGACGGCTAACGTCCATATCGGAAGGTCGGTCATGCATAGGTCGACAATAGGGTTCGCTCGGCATCGCTGCTATGCCCGCACGGCAACAGTGGACAAGATTGCATAACCGATGGGCAACCTTGCCTTTTGTTGCGGGAGCGGGTGCCGCATGTCTGCTTTTGGGGGTAAAGCGGACATAGCGATTGCACTGCTGCTTCTAACGGGATTTCCAAGCCGCAAAATCCTCAGCCGACACGCAACCCGGAATGCGGCGGTCCTGGCGATGAACGACAGCCGGCACGGGGCGGCCCAGCCCGGCCTGATATTCGGCATAGAGCTTTGTGAATTCTTTTTCGCTGATGTCTTTAATGTCTTGTTTCATGTCTTTTGGGTCCGTTGGCCTTCTGGAATCGGCCCGCATTGACTCAGAGAAGGCCGCTGATGAGTTAGGCGGGTCGTTGCTTCAAAACGGGTCGTGCCAATCTTGGCGCATGTGGGGTCGAATTGGCGCTGCACCGAGCTGATGCCCAACCGACCTTTGCATTTAAGGCGTTAGGTAGCGGGACCGGTTCAAGCGGAGCGGCCCCGTCCGTAGCGGTATGCAGGACACCGTTTCCGGCTAGGACCGCCCCCAAGCGAGCATCCGTCTGCCCCCGCTCGGCCCCGACTAGATAGGGTATCGGAGGTAGTAGCAAGTTCGACGCGGTTTGTCGGTCAAGACGTCCTAGTGGGGACCGGTCCACGAAAAATCACAGTGCGCAAAAGTGGCGGCGTCCAATGGCAGAATTCAAGCGATCCTGGGCTAGCGGGAATGTCCGCTTTTGACCCAAAGCGGACAGGCGACGGCGACCAATCAATGTCCGAGAGCAGACGTGACACGGACGCTGGTCGGACTTGCCGCCTTGGAGATCAAAAAACGCCACTATTTAGGAGGAAATAAATGTTATTGCATCGCAATATAAAAAATGCTGCAGTGCACCTATCGGGGAGTCGGAGGCTCGGTTATGAGGGATGCCGAATTCTTCAGAAGGCAAGCCGCAAAGTGCGCCACTTTGGCGAAGCAAACTCACGATGAAGAGGGTCGCCAACGGTATTTGCGGTTGGAACAAACGTATCTTCACCTTGCCGAATCGGAGGACCAGCTTGTCGGTCAGATGAATGAGTTAGCTCGAGCGAGCAAATCGACGCCAGCATCTTAACCCGAGTTTTGCGGCGACGCGCTTAGATCACGGGCAGAGGGAGAAGCCGCTAAATGAGGCTCGGAGCTTGGAAAGAGATAACAGACGTATACGGCGGCAAAATTACCAAAGCTTCGTACAGATTCTCTGACAGGATGGTGACCGTTAGAACGCCATTCGGGAGCAAGACCACTGACATAGGCGGTCACACTCCCGAGCGATTGGCGAGAACACTATTGCGCGAATTGGTGGACAAAGGGAAAGTCTAGAGGTCGCGTGCGACGAAGGCACCAAATGAGCACCAAATCATTTTCTTATCATGAATTGATGAGCGGCAAGATTAACCGCGCGAAACTCGAAGCCTTGGCGAAGTCCGGAAAGCTGAATGAGGAAACCCTTGCTCGAATAGGGCACGTTGGCCGATTCTACCAACGCATAAGCAAGGCGTGCCCCAATCCCGATCTCAAGATCAGCGATGTTCTCGCTGGAGATGAGCTACAAAAATTCTGGAACGAAACCGCCGACGAGGGAAGCAAAATTGGTCAGTGCCCGCTAGTGCACTAGATTTTATTCCTGCGTGATCGGCCTCCAGTTGTACATATCGTTTCAGTTCGCGCATCAGCGCCAGGCATTGCGTTTTCGCCTGCGTTCTTCAAGCCAAGCCTGACCGCCGGTATTGATCCAGCTTGACGCCTCTTCCTCAGAAGACCCCTCGAAGATTTCCTCGGGTGGGATGCCTTCAAGCACGGCCCATACCGACCACACGGCGGCATGAGGTGCCTTGCGGACAATCAATTTTGGTTCTTCTTGGCTCGAACGAGCAATATCTAGAATATCGGTCATACAAACTAAATGTATCCTTCGGGGCCGTTTGCAAGCACGGTTGGCGGTTTCTTTCGGTCTATCGAACTACAGTGCGATGTCTGCTTTTGGCGCTTAGCGGACATTGCGTGGGCACCCGCGATCGTCCGCTTTCAGGGGTAAAGCGGACGTCACGCAGACAGGCCGTAAGGTCCGCCAATTACCCAGAGGGCAAAGAAACGCGTGCAGGTTTTTCATTTGCCGCCGGTTAGAGCATCTTGGCGACAATCTTCATCATATCCGCTGATGAAAATGCGCGCAGCGACTCCGTGCGGATGTTCCCCAGTGCGCCAAGGCTCAAGTTAAGTGCCGTGGCGGAAAGCTCATCTGGAGACTCCACAACTGTCACGATGTCATACCGCCCCTGCGTCCAGAATATGTCCTTCACGGTCACTCCAAACGTCTTCGCCATTTGTTTGAAGGCTTCGGCCCGCTTTGGTGAGTCTTTAGCGTTTTTGACGCCTTGATCGGTGAATGTGGCAAGCACGATATAGGTTAACATGGTCGTTCTCCTGGCTGTTGGTAGCTGACATTGCCGCCCAGGCTCCACAGAAGGCTCGCTGGAGGATTTTATGCCAAAGCTAGATGGCATCCTGGAAACTGCGATCCATACCGAGGACATGGTGCGGGCCCGTGCCTTCTACGAGGGCGTGCTCGGGCTGGAGCCAATCTATAGTGACAATCGGTTGTCCGCCTATGCGGTGGCCGGACGCGATGTCCTCTTGGTCTTTCGCAAGGGCACTACCGAGCAAACCGTTGCCCTGCCCAGCGGGACTATTCCCGGCCATGGTGGTGATGGCGTGTTGCATGTGGCGTTCGCCATCGGCAAGGACGAACTCGATCACTGGGAGGCGCATCTCGCTTCGCGCGGCGTCGCCATCGAAGGGCGCAACGATTGGGAACGTGGTGGACGCAGCATCTATTTCCGCGATCCGGACGGTCATCTTTTGGAACTCGCAACGCCGGGATTGTGGTCAATATACTAGGCGCTCGGCATCGCGACCCACCGACTCCAATAATGCTGCGGATGTCCGCTATGGGGCTAAAGCGGACTTTCAGATCGATACAGGAGTGCTATGTCGTCCGTCGGATTGCCCGCGCGGCAAAGATGAGGATGCATGCTCCGATAAAGCCAGTAATCAAATAGCCGATCCACCCACCGAGCGAGATACCGAGCAGACTGAACAGCCAACTAGCGACTACGGCCCCTACGATGCCTAGGACGATGTTCATCACAAGTCCCATTTCGCTTTTCATGAACTGTTCGGCGAGCCAGCCAGCGATCCCGCCAATGATGATGGCTGCGATCCAACCGATTGCCTGATTTTCCATGGCGTCCTCCCGTGTCGAGGCGGTCTTCCCATATCTTCAAGTAGAGGTTTCTTGAAGCATGGAACAATACGCCCCTCCCGGAGCCAGTCAAAATATATATGGCGGCCACTAACGCGGCAGCAGTCGCACGCTCCGTAATAAATATCGGGCTCGCACTTTCGAATATCCTTCCTCCTATTTGGATAAGGCTCGCTTTGATCGTGTCGTACCTAATATCCGCTTTCAGGGGTAAAGCAGACATCGCTCCCGCATCGCAAAATGTCCGCTTTTAACCCAAAGCGGACATTATACAGTGAAGCACTCTTGGCTGTGCTCAGCCGTTGATGTGCGGTTCCTCGTGCAAAACGACATTGAGCAATGAGCTGTGGATTTCGATTTGGCCGTTGTAGTCAATCAAGCCCAATTTTCGAAATTTGTTCATAAAAAAGCTCACGCGGGAGCGCGTCGTACCGATCATCTCGGCGAGCGTCTCTTGGCTGACCTTGGCGATGATTGGCTATGTGGCCAGGAAGCCCTCGGGCGAATTGCCAAGAGGTTTTTTGTTGGCCTACGTTCGAATGCGAACACAAGGTTGCAATGGCTCAAAGCGGACACGAAACAAAAAAATGATCTGCTTTGGGTACGATTTTACTCAGACGGCGTGCTGAGACTTTAGTAAAAATGTTTCGGGGGGTTGCCATTGAGGAGCCAACCATGCTCGCCCCAGAACCCTCAAAGCCTAAAATCAATGGTGCGTTTCGAAGTGTTCGAACCGCCTCGATCTTGATCTGCACCATGGCCGTAACTGCGTTTGGCGCCTCAATGACGTCAGAAGCGGCGACGCTGACTTTCGGGGCCGCGCTCGGCAATTTTGAAAATCCGCCGACCGGCTCTGCCGGAACGGGCAGTGCGCTTGTCACAATCGATACCGCTATTCCGGAAATGACCGTCGATGTTCATTTCGCTGGCCTCGGTAGCCCCACGACTGTCGCTCATATTCACTGCTGTGTGACTACCCCCGATGGTAACGCCATGGTGGCGACGACAACGCCAACTTTCCCCGGTTTTCCAGCAAGTGTGACATCCGGCGACTATAACGCGACCTTCGATATGATGCTGGCCTCAAGTTACAATCCAGCATTCATAACGGCCCATGGCGGAGACTCCAGCAAGCGCCTTTGCTGATCTGCTCGCTGGATTAATAGCGGGAACGGCGTACTTAAACATTCATACCCAACAATTTGGGAGCGGCGAGATCCGTGGCTTCCTGAATGAGACGCCGCTTCCAGCTGCTCTGCCACTATTCGCCACCGGTCTCGTAGCGTTGGGGCTGATTGGATGGCGCAGGAAGCGGAAGCAAGCAGTCGCCTGATCAATACAGCTGATCGAAATTTGGAGAGACCGCCGCGAGGCGGTCTTTCTTTTTCGCTCGGCGCGATTTGCGAATGCCCGCTTCTCTAATCGGCCGATTGGGGTCAAGCGTTTTCAGACTGTCCACGACCACAGTGTCGATGTCACTCACGGGCTCGTGCTTCTCTTCGGAATCGGCACCAAGGCCCTTCCATCATGGGATTCGAGAACGAGGTGGAACAATCTATTGGGCGGCCTTGCCGTCAGACGAACGGCAGGTCCAGCGGACATTGCGAACTCACCTCATCCATCGTCCCGTGAGGGACATCATGCCACCGCGAGGTGGAACTCGTGTTTCTCCTATCCGGTTTGATTATGTACAGCGCTCACGCTGCAACAGCGTTCTTGCTCCAGCGGAACTCGGTGCCGTCAACCCAGATGCGGTGCATGATGACAGCCAAGCGACGCGCCAGCGCGACGATTGCCTTCTTCATGCCGCGGCGCCTGGCGATCTGCATCGCCCAGGCCTTGAGCCAGGACCATTTGGCTGAGCGTACCAGCATGCTCTGGGCCGCTTCGTAGAGCATCACTCGCATCATCTCGTCCCCGCATTTTGATATCGCGCCGGTTCGATTGATCTCGCCCGATTGATACCTGGACGGGGTCAGACCCAATACCGCCCCGACTGCCTTGGAGTTTCGAAAGCGCGCGGGCACATCGACGGTGGCGCGGAATGTCAGCGCCACCACCGGACCAACACCCGGGGTCGTCATCAGGCGCCGGCACACCGCATCGTCCTGCACGATGGCCAGCACGCGGCGGTGCAGCACGGCGATCTGTTCGCGCAGCACCCGGCGGACCACGAGCAGCGGCTCGACCAGGATGGCCAGATCGGGGAGATTCTCGACCAGTTCCTTGATGCGCGCCTCGAACTTCAGCTTGCCAACGATCCCGACCTTGAGGCCGAAGTTACGCAAGGTTCCGCGCAGGTCATTCTCGACGGCGATGGCCTTCGACTGCAGCAGCTTGCGATGGGTCAGCAGCATGCGCAGCTTCTGGCTGCGTAACGTCTTCACATGCACCGGACGATAAAGTCCCGCCCGCATCATCTGCGCCATACCGCGGGCATCGTTACGGTCGGTCTTGTTGATCTGCGCCTGCAACACCGCTCGCATGTGCCGCGTCTCGACGCAGATCACCGGCAAGCCCGACTCAGCGAGAGCGCTGTAAAGCCACTGCGACAGTGGCCCGGCTTCCAGTCCAATCCGCTTGAAGTGATAGGCATTGTTCTTCAGCACCTGCAGCAGAGCTCCGGGTTCGCTCGCAACCTTGGCTTCGCGAACGATCCTGCCCGTGTCATCCACAATGCAGATGCTCGTTTCCTTGACTGAGACGTCCAGTCCGGCAAAATGCTCCATGCTGCGCTTCTCCTTCTGATGCTTGAGGCCCGTAAACCACGGTGACCTCGTTTCACCATCAGCCTGAAGCGCAGCACCCAAAATCTTCAGCTATCCACAAAGATCGCCCGGCCGATTACCCCATCTATTGGCACTTAGCGGACATGCGCTGTTGCACCGCACATGTCCGCTTTCGGGGGTAAAGCGGACATATCAACGCGCCTCGCGTCCATACTTGAAGCGCGGTCCAACCCGGCCTATGTCAAAAGAGTACCAGACAGACACGGAGGTTCGGATGACGCCACCGGGCCAGCCAGGCCGCGACGATTGCTAGCGCCAAACGTTCGGGCCTGGCGGAGCGGCGAGTTTCAGGACGGCACGCCGGGAACGGCCTCCGGGGTCGCATCAGTCAGGCAAGACCCCAACTCAGCCGTTCCCGACGCGCATTTTAGCCCCTCGATGATTGATTTGGCCGCCGCGCGTGCGACGGGGAAGTTGCACTATGTCGAAGACAGTCGTTTTTGCATCTGCTCTTTGGATAGGTGCCGCGGCTTTCGGTGCAGCAGGCGAAACGGCGTTCGCTGCCGAAGCAAAAAGCGCAGATGCGATGAAGAAAGCATGCGAGCGCGAGGCGACGCTGAAACTTTATACAGGGAAGCAAAGAAGCAGGTTCATCAGGCAATGTCTGGCGGGCATTCGTCCGCCCGACCCAATGGCAATGCCGACGGTCACGCCGTTGGCCACTCCGCCCAGTACCTTCAGGGGCAGTACCGCTCCCAGCAATGCGCCGGTCGCGCCGAGCGCGCCGGTGATCGGCTCGACCGGCACGTCAACCACCGGGTCCAGCGCTACGTCCATAAGCGGCTCGAGCGGCACGAGCATCGGCAGCTCCCGCGGGCGTTAGAGTCCCGCAAGGCTGCGGATTGATCGGTCTGCAAGTCCCACATCAAGTCCCACATCAAGTCTCACATTGTTTTTATCATTGTTGAACGGCCGTGCCGGCGATTGCGGGCTATCAGGTTCGCAATTTATGCGACCTGCAAATCCGGGACGGTGCGATGGAGACGGCGCAAATCGAGTTCGAGCCTTTCATCGGCGAGGCGGCGCGGCAGTTCATTGTGAACGGCCTCGACATGCACAACATCGCCGCCACCGGTCTGCCCGACTACTGTCCGGTCAACTTCGTCCTGCGCGGCGGGCGCGGCGACGTGCTGGGCGGGGTGCTCGGCCTGCTGTGGGGAGGCTGGCTGCAGGTCACTTGTTTGTGGGTCGCCGCAGCCGCGCGCGGGGCAGGGCACGGGACGCGGCTTCTCGAGAATGCCGAGGCCTATGCGCGCTCGCGCGGCGCCGTCGGGGCGACGCTCGAGACCTACAGCTTTCAGGCCCGGCCATTTTACGAGCGGCTCGGCTACGAGGTATTCAGCGCGCTCGACGGGTATCCTCCCGGGTACGTCAAGTTCTTCCTGAGGAAAGCCCTTGCGTAGAACCTCTCTTTAGGCTGCCCGCGCGCGTGGCCCGCCGCCGCAGATTCGTCACCCTCGGCTGCAATGGTTCCAGGCACCGCCGGATAGCCGATTATGGATTTCACGGCCCAGGAAATCGCGCTCCTCGCGCTGGTCGGCGTCATCGCCGGCCTGCTGCCGAGCACGATTGCGGAGCGCAGGGGCATCCGGCTCGCCGCCGATATCGGCGCCGGTGTTGCCGGCGTCTTCCTCGCGGCGTGGCTGGCGGCGTCGTGGCGCGATCTCGTTCCGTTTTCGCTGACCACGCCGGCCGGCAAGCCGCCGGAAAAAGTCAGCGTCGACATAAACATTCCGAACTACACGCCGGTGGTGCTGCCGCTGGCGCCGCTGCGTCCGCTGCTCAAGCCGGTGGTCTTCCGCTCGCGCGAGGAAATCTGCGACACGCTCGTGCACGCGGCGCTGAACAACGACCTGCCGGTGCCGTTTTTCATCCGGCTCCTGTACCAGGAAAGCACCTTTCGGCCCGCCGCCATCAGCTCGGCCGGCGCGCTCGGCATCGCGCAGTTCATGCCGGAGACGGCCGCCAACCGGCGGCTCGACAATCCGTTCGACCCGGCGCAGGCGATCCCGGCCTCGGCACGCCTGCTGCGCGACCACTACCGCCGCTTCGGCAATCTCGGCCTTGCCGCCGCCGCGTACAACGCCGGCCCGCGGCGCGTCGATGAGTGGCGCGCGAAGAAGGGCCCGCTGCCGCAGGAGACGCAGGACTACGTCAAGACAATCACCGGCTTTCCTGTCGAGACCTGGACCGTCTCGTTTGCCGGAGGCCCGGCCGTGAAGCTTCAGCAAGGCGCGCCGTGCCAGGAATCCGCCGGCCTGCTCGCCTGGGACGGGCCCGACGAAATCCCGATGCCTGTGCCGAACCCGCGCCTGAAGGAGCTGGCGGAGGCGAAAGTCGCCGCGGCAGCGGCCGCGAAGGCGAAGAAGAACGCGAAAGCGGCTGACACGAAAAAGCAGGAAAACGAAGCAGGACGCGAAACAGGACGTGAAAGCGAACGGCGCGAAAAAGCCGGAAACGAAAGCGCAAGAACTGAAACAAGGCGTGAAAGAAGAGGGCGCGACAAAGCCGGACGTCAAGGAACAGGACAAGAAAGAGCCAAACAAGAACGGGCAGGGCCCGAAAGACAACGGCGCCGCGGCGGCGCAAGGGACTCAAGCGGCCCAAGGGAATCAAGCGGCTGACGTCGCGCGCAAGTAATATCTATTCCACGTCCACCGACGCGATCTGCTCGTAAGTGAGCGTCAGCAACTGTCCATCGGCGCCTGTTCCTTCGACATAAGTTTCGTAACAGGTGAAATCGGGACGCAGCAGGATGCGACTGCCCGACGGCGTGCTGACGGCAATGTAGGAATGATGCGCCTCTGCCTTGGCGAGCGCTTCCTGCAACAACTGCCGCTTGCTGAGATCCATTGTCCTATAACGGCAAAGGATCAACTTCGTTTCCACCTTCGCAGCGCCGTGGCGGCGAAAGGCTGCGCGCGTACGGTTTTGAAGTTCTCCGAGACCGCATCCGCCTTTTAATGAATCTGAATACTAAGACTTACCACTAACGATTAGCGTGAATTCCAGTTCGGCGGCGGCGATATCGCCAAAAATGTTAGTTCGGCGCCAGGCAAGCTATGCACAAGACGCCGAAACATATTGCCCGCTCATTGCGCGCTTTCAAGAGAGCGTACAAGCTTGGTCTTTTGCATCACGTTTGCGTCATCCCCGGCGTGTCGGCTTGCGATGCCGCCCGATCTCAGCGGGGCGTTTCTTACATTTGCGACGCCGTGCCCAGATTGCCGCTCGGAGGGTGTACGCGAACGCAGTGCGATTGCGACTACGCACCTATGGCAAGCAGCCGGGCGTATCGGCGAACCAAGTCGAAGCACTAATCCGCGGTGCCAAGGTTGATCGCGCTGCACGAAGGGCGTTAGGACTCGCAAAAGACGAGGGACTGCGCGACAATCGCGCAGTCCTCGATTGGCCTCTCGGGCGGCACCGGTCGTGGTGTCACCAGTTTTGGGGGTGATGTATGCGACGGCGCGATTTCATCTCCTTGGCCGGCGGCGCGGCCGTTGCCAATTCGCTTGCAACCTTGCCGCGTGCCGCGTGGGCCCAAGCGAACAAGATCCGAAACGTTGCATGGCTGGGCGTGGGGCAGGCGGATCAGCCATCGCCTTACCTGGATTCCTTGCGCGCGGGCTTGAGCGAGCTCGGTTGGGTCGAAGGCCGTAATCTGAAAATCGGCACGTTCTGGGCCACCGGCCTCGACGACATGGCCGCCGCGACACAACAAGCGCTCGCATCCGATCCCGAAGTTGTCGTGACGCAGGAATTCATGGCGATCGCCATGCTGCTGTCGAAGGCGCCGAAGCCCGTGGTGTTCGGCTTCAGCGGCGACCCGGTCGATGCCAAGCTCGCGCAAAGCTGGGCGCGGCCAGGCGGCAACTTCACCGGCATGAGCTATCTCGCCGTCGAGCTGGTCGGCAAGCGCGTCGAGCTGCTCAAGGAATGGCTGCCCGACACGAAGCGCATCGCCGTTCTGGCCCGGCCGCAGCATCCCGGCGAGCATATCGAGCGGCGGGCGACCGAGGAGGTCGTGAAGAAGCTCGGGATGGAGCTGTCGTATTATCCTTTTTTGACGCGATCGTTTCTTCAGGGGACGCCGCCGCCCGGCGACCAGGGCGATCTCGACAAGATCTTCCGCGCCATCGTTGCCGACCGTTGCGACGCGCTGGTCGTTTTTCCGGATTCCGTGATGTACGAGGTCAGCGAGCGCGTGGCCGGCCTGGCGCGCGATGCAAAGCTGCCGTCGGTGTCTGGCTGGTATCCCTTCGCGCAGAAGGGATTGCTGATGACCTACGGGCCGAACGTGCGCGAGCTCTACCGCTCGCTCGCGCGCTATACCGACCGGATCCTGAAAGGCACAAAGCCCGCCGACCTGCCGGTCGAGGTGCCGGCCAAATTCTACCTGGCGATCAACCTGAAGACCGCGAAGGCGCTCGGCATCGAGCCGCCGGCGCGGCTGCTCACGCGCGCCGATGAGGTGATCGAGTAGGGGTCCGAGCCGCTCAAAGCGAAATAAAGCGACACAGTGTGACCTGGGTCACACTGCATTTGCACGATCGGCGCTAGTTGTCGAAAATGGACAAGAAATATTCCCTGCGCCGGGCGCTCCCCCTTCTCGTGGCAGCCGTGCTGCTGACGGCGATCTTTGTCGACGTCGTTGCCGCGGGGGTGAAAGCCGTTTCGCGCGGAAGCCGCTCGTCCTATCCGGCATCCGGCGGCGCCGTCACCGTGTCGGTGCCCAACCCCATGAAACCCTTTCCGGCCGAGTTGCTGCCGCAGTAGATGTGCAAAAAAATGAGGACGATGCGGCATCGCATCGTCCTCGATATGACCGCGCAATTCGGGGGGTAAGGGGGGTGCGCGGCCGCCGGGACAACGCGTCTGCCCCGCCTGAGTTCCACGCCTTTTCAAGAATTAAGGCGGCAGTCCCCGGTGGGTAACTGCCGCCTGGCTCCGCCCTTACGAAATCGTCGGGGCAGAATAAGCCGATTCATTGTGGACGATCAAAGGCAAAGAACGTCTGGAACTAGCAAATAAAAAGTTCCTGCAGCTGGGTGCCTGAGGGTGTCGTAACGAGGCGCGTGATGTAACAGCCGGGCGGGGCAAACTCTGTCCGGAGAGTTCGGCCGTGCTGCCAGACGTAGGTGTGCCGCCAGTCGACGTCCCAGGGGCGGAGACGCTCCCAGGCAGTCAGCTCGTTCCGGATCTGATAGCGGGTCCTGACTTCGCCGAAGTTGATGTCGGCGGCCTTTGCAGCAGCGCTTCCAACAAGAATGAGTGCGAGCGCAGGGACAAGATGTTTCATGGACTCAACAACCCGAATGTAATGCCGGCGTTCCCGTTTTACCTTGAGGTTAGGCAAGTCCGCATGGCCTTGAAATCATACAGGTGCACGTCTTCCCCGGCGAGGAAAGCGTAGGGCGGGAAGTCTGCTTCCTCTTTCACGAGCCTTGCCTTCGTTTCGCATGCAGCGGCCTTCGGGTTACTTGAATAGTCTTTCGCCTTGCTTAATCCAGCCATCAATTCCGTCATCGGTTCCTGCACGCATTGGGCAACGGCTTTATCCGAAAACTTTTCGCGGCCGATCGAAACGAGGCACGCGTAGTAGATATACGCCTTGTTGTAGAACAGCATTTTGATGGCATCGATCGCGTCTTTATCGCGCTGTTTGTTTTTGAGCTGCTCGAAGTCTTGTCTGGTGAGGTCTTCCACCATTGCTCTGGCGGTTTTTTTGTCAGCATCCCCGGTTTGAGCAGCAACCGGTGCAGCCAGGAGGCAGGCACAAGAGACAAGCACCGAGCGCTTCATGTTTCTCTCCCGTCACCTGTTGGACGGCTGGGATACCGTATTGCGATACCTGCACCATGTTCCATCGCCGGTGCGATACGTTTTTTTAACCGGGCGGCTGCACCGTATCTCACGATCGAACGTTTGATCAGATGATAGCTCGGATCATGCATCCGGCAGAGACATATCGGCGACGAGCCGAACGTGCGGAACGTGCCTGCGAGAACGCCCGCACCCCGGACGCCAAACGTTTGGCACGTACTGCGGCCCAGCGTTGGCGTGAATTGGCGGAGCTTGCCGAGCGTCGAGAGGCGGAAGGCCCTCCGATCCCAATCCATTTCGGCGACGCCAACGAGGCCGTCCATTACGCCCACGACCACAAGTTTGCGCTCTACTGGAAAGGCACGCACGCCTTTGCGAAGCGGGAGCGCGAACTGGGCGACCGTTTCGTGGCGCGGCCCGTATTCACACGCAAGGGCGCGACCTACGTAGGCTTGGTACCGCTCGACAAGCAAAAGAAGAAGGCGGGCGGAAAAGGACCATAAGGATCTCTCCACAAGTGCGCGACTATGATACGGACTTGTCGCCCTCTCACGGCGAAAACAGGGGTCCGAGTGACGGTCCGCTTTCGGTCGTACTATGGGTACAGCGGACATGGCCCACTGCTCGAAACCACGCGCGGGCTCGACCGTGTCGTGATTGGGGCAATTGCCGTCGCACGGGAGAGACCGTAGATTCAATCCCTACAGTGCCGCACCATTTCCATCTGGGGATAGAACTCGTGTTGATACGTCATGTTGCGACCGTAGCTGCAATCGCCGCCCTGCTTGGTTCCGTCAGTCTCGCGCAAGCCCAGTCCGACAACGAGCGAGAAGAGATGCTGCGCGGCGGCGCAACCAAGAAGGGCATCTACAACATCTTTGGCTTCGATGGCACCGGCCTCGGCCGCACCACCGTGCGTTATGACAGTAAGTATGCGCCAGGCACCATCGTCATCAACACGACAGAGCGGCGGCTTTATCTCGTTCAAGGCGGCGGCTCGGCGCTACGCTACGGCATCGGTGTCGGCCGGGCCGGCTTCCAGTGGAAGGGCACGCACAAGATCACCGCGAAAAAAGAATTTCCAAATTGGACGGCGCCACCGGAGATGATCGCGCGGCAAAGGGATGTGCCGAGGCACATGAAGGGCGGCGATCCGGACAATCCGCTCGGCACGCGCGCGATGTATCTCGGCAGTACGCTCTACCGGATTCACGGCTCGAACGATCCGGATTCGGTCGGCGAGGCGGAATCGTCCGGCTGTTTCCGGATGAGGAACGAGGACATCGCAGATCTCTATAACCGGGTACCGGTCGGGACAACCGTAGTGGTGCAGTAAAGAGGTCGCCACATTGCGCGGCATTATTGCGCGACTTCGATCCTGCTGCGCGCCACCGACGTGATCGAAGGCTGCTAGGATAATAATCCTTGACAGCGTGACGCTGCTCCGTTAGAGTTCAGGCACCCTCCATAATTATAAATCGACAGTTGAACGGCTCATCGATCGCCGCGGTTGTGACGGCAAGGTGGTCGAGTTGCTTGCCGATCTATCGGCCGACTGCCCGCGAAGTGTTGCCAATAGCTTCAACGATCGCTGCAACGTGCGCTGCCCGGATATTCCGCGAGTGATGTAGGAATGTTTCGGAAACTTTATGATTTTTCAGTTTGAGGACGGCCTTGCGATGGCCCCGGATCAGCACCCGCAACCTCTTGAACGCGGCGGCGGCGATTCCGCCACTCCGGTTTCATTTCTAAAATAACTCGGCCTAAAATTTGTGGTAGGTCGCCTATATAGAATTGCACCTCTTCGTTATCGTCCTCATAGCTATATCGTATTTTTTCAAATGCGGTGCTGCCTCCCGCCAATGCGCTGGTAAGATCGCGGGCGATCTTTCTACCGTCGCCAAATGAATTTTCAATTTTAACCCACATGGAGTTGCGGTGGGGGACCAATTCAGTATCCCAAATGTGCTCAATGCGCCTTCGGGTTTGCGGCTTTAATTGCTTAAATAGACTATGCAAATTATGCCCACGAGGGACTCGGCCTGTTTCGATGCAGATCAAACATTTTAGAAAAAGTTCTGAATTCAACGCCGAGAGCACCATAGACGCTTGACCTATTTCGGTTGCAAGTTGTGGGTCAGTGTTGAAATCGATATTTGAAAGGATATGGTCAGCTTTATAGAAGCCGTCCGCGTGAATAAAAATCTGAAACGGATCGATCTTTTTCGCGGGCTTGTTAGACATGGCCGATCCAAAGAGTAGCAAGTATAGCGAAAGCGAAATGCTCGCGTCCGGTGAATTAAACACGAGAGGCGCGACAATCCCCGACAATCGCGTTTATGCCACTAGTCACAGGGCTTTTGCGACTACTCATCCAAGCCGATCCTAATTGATCAAAGATGATGCTTTTCGTGCGCGACACTGTTGCGCGCGGACGAATCACATTCGTTTAACCAGGAGAATCAAATGGAAATTGAAACTGATATTGCACTCGAAACAAAAGCCGGCATTCCCGCCGATGCTGCCGTGACGCACGCCGAACTGATGCGTGCGTTCGATGAATTCAAGGAAGCAAACGACCTGAGACTTTCCGAAAAACGCTCGGTCGACGTGCTGCTTGAGGAAAAGATCGATCGGCTCGACAACGTGATTGCTGCGCAGACGCAGCGGCTGGAAGTGATCGAGCTCAAGCAGGCCCGCCCGGCGATCGGCAGCGAACCGCGGCCAGCGGAGCCAGCCAATCAGCCGGTCATCGAGCACAAGGCCGCGTTCGATGCTTATGTGCGTGGCGGCGACACCGCAAATCTGCGCGCGCTCGAACAAAAAGCGCTGTCTGGCAGCTCGAATCCAGACGGCGGATTTCTGGTGCCGCCGGAAATCGAGTACAAGATCGGTGAGCGGCTGTTCAATATTTCGCCGATCCGCTCGCTGGCCAGCATCCGCACCATCAGCAGCAATATTTACAAGAAGCCGATGATGGCGACGGGCGCAGTGGCCGGCTGGGTCGGGGAGACCGACGCGCGCACGCAGACGACCACCCCGACCCTCGACGAGCTGTCGTTCCCGGCGATGGAGCTTTACGCCATGCCGGCGGCGACGACGCTGCTGCTTGAAGACAGCGCGGTCGATATCGACGAATGGCTGGCGCAGGAGGTGGACCGCGTATTCGCCGCCCAGGAAGGCGCGGCCTTCGTCACCGGCGACGGCAACAACAAGCCGAAGGGCTTCGTGTCGTACAACACCGTTGCGAACAGCTCGTGGGCCTGGGGCAATATCGGATACGTCGCGTCAGGCGTTGCGGGGGCTTTCCCGTCGACCGCGCCGTCCGACGTGCTGGTCGATCTCATCTTCGCGCTCAAGGCGGGATATCGGCAGAACGCCGCGTTCGTGATGAACCGCAAGACGCAGTCCTTGATCCGCAAGTTCAAGGACACGACCAACAATTATATCTGGCAGCCGCCGGCGTCACCGTCGGGACGCGCCAGCCTGATGAACTTCCCGGTGCACGATGTCGAAGACATGCCAGACATTACCGCGAATTCGCTCTCGGTGGCGTTCGGCGATTTCAAGCGCGGATACCTCATCGTCGATCGTGCGGGCGTCACGGTCCTTCGCGATCCTTATTCCGCCAAGCCCTACGTGCTGTTCTACACGACCAAGCGCGTCGGCGGCGGCGTGCAGGACTACGACGCGATCAAGCTGCTGAAGTTCGCGGTGAGCTGATTGCACTATTAGTGGAACAAAAAGCCCGGCAGTCGCCGGGTTTTTTGTCTTGCCAGCGTGGCGGAAGGTATCCGCGTGAGTAGTCGCCGATCTTTGCTTTGACACATCACGGCGAATCGGGCTCGGCATATGTCGAACCGGCACGGAGCGCTGCATGTCGACCTCTTCCCCGGGACGCACTCGCCGAACACGCCGACCGTCACCCCCGCCGCAAGCGGGGAGCGATCGGTCCGCGCGCGGTGAAACTGCCGCTGTCGTTGTCAGGTCAATTCTGCTGGCCGTTGCGGCAGTGTCGGTGCTCGCAACCAGCAATTATTTCGCGTACCTGATCGGACGCAAGCAGGTGACCTATGAAGAACTGCGCAGGCAGGTCGACCTGGTCGTTCAGTTGAAGGACCAGACGCGGATCGAAAAGGAACTCGCGTCCACCACGTTGAAGCAGCGGCAAAAGATGCTGGAGCAAAATGCGCCGGGCCTCACCGGCCTGACGACGAGCACAATCAACGGGAAGACAACAGCCGTTGCGCCCGAGCCGGCGTCCGCCGGAAGACCGATACCCGCGGCGCTGATTGATGACCCAGCCGTTGCGCCGCCGGACTATGAGGTGCGCTTGCCGCTGGCTGAATTGTCACCGAACGCCGCAACAAAACATCGCGATATGCCTGGCGTCGCCCATCAACGCGGTGCACGCCGGCAGAAGGTCTCCCCGCCACAGCGGGCTCCGGCCACGGCGGCGTTTGCCGAGCAGCCGGGTCAATCAACAACGGCGCCATCGGCCACACCGGACGTGGGCGCCGCCGGTCAATAAACCGGAGCCGAGGCGCGCCTTGCAGAGCTTGATTAAAATCCATGTTTGTTTGGCGCGAAAACAGCAGGCTGCCCCGGCATTAAGGTTTCTTCCTTACGGTTAACCCGAAATTTGGTTGAGAGTGAGGGGGCGGCATTTATGGTGCGGGCCGAACGGTTGGTCCGCCATGCTGCGCACGATCGCAAGCAAGCACAACATTCTTCGGATGCGAACTCCGGAGCGGCCTCCTTACGAGGAGGCTTGGCATTTGTGGAAGGTCGTCGTTCCAAGACGATCAATTACCGGCCGTCTCTTGTGGGGCACTGTTTTGCGCCGGCGAGACGATGGCCGATGGATTTACAGGCAATACACCGGATCTGACAACGAGAGCGACTATCGTGCCTCGGTGCGGACCCTCGTTAAAGACAGCAGGAGGTCCGCTTCAGAGCGAGGGTCTCTCTAGGAGGGTGCATGAAGCCAGTCATGCTCGCCGCTGCCCTTGTTCTGCTCGCCGGACTGTCGACGTCATCACTCGTCAATAATCCCTGCGACAAGGATGAGCGCTGTACCGCCATAAGCTCCGCGCCGCCGATGGCGCGTGACGTCCCGAACGTTTCGGAATTCCAGGATGCGAAAGCTGCTGCTCCCCGTCCGTCGCGCGCGCAGGACGCTAACGGAAACAACGCGGCCGGCATTGTGAAATCCGGCAAGACGGGAGCGCTTGCACGCGTTGGCGCGGTCTATGCTGCACGTTTTCAGGCCTATATCGACGATCTGGAAACAAATTATGGCGCACGCGTGCTCTTCATGGGCGGGACCCGGCCGGGCCGCTGTTCGCGTTCGAGCGAGCACCCGTGCGGAAAGGCTTTGGACGTGTGCCAGCACCGCCGCGGCGTGGTCGATCGGCGCTGCAATCTGCCCGGCCGCGCCGCTTTGGGCAGGATCGCCGCCTCGCATGGCCTGTTCGAAGGCGGGCGCTGGTGCAATTCAGATTATGGTCACGTCCAGATCGATATCACTGTTGCATGCGGTGAACGTCGCGTCCGCATCGTACAGCAATAGAGCTGTGCAGATTGCGCCGAAGCCCAGCCGTGAGCTGCCGTTCAAGGAATTTGAAAGACCGCCATTTTGTCGGCGACGCCGCGCAAGCCGCGGTTTGCTCTGTCAGCTTGAGCTTGCCCGCCTCCAGGATCTTCGAGACTTGCGAATTTTCCACCACGGATTTTGTCGCGAAGATTGCGCGTGAATCGGCAAGGCTCTGGACGCGCGCGGCGATATTGACGGTCTGGCCGAAGTAGTCGAGCCGGTCGTTGAGGGTTACCGCGAGGCACGGTCCCTCGTGAATCCCGATCTTGATCAGCAGGTCGTTCTTCAGTTCCTGCACGGAGTTGCGCATGCGAAGGGCGGCACTCACGGCGCGATCGGGCGTCGGAAAGGTGGCCATCACCGCGTCGCCGATCGTCTTGACGACTGCGCCTCCCTCCGACGAAACGATGTCCTGGAGAATCCTGAAATGCTCGCGCACCAGATCGTAGGCGACGATGTCGCCGACGCGGTCATAGAGCGCCGTCGAGCCCTTGAGGTCGGTGAACAGGAAGGTGAGGCTCGTGACTTTCAGTCCCTGGTCGACATCGAGCGTGTCTGTTCGATAGATGTCGCGAAATGTCTGGTTGCTCAGCAGCCGCTTCGCGGTCAGGAACGGCCGGCGGTTGCCGAGCAGGTGGTGGAGCTCGTCGCCAGCGATCCATACCGATGGCAGCGTACGCACGTCGGTGCGGTTCTCGAGCGTGATCCGCAGCGGACCGGGCTGCATCGTCGTGGTGCCGGTCGGGGCGTGAATTTTATTGAAGATCATCGTGAGAGCTCTGGCGCTCGCGGGTCGGCTCGCCTTTCACGTCGATGAAATGGGCCGCGTGGGTGACCGGCTCGAAGACGATCACGAATTCGGCCGGCAGCTGCAATGATATGAGTGCCTTCTCGCCGGGCGGGAGCTCGATCGCCTCGATGCTGATTTTCTCGAGAACCTCCTCAAATCCCGTTTCCGGCAGATCGATGCCCGAGGCCCAGAAAATCTGCCGGAAATATTCAAATACCGGAAGCGAGTGGGGGTCGTGCGCCGCGATCCGGCGCAGGCGGGGACTGACGGTAAAGACGACTTCGACCATCTCGTCGAGCGTCGGCTCATAGCCACAAGCGCACAGCGCGCAGTCATAAGCCTCCTTGTGCACGGACCTGAGGGTCTGCGTGGCCTCGAGCACGCCACCGCAACCGGGGCAGAGGACGTTCCAGCTCAGCTCGAACAGCCCCAGCCGGGCGGCATGCAGGAACCCGCTGATTGTTTTTTCCTCGTCCAGCCCGTGGCTGGCGGCAAAGCTCAGGGCATTGATACGGCACAATTGCCGGTCGCTGCCGTCGCGGACAACGGATTTAATGGCAGCAACGACGGTTTGATCAGCCGAACTGCGCAGCGTGTCGAATAGCGCCTTGGTTTCGCTCATGACTGCGAGATTAGCCCCAAAATTGGAAAATTGGAGGCACTCGTCCTCAATCTTCGCCCATTGCAGACGTTCAAGGTTTCACAACAATATAGTGTCACATTCCAAATGCGGGTCTGTATTTCGCCATAAGCGTAGCATCGCCGCCATAATGACTGAGATTGATCTCAAGGCGTATTTCAAAAGGGTCGGCTTTACTGGTCCGGCACCGGCCACGCTAAGTACACTTAAACGGCTGCAGGCGTTGCACGCGACAGCCATTCCCTTTGAAAATCTTGATCCCCTTATGCGGCGACCGGTTTCGCTCAATCTGTCCACGTTGTCGGAGAAATTTCTAAATCAGGGGCGTGGCGGTTACTGCTTCGGGCAAAATGTTTTTTTCAAGGTGTCTTACAGGCTCTCGGCTTTTCGGTCTCTGGGCTTGCCGCGGTGGTTCAATGGAATAGGCCCGCGGATGAATACGGACCGAGAATTCATATGGTGCTTCGGGTCAATCTTCCGGAAGGCCAATTTATTGTGGATGTCGGCTATGGGCGGCTAACGCTGACAAGCCCACTTCAACTTGTGCCGGCCATTGAACAACAGACCACGCTCGAGGCGTTTCGACTGGTGCCGATCGATGGGCAGTTCCAAGTTCAGATTAAATTAAAGGATCGATGGGCAGCGGTTTATCAGGTGTCGCTTCAGGGTGTGTCGCCGGACGATTATGCTGTCTACAATTGGTTTACATCGACCAATCCAGACGTTGTCTTCACGAACCATCTGATGGTCGCCCGTCCCACGGACAAACTTCGTTATGGGTTATTCGACAACGAACTGTCGGTTCACCATCTGAGCGGCGAAACTGAAAAGCGTAAACTTCATTCGTCTTCGGAATTGGCTTCGGTTCTCAAAGAAACTTTTTGTATTCGTCTCCCGGACGGTTGCGAAAGTACATTTGAGCGGTTGACGGGCAAGTCACCAAAGTGATTTAGCGACTTTGAATGTCCGCTACTGGCACTTGGCGTACATTCAGCTCGACGCGTCCAATGTCCGCTTTCGGGGGTGAAGCGGACATCACCCTGACAAGCGCTGGTCCGAACCGGATATGCGCTCACTTTTTATTTACCGTCGTTCCAAATATCGGCGGCGAGTTTCCATTGGCCCCGGACTCTCTCCCACACGACAAGATATTTCCCTGAAACCTCCTTCGGTGACGGCCCTTTAGTCGTCAAGCTAAAGGTCCCGATCTCACGCGCTGCGGCAGGACCCAATCGTTTGACTTCCAGAGTAGTGACTCTCGGATTGCCCGCTTGCTCCGCCATACCCTTCCACATTGCGCCGATTGCAGCTTTCCCTCTCACCATCGCGGAGCCAGGCGGAAATGCGATCGCGTCAACGGTGTACAGCTCCGCAATCCCTTGAAAATCACCTTTGTTGAACAATTCCATCCATTTTGCGTTGACGGCTTCAATCTGAGCCTTCTGAGCGACCGCCGGCGCGACGAGGGCGATTAAGAACGCAATCACCAGTACATTCTTACGCATGGCCAACTCTCCACATTCATTCAAATGTTTGTACCACAATGTACTTTCTTGATGCCTGCCTTCGGGGGGTAAAGCGGGACATGACTTTTTGCGTTTATGACCCCGAGCGACCGTGCCCCGCGGACGCCTACTTTATCCCGTACGTCGCGTATTCTTCCGCGATGTCGGCCTTCATTGCCTTTGCGCTCGCGATGTCCGCGTTGCCGCCCGTTGCGTCGCCCTTTTTCAATTTGGTCACGCCGCGGACATAGAGCCAATCGGCGTGGTCGGCGCTTTTCGTCAGCGCGAAGGCCGCATCGTAGTCGGCGAGCGCCTTGTCGAATTGCCCGAGCTTCAGATAGGCAAATCCGCGATAGGCAAAGATCTGCGGAATCTTCGGGGCCAGGCTGCCGGCCTTGGTGCAGTCGTCAACCGCCTCCTGCAATTGCTTGCCGATAACGGCGCGCGACCAGCAGCGTTGGCCCCACAGCTGCGAGCTGTTGGCGTTCAGCTCGATGCCTTTCGTGAAATCCGCGATCGCGCGCTCGTGGTCGCCCTTGCGGCTGTAGGTCAGGCCGCGGTTGTAAAATCCATTGGCGTAGGCGGGGTCGATCCGGATCGCTTCGGTGTGATCGGCAATCGCGCGGTCGTAGTCGCCACGGCGGGCGTGAAGATTGCCGCGATGCATGTATCCCGCGGCGTAAGCCGGGTCGGTGCGGATCGCCTCGGCATGATCCTGCATGGCCTTGTCGAAATCGCCCTTACGCTCCCATTGATTGGCGCGGTTGCTGTAGATGAGGGCGAGATTGCTCTTGTTATACCGGCCGGACTTGAGGAGGCGCGTGCAGGCCGCGATGGCAGCGTCGCCGGATCCGCGCACGCAAGTCTCGCCATCGTCCGCTGCGGCCGGAACAACGAACCAGGCGGCCGTCACGCCGATCAGTGCGGCGAGAGTCCATTTTTGGACGTCTTTTGCGAGCAGGGGTCCACCCTAGATCTGAACGGATCGCAACGCCAAATAGAGCAAGAACACGAGCAGTGCGATGCTGCCGTACTTGATGACATTATAAGCGAGGAGACTTCTCGGCTTGATCTGTTCCTTCACAAAAGAACGGACTTTGTAAATCGGTTTGTAGGCCCAGGAGACCCACGACAGTTTGCCCTGGTCATTGGCGCCGGTAAATTTGGCAACCAGCGCATTGTTGACCGCGTCTGCAAGGCGTTTGACAGGCCCCCGGAGCTGGGTCTTTTCGACATCGCAAAACAGTATGACCCGGACAATGTCCGTCCGGTTGACGGCGCTGTGCAGGTAGGTCTGGTCGAACAGCAATTCCTCGCCATCCCTCCAGGGGTATTCGACCCCATCAAGGGTCAATGCGCATTTTTCGGAATTCGGCGTCAGCAGCCCCAGATGATAGCGAAGGGACGAAGCAATGGGATCATGGTGACGGCCAAGCCGCGCTCCGGGCGGAAGCACCGTGAACATTGCGGATCGAACGGCGGGAATTGAATCCATGATGGCGCAGGTTTTCGGGCACGCCGCAACCGCTGATCGGCCGCATTCCTTCGTGTACCACTTGAGAGGATAAAGCCGCCAACCGCCCTTTTCGAACGTGTTGTATCCGGGCTCGTCGACGGCCGGCGGGCGCTGAAAGACACCCGTGTCGAGCAGCACTTTGGCTTCGCTGCGAATAACCTCGTAATTCTCCTTGATCGTTTCGAGCCCGGGAACGGACCTCGGTTCAAATACGGCACCCTGCCGTCCGACCGTGAAAAAAGTGAAAAGGAAATTCAGCGGCGCAAGCAACAAAACGTGGTTGGAAAAATATTTGTGAAGCGGAAGCCGGTCGCTGCACCGTTGATACAGATAGGTGAAGGAACCGGCATAAATGGCCGCGATAGCTGCGAATGGGTAATTGATCATCACGCGCCCCACATTTACCAGAGGAGGGCATCATACCAACTTGGACCCGCATACCGGAAGGGTGACGATGTCCGCTATGCATCACAAGCCGGACATTATGCTTTGAATAACAATGCTCGTGCGGTGTTTATCCGCACAGCGACGAAAGAAAAAGGAGGCCGTCATGATCCGTGCAGCGGTTTTGGCGCTTGCGGCCGTAGCGATCTCGATTCCCTGGAGCGCGCAGCCGGTCGCGGCGCGTGAGGCTCCGTGGTGTGCCGTCCTGACCACCTCCAGTGACAGTGTCTATTGGGACTGCCAGTACAACTCGATCGAGGAATGCCGGCCGCATGTGCTGTCGGGCAGTCGCGGATGGTGCAATCCGAGCCCTTACGCGACACCTCAGACGACGGAGCCGAAGCGCAAGGCCCGAAAGGGCCAGAACTACTAAAGCCTGCAATAACGACTTTTGTGACCGGCAGCACAGCCGCCGCGTCCTGCGACCCGTAAAAGACGAGCCTGGGCGCAGCTTGCGCGAGACCTGATCTCGCCATTGCTGGCGTCAAATGGGGGGTCACATGAGGCGCCGCGATTTCATCACATTGCTCGGCGGAACGGCTGTGTTGTGGCCGCTCGCCGCGCGCGCGCAGCAATCAACCGAGATGCGGCGCGTTGGCGCGCTGATGAGCATTGCAGAGAACGACCCGCAAGCGCGCGTGTGGGCCTCCGCTTTCGAGCAGGGCATGGAAAAACAGGGCTGGAAGCCCGGTCACAACCTGCAGATCGAGTATCGCTGGGCCAACAACGACAGCCTTTTAAAGCGATTTGCGCAGGAGCTGGTCGGGCTCAATCCCGAGGTCATTCTGGCGGCCAGCGCATCGAGCGCGAGCGCATTGCAGGAGGCGACCGGCACAGTGCCGGTCGTGTTCATGGGCACGAGCGATCCGGTCAGCCGCAGGCTGATCGCGAGCATGGAAAAGCCCGGCGGCAACTTCACGGGCTATGTCGAGTTCGAACCGGGCATCGGCGTGAAGTGGCTTGAATTGCTCAAGCAGATTGCGCCGAACGTGACGCGCGTGGCGGTCGTTCAGGATCCCATGCGGTCGACCTGGAGGCACGTGCTGAGCGGCATCGAGAAGGCGGCGCCGTCTTTCAACGTGCAGGTGACCCCGGTCGATGCACGCGACAGCGCGGAGCTCGAGCGCTTCCTGGCAAATTTTGCGGGCGCGGACGGCGGCCTGATCGTGACGCCCAACCAGTTCTCGGCGCTCGCCCGCGAACGGCTCGTTGCGCTGGCGGCGCGGCATAAATTGCCCGCGGTCTACTTCAGCCGGTTCTTCGTGACCGAAGGCGGCCTGATCTCCTACGCTCCCGACACGATCGACCAGTACCACCGCGCGGCAGGCAGCATCGATCGCATCCTCAAGGGCGAAAAGCCCGCCGACATGCCGGTGCAGGCGCCGGCAAAATTCGAGATCGTCGCCAACCTGAGGACGGCGCAGATGATCGGTCTCACCATTCCCGCGCAGCTGGTCGCCGCGGCCGATCACGTCATCAGGTAGATGCGGGATTGGTGTCCGCTTTGCCCCCGAAAGCGAACATCCGGCGGCGCGATTTGACTGTCCGCTAAGGGCCAGAAGCGGACATTCCGCATTCACTCGATTACCTCGTCGGCACGCGCGAGCAGTGAACGAGGAACCGTGAGGCCAACCCCCGGAACATTGCCGGGGCTTTTAAAGTCTAGAGTTCGTGGAGTGTTTTTTGGATTAGGCGGCAAGATCCCTCAGCGCAGCATCACGCAAGCGCTTACGGTCACGTTCGCCCTGAGCTGCGGATTTGAGGATGCGTACGGCCAGCGTGGTCTTCTGCATCGTGGCTTGCTGCTCCGGCGGAAGGCAGGCCCAGGCATCGTCTAGGGTCTCTCTCAAGAGAGCGACAGTCTCCGGATCTAAGTACAACGCCATGATTTCCACTCTCGTGCTGTTTCGCATGGACAGAATCCTACGCGTGAAGATGACCGCAGTCTGACCATTGGATGGCTATAGCCTGACGTTTTGATTTCGTCGGAACTCACCCCGAGCACCACCACCACACCACCACCTCAAATTTTTGCTTGTCCGCTTTGGGTCATTAGCGGACATCGCGCGGTGCTATTCGATCACCTCGTCTGCCGTAGCGAGCATCGCCACCGGAATGGTCAATCCGAGCGCCTTTGCAGTCCCGCGATTGACGAAAAATTCAAATTTTGTCGGTTGTTCCACAGGGATGTCACTCGGTTTCGCGCCTTTGAGGATTTTATCGACGAAGGCTGCCGAACGGCGACACATCTCAATCTGGTCCGGCCCGTACGAAATTAGTGCGCCATGCTCAAAAGTTTCGCGCGAAAAGGCACACAGCGGCAAGCGATGGTCGAGCGCCAATTTTGGGATGACCGTGCGCCATTGGAACGCGGTACCACCCTGGGCCGGTATCATTGCCTGCATACCGGTCCTCACCATTGCGTCAAAGGTTCCGGCTAGTTCCTCGCGTGACCGCGCATCGAACGCTTCAATGGTCACCCCGAGGTCGCCAGCGGCAGCTCGCGTGACCTCGACATACATGGAGGCACTCTGTTGATTTGAATTGATTAGCATTGCTACACGGGACAGTCCCGGCACTATCTCTTTCAGAAGTTGCAGGCGCTTACCAGCGATGTCCCGTCCGAAATTCGACAGGCCGGTAATATTGCCGCCGGGGCGAGCGAGGCTTGCAACCAGTTTCATCCCCACCGGATCAGGGACGAACGAAAAGACAATCGGAATTGTTTTGGTTGCGGCCTGCAAATAAAACGATGCGATCGAACCACCCATCAGGACGTCCGGACTCATGGCGACAAGTTCGGCGGCCATGCTCGCAAAACGCTCGGGCCTTTCATCGGGGAAACGATGTTCCAATACAATGTTGCGGCCGTTGACGTAACCGAGCTTCGCGAAGCCCTCGATTACCGCGTCATAATATGGATATTCCTCCTTTGCGCTGCTGGCGTGCCACAGGTAGCCAACCTTGAGCATTTTGGCGGCTTGCTGCGCGGACGCCGCGAGCGGCCACGCGGCCGCTGAGCCAGCAATAAACTTGATGAAATCGCGCCGCCTCATTGCCGCCCCCGAGAGGCTTAGGACACGGCATCGTACCGGTTCAAACTAGCACACTGGAAGGGGCCGGATTGCCGCAATGTCCGCTTTGGGTCATTAGCGGACATTTCGCAGTGCAATCGCCATGTCCGCTTTACCCCCGAAAGCGGACATTGCAGGGCAAATGAAATGTCCGCTAAGTGCCATGTGTGGACGGCGCCGAGTTGGCAAGAGCTTTCTTCACGTTTGCAGATTGGTCGGTGCAGCCATGTGTTCGGCCTTTGCGTGCGGCACACGGGGCCGCTGGCCATAATGCCCTCCGCGGATCAGGTCCCGATCAAAAGCACGCATTCGACCATGCGCTGGCACAAGTGGGTTGTCCTGATCGCCGGATCGACCGGCTCTGCATTACGTGCTGTTCGCCCTCCCAACCTTCACATCACGCCAGATAGCCCGACGCGATCTCGTTTATGCGGCAAGCGCGACGGGTTCCTTGTAGCGCTCGCCCCTGGCCATCAGCACCCAGACCATCCGCGCAATCTTGTTGGCGAGTGCGATGGCGGCGATCTTGGTCGGCCGCCGCGCCAACAATGCCGTGAGCCACGGCCGATGCCTGGGGCCGTGGATCCTCGCATAGCGAATGACGGCGAGCGCGCCGGCCATGAACAGGCTGCGCAGATAGCGGTCGCCTTGTTTGCTGATACTCCCGAGCCTGTCCTTGCCCCCGCTCGAGTGCTGCTTCGGCACCAGCCCAATCCAGGCCGAGAAGTTGCGGCCTGAGCGAAAGGCCTTGGGGTCAGCGATGCTGGCGACCAGGGCGGTGGCCAGCACTGGGCCGACGCCGGGGATCGCATCGAGCCGCCTGCTCGCCTCATGCGATCGATGCCAAGCCATGATCAAACGGTCGAACTCCAAATCTGCTCCTTGAGCCTGCGCAGTTGAGCCCCAAGTGCTGCGAGACACGCACGCGCTATCACAGGAACTCGCTCGTCAGCTGGATTGGCGACGACATCGAGTAGCGTCTCGACACCCTTGCGTCCGACCGGCGCGACAATCCCGAACTCGGCCAGGTGAGCCCGGATCACATTGATCACCGCGGTCTGCTGGCGGATGAACAGATGCCGCGTGCGATGCAGCGTCAGACCGCTCTGCTGCTCGGGCGTCTTGGTGGCGACAAAGCGCATATTCGACCTGGTCACCGCTTCGCAGATTGCCTCCGCGTCTGTGGCATCATTCTTCTGCCGTTTGACGTAGGGCTTCACGTAGGCCGGTGGCATCAGTTTTACAGTGTGGCCGAGCGCCTTGAGCTCACGCGACCAGTGATGCGACGAGGCACAGGCTTCGATGCCCACCAGGCATGGTGGCAGCTTCTCAAAGAACGCCAGCACATAACGCCGCTTCAACTGACGGCGGATGACCACCTGGCCCGCGGCATCAACGCCATGCACCTGAAATACCGACTTCGCAATATCGAGACCGATCGTGCTAACCTCGCCCATGGACGGCTCCCCTCAATGTGGTTCGCTTCACGCAACCACCCTATGGCACTTTCGATGCCGCAGAGTGGGCGCCGTCCACAGCATCAATAGCGGACATCGCCGAATTTATTCGATTACCTCGTCCGCTCGCTGCTGAAGTTGTGCAGAAACATCAAGAGCGAGCGCCTTCGCCGTTTTGAGATTGATCACGAGCTCGTATTTCGCCGGCGCCTGCACCGGCAGGTCGGCGGGCTTCTCTCCTTTCAGAATACGATCAACGTAACCCGCTGCTCCCCGCTGTTGCTCGAACCTGTCGACCCCATAGGAGACCAACCCTCCAACTTCTGCAAAGAGACGGAACGGGTAGATTGCAGGCAGACCCAGTCGAGTAGCCAATGTGGTGATGAGTTCGCGGTTCGCCGAATTGAACGGGTTCGGAGCAACAATGAGGGCGCTATTCGGTTCTCGCGCGATTGCCGTCAGGATACGTTCAATGTCAGCGGCATCGTGCAGTGGGGTTGCAGTAACCGTCATCCCCAGTGAGGCAGAAGCAGCCTCGGCCGCGCGCAGGATCGCAGTATTGGCGGCGACCTTCTCATTGTAGATGAAAGCTACGCGGCGCACCCGAGGTGCGATCTCCTTGAGTATTTCCAACCATTTTCCGCCAATTGCAGGCTCAAAGTTTTGGAACCCGGTTATATTTCCACCCGGACGCGCAAGGTTGGCAACGAAGCCGCTCTCTACGGGATCGGACACCTGCGTGAAGACAACCGGGATAGTCTTCGTCGCTTGGCGCAGCGGAGCCACGGCTAGATTGGACCAGACAACGATGAGATCCGGCGAGCTTGCGATCAGTTCGCCAGCTCCAATGCGGATGCTTTCTGCACTCTGTCCAAATCGGAAATCGAAGTGAACTTGACGACCTTCGATCCAGCCGAGCTCGTGAAGACGCCGCTTGAAGACCGGCCAAAGGGCTTGCACCTGAGGATCACGTTCTTCGAAGGGTATCAGCACGCCGATTTCGACGGACACTTTCGGGCTTTTGTGCATGCGCCGAAATCGGCATAGCGACAGCCACGCCACAGAGAAGAGTAATGAACTCGCGCCGCCTCATTGCCGCCCCCGACGCTTGGGAAGGAGATTGTATCGCGTCAATCGAGCACCCTGGAAGGGACTGGCGAGAGGCCAGCCGATGTCCACTTTGGGTCAAAAGCGGACATTCATCGGCGCGAGTTGAATGTCCGCTTAGGGCCAATAACGGACATCAGCCCGGCTGATCGATCACCGCGCCAGCGGCGACGGCGGCATGGTAAATTATTGGTTAAGACTTTTGCGCCATCCTCGCCGAACGCACGGATTGGCCTTGGCTTTGTGGATTACCGCATACCTCCACTGGTTCGTTTGCTGGCCGATATCTGCGACCTGAGTGGGCAAGTGACAGCCCTGGAAGCGGAGGTTGGAAGCATGCAGCGCATTTTCCTGACATTGGCGTCGGCGACGGCTTTTACTGTTGCGTCGGCGGCGACGGTCCTGGCGGCCGATATGACAAGGCCGGTCTATAAGGCGCCGCCACCGGCACCAGCGTTGTACAGCTGGACCGGATTCTATGCCGGCATTCACGGCGGCGGCGCGAGGTCCGACAAGGACTGGTTCTACCCATGCTCCGCGACGAACCTCCTTATCGCCGAACCGTGCAATCTGGCGCAAGGAGGCCATAGCGGAACAAGTTGGCTTGCCGGCGGCCAGGTCGGATTCAACTACCAGATCGGGCAATGGGTCTGGGGCATCGAGGCTGAGTTCGGCGCAACACGAATCCATGGAGACAGTGTGGATCTCGCGTTCCCGACCCAGGAAGTCCTTCATAGCCGCACGAACTTCATCGGCACTGTGGCGCCCCGCGTGGGAGTGGCTTGGGATCGGGTGCTGCTTTATGCCAAAGGTGGCGCCGCTTTTGCGCACAACGATTACTGGGTGACACTTGCTCCCAGCCAGCCGTTAGCAGGCTTTAAATTTGCGACAGCGGACGAAACGCGGTGGGGCTGGATGGTCGGCGCCGGTATCGAGTACGCCCTTGCGCAAAATTGGTCCGTCAAGGCCGAGTACAATTATATGGATTTTGGAACCGAGCGCATTCTACTCACCCCTACCAGCACGCTGCCCTTTACGGTTCCATTCGACGAGGACATCAGGCAAAAGATTTAAGTTGTCAAAGTCGGCGTGAACTACAAGTTCGACTGGGGCGCGCCGCTCGCTGGAAGATAATCGCTGCTCGGCGCATGTCCGCTTAGTGCCCGACGCGGCCATTGCAGCTTTATTCGATCACATCGTCAGCCAGGAGCAAAAAGGATTCGCGTACCGACAGGCCGAGACCTCTGGCCGTTTTAAGATTGACGACGAGCTCGAACTTATCCGGTGACTGTACTGGCAGATTGCCCGCTCGTTCGCCTTTGAGAATGCGATCAACATACGCGCTTGAACGTCGGAAAATATCGACAGTATCAGGCCCATAAGACATCAGACCTCCCCCGAGGACAAATTGCCTGTAAGGGGATATCAGCGGAACGCGGTGCTGCTCTGCTGATTTCAAAATCACGGCGCGCATGCCGACGGTGAAGGGATCTGCCGCGACGATCAAACCAGCACGCTGCTCGCGAGCCAATCCTGCAATCGCCCGCTCGAGTTCACCTTCACTCCGCACGTGCGCTGCCTGCACCTCGACTTTAGATTGCTGCGGCGATGCTTTGAATGAGCGAAGGTAGGCATCGTAGTAGCCTGCGGTATCCGGGTTAAACATCAACGCGACCTGCGACAGATCGGGCTTCACGTCACTCAGCAGATTGATCCACTTGCCGACTATTTCAGGCTCGATGAATGAGAAACCGGTGACGTTGCCGCCCGGGTTCGTAAGATTTGAAATGAACCCCTGACCGACCGGGTTATTCACCACGACGAAAACAATCGGAATGGTGTTTGTCGCCGGCCGGAGCGCGGCCATAACAGGGGTGGAATTTGCCAATATAACGTCCGGGGCCAACCGGATCAGCTCCGCAACATACTTTTTGATGGTGTCGCGATCAGTCCCGTACCTGAATTCAATCTCGATGTTACGTCCTTCGACCCAACCCGCATCGCGCATGCCCAATCGAAATGCCCTGATGCGAGATTTCGTTTCAGGATCATTTTCGGGAATGCCGAGCAATACGCCCACGCGCCGTTTCCGGTCGAGTTGGGCTTGTGCCGCGAGCGGCCAACCGGCCGCTGAACCCGCAATAATCCTGATGAAGTCCCGTCGGCGCACGTAACCACCCCAGCCAAAGTCGCCGCCATCGGCGCGAAAGCCTAGCAGATTGGAAGGTGGCCGTAAGGGTTTTGGCCGGCGGGTGTCCGCTTTGGATCATTAGCGGACACTTCGCAACGCAAACGTTATGTCTGCTTTACTACAGCGAAATCAGTGGATGCCGCTACGTGCCAGAAGCGGACATGAGCCGCGTCACTCGATCACCTCATCGGCAATCGCAAGCACGCCCGACGGAATTGCAAGGCCGAGCGTTTTCGCGGTTTTGAGATTGATCACCAACTCGAACTTGGTCGGCTGCATGACCGGCAGGTCGGCGGGCTTCTCGCCCTTGAGAATGCGCGCCGCGTAGACACCTGCCTGGCGGTAGGTGTCCGGCTGGCTGGTGCCATAGCTCATCAGGCCACCCGCCACCACGGCTTCGCGCAGCAGATAGATGGTTATCAAAGCCTGCCGCGCAGCGAACGCGACAAGCTGCCGGTGCTGGCTGCGGGAGAGAAAAGCGCCGCCGCCCACGAGCAGCGCACCTGGGCGCGCATGGGAAATCGTCGCGAAAGCGGCCTCGAGTTCAGGCGCGGTGCCAGCTTGTACCACCAGGATGTCGCGCCCAAGCGCGCGCGCAGCTTCCTTTGCCTCACGCTCCTCGGGTGCGAACTCGGCGGCGTGCGGATCGATCAGGACGGCGATGGCGGCGGACTTTGGTACGAGCTCATGCAGCAATTGCAGTCGCTTGGTCGTTAGAGCGTAGCTAAGGGACGTAATGCCGGTAACATTGCCGCCCGGTTTGTTGAGGCTTGTGACGAGGCCAGTCCGGACCGGATCGTCGCCGCCGACGAACACGACCGGGATGGTCGTCGTCGCGGCCCTAATGGCCGGCACGGCAAAATTATTGCCGACGATCACCGCTACCCCGCGGCGCACCAGATCACTCGCCAGCGCAGGCAGCCGGCCAAAATCGTCGTCCGCAAAGCGAAGCTCGATCACGACGTCCTTGCCCTCGACGAACCCCGCCTCGGCAAGGCCCTTGCGGAACGCTGCTACCAGAGGCGTCGAAGCGGCGGCCGACGTGGTGCGGATGAAACCCACCGCCGGCATCGCCGGCTGCTGCTGAGCACGCACGGCAAACGGCCACGCTGCCGCGACACTACCGATAAGACCGATAAACTCCCGCCGCCTCATGTCCGCCACCCAAGGCCAGCCAAGGCATCGTAGCGGTTCAAACGAGGCTCGTTAAGGGACGACCCGATGTCCGCATTGGGTCAATTAGCGGACATCGAGCGCTCAAATCTGCAGGGCCGGGAGTGAGTGAGGGCGCTCGCGGATCCAATTCGTTTTAAATCAGGGCCGTTGTTTCAATTTTTATGCAATTGTTAGTCGAAGCCCAGAGCTACTCTTAAGTAGGGTGATAGTATCTATGCTCTCAGTCGTGATCGGCGCCGCTGGGAGAGCCTCATGAGCAAGCTTGTTCTGCGCTTCTTGACCAACGAGTCCGGCGCTACTGCCATTGAATATGCTATCATGGCAGGCAGTATTGCGGTTGTCGTCATCGGCACTGTGAATACGGTTGGCTCACAAATAAGTGCAACTTTTTACACCAAGATCTCGGCCGCATTTAAGTGAGACTACGAGCCTAAATCCAAAACACTCGGACGTTCGTGCGGCGCGCGCCGCATTCGACATGTGGCGTCCGGGTGCACCCTGCACGGGCAGACATTAACGCGACACCCCCCCTTCGCGCGCCGATCGAAGGCACCGGCATCCGTTTACCGGGCGTTAAGGAAGCGGCCGGCTGAAGCCCCGCATTGGAACCCGGGCGGAACTCCGCTCACAAATCGTTCAAGTGCCGGCAAAGCGCTGGAAAAGCGCCTGTTTGTGACGGCGATCACAATCATACCGGAACGCCCCATGCGCCCGCGCGTTTCCGTCCGTGCAGCAACCATGGGAGGTTCGCAATGAGAAAACTTGCAATCGGAATCCTGGCTGCGGCGGGCGTCGCATTGTCGGTGCCGGCAAGCGCGCAGGGTGTGTGGATCGGCGCGGGTCCGGTCGGCGTCGGAGTCGGCGTTGGCCCGAGTTACGGCTATTACAACGGTTACTATGATTACGGGCCCCGCTATCGCAGTTACGCCTACGACGACGGTTACACCTATCGCCGTCATTGCCGCGTCGTGCGCGAGGACTTCAACGGATACGTCCGCAAGGTCCGCCGTTGCTGGTAAGGCACTCGAATTGTAGCGAGTAGCGTAAGTTCAGTTGGGTGGAACGGCCCGGAGGCTTCGGCCTCCGGGGCCTTTTTGCTTTACGTCGCGTTTACGCGCCAGTTAGACGAGCGTCCCCGCATGTAATTTTGACATTGCGAGTTTCGTTAAGAATTGTTCGGCATCCTTACCCCTCATGCGGATACTCATCTGGATCGTTGGTTTGCTCGCATTGGCGGCGTCCCTCAACTCGTCGCTTTACGGCGGCGCCTACACGCGGGCCTTCGTGGCCATGATTTAGGACATGCACAGGGCATTCGGTTTGAATTTGACCGGTTAGCTATCGACGGCAGCAACGCCTCGTGGATGCGGGGTCTCGGTCAGGTCAGTACTGCCTGCTGTGCTGGGCTTCCAACTGGCCTATGTGAACAAGCTCATAGTGAGTTGGCCGGTCCCGCGATAAGATTTCGGTCTTTCCGGGGGAGAACCCGGCATGGCTGGTAAGATTTTCATCAATTACCGCCGAGATGACTTCAATCGGCATGGCCGGTCGACTGCACGACCGGCTCGCGCAGACTTTTGGCCGCGACAAGCTCTTTATGGATGTCGACCACATTCCGGCGGGGGCCGACTTCGTGGCACATCTCAACAATCAAGTGGCGGAGTGCGATGTCGTTCTGGCCATCATCGGTCCCAATTGGCTGAGGGCGAAGGATAAAGCGGGACAGCGCCGACTCCACCAACCGGACGACTTCGTTGCGATCGAAATCGCGGCGGCGCTTGCCCGCGACACTCTTGTCATCCCTGTTTTGGTCGATGGCGCGCGCATGCCGAAGGAGAACGACCTACCCGATACTCTGAAGCCGCTCGCCCGCCGCCAGGCCGTCCAGGTGCGCCACGCGCATTTTGGCCATGATGCCGAGGCGCTGATCGCAAGAATGCGCAAAGCGCTCGGTCAAGAGGCGGTCGGACCGGGCCAGTGGCGGGTGCCGTTGGTCGCCGTGGTGGCAGCGGCATTGCTGCTCCTCATCGGCTGGGGCGGCTACGCATTCATTCAGAAGCGTGAGGGAGCTGAGCTACAGCGGGTCATCGCGCTCAAGGCAGAAGCGGAAGCGAAGCGCAAGGCGGACGAGGCCGAGCGACAACGGCTGGCATCTCTCAGGGCGGAGCAGGAACGACAGGCGAGAGCGGCGGCCGAGGCGGACGTAAAGCGCAAGGCGGAGGAAGCCAGGCAACAGCAGGCCGCTCTCAGTGCGGAACAGGAGCGCCGAGCCAAAACGGGGCCCGATGCCAGTCCGGCGACCGTAACAAAAAGGATCAAGCGCGACGTTTCACTTGGATATGTCAACCTTCGATCGGGACCAGGCCAGGATCAAAAAGTGTTAATCCGCATTCCAGCGGGGTCGACGGGTGTTGTTATGAGGGGTCGGTGCGTAGCGCCGAAAGACAACGCCAGCGCTTATCCATTTTGCTTAGTCGAGTGGAATGGCTATGAGGGCTGGGTTTCATCTAATGGACTGGAGTGAATTGAGGTGCCCGACATTGGCAGAGAAGGAGGCTCCATGACTGCATTCAACGCTGTTCGTTTCAAAGTTAAGCCTGGCCGCGAGCAGGAATTCCTTGATGCACACAAAAAGGTGCAAGCTAATTGGCCGGGTCTTAAGCACGCAAACATGATTAAAACCGGCGATCGCACTTTCTGCATTATTGCAGAATGGACTGATATGGATGCACTTACGAACGCGCGACCTCATATGATTGCAACGCTTGATTTGTTTCGTGGCACTCTTGAAGACCTTGGTGGGGGTCTGGGAGTCTCGGATCCGGTTTCTGGGCCGGTTGTACTTGCACTTAAATAGGCATGCGGCGATGTCCGCTATTGGCACTTAGCAGACATGTCGGAATCTCCCTCATGGACGCAAAGCGGACATCGCTCTTAATTATTCAGGCTGCCTGCAACGGCGCCGCCGGGCCCCCTTCGGACGACCGCTCTCTGATCGCTTTCACCAGGAGATCGAGCTTCACCGCATTTGCATCCAGCTCGTCCGTTGGGACCGACATCGTCTTTGCGACGCTGTCACAGCACCGTGACAGGAACTCGAGATTCAGAAAACGTAACGCGTCGAGCGCCTCGCAAAAACGTTTGGTATTCTCGGCTGAAACACTCTTGGAAATCTTGGCGCTCCCCAGAATGCCCAGGGTCTGTGTCAACTCCGCGTAGATCGGCTCCCAGTTGGCTATAAGTCTCCTCATCCGAGGCGCAGAGACACGGTCGAACGCGCTGTAGAAATTTCGCTCAGAGACATCGACGTTTCCACGCGCATCAGACTCTGCCAGCAGATTTTGAAGGATAGTCTGGAACTCGCTGACGTTGCTCTGACGCTCGTTTGGCGAGAGTGCTTCCCAATCAAGGTCAGCGAATTTATCAATAAGCTCGTATCGGAAGCGAAACCCCATTCGGATGGCAGTGATCAGGGACAGCACGGGCGCCGGCAGCCCCACCGTCGGGCCACCGACTTCATCCACTGCCAGGAACTCGTAAACGCTGACATCATTGCCTTGCCTTCGCATGTGATACAGCAGCAACCGGTATCGCTTGCCGCCCCGGCGAGCGATCAGCACGGTTTGCGGCGCTACGACGCTGTTTTCGTGGCCGGCGCGGATTATTTTTGCGGTTTCTGCCAGCCATTTTTCGAAAAATATTTTTTCGTTGCCGGCGAGTTCGGCGGCGATCTTGATTATTTCGCCCCACTGGACGCTGGATGTAGCCAAGCCGAACAATTCGGTGATCGTTGTGGTGTCGCTCTCGACTATCGCCTTGGCCGGGAGGCCCGCTGCTTCGCCAAAATCATCGTTGTTAATCGATACAAGAACGCGTGAATAACCTCTCAGCTCCGCAATCTTTCCAAACAGCTTGCGTCCGATGGACTGGACGCGCGCGCGCAGGTCGCCCGCATCAAAGGCAATCTTGTTTTGCCGATAAATTTCGATGAGTACCTTTACCAGTTCCGTTTCGTCAGCAATCGCTTGCAGATGGCTCAGCGGGCTCGGAACGGGGATGTCCTTGCGCTTGACGCAAAAAATCCGGCGCTCGCGCCCTTCACAAGGTGGCTGAGCACCGAAGTATCCTGTTTCATAAAAACACCAGGACCAATCCTCGTATGGGGCACCGTAAATAAGAAAAAGATTTTCCGCTCCTTGCAGACTTTTTTCGAGTTCCGCCCGCCAATCATCACCCTTTGGGATGTCCTCCGAAATGAAGACAGAGATCTGGCCTTGAGCGGTTTCCTGGATGACCGCTTTCAATGCTTTGACAAGATCGGCGTATTCAGACCGATGACTGATAAAGATGGCCCCCGGTACCATGACGTGCTCCCGAGTTCCGATTAATACGAGGTGTTTCCCTCGGCGGTTTAGTTGTTACAGAGAGTCCTTTGCTCGGGGGATACATTAGGCACCGCAGCCCGGTCTCAATGTTAAGGAGATCACAGAGGCGGTCGTTTTTTTCGCAGATCAATGCTTGAAGGTCTGCTATTGGCACATAGCGGACATGGGCTAGCGCACTGCAAGTCCGCTTTCAGGGATAAAGCGGACACGACAATTGCACCGCGAAATGTCTGCTTTTGACCCAGAGCGGATGTGTGTTCTGCTCAAGCGGCGAACACCTATCTGGTTCATTCTCAAGTTTGATGTCGGGACATGCTGGTAGGAATGCAAAGGATTGTCCGGTGTTATCACCAGCACTGAAGACGGAGGCTGACGATGACCCGCATCATCTTCGCTGTTGCTGCTTTTGCTTCGCTCGCATTCGGCCTACAGCCGGCGAAGGCCAAGGAGGCCCCCTGGTGCGCGGTGACCTCGGGAGGCGAAGGCGATATGCATTGGGACTGCCAGTATCGCTCTATTGAAGAATGCAGACCGAATGTGCTGGCAGGCAATCGTGGCTGGTGCAATCCGAACCCGTACTTCGTCGCTGCGCCCACAGAACACAGGCACTCTGCGAAACGTCGCTAGCGCCACCATCGACTGCATTGTTGACATTGTGGTGAGGGCAGGAAGGTCGTAGCTCTCGTCCATATTTTGGGGGTTGTTATGCGTAGCCTGTCGAGATTTCCTGTCATCCATTTTAGCCTCGCATTGTTGTTCAGCGCCGCCGGCGCCGGCGTGTGCCATGCTGATTGTGCCGCGCTCTACGCGCTTGCTCAGCAGCACGCCTACGATATGGCTCGCCGCAATAGCCTCGATCATGCGGGCTTCAAGCGGCATCGTGGGCCGGCGGGTGCCGTTGCTGAGAATGTCGCGGTCGGGTGCGAGACCGAGGAATGTGCGAGGCGCATGTGGATGCAATCGTCGCGTCACCGCACGAACATGATGCTCGGCGGCTGCCAGGCTGTTGCCTCTGCGGTATCCGCCAGCGGCCGCCGTTACTGGGTGATGGCGATCGGCGGCGGTGGCAGAAGCGCAGGCCGTGACTTTTCCATCGAAGGCAGCAAAGCGCCGTAAACGCGAGCCAGCGGCCTTCGGTCCTTAGCGGATTTCCGTGTCATACCGAGCAATGTCTGCTTTCTGGGGGTAAAGCGGACATTGACTGTACTCACGCCCGAGCCCTTCCAGTCCACTCGTTTGACACGGTACGATGCCCTTCTTGAACCCCGGGAGGCACATGCAGCGGCGCGAGTTCATCACACTTCTCGGCGGCGCGGCGGCCGCATGGCCGCTAGCTGCGGGCGCGCAACAGCCAGGCAAGGTCTTCCGGATCGGTTTTCTTTGGGACAGTCCAGACGCATTTCTAGATGCCCTTGAAGCTTTCCGCCAAGGACTTCGCGAGCTGGGCTACGTGGAGGGACGAACCATCGCCATCGAGTACAGATGGGCGGAGGGTAAACCGGAGCGGATGCGCGAACTTGCGGAGGAACTTGTCCGGCTCAAGGTCGACGTGATCATGGCCCCGAGTTCTATCTACACCGAGGCAGCCAAGCGAGCGACCTCGACGATCCCAATCATATTCATAAGTCACGCGGACCCCCTCGGCAGCAGCCATGTGGCTAGCCTCGCACGGCCGGGCGGCAACATCACCGGACTCTCCCTGATGATGACTGAGACCAATGTAAAGGGTTTGGAGCTGCTCAAGGAGGCCATTCCGGGAATTTCGCGGGTGGCCGTCATCTTTGACCCCGCCACCCCGTCGCATGGTCCGGGCTTAAAGGCCGTCGAGGCTGCAGGCCCAGCGCTGGGGCTTCGGGTTCAATCGGTTCCCGTGCGCAGCGCGACAGAGTACGACAGCGCCTTTACGGCCATCGTTGGAGAGCACGCCGAGGCGGTCCTGGTCCTCTCGACTCCTCTTTTCGTCGCCGGGGCAAAGCGGCTTGCAGAACTCTCTTTAGCACACAAACTACCTTCGCTTTTTGGACCGAAGCATCATGTGCGGGAAGGAGGTCTCATGAGCTACTCGCCTGACCGCGCAGATCTATGGCGCCGCGGCGCCCTGTACGTGGACAAAATCCTGCGAGGCATCGATCCCGCCGATCTGCCGGTGCAGCAACCCACAAAGTTCGAGCTTGCCATCAACCTGAAGACCGCCAAATCCATCGGGCTCGCAATCCCACCCGCGTTGCTGGCCCGCGCCGATGAGGTGATCGAGTGAAAGACGGAAGGTCCGCTATTGGCACTTAGCAGACATTTCGATCGCAGCCGCGAATGTCCACTTTCGGGCGTAAAGCAGACATAAGGACAGAACCTCGATTTCGTGTCGACACGTACGGCCTAGGGCGCGAGCGGTGAATTGAGCTTGCGTGCGGTGTCGACGATCCAGTCGCGATAGCTCAAAAGCGGCGTGATGCCGGTGAGGCCGCCGCACCCTGTTTCGTCGCCGGGCGCGGTCGACCAGCTCACCACGCCGATCACCAGCGGGCCTTCGCCGTCATAAGCGGGCGCGCCGGAATCCCCGGTGCAGCCGCCAAGGCCGATGCGCTGGTTGCGGGTGGCGGTGTCGTAAAGGCGGATCTGCAGGGACCCCGGCTTGCCGGTGACGGTGAGCGTCGCCATGCGCGGCTGGCCGAGCCCGCGCGCGGTTCCCGCCAGGGTGACGCCGAAGCCGGCAATGGTGAGCGTTTCGCCGGGCGCGACGCGCCGCGGTGCCGCCAGCGACGCCGGGATCACCGCATCGGGCAACGGCGCAGCGAGCTTGATGAGCGCGACGTCGGCGGTGGCGCGGCTGGCGGCATAATTCGCATAGTCGAACCGCGGATGCCGCACGATGGTGCGCACCGGAATGGGGCCGCCGGTCTGGTAGGCCTTGACCTGGTAGTCGACGTTACGGAAGACGCAATGCGCGGCCGTGAGCACGAGGTCGGGCGCGAGCGCGGTGCCGGTGCACAGGTCGTCGCGCGTATCCACGATCATCACGATGGCGCGCGCGGCCCAGCCGGCCGCCGGCGGCGCATTGCCGGTAACGGCGGAAGCGGGGGAGGCGAGCAGCAGGAGGGCGATGGCGGCGAGAACGCGGAACATGGCGTGCATGAGCCTTGGCCGCGGAACTTTGTCAATTCGCACCCTGGGCCGGCTGCCGGGGAACCTGGACCGAAGACAAGTGTGAACCAAGTCACTGAACAACCGGTCAAAAAGTTGGGAATTTTTCGTGAAGAGCGGAACGGTCGGCGACCTGCTTGGTTCTCGATCATGTGTACAAAGACATAGATTGAGTAAGCGACGCCAAGGTACCAACCGATGAGCCCCGCCGACCGATATCGCGCCCTTGCGGCCCATCTGCGCACCCGCGCTGCCCGGGAACGAAGCCCGGTGCTGCGGGCCCAATGGGCGAACCTGGCGCAATGCTACGTGCGGCTCGCCGAGCAGGCTGACCAGAACAGCCGCGCCGACATCGTCTACGAGTTCGATCGCTCGGCTCGGCGAGGCGATGTCGGCGGCGAGCCGGCCGGCGGCTGATCGCGGCCGCCTATCCGGGCGGAACCACACCACCACAGTCCAACGCGACGCTTTCACCGTTCCGGATGGCGGGCCAAAGCCCGCCGCCGGAATGGCGCGTGCGCGCGCAATTTTCGGAACATCATCAATGGCATCTATTCTGCTCACGCCACCTGCGGCCGAGCCGCTGTCGCTCGCCGAGGCGAAAGCCTTCCTGCGCCTCGAGACGGCGGACGATGATCCGCTGATCGCGGCATTCATTTCGGCGGCGCGCCTGCATGTCGAGACGCAAACCGGGCTCGCGCTCATTACGCAGAGCTGGCGCATGGTGCTCGACTGCTGGCCGGCGAACGGACGCATCGCGGTGCGGCCGGCGCCGTTGCAGGCGCTCACCGCCGCGCGCGTTTTCGATTTCGACGGCGAGGTGCGCACGATCGACGCCCAGGCCTTCGTGCCGGACCTGAGCACGTCGACACTTTCATTCTTACCCTGGGCACTGCCGATGCCGACGCGTATCGCGCGCCGGCATCGAGCTCGACATCACCGTCAGGCTTTGGCGATGCGGCGGGCGATGTGCCGGAGCCAATACGCCAGGCGATCCGGATTCTGGTCGCGCACTGGCACGAGAACCGCGCGGTCGTTGCCGGCGCGGAGGTGGCGCCGGTGCCATCGAATGCCGCTGCGCTGATCGCGCCCTACCGGATGCTGCGGCTGTGAGCGCGCCGTTGAAAGATATCGGCGCGCTCAACCGCCGGCTGGTGCTGGAGGCGCCGGCGGAGACCGGCGACGGCGCGGGCGGAGTTGTCCGCACTTACGAGGCGGTGGCCACGCTATGGGCGCAAGTGACGCCGGTCTCCGCGCGCGGCGACATTGCAGGGGACAGCCTGGGCGCGGTGCTGCGCCGTCGCATCGTCATCCGCGCGCGGAGCGGCATCAGCACGCGGCATCGCTTGCGCGATGGCGCGCGTGTCTACCGGATCGTGGCCGTGCGCGAAAGCGACGGCCGCAGCTTCCTTGAGATCGATGCGGAGGAGCGGGAAGATTGAGCACGCGACCTCAAGCGCGAATGCACAGGTCGTCGAACGGATAGAGCCACGGGCCTACCGGCACGATCGCGCCTTAACGGGCACAATAAATCAGCGCGCCGATCCAGGCCGACATGGCCGCAGGCTCTCGCTACTGCGCGCCGATATCACCTTTGGCCCGAATTCCTCTTTCTCTCGACATTCAGTGCGCGAAGGTCAGCGCGCTGGGCCGGCGTCGAGGGAACGTTGACGTTCTCGCAGCGCTGCAGGTAGTGCTGACAGGTCGAGACGCCATTGCTGTCGGTGTAGGTGCGGACACATTGGTTGTGGCATTTGACGGTGGCTGACGCGCGCTCCGCAGCCGCGAGAGTGCCGAGCGTCGTAATGCCGAGGGCGACAACAAAAACTTTGCGCATGAGAATCTCCGTGTGATGGTTCAGCTATGGAAGGCACCGTCCAGCGTCATTGCAGCTTGCGGCTGGTGGCACCGGCGAGACCTGACGGCGTCCTTGCAAGGCCAACCGTCGGCGTGGGGCGGACAACAGGAGGGGCGGGTGCAGCGTCGCGACTTTTTCCTTTGCCCTTGTCCTTGCCGGGAGACTTTTCTTTGCCGCCCATGTCACCGGTGCTGCGAGGTCCACGCCCGGGTGTCCAGCTGCGGCCGGGTTGAAAGGGGCGGTCTCTGTAATTCTGGCCGGTGCACTTGTCGTGCTTGTCGAGGCAGGCGCCATACCCATCGAGGCCTTTCGCAGTCTTCTGACAGGCAGCGAATTCCTGATCGCACTTCCTGGGCAAGGAATGGGCGGATGGTAGACACGCGAAGGCGACGAGACTCGTGACACCAAGAACAATCATCAACGATTTGCGCATAGCGTCGTCCTTTCAGTCTCCTGCAAGTCCGAGCAACCTACGGAAGCTTCGGGCCGGCAACTCCAGCGGGGCCGGGCATCGGTCCGGGATTGGGTTTTGATGTGGTGACACCGAAGGCGCCGCCGCCCATCGCCGGTGTTTGCCGCGACGGCGTTGCGACAATCGGCGGGCTGCCCGGCGCAGCATTGCCTTGAGCATTGCCTTGGGCGCTGCGATCGGCATTCAATCCGGCCGTGGCTCCGCCGCCGCGCGGCAGCTGTCCGCCGGGCGGACGAGCCGGCACGCCGGAAACCGCGCCACCAAGCTTCGACCTGTTGGCGATGTGTTTTTGCTTCGACGCGGCGACCGCGGCCTCATAGGCGGGATCGGCGACGTTATACGACACGCCGTCCACCGTCTTGACGAATTCCACGCTGTAGGTTTTTCCGTCGATAACCTTCGTCAGGAATGCACCTCCAGGCACGCCCTGCCTGACGGGGACGGTGCTGCCATCGGGCATGACGACCCAAATGACTTTGCCGTTGCCTCCGCTTGCGCTTCGATACGTGACCTCGTACTTGCCGCTGCTGCTGCCTCCCTTCTTGCCGCTCGGTCCTTTCTTGCCGCCCTTGTCGGCATTTTTCTTCGGCGGATCAGTCAGGCGATCGATCTTCTCGCCGAGGGTCACCTCGCACTTGTCATGAAACGTCTTGCATTTGGCGGCCCGCTTGGCCGCATCAGGTTCGATGACGCACGCGTCCTGCAGCTGATTGCATTCTTGGGATGGCTTTGCGACAGCAAGGCCAACGGACGTTGCGACGCCTAGGAGACCAACCGCAAAAATCGAAAATCTGGGCATTCCACGTTTCTCGTGTGTTAAGGAAGTTTGCGGCCAGCGATTCCGGCAGGGCCGGGCATTGTCGGCGACGTGCTGCCACCGAAGACGCCGCCACCGAGGGCGTTGCTACTGGAGGCGGGCGCAGGTTTTGCGGGCGCGGCCGTGACGCCGCCGCTGCGAGCAATGCCGGTGGTTGTCGTGACGCGGCCCGGCGCGGCGATCGCGCCGCCGGTCACATTGGTTTTCGCAGGTGGCTTCGGCGGCGTACTACCGAGATTTCGCGTGTTGGGGTTCGCAGTGTTGCCCGTGCTGGAGGCGGTTTTGCGGTTCGAATAGCAGGTGCTACTAGCCCAATAGCATACGATAATGCCGCTGTTGCCGGGTTTGACGCAGTAATATTTTTCGGTGTCCCACTGAAATGTTCCGCCGATTTTGTTGCAATAGGCTTCGATCTCATTCGCGCTGTGGTTCAGAATTTGTGTTGGTGCTGCCGAAGCCCGATCGGTGAGCCAGCACGAAGCGGTGAGCGCAAGAGCAATGACGAGAAGCTTCGGCAGTGTCTGCCGCGAGCGGATCAGAACTGAGTGCATCGGGATCTCCTGGCGGTGACGCGCTCACTGTTATGACCGCAAAAAGCGACGCGCGCGTCATCCGGCCGGAGGACGCGCGCGTGCGATCGTTGATAGGGCGCTAAACTATTCGGTCGATTTCAGTAACCGAACCTGTAGTTCAGGCCAAATTCTGCTCATTGGCGGCCAAGCAAACGCCAACACGCGAGCTGTGCCAGCACCATCACTTCGAGGATTTCATGCCAACCGCCGCTTCCGCGGCGTTGCGTGCCGCCGTGCACGCGGCGCTCACGGCCGACCCTGCGCTCATTGCAGCGCTCGGCGGCCCGAAGATCTATGACGAGCCGCCGCGCGAGGCGGCGTTTCCTTATGTCACGCTCGGCGAAATGCGCATTGCGGATTTTTCCGCCGGCGGCGAGCCGGGGCTCGAGCATCAGCTGACGCTGCATGCCTGGTCGCGCCAGGGCGGGCACCGCGAGGCGCATGTGATTGCCGGCGCGGTTTTGCAGGCACTCGACGATGCGCCGCTCGCGCTGGCCGGCCACCGCCTGGTCAATTTCCGGTTTTCCACGGCCGACGTGCGGCGCGAATCGGACGGGCGCACCTATCGCGCGCTGGTGCGCTTCCGCGCGGTGACGGAACCGGACTAGGCCCGCGTGCGAGCATGCACGCCCATCCTGGGGCGCGACGTGCTAAGCTGCGTTTGCTGGCTGAAGCGGGATACGAGGGGCGAAACTTATGCGGCAACTCATCGGGAAGATCGGAGTCAAACGCGGCATCGTGGAGGAAGTCTATCTTTCCGAGACGGTGCGCTGCCGTGAGTGCCAGAAAACGGCGCCGATCGGCGTCGAAGTGGTCACGGTGCAAAAGGAGGGGCCGTCGAAAAAGGTCCTCAAGCGCGCCTTTTATTGCAGATCTCACGCCGGCGACTATGAATTGCGGGCGCGCGGCGAAGGCTGAGCAGGAATTGCGCGTCGTCTGAGCGCCCCGGCAGCCATACGGAGATTCCCTTAAGGACCAAGTCGGATTTTCAACTGCGGCCTGCACGTCCTTAACTACGCACGCTAACGAAGTGGATTGACTGCCATGCGTGCAAAAACCGTTACCTTGTATTCGCTGCCCTGTGTTGTCGCGATTGCCAGTCTCCTGGTCGCGGCACACGAGATCGCGCCGCCGGCGAGTCCGGTCGCCGTTTCGGCTACAGGCGACCATTACACGGGGCAAACCGTCAATCGCGCCTCGAAAGGCGACCGGCTGCCGATCCACCAAGCTTCTCCGAAAATTTCGCCGAAGGCACGAACCGATCATTCGCCGGGCCGCGACGTCGTTGTTAACCCGGAAACAGCCTGAAGGGCGCGAGAATTGGCGGGCGCTCAATTCAGTTCTGCTATTTGATCTCAGCTTTCGCGATATCAGGCGGCGTGCGACGTCGTGTGGTTCGGGCTTCCGCCCGGCCCGACGATCGCTTCCAGCAGCACGCCCAGCTGCTCGCTGTTGAACGGCTTCTGCAGCAGCGGAATGCCCGCGTGCCGTTGCTCGAGGGCATGGCCGTATCCGGTCACGAATCCGAAGGGAATATTTTTTGCGAGCAGGATGTCGGCAATCTCGTTGCCGTGCTTTTGCTCATCGATGCCGATGTTCACCAGCGCGCCGTCGAAGTTCTCTTTGGAGATTTCATTGAGTGCCGACGGCAGCCCATGCGCGACCTTGGTCACAGCGTAGCCGAGCTCCGCGACCATGTCGTGAATCATCTCGCCGATGAGAAAGTCATTCTCGATGATAAGGACGCGCGGCGCGCGCGCCGGATTGTCTGTCATGTGCTGATGCCACAGCGATGCCGGCAGGATTTTCCTGCGGGCCGTGTGCCCCCGTTTCAGCGGCACATTTGCCGGATCGATGCGGCAGCTTTGCGACGAAGGCAGCCGTACCGTCATACCCCTGCGGTTCCCGCGTGCGTTGCCCAAGCGGAACACCGTACGTTGGTTCCTGACATATAGCCTGCGGCGTCACGCGGCCGCGATGCAATCGACCTCGACATCGAAAGGCCCGGGAAATCCTGCGACGATGAGAAAAATGCGCGCCGGAGAATTGACCGGAAAATACCTTGCGTAAACGTCGTTGAACTCCGCAAAGTGCGACGGCCCGGGCGTGCAATAGACATTGCATTTGAGCACCTGCGACAACGAGCTTCCCGCTGCCTCAAGGCAGTCTTTCATCTGCGCCAGAACGATGTCGGCCTGGCGCTCGAAGGGAAGGCGCCTGATCTCGCCCGTGCCCGGCTCAAACGGCGGCAGGCCCGAGAGAAAAATGAATCCGCCGGACCGTGTGACCGGATAGATCGGTCCCTTGCGCCGCCGCTCGAGGTAACCCGAGTAAGGTTCGACCCGCAATCGCTCCATCATCGCTTTGACCTCCGCGAGAGACGGCAGCCTAGGCCAGACCGGCGCGGGGATAGTTCGGCCACGGCCGAACAATCCATGCTTTTCCGGCACCCGCGGTGCCGTTACCATGCGGCATGGTTGCCGCTGCCAACATGGTCGAGATTGCGGCGCTGGTCGGCGACACCGCGCGCGCCATGATGCTGGCGGCCCTGATGGGCGGCGAGACACTCACGAGCAGCGAGCTTGCCGGGCTGGCGCACGTGTCGCGCGCAACCGCCAGCGGCCACCTGAGCAAGCTCACGCGCGCGCGGCTACTCACCGTCACGCGGAAGCGGCGTAACCGCTACTACCGCATCGCGTCGCCGTTGGTTGCGAAAATGCTGGAAAGCATCAAGGCGGTGGCGGCATTGGAGACGCCGCCGCGCCACCAGCCGCGTTCGGCACAGGACGAGGCGCTGCGGTTTGCACGCACCTGTTATGACCATCTCGCCGGCCGGCTCGGCGTGGCGGTCGCGGATGCGCTCACCGGAAATAAATTCGTCGTGCTCAACGACGAAGGCGGTGCGCTGACTCCCGCAGGAAAACAATTTCTGAGGGAATTCGGCGTCGCGCTCACAGCGCCAGGAGCCGGCCGCCGGATTTTCTGTCGGCCCTGCCTCGACTGGAGCGAGCGGCGCTACCACATTGCCGGCCACGTCGGCGCCGAGCTCTGTCGCGTCTGCATCGAGCGCGGCTGGCTGGCGCGGCAGCGCGGTTCGCGTGCGCTGCGAGTCACCCCGGCCGGCCGACGCGGGTTCCGCGAGGTCTTCGGTGTGCAATTGGCCGCGCCAGAGGCTTTTTCAGGGACTTGGAAATAAAGGCGCCCATACCTACATACCTGACCGGCTCCAAGGCATTGCCCTGGGCCATTTTTCCATCCGCGCGACTATTCGTCGTCCGCGCCGTTGGGCGCGGTTGCGCCTGCGCGGACCCTATGGTGAGCAAAATGCGGCATCGCCGTCGCAGGGTCTTCATCGATACCCACAAAGGGCGCGTCAGCGCCGGCTTTACCGTGGCCGCGGAAGCCGACGCGGCCGACGTCTCGATGCGGCTGCGCGAGCGCGGCTGGATCGCCTACCGGCTGCGGCTCGAAGCCGAGCAGCACGCCTGGATCGCGACCGTCATCGATTGGGCGCGCCGCGCCGCGTGATCCGGCTGCAAGGTTTTTGAGGAAGAAACTCGCGCCCGGCGTCAGCGAGGCGCCAGCGGCGTGTGTGCCGCTCTTATGGAAGCGGAACGACGTCGGACGGGAAGTTCTTCATGTCGACGGGCTGCGCCACATGCAGACCGTAGGTCGGCACCGAATATTTCATCGAGTTCGCCCAGGCTCATCTTGCCGGGAGTCATGACCGACTTGACCGCAAACACGCCGAGCAAGGCCACGATCAACACTGTCAAACCTTTGCGCATAAGAACAATCCTGCTTGGCCCAATAGACCGGCAATCGTGAGGTCACCCGAACGGTGAACTTGCTACAGGGCGGGGGTTACTGGGCGGTTAAGACTTCTTCTGCCGGGTACTTATGGGCCGTTCGTGCGGCATGCAAGCGCGGCAGATTTTGACTCACGCGCTGTTGATGCGCGCGTCATGCCAGCAGCGATTGCAAAAGGCGCTGCATTTCGTGCGTCAAATACGAGTCAATCATAAATCAATCACAAGCCATGCGCCGCGCGCGGCCACACGCTGCGAAATGAGAATGTCGGCGCAGCGCAAATCTCATTCTGAAAGGAACACCAATGACGGCTCAAAAGGGCAAGGATCTGCTCATCAAGATCGCCGACGGCGCGGGCTATACGACAGTCGCCGGACTGCGCACGCGGCGGCTTGCGTTCAATGCCGAGACCGTGGACGTCACGCACGCCGAAAGCGCCAACCGCTGGCGCGAACTGCTCGACGGCGCGGGCGTCAAGCGCGCCGCGGTGTCGGGCCGAGGCTTGTTCAAAGACGCCGCAACCGATGCGCTGATGCGGCAGACGTTCTTTGAGGGCGGCATCGCCGGCTACCAGATCGTGATTCCGTCGTTCGGCACCGTGCAAGGGCCGTTTCAGATCACCAGCCTCGAGTTTGCCGGCGAGCACAATGGCGAAGTGACCTACGACATGGCGCTCGAATCCGCCGGCGAGCTGACATTCGCGGCCGATACGTGAGCGCGGCGCTTATCCGCGTCTCACCAGCGATCGGAGCTGTCGCGGGCGAGCGCGACGATCGCCCGTTCGGACAGATCGTAGCGATGTCCGCAGTCGCAGCCGAACGTAACCATGCGGTCGTTGTCGCCGGCGGGCTCGATTGCCGCGACCTGCATACGCAGGCCGCATTTCGGACAGGCGATGTTCGGAATGGACGGATCGGGTTGATGCGTGAGCGTCGACGCCATCATGACAGGACTCCGCTCGATGTTCGATTCCGGGTCGCAGGCTGCGCCCGTTGGGAATCGGGTACCACTCATTTTTCCGTGACTATCGGATGCAAGTGACTAATTTTGGAGGAACCATGGCCAATCGCCATCGCGGCGAGATCGAGGCCGACATCGGCGGCGCACGGCGGCGGCTCGTGCTCACGCTCGGCGCGCTCGCGGAACTCGAAGACGCCTTCGGCGCCGAGGACCTCGTGGCGCTCACCGAGCGTTTCGGCTCGGGCCGGCTGAAGGCCCGCGACCTGACACGCATTATCGGCGCGGGCCTGCGCGGAGCGGGCGCAGCGGTAACCGATGATGACGTTGCCGTCATGGCGGTCGAGGGCGGGGCACAGGGCTACGTGCGCATCGCGGCCGAGCTGATCGAGGCGACGTTCGGGGAGGCGGGCGCGTGACGCCTTTTCCCTGGAAACAGGCGATCGGCATCGGACTTGGCGTGCTGCGGCTTTCGCCGCAGCAGTTCTGGTCGATGACGCCGCGTGAGCTCGGCTACGCCATCGAGGCCGTGACCGGCCGCACTTCGCCGCTCGACCGCGGCACGCTCGCAAAACTGATGAAGAGATATCCCGATGACGTTCCTGCCCGACAGAATCACCGAACGTGACGAGTTCCCGGACGAACTTGATAAGGATTTTGGCCGTGCCACCGCTCGTGCGCGCGCAAGTACCGATGCGCTTGGCATCAGTGCGGCGAGCTTCGCAAAAGCGATGAGCAAGGCTTTTGCCGATGCGACGACCGGCGGCAAAAAGTTCGACGACGTCCTGCGTCAGCTCGCGCTGCGGCTTTCCGACATGACTGTTGCACAGGCGTTCCAGCCGCTTGCGCGAAATCTTGCCGGCGGGCTCGGCGATCTTTTTGGCGGCGTTTTCGGCGAGGATACGGGCACGCGCGGCCGGCGAGGGCGCGCACCCGACGCGATCGGCGTGATGGACAGGTTCGTCGGGCTTACGGCGTTTGCAGCAGGCGGCGTGATCTCAACACCGGCGTACTTTCCGCTGGGGCCAGGCGAACTCGGGGTTGCGGGCGAGGCCGGGCCCGAAGCGATTTTGCCGCTCGCGCGCGGACGCGATGGACGACTCGGAGTCGCGATGAGCGGCTCGGGTGCGGCGAACATCACCGTGCACATCGCCACGCCGGACCCGGACAGCTTCCGCCGCTCGGAGGCCTACATCACCGGACAGATCGCGCGCGCGGTAACGCGGGGACAGCGGAGCTTTTGAAAATATTGCCGGGCCGCCCGAAAGGGCGGCCCTTTTGTTTTGGGCGTGTTTGCGGCCTCTTTTGGCCGCTCAGAATAAAAATCCAGCGCTCCTCAAGGGAAAATCAAGGCCGGCTCAAGGACTGCGGTCGGCCCCCCAGCTATAGACCGGCCATCAAATACGACGATTCATTCGAGGAATCAGCAAATGTCATCAAATTCGCATCGCCTTGAAACCATGCTTCTGCATGCCGGCTGGCGTGCCGACCCGGCCACCGGCGCGGTCGCGGTGCCGATCTATCAAACGACGTCCTACCAATTCCGCGACACCGAGCACGCGAGCAATCTGTTCGCGCTGAAGGAGCTGGGCAACATCTATACGCGCATCATGAACCCGACCAACGACGTGCTCGAGAAGCGCACCGCCGCCCTCGAGGGCGGAGCGGCCGGGCTGGCGCTGGCCTCGGGTCAGGCGGCGTCGGCGTTTGCGCTGCAGAATCTGGCGCGAGCGGGCGACAACATCGTCAGCTCGACCGATCTTTATGGCGGCACGTGGAATCTGTTCGCCCACACGCTCAAGGACCAGGGAATCGAAGTTCGCTTCGTCGATCCGATCGACCCGCAGAACTTCCTGCGCGCGACCGACGACAGGACGCGCGCCTATTACGCTGAATCGCTTCCGAACCCGAAGCTGACCGTTTTCCCGATTGCCGAAGTGGCGGCAATCGGCCGCCCGCTCGGCATTCCGCTCATCGTCGACAATACGGCAACGCCTTACCTCCTGCGGCCGCTCGAGCACGGCGCCGCGGTCGTGGTCTACTCGGCGACCAAATATCTTGGCGGCCACGGCAACTCCATCGGCGGATTGATCGTCGACGGCGGCAATTTCGATTGGGCCGCGCATCCGGAACGGCAGCCGGCGCTCAACACGCCCGATCCGAGCTACCACGGCGCCATCTGGACGGAAGCGGTCAAGCCGATCGGCCCCGTCGCCTACGCCATCAAGGCGCGGGTGACGCTGCTGCGCGACATCGGCGCGTCGCTGTCACCGTTCAACGCCTTCCTCGTCATCCAAGGCATGGAGACGCTTGCATTGCGCATGAATCAGCACTGCAAGAACGCCCAGGCGGTGGTCGATTTCCTGCGCACGCGAAAAGAGATCAAGCGAATCATCCATCCGTCGCAGCAGCAGGGCGTCCACCGCGAACGCGCCGACCGGTACCTCAAGGGCCAGTTCGGCGGGCTGGTCGGCTTCGAGCTGGCCGGCGGCAAGGAAGCAGGGCGCAAGTTCATCGACTCGCTGCAACTTCACTATCATGTCGCCAATATCGGCGACGCGCGAAGCCTCGCCATCCATCCGGCGACGACAACGCACTCGCAGCTCACCAAAGAGGAGCAGCTCGCGAGCGGTGTTTCGGACAACTATGTGCGCCTGTCGGTGGGCATCGAGCATATCGACGACATCGTCGCCGATATCAAGCACGGCCTGGAGGCTGCAACGAGGTCATTGAAGGCGGCGTGATGTCCCTCAAGGAGCAGAGCATCAGTGGTGCGACCATCGATGCTGGCGGCATCAGTGTAAAATATTTCGCCGCCGGCATTGGTGAACCGATCGTGCTGCTGCATTGCACGGCCGGCTCGGGCCGCCAGTGGGCCGACGTGGCCGAGGCGCTTCGCTCCGACTTTCGCGTGATCGCCCCTGATCTCTGCGGCTATGGCGGCACGACGCACTGGCCGGGCAACGGCACCTTCAACCTGGCGGTCGAAGCCGATCTCATTGCCGCGTTGCTCGATTTGCTGGGAAAGCCCGCGCACGTCGTCGGCCACTCATACGGCGGCGCCGTCGCGCTTCAGTTCGCATCGCGGCATCCGCGATACCTCAAGACGCTGACGCTGATCGAGCCCGCGTCGTTTCATCTGCTGCGCGACGGCGATGACATCGACGAGCGGGCGTTCCGGCAGATCTCGGAGGTCGGCGCTACGGTCGCCAACGCAGTCAACTGTGGCGACTATCAGGGCGGCATGCGCCGCTTCGTCGACTATTGGGGCGGCGAGGGCGCGTGGGATGCCCTGCCAGCCTCACAACGCCTGGCGCTGGCAGCGCGGATCAACAAGGTCTCGCTCGATTTCTGGGGCACGCTCAACGACCCAATGCGGCAGGCCGACCTTGCGTCCCTCGAGATGCCGACGCTGGTTGTATCCGGCGGGCAATCGCCGTTGCCGACACGCAGAATATGTTTTCATCTTTCGCGCATGATCCCGAACGTGACCGCGCGGACAGTGGCAAATGCCGGGCACATGCTTCCGGTCACCCATGTCAGCGAGATCCTGCCGCTGATCGCGGGCCATTGCAGCGCGCGGCGCGGACGCCGTGCGGACCGAGATCGCGAACTGTTGGAACGCGTCTCAGCCTGAAGTGTGCGGGCCGGACTACGTGAGCCGGTTCATTTTGCGCGACACCCACCAGAAGGCGATGCCGGCGAGGGATAGGAGAATTCCCAGAACACCGATCACCAATACCGCGGTGTGAAAGACGGCATCCGATGTGTCCATGCCGCCGAAACGGCGATGGGCTGGCGCAGGTTCCGCCCGCATGAGTTCACCTTCGATCCGTCTCCGACGAGACGGTGTCGCTCCCTCCGCCGAAAAAAGCGCAGAAGATTCAGGAAACCACGGCTGCCTAGCTCTGCTCAGTGGTGGACCCTGTGAGGAATCCATTGGCGCAACATCGCGCCGACGTCGTGGACCTTTGGCTCCTCGCGATCCCGGTCTAGCCGTTTTTTCAGCGCGGCAATTTGCGCCTTGAGGCCAAGCACCTCAACCTTCAGCACGTCGCGCTGGGCCTTGAGCCGGTTAAGGATGTCGCTCTTCCTGCCCAGGTCGGCGAGTTGACTTGCAGTTTTGTTTCTCAGTTGCTCGTTGCTTAGTTCGAGACGCCGCGTCGACATCGCAAAATCCGCGCGCAAGAGATCTTTGTCTGCCTCTATTTCCTTGATCGAATTCGGAAGAGCGCGCTCTATCCGCCTGACGGTCAGCCGCACCGCACGGTCGTGCACGAGGGGCATAACGGCCAAACCGATAAGGCATCCAGTCAGGAGGCCGATACCCATGTACATGAGCGCTTCGATCATGCCGAAAAAACATTGAATACAGCCGTTCAGTTCCATGGCCGTGCGCCCGCGGCCAAATAAGCCATTCGAAAGCGTCGCGCTCGTAGCAGAGGCAGCTATTTGACGGTATGCGCGCTTGCGTGGCTTGACGGGCCGCAGTTAGGATACGTGCGGGCAGGACAATGGGCCGCGCTTTGAATAAATTGTTTACATTCATTCTGGCGGCCGGACTGGTTTTCAGCGGTCCGGTTTGTCCCCACGCGCGCGCGGGTATGTCTGGCGGCGTGGCGCAACACGAAAGTGCTGCCGTGCCGCACTACGCGGACCTGGCCATTGATCCCGGCGATGAGGAGTGCCCCCATCTCACGAGCGCTCCTGCGCATAGTGCCGATCACGACGGGCTCTGCCAGAAGTGCTGCGCGGCTTGCATAGGCGCCGGGTGACGGCAGCGGCGCCGTCTGTCATGGGGCAGGAACTGCTTGCACGCGACCTGGTTTTGGCGCCCGCCGAGATTTTGATCGCTCGCGCGGTGCCTATCGATCCCGGAATACCCAAGCCTCTCTGAATTCGGACAACTGTATTGCCGCCGTAGACGCGGCGCCCGGTCCTTATCAGTCAGGGGTCTTCAATGCTGACACGTTCGCGCATGTGTGGCCTTGCGGCCGCCATTGGCGCTGTCCTTTGCCTGTCGGCCCTGCGCGCCGGCTTCGCACAGGACATTCTCAAGGAACTTGAGAGCGCCGAGCGCAGCCAGAGCCAGGGTCATTCCGGTCACAGCGATCACAGCGGTCACGGGGGCACGCCTACTGGCACGAAGCAGGGCGCAACCAAGCAGAAACAACACGAAGGTCATCAGCACGCCGCTCCGGGACAGAAGAAAAAACCGGCCGAGGCCGGGCATGAGCATCAACATGGGATGCAAGGACTCCTCGGGCCATACCCGATCTCACGCGAGGGTTCCGGCACGAGTTGGGTGCCAGAAGCGAGTCCGCACTACGGTGTGCATGCCACATACGGCGATTGGCAGACGATGTACCACGCGCTTTTCAACGTCGTTTATGACCACCAAGGTGGGCCGCGCGGCGGTGACAAGACATTCCTCAACGGGATGTTCATGGCCATGGCGGAGCGGCCGGTCGGAGAGGGAGTCTGGGGCTTGCGCGCCATGCTTTCGCCCGATCCGTTCATGGGCAAGAACGGCTATCCGCTGCTATTCGCTACCGGCGAGACTGCGGATGGAAAGACGACTCTGGTCGACCGCCAGCATCCGCACGACCTCTTCATGGAGCTGGCGACGACGTTCCGGTACGATTTCACAAAGACGTCAAGTGCCTATTTGTATGCAGGTCTGCCCGGAGAGCCTGCGCTCGGCCCTTCGGCCTTCATGCATCGAACGAGCGGTATGGATATCCCGGAGGCGCCGATCACGCATCATTGGCTGGACAGCACACACATTACCTTCGGGGTGCTCACCGCCGGCCTCGTGTTGAACACGATCAAAATCGAAGGATCGGTCTTCAGGGGCCGCGAGCCGGATCAGTACCGGTTCGATATCGAAGCGCCGAAACTTAATAGCTACTCCGCCCGCGTGTCCTGGAATCCGACCCGCGAGCTCAGCTTCCAGGCTTCCTGGGGCCACCTGAAATCTCCGGAGCAACTTGAGCCTGAGAAAAACGAAGACCGCTTCACGGTCTCTGCGATCTACACGCAGCCCTTCGGCAAAAACAACATCTGGAGCACGACGCTCGCTTGGGGACGCAAAATGATGAAGCCCGGCGATACCCTCGATGGCCTCATCCTTGAGACTGCGGCGATATTCGACAGGACCTACACAATCTTTGCGCGTGCCGAGCGTGTCCAGGAGAACGAGCTCCTCGATCATTCCGGGCCAGTCGTTACGGTCAACAAGCTGACAGTCGGCGGCATCTATGACTTTTACAGCGTGCGCAATACGAAATTCGGCATCGGTAGTCTGGTCAGCTTCTATGGGATTCGCGGGATCTGCGCCCCGTCTACGGAGACCCGGTGAGCGGGATGGTTTTTGCGAGATTCAAAGTCGAATGAAAAAACTCGTCTTCGGTGTCGCTCTTGTCGGGGCGTTGTCTTGTACTGCTCTGGCCCACAAGGGCCATGAGCATGCAACCGGCGTCGTCAGGGAGCGCATGGAGTTGATGACTGAAATGGGACAGAAGCTGCTCGCAATGAGCAGGCAGTTGCGGGCGAACAGGGACCTCGACCGTATCGCAAAAGATGCCGGCCCAATGCGCGAACTGGCCGGCAAGATCGTGTCGCAGTTTCCGCCTGGGAGCACCCAAGCCCCGACAGCCGCAAAGCCCGCGATTTGGCAGAATTGGGATGATTTCTCGGAAAAGGCCAGAAATCTTCAGACACAGCTGGAAAAGCTGTCGGGCACCAGCTCTCTCGACGGCAACGCGTTGCGAGCGCAATTCCGCGCCGTCGGCTATGCGTGCGACGCCTGTCACGAGAAATATCGCGTTCCCAAGGAAAGTGGCCGATGAAGCAATTTGTCTAGGGCGGCTTCCGGTTAGTCAATTTTCATCCGACCCGATTTTTCATCATGGCATCCTTCTACGACGTCCTATTTCCGCTCGACATCGCGCTGAAAAGCGCCGGCGGACCGCAACGGCGCACCGATATGGTGACACTCGGCTCTGGCGCCAAGGAACGTAATGCACGCTGGGCACATTCACGCCGACGCTACGACGCCGGTTACGGAGTGAAGACTTTCGAGGCGCTGTCGCAGGTTGTCGCGTTTTTCGAGGAGCGGCGCGGGCGCCTCTATCGAATTCGTTGGCGCGACTGGCTCGATCATTCCTCCGCCGCACCCGTGGCGACCGGCATTGTGACGTTTCTCCCCAATCATATTCCGGCGGCGGGCGTGGCGGTCACAGCCGGCTTCCTGTTCGACGTGCCAGTACGTTTTGATACTAACTGAAAATCGATCTTTCGGCCTTTGCCGCGGGCGCGATTCCGAAAATCCCGCTGGTGGAGGTCAGGCCGTAACGCCAATCGGGAAAGGCTTGTTTTAGCGTCCCGTCCGCTGTGCTACATTACGCGCATTCGAGAGCAAATGAACATTTGCGGAGAGGCAACGTGCGCAACATCGGAAGGTGGGCTGCACCTGTTGCAGGTGCAATCATTTTGGCAAACGTGCAATTGGCCTGGAGCGATCAAGGCTTAACTGGCGAAGTGCGCACGACATTCGTCGAAGCGCTCGTGCGCAGCTGCCTCAAGACCCAATTAGATGCTCCCGGCAACAAGGGAGTTCCCGTTTCAGCGATCCACGACTATTGCAAATGCAATGCGAGCGATTTGGCAAACAAAATTTCAAACGACGAGGTCAGGTCTCTCGAAGCCACCGGCAGTGAGGAAAAATACCGGACGGCAATGCTGTCCAGACTGGAAGCCAGCGCAAAGATGTGCCTGGAAGCGACTCTCAAAAGCCTGTCGAAGTAAAACCGATGCAAAGCGGTTTGGCGCGGCCATTTCGGGGGTAAAGCAGACCACAGTGGGCCAGTGCGCTGCGCGCGACCACGAATGTCTGCTTTCGGGAAAGCAGACATGGTTTCCCGCACAAGGTACCTGTCATCGGGTTTCTCGGCGCCTCGTCGGCCGAAGTTTGTGAGAGCCGCCTTGGGTCCTTTCGGCGCGGTCTGAGCGAGACGGGACATAGTGCCCACAACGTGCAGAATCACAAGTGCCGCTCCGGCGAGAGATGCCTCGACAGTGATTTCTATGGCTTGTTAGTCTCGTGTTTATGCAACAGTTCGATGTGTCCGCATAGGAAACCAATATGCGCCAATTGTTCGCGACTCTATTCGCCGGTCTCGTTCTTACCACCCCGGTCGTTTCGCTTGCACAGTCGACGACCGACTATCCAACCCGGCCGATCCGGCTGGTCGTCGGCTTCGCGCCCGGCGGCGCGACCGATACGCTCGCCCGCCTATTGACGGGCGCGCTCGGCCAGGAACTCGGGCAGACGATCTATGTCGAAAACATCGCCGGCGCGAGCGGCTACATCGCCTGGCGGAACGTTGCAGGCTCTGCGCCGGATGGCTACACGCTGCTGATGGCGGAGAACGCAGTCGCGATCCGGCCGGGCTTCAAGGATATGACGCCGACTTTCGATCCGGTCACGGAACTCGATGCGGTCGCGTCGGTGGCGCATTCGCCGCTCGCGCTATGCGTTGCCGATGCAGTTCCGGTTAACAGCGTCAAGGAACTGATCGCTTACTCTCATTCGTCCGGTAAAACGTTGAATTACGCTTCGGCCGGGACGGGATCGGTCGCCCAACTCGTCTGGGAAGTCGTCAAGGACGGTGCCAAGATCGACGCACTCAGCGTTCCCTACCGGGGCGGCGGACCGGCGATGGCCGCCATCATTGCGGGGCAGGTCGACATCATCATGGCGTCCAGCCAGGTGGCGAAGCCTTTAGTTGAGGACAAGCGGATCAAGGCCCTTGCCGTCACCGGCAAGGAACGCTCCCCGGCGCTGCCGGACGTGCCGACAATGGCGGAGGCCGGCGTTAAGCACGCCAACGTCGATCTCCAGTTCTGGTTTGGCGTATTTGGACCGAAGGGTATGCCGGCCGACGTAAAGGCGAAGTTGGAGAAGGCCGTCCAAAAGGCGCTAAAATCGCCCGCTGTTGACGAGCGCTTGGCTGCACTCGACATCAAACCGGAATTCGGACCCGGAGCGGCGCTGCAGACGCTGCTGCAGAATGAAATCAAGAATTGGAGTACCTTCATCGAAGCCAGAGGGCTCAGGGCGAATTAGGCGTCATCCGCGCCGGTGAACAAGTCGGCGCGCCCCCTTCATCACAATAACATATCTTCCAAAACGCTCCCGCTTAGTCTCGTCCACACGCCAGCTGACGGCGGACACTATAAATCGACCAGCTTGCGAAAGGATTTTTTATGACCCGTGGACCATGGATCGATCATTTCGGCGATAACTTTCTCTGGTCGAATGCAACCCTGATCCTGAAGAGCATGGCGCCCTATGGCGTGGTCGCGCTCGAGGAGATCGACCGCGTCTGTGAGAGGCTCCGGGTGCGGCAAAGCAATCCGCAGGCCTGGCACGAAGAATGGCGCGCGATGGGCGCGCAGCTCGAGAGCCGCGCCGATGCGGCGCTGGCCAAGGACCACAAGATCACCGCCGGCGATTACTATCTGCGCGCCGGCATCTATCACTACAACGCCGAGCGCTTCATCACGCCCGGCCCGGAAAAGCGAGCGCAGGGCGAAAAAGCCTATCATTGCTGGCATACCGGCATCCGCTTGCGCGAATCGTCGATCGAATTCGTCGAGGTGCCCTACGAGGGAACCACGCTGCCGGCGCTGTTCATGAAGGCGTGCCACGGATGGCCGTCTGGCGCCGACGGTCGTGGTGGTAAACGGCATGGACAATGCCAAGGAGATGAGCATCTTTTTCGCGGGCCGTGAGTTCTCGCGTCGCGGCATTAACACCCTCGCACTGGACGGTCCCGGCATGGGCGAGACGCGACGGATCCGTGACATGCCAAGCCGCTACGACTACGAAGTGCCTGGCACGGCGGCTTTCGACTATCTCGCCAAGCGCTCGGACGTTGACGCCAAGCGCATCGCCATCTTCGGTTACAGCTTCGGCGGCTATTACTCGTCCCGTATCGCCGCTTTCGAGAAGCGCTACGCGGTATGCATCGCGCTGTCCGCGCTGCATTGGGACCTTGCGGAGTGGCAGGAGAAGATCAGGCAGAAAAACACCAACTCCCCGACCACGGTGGCGCAATCGAATTTTCAGTTCCGCTGGGTGGTCGGGGCGGAGACTGCAGAAGAAGGCATCGCCATGGCCAAAAAATTCACTCTGAAGGACGTGGCGAAGAACATCACCTGCCCTTTTCTCGTCACCCACGGCGCGAACGACAGAGTCGTGCCAGTCGAGAATGCCCAAAAGCTCTTTGATGCGGTCGGCTCGAAAAACAAGACAATCAAGATCTTCACGACCGAAGAAGGCGGCGCAGAGCATGCCCATGTCGACAACCGCCAAGTCGGCATCGATTTCGCCGCTGACTGGATCGAAGATAATTTGTAGGCGGCAGAAAACGCAGCAGTGGCGAATGTCCGCTTCTGGCACTTAGCGGACATCGGCTTGTACGCTGCACATGTCTGCTTTTGACCGCGGACATGGGCAAGCGCCGATAATTAAATTACCGTTCGATCTGCGAAAAGCGGTCGTCAAGCGCGTCCAATTTCGCCGAAGCGTGACAAAGACGTGGACTCGAACATCGTTGCTTCCTTACCTTCATCAGTGGCGAGCCACTCTTTTAGCTCCTGATCAGATCTCGGCTGACGACCTTTCATGCCTTCGAAGGCATCCCGCAGAATTTGAGTTTCACTTTTCGCGTTCTCTTTTTCGCTCATGGCAATCAACTCCATGCGAGAGACGGCGAATATTAGATGGCCGCCATCGGGAGTTATTGATTTAGCGCAAAAGTGGCTCGAAACCCCAATAGACCGCGCGGCATATTCAATGTCCGCTAGTCCGGTTCGGGTTACGCCAAATCTACTGCTAGTCGTTTGAGGTCGCCGAGCGAGCAGTGGACAAGGCACCCTCATGAGTGGCGCGCAAAACGACGCGGGGCGCTTGGTTTGCTTCAAGGCTTCCTGCCAGCGAGGCGCACATAGGCACCAGCGATCCCCAGGTTTCAGGCCTTGGAAGCCAAATTCAGGCACCGGCGTCGAAAGATCGTTACCGCACGATTTTGAAAAATCGAGAAACGCAGCGGTCACCACGACGCAGACTGTGTGACTGCCAATGTCCTCTCGCCCCGTGTTGCAGCAGCCGTCCCGGTAAAACCCTGTCATGGGCTTCATCGAACACATTTCGAGCGCTTCGCCGAGCACGTTATAGGCCGTCGGCCGGCGATCGCCCCCATTTTCCCTGTTGTCTCGTAACATTGTCGTCGTCCCCGACGCGGCCGGATCGCAGTTACCAAGCCAGATTTGGGTAAGTAAGCCAATCGGCCGAACTCTGAACCGCTCTCTACGCCTTGGGTGTTAAGCGGGTCCCTACGTTGGCCCTACTTACCTTCACCACGTTCTTGAGTTGGCCCTCGTGTGGAGTGATTATTGCCAAATTCTCAGGCCACGCCGTCACCTTCCGGAGTTGGCCAACCGTCCTCGCTGAAACTTCAATGTCTGGGTCCACCTCGACCCGCATCCGATTTGGCAAGCTGCCAAGAGCTATATGAGCGCAGCAACACTTTTTAGCTTATATCGCATAGGCACCTCCCTCCCTCTCCGGGTACCCAGCCGGTGGCTGTCAAAGGACAAGAAAAAAATGAGTCCACAGTGCAGCGAATGCACGCCGGGAGCGACCGAATTGGGGTCTTGCCTGACTGATGCGACCCGCGGAGGGTCGCTCCCGAGGAACCGTTCGTGTGTTTGCCGCTATGCTGCGGCCCGAACGAGTCACGCAGCAATCATCGCGGCCTTTTGACCCGGTGGAACCATTCAGACCTCCGCGTCACAAAGGTTGCAATGAAATTCTGGATGAAGCTATGCGGATGTCAAGTTAGTTGACTCGAACCGTCAACGCTTTTGTTTCCAAGGTAATGGTGTTTGACAAGCCGGCACAATGACTGCCGCGACGCCGAATTACCCTATGGTAACAACTTCTCAACTTTAAAAGAACTAATACGGCATTGATCGTGCGTTTGTTTTTCTGTCGTCACGGTTTGGCCGTTATTGCCTGTCTGTTTCGGCCACTGGGGATTGGGGATGTTTTCCAGCGCCAGCTTTTGGAATTTTGTTCGGATGCTCGCCGTCACTCTGACGTCGGCGGTGCTTGCGGCCTGCGCTCAGTCATCTGTCACCAAAAAATCTGAATTACGCGCCGCCAGTCGACAGGTGTCGCTGGAAGAGAGACGAAACACGCCATCGGTGATGAATAGAGGTTTAGCGGCTAAGACGAATAAGCACACTCCGTTCGCGGCCAATAAAAATGCGGCGGAGACACAGATTGCATCTTATGGACTTGCTAGCTTCTACTCGGATGAACAGCAGACCGCGAACGGCGAAAAGTTCAATCCAAACGCCTTGACCGCTGCTCACCCTACATTGCCATTCGGCACCCAGTTGCGTGTGACGAACGTCGCTACTGGGCGGTCGGTAACGGTCAGGGTCAATGACCGCGGTCCATTCGTTCCCGGACGGATTGTCGACGTCTCGTATTCTGCGGCCGAAACGCTAGGAATTGTTGGACGAGGTGTTGCGAAGGTCAAACTCGACGTTATTCAGTAGCTAATTGAAGGCGGGCCGACCAGTTGACGTGGCGGACGCCGAATTCCGCGGATCGATCTTGATGGGACTGCAGCGAGAGCCGCGAGACCTTAGTCTCAGTGCGGCACAGCTCTCTTGATCGCGTCGATAAGCTATGGCAACGGCATTTTTCGGATTTGTCAGCCGCGGCTCACAGTTGTTCTCTAAGTTT
>CAVQYD010000017.1:0-65742 GCA_963718035.1 uncultured Alphaproteobacteria bacterium | reverse complement strand
AGCGGCTCTGTGGCGTTCGGTCGGGCGACGAGTGGTAACCTAATTTCAAGTCCGCTGGCTACCCGAAGCAGGTTCGAGACGCTATACTGATTGAATCTTGCGCCGACTTCATGATCCGGTGCGCCAAGCAGGGTGAGGAGCTGTCCATGCCGAAGGGTGTTGCAATTGCATGTGCGGCGGTCGGGATGTCGACCGCGGTATTGATCGCTTTCGCGTTGATAACGACCACGTCGCAGCCGGCGATGGCCAACGCCGCCATCGCCAAGAAAACCGGGCAGGCCTGTGCGAAATGCCATAGCGCGCCACCCGCTCTGAATGCCTACGGGAAGAAATATAAAGAGGGCAAGAAGTAGTCAGCACTGCCGGCTGCGCAGCCGGTTGGCCCTGACAGCTGTTGCCGGGTAGCTGGGCGCGATGTGCGACTCGGCTCGGAAGATTGACGCGACCTGTTAATCATCGAGCGTGCGGGAGACACGCGATGATCGCATGGAGACCCGCGCTCTGGTGGGGGGCTTTCACGGGTTTTTACAAACCTGGCGTTCAGGACATCAAAAGCCTGGATAGCGCGTCGCGTTTTCTTTACGCAGCACGCAGCGTCATTTTAGTTATTTCTGCCCAAGCGGCAGTGATCGCCGGCCTGTTGGCAATCAATGCAGGCCTTTTCGATCTGACCAATTTTATATGCGTGCTGGTCGGTTTTGTTGTTGCGCACATGATCAGCAATCTCAGCAATGACTATTTCGGGTTTAGGCATGGGCACGATACTCCGGATTTGCCACGGATGCGCTATACCGTGCATCCGCTTTCGGGCGGCGTCCTGATCGGCGGACGCTGATCACAGGACTTGGGCTGCTTGCGATTGTCGGGTTTGGCATCGCGGCATATTTTTTCGCCGAACGCGGATGGATGGCGGCGGCATTTTTCATTGCCGGCGTCTCGCTCTTATTTCTGTACGACGCCGGTCCAGCGCCATTTAAGACCATCGGTTTGGGTGAATTGGCCGTGCTGCTTGTATGTGGGCCGATAATGATCGGTGGCGGTTTCGCCATGATCACGGGCCAACTGTCTACCAACGCCATCCTTGCGTCGCTTCCATATGGATTGGGTGTAATGACTATTTTGGTCGGCAAGCACATTGATCAAATTGATTTTGATTCCGGGCGAAGCATCCATACGCTGCCGGTCGTGCTCGGGGAGAGAACCGCATGTTTTCTGAACATCGCCGCAATTTGCGCAATCTACGCGATCATTGTCGCCCTGATTGGGTTTGGTCGGCTGACGCCGTTTGCGGCAATCGTAGTATTTGCCTTTCCTCGTGCGGTCCGGGCGATAGCGCTCATGAGTTGACCGGACCAACCTCACCTCCAGATGACTATATCGGCTGGCCGCTTTGGTACCACCGCGCCTGTCTTGGGCATAACCGGGTGTTCGGTTGGGCATACATAGGCGGATTGGCCGGCGGTGCGGTCTGGCACGCTCTGATATAGGCCGGGTCGGCTAAGTACAATCTTTAGAGCACGGCTATCAAGCCACTCCGACTTTTGGGAGACCTAAAGTTACAGTATTGTGTTGCCCGATAGCGTCGAGTTCTCAGCGATTTTGCTTCGCCTCCATTCGGAGAACATCAATGCAGGTCAAACGGTGGGTGCTCGTTGCTCTGCTGCTTGGCAGCGCGACGGTCGGCGCGGTGGCCATTATTGCGAGCGACGTGATCTATCATCACACCTCGACTAATGCGTTCTGCACGTCCTGTCACTCGATGGCTATTCAAGCTGACGATGCGTATTTCAAACGCTCGGCGCATCGAAGCAACAGTAAGGGGGTGCTGGCGAGCTGCGGTGACTGCCACATCCCGAAAACAAACTGGTTTGTGGAGACCTATGTCAAGGCGACCTCTGGCGCGCGCGACGTTTTTTCCGAACTCACGCACAATTTCAAAGATCCGAAGGTTTGGGCGGCTCATCGAGTGAAGCTGACGGAGGAAACTCAGGCCAAATTACGCCGGTGGGACAGCGTCACCTGCCGCGGCTGTCATGATGCAAACGCGATTATTCCGAAGAGCGAGGATGGTCGCACCTCTCACGCAATGCTAAGCAGGGTGGCGTGACGTGCGTCGATTGCCACGCCAACCTTGTGCATGCTCCGGCGGCTGCGGCCAAGGACTAGCCCGGACCGCGTCGGATTGGCAGCCAATGTTGAAGTCGCCGGCGGATTGCCAATGGCAGCGGCAGGAAAGAAATCGACACCTTTAAAAATGATAGTAAATCATGGTGACGTATACCCACCGAGCGCGTTTGAAATACACGCCGGACCAGCTGTTCGATCTCGTTGCGAATGTTGAACGGTATCCCGAATTCATACCGTGGATGATCGCCACCCGGGTGCGCCGCCGCACGGATCAAGCAATCTGGACCGATCTTACCGTCGGGACAGGCTTTCTTCGGAAGCAGTTCTCGACGATCGCGCGATTGGATCGTCCGCGCGGGATTACGATCAGCAGCCACGATCCGATGTTTGCGCGATTCGAACAGAGGTGGACGTTCGATCCTCTGGCAGAGGGTGGAACGGACATCCAGTATCACGTGGATTTCAGGTTCAAATCGTTGCTGTTGCAGGCGCTGATGGATGTGGCGTTTGCGGACCGCGCCTCAGCCATCGTGATCTGCGTACATCCGCCGTGCACGTCGCTTGTACGGCGCGTAGCCGACAAAATCGGTGGCTGGGCGTTTACAAAAATAAAATAGCGCGCAGACACACTCTCTGCGCGCCCCGCCCTTAGGCGGCGCCAAGTTGATCAGTGGAACCGGGCCTATGCGCCCAGGCGCACGCCGGTCGAGCTGGTGAAGGCCTTCTCGGCCGAATCCGGCACGCTGTTGAGCGCCACGCCTCCAACAACCGCGATGACGATGGCCGCCGCACAGGCCAGGATAAATGCTTTCATGAACAGGTCCTCCCAAACCCATAGGCTTCGACTATAGCAGATATGGACGCGCGGTGCGCGGTCAAGAATGTCACGCGCCTGCTTGTTGCAACGCAATGCGCTCGGCATGGGCCGCATCTTCCGGCGTGTTGACGTTGAAAAACGGATCGACCGGCTGATCCGGCCAATCGGCGACGGCGACACCATGCCGCGCGGTCCAGACCTCGATCTTGCGCATGTCCTCTTCGACGAGCGCCTTGCGCAGATCTTCGCGCAGCGCCAGCGGCCACAAACCCACGACAGGATGACGCCACTCGCCGGAGCGCGCACAGGCCAGCGGCACGCCCGCGCCCATCTTGCGCCGCGCCTGGTGCAGGCGTTCCACGAGGTCGTCGGGCAGGAACGGGCAGTCGCCCGGCACGCTGACGATCCACTCGATGCCGTTCTTCTGCTTGGCGAGCCAGTCGAGGCCCGCGAGAATCCCCGCAAGTGGCCCGGCAAAATCCGGCACGCTGTCGGTCACGACCGTCAATCCCGTATCGGCAAAACGTTTTGGATCGCCGTTGGCGTTGATGATCATGCCGGTGCATTGCGCCGACAATGTCGCCAAAACACGGTCGAGGATCGACACGCCACCGATCTCGATGCGGGCCTTGTCGCCGCCGCCCATGCGGCGCGCCAGGCCACCTGCGAGCACCAGGCCAAAAGTCGGCGGGTGGTTAGTCGTCATGCACGGCGGCCTTGCGCCGGTGCTTGGCGCTTTCGTCCTCGACGTAGGCGAGGTCCTGATCGAAAACGATCCGGTCTTCCCCGGCAAGTGCAACGAAGCGCTTGCCGCGCGCGCGGCCGATCAGCGTCAGGTTTGCCTTGCGCGCAAGCTCGACACCCCAGGCGGTGAAGCCGGAGCGTGAAATCAGGATCGGAATGCCCATGCGAACGGTCTTGATCACCATTTCCGAGGTGAGCCGTCCGGTCGTGTAGAAAATCTTGTCCGCGGCTGACACCTTTTCCCGGAACATCCACCCTGCAATCTTGTCGACGGCGTTATGGCGTCCGACGTCTTCCATGTAGACCAGGGGTTCATCGCGCCGCGCGAGGACGCAGCCGTGAATGGCCCCTGCCTCCAGATAGAGCGACGGCGTGGTGTTGATCTTCTGCGTGAGCGCATAAAGCCACGAGGTGCGCAGCTCGGCCTTCGGAAGCGTGACGTTCTCGAGGGCTTCCATCAGGTCGCCGAAAACGGTGCCCTGCGCGCAGCCGGAGGTCTGCACTTTCTTCTTCAGCTTTTTCTCGTAGTTGGTCTTGCGCTTGGTGCGCACGACCACCACCGAGAGTTCCTCGTCGTAGTCGACGCCCGTCACTACGTCGTCGGGCAACAACATGTGCTGGTTGAGCAGGTACCCGATTGCCAAATATTCCGGGTAATCGCTGATCGTCATGGCAGTGACGATTTCCTGGCTGTTGAGGAAAATCGTCAGCGCGCGCTCGACGGTGACGGACGTCTCGATGCGGGCCCCGGTCTGATCGACGCCGGCGACGCGCTCGGTCAGCCGCGGATCAAGCGGATTGGGCCGGATGATGTAGCTCTCGCCGTCCTTACTCATGCGGTCATTATAGCAGACATTTTGGCACAGCATGAAAACTGCCCATCATAAGTGGGCAGCGGTGCCCGTTTTGTCCATGTCTCATGCGATGAATTGACGAAGATGGTTTCCAAGCGGCGCGCCGCGGACATAAACTAGCGGCCAACGAAAAAGCCACTCCGGGGAGATGCCTGTCATGCTTCGCGCTACCAAAGACATCATGCTGCCGACCACGATCACCGGCTCGCTGCCGCGGCCGAGCTGGTACACGCAAAATCTTGGTTCGCGCAGCTTTCTCGATGCGATGGTGAATAACCAATTCCGTGAACAATATGTCGATACGGTGTCGCTGTATCTGCACGAGCAGGAAATTGCCGGCCTCGATATCGTCACCGACGGCGACGCGCATTTCGATTCCGATGTCGGCGGCCAAAGCTGGACCAACTATCCGCCGCGGCACATGGGCGGGTTCGATCGCAACCCACAGCCAATCCCGGCCGGTCAGGGTGGCCTCGGATTTCCGCCCGGCCACATTTTGCACGACTACCTTGAATCACGCGTGATGCCCAGCATCATCGGACCGGTGACGCGCGGCGATCTGCAATATGCCGCCATGTTCAAGGTGGCGCAGCGCATGACCAAAAAGCCGGTCAAATTTGGCACCATCGGGCCGGAGCTGGTCGCCTTCGCCGTGCAGGACAGACATTACAAGTCGCTGAAAGATCGCATTCTCGCGATTACCGACGCCTTGAACGCGGAACTGCATGATCTCGCCGATGCCGGCTGCCCGGTCATTCAATTCGAGGAGCCACAAATCCACCTGCTGGCGGTCCGCAACATCGTCAACGACGTGATCAATCCGGCATTCAGTGTCGAGGTGTTCAACCGGACCGTCAAAGGCCTGCGTGCGAAAACCGAAGTGTGGTGTCACACCTGTTGGGGCAACCCTTCGCAGCAGCGCATGTTCAAGGACGTGCAGAGCTATAAGAATGCCCTCGAGATGCTGAACAAGGTCGATGCCGACGTGATCACCTTCGAGTCGGCGAGTGCGGGCGGCATGGACCTCGAGGCTTTCGGCAAAGTCATCACCGACAAGAAGATCTGCATCGGCGTGATCGACCATCACTCGCTGCAGGTCGAGCGGCCGGAGGAGATTGCCGAGCACATCCGCCGCGCGCTCAAGCACATTCCCGCCGAGCGTCTGGTTCTCTCATCCGACTGCGGCATGGGCCGCGAAGGCATGAGCCGCCGGCACGCCTATTACAAGATCGTGTCGATGGTGCTCGGCACCAATATGGTGCGTAAGGAGCTTGGCCTGCCGCAGGCCGAGTGCCTTGCCGCGGACACCCGCTATTCATTGGTCGTCCCGGCCAAATAGGCCCGGAATATCAAGGCCAATTGGCGCTTTTGGGCGCCGGCCGCGGGTTAAAATGTGGCTAACATGTTGCGTCCAAGCGGGACGCCGGGCTTCGCGCGGCTTCAATGGCTGCCACGTATAAGGCTGTCTCGGGGGGAGGGGTCGAGCAGGAAGCTTGACCATGTCTGTACGAATTCTGGCAGTGGCCGCCATCGTGACTTTTTGCGCGGCCTTGTTTGTGGCGATGCCGCGCCCGTCGACATCTGCAGAGGTGTCGCACGAGATGGCAGCTGTTGCGATTGATTTCGACGCCTTGCGCGCCGAAGCCGCTGCCGCGCTCCAGGCCCTGGAGCAGTCACGCGAGCAACGCCTCGCGTCCGCGGACGTTACTGCGTTCTGATTTCTTTAGCCCGGCAGGAATGCCACCGCGCCGCTGCCGGAATCCGTAATCCGGTCGACCGTCGTGCGATAAAGCGCCTCCAGCTGATCGCGGTTGAGAACATTTCCTACTGGCCCGTCGGCGATACGCTGGCCATCGCGCAGCAAATAGGCGCGGTCAGCCGCGCGTAGCGCATGATTGGGATCATGCGTCGTGAACAGCACGCCGTGCCCGGATTTCGCCAGGCTCCGAATCTCGTTCATCACCTTGCCCTGGTTGCCGAAGTCGAGGCTGGCGGTCGGCTCGTCGAGCACGATGAATTGCGGCTCCTGCGCCAGCGCGCGCGCCAGCAGCACGAGTTGCCGTTCGCCGCCGGAAATCATGGTGTAGGGGCGGTCGGCAAGCGCTGCGATCCCGAAGCGATCGAGCACAGTGTGAGCCACGGCACGATCATGCGCGCTCGGCCGGCTGAACAGGTTGCCGTGCGCCGTGCGGCCCATCAGCACGACGGTTTCCACCGTGAACGCGAAGGTGCCGATGTGCACCTGCGGCACATAGGCGACGACGCGCGCGCGTTCGCGGATCGAATAGGTGCCGAGCGGTCTTTCGTTGAGCCGCACCTCGCCGGCTTGCGCCTTGAGCAGGCCGAGCAAGGTCTTGAGCAACGTGGTCTTGCCGCCGCCGTTCGGGCCGAGCAGCGCGAGCACCTCGCCGGTTGCGAGCGTCACGTCGAGCCCGCGCCCGACCGTGTGATCGGGATAGCCGATGGTGAGATCGTGACCGGAGAGATTCACGACCAGTTCCTCTGCATGCTGGCGAGTAGCCAGATGAAAAACGGCGTGCCGACCACGGCTGTCAGAATGCCGAGCGGGATTTCCACTTCCGCGGCGGTGCGCGCGAGCGTGTCGATCAGCAGCAGATAGCCGCCGCCGAGAATGGCCGCGGCGGGCAGCAGGCGCGCGAAATCGGGCCCGACCAGCGAGCGCGCGAGATGCGGCACCACCAGGCCGACCCAGCCGATGATGCCGGCGGTTGCGACGCTGGCCGACGTCGTCAGCGTCGCGGCGGCGACGATCGCGATGCGCAGCCGCCCCGTCGCGACGCCCAGCGAGCGCGCCTCTTCTTCCGGCAGCGACATGACGTTCATGCGCCAGCGCAGCGCAATCAGCACAGCGGTGCCGATGGCGACCGGCCCGAATAAAGGCAGCAGGTCGGAGACATTTGCCGCCGCCAGGCTGCCGAGCAGCCAGAACGTCATGGCGGGCAGCTGGTTGTACGGATCGGCAAGATATTTGACGAGGCCGACACCGGCGCCAAGCAGCGAGCCGACAACGACGCCCGTCAGCACCAGAACGAGAATGGGATCGCGCGAGCGGACCGCCGAGCCGATGACATAGACGGCGGCGACGGCAACCAGCCCGCCGAGAAACGCGAAGACCTGGATCGCAATGACGCCGAGCGAGAAGAAGATGCCGATGACCGCGCCAAGGGCGGCGCCCGACGAGGCGCCAAGAATATCGGGCGAGACCAGGGGATTGCGGAACAGGCCCTGGAACGCGGTGCCGGCGACCGCCAGCGCCGCGCCGACCAGCGCCGCCGCCAGCACGCGCGGCCCGCGCACCTGCATGATCACGCTTTCGACGGCCGGCGACACGTCGGCACGGTGCGCGGTGATTTTTGAAAACAGAACGTTTGCCAGCTCGGCGAGCGAGACCGGATAGCGGCCGACGGTGAAGGCGAGCAGCAGTCCGGCGATCAGCACGGCGGTTGCGATCGCCAGCCCCGGCACCGCGGATCGGGTCAACTAGTCTCTCCCAGCCAGAACATGGTCGATCTGCGCGTCGTCCGGCGTGCGATGATAGAACATTGTATAGAAATCCCGCGTCAGGGTGCGCATGTCCTCGGGAAATTTATCGGGATAGAGAATCTTCGCCAGCCAGCGCAGCCCGATGAGCCGGTTCACCGAAGGGGGAAAATCGACCCAGCCGAACGGCATTTTCGGCGACAAATGCACGCGATTTTCGCGCACCGCCTTGATCGAAGCCCAGGCCGGGTCGCTGCGGACGCTGGCGGCGAAATCCTGATCGATGGTGACGATCACGTCGGGATTCCACAGCAAAACCTGCTCGATCGAGACATTGGCGAGGCCGCCTTTGTTGGCGCCGGCGACGTTCTGCGCCAGCATTTCGATGGTCTCGACATTGATCGAGCCGCCAAGCCCGGTGACCAGCCCGCGCGGGCCACGCGCGTAATAGACGCGCGGACGCGCGGACGGCGCGATCGACGCTGTACGGTCGGCAATAATCTTGAACGTGTCATCCGCATAGCGCGCGAGCTTTTCGGCCTCGCTCTTGCGTCCAATCAGCTCGCCGAGCTTGCGGTAGGTCTGCGCGACCGCATCGAAGCGGCCATCGAGCAGCGCGTAAGGAACTCCGGTCTGCTGCTGTACCCGCTCGGCCAGCGAGACGAACGTGCTGCTGGTCGAGCCGACATCGAGAATGAGATCAGGCTTGAGCGCGATCACGCTTTCGAGATTGGCGGTGTTGCCGCGGCCCGTGATGCGCCCGACCTCGGGGCGCGCGCAGATCTCCGGCAGCATGTACATGCACTCTTCCGGGCGGTTGGCGCGCGGCCAGCCGAGCAGCAGATCGGGCGCGAGCGTATAAAGCAGGATCGCGGCCGGCGGGCCGGCCGGGAACACGCGCGCGACTTTTTCCGGCACCGCCAATGCGCGGCCGGTCGCGTCGGTGACCGATGCCGCATGTGAAATTCGCGGCAATACGATCGCGGCGCCGCCACTTCCGATGAAGGCTCTATGGGTAAAGGGCGTGCTCATTTCTCTTGTCATGAGCGGGCTTGTCCCCGCAGCGCCAATATCATCGCTCCCCTCACGATCAGGCGCTGTGATCGTTGGCGTTCGGATAGAACAGCTGCTCGCCATTGATCTTGTAGTCGGCGATGGCCTTCTGCCCTTCGGGCGACACCAGCCAGTCGATGAATTGCTGCCCGAGGTCTTTCTTGACGTTCGGGTGCTTTTCCGGATTCACCAGCATCACGCCGTATTGGTTGAACAGCCGCTTGTCGCCTTCCACCGCGACGACGAGGTCGCCGCTTGATTCTTGAACGAGATCCACGTGCCGCGGTCGGACAAGCACATAGGCATTGCTGGCGCACGCTGTGTTGAGCGCCGCGCCCATGCCCTTGGCCGATCGATTTGTACCAGGGACCCTTTGTCCTTCTCGATGTCGATGCCGGCGATCTTTCCAGAGATTGAGCTCGGCATTATGCGTGCCGGACCGGTCGCCGCGCGATATGAAGGGCGCGCCCTTTGTCCTTGATCTCTGCGAGCGCCGCGGCGACGTCCTTCATGCCCTTGATGCCGGCCGGGATCGCTCTTCGGCCCGATCAGCACGAAGTCGTTGTACATCACCGGGATAGCGCTTCACGCCCTGGCCTTCGGCGAGGAATTTTTCTTCCGCGATTTTGCGTGCACGAAAACCACGTCGGCATCGCCGCGCCGGCCGGTGTCGAGCGCCTGGCCGGTGCCCTGCGCACGACTTTCACCTCGATGCCGGTTTTCTGCTTGAACAGCGGGAGAATGTGCCCGAACAGGCCGGAATCCTGCGTCGAGGTGGTCGACGACACGACAATCGATTTGTCCTGGGCCGACACGGGCGCGCCGGACAGGACGGCGGCGGCCGCGACGGCGGCAATGAGCATGCGGCGGTTAAACATGTGATCCTCCTTCTTTCATTATTCAGACGAGCAGTTCTCCCGCGACGAATTTGCGGGCTTCTTCGGTGCGCGGTGTTGCGAAGAATTGCGCGGCGGGCGTGTTTTCGATCAGCCGGCCGCGATGCATGAGCACGACATTGCCGGCGAGGCGCTTCGCCTGACCGAGGTCATGCGTGCACATCACGACCTTGACGCCGCGCGCGCTCACGGCGCGCACGATGTCCTCGATCGATTTGGTTGCGGCCGGGTCGAGGCTTGCGGCTGGCTCATCGAGGAACAGGATGCCGGGGTCGCGCGCGAGCGCGCGCGCCAGCGCGAGCCGCTGCTGCTCGCCGCCTGACAGGCGCCGGGCCGGCCGGCGATCCAGTCCGGCGAGCCCGACTTCGGCCAGCAATGCGGCGGCGCGCTCATGACGCTTGCCGCGCGGCATGCCGGCGGCTGCCAGTGCGTAACGGACATTGCCGCCGGCGCTGCGTCTGAGCATCGCCGGCCGCTGAAACATGATGGCGCGGTGCCTGGGATCGGACGATTCGCGGCCGCCCCAGGTGATGAGGCCGCTGCTTGGCCGGCACGAGGCCCATCGCGGCGCGCAGCAGCGTCGTCTTGCCGGCGCCGTTGGGGCCGATCAGCACCGTCGGCAGTCCGGGCGAAATCGTGAGCGTGATGCCGTCGAGAATCGTCACCGCGCCGGCCGTGACGCGCACGTCGATGAACATGATCGGCAGATCGAGGGCGGGTGGACGCATGCTCATCCCGCGTAGCGCTCGCCGGTGCGGCGTATGCCCCACGCCAGCGCGTTGATGATGATGACGATGACGATCAGCACCATGCCGAGGCCGACCGCCAGCGGCAGGTCGCCTTTGGACGTCTCCAGCGCGATCGCCGTCGTCATCGTGCGGGTGAAGCCGTCGATATTGCCGCCGACGATGATGATGGCGCCGACTTCCGCGGCCGCGCGGCCGAACCCGGCGAGCAAAGCGGTGACGAGCGAGAAGCGCGCATCCCAGATCAGCGTGCGCACCCGGCGCAGCGGGCCGACGTTCATCGCGGTGAGCTCGGCCTGATACTCCACCCACAGGTCTTCGATCGTCTGCCGCGTCAGCGCGGCGATGATCGGCGCGACCAGCACGGTCTGCGCGATGACCATGGCCTGCGGCGTGAACAGCAGGCCCCATTCGCCGAGCGGCCCCGATCGCGACAGCAGGAGAAAGACCGCAAGGCCGACGACGACCGGCGGCAAGCCCATCAGCGCATTGAGAATGACGACGACGGCCTCGCGGCCGCGAAAGCGCGTGAGCGCGAGAAGGGCGCCGGCCGGCACCCCGATCAGGGCCGCGAGCAGGACTGCGCTCAGGCTGACCAGCAGCGACAGGCGCACGATCGCGAACAGGCCCGGGTCGCCGCTGAGCACCAGTTGAAGCGCGGAGTCACCTCCCGTCATCGTCGTGCGATTACCTCCAGGGCAGGCGGACGATAGGTGCCCGGCCCTCTACAGCCCGGTTTTGATTACGGATATTGCGCGTCGGGTCCGGGAATGGTCAATGCAATGTAAAATAAACATATATATGCCTATTGAGGTGGGCTGAGGAAATGACGGGTTGTTCGGGTTGTTTGCGGTCGGACGGGGTCTATAGTGCGCGCCGCTTGCGGCCCTGTGACAAGCTGCCGCCGCCGGCGAAGGCGAAGCCCTGCGGCTCTGCTGCGCCGAAGTGGGCGCCCGCCTTTCGATCAACTCAGACGGTGGTCAGGTGATTAGCGCGACAGCGCGCATTGAGCATTTGATGTAGACAGGCGCGGCCCGCTCGCCGGGCCGATCAGGAGGGGTGGCCGAGTGGCTGAAGGCGCACGCTTGGAAAGCGTGTTTACGGGAAACCGTAACGTGGGTTCGAATCCCACTCCCTCCGCCACGCCCACGTTCGCTGGTTTGCGCTGAACTGCTCTCGAATACTCAACCGGCATCGCGTCAATCTCGGCTTTACGCTGAAATCGGACATTTGGCTCGGGATTCGTGCCCCTCACTTGGAGGCTTGGTCAGTTTCCGATTTCCCGCAGTGCGATCACTCCGCTGCCGCGCGACCGGTCGAGCAGAACCGGTCTCAAGCTCGAATTATTACGGCCAAAAAGCCTGCAGGTTTTTCAGCTACTTTTGATGCGCCCAGCGGGTCCGACCGCTTCGTGATCGCAAAAAGTCGTCGCCACGCATCCGAATGTTGCAGCACGACCGACTTCCAATCAGCAAACAATCAAGTGTGAGGAGCTCTCCGTCGCTGTCGTTGAGCTTTCCCTCGATGCCGAATGGATGCTGTCTGCGATAGGGAGACTCTGATACCCGTCCATGTGAAAGATAACGGGCGAACCAAGTAGCGTCCACCTCAAAAGCGGACATTGCGCAGTGCAACACGGTTGTCCATTAAGGGCCAAAGCGACCTTTTCCACTGAATTGCTGCACGGCAACGTTCCCGAGGCTCCCTCCGCAGCAAGCTTTGGCCTAGCTTAGGCCGTGCTGATTCGAATTTTGGAGGGAGGGGCTATGGCCAAGTTGATGTCGAAGTCGGAGCTCATTCAAAAAATCGTTGCGCAACATTCAAACAAGATGGCGCGCAAGGACGTTAAAGCCGTCATCGAGTCACTCGCTGCTATTGGCTATAAGGAACTCAACAGATCGGGAGCCTTTGTCCTGCCCGGATTTGCCAAATTCGTTGTTATCAAGAAGCCGGCAACAAAGGAACGAAGCGGCATCAATCCGTTCACAAAGGAGCCGATGATATTTAAGGCAAAACCGGCGCGGAAGGTCGTCAGGGCTCGGCCGGTAAAGGCTGTTAAATCTGCAGTGATGTAGCATCGGCACGTCGATGCCGCAGCTGCGTGGGAAAACGCGCTAATATGTTTCAATGACTGGAGGATGATATGGCCAAGAAAGCGCAGCGCGACGGCGCACGAAACCCTGGACCAGGGCTGAAGTGGCGGAGCTAAGACGGTATTCAAAGGATAAGTTGCGGGTAAAGAAAATTTCAAGGCTGATGAGGCGCTCCGTTGGCTCACTCCGCCAGAAAGCCAGGGCGATACGCATCAGGCTCGGCCATCGTCGTTGAAAAAATCGGAAGCTAGTAAGCACTTTGGTGTTACGGCCCATAACGCACATTAGGAGTAAACCTCCATGACAGGCACTCCAAAGGCGATCACCAGCAAAGACCTGGCCAATGCTCTTGCGGAGCAGCATCAGTTTACCAAAAAGCAGGGCCAGCAAATGCTCGAAGATCTCGTCGGCCTCATCGCTAAGCACTTGAGGAATGGTGAGCGCGTGAAGATTGCTGAACTCGGGATCTTGCAGGTGCGGAACCGTGCTGCCCGCATCGGCCGCAATCCAGCAACAGGCGAGCAAATTCAGATTAAGGCAAGCAAGAAGGTCGCGTTCCGCGCCACCAAAGAACTCAAGATGGCAATCTGACCAGGCGCTTTGCTGTTGAGCACCAACGCATGCGTTGAGCCATTGCCGGACAAAGGCCTCGAGCAACACCGCTCGAGGCCTAAAGTTTGCGGACTGTCGCTCTCGCCTATTGGAGTTCGACGATCTCTATCCAGTTCGCACCATTCCCGACCGGATAGCGAGTGGGCTCGCCAAGTTTTCCCGTAGCCTGATCGATCTTGTACACCGACAGGCGGTCCGACTTTTCGCCAGAGGCAATGAGATATTGGCCCGTCGGATCGATCCTGATCCCGCGCGGCTGGGCCTCGGTTGCGTAGTTGGCGACGTAAGTGAGCTTGCCCGTATCGGCTGCCACCGTGAACAAAGCGATCCTGTTGGTCGTGCGCTCCGTTGAGTACAGGAATTTGCCGTTGGGCGTGATTTGGATATCGGCTGCCCAGACTTTCGGCTTGTCATCCTTGGCCGCTGCGGGCGCGGGGGAGGCGCCAACAGGGGCCTGTGCCGTGCCCCAGGCAAGACCTGCCTCCTTCGGCACCGAGCTGACGCTGTCAACAAGCGTCAATGTGCCTTTGCCGGCATCGATCGCGTATTGCGTCACATGTCCGGAAAGCTCGTTGATCACGTAGAGGTTTTTGCCGTTCGGCGAGAAGACCATGTGGCGAGGGCCGTGACCGGCGTCCGGGCTGACAGCCGCAGGTTGGTTGGGCGTGAGCTTGCCGGTCGTGCTGTCGAAGGTGAACTGCAGCACCTGATTGGCGCCGAGTGTCGCCGCGTAGACAAACTTGTTGCTCGGATCAGGCAGGATCGAATGTGCATTGCGACCGGTGGGAATGACCTGAATCGCTTCCGCCTCAACAAGTCCGGTTTCACCGATTGGGCTCACCGCAATCTTGTCGCCACCGTAGGAGGCGGTGAACAGGAAACGCCCCGTGCGATCGGTCGAAACATAGGGCATGCTGTCCGGAAGCGGCGCCGAGGCTTTCTGCGTCAGCTTGCCGTTCCCGGGATCGATGGCGTAGCTCAATACGCGCACCGGCTGCGAGCGTATGACGGCGTAAAGAGTTTTTTTGTTCGGGCTTACCGCCATTGGCATGACCAGTTTGGCTGCATCGGTCTTGCCGATTGGCGTCAGCGCACCGTTGCCCGTGTCCATGATGTACGCATCGATATTTCCGTCCTGAGCGTTCGACACGTAGACAAACGTCTTGGCCACAGACATCGAGGCGGCTCCCGTTACGAACAAAAACGCGGCCGCGAGACTCGCGGCTCTCATCCCTGGTGTTCTCATAGCTGCTCTCCCTGACGCTTAGGAAAAGGTCTTTGGGCCTTTTGTGGCATGTTACAGGAAAAGCGTCGGGACGGGTTCGCGTTATTTTGGCAAGCGAACCATATGCGCCGGAGAAACGGCACCTGGGCGAAAAGTTTAATTTGGGATTTTTGCGTACGTCCGGTGTTCGGACCAGAACTCAAGCACTTTCCTGGCTGTCGTGGGTGACAACTTGTTGTAGTCGCTTTTGAGCTTGACCAACTCGTCGTCCGAAGCCGCTCGTCCAAGAACCTCGTCCTGCAGCAAGGCCCGCAAGGTGGGCCAGGATACGTCTGCGACCTTGCAGGGGATAAGCAGGGGTTCGTTGCGGCCATCGTCCAGCATCTGTTTGATCATGTCGACGGAAGCATCGCACAGCGTCGCAAGTGCAGTGACGGCCGCCGCATACTGACGTGATTTTGCAAATCCCAGCAGCGCGACCTGATCGAGCTCACCTTTTTCATGCAACAGCCGCACAAGGCGTTCCGCCGCCGCAAAGTCACGGTCCACTTCCTCAACTTCGACGGTATCATTCGAGATGCTCGCCAAAATCTCCGCGATGTCATCCCGTTTCGCGGCGGGAGCCAATGCCAGGATACGTGTACGGACTGCCTCGCTCACGCGTTCCAACAAGCGGCGGAAAAGATGAAGCGGGATGTCGACGCGCAGGCCGAGTTTCTCAAGAAGCGTCTCGTCGGTCTCGGATTTGTCGATTATCTCGGCGTACGCTTTCTCCGACAACTCCGCCCCCGCATTCTCGGCAAGCGCGGTGATGACTTGCGTATCCCCTCGCTCGACAAGGACGTCGGTCAAAAACGCACTGAGACTGCTTCGCTTGGAAATCGCCAGCAGATGGGATTGGCTCTTGGCCATGGCAATTTCGACGAGATCCTGCGTGGTCAGGCGATCGGATAGCGCGAGAACGGGCCCTGCGACTGCGATCTCGTCGTCGCGCGCAAGCGTGTGGACGACGTTGTTCGGTGCGTTGTTGACCGGTGCAAGACGCTCGCTGAGTTCGATCAGCGCCGTTGACTCCATTCGCGCGATCAGATGGCTGAGGACCTCGTCGAATACCTCGATTTGCTCTTCACTGAGCTTTTCCTTGGTGCCCAGAAAGAGGTCGGTGATGCGCCTTAGCGTTCTGACCCGCGTCTCCTGCGAGCCGCTCCGGACCGCCTGTTCGAGTTCGGAAATCAGCGGCCCGCGATACATCGGTTGCGTTTTGCTCGAGCTCATCCGGACGCTTCCGCGCCATCTGTTAATCAAAAGTAAAATTGATCGTACAAGGTAAGCGTTAAAAATTCGGCGCGTCCCGCCGAGGGCTACGTACATACGTCGAAATCGGATTCGTATGATGACGGATGACGGAGCGTCGGCCCCCGGCGCGGTAATATTGACGCCGGTATCCGGCAAGCCTTCCTCGACAAAGGAGATCGGCGTTAGCCGCTTGCGGTCGATCTTGAGATCGAACACGTCAAACGGTTGTAGTAGCCCACGATGTCGTGAAACTGCTTGGGCTCGACGCATTGTGCAATGTCGACCTCCTGATAAAGGAGGCCTTCGGCGCTTTAGTCCGGCGTCGGAGCGATCCTGGCACGTGATTGAAGCTTCTCATTCGTCGGATTGAAAAATTACCTAAAACTTTTTCGAACCGTCAGCTTGGACATCGTCCATTCGTGTGATGGCGCGGTTCGCGCAGCAAAGTTCCGGATCAATTGAGTTTTATGAACTAAAATTTATCGCCACATCCAAAACTCTTTTTCACAGAAACCGCCCAAGCTTCCTGCACAAACGGGCGCGATCCGGAGCGGCACCGGCGACGCCGAAAAATATTTGCCGAAAGGGAGGTCCGGATGAATTTCGTTCACGCAATGCTTTGCTGTGTGGCGGCGCTCGTCCTGTGCGGGGCCACTGCTCCGGCTTTCGCGCACGTCAAAAAAGCTACGACAAACCAATCCGCCGGCAAGGCCATCAAAAAACAAGCGAGCGTTTTCGATAGCGATGGCTACAGGCTTGTGTCCCCGAACTCGACGATGAGGTGCGCTCAGACTTTGAGAGGCACGCTGGATTGCAAAGAGTGATCAGCGCAGAACTGTTTCGAGGTGAGCAGCCATGAGGATTTCCTTTGACGCCGTCGATCTCATCAGCTTCGCAGGCATGATCGCCATGGGCTTTATGCTCCTGACCTTGGGGCCCTTGCCTTAAGATCACTCAGGAAACGTGGGGCTTGGCCGCTCTTATCAGCGTGAAAAAACAGACCGTTCCGGCAAGCAGCGCCGCGGCCAGAAAAAGCAGAACGGCATCGATCGCATTCCAGCCAGCCTGTTGCGCGCCCGCGGCAATGACTCCCGACAGCGATTGGGCGACCGCAGCCCCGAGAAAGAAGCTCATGTTTAATGCCGTCAGTCCGCGGCCGATCAGCTCGGGCGGATAGGAGTTGCGCGCTTCGGAATAGATGAGGATGAAGGAGCCCGAAAGAAAACCCAACGCGGTGCAGAGGATCACATCGAGCCAAAGCGAAAACCCGTCGAATATCGCCAGGGCGCCAATCGTAGCCGCGATTGCCAGCGCTATTGTCGTTATGATGGCCGGGCGCGCTTTATCGCTGGGGTCGAAATGGCCCATGATCGCCGGACCGAGAATCATTGCAATTGAAAAGAGCAACGCAACGTTGCCCGCTGAAAGCAGGCTCAATCCGTACCGTTCGACGAACATCGGCACGACCCAGAGGCCTCTGATCGTGATGACGGCGCCGTAACTGACGAAGCCAATGGCGAGAAGCGCGACGGGACGGCGCCCGAACAGGACGAATCGAAGCCCGTAGAATGCAGCCCAGATTTCGGGTGCGAGCCGCCGCGAGCGCTGCACTGCGGATTTTTCCAGGATCAATGCGGATGCGAGCAGCGTGAATATCGACATTATCGTCAGGACGGCAAACGCGCTTCGCCATGACCAGCGATCGATGACCCATGCCAAGGGCGTCGCCGATAACAGCATTCCACCGCTGCCGATAGCCAGAACAAGCCCGGAGATGGCGGCGAAGCGCGCAACGGGCCAATGCTGCGACGTAAACACGATCGCGGCCATGAATGCCGGAGCGCAGCCGGCACCGATCAGGATCTGGCCCAGGAACAACGAATTCATGTCGGGCGCGAACGTGCAAATTGCTCCACCCAATATTGCTAACCCCGAAAGTGCGATCACTGCGCGGCGCACCCCGAATATGTCGAGCGCCAGCCCGACCGGCACCTGCATCAAAGCGAAGCTCCAATGGAAGACGCCGCTGAACAAAGCCAGGGCGGCCGGGCCGGCCTGCAATTCCTCGGCAATGCCGTTGACCGTAATGGACGGAATCGTCCGAAATGCCTGACTCAGCGCGAAGGCAAGGGTCAGCACCGACAGCTGCGCCAGTTTGGGTGGGCTTTTCATCGTGGAGCGGGGTCAATTCGCTTCGCCCGATCCATTAGAGGAAATCAGCGTGGGGCGCTATCGCATTCGCCGCCCGGAATTCCGGCCGGCGAATATCCCCTGCAGCTCGTTCGCGACGACGCCTGCAAATGTCGTCACGCAGGTGTTGTGGTCCCCCGGCACTTGCTTGTCATGCACGGCGCGCGCCAACCTGCGCCAGGTCGAGGGCTCATAGTCCATGCGCTCCGCGTTTTCGTCGCATACGAAGCAATAGACGTCGCAACGCAGTCCAACGGCAGGCCGAGATTCATCGCTTGGAATTCCCGCGCGTAACCCCGGCCCGCAAAAATGTAGGGCACCCTCCCGTTTAATGGAAAGGCTATCCGAAGTGTTCCCTCGCGGTGGGAGGCAAGGTGGGCGCGAAACGGTATTGGGATAACATCCAAACTTTTCACGTATTCGAATGTCGATTGCTGTTCGGTTATACGCATCTGCTATGACTTGCACATTCGTATTTATTCCCGCGCACCGCAATGTTTTCGAGCGCATGAAATGCATATGCTGGCTATTGAATGCGCTTCAACATCGACCAGGCAGCGAAAACTTTTTGTTTCGGAATGAACGCCTATTGTGACGTCCAAAACTGAAATGCATTCATTCTCACACAGCTGAAAGGTTAATGCGCTGGATTACGCGCTGTAGACCAAATCGTTTGCGCTCTCGTCCAAGTAATCTTTAGACGAATGTCGTAGATTACCGCTCGTGCAGCTGGACCGGCCGAGCGGTCGCACCGGCTGAGTCGTATCTGCACCGGGATATCGCTGTGTCAGCGACCGGGTGCCAAGCCGGTGCGCTGGATGACATGAAAGAAGATCAAGGTCTCACGCAACTTATCGGCGATATCTACGACGCGGCGCTCGATTCGTCGCGGTGGACGTCCGTGCTCGCAAAGATCGCATGCTATGCAGGCGGGCAAGCCGCCGGACTCTTGTCCAAGGATTCAGTCAGCAAAAGCGGCAACATCCATTATCAGTCCGGGGTCGATCCGTATTTTGTACGGCTTTATGCCGAGACCTATTGGAAATTCGATCCTGTCGCCAGCCTGCACGACTGTGAAGTCGAGCAGATCGTCAGTGTCCCGGATCTCGTTTCCTATGACGAATTTCGCGCGGGACGATTTTTTCGTGAATGGGCGCAGCCACAGGGCTGGATCGATGCTGCAAATGCCGTGCTGGAAAAATCCGCGACGAGCTGCGCGTATCTCAGCGTCCTGCGGAACGAAGCGAGCGGCATGGTCGATGACGAGATGCGTCGTCGCATGCGAACTCGTCGTGCCGCACGTTCGGCGTGCGGTTCGCACCGGCAAGGTGATCGATCTCAGCCAGGCGGAAGCGGCCACATTCGCGGATATTCTCGATGGTCTCAGCCCCGCGATCTTTCTCATCGACTCCGATGGGTTGATTGTGCACGGCAATGCGGCGGGCCGCGCCGCACTCGATAAAGGCGATCTCCTTCGTGGCGTCCACGGCCGGTTGACCGCGATCGATCCTCAGGTCGACCAGGCGTTGCACGCGGCTTTGGTTGCCGCGACCAAGAATGATGCGGAATCCGGCGGCAAGGGCAGTGCTCTTCCAATGAAAGGCCGCGCCGGTGAGCGTTACGTTGCGCATGTCCTGCCTCTGACCGTCGGCGAAAAGCGAAGGGCCGGCGCTGCGTCAAATGCAGTTGCGGCCCTTTTTGTGCGCAAGGCAGAGCTCGAGGCCGAGCCTTCGTCGGAGGTGATCGGCAAGACCTACAAGCTCACGCCGACCGAGCTTCGCGTGCTTCGCGCGATCGTCAATGTCGGTGGCGTGCGGCAGGTTGCCGGAAATCTCGGGGTCGCCGATACGACCGTCAAAACACACCTCGGCCGCCTCTTCGAAAAGACGGGCGTCAGCCGGCAGGCCGATCTCGTCAAGCTCGTCGCCGGTTACTCCAGCGTGCTTGTCGACTGACACCACTCGATAAGATCTTTTTGAAATCCGAAATTTGTCCGCCGTGTCGAGCCAAGCGGTGTCATCACGCAGGCCTCGACCTTTTGGAGAAAATGTTCTCACAAATTTTAAGGAAGGCGACGAGGTGTCATCCGTTCGGATGAGGACTCTTCAGACAAATTCTGTCAATTGAATTGAACGGCATTCAGCGTGAGTTCATTGCCTGACGGCAAGATGTGCTCTCGTCCCAGTGATCAGTCACGGTCACTCCGAATGATAGCGTGCGAGGAGTTCGCAATGCGGCACCCGGCCTACAATGATCGCCTCGACAGCAATGACCGCAAGAAAATCAGACGCATTTTCTATCAGATGGTCGGACTCTACATGTCCCTGATCGTGATCGTGATTGCCGGAGTTGCAGTCCGATCTGTCTTTACGACGTTGCCCGAGGTCAGCTTTCGCCACAATGTCGATCTGGACTGAATGAGCGTGTGGCCGGCCGGTCGTTGCCGGCATAGCCCGCTCCAAAATTCATCGATAGATATTCGAGATAGGCGCGCGCCGCTTCATTCATAAACGGATCGCGGCGCGATCGGTCGCGCCGCGATTGCTTTAGGCGCCGCAATTAAATGTGAACGCGCGCGGAGAGCCTGGCCGCTGTTCACGGAAATCCGACAACTCCGCCGGGGAATTCAAAGCCAGGGCCGGGTCCGAGCGGCGTTTTACGAAGCTGATCGGGCATCAGCTGATTGGGATAACGGTAAAGGCGATCGGCTGACGGCAGCACAGGGTAGGCGGTGAAGGAAATCTTCGGCTGCGAGAAAATCACGGCCGCCTGCAGCGCAGACCTAGCCATAGCTTCGTTGACGCAGTCGCCGCTCGCTGCTTTGCCAGCGGTGCATTGAACCTGAGCCTGAACGAACGACGGCAGCAACGCTATCGATCCCGCCACGACGAGTCCCGATATTTTCAGTCTGCGTGTCATGGTTCACCTCATAGTTTGACGTTGATACCGAACGACGTTTGCCATGCGGTGCCGGAAATGACCGGAACCGTTGATGCCGGAATCAGGCTTTTTGCCAGGACATCGAGCTTTACGTCGTCATTCGTGGGGCTTTCGTTTTCGCGCGTCCAGACATGCTCGACACGCGCGTTCAAGGTCACGCTCGCGTTCGGTGCGTATTGTGCGAGCATTCCGGCGGCCCATCGCGTCTTCTGCGGCACGAATTGCAACGTTATTGAATTGTAGCCGTTGTGATCGCGATAGAGGAAGCTAGCGACCGGGCCGATCTGAAATTGGTCAACGGGGAATAGGTGCTGCAAACCAACGCGATAGACGTTGGAGTTTGAGTTAAATCTTTCCAGGGTCGGTGTGGCTGTTTCAAATACCAACTTGTTGCGATTGGAATGCGCCGCCGCAGCCGTCAATTCCGTCACACCCCATTTTTCCGGCCACTTGTACGAAGACTGGAACGAGAGCAAATAGCGCAGGCCCGGCCGAAAGGTCGGGTAAGTCACGGACGATTGTCGGCGATTCCCAGGACGCCGAGCCAGTCAAGCCCGCCGCAAACGAGCCCGCTCCATAGTTGATCGCCGCCGTCACCGTGGTGTTTTCGCCGGGATCGATTCTCACGGTCGGAATGACGTCGATGAGGTTCGCTACAAGGCGGGGTCGACACCCGGCGGCAACGTCGGGAACGCCGATTCCCGGTTGAAGGGTCCGCGATAGGTGTAGCCAACACTCGTCGTAAAAAGCAGCGAACCTGCGATCGGGACATTGAGGCCGAACGACGGGCCAAAATTGTAGCCCTCGCCGAACGTCGAGATCTCGACCAGGTCGGGATCCATGCGCGCGTTGACGGACGTGCCGAACAAAGCCGATTTTCCGGTCGGCAGGTTGGCGCTGAGTGCGATAAAGGGCTGCAGGCCCTGCCAACCGAGATAAGTCGTGTTGAAGGACACGGCGGTGTCCGTGCTGGTCGCAACCTCGCCGGCAAGCCCCGTGGTTGTTTGCGCGGCTTTTACCCATCCGCCACGCACCACAAAATCGACGCTGAGGTCATTGACCGGCTTGCCGGTGAGCTGCATCGCGAAGGGAATGTAGACCTCCCATCCGCGGCCTGGGCCGATACCTGTCGTGTCGGGGGGAACAAAATTATTGCGCCAGGAGTAGTAGCGGGTCTCCGTGGAAAAGGTTGTCGTCCACTTTTGCTCCGACCCTTGCCTGTGCCGGAGCTTGCTGGCTCTGCTTCTGCTGTGCCGGGATTTGCGGCGCGGGAGACGGTCTTGTCGAAATCGACGGCGAAGACTCCGGCGGTGCCGGAGTTCGCTGCGCCGGAACCTGCCTCGGTGTGAATACCTGCGCCAACTCGTCGGGTCTATCGTCGGCCAAAGCTATTGACGCCATGGCGATGACGCTGGATGCGGCGATAATGAGTGCTCTCATTCGTCTGGTCACTCCGGCGCAAGCTGCGGAGATTGACTAGCGAATTTGAAATCAACGGCGCGTCCTTCGCTCGAGGGACGCTTGATCAGATCAGCAATGTATTCGCAAATAATTTTTGTCACCTGCGATGGACGTGATGATGGCGATGCCGAGCCGGCTGTGTGCGTGCGTTTTGAGCACGTACATTGTCGCTTTAAACATGATCCTGTTCAGAGATAGTTCGGCCTGGCGTGCGTGGAAATTGCAGATCGTCGCGACGATCCCGGAAAGTAGCCGCGGGCCTATTTCTTCAAAAATTCAGCGCGCCATTCGCTCGGCGATGCGCCGAAACGCGTGCGAAACGTTTTATTGAAATGCGATAGATCGTTGAATCCGCAGCTGTAGGCAATTTGCGAGATGCTGCAGGCATGCTGCCGTGGGTTGCGGAGCGCATTGCTGGACGCATCGAGCCGGGCGTCGAGCAGCCAACGGCCGAAGGTTTGCTCCAGCTTCTCGAAGCGCAGATGCAGCGTCCGCGTGGAGATGCCGAACTGCGCCGCCACAAAATCCGGAGACAGCGCGGGGTCATGCAGATTGCGCCGGCAGAAGTCGAGCAGCGCCTCGAGCTGCAATTCGGGCTGCACGCGATTGATCGGGGTGTCGGCATGATCGAGCAGCGCCAGCAGATTGCAGAGATTCTCGGTCAGCAGGGCCAATTCGCCCTCAGTCAGGTCGTCGGCGGTCAGCTGCAGCAAGTGCCGGCGGGTGAGGTCGACATACACCGAATTTGACGCGAGCTTGAAAAGCGGGCGCCGGCGCAGCCACGGCGCGCGCGCTTCGATGAAAGACCGCGGCAGCACGGCGATGGCCTGGCGGCGGCACTGGCCGTCATCGAAAAGGGCGGCGTGGTACGGCCGCCGCCCGTCCGCGATGACGATGTCGTTGCGGCCGAATTCAATTGCATCGTTGGCCTGCGTGAGGAGCGTATGCCCGCGCAGTTGCAGGTACATCAAATAGTGATCCGTCGACTCATTGGAGATGTCCTTCTGAGTCCGGTCGATGTCGTAAGCGGTGGATTCGCATATGGCGAATCGAAGCGACTCCGTGAGTGCGTGCCGTGATGCTGGCCGAGAACCGTTTCGGCGGAGCCTGCACCGAGATATTGAACACATTCCGGCAGACCATCTCGCGCCAGAACGAAAATCGTTCGCGCTCGTCGATCGAGTCGGTTGACCATGTGGTCGTACCGATCGACGGGTGTCATTGCTTCTTCACGAACTGGTTGCGCCACTCGGTCGGCGCCATTTGAAACCGGGCGCGGAACGCCTTGTTGAAGTGAGACAGATCATTGAAGCCGCAATTGTAGGCGACCTCGGAAATGTAATGATGACGGCGCTGGCCTTTCAGCACCTTCGAGCAGGCATCGAGCCGGGTTTCGAGCAGCCAGCGGCCGAATGTCGTTCCCAGCCTTTCAAAGCGGCTATGGACTGTTCTGAGCGATATGGAAAAATGCGATGCCACGAGCTGCGGAGACAATTCCGCGCGATGCAGGTTCTGCCGGCAGAACGTCAGCATGGCTGCGGTCTGAAGTTCGGTCCGCAGGCGGCTCGGCGGAATATCGGGCGCGCTCGCCAGCGCCAGCAGATTGCAGAGATTTTCCGTCAGCAGATCGGTCTCGCCGTCGCCGATCTTTTCGGACATCAGTTGAATCATGTGACGCCGGGCGAGGTCGATATATTGTGAGCTCGAAGGAATCTTGTGGAGTGCCCGCTGGCTCAGCCAGGGCGCACGGGAATTGACCATCGGGCGCGGCAGCACCGCCACCGCGCGCAATCCGTCGTTCGACAGCGTGGCGCTGTAGGGACGGCGACAGTCGGAAAGAACGATGTCGTTGCAATCAAGCGACGCGGAATCGTCGCACTGGTTGATGAGCGTCCGGCCCTGCAGCTGCAAATAGACGGTGTAGTAGTCCGCCGGCGCCCTGTTGACGTCGCGCTGGGTGCGGATGATCTCGTAGCTGGTGGATTGGCACATTGCAAAGCGCAGCGGTCCCGAGCTGCGCACGCGCACGCGGGCGGAGAAGCGCTCGCTCGGCGCCTCAGGCGAAATGCTGAAGATCGTGTTGCAAATAATTTCGCGCCAGAACGAAAATCGTTCGCGTTCGGGTATCGTGTCCGTTGACCAGAAAGTCATTGCCTGCCCCCCGCGAAGAACTATCGCGGAAACGCCCGGATAACGCGTGCTGCACTCTCAGCCAAGTCGATTGCGCCGAAAGCCAAGACCGCTTGTGGTTGCGTGCGTATACAACCGCCTTGCCGGTGACAGCAAGTCATATGAAAGGGAGCAGCCGGGACACAACAAGAATAGACGTTCGCTATGCCGCTTAGTTCAGCTTGCGACTTGCCTGCGGGAACGCGGTGGGTTTGCGCGGTGTGCCTACTTTTCCTTTCAGATACCAGGCTGACGAGCGCCATAAGCCGACACCTCCTCCATTCGGAGGACGCGTATTTGTTTGTTTTGCTGGCATCTCGCGACCAAAGAGGGCAGGGCGACGAATGTTTTCGCTGAACCGTACGGGGCCGCCTTGGTAGGCAGCGCTCGAGCGCCATTCTCGGCGAAGACCGCCGGCAAATAACTCTTCCATTCGTCAAATTTGTCGAAATGTCCCTGTTTTGGAGACGCCGCAAGGCGCTGACCCAAGCAAGGCAGCATGGATGGACGATAAGTTGATGGATCAAGCGGGCCTGACAACGTTCCGGCTTTCGACCGACGACCTTCCGGACAAGGATCGCGTCGCGATGTGGCGTGATCATTGCTGTCGTGTGGTGATGAAGCTCGATATCGAGCCGATCGGTGACGCGAGGCTGGAATACTCGATCTTGGCGCGCGACTTGCCCGGGGTGCGGGTGATGTCGACCGCGAGTTCGCCCGTTCGCATCATCCGAACGCGCGAATATCTGGCTGATGGCAACGGCGATCTCGTTTTTATTATCAATCAGACAGGCAAAACCACGGTCACCGCCCGTGGCCGGGATGTTGCATTACGCGAAGGCGATGCCCTGCTGATGAGTGCAAGCGAGGTTAAAGTATTCGATCGCCATTCGTACGGCGGCGCGCTTTCGTTTCGTATTCCGCGATCGATCCTGTCGTCGATGGTCACCTATGTCGATGACGTCGTCATGCAGGTCGTTCCGTATAATACAGACGCGCTCAAACTGCTGGCGGGCTATGCAGCCCCGCTGTTCAACGACATCGCGTTGGCGACGCCGGAGTTCCGGCGAACCGCAGTCAATCATTTGCACGACCTCGTTGCACTCGCGCTTGGCGCCGCACGTGACGGCGTGGCGGCGGGACACGCAATCCCGGCCGCGCGGTTGCGAATGGCAAAATCGTACATCGTCGAGAACAGCAACCGGCGCGACCTTTCGGTCGGCGCGGTAGCGACCCATCTCGGGCTTACGCCGCGCAATCTGCAGCGGCTTTTTGAAAGCGAAGGCACGACGTTCTCGGAATTCCTGCTCTCGCAGCGCCTCAGCCGCGCCCACCGCATGTTGACCGAACCGCGGCTGGCGCAAAATCCAGTCGGGGCGATCGCATATGACGCGGGCTTTGGTGATTTGTCCTATTTCAATCGTTCGTTCAAACGACGCTTTGGCGTGACGCCGCGTGACGTACGAAACGACGGCACGAGATTGCTAGAGGCATCGAATAGCCGATAACGATTTGTTTGGGCTGATTGAAGGTCTTCGCGCCCATCCCATTCGCCGTCGTGGCGGGCCAAGATTTCGAGCCGGCAATTGCACATATAGCTCACTCGTTTCGTGTCCTCATCAAAGTGGGAGTACGCGCATGGAGTGGCTAGTCAAAGCGTCCGAGGAATACCGCTCACAGCTTCGGCAGGGGCCGTTCTTCAAGAGCCTGGCCCGCGCAGAGCGTCCGAACGATCTGCAATGGATTCACCAGCTCATCCACCAATCGCGTGAGTTCACGCAGGCGCTGTGCCTGCGCTATTCGCTCTGTCACGATCGGCGCTTTCAGCCGGTCTTTGCCGAGCACGCGCTCGAGGAGGCCGATCATCCCGACCAGCTTATCGCCTGGATGAAGGAGCACGGGTTTCTCAAGGGTGCGGAGCCAGGCGCGGTCGCTCCCACTCAGGAAACCGCGAATTGCACGGCGTTTTCCTGGCGCAGCGCGCTGCGCGAGCCGCATGACGTGCAGGTTGTCGGGCTCAATCTGCTGAGCGAAGGCGTCGCCTTTGATTTTTATTCCGCGGTGATCCCGGTGCTGGACAGACTGAAAATTCTCAGCGGCCGGTACTGGAAGGTCCACACCGACGTCGATCAGCACCATCTGACCATGGGCATGGACCTTTGCGAGCCGGTTGGCCCCGATTCGGAAAAGGGCAGGCGCTACAGCGACGTGCTGTGGCATTCGGCCTCGCTCTATCACCAGATGCTCAGTTCCTGGGTCGGCGAACATGTCGCGCCGCTCCGCCGTCTGCACTAGGCGGAGGATCCGATGAGCGCGCCATCGGGCTCCCGGCGCAAGACCGCCGCCGGGAGTTTTTCCAGTTGTCCGGATTTCGTGCGCGAACTTTGCGCCGCGTGCCTGCACGCAAACATCGCAAACGAAGGACCAAGCGAAGGGCAAGGCTCGCTCGAAACGGTCGCCATGCACATGCGCAGAAATATCGATCTGGCCGCAAGAACTTCGGCGCCGGTTCGCCGAGCTCAGAACAGCGTTCATCATAATATCGTTATTCCTGCGAGCGAATGACGCGGAGCGTCATGCAATGCGCGATGAAATATCTCGCTTTAGCGCGGGACCTTTCGCATGCGTCGTGTCTTTCTTTTTATTTTTGCGGCCACCATTTTCGTGGCTGCGACTTCAGCCCACGGCGTGGAAGCCAGCTGCGATTTTCGCAAATGCATGAGCATATGCCGCAGCGAATATGAATCGGGCTGCACCGGCATGTGCGGCAGGATCATTTCGCTCTGCAAGCAGCTGGTGCTGAAGCCGGAGCGGCGCGGCAATGGTGGCGTAAGCTCCCCGCACGAGATCATCGCGCGATGGACAGACCGGGTCGCACTCCAATGACTAGCGTCCGCAATTGCCGGGTCCGATGCATTGCCGCTGGCAACCGTCGTCTGCGAAGCAGTCGACGTGGAGCGCGGTTGCCTTAGCATCGGGACGCAATGGCGTGTCCATCTGCCTGTTCGCGACTGAACGCCGGGTAAAGTTTACAGCATTTTCACGATACGGAGATTGGTTGCCGACGCGGGTCTTCACCGATTTGACGCTGTCAGGCTTCACCTCGGAATTTCTCCGCTGTGTCGCTCAGCGGCACGGCAATTTCGGTAAGGCAGTCGTGAGCTTCGCCCCCACTAGCGCGAGCGGCCGCACCAACGAAGCGTTCGCCGCCAATGGCGCCGCGCAGCCATTCGACACTGGCAGTGCATCGGCCTGGAAATTCAATCCCCAAGGCACGCGCCTAAGCGACGCTCTCGCGCCGCAATCTGCACGCGGTGCCGGCGAACGCGGTCTTCGTCGACCTCGATGCCAAGGCCCGGGCGGTCGAGGCTTTCTGCAAAACCCTTGCCGGTCGGCAACGGGCTTTTCGCAATGTCTTCGGCAAGCCCGAGATGGGTCAGCGTCAGCGCCCAGCCGATATTGGGGATGACCGACGCGACGTGCAGCGCCGCCGCGCAGGCGACGCTCGATTCTCCCGTCTTGCACGAGATGTTCACGCTCATGCCGAGGCGGTCGCAGAGCTCGCTGGCCTTGGTCACGGCGCGGATGCCGCCGAGCTTGATCGCCTTGAGGCTGACGCCGCGTGCGGCCTTGCTGTCGTGGTGACGGCGGATGTCGTCGAGCGAGTGAATGCCTTCGTCGGCGCCGATGGCGATATCGGTTGCGGCAGCGACCTTTGCCATGCCCGCGAGCTCATCCGCCGCGACCGGCTGCTCGAAGAAATCGAGGCCCGACCCGTTTACCGCGCGCACGTAAGTGAGAGCCTGCTCGACGCTGTAACCCTGGTTGGCGTCGGCAGAGATGAGCATGCCGTCTCCGAGCACCTTGCAGATCTCGCGCGTCCGCGCGGCGTCATTCTCGGGTGTGTCGATGCCGACCTTGATCTTGTAGGCGGTAACACCCGCGGCTCTTCTTCCTTTCTGCGTCGCGAAGATCGTCGTCGAAATCACCGCCGCCAATAGTGCCGAGCAGCGAGATACGGCTGCGCTTCCTGTCGCCGAGCAGTGCGTGCACCGGTTTGCCCGTGGCACGGCCCGCGAGATCGTGCAGCGCGATCTCGATCGCGGCCTTGGCGCCATGGTTGCCATACATGCGGCCGTCCATTGCGGCGAGCGCACCGTCGATATCATCGGCATTGCGACCCACGCAGATGCGGCAAAAGATGTTGGATGGCCGCGGTCATACTCTCCACAGTTTCGCCGGTGTGCATCGGGGCCTCGCCAGCCTCGCCCCAGCCGATCGAGCCGTTGTCGGCCTTCGATCCGCACCAGCACATTAGCGGCGCGCCGGATTTCCTCGCCCGCCATCACCACGGGTTTGATCATCGGCAGGCTGACCGCGATCGGCTCTATGGTTTTGATCTGCACGCCGGTAACCTTGGTCGTTTAGAGCGCCCGCCGTCGTATTGGCGACGGCGGGCGCGATTCAATTATCTATGGCAGATTTTAAAGCTTCTTCATGTCGGCTTGCTCGATGATGCCCTTGAACATGTCGATTTCCTTGGTAACGCGCGCCCAGGCCTCTTTGGCGCCCTTGGGCCGCGCCTGGAACCCGCGCTTGAAGAGCATCTCTTTCATTTCCGCCGTGTTCAGAATCTTCAATATTTCAGTTTCGAACCACTTGACGGCCTCGGGCGGCGTTTTCGCGGGCGCCAGCATCACGGTGTCGGTCGCCAGCACGAAATCCTTGTAGCCGGACTCCACCATGGTCGGAACGTCGGGCAGATCCGGCCAGCGGCTTTCGCCGGTGACCGCGAGGCAGCGAAGCGTGCCGGCCTTGATGTGCGGGGCCGCCGGTGGCAGCGAGCCCGAGCTCAACTGCACAGTGCCGCTGAGCAGAGCTTGCAGCGCATCGCCGCCGCCCTTGAAGACAACGACTTCCAGCTTGGGCAGTTTCTCGCGAAGCTTCAGCATCTCGGCGGAGATCTGCGGTGTGGTGCCGATCGGCGGGCTCGCGCAGTTGAACTTGTCCGGGTTGGCGCGGGCGAGTGCGGCGAATTCCTTGACCGTTTTTGCTGGCAGCTCGGATTTGACCACGAATGTATTGGGCGACGTCGCCAGCTCGCAGACGCCCACGAAGTCGTTGAGCGGGTCATAGGGTATCTTGTTGTAGAGACTGGCATTGACCGAATAGGCATTGGTCGCAAGCAGGAAGGTGTAGCCATCCGCCTCGGAACGCGCGGCCTGACCCATTCCGATATTGCCGCCGGCGCCGCCGATGTTTTCGATCACGAAGGTCTTGCCGGTTTCTTTCTGCAGGACGGCGGTGATCATGCGCCCCACCAGATCGGATGGACCGCCCGGTGTGTTTGCGACCACCACTTTCACCGGCCGCTCCGGATATGCGGCGTAGGCGGAGCGCACGCGCAGAAACGCCGGCGCGGCAACGCCCGCCGCCAACGCGCCCGCGCCCTTGATGATGCTGCGCCGTGACGGCGCAAAATGTGCGTTGAATTTGCTCATCGTCCTCCCCTGATTTTCGGCAGTCTTTTCTAATTAGCGCCGTGAATTATCTTAGGCTAAGCTTTTGTGAATATTGGAGCAATGGCCTCGCAGCGAGACGGCGGCGCCGACGCAGGTTTTCACGATATTCAAAGGCAACGGCGCCGGTCACGCATGACAGACAAAACCACCCGATCAACCGCCTGGCACGAGGTTGTCCGCGCGAGCCTGAAAGCCAACGACGTCAAGCTCATCGTCTATGTTCCGGACCGGGTGTTCACGCCCCTGATCGCGGCGCTACACGCCGACACGTATTTCACGACTTTCGCCGCGACACGCGAGGAGGAAGCGCTCGGCATCATTACGGGGGCCTGGATGGGTGGCATGCGTGGTGCCGTCCTGATGCAGACCAGCGGCTTCGGCACCATTCCGAACGCATTGGCCTCGCTGGTGGTGCCGTCGCAAATTCCCGCGCTCATCTTCGTCTCCGAGCGCGGCACGCTGGGCGAATTCAATCTCGGGCAGGCGTTGGTCTACAAGACCATGCGGCCGGTGCTCAATTCGCTCGCCGTCGAGAATGTCACCATCACGCGCCAGGACGAGCTCGGATTTGTCCTCGATCGCTCGATCAAGCAGGCCGTGGCGACGCAGGCGCCGGTCACCTTCATCCTCTCGCCGCTGCTCACCGGCGGCAAAGTATTCGAGGGGTAGCCATGACCGGCAAAGCAAACATCGGCGCGCACAACGCGAAGGTGATGAACCGCTTCGACCTGACCAAGCGGCTGGTCGGCCAACTCAAGCGCGAGGAAGCCGTTATCGGCGGCATCGGCAATGCCAATTTCGATCTCTGGGCCAGCGGCCAGCGACCGCAGAACTTCTACATGCTCGGCAGCATGGGGCTCACGATCCCGATTGCGCTCGGCGTCGCCATCGCGCAACCGCAGCGGCATGTGATTGCGCTCGAGGGCGACGGCTCGCTGCTCATGCAGCTCGGCTGCCTTGCGACCGTTGCCGAACGCGCGCCGAAGAATCTCACCATCGTGGTGTGGGACAACGGCATCTACCAGATCACCGGCTCGCAGCCGACGGCGAGCGCGGCATCGGCCGACCTGGTCGCGATCGCGCGCGGCGCCGGAATTGCCCAAAGCGCGTGGGCCGCCGATGAAAACGAATTCGACCAATTGGTTGCGTCGGCGCTCAAGGGCGGCGGGCCGACCCTGATTGCGGCGCGCATCGACGGTAAACCGGCGGTTGGCGCCACTGACCGCGACCCGGTGCAGATCCGCGAACGCTTCATGCAGGGGCTGGGCGTCAAACGCGGAACTGGCTGAACATTTGTAGGACGAGTGGGACTTCAAGTAGTCTCGAGGTGTAGAGCGCCCGCGCGCACCAGGCGGACGGCATGGCGCAGGTTGGTCGGGTCCCACTTCGGCGCATATTCCGCTATGATGTCGATTGCGGCACCGGCGAGATGGTCCGACAGGAGCGCGACGACCTGAGCGGCCTGCCGGTGCTTGCAGGCCTCGTAGATTTCCTCGTGCTCGATGTCAGCGCGGTGGAAGATGCCGGTCAGGCCCGCCTGCACGGCGTGATAGATGTAACGCTCGCTGCGCCGGGTGTCGCCGTACATGCGTTGCTGCAGCAGTGGATTGGCCCGGCTGAACAGCAACTGGTGAAAATCGCGATGGTTCTTCAGCCAGCCGCGGATGTTCTGTTGCTTCTCGTCCTTGCGCAGCCGCACCAAGAGCGCACCGAGTTTCTGGACATCCGCTTGCGTCATATTGGGGACCGTGATGGCGGCGGCAATGCCTTCGTTGGCGATGCGCGAAACGTAAAGCGCTTCCAGCTCGCGCGGATCAAAGCCCAGTACCCGGCAGCGATAATTGGGCTCGGCCTCGACCAAGCCCTCCTCTTTCAGCATGCTCAGCGCCTCGCGGACCGGCGTGCGGCTGACCTTCAGGCAATCGGCCACTTCGACCTGCGACAGGATGGTTTCCGGCGGCAGCGCGTTCGTCAGGATGCAGTCGCGCAGGTATTGATGGATGTCGACCGAGGCTCGCCGGTGACTGTTGCCGGCGAGCGGGCGCAGAATTGCCTTCAGCTGCGAAATCCTGCCCGCTCGCGCGCGTTTAGCCACGTTACTCCGCGGCCTCGTTCGCGATGCCCCGCAGCTTGTTGGTGGCGTCAACGTCGACCGTCAAAGTGTTGGGGTTGATGACCACCTTGTAGACGTTCTTGGCGCTCTCGATGGACACGAGCTCGTTTTCTACGTCCTCGCGGACCATTTCCGGATCGCGCTGAGCCGGATTGCCCACGCCGCCGCCGCCCGAGGAGTGCTTGACCAGCACGTCGCCGGCCTTCACCGGCACCAGCCGATGCGGTTTGACGCGAATATCTTCATTGCCGCGCCGCAGATAAGTTCGAGAGACCGGCGACGGCTGGCCACCCAGTGCCCCGAACCCTTGCACCACGTCGCCATCCGAGCTTCCGGTCGCCATCTGACCGTCGGTGCCCTCATTGAGCGCTTCCCAGTGCACGCCGGGACCACCGCGCCAACGGCCGGCGCCGCTGAAGTCCGGTACGAACTCCCATTTGAGTGCGCGCCAGGCACTCGGGCTTCCATCTCCTCGACGTTGTCGCGATGCGCCGCGCCCATGGCGGTCAACGTGCTCACCGCCTGGTAACCGTCATAGCCCCACACCGCACCGGCGCTGCCGTCATAGTCGAAGCAGGTGCGGACGTAGGGCTCGCCGGTACGCGGATCCGTGGCAAACAGGTAATCGCCGCGATGCTTGCCCCAGGCGGCGATGGCCCGGTTGGGCAGCGCCTTCGACAGCGCCTCGACCACCGCTTCCATGATCTGGACGCCGACATTGACCGGGGAGGCGCCGACGGTCGCCGGGTATAGGCAATTCACCACCGATCCCGGCGGCGCGATCACCTTGATCGGCTCCATGGTGCCCTGATTGTGATAGTCGGCGAGTGCGGGATCGAAGTAGAGAATCACCGCCGCCACCGAAATGCCGTAGGTTACGGCGTAGACGCAATTGACGAAGCCCTTGCGCTGCGCGTCGCTTTCCGAAAGGTCGATCGTCATCTCGATCGTCCTTCACGGTGATGCGGGCGCGCACCCACACCGGCTCGTCGAGCGTCGTGCCGTCGTCGTCGGTGGCGGCCTCGCCGTAATAGACGCCGTCGGGAATCTTGCGAATCTCCTCGCGCACCGCCAGCTCGGTGCGGCGAATCATCTCTTCGATGCTCGCCATCACCGTGTCGCGGCCATACATCTCGATCAGCGCAAGGATTCGCTTCTCGCACATCGTGGTCGAGCCGATCATGGCGTGCAGGTCGACGCGGACGCCGTCGGAGAAGCGCACGTTGCTGAGTATGAGGTTGACGAGGTCTTTGCGCTCCTTGCCGCGTTCGATCACCTTGATCGGCGGGATGATCAGCCCCTCGGCGTGGATGTCGTAGCCGTTGGGGAAATAGCCGCCCGGGAACGAACCGCCAGTGTCGGTCTGATGGCCGCGGCAGAGCGTGAAGAACAGCAGCTCGTCCTTATAGAAGATCGGCCGGATATAACCCCAGTCGGGCAAGTGCGTGTTGTGTCCGCCGTGATACGGATCGTTGGTCAGGAACACGTCGCCCGGATAGATGTTGCCCTCGAACATCTTCACGAGCGCCTTCACGGCGAAGGTCGTTCCGAGATGCTGGTTGGGCAGGCCGACGGGAACGGCGATGGTCGAGCCATCGGCGCCCCAAATGCCGACCGAGAGGTCCTGCAACTGGCCGATTAGATAATTCTGCGCGGTGCGTTTGACCAGGTGCCGCATCTCCTTGCAGATGGTCTGCATGGAGTGCCAGACGGTGGCGACGGTGGTCGGGTCGATGTTGACTTGCTGATTTATGATGACCTCCCTCAGGACCGCGTCAGGATGTAGTTCTTGTACTTGTCGACTGAGCAAACATAGGCCTCGGGGATCACCAAGGTCGTCGTCGTCTCTTCGATGATCGCCGGCCCGCTGATGACGTTGCCAGCAACCACCTTCTCGCCGTCATAAATCGGCGTGTCGACGTCGCGGCCGTTGAAACGGCAGGTGCGTCGGCGTTTGAGCGCGGATTTCGGATCGGCGTCGCCTTTCGGGACTTGCGGCAGGGCAAATGGCGCGTTCGGCGTTGTCGCTTTCAGTCGCAACGTCAGGATCTCCACCGCCTTCCACGGCATCGCGAACGTGTAGAGGTCCTCGTGCTTGCGCGCAAAGCCCGCCGCCGCCGCATCGACCGCCTCGCGCGTGACCTTACCGCTCGCCATGTCGACTTCGACTTCGTGGAACTGGCCGACGTAACGTAGATCGGCACTGCGCCTGAGGGCGACCTTGTCAGGCGGCACCCCATGCTGCTTGAACGCGGCCTGCGCCTCGGCTTCCAGCTCGGCGTAGATGCGATTGATCCCGTCGACGTCGACCCCCGCAGCGGGTGACGAAGGAGCGCGCGTAATCCTGGCCGATGTCCATGGCGAACATGCCGAAGGCGCTGTACAGCGCCGCAACTGGAGGTACCACAATGCGTTTGATCCCGAGCGAGTTGGCGATGAAGCCGCCGTGAATTGGTCCGCCGCCCCCGCCGGCGATCATGATGCTGTTGCGGATGTCGTGACCACGTTTGGTCGAAACCTCGGTGATCTTGTTCGCCATGTTGGCGTTGACGGTCCTGAAGATCGCTTCCGCGGCGCCTTTCTCGTCGGTGCCCAGTTTCTCCATTAGCGGCTTCATGGCGCGGCGCGAAGCCTTTTCATCGAGCTTCATCTCGCCGCCAAGGAAGTAGTCGGCCGGCACGTAACCGAGGATGAGGTTGGCGTCAGTGACCGTCGCGTCTTCGGCGTTACCGTAGCAGGCCGGACCCGGATCGGCGCCAGCACTTTGCGGGCCGACGCGCAACAGGCCGAGAGCGTCGGTCTTGGCCATCGAACCGCCGCCCGCGCCGATCGAGGCGATGTCAACCATCTTGATGGCGACGCGCTGATCGCTTTCCCAATGCTCGGTTGTCGTCGGGATCTCGCCTTTCTCGATCATGCAGACATCGAAACTGGTGCCGCCCATGTCGACCGAGAGCAGGTTGTTCTCGCCGAGATGCTTGCCGAGATAGACCGCGCCCGAGGGTGCCGCCGCCGGGCCGGAATGCAGCAGGAACACCGGGCGGCGGATGCATTCGGCGACGTTCTGCACCAGCCCGTTGGCAAGCATCATCAGGAAGGTGCCCTTGAAGCCGGTGTCTTTGAGCACCTTCTCCAGCGAGGTGAGGTAGTGCGCGACCGCGGGACCCACATAGGAGCCGACCGCTGTGGTGTTGAAGCGCTCGAATTCGCGCCAGATCGGTAGCGTCTCGTGCGAGGTGCTGACGAAGATATCGGGTGCGAGTTCGCGCACGATCTCGGCGGCGCGCCGCTCGTTTTTCGGGTTGGCGTAGGAGTGCAGAAGCAAACGGCGATCGACTTGACGCCCTGCGCCTGGAACTTTTTCACGGCATCGCGCACTTCCTGCTCGTTGAGCGGAGTCATGATGCGGCCGTCGAACAGCGTGCGCTCCTCGACGCCGATGCGGCGCGAGCGCGGGATGAGCGGACGGTTGGGCGGGATGAATAGATTGTAGAGCGAGACGTCGATCGGCTTGATGCCGCGCCGCATCTCGATGCTGTCGCGGAAGCCTTTGGTCGTGATCATACCGGCCTTGGTGCCACGCTCATTGATCAGGATATTGGTGGCAAGTGTCGTGCCGTGCACCAGCACCTTGATCTGGCCGAGGAATTCACGGACGTCGCTCTTGTAGTGCTTTGCTGCTTTCTTAAGCGCGTTCATCAGTCCGATGGACGGATCGCTCGGCGTGGTCGGGGCCTTGAACTTCTGCAGCAGCCCCGTTTCGTCCATCACGAGGCAATCGGTGAAGGTGCCTCCAACGTCGATGCATACGCGTTTCTCTTTCATCTCCTCATCCCCTTAGTTTGGTGCTGGCTGCGCGCGTGAGGCTCATTGCGGACTTGCAGATATGGCCCGAATTTCCGACGCCGCAGCGGGGCGCGCGTGGACCGGACGAGCGGTGGCAGCGATTTGAGAGCAGATGACTGCGATGCGGCCATGAAAGGCCAAGTCAGCCCGCGATGCAGGCGCCAAGATCGCTGAAACGACGGGTAGCGCCCATCCCAGATCGGTTCACGCCGTTTCCCCGCAACTCGAACTGTAGGCGCTTACCGCGCCACGCTCTTCTGGCCTGAAGAAGTGGATACACTTCTATGCCGAGAGTGTCAAACCTGTCGGGTGAGGGCGCTCCGGCGTACAAGCCGACGTGCCGCATGGACGACAGCAACTATTGGGATTTCCAAAACTACCAATCGTTCGCGTTCAAACGATTAAGCGTATTGGTTGCTCGATCGATTGCTTAAAAGCCGCGAGAAACATCGCACACGGCTGTCATAGCGGTCAGGCCCAAGTCATGGTTCGGCGTACCGCGTCGCAGATCTTATCGGCACTGGGTGTGATGGCCTGTTCGAGTGGCGGGCTGAACGGCGTCGGGATATCGGGCCGCGCCACCCGCGGATCGGCGCCCTCAGCGACTTGAAGCCATGTTCGGCCACGATCGCGGAGATCTCCGAGGCGACGCCGCAGCTGAGATTGGTTTCGTCAGCTATCACCAGCCGCCCGGTGCGGCCAACCGACTGCAGTACGGCGTCGCGGTCAAAGGGCACGAGCGTGCGCGGGTCGAGCACCTCGACCTCGATGCCTGCCTTGGCCAGTATCTCCGCCGCCGCCAGAGCGGTTTGCACCACGTACGAGGTGGCGACCACGGTGACATCACTGCCCTTGCGCTTGATGTCGGCTTTGCCGAGCGGGATCGTGTAATCGCCCTCCGGGACGTCGCCTTCAATGTCCATCAACCGTGCGTGGTTGACGAACATGGTCGGGTTGTCGCTCTTGATGGCGCTGCGCATTAGCCCTTTACGTCGTAGGGGCTCGACGGCATCACAATCTCGATGCCGGCTGCGTTCCACAACATCGCCTGCGGGCTGTGGCTGTGCTGGCCGGCGCCGCCGCCGCGCAAGCCGTGCAATATGTGATAGACGACTGGCACTTTAATCGTACCGCCCGACATGTGGCGGGCAACCGCCGCCTCGTTCACCAGCGGCGACCAGCCAACGTAGGTGAAGCTGCCGGTGCCGATATCGACGAAGGGCCGCGCGCCGGCCATCGCCGCGCCAGCGCCGATGCTGACGATCGCCGCCTCCGAGATCGGGGGGTCAAAGATGCGGTCAGGGAACTCGGCGCGGATCGGATCCATTAACACGCGTTTGGGGCCGAGCCCGAGCACGTAACTTCCAACCAGGCTGAAGGCTGGATCTTCGGCAAGGCTGATCCGCAAGGCTTCGGCGATAGCGGCGGCGTAGCTTATTTTTCTCATCGGTCGCTCCTTGGCTCAGGCGAAGACGTAGTCGGCGACGGTGGCCCGATCCGGCATCGGGCTGGCGATGGCAAATTCGCTCGCCTTGGTAATGCCGTTACGCACCTCCTTGTCGCGCGCCATGATCTCGTCGCGCGAGATGTACTGGCGGCGGTGAGTTCGCGCGCTGCGCGCAGCAGGGGATCGTGATGCGCGACCAGTCGGCATGCGGCCCGCTGATGCGCACAGGGTCCCAGGCCTCGTTGAGGTCGGTGACGGTCGCGAGTTCCGGCCACAACGGACTGCTGCCCGGCCAGCGCATGGTGAAGGCCTCGATAAAGACCGGGCCGTTGCCGCTGCGACAGCGCTGCACCGCCTCGACCGCGGCGGCGTGCACCGCGTTCATGTCGGTGCCGTCGACCTTTAGGCAATGAATCCCGTAGGCGGCGGGCAGGCGGGTGAAGCTGTCGGTCGCTGTGGTCGCGGTCGGGTAGCCGCCCTGCGTGGGGCCCATGGCGCCCAGACGAATTGTTTTCGCAGACATAGACCACGGGCAGCTTCCACAGCGCCGCGATGTTGAAGGATTCGATGACCAAGCCCTCCTCGAGCGCCCCGTCGCCGAAGAAGCCGACCGAAACGCTGCGGCTCGTGTTTGGTCTTGATACCGTAAGCCGCGCCGGTCGCCAGTCCCGGACAACCGCCCACAATGGCGGAGGTCGAGAGAAAACCGTGGCTGGGATCGGACAGATGCAGTGTGCCGCTGCGGCCGCCGTTGAAGCCGGTCGCGCGGCCGAGGATTTCCGCCATCGCGCGGTTGGGATCACAGCCACGCCCGATGATGTGCCCGTGATTGCGGTGGGTGGTGCAGATCAGATCCTTGTCGCCCAGCACTTCGAGCACGGCGGCGCCGGTCGCCTCCTGGCCAATGTAGATGTGATAGTGGCTGGCGAAGTGGCCTTCCTTGTAAAGGCGGATCACCGCCTCTTCGAAATGGCGCATCATCAGCATGCGGTCGAAGATCGACAGGCTGGTCTTACGATCGAGGGGCATTCTTTCCTCCTAAGCTTTATCGTTGGCCGCGCACCAGCGCGGCGGCGACCTGTGCCAATTTCTGGGCGTCGGGCAACATCAGCGGCTCCAGCGTCTTGCTGAACGGGATCGGCACGTCGGCGCTGCCGGCACGCAGCACTGGCGCATCGAGATAATCGAAGGCGTGTTCCGAAATGGTGGCGGCGAGCTCGCCGGTGACGCCGTATTGTAGATAGCCGCCGTCGACAACGATGGCGCGCGACGTCTTTTTTACGGACGTCACCAGCGCATCGATGTCGAGCGGCACCAGGCTGCGCGGATCGAGCACTTCGGCGGAAATATCGTCCTTCGCCAGCAGCTCGGCGACAGCCAAGGCTGTATGCACCATGCGGCCGATAGCGATGATACTGACGTCGCGGCCTTCGCGTTTCACATCGGCGCGGCCGATCGGTACGATGTGATCGCCGTCCGGAACGTTACCGCGCATGTTGTAGAGCATGCGATCCTCGAAGAAGACCACCGGGTTGTCGTCGCGAATGGCGGCGGCCATCAAACCCTTGGCGTCGGCCGGGGTTGACGGCATCACCACTTTCAGGCCGGGAATATGCGCCGACCAGGCGTGCAGGCTCTGCGAGTGCTGTGGTCCCAGGTTGCCGCCGATGCCGACGGCGGTGCGCACTACCAGCGGCACGTTGAATTGCCCGGCCGACATGTAGTGCAGCTTGGCCGCCTGATTGACCAGTTGGTCCATGATCAAGCGTGATGAAATCGCCGAACATCACTTCGAACACCGGACGCTGGCCGGCCATGGCGGCGCCGACCGCCATTCCGAAGGCACCGGATTCCGATATCGGCGTGTCGATGATGCGTGCGGCGCCGAACTCGGCGAACAGGCCTTCGGTCTGCTTGAAGACGCCGCCGGCGGCGCCGATATCCTCGCCCAGCATGATAACCGTGCCATCGCGGCGCATTTCGCCGAACAGTGCCTCCAGCACTGCGGCGCGATAGGTGAGGGGGCGCGCGCTAGGCATAAAGATACGCTCTAAGATCTTCCTCAGCAGGGAACGGAGCCGTTTTGGCGGCGTCGACCGCGGCGCGCACCTCCGTATCGACCTCGGCTTGCAGGACGGCGATCTTTTCCTCAGTCGCCAATTTGGATTCGATCAGTCGGCGTCCGAGACGTTCGGATCGGATCTTTTAGCCGCCATGCCTTCGCCTCTTCGTCGTCTTTGTAGTCCTGCTTGTCGCCGACGTGATGCCCGCCATAACGGTAGGTGTTGCAAACCAGGAAGCTCGGCCCACTGCCAGTTCGGGCACGTGCGATCGCTTCCTTCGCTGCCGCGCACACCGCCAGTACATCCATGCCGTCCACGGTTTCCGACGGAATATCGAAGGTCTGACCGCGCACGACCGGATTGGCTCCCGCCGTCACGTCCTCAATCGCGGTGAACTCGCCGAAGCCGTTGTTCTCGCAAATGAACAGCACCGGCAGCTTCCAGATCGCCGCCATGTTCATCACTTCGAACATCAGCCCTTGATTAAGTGCGCCGTCGCCGAAGAAGGCGGCCGCCACCTGACCACGGCCGTTGCGTTTTGCGGCAAGCGCGGCGCCGGCGGCCAGCGGAATACCGCCGCCAACGATGCCGGTGGTGCCAAGGTTGCCATGGGTGGCGTCGAATATATGCAGCGTGCCGCCGCGGCCGAGGCCATAACCGGTGCGCCGCCCCATCACCTCGGCCATCATCCGGCCGACATCGGCGCCTTTGGCTAGGCAGTGGCCGTGGCCGCGGTGACTGCTGGCGATCATGTCGTCGGTGTTGAGCAGCGAGCAGACCCCGACCGCGACCGCCTCCTGTCCGGCGCACAGGTGCACCAGCCCCGGAATCTCGCCGCCGGAATAGAGATTGCGCACCGTTTCCTCGAAGGTGCGGATCAGCTGCATCTGGCGCAGCAGCCGCAAGCCTTCCGCCGCGGAAGGTAGCGGTAAATCCGACGCTGCGGTCGCAGACTGAGCCACGATTGCGGTCCTTACGGGGAGCCGAAGGGGTCGTGTTCCAAATTCACGCGCACTCGCGTAAGCATTTTGTTGAGCGACTGCACCTGCGCTTGGCTCAAATCGGACAGGCCGATAGCGAGCACTTCCGCTGCCATCGGCCACAGCTTGCTCTTCACTTTGCGCCCGCGCTCGGTGAGAAACACGTTGATCTTGCGGCGGTCGTCGCGGTTTTGCACGCGCTTGACCAAGCCGGCGCGTTCCATCGAATTGAGCGCCGCCACCATGGTAGGTCCGTTGATGCCCACGCGCTCGCCTAGCTCGCGCTGCGTCGAGCCGTCCTTTTCCCATAACATGCGCAGCACGAACCACATGCCGATAGTGACGCCCTCGCGCGCGATGCGCGCCTGCAGACAGCGCGCAAACGCGCGATAAACTTCGCGCACGATAAAACCGACGCTCTCGCACGTAGGCGTAAAATGCTCGCGTCCGCCGCGCAGCTTTTTTGCCCTTGGGCGATTGCTCACTGGCGGTCCATCCTGACGCGGATTCGCGCCTCGTTCGGCCGAAATGTCTCGGGATTAGTGACGACTGGGTAGAGGTCGCGCGCAGCCTCGAACACCCGGCAGTCGGTAAAGGTGCCGCCAACACCGCCGCAGACGCGATTGATTCTGGCCATGGGAAAAACGCTCCTCCCCTCCGCCTGCTGCAATTGCAAACGTTCGCGGATTGACCTCCGTGCGCGGGCTGAATTTAATTCGATAGCGAACGAATTGTAAAGCGGCTCTTGACGCGGCAACGCGCGAGGAGCTTACTCTTTGCGCTAGAAATCCAGTGGTCATTGGCGGAATTCACGATGCAGCATACTCGCTGTGGCGCCTGTCAAACCGGCGTCGCGGCACCGAGAAGGAGGGGGAAGCTTATGATTACGAAGACATTCGGAGCAGTACTGCTCCTCGCGGCGATATCGACTTCGGCTTTCGCGCAGCAGCGCATCACGATTACCGTCGCCGCAGGTCAGCCGCCGGCGGCACTGCCGTCGCTGGCGCTTGTCGGCAAGTTTTTTATTCCTGAAGTCGACAAGCGCATCAAGGACTCGAAGATCGATTTCACGATCGACTGGAAAGAAGCTTACGCCGGCTCGCTATTGAAACCTTACCAGATGCTCGATGGCGTCAAAGACGGGCTTGCCGACATTGGCTTTATGCCGACAATCTTCTTCCCTGACAAACTACCACTTGAGAACATCACGTTGGCCGCGCCGTTTCTCACGACCGACATTGTGCTGTTGTCGCGCGTCATGAACAAGTTGCACGACACCTGCCGGCGTTCACGCAGCAGTATGACAAGTTTAACCTGGTCCGGCTCGGTGGCACCGGTGCCAACTCGTTCGAGCTGCTCACCACCTTCCCGGTGAAATCGGTTGACGATGTCAAAGGCCGCAAGATCGGTACCGCGGGTGCCGCGCTCGCCTGGCTGCGCGGTACCGGCGCCACGCCTGTTCAGAGCAACATGATGGAGTACTATAACTCCACCAAGACCGGCGTGTTCGAAGGGTTCATCGTATTCCCATCGTCCTTCCCTGCGATGAAATATCCGGAAGCCGCGCCGTACATGGCGAAGGTGGGGTTCGGTGCGCAGTACTCCGTCGTGCTGACCATGAACAAGGACAGCTTAAAAAAGCTGCCGCCCGCGGTTCAGAAGATCATGCAGGAAGTCGGTCGCGAATGGGCCGCTAAGTCAGATGCGGCCTACATGACCGCCGGCGAGAAGGGTTACGCCTCACTGCCGTCGTTCAAGGCGACGCTCTACGAGTTCCCGGACGCCGAACGCAAGAAATGGGCAAACGCAATGCCCAACATTGCGAAGGAATGGGCGGCTGCGATGGAGAAGCAGGGCATCCCGGGCAATCAAGCGCTCGCCGCCCTGATGGACGAGGCGCGCAAGGCCGGCATCAAGCCGGTGCGTGACTGGGACCGCCAGTAAGCCGTTCCGGCGCGCGCGTATGGCGGGTCCTGCAAATCAGGAAGTGGTCGACGACGGCTTGGGCGGTGGGCTGCCCACGCCGCCGCGGCCTGCGCGCGGCGGCTTTGGCCTCTTCACGGTCGGCTTGAGCCTGATCGGCACCGTGCTTATCATCATCATGACGGTCGCCGTCAATGTGGACGTCATCGGCCGCGACTTCTTCAATCATCCGATTGCCGGCACCACCGAATTCCTCGGCCTCTCGATCGTCGCCGTCGTGTTCCTGCAGATAGCGAACACCGCCCGCGAAGGCCGTCACATCAACAACGACCTGATCATGGCCGCGGTCAGCAGGATCAATCCGCGGGTGGCGCGGCTGTTCTATGCGCTGTTCGAGCTTGTCGCTGCGGCGTTGTTCGGGCTGATCGTTTGGTTCGTGTGGCCGAATTTCATCGAGAACTACCAGGGCGGCTATTTCAAGGGCACCACCGGTTACGTTGAAATTCCGCTCTGGCCGTTCCGCGCCGTCGTTCTTATCGGCGCGGCAGCCGCATCGATCCAGCACCTGCTGCTGGCCTGGCGGGAACTGCGCGCCACACTGGGGGCGTGACGATGCCGGATATGGTGATCGGCGCATTGTGCTGGCCGGGAGCCTCCTCCTCATCCAGAGCGGGATGCACATCGGCGTCGCCATGATGCTGCTGTCGTTTCTCGGCGTATGGGCGATCAAGAGCTTTGCCGTCGCCGGCAAGCTTCTGGCTAGCTCGGTGACGACCTCGATCGCGTCCGATGATTTCGGCGTGATCCCACTGTTCGTGATAATGGGGCTGTTCGTCTCGGTCACCGCCATGGGCCGTGAGACTTTCGACGTTGCCGCGCAATTGACGCGCCGACTGCGTGGGGGGTTAGGCATTGCGACTGTTGCAGCCAATGCGGTGTTTGCGGCCTGCACGGGAACGTCCATCGCATCTGCATCGATCTTCACCAAGGTGGCTGTGCCGGAAATGGTCCGCCACGGGCACGGCAAGACGTTTGCCGTCGGCGTCGTCGCCGGCAGCTCGGTACTCGGCATGCTCATTCCGCCGAGCTTGTTGATGATCGTGTTTGGTATTCTCGCCAACACCTCGATCGGCGATCTGTTCACCGCCGGCATCCTGCCCGGAATATTACTCGCGGCCTGCTTCAGTCTCTGTATCTTCACGCTGTCCTACTGGAAGCCGGATTTCGTCTTCACCCGGATGAACACTCGGGTCGAAGACCGCTACGACCCGCCGCTGGTCCTGGTCCGCAAAATGACGCCGATCAGCTTGCTGGTCGGCATCGTGCTTGGCGGCATTTATGGCGGCTTCTTTACGCCGACCGAAGCCGGCGGCGCCGGCGCCCTGGCGGCCTTCATCATCGGTGCGCTGCGCCGCGAGATCGCGCCCAAAATCTTCTGGGAGGTCGCCATAGAAGCCGGCAAAGTCACCGCCGCGATCTGCTTTCTTCTGATGGCGGCGCAACTCTATTCGCAGATGCTCACCCTCTCAGGCCTGCCTTATGCCGTCGGCCGGTGGCTGCAGACCGCGCAGCTGAGCTTCATCACCGTGTTGATCGGCTATCTCATGGTCGTGTTGGTCATGGGGTGCTTTCTCGACGCCCTGTCGATCATGCTGATCCTGTTGCCGTTCGTGCTGCCAGTCATTCAGGGGTTCGGCACGGACCTAGTCTGGTTCGGCCTGATCTCGATCGTGGCGATCGAGATCGGCCTGCTGACGCCGCCGCTCGGAATGTCTGTCTTCGTCGTCAAGGCAAACTTGAACGATCCGCAGGTCAGTACCTGGCAGATCTTCAAAGGCACCATGCCGATGACCATCACCATGACGCTGTTCCTGGTGTTGGTCGTAGTCTTCCCGTCGATTTCATTGGTGCTGCTCGGCCGCAGCTGGAGTTGGTGGTAGGGCGGCGCATCATAGGAGTGCGTTGTGTCGGAAGGCCCGAACTACGGAAAACGCTACCAGCTCAAAGTCGAGGACGATGTCGGCGTCACCATGCGTGACGGCACACGGCTGTCGGCCAAGGTCTATCGGCCGGACGGCGACGGTCGTTATCCGATCCTGCTCGCGGTCTCGCCGTATCAACACCAGACAGATAGCCTGCCGCACTCGACGCTCTTTCTGTGGCGCGAGGTCGGCCCGTACCAGTGGTACGTCGAGGCGCAAGGCTATGCGATCGTGCACGTCGATGTGCGTGGCACCGGCCTGTCGCAGGGCGAGTACAACTTCCTCGACAAGACCGAGCACCAGGATCTTTACGAGATCGTCGAATGGTGCGGGGCGCAGCCGTGGAGCAACGGCCGGGTCGGCGGTTACGGGCAGTCGTATTACGCATGGTCCCAATGGTTCATGGGCGTGATGAACCCGCCAAGCCTCAAATGCATCGCTCCTTATGACGGCGCAGTCGATATGTATCGCGACGTCATGTACCACGGCGGCATCTACTGCGACTTCCTTCCGTGGTGGTACCAGATGGTGCGGGTCAACAACCTGCATCGTCCGCCCGGCAAGGGCACCGGCAAACTGCTCGGCAAGGACATCTCCCGCGAATATGCCGAGCACACGACCTACGATGACTTCTGGAAAGAGCGCTCGCCCTGGGAGCGCCTGCACGAGATCAAGGTGCCGACATTGTCAATCGGCCACTGGGGCAAGATGGGGCTGCATCTGCGCGGGAATATTCTCGGCTACGAGACGATCACGGCTCCGAAGCGGCTGATCGTCACCGGCGCACGCGACGTGTTTGAGGCGCACGATCTGTTCGACAAGGTCGACTACCATGAAAAGGAGCTGCTGCCGTTCTACGACCGCCACCTCAAGGAGGGCGCGACGGCGGTCGCCGGCCCGCCGGTAAAGCTCTATGTGCGCGGGCTCGAGCAGTTCCGCGACGAGCAGGAATGGCCGCTCAAGCGCGCGCAGACGAAGTCACTCTACCTCAATGCGACGAAGTCCGGCTCGCTGATGTCGCTCAATGACGGCGGCTTGTCGTGGGACAAGCCGGTCGGCGGGGCCGCGACCTCGGCCGATTACCCCGATCCGAAATGGAAGCTCGGCAACGTCATGGTTGGCCCGTCGGGGCCGGACCCGATCGCGCGAGTGCTCACCTTCACCACAGCGCCCTTCGAGCAGGACGTTGAGGTCACAGGCCCGGTCGTGCTGGATTTGTTTTTCTCATCGACTGCTTCTGACGCCGACATCTTCGTCAAGATCGCCGATCAGGCTCCCGGCGAGCCGGGCAAGCAGCCGCGATCGGTCAATCTGAGCAAAGGCTGGCTGCGCGCCTCGCACCGGCAAAAGGACGAGAAGCTCTCGACCCCGCTGCGGCCGTTCTACACCCACACCAACCCGCAACCGCTCGAGCCCGGCAAGGTTGTCAAACTCGAGCTCGAAATCCTGCCGTTCTCCAACGTCTTCAAGAAGGGCCACCAGCTGCGGCTGGAGATCTCGAACAGCGATTCGGCAATCACGGACGGCCTGTTCACGCATCAATACAGCTGGTTCAAAGTCGGGCGCGACACCATCCACCACAGCGCCGAGCATCCATCGCGGCTGATCCTTCCCGTCGTGGCCGGGGCCTAAATGACGACGCGCCTCACCATCATCGTCTTTCCGGGAGGCGCCAACCTGCCGCTCTGGACCGGCATCAAGCAGGGCTTCTTCGCGCAGCAGGGGCTCGAAGTCGTTCCGGTCTATACGCGCAGCTCGGTCGAACAGATTTCCGGCCTGGTGTCCGGCCAATGGGACATCGGCCTGACTGGCTTCGACAACATCGTTGCCTATCAGGAAGGACAGGGCGAAGCGAAACTCGACCTAGACCCGGATCTTTTTGCGTTCATGGGCGGCGATAACGCATTTCTGCGCTTCGTCGTGCAGAAGGATATCAAGAGCTACGCCGACCTGAAGGGCAAAACGCTTTCAGTCGATGCGCTTACGACCGGCTTTGCCTTCGTGCTGCGCGAAATGTTGCGGCGAAATGGTGTCAACGAAAACGATGTCGCTTTTGAAAGTGCGGGGGGCGTTGTGCAACGGTTTGAAGCGCTCAAAGCTGGCAAGCACGCCGGCACACTAGTGCTTACGCCATTCGAATTGATCGCGGCGCGGGTCGGCCTCCACATGCTGCAATCGGCAGCGGAGATCGTGCCGCAATATCAGGGCATAGTCGGCGTCGCCAGCGAACGTTGGGCAGCCGCCAACGCAGAAAGGCTCGAGAGCTTCATCAAAGGCTATCTTGCTGTATTGCGGTGGCTGTTCGACCCGGCCAACCGCAAGCCTGCGGAAGCCATCCTTGTCGATAATGTCCCCAACATGACGCCGCAGCTTGCTACGGCGACGTGCGATATTTTCCTCGCGCGCGATGGCGGGTTCGCCCCGTTGGCCCGGCTCGACCCGAAAGGAATGCAGGCCGTGCTGGAACTGCGGTCGCGGTATGGTCGACCTCAGAAACAACTTGCAAATGAAAATAAATACCAGAATGATTCCTACTACCAGCGGGCTTTAACTGAGCTTTCTTGAGCAACGGCCGCCCCTGGCGAAAAACATGAACCGGAAGAGCGCATCCGTCATCAGTTGGGAGAAAATCATGGCTACCACATTCGCTTCTTGTGCTCGTAAGATTATCGGGGCCGCGGCCGCGATCGTCTTGGGCTGCGGCTTCGCGGTTGCGCAATCCGGTGCGCCGATCAAGGTCGGATTTAGCATGGCGCTGTCCGGTGGTGTCGCACCGAACGGACGGCAGATACTGATTGCGCTCGAGATATGGCGCGATGATGTCAACGCCAAGGGCGGGCTACTGGGCCGGCCTGTCGAGCTGGTCTATTACGACGATCAGAGCAATTCTTCGAACGTCCCCGGCATCTACCAGAAGCTTCTTTCCGTCGACAAAGTTGATCTTCTGGTCGGGCCTTATGCGACAAACATGGTCGCGCCCGCCATGCCGATTATCATGAGCCAGAAGAAGACGACGATCGGCCTGCTCGCCATCGGCATCAACAATCATTTCAACTATCCGCAATACTTCTCGATGGTGCCGGCCGGGCCCGATGGCGTGAAATCGTTCTCGGAGGGCTACTTCCAGATCGCGGCCGCACAAAATCCAAAGCCGAAAACTGTCGCGATCGTTTCGGCCGATGCCGAATTCGCGAAGACCGCGGCGGCTGGAGCGCGCGCGAACGCGATTAAGCAGGGCTTTGATATTGTTTACGACAAGAGCTATCCACCGGCGACCACCGAATTCACCTCGGTCGTGCGTGCCGTCCAGGCCGCCAATCCGGAAGTTGTCTTTGTCGCGGCGTACCCGCCGGACACGGTTGGTATAGTCCGCGCCGCCAGCGAAATCGGCTACACGCCGAAAATGTTTGGTGGCACCATGATCGGCCTGCTGGTCACCCCACTCAAAGCACAACTTGGTCCGCTGATAAATGGTATCACAATCATGGAGAGCTTCGTTCCGGCCCCGACCTTCAAGTTCCCAGGTCTCGAAGCGGTTCTCGCTGAGTATCGCAAGCGCGCCGCGGGGCAGAAGCTCGATCCGTTCGGGTATGGCTTCGTCCCATTCGGCTATGCCGCGGGTCAGGTCCTTGCTGAGGCGGTGACCCAGACCAAAAGTCTCGATCATGAGATGATTGCTCAGTACATCCGTGCCAACAAGTTCAGCACGGTAGCCGGTGAGGTGGCGTTCGGTCCGGATGGTGAATGGGCGGAGTCGCGCACCGTCTTCACTCAATTCCAGGGTGTGCAGCCCGGTAATATTGAGCAGTTCAAGGACACCGAACGCCAGGTTGTGGTCTGGCCGGAAAAACACGCGACGGGAAAGTTCATCTATCCTTACGCGGACGCCAAGAAGTAGGCCCGACGGGGCAGCGAAGCCGGCCGCGCTTGCGGCCGGCTTTTTTCTCGGCCTGAGGTGACACTCAGAAAGGAAGTTAATTCGATGAAAGGAAAAATCGCGCTCGAGGAGCACTTTGCCATAGAGGCAACGCTCGGGGACTCGCAAGTATTCGGCCCTCACGTGTGGCCCGAGTTGCGCCCCCGCCTGGTCGACATCCAGACCGTGGCTATACGGCGCGCAGTTCGCCGCTGCTTCCGCGAATGAACTTTGAGAACTAGTAGAACCCACTACCGCCGCTTTAATTGCCAAAGGATGATGCCAACGACGATAATCGGGAGAGGGTCGCCGACCAGCACACCTGCTTTGGGCGAGCCTGCGTCTGCGTAACTCACCAACCGATAACCTGGCGCCATAATCATCCCCACAGCCTATACGCGAGGCTACTCGATCATTGCGTGTTTGGATTGGCAAGCGCGGCGCAGCCGCGTGGCCGTTGTTCGGGCGGATTTGAGCCGCTACGCTTGTCTGGATGCAAAGCGGCCGGCGGGGGCACCATGGCGGATTTCGATGGCGTCGTTATCGGAGCCGGTCACAACGGGCTGACGCTCGCCGCATATCTTTCCCGTGCCGGTCTCCGTGTCGCCGTGCTCGAGCGCAACGACCGGATCGGAGGTGGCTCGAGCACCGAAGAGCGCATCCTCCCCGGATTCAAGCTCAACCTGCACGCCAATTTCTTCATGGGGATGGGGCTCTGCCCGCTGCTGAATGATCTCGAGCTTCATCGTTTCGGCTTCTCTTATATCGAGCCACCGGTGCAGCAGGCGGCGGTCTTCCGCGACGGCACCGGCATCGTCGTCTACAAGGATCTCGATCGGACCTGCGCGTCGCTCGCCCGCTTTTCAAAGCAGGACGCCGAGACATTCCGGACGCTCTGGCACACCTATTGCGAGGAGATGCGGCCGCTTTTGGTGTCGCTGCTCTACAACGCGCCGATGCCGCGCGAGCAGCTCGTCGACCGGCTGAGCGGCCCCAAGGCAAAAGAACTGCTCTCGCACGCGCAGCACGACCTCTTCAGCGTCGTGCGCAAGCATTTCGTCGACGAGCGCATCCGCACGCTGTTCACATCTTATATGCACGTGATCACGACCGAGAACGTGCCCGGCGCCGGCATCGTGTTTCCCGCGATCTTCGCCAATATCGCGAGCTTCACGCTGCCGGCCGGCGGCGCGATGTCGCTGCCGCTTGCGCTCGCGCGCATCGTCGAAGCCGGCGGCGGCGAGATCGTCACCGGCGCCGACGTGAAGGACATCAAGGTTACCGGCGGCCGCGCCACCGGCGTGACGCTGGCCGACGGCCGCACCATCAACGGCCGCAAATTCGTGGCGAGCGCGATCGATTTTCCGGCCACCGTGCAGATGGCCGGCGAGGAGCTGTTCCCCGAGCCGGTGCGCGAGAAGGCGAAAGCCTGGCACTGGGGCAATCACAGCCTCGTCACGCTGCATCTCGCGCTCAAGAATCCGCCGGCCTACCGCGCCGCCGCCTTCGATCCCGACGTGTCGCGCGCCTACAACATCTTCTTCGGAATGGATCACATCGAGGATGTCGCAAGCTGCTTCGACGATTGCGCCGCGAAGAAATTCCCGCGCATCCTGATGGGCAATGGCGCCTGCAACAGCCAGTTCGATCCGAGCTACGCGCCGGCGGGCAGGCACAGCGCGTTCTGGTGGCCGTTCGCGCCTTATTCGGTCGACGGCTCGCCGCAGGAATGGGAGCGCAACCGCGCCGGCTATACGCAGAAGGTTCTCGACTACTGGCGCATCTACGCCTCGAACCTCGAAGGCGACAATCTGCTCGGCAGCTACCTGTTCACGCCGCTCGACGTGGAGACGCTCAACGCCAACATGCGCCAGGGCGCGGTGCGCGTCGGCGCCTATGTTCCGAACCAGCTCGGCATCAACCGGCCGCACCCGCTGATGCCGGGATCGCGCACGCCGGTGGAAGGCCTCTATCTCTGCGGTTCGTCGTCGGGCAATGGCGGCGGCATCAACGGCGCCGCCGGCTATATCGCGGCCAATGCCATTGCCGATGATCTAAAGCTCAAGCGGACGTGGAAGCCGGTTCCGGCGCCGGAATGGAAGCATTGAGGGCGTTCAGCCTGATGCAGCCACCACGGCGCAGGTCGTGACGATGTCGTCGACGCTTGCGCCGCGCGACAGGTCGCTGATCGGCTTCGCAAAGCCCTGCAAAAACGGCCCGATCGCCTGCGCGCCGCCCAGCCATTGCGTGAGCTTGTAGGCGATATTGCCGGAATCGAGATCGGGAAAGATCAGCACATTGGCCTGCCCGGCGACCGCGCTCGGCTCTTTCACTTTCTTTTCGGCAACGCCCGGCACCAGCGCCGCGTCCGCCTGAAATTCGCCGTCGATCGCAAGGTCCGGCTGGCGCTGCCGGACGATGGCGAGCGCCTCGCGCACCTTGTCGACCCGCGCATGCTGCGCGCTGCCTTTGGTCGAGAAGGAGAGCATCGCGACGCGCGGCTTCTCGCCGAGCAGCGCTTGCGCGCTGCGCGCCGATGCAATCGCGATATCCGCAAGCTCGCTCGCGCTTGGATCGGCATTGACGGCGCAATCGGCGAAAACGAACGGCTTCGGACCCTTGCCGAGAAAATCCGGAACGACGATCAGGAAGTAGCTCGACGGCAGCGCAATGCCTTCCGCCAAACCGCACGTCATCAAGCCGGCCTCGATCACGCGCCGCGTCGGGTTGGCGCAGCCGGCGACCATCGCATCGGCATCGCCCTGGCGCACCATCATGCCGCCGAAATAAAGCGGCTTGCCGACGAGGCGCGTTGCCATTGCCGGCGTCATCGACTCGCGTGCCTGCGAAAGCGCCGCGCCGTAACTCTTAAGGCGCGCATCGCTGCGCGGATCGACAATGTCGATCCCGTCCAGTGAGACTTTTTCCTGGCGGGCCATTGCGCGCGATGGCGTCAGCCGCGCCAAGGAGAATGGGGCGTGCGAGCTTCTCGGCTTTCAGGCGCGCGGCGGCGGCGACAATGCGCGCATCGTCGCCTTCCGGCAAAACGATTTTGCGATCGCGGCGCCGTGCGTTATCAAGCAGCCGATCTAGCAAACCCATGCTTCTCACCGCGTGAGAACGATTGGTAACGAGGGCATCAATGACCGAAACGGCCGAAGCGATCAAGATTCAACGCGGCCTCAAAGGCGTCTATTTCGACCGGTCGCCCTGCACGTTCATCGACGGAAAGGCCGGCGAGCTTCGCTATCGCGGCTACTCGATCCATGACCTGGCCGAGCATTCGAGCTTTGAGGAAACCGCTTTTCTGCTTCTCAACGGCGAGCTGCCGGGCAGGCAGCAACTCGCGAGCCTCGACGCCGAGCTCAAGGCGGCGCGCAAGCTGCCGGCGCCGGTGCTCGACATTATTCGCGCCATCAAGTCGGCGCATCCGATGGACGTGCTGCGCACGGCGGCTTCGGCGCTGTCGGCATTCGATCCCGACACGGCGGACAATTCGCGCGAAGCGACCTTGCGCAAGGCGGTGCGGCTCACCTCACAGGTGCCGATGATCGTTGCCGCGCATTCGCGCATCCGCGAAGGGCAGGAGCCGGTCGCGCCCGACCAGGCGCTCGGTCACGCCGCCAATCTGCTCTGGATGCTGACGGGCAAGAAGCCGAGCGCCGATGCCGCGCAGCTGATCGATCGCGACCTCATTCTGCATGCCGAGCACGGCTCGAATGCATCGTCGTTTGCGGCGCGCGTCGTCATCGGCACGGAAGCGAACCTGCATGCGGCGATCGTTGCCGCCATCGCCGCGCTGTCGGGACCGGCGCACGGCGGTGCTGCCGAGGACGTGATGAAGATGGCGGAGGACATCGGCGACCCGTCGCGTGCCGCGGCCTACGTGAAGGAAAAGCGCGGCGCCGGCGTGGCCGATCACCGGTTTCGGCCACCGTGTCTATCGGGCGGAAGATCCGCGCGCGCGGCACATGCGCGCCGGCGTCGAGCGCCTGTCGAAGGAAATGGGCCAGCCGAAATGGTTCGAGATCCTGCAGGCGGTCGTCGCGGCGATGGCGCCTTACGCGCGTCACGGCGTGAATGTGAACGTCGATTTCTATTCCGGCGTCGTCTACCACCTGCTCGGCATCAAGCGCGATCTGTTCGTGCCGATCTTCGCCATCGGGCGCGTGCCCGGCTGGGCGGTGCAGGTGCTCGAGCAGCTCGAGAACAACATCCTGCTGCGTCCGCTCACGCTCTATAACGGGCCGGAGGCGCGCGCTTACGTCCCGATCGAGCGGCGCTGAGCGAAATCAAAAAATCCCGCAAGGGCGCCGGGATTTAGAATCGAATTCCCAAATCGCCGGACAAAACGGCTCGGATTCACCGTTGCGGGCCGATGCTCTTCTGTTATCGTATTGAGAACATCAGTCTCAAATAGCGAGAATTCGTCGCATCAACCGGCAGGCATAAGCCGGAGCAATGTCCCTGCCGGGCATGGCCGCGGGGCGGGACGCAACAAGCAGGCGGCCGATGGCAGGGAGGATCAAGTCCATGCGTTCGACCAAGTTTTCGACCAGACGTTCGACCTTGCGAAGCTTCGCAGCGCTTGCGGCGATGGCGCTCGGCGCCACGTTCGGCGGCAACGCCCAGGCAGCCGGTTATCCCGAACGTCCAATTGAATTGATCGTGCCGTGGGGCCCGGGCGGCGGCGCGGACCAGCTCGCCCGTCTTGTCAGCAAGCTCATGGAGCCGATGCTCGGCCAGGGCATTCCGGTGGTGAACGTGCCTGGCGGCACCGGCGCGACCGGCATGGCGAAACTTCTTGCCGCGCCCGCCGACGGCTATTCGATGGCGATCTACATCGCCGACAGCCACGCATTGCTGGCCGGCAAAAGCCCGCGCTGGACGATGAACGACATCACGCCGGTGGCGGTGATGATCAAGGGCCCGTCCTTCATCTTTGTGAAGCAGGACAGCCCGTTCAAGACCTGGGATGACTTCGCGAAAGAGGCGAAGGCCAATCCGAACAAGCTGAAGGTGGCAACGCTCGGCTTCGGCAGCGTCGACGACTTTTCCCTGACGGTATTGGATCGTGGAGGCGTCAAGGTGGTGCAGGTGCCGTTCTCCAAGCCGAGCGAGCGCTACGTCTCGATTCTTGGCGGCCACGCCGATGCGCTCTACGAGCAGGCGGGCGACGTCGCGCAGTTCCTCAACAGCAAGCAGATGCGGCCGATCCTGCTGTTCGGCGAAAAGCGCCTGCCGGCCTTCAAGGACGTGCCTGCGTCGTACGAGCTCGGCTACAAGGTCGCGCTGCCGCAGTTCCGCTCGATCGTCGTGCGCGCCGGCACGCCGCCCGACGTCGTGAAGAAACTTTCGGATGCGCTGGCCAAGGTTTATGAGTCGCCCGAATACAAGAAGTTTCTCGAGGACCAGTTCGCGCGATCCGAACAGCTTCGAAGACGCTTCAAAGGCGCCGGCCTTCGTCAACGAACAGCTCAACGACATGAAGAAGACGATAGCGACGAACTAGTAGCCGTCATGTTCGCTACGTGCTGCTTCGAATTCCGCTCATCCCCGCGAAAGCGGGGATCCAGCGCCATCTCAACGGTAGCACTTTTTCGCCCTGGGTCCCCGCTTTCGCGGGGACGAGTGGAGTAGAGGTGATGGACAAGGCGTTGTTCCGCTCGGTCCTGCCTTACGCGGTCGGTCTCGCCATCGCGGTCGCGCTCTATCTGTATGTCGGCACCATCGTCTACGCGCCGCGGCCAGGTCAGCTCGGACCGGAAACCTGGCCGCGCCTTGCCATTCTATTGATGGGCGGCTCCTGCCTGTTCGAGCTGTCACGGCGTCTGATCGTCGGGAACAGGGACGCGACCGGATTTCTCGAGGCCTTCGACCGCGAGCCTGACGGTCGAGGAAAAGCAGCCCGTCTATCCGCGGCTTCTGATCGGCGGCATCGTGCTGATGGCCATCTACGCCGTGCTGGTGCCGGTGCTCGGCTTCATCCTCGGCACGTTCGTGTTCCTGGCTGCATTTATGTACGTCGGCGGCTACCGGGACCATGTCGCCATCTGGAGCACGACAGCCGTAGTGACGGTCTTCTGCGGCATTCTTTTCCTGCGCATCGCCTACGTATCGCTGCCGCGCGGCGTCCCGCCTTTCGACCGCGCAACCGACATTTTCTTCGCGATTCCGAGCTTGTGGTGAGGCCATGATCGACATCCTCGTCCAGCTCGCCCACGGCTTCGTTCACTGCCTGACACCGCTCAACATGGCGATGCTGGTCATTGGCATCGTCATCGGGCTGCTGGTCGGCGTGCTGCCGGGATTGACGCTGGTGATGGGCGTCGCGCTGGCACTGCCATTCACCTACAAGATGGACGTGACGGCATCGATCGTGCTGCTCACGGCGATGTATGTGTCCGGCACCTATGGCGGCGCCTTCACGGCGATCCTGTTCCGCATCCCCGGCGAGCCGATCGACGTGCCGATGCTGTGGGACGGCTACACCATGGGCCGCAAGGGCAAGCCGGCCAAGGCGCTCGGCTGGACGCTGGTCGCCGCGCTCGGCGGCGGTCTTCTGTCGGCGGTCGTCATGGTGGCGCTCACCGAGCCGCTCGCGAAATTCGCGCTGCGGTTTTCCTCGCCGGAGTATTTCGTGATCGTGATGTTCGGCCTGCTCAGCGTGGTCGCCATCGGCAAGGGCTCGCTCTCCAACGCCTTCATCAGCATGAGCGTCGGCATTCTTGATTTCGACGGTCGGCACCGACCCGATCTACGGCGCCTATCGCTTCACCTTCGGCTCGCCGATTCTTGGCCGACGGCATCGAATTCCTGGTGGTCATGGTCGGCGCCTACGGCGTCGGCGAAGTGCTCACGCGGCTGGAGACCGGCTTTGCGACCAAGCCGCTCGACAAGATCTCGAATGCGCGCACCGAGCTGCCGACGCTCAAGGAGCTCAACGACATCAAGGGCATGTTCTTCCGCTCCTCGGTGGTCGGCGATCTCATCGGGCTGTTGCCGGGCGCTGGCGCGACGATCGCGTCGTTCGTCAGCTACGGCATCGAGGCGCGCTTCGGCCGCCGCAAGAACCAGATGGGCACCGGCATTGCGGAAGGCATCGTTGCGCCGCAGGCGGCCGCGACCGCCTCGGTCGGCGGCGCGATGGTTCATCTGCTGGCGCTCGGCATTCCCGGCAGCGGCGCGACCGCGGTGATCCTCGGCGCCTTCATGCTGCACGGCATCCAGCCGGGGCCGCAGGTGCTCGTGAGCTCGGCGCCGCTCGTCTACACCGTGTTCGCCTCGCTGTTCCTCGGCCTCGCGCTGATGTGCGCGATCGGCTATTTCGCCATCCGGCCGCTGGTGAAAATCCTCGATTTCCCCGAAGCGATCGTATCGGCCTACGTGCTGATCCTCTGCTTCATCGGGGCCCTCTCGATCCGCAACAACATCACCGATCTCTGGCTGATCATCGGCTTCGGCATATTGGGTTACGGATTCGAAAGGCTGAAATTTCCCGTCGCGCCGCTCGTGCTCGGCGTCATTCTCGGCCCGATCGCCGAGGAAGCTTTCATGAACACCATGATCAGCTTCTCGAACGACTGGACCGTCTTTTTCACGCGTCCCATCTCCGGGACCATCGTCGCATTGACCATCATCGTCCTGTTGCTGCCGTTTGTGCAGCGTCTCATCAGAAGCCGCCTTGTGACGGCTTGAACCGAGGTCAGGTGACCCATGCGTACCAATCTTGGACTTCTTGACGAAAGGACCAAAGGCACGCCCACGCCGCGGCGAACCGTGAGCGAGCTCAAGGCGCCCGCGCGGCAGGCCAAAGGCGCGCAAAAGCTCGGCGCCACCGCGCGCTCCTTTGCCATCCTCGAACATGTGGCCGGCTCGCCCACGCCGGTCGACGTGCTCGACATCATCGCCACGCTGAAATTGCCGAAGGCGACGGCCTACCGGCTGGTCGACTGGTTCGTGACGCAGGGCTATCTCGCGCGCGAGCCGGGGCGGCGCAGGCTCATCATCGGGCCGAAGCTCACCAATCTCGCCTTCGGCGCGCTGTCGTCGTCGATGCGCAACGACACGCCGCATGTGGTGCTGCAGCGCCTGGTGCACACGCTCAACGAGACCTGCAACATCGGCACGCTGCTCAACGGCGAGGTGGTCTATCTCGACCGCGTCGAGGCGGATCACTGGCCGCTGCGCCTGCACTACACCATCGGCTCGCGGGTGCCGCTGCATTGCAGCGCCATCGGCAAGCTCTATCTGGCGCTGGCCTCCTCGGTGCGCCGGCGCCGGCTGCTGCAGAGCCTTGAGCTGCGCCGCTTCACCGGCACGACGCTGACCGACGCGGCGCAGCTCGAGGCCGAGCTGCGGCAGATCCGCAAGGAGCAGGTGTCATTCGATCGCGAGGAATATCTTGTCGGTGTCGTCTGCATGGCGGTGCCGGTGATCGGCAGGAACGGCGAGCTGCTCGCGGCGCTCGCCATCCAGGCGCCGCAAGCCCGCATGAACGTGCAGACGGCGCGGCGGCATTTGCCGGCGCTTCGGCAGGCCGCCGAAGAACTTGCCGGAATTTTTCAGGACAGGCCGTGAGTTGATGTAGAACGGCCGAAGAAGGATTTGTACCAATGAAGATGACGACGGAAGAAGCTTTTGTGAAAGTCCTGCAGATGCATGGCATCGAGCATGCCTTCGGCATCATCGGCTCGGCATTCATGCCGATCTCCGATCTTTTCCCGAAAGCGGGAATTACATTTTGGGACGTCGCGCACGAGTGCAACGGCGGCTACATGTGCGACGGCTATACGCGCACGACCGGCAAGATCGCGATGTGCATCGCGCAGAACGGGCCGGGCATCACCAATTTCGTGACCGCCATCAAGACCGCCTACTGGAATCACACCCCGATGCTTCTGATCACGCCGCAGGCGGCGAACAGGACCATCGGGCAGGGCGGCTTCCAGGAAGTCGAGCAGATGGCGCTGTTCCACGACATGGTCTGCTACCAGGAAGAAGTGCGCGACCCTTCGCGCATTGCCGAGGTGCTCAACCGCGTCATCACCAAGGCCAAACGGCTTTCAGCGCCGGCGCAGATCAACGTGCCGCGCGATTACTGGACGCAGGTGATCGACATCAATCTGCCGGCGATCGTCGATTTCGAGCGCCCGGCGGGCGGCGCGCAGGCGATCACGCAGGCGGCCAAGCTTTTGTCGGAGGCGAAGTTCCCGGTCATCCTGTCGGGCGCGGGCGTCGTGCTCGGCAACGCGATCCCCGAATGCGCAGCGCTCGCCGAGAAGCTCGACGCGCCGGTCTGTAACAATTACCAGCACAATGACAGCTTCCCGGGCAGCCATCCGCTGGCGGTCGGTCCGCTCGGTTACAACGGCTCGAAGGCGGCGATGGAGCTCGTCGCCAAGGCCGACGTCGTGCTGGCGCTCGGCACCCGGCTCAATCCGTTCTCGACATTGCCGGGCTACGGCATCGATTACTGGCCGAAGACGGCCAAGATCATCCAGGTCGATATCAATCCCGACCGCATCGGCCTCACCAAGCCGGTGGCTGTCGGCATCTGCGGCGACGCCAAGCTGGTCGCGCAGAGCCTGCTCAAGCAGCTCTCGCCATCGGCCGGCAATGCCGGCCGCCAAGAGCGCAAAGCATTGATCCATCAGACAAAATCGCGCTGGCTGCAGACGCTTTCGAGCATGGATCACGAAGACGACGATCCGGGCACGACCTGGAATGCCGATGCGCGCAAGCGCGAGCCCGACCGCATGTCGGCGCGGCAGGCCTGGCGCGCCATCCAGGCCGGGCTGCCGAAGAACGCCATCATCTCGAGCGACATCGGCAACAACTGCGCCATCGGCAACGCCTATCCGACGTTCGACGAGGGACGGAAGTATCTCGCGCCCGGACTGTTCGGGCCGTGCGGCTACGGCTTCCCCGCGATCATCGGCGCCAAGATCGGCAATCCGGATATTCCCTGCGTCGGCTTTGCCGGCGACGGCGCCTTCGGAATCTCGATGAGCGAGATGAGCTCGATCGGGCGCGATGAATATCCCGGCATCACGATGGTGGTCTTCCGCAACTATCAGTGGGGCGCGGAAAAGCGCAATTCGATCCTCTGGTTCGACAATAATTTCGTCGGAACCGAGCTCGATCCGCATCTCAGCTATGCAAAGGTCGCGGAAGGTTGCGGACTGAAAGGCGTGACAGTAAAGACGCAAGCCGAGCTGACCGAGGCGCTGCGCGCGTCCTGCGAAGCTCAGAAGAAGCGCGTGACGACCTTCATCGAGGTGATCCTCAATCAGGAGCTCGGCGAGCCGTTCCGCCGCGACGCGATGAAGAAGCCGACAGTGGTAGCCGGTATCCGCCGCGAGGACATGCGCCCGCAGCAGGTCGCCTGATGGAGCAGAAGACATGACTGTCGCAGTGAAACCGGCGGCCGATCCGAAGACGCTCAGCGTGGTCGACGATCTCGTGCGGCGGGCGCGCGCCGCGATGGCGGCATTCGCGGACGCCGATCAGGCGCGCGTCGACGAGGCGGTCACCGCGCTGGCGTGGTCGCTCTACAATCCTGCGCATGCCAAAGAGCTCGCCGAGCTCGCCGTGAAGGACACGCAGCTCGGCAACGTTCCCGACAAGATCACCAAGAAGCAACGCAAGACCTTCGGCACGCTGCGCGATCTTTTGCGGGTGAAGTCAGTCGGCATCATCGAGGAGGACAAGGCGCGCGGCATCGTCAAATACGCAAAGCCGGTCGGCGTTGTCTGCGCGATCACGCCATCGACCAATCCGGGCGCGACCCCTGTCAACAAGGCGATGATGGCGATCAAGGGCCGCAATGCCGTTGTCATTGCGGCATCGCCGGCGGGCCTGAAGACGACGACGAAGACCGTCGACTATATGCGCGCGGAGCTGAAGAAGATCGGCGCGCCCGAGGATCTGGTGCAGATCCTGCCGGCGCCCGCCTCAAAAGACATGACGCAGGCGCTGATGCAGGCCGCCGACCTCGTGGTCGCCACCGGCTCGCAGGACAACGTGCGCCGCGCCTATTCGAGCGGGACGCCGGCGATCGGCGTCGGCACCGGCAACGTGCCGGTGATCGTGGACGAGACCGCCGACCTCGACGATGCCGCGCGGAAGATCTGCGCCTCGAAGATTTTCGACAATTCGACGTCGTGCTCGTCGGAAAATTCGGTGATCCTCGTCGATGCCGTGTACGACAAGGCGATCGCCGCGCTCGAGCGCGCGGGCGGCTACATGGCCAACGGCGCCGAGAAGACGAAAATCCAGGCCGCGCTCTGGCCGGACGGCAAGCTGAGCCGGACGCTGATCGCGCGCGATGCCGATGTCTTCGCGCGCGGCTGCGGCCTGCCCGCGGCGGCCGAATCGAAGAAGTTCTTCATGGTCGAGGAAACCGGCGTCGGCCGGGGTTTTCCGTTCTCCGGCGAGAAGCTCGCGCTGGTGCTCACCGTCTATCGTGCCAAGGATTTCGAGGCCGCCGTCGCGCGCGCCAACGAGATCCTTGCGCACCAGGGCCGCGGCCATTCGGTCGGCCTGCACACCAAGGACATGGCCCGTGCCCGCGTGCTGGCCGAGCGTTCGGACGTCGTGCGGGTGCTGATCAATCAGGCGCACACGTTCGGCAATGGCGGCGGCTTCGACAACGGGCTCAATTTCACGCTCAGCATGGGCTGCGGCACCTGGGGCGGAAATTCGATCACCGACAATCTCAACTACATGAACTTTCTCAACATCACCCACCTCGTCACCACCATCCCGGAAGACAAGCCGAGCGAGGAGCAATTGTTCGGCGCCTATTGGAAGAAGTACGGCAAGTGACACTCCTTTGTCGTCACCGGGCTTGTCCCGGTGACCCCGCTTGGGAAGGCACTGCGCTCCCAATCGGGATGGCCGGGACAAGCCCGGCCATGACGATCGCAAAGGCCATGAGCTGCTGAATGAATTTCGAGGAACACGCCGCAAAATCGCTGGTTTTGACGCCTGCCGGCATTCCGGTGCCGCGCGGCACGCTCTGTATCAGCGCGGCGGAAGCGGCCATGGCGGCGGCGAATATCGGGCCTTGCGTCGTCAAGGCGCAGGTTCCGGCGGGCAAGCGCGGCAAGGCCGGCGGAATCAAGCTCGCCGCCGGACCCGACGAAGCGAAGCAGGCGGCCAGCCAAATTCTCGGGATGCGCATCGGCGACTATTCGGTCGAGCGCGTCCTGGTCGAGGAGCAGGCCGAAATTGCGCGCGAGTTCTATGCCGCCGTCCTGCATGACGTTGCCGCGCGCAAGCCGCTGATCCTTTTCTCCACGGAAGGCGGCATGGACATCGAGGAAATCGCCGCGGCAAAACCGTCGGCGATCCGGCGTCTCCTGGTCGACATCGATGGCAGACCGTCGGCCGCCGACCTTGCGGTCATGCTCAATGGTCTCCGTCTCGGCGAGGCGCAAGAGCAGATCGCGCGCACTCTCGATCGCATGTACGCCGCCTTCCGCGCGCGCGATGCCGAGCTTCTTGAGATCAATCCGCTGGCCTTGCTCGAGGACAATCGCGTGGTCGCACTCGACTGCAAATTCGTGCTCGACGATGCCGCGGTCTATCGCCAGCCGGATATCGCTAAGCTGGGTGCTGCCGCCGCAATGACGGCGCTGGAAAAGCGCGGCGCCGAGGCCGGCCTCAAGCTGATCCAGCTCGACGGCAATGTCGGCGTGCTCGCCAACGGCGCAGGCCTCACCATGACGACCATGGACGTCATCCGTCATTACGGCGGCAAGCCCGCGAACTTCCTGGAGATCGGCGGCGAGGCCTACACGAAATCCGAAATCGCGCTCGACCTGGTGCTTTCCAATCCCGGCGTGAAAAGCCTTGTCATCAATTTCTGCGGCGCCTTTGCGCGCACCGACGTGATGGCCGACGGAGTCGTGAAGGCCTGGCACAAGCTGCAGCCGAAAGTGCCGGTATTCTTCTCGATCCACGGCACCGGCGAAGAGGAAGCCGTGAAGCTGGTGCGCGACGAGCTCGGCATCGAGCCGTACGACTTCATGGAAGACGCCATCCAGGCGGCGGTGAAGGCAGCACAATGATCGTCCGCAAAAACGACCGCGTCGTTGTGCTCGGCATCACCGGCAAGCAGGGCACCTTCTGGACCGAGAAGATGATCGCCTACGGCACCAATGTGGTCGCCGGCGTCAATCCCAAGCGTGCGGGCGAGACCCATGTCGGCGTGCCGATTTTCGCGACCGCCGCCGAGGCCGTTGCGAAAACCGGCGGCGATGTCGCCGTGATGTTCATTCCGCCGCCGATGGCGAAGGAGGCGGCGGTGTCCGCCGCGCAGGCCGGCATCAAGCTGCTGGTCGTGCTGACCGAGCACATCCCGGCGCAGGACGTGATGGCGATGCATGCAGCCGCTGCGAAACACGGCACCCGCATCGTCGGCCCCAATACCGCGGGTCTTGTCACGCCTGGTGAATCCTTTGTCGGCATCATGCCGGCCTTCGTGCCGAGCGTGTTCAGGGCAGGGCGGGTCGGCGTGATCTCGCGCAGCGGCAGCCTGGGCACGCTGGTCTGCCTCAATCTCACGCGCGCCGGCATCGGCCAAAGCGCCTTCATCGGCATCGGCGGTGACCCGATGCTCGGAACCACCACGCGCGATGCGCTCGAGGCGCTGGATAAAGACAGCCGCACCGATGCGATCGTGATCGTCGGCGAAATCGGCGGCGCGATGGAAGAGGACGCTGCGGTCTACGCAAAAACGATGAGCAAGCCGAGGGTCGCCTTCATCGCGGGCGCCGCCGCTCCCCCCGGCAAGAAAATGGGGCATGCCGGCGCGATCGTGACGGGCAATGCCGGCAGCTACGCCTCCAAGCGCAAGGCGCTCGAAGCAGCGGGCGTCACCGTCGTCGATACGCCTTCGCAAATCGCCGCTGCCGTTGCGGCAGGTCTTCAATCCGGCCGTCCCAAAGTCGCCGCAAGCCAATAAGGAATCCCGTGTGAGCGCAGAAAATTTGCAAGCCTTGCGGCCCTCGGTGGCCCTGGCGGCGGCCCTTGCGCCCGGCATTCTCCTGTCGGCCATGGTGGCGGTGATCGGCTACATCGCGGCGCCCTTCGTGGCGAAGGTCGTTCCCATCCCCAGCATGGTGATCGCGCTCGTCGTCGGCATCGCGCTCAATCCGCTGGCGGCGCGGCCGGCGGTGCAGCCGGGCATGAATTTCTGCGTGAAAACGCTGTTGCGCTGGGCGGTCGCGCTGCTCGGCCTGCGCGTGGGGCTCGGCGATATCGCGGCGCTCGGCCTGCAAACCGCCGTGCTGATCGTCGTCTCCATGGCTGCGACCGTTGCGTCAGGGTTTGTATTGGCACGCTGGTATGGCCGCAGCGCCGGATTCGGCGCGCTGGTCGGCGTCGGCACGGCGGTGTGCGGCGCTTCGGCGACGCTTGCGACCTCGACGGTCGTGCCCGAGTACAAGGGCAAGGCGGCCGACATCGCCTTTGTCGTGGTGGCGGTGAATGCGCTCGCCACGCTGGCGATGCTGGTCTATCCGCCGCTCTGCATCGTGCTCGGCTTTGATGCCCAGACCACGGGCGTGATGCTGGGCGGCACGATTCACGACGTCGCTCAGGTCGTCGGCGCCGGTTACGCCGTGTCGGAGCCGGTCGGCAACACGGCCGTGATCGTGAAGCTCTTTCGCGTGTTCCTGCTGCTGCCGGTGGTGCTCGGCGTCGGCTGGTATTTCACGCGCAAGGGCATTCGGCACGGCGAGGCGCGCGTGCCGGTGCCGGTCTTCGCCATCGTCTTCCTGTTGCTGTGCATCCTGAACAGCGCGGTGCCATTGGCCCCGTCCTGGATGCCGGTCTATGCGCCCGCGAAAAGCGTGCTGGTGGAGATCTCGACCTGGGGCCTGCTGCTCGCCATCGGCGCGCTCGGGCTCGGGACGTCGGTGAAGACGATCATCGGCCTCGGCTGGCGGCACATCACCACCGTGCTCGGCGCCACCGCGGTCATCTTTGTGGTGGTGACCGGCGGGTTGATGCTGATGCGATTTGTGTGACGGGCACTTGTCCGCTTTACTCCCGAAAGCGGACATTTGCAGTGCAAAAGCAAATGTCCGCTAAGTGCCAAAAGCGGACACGGCGCGCGGCATCCGCGTCAACAAAAACCCCGAAGCTTTCGCCCGAGGGTTTCGCCCTGACCAGCGCCGCGACCGGGTCAGGGACATTGGAACTTTGGCCTGATCTACATCAATGCCTTCGCCTTGCTTTCGCGCGCTCATAACTTCGGATGAACTCTTGGGGCTTTTCCTAGGCAACCGAGTGGTTCGTCTGTCTCCGGCACGCCGTGAGGTCCATATCTCGGTCGTGCCGGGGACCCAAGCTCCTATTCCCGCTAAACTTAATTCTTCTAATGTCCCGCTTCAGTTCGGTAGCGGACTTTGCGGCATCAAATTTTATGGGGGCTTTGGGCGGCACACTTCAGCGCAATAATTTTTTGGCAGGCTTGCGCTACATCAAAGTCCTGGCTGGCCAATTCGATATGAATGTTGACTAAGCGGGGGCAACGGATGCGCCGCTTGGGGCGGTCCTAGCCGAACGGAAACGCTTAACGCTACGACTGGGACCGCTTCCGCTCAAGACTTCCAACGAATGTCCGCTTTACCCCCGAAAGCGGACATGTGCGGTGCAACTCGGCATGTCCGCTAAGTGCCAATAGCGGACATGATAGAGCAAGCTGCATGGCAGCTATTCGGAAACCCACCCGTCAGCCATAAAACGGTCCCACGCAGCAGGCTATAAGGGGATGGGAACTAGGGGGTCGCTTTTGCTGCGAAAAATCATACTCACTTTCATCGCATCCTTTGGCGTCGCCGTTTTCTTGACGGCGCATGCGCTGGCGCAAGAAAAAACGATTATCGTCGCCACGACGACGTCGACGCAGGATTCCGGCCTGTTCGACTACTTGCTGCCGCTCTTCACGCAAAAGACCGGTATCACTGTGAAAATCCTGGCGCAGGGGACCGGCCAAGCGCTCGATACCGGCCGGCGCGGTGAAGCCGACGTCGTGTTCGTGCATGCAAAATCGGCGGAACAAAAGTTTCTCGCCGAAGGAGAAGGCGTGACGCGATTTCCGGTAATGTACAATGACTTTGTACTGATTGGGCCGAAGAGCGACCCGGCCGGCATCAAGGGCATGAATGATATCGCGAAGGCGTTTAAGAACATAAAGGACAAGGCAGCAACTTTCATATCGCGCGGCGACCGCTCTGGTACCCATCTCGCCGAACTCGTGCTCTGGAATAAGGACGTCGGCATCGACATCGAAAAAGAGAGGTTCCTGGTACACATCGATTGGCCAGGGTATGGGAGCGGCGCTCCATATGGCGGCCGCCGGCAAGGGCTATGTGCTGTCCGACCGCGGCACCTCGATTAGCCTCCAGAACAAAGGTGACCTGCAAATCCTGGTGGAAGGTGACAAGCGCATGTTCAACCAGTACGGCGTCATACTGGTGAACCCGGCCAAACATGCGAATGTGAACAAGGAGTTTGGACAAGGTTTCATCGACTGGCTGGTGTCGCCAGACGGACAGAAGGCCATCGCCAACTTCAAGATTAATGGCGAACAACTCTTTTATCCGAACGCCGACGATCCAAACGCTTGAGACGGCCTGTCAAAGAGTTGCCTTCACATCGGCATGTCGCATGTCCGCTTTTGACCCAAAGCGGGCATGACGGTCAATTCTTGATCTCTGCTTTACCCCCGAGAGCCAACCGTCATCATTTGCAAGTCCGCCCGCCTTCAACTTGCGTCGGGACTTCAAAAGTGTCGCTTCTCTGAAAGTTCTTTCGCGCTTGAGTTCGTGAGCTTGTTGAAGATAGTCGTCCCCCAACCTATCCAAGCGACGTTTCGTGCTTGGGTTCGACGCTCCCAGAGCTAGTGCGTAAAAACGGTGTGCTTTGCTTACGAGCTCGTCGGCGGTTGTCATACAACTAACTATCCGTCCGCGAGCCGATGATCTTTCAGCAGGAACGTTCAATCAATCGGAAAAAGCAATGGTGTGTCGGATGGCGGACGTACGTGACAATGCGGCAACATGTCCGCTTTCGGTCAAAAGCAGACATGTGCGGTGCAAAAAGCCATGTCTGCTTTACCCCCAAAAGCGGACACTGATTGGCAGCTCCGTCTCAGACCGCTTCCGTCCAGCTTTCCGAGAATGCCAACGCCGACGTCGAGAAGGGCCGCCC
>CAVQYD010000016.1:0-5810 GCA_963718035.1 uncultured Alphaproteobacteria bacterium | reverse complement strand
GGCTCGTCGAGAATGGGCGGCGGCAGTCGGTGCGACGGGAGGGCGTATGCAGACGGTCGGTGTTGTCGGTGTGGGCAAGATTGGTCTGCCGATCGCGGAGAATCTGATCAAGAGCGGCTACCGGGTGCTCGGCTATCGCCGCAGTTCACTTGCCGATTTTGAAAAGGTCGGTGGTATTCCGGCGCGCTCGCCCGCCGACATCGGCGCGCAGGCCGATATCGTGCTGTCCTGCGTGCCCTCGGCGGAAGCGCTCGACGAAATGGTCCAGGGAAAGCAAGGTCTGGTCCATTCGGCGCGGCCAGGGCAGATCGTGGTCGAGCTCGGCTCGCACCTCATCCCCGACAAGGAACGTCAGATTGCTCCGCTTGCCGCCAAGGGTGCGCTGTTTCTCGACGGCGAAGTTGGCGGCACGCCGAGTATGGTCAGCGCGCGCAAGGCGGTGATTTATCTTGCCGGAGACGCGGACGCCGCAAGAAAAGTCGAGCCGGTCATTCGTGGCTTTACAGACGTCTACCACTACTTCGGTCCGTTCGGTTCGGCCAGCAAGGTCAAGCTGATCAACAATCTGCTGGTCGCCGTTCATATGGCCGCCACCGGCGAGGCCATGGCGCTTGCGCTCAAGACCGGTGTCGATATCGATCTGTTGATCAAGGCGGTGGCCGCCGGCAGCGGCGGCTCGACCCAGTTCGGCATCCGCGCGCCGATGATGGCGCAGGAGCGATTTCTGCCGGCGATGGGGACCGCGGTCACCATCTCACACTACTTCGAATTGATCGGCGATCTCGCCGATCGGGCAGGTGTCGCGACGCCGATGCTCGATCGTGCCGCCGAACTCTACGCGCAGTGCATCGACATGGGTCTTGGCGAGCACGACAATGCGGTCATGGTCGAGGTGATCAGAAGGTTGCCGCGTCGCCGGGCGCAGGCGAAAGCGAGGAAGGCAAAGCCAAAAGCCGGAAAACCAGCAAAAAATCCGTACGGAAAAAAGCCGCTCGAAAACGAAGTCGCGAGGGAGAAAAAGATGATCCGCGTACGCAAAATCGCCCACGCAAGCTATGAGATGCCTGATCCCGGCAAGCAGACCGAGTACTACACGGATATCCTGGGTCTCAATCTCATCGCCAAGGAAAAAGATGCGGTCTACCTGGCCAATACAGTCGACCATCACTCGGTGGTCCTGCGCAAAGGCGACCAGGCAAAATGCACCCGCATCGGCTTCCAGATCGGTCCGCAGGAAGACCTCAACGAGTTCGAGAAGCAGACGCAGAAGCACGGGGTGAAGACGGCGCGCAAGAAAGATCCCGAGCCGTCAATCTCCGACATGCTCGTCTTTGAAGATCCGAAGGGCACGACGATCGAGGTGTTCAAGCGCCCCGACTTCGCTGCACCAGAAATTTCCGACCAAAGGCGTCGTGCCGCACAAGCTCGGCCACGTCGCCTTCCATTGCGAGGACGTGAAGAAGGTCGCGCAGTTCTACATTGACGTTCTCGGTTTTCGCGAGTCCGACTGGATGGCGGATTTCTTCGTGTTCCTGCGTTGCGGGCCCGACCATCACACGATCAATCTGATGGGCACCGGCTCCAACCGTCACTTCCATACCGCGTTCGAAGTGCGCAACTGGGGCCAATTGCAGGAAGCCTGCGATTTCCTGAGCGTGAATGGTTACAAGACGCTGTGGGGCCCCGGCCGCCATGGCATCGGCCACAATCTGTTTGCCTATCACCGCAGCCCTAACGGCCTGATCACCGAATTGTTTTGCGAGCTCGATCTGATGAAAGACGAGGAGCTCGGTTACTTCGAGCCGCGCCCGTGGCACCGCGACAACCCGCAGCGTCCGAAAGTCTGGGCGAAGGATCCTTCGGCATCAAATCTCTGGGGCCCCGGTCCGCCGGAAGAGATGATGAAGTGAGCGGCTGAGATCAAGCCGTACAGCGCCTTCGGCAACCACAGGGCGATTTGCGGGAACAGGAACATCAGGACGATCAGCACCAGCGGCGCCAGCAGGAACGGCACGATACCTCTGTAGATGCCGGCGATCTTGACGTCCGGCGCCTGCGCCTGGATGACGAACAGGTTCATGCCGACCGGCGGATGGATCAGGCCGACTTCGACCATGATCACCACGATGATCGCGAACCAGATCGGGTCGTAGCCGAAGGTTTTGATCAGCGGCTGGAATACCGGCACGGTGATCAGGATCATGCCGATGGCTTCGAGAAAGCATCCGAGGATGATGTAGCCGACGATGATGAACGTCATCACGGCAAGGCCGGAAAGACTTAGCGCCCGCGCGCCATCGAGTAGCAATTCCGGCAGATGCGCCTGAACGATGAAAGCCGACAGCAGATTGGCGCCGATCACGATCACGAACAGAGCGCCGCTGACCACGACCGAGTTCTCGATGGCGCGCAGAAGATCGCGCGAGCCCATGCGGCGGCCGAGGATGCCGAGGACGATGGCGCCAAAGGCGCCGATGGAGGCTGCCTCCGTCGGACTGAAAACGCCGGCGTAGATGCCTCCGATCGTCACGACGAAAAGCGCAATGAACTGCCACGGCTCGCGCATGGCGGCGATACGTTCGCGCCAAGTGTGGTGCTCTCGATCGGGCGCGTAATGCGGCCTGCAATAGGCCACTGCCACTGCGACGAGCATGTACAGTCCGGTAAGCAGCAAGCCCGGGATCAAGCCTGCGGCCAGCAGCTTGGCAACCGAAAGTTCGGCGACCGCGGCATAGATGACGAGAATGATGGACGGCGGAATGAGGATGTCGGTGCTGCCACCGGCGGCGATGCAACCAGTCGCCAGTCCGTCGTCGTATCCGGCCTTGCGCAATTCCGGCAGCGCCATGCGGGTCATGGTCGCCGCATTGGCGAGCGAAGAGCCCGAGACCGCGCCGAACAGCGCCGAAGCCGCGAGCGTTGCAACCGCCAGCCCGCCGCGGAAACCGGATACCAGCACCCGCGCCGCTTTGAACAGCTCGCCCGACAAGCGCGATTTCGACGCGACTTCACCCATCACGATGAATAGCGGCAGCACCGACAGCGAGTAGTTGGAGGCAACGTCGTAAGGGGCGGTGCCGGCGAGCGCGAATGCGCCTTGCCAGCCCAGCAAAGTCACGTTGCCGAAGAAGCCGACCACCAACAGCGAATCCAGACCGGAACACGGAGGATCAGCAAAACGAAAAGGACCAGGATTTCGGTCAAACCGATCAGCGGCGCGCTCATTCCGAGCGGCCCATCGCGAATGAATTGTCGGTTGCCGGTCTGGCCAGGGCGATTGCGATCGCGCAAAAAATCGTGCCCGCCAAACCGATCGCAGCGAACCAGAGAATGAAAATCGGAAGGCCCAGATCCTGTTTAAGTTCGCCATAGGCATAGGACTGCGCGGCAGGAACGAGCATCGCCCAATGCCAGCAATCCGAGAATGAGCACCGACAAGAAGTCGGCAACGCGGATTAACACGCTGGACAGGCGGCGCGGGACAAATGAATCGATAATGTCGATGACCACGTTTCGACGGCCGAAAAAGGTGGTCGGCCATGCTGTTGAAGACGAAACAGCAGCACATCCCTCGACCGCATCGAAGGAGCCGCGGATGGGCCGGTTGAACAAATAGCGCATGAATACGTCGATGACCGTTACCATCATCAACGTGGTGAGCGCGACTGCCGCCAGCCAAAGCTGCGCGCGTTGCAGGCGGTCGGCAATCTTCAAGAGGCGATCGCGTGCGCTCATCTCGTCTCTCTTGAATGGCTACGCGGCGGCCTGCGGCGCTCTGCGTGACGCATAGCCACCGCACCGCCGAGCCTTGCAAGGGCTATTTTGTGTAGGCGGCGAAGAATTCTTCGCCGGCTTGCCTTGTTTTCTCGAGTTCGTCGATCGCCTTATCGACGATCGGTTTGGAGAGTTCCTTCATCTTGGCGACCTCGGCAGGCGGCAGCGTAAGAATCTGCAGACCCTTCTTCGTCGTTTGCAGTTCGCGCGCGAACTTCTCCTGCGCCTGATAAGCGGCAGCGAAGTCCATCGCACCTTTCACGCCGGTTTCCTTGTCAATGATGGCCCGGAGATCCGGCGGCAACGAATTGTACTTCGCGGGGTTCATGACCATTGCGAATGTGGCCGACGCTATCGGCGGCTCGATCGCATATTTCACCGCCGAGGCAAGATCGTAGGCGAGGCCCGCTTCATGGGGGAACATGGCGCCCTCGACGATGCCTTTGGACAGCGCGTCCTGCGCGTCCGAGGGCGGAATGAGCATCGGCGCGGCGCCGAGCGCTTCCAACAACTGCTTGTTGGTGATCGAGGCGTAGCGGATTTTCTTGCCCTTGTAGTCTGCGAGCGTCTTGATCGGCTCCTTGGAAAAGAGAAGGACCGGCGGCGCCTGGTTCAGGAACAAGATGTGCAAGCCGGTGTGTTCGGCGGCGAGATATTTCGGCGCGAGCTCCGTCAAGCGCTTTGCCATCTCCGGCAGATTGGGTGTTCCCCCTGGAAAGGTGAAGGGAAGATTGGCGAGCTCGGTCATTGGATAACGGCCGGGCGTCACGCCGTGCAGAACCCAGGCGATATCAACAATGCCGTTTCGCGCCGCATCGAGCTGCCGGTTCGGCGGTCCGACGAGCTGGCCATTGGGATAAATTTCGAATTTCAGCTGCCCGTTCGATTCCTTCTCGATCTTCTCCGCCCAGGCGGTAATCCATTTGTGGAACGCATGCTGCGGCGGAACGAAGTGCGAGAGCTTCAGCGTGACGGTTTGAGCCTGTGCCGATCCTGCTCCGAACGCGATGGCGACGGCTAAAGCGCATGCCTTGACGATTGTCTGCAATGACATGGTTCATCCTCCCGTGGCTTCTTGCGAGCCTTTTCCCGGCGTCGATCTTATGCGGAAAATCGCTGCGCTGTCACGGATAGCCGGTTTGACGCCCTGAAATACCGAGCAAACCGCGTTAGCCCGCGATCATTTTGTTGATCAGTTCCCCGCAACTGTCGATCTCGATGCGGACCTCGTCGCCGGCCTTGAGGAATTCGCCGCGCGGCATGCCTACGCCTGCCGGGGTGCCGGTGGCGATAACGTCGCCCGGATTGAGCGTGATATGACGCGACAGATAGGCGATCTGCTCGGCGATATTGTGCACCAGCCGCGCCGTATTGGAGTTTTGCTTGAGCACTCCGTTGACCCACAATTTGATGGCCAGATTATTGGGGTCGGAAACATAAGCCGCAGGGGTGAGCCAGGGCCCCATCGGCGCGGCGTCCTCGAAGCATTTCTGTCCGACCCAGTCCATGCCGAACGGCGAGCCTTCGCGTTTCATCAGGTCCCGGGCGGAAAGATCATTGACGATGAGATATCCAGCGACGGCCTCCAGGGCGCGCTCCTCCGGGATGTTCCGGGTCGGCCGCGCAATGACGACGCCGAGTTCCGCCTCCCAGTCCACTTGTTGCGAAAAAGGCGGCAGCCGGGCCGGCGTACCGGTACCGATGATTGAGCCCGCAGTGGTCTTCATAAAGAAGTATGGATCCTTGGCCTTCGTCATCGCGGGTGCTTTGCCGGTCACGCGTTTGGCGATCTCGGCCATTTCTTCCAGGTGATCCCAATAATTGGCGCCCGCGCAATAAAAGGCGCCCGGGTAAAGGATCGGCGCGAGCAGCTTCGCTTGTGCCAGCAAGACTCCTTCACCCGGCGGAAGCCCGTTGGCAGTGGCCTCATGCAGGCTCCGGTGCGCCGCGTCCCAGTTGCGGAGCAGGCCGAGCACCGATGAGGTATCGATGCCGTCTCCGCCGCGCAGCAGCGATGCAGCCGGCACAATACGGTC
>CAVQYD010000015.1:0-76342 GCA_963718035.1 uncultured Alphaproteobacteria bacterium | reverse complement strand
GGCAGTGCCGTGTTCGGCAGATACCGTCGTTCGGGCTCGTTGAGGGGAATTTGGAATTGTCCGACTCCACGCTTGCGGCTCAACCTGTCCGCGCCGCCGCTCCACTGCGACCCTGGTATCTCGTCGCGGCGGCCACCGCCTTCGCGGTGATGATCGCGGCGATCCTCGGCCCGAGCCTCTGGTTCCTCAATTTCGTGCACGTGATGGCCGGCGCGCTGTGGACCGGCATCGACCTGTTCATGGGATTCGTCATCGGGCCCATTCTGCGCGGCGTGTCGCTCGAGACGCGGCGCACGATCATCTCCGGGCTGATCCCGCGCACGCTGATCTTGATGCCAACTTTGTCGATCGTGACTTCGACCACCGGTTGGTTCCTCGCGGTGCGAATGGGATATCTTGATTTGGGCTATCCGGAATTCTGGTGGGTGATCGCGGCGCTCGCGATCGTCACCGTGCTTACGGTGCAGGGGCTCGGTTACTTGCTGCCGGCCAATCTGCGTCTTTACTTCGAGATTCAGAAGCCGCAGCCCGACAGCGAGAAGATCGCGCGCTGGATGAAAACTTACGTGCGCGTTGTGGCGGTGCAGGGGACCATGCAGGTCGCCATCATCATCGTCATGGCGCGCTTCGCCACGGGGTTCTAGTCGCATGCGGGCCGGCGTCTCAAAGATCAATCCCAATCCGTTCACGACGCGGCCCGAGATCGAAGGCATCTTCGGCGTCGTCACCAGCACGCACTGGATCGCGACGGCGGTCGGCATGGCCACGCTCGAGAAGGGCGGCAATGCCTTCGATGCGGCGGTTGCAACCGCCTTCGTGCTGCAGGTGGTCGAGCCGCATCTCAACGGCCCGGGCGGCGACGTTCCGGTTATTTTGCACGACGTGAAACGCGGCAAGCCGGAGGTGATCTGCGGGCAGGGGCCGGCCCCCGCCGCGGCGACCATCGCGCGCTTCACCGAGCTCGGTCTCGATATCGTGCCGGGCACCGGGCTGCTCGCGGCCTGCGTGCCGGGAATGTTCGACACCTGGATGCTGCTGTTGCGCGATTACGGAACGATGCGTCCGTCCGACGTGCTGACGCCGGCGATTTCCTATGCGCGCAATGGTCATCCGATCGTCGAGCGCGCCAGCGCAACGATCGCGACCGTGGAAGATCTTTTCCGCGATCACTGGCCGACCTCCGCGGCCGTCTATCTGCCGGACGGAAATGTGCCGCCGCCGGGTTCGATGTTCGCCAACCGCACGCTCGCCGACACCTATGAACGGATCTTGCGCGAGGCGGCGGATGCCGGCGGCGATCGCGTGAAGCAGATCGAACGGGCGCGGCAGGTGTGGTCGCAGGGCTTTGTCGCCGAGGCGATCGACAGGTTCTGCCGCACGCAGAAGGTGATAGACGTCACCGGCACGCCGCATGGCGGCCTGCTCACCGGTGCCGACATGGCGCGCTGGCAGGCGCATGTCGAAGCGCCGCTCACTTACGACTACGGCCGCTACACAGTCTGCAAGGCCGGCGTCTGGAGCCAGGGACCCGTGATGCTGCAGCAGCTCGCATTGCTGCGCGGCTATGACCTCGACGGCATGGACCCGGCCGGGCCGCAGTTCATTCATCTCCAGGTCGAATGCGCCAAGCTCGCTTACGCCGACCGCGAGGTGTTCTACGGCGACCCCGACTTCGTGGAAGTGCCGATCGACACGCTGCTGTCGGAAAAATACAACGCCGAGCGCCGCAAGCTGATCTCCAACAAGGCGTCGATGGATTTGCGCCCCGGCTCGCTCGCTGGCTTCGGCGGCACGATTACGGTCCGGCACGAGGAGGGGCCGCGCGCCGCTGTCGGCTCGCTCGGGGCCGGCGAGCCGACCGTCGGCCGCGTCGGCGAGGTGATCGGCGACACCGTGCACTTCGATATTATCGATCAGGCCGGCAACATGGTGTCATCGACGCCGTCGGGTGGATGGCTGCAGTCGTCGCCCGTCATTCCGGAGCTCGGCTTCTGCCTCGGCACCCGCGCGCAGATGTTCTGGCTCGACGAAAATCATCCGGCAGCGCTCAAGCCCGGCAAGCGGCCGCGCACGACATTGTCGCCGACGCTCGCGCTGCGCGATGGCGAATCCTACCTCGCCTGGGGCTCGCCCGGCGGCGACCAGCAGGACCAGTGGACCACGCAATTCTTCCTGCGCCACGTGCACGCGAAAATGAACCTGCAGGAAGCGATCGACGCGCCGGCCTGGCACTCCGAGCATTTCCCGATCTCGTTCTGGCCGCGCACCGCGCGCCCGGGCGTGCTGGTGGTGGAATCCCGCGTGCCGGAGGCAACGGTGAAGGAGTTGCGCAAGCGCGGTCACGACGTTGAAGTCGGGCCAGCCTGGTCGGAAGGGCGCCTTACGGCCGCCTCGCGCGTCGGCAAGCGCCGCCGCGCCGCCGCCAATCCGCGCGGGATGCAGGGCTACGCGGCCGGGCGGTGACCGCTGCCCGTCAAAGAAACATTGTAGGGTGGGCTAAGCATTCGCCTTCGACGCGCGAGCGCGAAGGCGAATGCGAGCCCACCGTCGGTCCCGTTTTGTGCACAGTCCGCGGTGGGCCCGGCGCGCCTGCGACGCGCCTTGGCCCACCCTACGGCTGAACGCGATGCTCGATCCTTGTCTAAAAGCCGTAGAGCCGCGCCGGGTTGTCGACCAGGATCGCCTGCTGGTTTGCGGGCGTCGTCCATTTGCGAAAAACGTCGAGCAGCCGCGCCGCGTCCGGCACCGGCCCTTCCGGGCGCGGATGCGGCCAGTCGGTTCCCCAGACAAGATTGCGCGGATTGGCGGCAACGAGCGCGTCGTGGAAGGGGCGGGCCTCCTCGTAGTCCGGCGCCGTGGCGCCGAGCCGGTAGGTGCCCGACAACTTCGACCAGAGCCGGCCTTCTCCGACGCCGCGCAGCAGGGCCTGAAAGCCGGGATGGCTCGTGCCGTGATGATGCTCCATGCGGCCCATGTGATCGACGACAACCGGCACCGTAACATTGGCGAGTGCCGGCAACAGATCGGGCAGGTCGCGCGTGTCGATCCACAGCTGCAGGTGCCATCCCAGCTCGGCCATCGCGGGCAGCAGCGGCTCGCACCTCCTTGAGCGTCACGCCATTCTGGTAGTAGGGCTTGCCGTCGCGGCGGAATTCGTTTGCCCGCAGGCCGCGCACGCCGGCGGCGTGCCATTGCTTCAACGTCGAAGCATCAAGTTCGGCGCCGCCGACGGCGACGCCGCGCAACCGTGACGGTACGCGCGTCAACGCATCGAGCATGGCGCGATTGTCGCGGCCATAGGCGCTCGGCTGCACGAGGACGCCGCGGTCGAAGCCGAGACGGTCGAGCAACGCGAGATAGGCCTCGAGCGGCGCGTCGTCCGGCGTGTAGCTGCGCGGTTCGGCGTAAGGAAAGCGCGCGGCCGGGCCGAACACGTGACAATGGCAGTCACATGCACCCTGCGGGAGGGCGCCACTCATTGCGGCGTTATTCCGGCGAGCTTGGCGGCCTGCCGCATGTTTTCGTAATCGTTCCGGATGAATTCCGCGAAACCGTCAGGCGTCATTTGCTTCGCCGTGGCGATTTCCGAACCCATGCCGCGCAACTTGTCGGGCGCTTCGCCGCTCGTGAGCCCCGCGGCGATCGCTTTCTGCAATTCGGCAATGACCGGCGCAGGCGTGCCGGTGGGCGCGACAACCCCGATATAACTTTGCGCGACGAAATTCGGGACGCCGCTTTCGATGAAAGTCGCGATTTCGGGCGCGAGCTTGGAGCGGCTCCCCGCCGCAATTGCGATGATGTGGGCCTGACCGCCTTTGTGCAGCGGCAGCGCGGTGGAGAATTCCGTCATTGCCGCCTGGATGCTGCCGCCGATGAGATCCGGCATCAGCGCGCCGCCGCTGCGGTAGGGCACGTGAACGATGTTTGCACCTGAAGCCGCCTTGAAGCGCTCGAGCGTCATATGAGTGGCGCTGCCGACGCCGCTGGTGGCAATGCTGATCTGGGCTTTTTTCGACAGGGCAATCAGATCGGCGATTGTCTTGGCCTCGACCTTGCTGTTGAGAATGATGACGTGCGGCACGTAGCTGGTCAGCGCGATCGGCGCGAAATCTTTCAGCGGATCGTAGCCGAGCTTCGCCTGCACAAACGGGTTGACGGTCAGCGGACCATTCGAGGCGACCAGCAGGGTGTAGCCGTCGGGCGCCGACCGCGCCACGGCTTCGGCGCCGATGCTGCCGCCGGCGCCGCCACGGTTGTCGATCACCACGGGTTGGCCCAGGGCGCTTGATATGCGGTCGCCGACGATGCGGCCGACAATGTCGGCATTGCCGCCGGCGGCAAAGGGCACGATCAGGCGGATCGGCCGCTCGGGATATTTCGCAAACGCTGCCCGCGGCAGCAGCGCGAGCGTTGAAACAGCGCCAAGACTGGCAATGACCGTGCGGCGTGAAATCGGCATCGGATTCCTCGTTATTCGGAAGGAGCAAACGCGTCGCGGACAGGCATATTGTCGATCATCGCGGAAATCCGAACAAGCGGCAGGGCGTGTCCCAGAACAGCTTGCGGCGATCGCCGGCATCCGGAAAGAGCTGTCCGGCCAGTTGAACGAGCGGGCCGTAGTCCTGGCGCTCGGTCGCGCGCAGATAGGGCCAGTCCGATGCCCACAGGCAGTGATCGAGCGTGAATGCGTCGACCAGCGCCCGCACGAATGGCCGGCAATCCGCGAAGGGATAAGGCGTTCTGGCGAATTTCAGATAGCCGGAAATCTTGACGTTCACGCGCCCGGTTTTCGCCAGGCGCAGCATGGCCGCGAAGGCCGGCTGGTTCAGGCCCGCCGCCGGGTCGGGCCGCCCGGCGTGGTCGATCAGCACCTTCACCGGGATCTGCTCGATCCACGGCGCGTACATCAGGAATTGATCGTGCTCGACCTGGAGATTGAAAAACATGTCGAGGTCGGCGAGCCGCTTCATCAGGCGGTCGGCGTGCTTGTAGTAATCGTTGCCATGGACCGTAGGATTGATCGCCGCGCCGACGATGCCTTGCGCCTGCAATGTCTTCAGCGTTGCGATATCGGCGTCGAGATCGACGATCGCGATGCCCTTGAAGCGGCCTTCGCCTTTGGCAATCGCATCGAGCATGCAGGCATTGTCGCCCTCATAGCCCGAGTTCGGCTGCACCAGGAGCGCGTGCTTCACGCCATAAGATTTCATCACCTCGCGGAATTGCGCGGCGGTGCCGATCTCCTGCGCGGACGGCCTGTAGACGACATTTTTGCCATAGGGGAAATTGACCGGATCGATCACATGCGCATGGCAGTCGATCTTCGGCTCGTCGAAAATATGCATGGGGTCGGCAGGCAGAACTATAGCCCTATGAGAAGCATGCTCAAGCCCTCCGGCGCTTTCGCCGAGCCCCGTTGAGCCGTCCGAGTTCGCGCGTCGACGGCATCCGCATATCGGCGCTTTGTTCGTCGCGCGCCAGATTTTCTATGATCGAAAGCAATAATTTGCGTGTACGGGAAATATCCGCCGAACGGACGTGGCGGACGGCGATCCGGTTCACGTCTTCGGCAAGCGGCACAAGCTTCTTGCGCAAGCCGCGGCCCTTCGGGGTCAGAAAGACATAGATCTTCTTGCGGTCGCCGGGCCGCCGCGGCGGCAACATAACCAAGACGCTCCATCGCCCTTACGGCCGAAAACGTGGTCGGCTCCATGACGCCGGCCTGCTCGCTGAGCTCGCGCTGGGTCAGGCCATCGGATTCCCAGAGGATGCGCAGGAACGTCCAATGGCCGAACGACACGCCATGTTCGCCGAGCCGCATCTGCAAGGCGCGCACCAGCGCGCGCGTCGCATCCTTGACCAGATGCGCGAGGCGGTCGTCCGGCACGGCCTCGCGCCAGTGCCGGAGAATGACCTGCGTGCTTGGCGGGGACTTGCTCATTTGAGACGCACGTCGGCGCCGTTGCGCGCCGACTGCAGCATGGCCAGCAGGACCTCGACCGTCGCCAGTCCCCATGCGGCATCATGCAAGGGCGCCTTGCCGTGCACGACGGCCTGGTAGAGCTCGTCGATGACTTCGGCGCGCGGCACGCCGGGCGAGGGGATCGCGTCAAGCCGGGACGATCCGTCCTGATAGATCATGACTTCCGTTCGGCACCGGACGCAGGTCGGCGCGGTCGCAGCTCACCAGTAAAGTGCCGAAGTGCTGATGCGCGGCCGCTTCGCCGGGCGGACGGAAATCGGCGCCGCCGTAGTTGCGGGCGCGCTTATATGCCGTCTCCTCGCCCTGCGTCTTGAAACGCGGGCGCGACTTGGCCGGCATATGGCGCCTTGGTCTGGCCCATCTCGCCGATCCATCCCTCGAATTCGTCTGAATCGAAACCGACCATAGCCGCTGTAAACCAGCGATGCGAAGGCGCCATTCGCGAATGTAAGAAGCGTTGCGTAGGCACCTTCGGTCGGTCGCGCCGCGTCCCACGATCCGGTCACCGCGCGCACGCCGGTAACGGGAGCGCCGGCAACCAGACGGACCATGTCGACCTGATGCGCCGCCTGGTTAAAAATCGCGCCGCCGCCTTTCGATGTGTCGAGCTCTTCGGGGCGGCGCGGGCGGTACAGATAGTCGGTGTAGTTCAGCGCATTGATCATGCGCACTTGGCCGAACGCGCCGCTCTCGATGAGCTTGCGCAGATGCTGCACGGGCGCATCGAAAGAGTGGCTGTGCCCGACGACCACGTGCACGCCGGCACGCCGAGCGGCGTCGACGATGGCCGTGCAATCTTCGATTGTCAGCGCCATCGGTTTTTCGATCAGCAGGTGCTTGCCGGCCTGGGCCGCCTGCGTCGCATGCTCGCGATGGAATTGATGCGGCGTTGCGACATAGACCGCGTCGACGGCCGGATCGGCGCAGAGCGCCGCGACCGTGTCATAGGCCTTTGCGGAAAATTCCTCGGCGAAGCGCTTGCGGGCCTCCGTGCGGGTGTCGGCGGCGGCAACGAGCCGCACCGCCGGGTGGCGGGTAAATGTCGGCAGCATCACCGAAAACGCGCGGCCAAGCCCGGCGACGCCGAGACGGAGAGGAGTTGCATCAGCCATCGACAAGGTCCGGCGCTTTCATTAGTCTTATCTTAGATATCTAAGAAAGAAGACGCGACAGGAATTTCTGCCGCGCGCGAGGGAAGCGCCGCCATGATGACCCCCGAGGAAAACGACCTGTTGTGCCGCGTCGAAGGCAATGCGCCGATGGGCCAGATCATGCGCCGCCACTGGATCGCGGCCTGCCTGTCGGAGGAGGTCGCCGAGCCCGACGGCGCGCCGGTCAAGGTGCGCCTGCTGGGCGAGGATCTCGTGGTGTTTCGCGACAGCAAGGGCCGCGTCGGCGTGCTCGACGAATATTGCTCGCACCGGCGGGCGTCGCTGCTCTTCGCCCGCAACGAGGACTGCGGCCTGCGCTGCCTCTATCACGGCTGGAAATTCGACGTGGACGGCAACATCGTCGAGATGGCGTCGGAGCCGGACAACAGCCTCATCTTCGATCGCGTGAAGCACAAATCGTATCCGACGCGCGAAGCGGGCGGCTTCGTGTGGACCTATATGGGCCCGCCGGAAGACATGCGCGAATTCGAGCCGCCGGCCTTTGCGCCGACGCCGGATGTGCGCGTGAGCGCGACGAAAGTGCGCGTGCGCTGCAACTGGGCGCAGATCCTCGAAGGGCAGATCGACTCCGCGCATTCCTCCCATCTGCATTCGTCCGACATGGTGCCGGCGCAGGTCGATGGCGCGAAAGCGACCGAAGCGAACTGGCTGCGGCCCTCGACCGACAAGGCGCCGCGCTTCCAGATCGAGCGCACCAGCTATGGCTTCCGTTACGCGGCGATCCGGCGGCCGATCAAGAACGAGGACACGCACGACTACATCCGCACGACGGTCTATATCGCGCCCTATACGGCGCTGATCCCGCCCAACAACGTGCACAACGTTGCGACGCTGCTGACGCCGGAAGACGACACCAACACGATTTTCTATTTCATCGCCTGGAACGGGCCCGACAAGCCGGGCATCGATGCCGACACCTGGCGCAAGTTCAACGTGCTGCAATGGGGCGTCGACGTCGACCGCAATTTCGACGGCATCCGCAACCGCGCCAATCTCTATCAGCAGGATCGCGCCGCGATGAAAGCCGGCAACTTCACCGGCATCAGCGGCATCCCGAACCAGGATATCGTGATGTGGGAATCGATGGGGCCGATCGGCGACCGCTCGAAGGAAAAGGTCGGCGCCAGCGATGTCGCGGTGGTGGCCTTCCGCCGGCTGATGGTCGAGGCGGCGCGCGCCATGCGCGATGGCGGGCCCGCGATCGGCACGACCGAGCCGCATATTCCGGCACGCGACCATCAGCTCCTATGAAGGGGTAGTGCCCAAGACGACGAACTGGCGCAGCCTCGGGGGCGGCAGCGAAGCGCCGCACCAGCATGCCGCGAGGCAGACCGAACCGGCAAAATAAGACCACAAAAGATCAGGGAGGATACGCATGAGGACAACGTCAACCACACTTGCGCTGGCAGCCGTGATGCTGCTCGGCGCCGCCGCCGGCGCATCGGCGGACGACAAGATCAAGCTGGCGATCGGCCAGCGCGGCAACTGGGACACCTCGGTCTCGGAGATCGGCCAGCGCGCCGGCATCTTCAAGAAGCATGGCCTCGAGCTCGAGATCGTCTACACCAACGGCGCCGGCGAAACGCAGCAGGCCGTGATTTCCGGCAGCGTCGATCTCGGCATCGCCGCGGGCGTCATGGGCGTGATGAGCGCCTATTCGAAAGGCGCGCCGGTGCGGGTGATCAGCGCGGAAACGACCGGCGCCAACGACCTCTATTGGTATGTGAAGACGGATTCGCCGATCAAGTCGCTGAAGGACACCGACGGCAAGACGCTGGCCTATTCGACCAACGGCTCCTCGACGCATGGCATCGTCACCGCCTTCATGAAGCAATATGACCTGAAGGCGAAGCCGACCGCGGTGGGCGGACCTGCCGCGAATCTGACCGCCGTGATGTCGGGCCAGATCGACGTCGGCTGGGCCGCGCCGCCTTTCGGGCTCGACCAGCTCGACAAGAAGGAGATCCGCATCATCGCGACCGGCAACGATGCCGCCGCGTTCAAGGGGCAGACGGTGCGGCTCAACATCGCCAACGCCAACTTTCTCAAAGACCACAAGGCCGTCGTCGACCGTTACATGAAGGCCTACCGTGAGACGATCAACTTCATGTACACGGACCCGAAGGCGCTGAAGGTCTACTCGGAATGGCTCAACATCACCGAGGCGAAAGCCAAGCGCACGCGCGATGACTTCTTTCCGCGCTCGTCGATCGAGCCTGACAAGATCGTGGGCCTCGACACGATCGTGAAAGATGCGGTCGCGCTGAAATTCACCGCCAACGAACTGACCAAGGCGCAGCTCGACGAGCTGATCCAGATCCCGCCGCGGTAGCTGGGCGGCGTATGTGAATGCCTTTGCAGGTGCGCTAAGCCCAATCGTGCCCATCCCCGCGAAACTCGTTCGGTGGGCTCGGCGCGATAGCGCGTCAAAGACGTGCGTAAACGCGCTTATCGGCGCCTTAGCGCCACCCTGAGCGGTTGCCAAAGGAGATAGCCTGGCGACCTCCTACACACCTACCCACGTCCACCTCGTCGGCAGCATCGGGCTCGGCGGCGTGGACGAGGTGTTTGGCACCGTCGGCCCGGCTTTGGGGCGGCGCTTGCGGCGCATTCCCGACGGCGAGCCGGGGCCGCGCCGCCTGTGGGTGAGCTTCCAGTATCCGTTACTGCGCTCGAGTCCCTTTCTGCGGCCCGACCCGAGCGGCGCGCTGCGCAAGACGTCCGGGTTTCCGCTGTTGTGCCTGGCGGAAGGGGTCAAAGCGGAGGAAGTCGAGTTCGGCGAGCTCGGCTATGCCCGCGAGGCGCGCGGGTCCTATCTCGACTTCCTGGCCGCGCGGGACCGCGGCGACATCGCAAAGGGGACGCGGTTTCAGGTTTGCCTGCCGACGCCGATGAGCGTCATTTACGCCTTCTGCACGGCGCGCGACGTGGCGGCGATCGAGCCCGCTTACGAAAAGGCGATGGCGCGCGAAGTCGAATTGATCTGCCGGCACATCCCGCACCGCGACCTCTGCATTCAGTGGGATGTCTGCCATGACATGATCGTCTGGGACGGGCAGCCACAGGACCAGTTCCCGCTGGTGAATGCCTCGAAGGACGACATCACCCGGCGATTCGTGCGCATTTGCGAACCGGTGCCGGACGACGTCGAGCTTGGCTTTCATCTTTGTTACGGCGATTTCGGCGGCAAGCATTTCTTCGACCCGGTCACGGCGCGCCATCTCGTCGATATCTCGAACGCAATCGTCCAAAACGTCCGGCACAAGGTCGCCTATATCCATCTGCCGGTACCGGCGCCGCGCGCGACCGACGAATTCTTCGCGCCGATGAAAGAGCTTCCCAAGGGCGTGGAAATCTATCTCGGCATCATCCATGCGGCGGATGGCGTCGAAGGCGTGCGAAAACGCATCGAACTTGCACGCAAATACGTACCGGAATTCGGAATTGCGACGGAATGCGGCTTCGCCCGCGCGCGCAAGCCCGATCTCGTGCGCAGGCTGATCGACATCCACGCCGGGGCGGCGAAAGAGCCGGGCTGACCCGTCCGCATTTGTAGGTGTCCGTCTCACGATGGACACTTGGAGGCTCCAACCATAGACTTGGGGTTCAGACGCCCGTTGCGTGAGATAGTGAGGGTGCTCGTATGAATCCAAACAAAGCACTTTGGGAAAAAGGCGACTTTACCCGCATTGCGGCGAGCATGCGGGAGAGTGGCGAGGCGCTGGTCGGCAAACTCGGGATCACAAAAGGACTCAAGGTTCTCGATCTCGGATGCGGCGATGGAACGACGGCTTTGCCGGCGGCCAGGCTCGGAGCGGACGTATTGGGCGTCGACATCGCGAGTAACCTCGTTGCGGCGGGGAACAAGCGTGTGAAGGAGGAGAACCTCACAAACTGCAGGTTTCAGGAAGGCGATGCGTCCAACCTGCAAGAGCTTGAAGGATCGATACCTTTCGATTTCGTCGTAAGCATTTTTGGCGCCATGTTCGCGCCAAAGCCGTTTGATGTGGCCAAGGAAATGGTGCGCGTGACCCGGCCTGGAGGCCGGATCGTCATGGGCAACTGGATTCCAAACGATCCGACATTGGTCGCACAAATATTGAAGATCAGTTCCTCGTACTCGCCGCCACCGCCGGAAGGCTTTATCAGCCCGATGACATGGGGGATCGAGAACAACGTGACAGAGCGCTTTGCCGGCGCGGGGGTGCCGAAAGAGAAGATATCCTTCGTCAGAGACACGTACACTTTCAACTTCTCGGGCTCGCCATCGGAATTCGTTGGTGCATTCAGAAAATATTACGGCCCCACGATGAATGCATTTGACGCTGCAGAAAAAAACGGACGCGCCGACAATCTGAAAAACGACTTGGAATCTCTGTTCGAGAGTCAGAACAAGAGCCCGAACAAGAATGCTACGTCGATTCCCGCAACATTCTTGCGCGTTACCGTTTTTGCGCCGGCCTAGACAACAACGCGAGTGTGTATCTGCGGCATCGGAGGCAATAACGATGGCCGACCACGGATGGGCGAACGCGGGGAAACAGGAGACTGCCGGACGTCGCAGTCTCACATTTTTGAATTTCAAAATCTTGCTCGATTGGTACTCTAAGGACCTCTTGAGCGGGCAGACGGAACAACGCCCGCCTGAAATGGCTGACTTCAGGGAGGTCCCCGATGGCTTCGTTCTCAGTGAACGGCAAGCCGGTTTCCGTCGATGCCGATCCCAAAACACCTCTGCTCTGGGTAATCCGCGACATCGTCGGGCTGACCGGCACGAAATACGGCTGCGGCGCAGGGTTTTGCGGCGCCTGCACGGTGCACATCGACGGCCGCGCGCAGCGCTCCTGCCAGGTGCAGGTTTCGGCGGCGGAAGGCGCGCAGATCGTCACCATCGAAGGACTCTCGCCGAATTCCTCGCACCCGCTGCAGAAAGCCTGGGTGACCGAAGAGGTGCCGCAATGCGGCTACTGCCAGTCGGGGCAGATCATGAAGGCGGCCGAGCTGCTCGCCAGCAACCCGAAGCCGAGCCGGCAGCAGATCGTCACCCATATGGACGGGAACATCTGCCGCTGCGGAACCTACAACCGCATCATCGCGGCGATCGAACGCGCATCGAGGGAGGGCTAGGCCATGACAACCGCTCTCAGATCGCCGGAGATCACCCGCCGCGGCATGCTCGCCGGCATCGGCGGCATGACATTCTTCTTTGCATTCGGAACCGACGGCACGCGCATCCTGCCGCCCGCCGATGCCGCCACGCGGCCCGCACCCCTGTCGCCATGGGTGCGCATCGCGCCCGACGGCAACATCACAATTCTCACGGTTACCGAGATGGGTCAGGGCTCCGGCACGTCCATTCCGCTGATGATCGCGGAGGAGATGGATGCCGACTGGAACAAGGTGACGCTCGAATGGGCGCCCTCGAACCCTGAAGTCTATGGCTGGCCCGACCGCAGCGGCCGCCGCGTCCATGACCGTCACCGGCAGCCGTGCCGTGATGATGTACTGGAACGACCTGCGCACCGCGGGCGCGCAGGTGCGCAAGGTGCTGATCGCGAATGCCGCCGAGCATTGGGGCGTCGATGCCGCGACGCTCAAGACCGAGCCGAGCGCGGTCGTCGACCCCAACTCGGGAAAGCGCCTGAGCTATGGCGAGATCGCGGCTTTCGGCAAGGTGCCGGCGCCGCTGCCGGCCGTCGACAAGAGCGAGCTGAAGGCGCGCAAGGACTTCCGCCTGATCGGGCGGTCGGTGCCGCGGCGCGATCTGCCGTTCAAGGTCAACGGCAGTGCGCAATATTCCATCGACGTGAAATTGCCGGGCATGGTCTATGCCAGCGCCCTGCATTCGCCGGTGAGCGGCAACGCGCCGGAGAAATGGAATGATGCCGCGATCAAGGCCATGCCCGGCGTGATCGCGACCGTGAAGCTGCCGCATGGCGTCGGCATCGTGGCGGAAAGCTTCCCGCAGGCGATGGCGGCGCGCCGCGCGCTGCGCGTGACCTGGAGCAAGAACAAGGTCGACGGCTTCGATTCCGAAAAGGCGCTGGAGCACTATGCGGCGATCCACGCCGACACGGCGGCGCCGGTGAAGATCGTGGATGCGAAAGGCGACATCAAAGCCGCCTTCGACGGCGCGGCGAAGGTCTACAAGGCCGAATACCGCAGCGACTACACCTATCATGCGCAGCTCGAGCCGCTGAACGCGGTGGCGCGTTTCAACGAGGCCGGCGACAGAGTCGAGGTGTGGGACGGGTCGCAGGATCTCGGCCGCAGCCGCGATCTTGTCGCGAGGACGCTCGGAATGAAGCCCGAGCAGGTCGACGTTCACCAGTGCTATCTGGGCGGCGGCTTCGGGCGGCGTTCGCTTGCCGACTATGCCGCCGAGGCGGCGGTGCTGGCGCGCGAGGTCAAGCGCCCGGTCAAGCTGGTGTGGACGCGCGAGGAAGATGTCGCGCACGGCATGTTCCGTCCGATGACCTTCCAGTGCCTCGAAGCGGCAACCGATGCGTCAGGCAAAGTCGTCGGCTGGCGTCACTGCGCCATCGGCGACGATGGCGGGCTCAGTCTGATCACCGGCGGCATGCGCATCTCATCTTACTACGGGCTGCCGAACCAGCAGCTCGAGCTGCGCAATGTCGATGAGGGCGTCCGCATCAAGCATTGGCGCGCGGTCGCGCACAATTTCAATCTGTTCGCGATCGAGACCATGGTCGATGCGCTGGCCGAGGATCAGAAGCTCGACCCGGTCGAATTCCGCCTGCAGCGCATGTCGATCACGCCGAAGGCGCGCCGCTGCGTCGAGGCGGTGACCAAAATGGCCGATTGGGGCACGAAGCGCCCCGACGACCGCGCGCTCGGTTTTGCCATGAGCGAGCGTTCGGGATCGCTCGGCGCCTGCATTGTCGAGGCGTCCATCGATCGCCGCGCCGGCACGATCCGGGTCCACAAAGTGTGGGTTGCGGCCGACGGCGGCGTCATCGTGCAGCCGGAGGCGGCCAAGGCGAACGTCGAAAGCGGCATCGTCTATGGCCTGTCGTCGGCCTTGCACGAGCGGCTGACGGTGCGGGACGGCGCGGTCGAGCAGTCGAACTTCGGCGACTACAACGTCATGCGCATGTCCGACATGCCTGAAGTGATGCAGGTGACGTTCCTCGACAGCGACGGGCACCCGACCGGGCTCGGCGAGATCAGCACGCCCGGCATGGCACCGGCGATCGCCAATGCCTTCCACAAGCTGACCGGCAAGCGGCTCTATCACATGCCGTTCACGCCGGAACGCGTGCTGGCGGCTCTGAAGGCGTAGTTCCGCGTGCGGTAACCTCCGCGTGCCTGTGCATAACCGTCCGATGGACGGCGTGCGTCCGCACGCCTATGGCGGTGCGACATTTTGGAAATGCTGTGAAAACAGCCGCACTTGCCCACATTAAAAATTTTAAATCCCCAAGACAGGTCGCCGTAATGCGCTCTCTGGCAAGTGATGCCCGTCACAAAGGCGTCGCTGTTTGCTCGTCGTACCGCAAGTGATGCCCGTCACAGAGGCATTGCTGAACGCACGCTACGTCTATGGCCTACCCAGAATCGAACCAAGAAGGCCAGTGGTGCGACTAAGCATTGAGCCGGAATACCAATGGGATGGCGACTATGGGACGTAAAATTCTAACCAAGGCAGTGCTGGCCACCATCCCGGAGATGGTTGAGCGGGGCGGCATGAGGGCGGACGACATCGCCGAGAAGCTTGGGTGCAACATCGGCACGCTCAAAGTGCGCTGTTCCCAGGCGAAGATCAGCCTGCGACCGCCGGGAAGCCGCCGTGGGCGGCCCAGAATCGACGAGCGCACCATCAGGCTGAGCGGGGACGCCCTGGCTCTCCTGCAGCGTCGCGCTGCCGCGAGCGGAAAAACCGAAGCGGCCCTTGCGCGGGAGCTGCTCGAAACGATCGCGAGAGATGACCTTTACGACGCGGTGCTGGACGATGAGCCTTAGTCATGAGCGGCTTCGTAGATTACCTGCCAAAGGCACGACATTCAAGCGCGGCGCTCTAGCTCTGGAAGATCAGGCACGTCGTTGTACCGTGGGCAAGCAATCGTCCCTGACAATCGGTAACTCGCCCTTCGGCTGTTCCGATACGCCGGCCGCAGCTTAAGACGATGCCCTCCGCTTTGATGAGACCTGTCTCCGGCGTAATGGCGTCGCAGGAGTGAGATCTTGAACTCAAGTGTCGTCTGACTGGCGCCTTTGTCCAGGCTCGAAAGCACGGCAAGACCCATGCAGCTGTCAAGCAGTGTGGCCGCCAGGCCCCCGTGCACCGTGCCAAACGGGTTGAGATGGGTATCATTCGGTTTGCATGTGACGACGACACGGCCCTTCACTACCTCGGTCACGTCATAGCCCAAGGTCTTAGCCATCGTATTAAGGGGTAGCGTGCCATCCGCGAGCCCTTGGACAAACTCGAAGCCGCTTATCTCCCTCTGCCTGTCAGAGCTCACGGTCCCATATGTTTTGCTCACGGTGCGGCTCGACATTGGCTTTCTCGTCGTTTCCCGAGTCACTGCGGCTTAGGTCACCGCTGTCCGCCAGCCCACCCGATTTCTGGTCAGGGCATTTCGCGCGCGTCGCAGTCTCTTAGACGCGCCGCGACGTCGTTGCAGGCGCTATCCGGCATGGCGCCGGCTCACTTGCCCATGCAGCTCGTGATGAAATTCGGCCGGTCGCCCAGCAGCACTTTCTGCGCGCGCGCCTTTTTGCTGCATTCGGCGCGCTTCGCGCGGTCGGCCTTGATCTGTTCGATTTGTTTCCGGGTTTGCTCGCGGCGCGCCTGCCTGGCGGCGTCGGCCTCTTGTTTCCGCTGCGCCCGGCGTGCCGCCTTTTCCTGCTTTGCGGCCGCCTTTCGCGCGGCTTGCCGCTTGAAGATGCATTCGGCGAAAGGCTCGACATAGAGGCGAGGCACCTGCTTGGCGCATTCTTCGCTGTCCTGGCGCATCAGCTCGCGCTTGCTAGGAGGGCGAGATGACGTCTGAGCCATGACCGCGTCGCCGGCGCAAAGGGCAAGGCCGAGAGCGGCAGCGAACAGGCAAAACGAATATCGCATAGTGGTCGGCCCCCGAAGTGAACGCATCAGCAGTGCGCTTGCGCCGGCAGGATATCGCCCGGCCGTGCATCAGGCTAGGCGCTCGCGTGCCCGGCCTCCTTGCGCATGTATAGGTGGATTTAAGGGGAACGATGCGGCCACTCAGCGCGCTTTTCGGCAGGAGTGACCGGCGATCCCGCCAGTTGTGGATTATTATTCCTGGGAATTGACCGCCGTATACGTCCGTTGCGCCGCGTCATACACCGCGACCTTGAGCACCGGGTAACTTTGCTTGAGTTTTGATGCTGCTGTCATCGCGTCGCTTTCGCTTTCGTATCGGGCCTTGAGCTTCCCGTCGACAGCCATAACGTAGCCGTCACTGGGCATTGCGTTCACGCTCAGGTTTGCCGGTTTCTTTGTAGCTTGAGTCACGTACGGGTCCTTTGATGTTGGCCGGCCTTTGCTCGCCGCCAATTTTGGAGACGACAGCCAGCTACGGTGTTGCAAGAACGATTGCCGATTTTCGGACGCGGAATGCGAGCGAAATATCAAACGTCAGCCACGTTGAGCTCGTAGTAGCCCTTGCCGCCGCGAGAATAGACCTTGGCGGCGATCGCGTAGATGCGCTCCCGGTGGATATCGAACGCTCGCAGAAGTTCAACCGGGTCGAACCGAAGGTCTGGTTGAATGTGCTTCAAGGCATCAGCCTTGATAACGAATGAGCTTTCCATGGACCGGTCATATCCCCAGAAGCGGACCGCTTGCCGCGTCGCGTCGTAGCTGCGGCTGGGGTTTGGAAAACTGATCGTCATGTTTGTCGACTTTTCGTCCAAGACAATCGTGTGAACCGCATCATGGTTGCTTTGCCGATACTGCGGTGACTTTGACGGCCCGCTTGTCACGCTCGATTGCCGCAGCCAGATCGCGCGGGTCGATGGTCAGCATCTCGGTCGAAGGCACGGGGGAGGATTTTGTATAAGCCAGCATCATCGTCGCCACGCGGCGGTAAACGGGAAACGAGAGTCCCTCGATCAATTCCTCGTCCGTCACGATTTCATAATTGCCGGCGGGCAAAACGCGGCCAACCCCTTTGATCGAGAAGGGATTGCTGAATTCGACAATTTTACGGGTCGTTCGAATGCTCATCCGGTTTGGGCAACCTTCTCAGAGCGCGCTTTGACCTCTATTTGGGGATGAATTGCGGTCACCACAGGGGGGTAGGGGGCGGTTTCTCGAAATAAGTGCCCGCGCCGGTTCTTTCCGAGGAAAACAGCTGAGGTAAAGACGAGCCAATCGCTGAAATCGCGCAAATAGACGTCGCAATTCGTCCTGATCGTCCCCATATATAGTTAACAGCACCCAATAAGCAGGCGTCACGGCACCGTTGAGCGGCAAACCGCCCTCGGTGTCACAGAAAGAGGAGCGTCTCATGTTCGCGGCCAAACAATTTCGAAAAAAAGCGGCGGAAAGCGCCGAAGCACTCAAACACACCGATGTTCCGAGCGAAATCCGTGAATTGCAGCGTTCGGAGCGAAGCTTCACCGAACTCGCGCAAAACGAGACCTGGCTGGCAGACAATTTCGACAAAATAATCCGTTCGCGAGACCTCCAAGCACAGGACGAAGCCACAGGAAAACGCCTCGACGGAAATGCTGTCGCAGACATCGAGAAGCATATTCTTCGCTGCCTCGGAGCGGCCGTCATCATGCAGTGGAACACAATCCCGAGGAAGCTCCAGCGCGAGCTTTTCGATACGGCGGGCTCGCTCGGAGACATCCAGCAAACGACCGTACTGAGAGGACAGATTGCCCGCTTCCTGCATGCCCACAAAGATGAAGAGAATTCCGCCGATTGCTCCTCCAAGTCCAACATGACGGAAGGAAAACCGGATCGTGCATAAATTCAAAATCGGCCAGCTCGTCGAGCTTGAGCCGAACATGCTCCAGTTATTGGCACCGGGTGGCTATGAAATTCGTCATCTCGTGCCTTCTTCAGATCGAGATCCCGCCGACCCGTGCTACCGCATCAAGAACACCGCCGAAAAATACGAGCGGGTCGCTCCCGAAAGCAGGCTTACGCTTTCGGCCAGCGTTTTCTCCTGATTGCATTGGGCATCCGAAAAATGTTCTCTCGGCCAAACATAAAGCAGGGTTATGACGATTGAACATGCCCATGCGCATTCCTTACCAAAGCCTTGGGGTATTCTAGATCCAAGTCCCTGGAGCAGCGCAGGCGACGGCGCCAATACGATCGGTGAGATCTGGTACGAGCGCTCCGATTCTGCAGCCGTTCCTCCCTCGCTTCTGTTGAAACTTCTGTTTACGAGTCAGCCACTTTCCATCCAGGTTCATCCGGATGATGCCTACGCGCAGTCGACCGGACTGCCGAACGGCAAAACCGAAGCCTGGCACATTCTGGATGCCGCGCCCGAGGCTAAAGTCGGCCTGGGTCTGAAGCGGCGCGTCAGCCCGGAGCAATTGCGTCACGCCATCGATGACGGCTCGATTTCGGATCTTTTGGTTTGGAACGCGGCCCATCCGGGCGACACTATTTCAGTGCCCGCCGGAACGATCCACGCGATTGGTGCAGGCCTGGTGATCGCGGAAATCCAGCAGCGCAGCGACACGACATTTCGTCTTTTCGATCACGGGCGGGGGCGTGAACTTCATATAGAGGGCGCACTTGCGGTGGCGGATGCCGGCCCCGCTGATTTTCTGGTCACCCCGACACGGCTTACCGACGCGCGGACGCTTCTGGTTTCAAATTCGTACTTCACGTTCGAGCGGATCGACCTGACGCCAAACTCAACCTGGCGCCTGGAAGCGGAACATGAGACCTGGCTACTGGTTGTCAGTGGCAGTGCTCGGGCCGCCTCGCTCGACGTGACGACAGGCGACGCCATTTTCGCGCAGGCGGATCAGGTCACCATTCATGCGGGCAGGAATGGCCTGATAGGCCTCGTGGCGTATACGGGCCCCCTGGTTCGGCAACTGTTGAAGCGCGTCGACATGGAAACAATTCAATGAAATCGATCCAACGAATAGCATTCATCGGCAACCATCTTCCGCGCCGCTGCGGCATTGCAACCTTCACCAACGATCTTCATCGGGCGGTGTCGATGGCCCGTTCCGATCTGGAGACCGGCGTCGTGGCGATGACCGATCCCGGCGGCGCCTACGACTATCCGCCGGCCGTACGCCTGGCGATCCAGGACGAGAACATCGACGAATATGTGGACGGGGCTGCGTTCCTGAACAATGCCGGCTTCGATGTTGTTTCCCTTCAGCATGAATATGGAATTTTTGGCGGGCAGGCCGGCGGCAATATCACCGAGCTGCTGTCGCGGCTCGAGATGCCGGTCGTGACGACCCTTCACACGGTGCTCGCCAAACCGACGCCGGCCCAGCACAAGGTTATGCAGCGTATCATCGATATTTCATCAAAGATCGTCGTCATGTCGGAGAAAGGCCGGCAATTGCTCCGGTCAGCGCATGACGTGCCGGCCAACAAAATCGAGATCATACCGCACGGAATTCCCGACCTGCCGTTTCGTGAGACGCATAGTGCCAAAGCGAAACTCGGTTTCACGGGACAGACCGTCATTCTTACGTTCGGGCTTCTGTCGCCGAACAAGGGCATCGAAACCATGCTCGATGCCATGCCGGGGATCATCAAATCGTGTCCCGACGCGGTGTACGTCATCCTCGGCGCAACCCACCCGAATTTGGTGCGCCAACAGGGCGAGGCCTATCGGCACGGCTTGACCGCCCGCGTGCGGGACCTCGGCATCCAGGATCATGTCGTTTTCTTCAACCAATTTGTCGAGCAATCCACGCTGCTGGATTTCATCTCGATGTGCGACGTCTATGTGACGCCCTATCTCAATGAAGCCCAGATGACGTCCGGCACGCTCGCCTACAGCTTCGGGCTGGGGAAGGCGGTCGTATCGACCCCTTACTGGCACGCCAAGGAATTGCTCGGTGACGGGCGTGGCATTCTGGTTCCCTTTGGGGATGCCAAGGCCATCAGCAACGAGATTGCGGCGTTGCTCACAAACGACGTCCGCCGCCACGCCATGCGCAAGCGCGCATACGCATCAAGCCGATCGATGACCTGGCGGGAGACGGCCGAGCGCTATCTCACGGTCTTCGAGAGGGCACGCGAGCAAACCACAGAACGCGTTCCTGCTGCCGCAGCTCCTTCCGTGAGCGGGGGTGGTGCAATTCCGGAACTGCGAATCGAACATTTTCTTTCGCTGTGCGACGATACCGGCATCCTCCAGCACGCGGTCCATTCAGTGCCCGACCGTGCCCACGGCTATTGTGTCGACGACAACGCTCGCGCCCTGTTGCTCTCGAGCGCGCTTGCAGATTCAGGTGACGTGCAACTGCTGCCTGAAATAGGCACGACGGCGTTTGCGGCATTCATTCAGCACGCGTGGAATCCGGACACCCATCGGTTCCGGAATTTCATGGGCTATAACCGGCAATGGCTGGAAGAGTCAGGCTCGGAAGACAGCCATGGCCGGACGCTTTGGGCCTTGGGGGAGTGCGCACGCTCCGACGCCATTCCGTCTCGCCGCAGATGGGCCGCGGCGCTCTTCAAGACCGCTCTTCCGGTTGTGGAGACGTTCTCGTCTCCGCGCGCCTGGGCCTTCACGCTCCTGGGTCTGGATGCTTATTGCACCATTGAAACCGCAGATGCCTTTGCCGGCGGCATGCGCAGGCTTTTGGCCGACCGGTTGGTGGCATTGTTTCTTGAAAACCAGCGCGAAGACTGGCTCTGGTTTGAAGAGGTTCTCGCTTACGACAACGCACGCATTTCGCAGGCTTTGATTGAAACGGGTGTGGCGACCCATACGCCGGCATACGTTGAGACCGGCCTGCGATCGCTGCGTTGGCTCATGTCGATTCAGACTGCGTCATCCGGTTGCTTCAGACCTGTCGGCTCCGAGAGCTTCGGCAGGATTCATGAAATGCCCAATGCTTTCGATCAGCAGCCGGTCGAAGCGTGGGCAACCATTTCTGCATGCATTGCCGCGTACGGTGTGAGCAAAGGCGAAGAGTGGTCACTGGCGGCGAGCCGCGCATTCGACTGGTTTCTGGGCAAAAATGACCTGCAGACGGCGCTGGTCGATCCGGTTAGCGGGAGCTGTTCGGATGGCCTGCATCCGGACCGACCCAATGAGAACAAGGGTGCAGAATCAGTGTTATCTTATCTTCTTGGTTTAGTGGAGATGCGGCAGTTCATGGCTACGGCCATGACAACGGGAGGCCGCGTAAAACTTGCGTCAAAAAAATTATCCTCCAACGCTGTCGGTGTGGAATTAGCCCGATCGCCACCAGGGAGCAACTTTGTCCCCCTCCAAATTCGTGAATCGCCAGAGCCTCTATCTGCGCCCGGATCCGTCGCGGGTCGTCGTAAGGCCCTTCAAGCCGGCGACTGAGCCCAGAGACCTCAACCCGACCGACAAGGTTCGCGCCAATCATATTGTTGCCCGGGTGCTCCGGCTCGATGCCGACGCGTCCGCGCAGCAATTGCGCGAGGTGCTCGAGAACTTCGAGGGCCGGCACAGGAACCTGCTCGAAATATTCGAGGCGCGCGCCGCCGAGATGGAGGAGGCGCTCGACCCCCATGCTCCATTGAGCAAGACGCAACGTGGACTGATCGGGGCCTATTTTCTCAACGAATATTCGTTCGAAGCCTCCGCCTTGTTCAATCCAAGCATCGTCCGGCATCCCGACCAGACGGGTGCACCGGAACACGGCTGCCGGTTCATCCTGAGCCTTCGCGCCGTCGGCGAAGGGCATGTGTCCTCGCTGACGTTCCGGTCGGGAACCATCGCTGCGGATGGCAGCGTGTCCGTCGACCCCACCGCTCGTCTCGCATCGGTTCCGAAAGTTCACAGGCTGACGCCCGGTGCAAACGGGGACGATATCGAAGTGGTCTTCCGGCCCGACGAAGAACTGAGCGAGCGGGTCATCTTTCCAATTACCCTTGCCCAGTCGAACGGCATCGAAGATGCGCGTTTTGTTGAGTTCAACGACAATGGGCAGAAAACATTCTATGCCACCTATACGGCCTACAGCGGCAGAGCCATTCGCTCTGAATTGCTCACAACCACGGACTTCCAATCGTTCAGGATGACTCCGCTCGGCGGATCGTCGTCACGCAACAAGGGCATGGCCCTGTTTCCACGCAAGATCGATGGCCGTTATGCGATGATCGCCCGGCAGGACAATGAGAATCTTTATCTGATCTATTCCGATGACCTTTACTCGTGGGACGGTGGCCAACCCATCCTTCAACCCGAGTATCCCTGGGAATTCGTCCAGATCGGCAATTGCGGTTCACCCATCGAGCTGGATGACTGCTGGCTGCTGCTGATCCATGGTGTTGGCCCGGTCAGGCATTATTCGATTGGGGCTGTTCTGCTGGACAAGAAGGATCCATCCAAGGTTCTCGCACGTTCGCGCGAGCCGCTGGTTCGCCCCGAGCCCACGGAACGCGAGGGTTATGTGCCCAATGTCGTCTACACCTGCGGCGCCATGCGCCATCGCGACCAGATCATTCTGCCTTATGCTGTGTCCGACACGTTCTCGAATTTCGCGACGATAAAGATAGCTGCATTGATGCAGGCGATTGCTGGCGAGTAGCCGCTGCCACGCACTGCTATTCAAACCGCAGGCTAGCGTCTTCGAGGGCGATGCCCTTGAGCCTTGTCGTCCAGGTCTCGCCCGGCTTGACCGGCAGCGCGCGCGTCAGCGTTCCGGTCGAGACAATCTCGCCGGCGGCGAGCGGCGGGTTATCCGGGTCGTGGGCGAGCAGGTCCATCACGTAGCGCAAAGTCGAGAGCGGGCCTTCGAGCACGTTCAGCGCATGGCCTTTGTCCATGAACTTGCCGTCGCAGAGAAGCTCGATCTCGAAGCCCGTGAGCGCGCGCAGCCATTCGTCGGCATTGGTGCCGATCTCGTGACGCGGGCCGATCAGCAAGGCGGCGTGCAATCCATCCACGATGACGGTGTCGGTTGGCGCGAATTTCCAGCCGGGATAGATCGACTGCACGATCTCGTAGCCGTGCGCGACCCAGTCGATGCACGTGAGCAGTGCGGTATCGTCCATGCCGGGCGAGGGCGCGCGAGAAAGGCCGCAGCATGATTTCGGGCTCGATCTTCGGGTCGCTGTAGGGCGCAAGCGGCAGCGGCGCGGCGAGGTCGCGAAGCGTGCGGTCGTAGACATAGCCCCAGACCGGTGCGTGCACGCCGTACTCGTCCCAGATGCGGCGGTTGGTGAAGCCGATCTTGCGGCCGACCGGCCTATAGCCCTTGGCGACGCGTATGCCGTTCGCCAGCGCCGTGATGCGATAGGCGTCGTCCATCGTGAGGTCCGGATAACGCGCGGTGAAGGGCTGCGCTTGCCGGGGACCGGCGCTGAAAGCGGCGTCGGCCTCGGCGGCGATGTCGCGAAGTACCGCGTCGGTCGACCTCGGATGTACGTCGTCTTTCATGGTCCCTTACTTCTTGTGATTGTGCATGCCCGGCGAATGTCCAGCCGGTGCCACGCCATAACCGCGCAATTCGCCATAGCGCCGGATCTGCTCGGGCGTCAGCATGTCCATCATCGCGAGGTGATACTTCAGATGCGTGGCGCGCAGCGTTCCCTGCGTCGTGCCGATCGCCGCGGTCGCGGCAGTCAGGCTCGCCGGCGTGATGGTGCGGCCGGAAAACTGCCGGTCGAGATCGGTTTCCGCTGCGATGAGCTGTTGGCCCAGCGGAACGGCCTCGGCCTTCATGTCATCGAAGAGCTGTTGCGTACGCGCGCGTTGCGCGTCGGTGAGGTTCAAGTCCTTGGCGAGTTCGAGCACGTGTTTCGGTCCCGGATAGCCGTTGAGCTCGCCAGCCAGGGCCAGGCCCATGCCGCGGCCGGCTTTCAGGTCGGCCAACTCTTCACCGGAAAGCGCCTTAAGCGCCCGCGTCTGCATTCCGGCGTAGGTCTGCGGGCTCTGGGCAAACGACGTGCCGGCCGCAAGGATCAGCGCGGCGGAAAAGAGGACAATTGCGCGTGTCATGGTCACGATCTCCAAATCCTGTCGCTGACTATAGCACCACGGTATTGACGTGCCGAAGACGCTAGCCGGCCGGCTTGAAAAACAGACTTGTCAGGCGGGCTTCCCGGGGCAAATCTCGCGTTGGCATCGCAGTCAACACTGATGGACGGAGCTGTCCAATGGTGGCAACCACCGACAAGAAATTCGCGGGATCGATCCCCGAATTCTATGAGCGTTTCCTGGTCCCGCTTATTTTTAAATCCTATGCACTCGATCTCGCCCGGCGGCTGGCGAAAACCAGACCGGGCGCCGTGCTGGAGACTGCGGCGGGAACCGGAGTGCTGACGCGCGCGATTGCATCGGCACTTCCTGCGCCGATGCGCCTGACGGTAACCGATCTCAATCAGCCCATGCTTGATCATGCAAAGAGCCGGCAGCCTGCCGACAGCCGGATTGAGTGGAGACAGGCGGACGCGCTGGCGCTGCCGTTTGAGGATCGAAGCTTTGATGCCGTGGCCTGCCAGTTTGGCGCGATGTTTTTCCCCGACAAGACCCAGGGCTACAGGGAAGCGCGCCGTGTCCTGAAGCCGGGCGGTCATTTCTTCTTCAGCGTATGGGACAGGATCGAAGAAAACGATTTTGCCGATACCATCACGCAAGCGCTGGCGGCGGTCTTTCCGCAGGACCCGCCGCGGTTCCTCGCCCGCACGCCGCACGGCTATCATGACGAGAAGCAGATTCGCCAGGAACTGAAGGCGGCGGGCTTTACGAATGTTTCGTTCGATGCCGTGGATGCGCGAAGCAAGGCACCGTCGCCGCGCGATCCTGCGGTTGCCTATTGCCAGGGGACTCCATTGCGGAATGAAATCGAGGCGCGCGGCGCGCCGGGCCTGGAAGAGGCGACGAAACAGGCGGCCGACGCTATGGCGCGCCGGTTTGGGTCCGGCGCCGTCGACGGCCGCATCCGCGCATTGGTGGTCAGCGCGAGTTGACCTCGGGCCTGGTTGAAGCGCCAAACAGGTGCGGGTACAACCCTGAATACGCAATGGTGTCGGGGGGCGTCATGCGGTTCATAAAGGTTTTGCTGGCGCTTGCGCTGGCGTCGATGGTGGCTGCTTGCGCAACGCAACAGGCGATGACGGTCAGCGCGAGCGCCGTCGCCAATCCGTCGCCGAAATACAAGAATGCCGTCGTCGTGCGTTCGGTGACGGGTGGCGCTCCAATGGACGCTCTGACAAGGCCGGGCGTCCCCAACGAGCCGCTCAAGGCCGCGCTGGAAGACAGTCTGCGCGCCAGCGGTTATCTGGCGTCGGGCGCGCCAAGATTTCAGGTGGACGCCGAAATCAACAATCTGCAGCAGCCGTTCGCCGGACTGGATTTGGATGTCACCGCGGACGTGACCTATAAGGTGGCCGGTGCCGGGTCTGTCGCGACCTACCCGATCAAAAGCACGGGCCAGGCAACATTTTCTGACTCGCCGATCGCGGCGGATCGGCTGCGCATCGCAAACGAGCGCGCGATGCAGGAGAACATCAAGCAATTTTTGCAGGCGTTGAAGTGAAGTGGCGGTTCGTAGCCCGCCTGATCAAAGACATAATGTCGGCACTCGCCACCCTTATCTGATGCATGCTGGAACTCCGCGCACGGGCGTTGCATCCGAACATGTCCTTGTGCGTTAACGTGAGAACCGTAACGGAGGTACTTTATGCGTTTTGTTTTGTGCATTGTTATCGCGGCGCTGCTGCCGGCTTTTTCCGCCCTCGCAGCGAAGGACGGCGGATCCATGAGTTTGTCGCGTGCGCAGGCTGCCGCAGCGAAAGGCGACCAGAAGGCCGCGGCTGCGATCGCCACCACGACCGACCGCGAGAGCTGCATGAGCGGGTGCGCCAACCGTGGTCATCCGAAAAATCAATGCGTCAGCGCCTGCCGGCCAGGCCTTTGCCACCCAGGCGCCGAGCAGCCCTACTGCGTGTCAAAGTAGCTACTCCGCCGCCTCGACCCGCTTCTTCCGTTTCGGCGCAGCGCGCCGCAAAACCGGCGCCAGGAACTGCCCGGTGTAGCTCTTCTTCACCGCCACGACGTCTTCCGGCGTGCCCGCGGCGACGATCTCGCCGCCGCCGTCGCCGCCTTCGGGGCCGAGATCGATCACCCAGTCGGCGGTCTTGATGACCTCGAGATTGTGCTCGATCACCACGACGGTATTGCCGCCTTCAACCAGCTCGTGAAGAACTTCAAGCAGCTTGGCAACGTCGTGAAAGTGAAGCCCGGTGGTCGGCTCATCCAGGATGTAAAGAGTCCGGCCGGTCGCCCGCTTTGACAGCTCTTTTGCGAGCTTGACGCGCTGCGCCTCGCCGCCTGAGAGCGTGGTCGCCTGCTGGCCGACATGGATGTAGTCGAGGCCGACGCGGTGCAGCAGCGCCAGCACGTCGCGCACGCGCGGCACCGCCTTGAAGAACTCCAGCGCCTCTTCAACCGTCATATCAAGGACGTCGGCGATCGACTTGCCCTTGAACAGGACTTCCAGCGTCTCGCGGTTGTAGCGCTTGCCCTTGCAGACGTCGCAGGTGACGTAGACGTCGGGCAGAAAGTGCATCTCGATCTTGATGACGCCGTCGCCCTGGCAGGCCTCGCAGCGGCCGCCCTTGACGTTGAAGGAGAAGCGCCCGGGCTCGTAGCCGCGCGCCTTGCTCTCGGGCAGGCCGGCGAACCACTCGCGGATCGGCGTGAAGGCGCCGGTATAGGTCGCCGGGTTCGAGCGCGGCGTGCGGCCGATCGGCGACTGGTCGATGTCGATGATCTTGTCGATGTGCTCGAGCCCCTCGATGCGGTCGTGCGGGGCGGGCGCGAGCGAGGCGCCGTTGAGCTTGCGCGCCACCGCGCTGTAGAGCGTGTCGACCAAAAGCGTCGACTTGCCGCCGCCGGAGACGCCGGTGACGCAGGTGAAGAGGCCGAGCGGGATCTCGGCGGTGATGTTCTTCAGGTTGTTGCCGCGCGCGTTGATGACCTTGAGCGCGCGCCGCGCGCTGCGTGGGCGGCGCTCGGGGATCGGCACCGACAGCTCGCCGGAAAGATATTTGCCGGTCCATGATTTCGGCGCGTCGATCAGGTCCTCGACCTGGCCCTCGGCGACGATCTCGCCGCCGTGGATGCCGGCGCCGGGCCCGATATCGAGCACGTGGTCGGCGCTGCGGATGGCGTCCTCGTCGTGCTCGACCACGATCACGGTGTTGCCGAGGTCGCGCAGCCGTTTCAGCGTTTCGAGCAGGCGCGCATTGTCGCGCTGGTGCAGGCCGATCGACGGCTCGTCGAGGACATAGAGCACACCGGTGAGGCCGGAGCCGATCTGCGAGGCCAGCCGGATGCGCTGGCTCTCGCCGCCGGACATCGTGCCGGACGAGCGCGACAAAGTGAGATAATCGAGCCCGACGTCGACCAGGAACTTCAGCCGCTCGCGGATCTCCTTGAGCACGCGCACGCCGATCTCGTTCTGCTTGGCGTTGAGCTGCTCGGGCAGCGTCGTGAACCATTCGCCGGCGCGCTTGACGCTCATGTCGGCGATCTGCGCGATGTTCATGTCGGCGATCTTGACGCAGAGCGCCTCTGGCTTGAGGCGCGCGCCCTGGCAGGCCTTGCAGGGCACGTCGGTGAAATATTTCTGCAGGTCCTCGCGCGCCCACTCGCTCTCGGTTTCCTTGAAGCGGCGCTCGAGATTGGTGATGACGCCCTCGAACGGCTTCTTGGTCGTGTAGCCGCGCAGGCCGTCGTCATAGACGAACTTGATGTCGTCCTCGCCGGAGCCGTAGAGGATCGCGTCCTGCGTCTTCTTCGGCAGGTCCTTCCACTTGGTGTCGAGCGCGAAGCGGTAGTGCCTGGCGAGCGCGTCGAGCGTCTGGATGTAATAAGGCGAGGACGATTTCGCCCAGGGCGCGATGGCGCCCTTGCGCAAAGTGGCGTCGCGGTCGGGGATCACGAGATCCGCATCGATATGCTGCTCGAGCCCGAGGCCGCCGCATTCCGGGCAGGCACCGAACGGATTATTGAACGAGAACAGCCGCGGCTCGATTTCGGAAATGGTGAAGCCGGAGACCGGGCAGGCGAATTTCTCGGAGAAGATCAGGCGCTCGGCATTGGCGTTGCGGCCGCGGTTGGCGGCGGCGCCGGTTGCTTTTGAAGTCCGCCAATTCGACGACCGCGAGGCCGTCGGCCAGTTTCAAACATTGCTCAAGCGAGTCCGCGAGCCGCGTGCCGATGTCGCCGCGCACGACCAGGCGGTCGACCACCACGTCGATGTCGTGGGTGAATTTCTTGTCGAGCGGCTTGACGTCGCCGATCTCGTAATAGGCGCCGTCGATCTTCACGCGCTGGTAGCCCTTGCGCAGGAATTCGGCGAGCTCCTTCCTGTATTCGCCCTTGCGGCCGCGCACGACCGGCGCCAGCACGTAGATGCGCGTGCCTTCCGGCAGCGCCAGCACGCGGTCGACCATCTGCGAGACGGTCTGGCTCTCGATCGGCAGGCCGGTGGCCGGCGAATAGGGCACGCCGACGCGCGCCCAGAGCAGGCGCATGTAGTCGTAGATCTCGGTGACGGTGCCGACGGTCGAGCGCGGATTTTTCGACGTGGTCTTCTGCTCGATCGAGATTGCGGGCGAGAGGCCGTCGATCTGGTCGACGTCCGGCTTCTGCATCATCTCGAGGAATTGCCGCGCGTAGGCGGAGAGCGACTCGACGTAACGGCGCTGGCCCTCGGCGTAGATCGTGTCGAAGGCGAGCGAGGATTTGCCCGAGCCCGACAGGCCGGTGAAGACGACGAGGCTGTCGCGCGGAATGGCGACGTCGATGTTTTTCAGATTGTGCTCGCGCGCACCGCGGATGGTGATCTGGCGGGCATCGCGGGCAAGCTTGCTGTTACGTTCGGCCATTGCGTTCGGGACTTCGTATTCGACCTAGTACGGGACTTGGCTTTTTCAGCACTCAGGCAAAGACACGCCGCCGGCCCGGCAAAAATGCGGGGCCGTTCGGGCCTGCTTCAGCGGACTTAGTCAGAAGGCTGACCCTTTGCCAGCCCGATGACCAGACCAGGCCCAGAATCGCGGTTGAAAACCGGTGCAAAAGGGATTAGAACATAACAGGAACGGAACCGCAAGGCGCCGTTTCGAACGCCTCACCGGCGCGAAAAAGCCTCTGTGGATTAGGGGCAAACGCGCTGCCGCCCTCTATGGACCGCATGGGGCGAAGTCTAGGGTGAGTTTGTTTCATGAAGGGCTACGCGCGGCACGCGGCCCTCAAAACGGCGGGCGTCTGGCGGCTTCCGGTGAAGCCGCACGCGTCATCCGCCACGCGGAGAGCACCATGGCAGGCAGCGTCAACAAGGTCATTCTCGTCGGCAATCTGGGCGCCGACCCCGAAGTCCGCCGCACCCAGGACGGCCGCCCGATCGTCAATCTGCGGGTCGCGACCTCGGAGAGCTGGCGCGACAAGGCGACCGGCGAGCGGCGCGAGAAGACCGAATGGCATCGCGTCGTGATCTTCAGCGAGGGTCTCGCCAAGATCGCCGAGCAGTACCTCAAGAAAGGCTCGAAGGTTTATCTCGAAGGCGCGCTGCAGACGCGCAAATGGCAGGACAAAGACGGCCAGGACCGCTACTCGACCGAGGTCGTGCTGCAGGGCTTCAACTCGGCGCTGACGATGCTCGATCGCGCCGGCGGCGGCGGGGCAGGGGCCGACAATGGCGACTTCGGCTCGGCCGGCCCGACCGCGTCACGCGAGCGCAAGCCGGCGATGGCCGGCGCCGGCGGCAAGCGCGACGACATGGACGACGAGATTCCGTTCTGAGGAACTAGCGATCTGTGCTGATCGTCGATGGCCGAGCTATGTCCCGGCACATCTGGCTTGCGGATGGCATAGGCAGTGCGCAAACTAAGCGGGATGCCCGCGCATAAAGCCGGGATGACTCAGAACTTGTCGAACCTCACCCTGGTTGGCCGGAAAGGTGAAGGCGAAGAAAATCACCAGGTTGGCGACCAGGCAGCCGAGGCAGATCAGCACAAAAACGAAAGCGCGCTGCCCGCGCATGGCCCAGGCGAGCGCGATGTTGGCGAAGAGCGCGCCGAACAGCACGATGCCGAACAGCGCCCAGCCGCGGTACATGTTCTGCACGATGAAATAATTGCTTTCGGTCAGAGTGGATCTTGTTCGGCAGCGCGAACAGATGCGCGCCGCCGGGAACCAGCGCCAGCGCGGTCAGCACGATTGCAAGAAATTTGAGGGCTCTCACCCGGTCACAGTTCCAAACTGGACGCGCCCCTCAACTCAAAATGTATCATGATTTGAAAAGTTCCGCACCAAAGTTCCGCACCTTGGCCGCCCTTCACGCCAGCGCGGCGCGCACGCCGTCGACGACATATTGCACGGCAAGCGCCGCGAGCAGCACGCCGAGCAGGCGCGAGAGCACGATGTTACCCGTCACGCCGAGCAGCCGTGCCGATATGCGTGCAGAGCAGGAAGACCGCGGCGCAGAGCGTCGGCCACGAAGGCGATGACGGCGAGCAGAATGGCGAGGCGCATCGGATCACCCTCGCTGCGGCCGGCCAGCAGCACCGTGGCGGTGATCGCGCCGGGACCCGCCATCAGCGGAATGGCGAGCGGGAAGGCGGCGACGTTGCGCACCTGCTCCTCGATGGCATCTTCCGCCTGGCGCGATTGCCGCTCGATGCGCACGCCGAACACCATTTCGGAGGCGATCGAGAACAGCAGCAGGCCGCCGGCAATACGGAACGCGGGGAGGCCGATCGAGAGTGTGCGCAACAGCCAATCGCCGATCAGCGCGCTGCCCGCCAGGATGATCGCGGCAATCACGGCGGCGCGCAGCGCGACGCTGCGCCGGGCGCGCTTCGGCAGGCCACTGGTGACCGCGAGATAAGACGGCACGAGGCCGATCGGGTCGACCACGACCAGCAAGGTCACCAGCGCGGAAACGAGAAATTCGAGCGGCATAGTGAACACAAACTACCATGCTCGCTGCCCTGGACCCCCGCTTTGCGGGGGCTTGAGCCGGCAATCCATGGGCCATGCAGCACGAAAAAACGTTTTGCAGTCGTCATCCGCAATTCATCATGGATGCCGCGTCATAGCCGTCCGAAAGACGGCGTGCTTACGCACGCCTATGGCCGGGAATCGAGTCGTCGAAAATATGGGCCGGACGAGACGAAATTCGGTGTCGTTTCATGCCCGAAAATGGCCCGTTTTCGGAACTCGCCGGCTGCCCGTAACATATTGAATTAAATAGAGATATTAGCCGGTATAGGCACGCGTTTCGGGTGGCGCCGCCACCCTGAATCAGATAGAAAAATCGCAACAAAAATTCCACGCAGGACGTCGTCTTGGCCGACACCGAACCTCCCAAATCGGGGGACGCAACCCCCTCCGATGTGCGCCCCGTTTCCATCACCGAGGAGATGAAGCGCAGCTATCTCGATTACGCGATGAGCGTGATCGTGTCGCGGGCGTTGCCCGATGCGCGCGACGGCCTCAAGCCGGTGCACCGGCGCATTCTCCACTCGATGAACGAGCAGGGCCATACGCCCGACAAGAAATACGTGAAATCGGCGCGCGTGGTCGGCGACGTGATGGGCAAATATCACCCGCACGGCGACCAGGCGATCTACGACGCGCTGGTGCGCATGGCGCAGGACTTCTCCATGCGCCTGATGCTGATCGACGGGCAGGGCAATTTCGGCTCGGTCGACGGCGATCCGCCGGCGGCGATGCGCTACACCGAGTGCCGCCTGGCGCGGCCGGCGATGGCGCTGCTCGACGACATCGACAAGGACACCGTCGATTTCCAGGACAATTACGACGGCAGCGAAAGAGAGCCGGTGGTGCTGCCGGCGCGCTTTCCGAATTTGCTGGTCAACGGCGCCGGCGGCATCGCGGTCGGCATGGCGACGAATATTCCGCCGCACAATCTCGGCGAGGTGATCGATGCGGCGGTTGCGCTCATCGACAATCCGGCGCTCACCATCGACGACCTGATCAAGATCGTCCCGGGCCCGGATTTTCCGACCGGCGGCATCATCCTCGGCCGCGACGGCATCCGCTCGGCCTACAAGGAAGGCCGCGGCTCGATCGTGATGCGCGGCAAGGTCGAGACCGAGACCATCCGCAAGGAGCGCGAAGCCTTCATCATCACGGAAATTCCGTACCAGGTGAACAAGGCGGCGATGGTCGAGCGCATCGCCGAGCTGGTGCGCGAGAAGAAGATCGACGGCGTCGCCGATTTGCGCGACGAGAGCGACCGCCAGGGCTATCGCGTGGTGGTCGAGCTCAAGCGCGAGGCGGTGCCCGACGTCGTGCTCAACCAGCTCTATCGCTTCACGCCGCTGCAATCCTCGTTCAGCGCGAACATCGTGGCGCTCGACGGCGGCCGCCCGCTGGTGATGACGCTGAAGGACCTGCTCTCGGCCTTCATCGCATTCCGCGAAGAGGTCGTCTCCCGGCGCACCAAATATCTGCTCGGCAAGGCGCGTGACCGCGCCCACGTGCTGGTCGGCCTTGCCATCGCGGTGGCCAATATCGACGAGTTCATCAGGCTCATACGGGCCTCCAAAAATCCGGAGGAGGCGCGCGAGGCGCTGATGAAGCGCGACTGGCCGGCCAAGGACGTGGCGGCGATGGTAACGCTGATCGATGATCCGCGTCACAAGGTGTCGGCAAAGGGCACGACGAAGTTGTCGGCCGAGCAGGCGAGAGCGATCCTTGATCTGCGCCTGCAGCGCCTGACCGCGCTCGGCCGCGATGAGATCAAGCAGGAGCTCGAGAAGCTCAAGACCGAGATTGCCGACTATCTCGAGATCCTGCGCTCGCGCGTGCGCATCCAGAAGATCATCAAGGACGAGCTCGCGGCGGTGAAGAAGGAGTTCGCCACGCCGCGCCGCACGGTGATCGCGGAAGCGACCGGCCACGTCGAAGAGGAAGACCTGATCACGCGCGAGGAGATGGTCGTCACCGTCTCGCACCAGGGCTACATCAAGCGCGTGCCGCTCTCGACCTATCGCGCGCAGCGCCGCGGCGGCAAAGGCCGCGGCGGCATGCAGGTGCGTGAGGAGGATTTCGTCTCGCGGCTGTTCGTCGCCTCGACGCACGCGCCGGTTCTTTATTTCTCGTCGCGCGGCAAGGTCTACAAGGAGAAGGTCTGGCGGCTGCCGATCTCGGCGCCGCAGGCGCGCGGCAAGGCGCTGATCAACATCCTGCCGCTGCAGCAGACCGAGACCATCACCACCATCATGCCGCTGCCGGAGGACGAGGCCGACTGGGCCGCGCTCGACGTGGTGTTTGCAACCACCAGCGGCACCGTCCGCCGCAATAAGCTCAGCGATTTCGCCGACGTGCGGCCGTCCGGCATCATTGCGATGAAGCTGGAAGACGGCGAGTCGATCGTCGACGTGCAGATCTGCACCGAGAAGGACGACGTGCTGCTCACCGCCAATGGCGGCCAATGCATCCGCTTTGCGGTGCCGGAGGTGCGCGTGTTCCAGGGCCGCACCTCGCGCGGCGTGCGCGGCATCACGCTCGCCGAGAAGGATCACGTCATCTCAATGTCGATCCTTCGCCACGTTGATGTGTCGGCCGAAGAACGCGCCGCCTACCACAAGCGGGCCAGCGCGATCCGGCGCGGGGCCGGCGACGAGCCGGAGCCTGCCGAGGCGGAGGAGGGCGTCAAGAACATCGAGCTCGGCGAGAAACGCTATGTCGAGCTTTCGGCCGCCGAGCAGTTCGTTTTGACGGTGTCGGAGCGCGGCTTCGGCAAGCGCTCGTCGTCCTACGAGTACCGCACGACCGGCCGCGGCGGCAAAGGCATCGTCGCCATGACGCTCACCAAGAAGACCGGCAAGATCGTCGGCTCCTTCCCGGTGGAAGAGGCCGACCAGGTGATGCTGGTCACCGACGCCGGCAAGCTGATCCGCACGCCGGTCTCCGGCATCCGCATCGCCGGCCGCTCGACGCAAGGCGTGATCGTGCTCAACACCGCTGAGGACGAGAAGGTCGTGTCGGTCGAGCGCCTGAGCGAAGACGGCGGCGACGACAGCGAAGACTAAGCCTTTCGCGATCTGCGCTAGCGGCCGCCCGGCGGATACGTGCGTCCAAAGCCTGCAGATCTTGCGGCGTCAGCGTGAGCGAGAGGGCGACCGCGTTCTCTTTGACATGCGCCGCCGAGCCGGACTCGGGGATTGCAATGACACCGCCGCCGCGGATAACCCAGGCCAAGGCAACGGCAGCTGCGGTGCAACCGTGTTCTGAGCCAATTCGCGCAAGCGTCGGATCGCGTAGCAGTTTGGCGCCTTCGCCGCCGAGCGGCGAATAGGCCATAACCGGCATGCCGTGGCGTCTGCACCACGGCAGGACGCCGCGTTCAATGTCTCTATCGCCGAGACTGTAGGGGACCTGATTGGTCGCGCAGCGATCGCCACGCGGCACGCGAAAGAGATCTTCCATTTCGCGCATGCCGAAATTGGACACGCCCCAGGAGCGAATTTTCCCCTTCGCCTGCAGGTCTTCAAACGCCGCGACAACGTGGGACATGCCAACGGTCTTTTGCGGCCAGTGCAAGAGGTAAAGATCGAGATGGTCTGTGCCGAGGCGCTTGAGGCTCGCCTCGCATGCGCGCGCGATGCCATCTCCGGCCACATGCGTTGGCCACACCTTCGACACCAGGAAGACTTTGTCGCGCTGACCGGAAATCGCGCGGCCAATGAGTTCCTCGGAGCCGTACAATTCCGCCGTATCGATCAGCGGCATCCCGACGGAGATGCCTGTGCGCAAGGCTTCTTGCTACCGCAGCCTCTGGGTGTCTGCCCTTTGTGAGACGGGCAGAGCCCTGGCCAAGGGCCGGCACGGTCCTGCCATCACGAAATTTGACGGTCCGTGCCGCGGTTGGTGTGTTTTGAGCCGATGCCCCGAGGGACATTGCCAACATCGCGGGAGCGGAGACGAGCGACGCTGCGCAGAGCCCAGTGAATTCGCGCCGGTTCAGGGATCGATTGCTCATATCCCCCGATAACGCAGGAGCACTCCGATACTAAATCAAGATCGCTTGAAGTCTTGCCCGTGCCAATCTAGGCAGGATCGAATGATGGGTCAGCCATGAACTACCACCTCTTCTCGGCCTTCCTCCTCATCACGCTTCGTCCTGGTGATCGTGCCGGGCCCGATCGTGACGCTGGTGATCGCAACCGGCGCGACGCGCGGTATCCGCGCGGCGCTGATCACGGTGATCGGCACCACGCTCGGCAATGCGGCGCTGCTCGCCTGCATCGCGCTCGGCCTGAACTGGATCCTGAAGACATCGGCCGAAGTGTTTGAAGTCCTGCGCTGGGTCGGCGCCGGCTACCTGATCTGGCTCGGCATCCAGAGCTGGCGCACCGCGGGGCGCGCCGCCGAGGCTGCTCCGCCGCGCCACCGCGTGCATATATCGCGCGGCTTTCTCGTCGCCATCACCAATCCGAAGACGATCGCCTTCTTCACGGCCTTCCTGCCGCAATTTGTCGACCCGGCGCTGCCCGTCAGCTGGCAGCTTTTCGTGATGTGCGCGGTGACGGTGGTGCTCGCGGGCTTAACCGACGCGGCCTGGGCGTTGCGGCGGGCCTCGGCCGCGCCTGGTTCATGAAGCGCGCCACAAGGGCTGCTCGGCCGGCTCTCCGGCGTGGTGCTGATCGGCGGCGGCCTGTGGCTGTCGCTGGCGCGGCGGACAGGTCTACGCCCTAACGCCCGCCCGCCTTTTCGAGGATCGCGACCATGTCCTTGAAGCCGCGTCTCTTCGCGAGCGTGAGCGGCGTTTCGCCCGAGCGGTCGGCAAGATTGATGTTGGCGCCGGCATCGACGAGCGCTTTCAGTGTCGCGACGTGACGCTTGCCGCCGTCGCCGAGCACGATCGACTCGATCACCGCGGTCCAGCCGAGATTGTTGACGTGGTCGAGCGGCGCTTTCGCTGCGATCAATGTGCGCACGACCTCGTCGTGGCCGAGATGCGCGGCGGCGATCAGCGCTGTGCCGTAATAGGGGCTGGTGATGTTGCCCGCCTTGCAGCCGCCTTCGAGCGCGACTTTCAGCATCGGCACGTCGTCGGCGACTGCCGCGATGGTGACGATGTCGTATTTCTGCGCCTCGAGCGCATTGGCGTCGGCGCCGAGCCGCATCAACGTGCGCGCGGCGTCCGGCTTGCGCATGAAGGCGGCAACGTGGAGCGGCGTGCGGGCGCGGCCGTCGCGCGCATCGATCGGCGCGCCGGACTTCACGAGCTTCTCAATTTCGGCGACGTCGCCTTTTGCCGCTGCCGCGTGCAGGCCGCGATAGGCCTGCAGCTCGGCCGCGCCGGGCGGCGTTTGCGCTGCAGCCGGCAATACCAAAATGAGAAAGGCCAGCAGGCACCACGCTGATTGCAGACACCGCGCCATCATTTTACTCCGCTCATTCCCGCGAAAGCGGGAATCCAGCGATCGTGGCCCTGGGTCCCCGCTTTCCGCCTTCGCGCTCCGCGCTTCGGCGGACGCAAACCCGCCGAAGCTCGCGCAGCGAGCGTAGGCTGGGTCGCGGGGACGAACGGTTGATGGAGCGAGCATCGTCAGTCCACCTTCAAATTCAGCACGGCGACGATCGGCTTCCACTTTTCCGTCTCGCGCCGGATGTGCTCGGTAAGATCCTCAGGCTTGCCGCCGCGCGGCTGCGCGCCGAGCTTCGCCAGCGCGGCCTTCATCGCGTCGCCCTGCAGCGCGGCATTGGTCGCCGCATTGAGCTTCGCGATGATGGCAGGCGGCGTGTCGCGCGGCGCCATCAGCGCGGTCCAGGCGCCGCTCGTCACCGATGGAAAACCGATCTCCGGCATGGCCGGCACGTCGGGCAGTTCGGGCGCGCGCTTGGGGCCCACGATCGCGAGCGCGCGCAATTTGCCGTCCTGGATCAGCTGCAGCGAGGTGCTCACCGTGTCGAATGTCATCTGCACCTCGCCGGCAACGACCGCCGTCAGTGCAGGGCCGCCGCCTTTGTACGGCACGTGGAGAATATTTGTGCCGCTCACCGACTTGAACAGCTCGGCGTTGAGATGCGGCAGCGTGCCGACGCCGCCGGTCGAATAATTGAGCTTGCCGGGATTGGCCTTGGCATAGGCGACGAGATCGGCGATCGACTTGAACGGCGTCTGCGCGTTCACCACGAGTACCTGCGGCGTCTCGGCAACGAGTGCGATCGCGGCAAAGCTCGATGCGTCGTAGCCGGCGTTCTTGTGGATCATCGGGCTCATGATCAGGCCGCTCGCGGCCGACACCATCAGCGTGTAGCCGTCGGGATCGGCCGATGCCGCCGCGCGCGAGCCGATGGTGTTGCCAGCGCCGGGCTTGTTCTCGATGAAGACGTTCTGCCCGAGCACCGGTGGCAGCGCATTGGCTAGCACGCGCGCCATCACATCGACCGGCCCGCCGGCGGGCGTCGGCACGATGATGCGGATCGGCCGGGTCGGGTAATCCTGGGCGGAAGCGGCGGCCGCCCACAGCAGCAGGGCGGCGGCAAGAGCGGCGCGGCGCATCTGTGCTCTCCTCAGGACGTTTTGCCCGGAAGAGAGCCTAGCGCCGCAATGGCGGAGAGGTAAGGCGTCTGTCAGCCGGCGCGATCGATGGCGATCAGCCGCACGTTCGGATTGCCGAACTCCGTGCCGACACAGTTGGAATAGGGCCAGGGCTGCTGCTTGCAATCGCGGATCGCCTCGGCGGCCGGCTTGGGGAGGGGGCTCGCGACGACGTCGGTGGTCGGCGCGGACAAAAGCGTGATCCCGGCGGCAATAGTCGCGGCAACCACAACGGCGGCGAGTGACTTCAACATGACAGCCCCCTGTTCAGGCCTCGCCGGAGCATTCGCTCTCGGCAAGGATGGAATACGGAAGGCGGCCGTTTGGTTCGGTGACTCGAGTCACAAAACAGTGGATTTCCGGCTGCCTCCTGATGATTGGTCGCGGCTGCCGGGGAAAAGGTTCAAGGCCTAAAGTCCGCGGTCTTGCGAGGCTGCGGAGGGCGGGTTAGACCCCGCGTCATGCCGAGAATCGCCCTTTACGCGGGGTCATTCGACCCGGTCACCAACGGCCATCTCGACGTGGTGCGGCATGCCGTCCGCATTGCGGACCGGCTGGTGATCGCCATCGGCGTGCACCCGGGCAAGACCCCTTTGTTTTCCGCCGAAGAGCGCACGGCGATGCTGCACGAGAACTGCGCACCGTTTGCGCGCGAGGCGAAATGCGAACTGTCCTGCACCACCTTCTCGAATCTGGTGGTGGACGCGGCGCGCAAGGCCGGCGCCACCATGCTCATTCGTGGCGTGCGCGACGGCACCGATCTCGACTATGAAATGCAGATGGCGGGCATGAACGGCGCGATGGCGCCCGAGGTCGTCACGGTATTCCTGCCGGCCTCGCCGGTGGTGCGCCCGATCACCGCCACATTGGTCCGGCAGATCGCCGGCATGGGCGGCGACGTTTCGGCCTTCGTGCCGGCACCGGTTGTCGCGCGCCTGAAAAAGAAATTCGCGCGCTGATTGGGCGCGCCGCCGCAACGAGGAGTGCAATGATCACCCGCCGGTCCAAGTTGATATCCCTGGCTTTCACGCTGGCGCTGATTGCAGCGCCCGCTTTCGCGCAATCGGCGCTGGAAAATCCCGCGGGCCTGCGCGAGCAGGCGCCGGCGACCTACAAGGCGCGCTTCGACACCACCAAGGGCGTGTTCGTGATCGAGGTGACGCGCGCCTGGGCGCCGAAGGGCGCCGACCGTTTCTATAATCTCGTGAAGAACGGCTTCTACGACAATGCGCGTTTCTTTCGCGTGATCTCCGGCTTCATGGTGCAGTTCGGCATCCACGGCGATCCGGGGATCATGGCGCGCTGGCGCACCGCGCAGATTTCCGACGATCCGGTCGCGCAAAGCAATACGAAAGGCATGGTCACCTTTGCGATGGCCGGGCCGAACACACGCACCAGCCAGGTCTTCATCAACTTCGGCGACAATTCGCGGCTTGACCAGTCAGGCTTTTCGCCGTTTGGGCGGGTGGTGTCCGGAATGAACGTCGTCGAGGCGATCAACGCAGAATACGGCGAGGGCGCGCCGAACGGCCGCGGCCCCAACCAGAGCCGCATCCAGAGCGAGGGCAATGCCTACCTGTCAAAAGATTTTCCGCGCATGGATTACATCAAGAAGGCAACCATCGAGCGCTGAACGCGTCTGTCTGTTGTGTGTGTATTGTGAGAGGGAGTGATATGGCGAAGCCAGAAGATACGCTGACGCTGGAGACCACCAAAGGTAAAGTTGTGATCGAGATGCGCCCCGACCTTGCGCCGGGACATGTTGCGCGCATCAAGGAGCTGGTGAAGGACGGCTTTTACGACGGGATTGTTTTTCACCGCGTGATCGACGGCTTCATGGCGCAGACCGGCTGCCCGCAGGGCACCGGCACCGGCGGCTCGGGCAAGAAACTCAAGGCCGAGTTCAACAAGGAGCCGCACGTGCGCGGCATCGTGTCGATGGCGCGTGCGAGCAATCCTGACTCGGGCGACAGCCAGTTTTTCATCTGCTTCGACGAAGCCCGCTTCCTCGACAACCAGTACACGGTCTGGGGCAAGGTGATCGAGGGCATGGAGAACGTCGACAAGATCAAGCGCGGCGAGCCGGTCGAGAACCCCGACAAGATCGTCAAGGCGACGATGGGGGCGTAAGGCCCTTCCTTGCCCTTTCCCCATGTGGGAAAGGGTGGACCATGCGCACGGACCTCTTCGATTTCGCGCTGCCGGCCGACCGCATCGCCTTGCGGCCGGCGAGCCCGCGGGATTCCGCGCGGCTGCTCGTGGTGAAACCGGGCGAGGCACCCGGCCTCGAAGACCGCACGATCTCCGATCTGCCAGGGCTGCTGCGCGCGGGCGACTGCCTGGTGGTCAATGACAGCAAGGTGATTGCGGCCCGCCTGCATGGGCGGCGCGTCGGGCGCGGCAGCGCCGAGCCTGCGATCGAAGCGACCCTGCACAAGCGCATCGACGGCTCGCATTGGCGGGCCTTCGTGAAGCCCGCCAAGAAGCTTGAAACAGGCGATGTCCTGCGGTTCGGGACCGAGGGAAAAGTCTGTTTTCTCGGCGAACTCGATGCTCAAGTTTCACAGAAAGATGAGGGAGGGGAGATAACCCTTTCCTTTTCCTTCCACGGGCCGATCCTGGATCAGGCGATTGCCGAGCGCGGCGAGATGCCCTTGCCGCCCTATATCGCCTCCCGCCGTGAGCCGGATGAGAAGGACCGCGCCGACTACCAGACCCTTTTTGCCAAGGAGGAAGGCTCGGTGGCGGCGCCCACCGCGGGCCTGCATTTCACCGAAAAGCTGCTGGCCGGCCTGAAGGAGCGCGGCATCGGCCTCGCGAAGGTCACCCTGCACGTCGGCGCCGGCACATTCCTGCCGGTGAAGGCCGACGACACCGCAGGGCACACCATGCATGCCGAGTTCGGCACGGTCGCGGCGGGGACTGCGGAAGTGCTCAACGCCGTGCGGGCCAAAGGCGGGCGCATCGTGGCCGTCGGGTCGACCGCCCTGCGTCTGCTCGAAAGCGCGGCCGCTGAAAATGGGCGTCTGAAAGCCTTTTCCGGCGAGACGGCAATCTTCATCACGCCGGGCTACAAATTCCGCGCCGTCGATCTGATGCTGACCAATTTCCACCTGCCGCGTTCGACGTTGTTCATGCTGGTCGCGGCCTTCAGCGGGCTCGACACCATGAAACACGCTTATGCCCACGCGATTGAGGCCGGCTACCGCTTCTATTCGTACGGCGACGCGTGTCTGCTTTATCCTGCCGGCCGATGAGCAAGCCTTTCTCCTTCCAGTTGATCAATACTGACGGCGACGCGCGCCGCGGCGAACTCATCACGTCGCATGGCAAGGTGCAGACGCCGGCCTTCATGCCGGTCGGGACGCAGGCCACCGTGAAAGGCCTGATGCCGGACGACGTCCGCGCGACCGGCGCCGAGATCGTTCTCGGCAACACCTATCATCTGATGCTGCGCCCCGGCGCCGAGCGCATCGCGGCGCTTGGCGGCCTCCATAAGTTCATGAACTGGCCACTGCCGATCCTCACCGATTCCGGCGGTTTCCAGGTGATGTCGTTATCCGAGTTGCGCCAGATCGACGAACGCGGGGTGACGTTCCGCTCCCATCTCGACGGTGCCATGGTGGCGCTTTCGCCCGAGCGCGCGATCGAGATTCAGGCGCTGCTCGGTGCCGATATTTCGATGCAGCTCGACGAGTGCCTGAAGCTGCCCGCGTCGTCCGACGAAATCGCGCGCGCGATGCAGCTGTCGTTGCGCTGGGCCGAGCGCTCGAAACGCGCCTTCGAGGGGCGCGCGAAACAAGGCTATGCTCTGTTCGGGATCGTGCAGGGCGGCGACGACCTGACGCTGCGCGCCGAGAGCGCCCGCGCGCTTACCGAAATGGATTTCCAGGGCTATGCGATCGGCGGCCTCGCCGTCGGCGAGCCGCAGGAGGTGATGCTCAAGATCGTCGCCGAGACGGCACCGGCTTTGCCGGCGGATCGCCCGCGCTATCTGATGGGTGTCGGCACGCCGCACGATCTCATCGAAGCCGTGAGGCGCGGCATCGACATGTTCGACTGCGTGCTGCCGACGCGCAACGGCCGGCACGGCATGGCCTTCACGCGTTTCGGTCCGATCAATCTCGCCAACGCACGCCACGCGAACGATCCGCGGCCGCTCGACGAAGAGAGCGCGCATCCGGCCGCGCGCACCTATTCGCGCGCCTATCTGCATCACCTGACCAAGGCCAACGAGATCCTCGGCGCGGTGCTGCTCTCGACCATCAATCTCGCCTACTACCAGACGCTGATGGCCGGCATGCGCGATGCCATCGCCGCCAGGCGCTTTGCCGAATTTCAGGCCGCGACCGAGACGCAATGGGCGCGGGGCGATTTGCCCCCGCTCTGAGGGTTGTCTCGCGGGTCCCGCTTCGCTAAACGCAGCCCATGAACGTGCATGCCTTCCTCTCACATCGTCGCAAGCCGCGATTCAAGCTTCCAACCGGCACGTGCGATGCGCATTGTCACGTGTTCGGGCCGGCCGCGAAATTTCCCTATGCGCCGAACCGGCGCTACACGCCGGAGGATGCACCGAAGGAGATGCTCGCCGCGCTGCATGCGCATCTTGGCATCGAACGTGCGGTCATCGTGCAGGCGAGCTGCCACGGCACCGACAACGCGGCGATGCTCGACTGCATTGCGTCGGATCCCAAACGCTATCGCGGCGTTGCGATCGTCAACGACAGTTTTACCGATGCGGATTTCGACAGGCTCGACGCCGGCGGCGTGCGCGGCGTCCGTTTCAATTTCGTGAAGCATCTCGGCGGCGCGCCGGACATCGCGGTGTTCAACCGGGTGATCGACCGCATCAAGGGCCGGGGCTGGCACGTCGTTCTGCATGTCGATGCGCCCGACATCATTCCGCTCTCGGAGATGATGCGAAAACTGCCGTTGCCGTTCATTGTCGATCACATGGGTCGCGTGCCTTCGGGCGCCGGCGTCGATCAGCCGCCGCTGCGTGCGTTGATCGAGCTTTCGCGCCTGGAAAAATGCTGGATCAAGGTCTGCGGGTCGGAGCGGATCTCAATGCCGCCTTACGCGGCGGCCGTGCCCATCGCTCATGCGCTGGTCGAGGCCGCGCCCGATCGCGTGCTCTGGGGCACCGATTTCCCGCATCCGAATGCGACACATGAGGCCGATGAGGCCGACCTGGTCGATCTGGTGCCGCAATTTGCGCCCGATGCGCTGGCGCAAAAACGCCTGCTGGTGGACAATCCGGCACGGCTTTATGGTTTCGGATCATAAGAACAAAGACTGTGGAGGAGACGCATATGAACAAGGGGAGCTGGACGCGTCGCTGCACGGTGCTCGCGGTTGCGGCGCTGATGCTGGGGCCGTTGAACGGAGCAAAGGCGGCCTGGCCGGAAAAGCCGATCAAGATCGTCTTGCCGTTCGGCGCCGGCGGTGTCGCCGACGTCACCGCGCGCATCATGGCTGAAAAGCTCAGTCAGAAATTCGGTCAGCGCGTCGTCATCGAGAACATGCCTGGGCCGGGCGGCATCAACGCCGCGCGCGCCGTGATCACCGCGCCGCCGGATGGCTACACGATGGCGCTTGTGACCAACGGCACGGCGATCAGTGTCGCGGCATTCAAGAGTCTGCCCTTCGACCCGGTGAAAGATTTTGAGCCGGTTTCGATGGTCGGCACCTTCGATCTCGTCTTCGCCGTCAACAGCGAGTCCGAATACAAGACGCTGGGCGACTTCATCAAGGCGGCGAAGGCGCAGCCAGGCAAGCTGAACATCGGCACTATTGCCGTTGGCGGCACGCAAAATCTCGGCGCCGAGCTGTTCAAGTCGATGGCCGATCTCAACGTGCAGATCGTTCCCTACAAGAACTCGCCCGACATCGTGGTGGCGCTCTTGCGCAACGACGTCCAGATGCAGGTCGACTTCCCGCCGGCGGTGCAGGGCCAGGTCAATGACGGCAAGCTCCGCGTGCTGGCGACATCGAGCCCGAAGCCGTCGTCGCTGCTCAAGGGCATCCCGACGGTCGACCAGGCCGGCGTGAAGGGCTTCGAGGTAATCTCGTGGAACGCCGTCGGCGCGCCGAAGGGCACGCCCAAAGAGGTTATCGCCACGATGAGCAAGGCGATGCACGAAGTGCTCGATATGCCGGACGTCAAGGAGCAGTTCGCCAAGGTTGGCGTGGTCGCTCATGCGAGCTCGCCCGGCGAGATGATGAGCAGGCTCACCAGCGATATCAAGAAATGGAATGACGTGATCGACAAGGCTGGAATTCCGCGGAAGTAGGTCGGTCACGTTCCGCAACGATAAAAACGATGAAAAAAAACAAACTTTCCGTCGCGATCGTCGGCGCCGGAATGGGCGGACTGGCGGTCGCGGCAACGCTGCGGCGTGTCGGTATCGACGTGCAAGTCTACGAGCAGGCGGCGCGCTTCGCGCGCATCGGCGCCGGCATCCAGATGATGCCGAATTCGATGAAGGTCCTGCGCGGCATCGGCGTTGAAGACCGGCTGCGCGCGACGTCCTTTGCGCCCTATTCGCATCTCAACCGCATTGCGGATACTGGCGAGGTGACGCGCGAATTGCCGATGCCGGAAAGTCTCTACAGCGCGCCTTATCTGTGCATGCATCGCGCCGACTTGCACGACGCGCTCGCTTCCGTCGTGCCGTCCGAGATCATCCATCTCAACAAGAAGCTGGTCGGGCTCGATCAGGCCGGCGGCCGCGTGACGCTGCGCTTCGAGGACGGCAGTACGGCCGGCGCCGATGCGGTTGTCGGCGCCGACGGCGTTCATTCGGTCGTGCGCGACATCGTGATCGGGCCGGACGCACCGATCCACAAAGGGCGTATCGCCTATCGCGCAGTCTTTCCGTCAAAGCTGATGGGCGGCTTCGACATCGGGCCCTCGCGCACGAAATGGTGGGGCCCCGACCGCCACATCGTGATCTACTACACCAACAAGGCGAAAAGCGAAGTCTACTTCGTGACCAGCGTGCCGGAGCCTGCCGAATGGCTGACGCGTGAATCGTGGTCCGCGAAAGGCGACGTCAAGGAATTGCGCGCGGCCTACGAAGGGTTTCACCAGGATGTTCGCAACGTGCTCACCGCCTGCCCGGACTGCCACAAGTGGGCGATCCTCGAGCGCGAGCCGCTGCGGCGCTGGAGTGACGGACGGGTCGTGCTGCTCGGTGACTCCGCGCATCCGATGACGCCGTACATGGCGCAGGGCGCGGCGACCTCGATCGAGGATGCCGCCATTCTTGCGCGCTGCCTTGATGCGGTGAACGGCGAAGATATCGAAGGCGCGTTCAAGCGCTACGAAGCGCACCGCAAGCCGCGCACATCGGTGGTTCAGGCGATATCGAGCGCCAATACCTGGATGCGCGAGGGCGACGGCGACACCAGCTGGCTATACGGCTACGACGCCTGGAACGCCAATCTCGATCAGCCGGCGGCCAATCCGCAGATGAAGGCGGCCTAGCGATTTTCCGCTCGTCCCCGCGAAAGCGGGGACCCAGCCCGCAACTTGAAATTTTTGTGACTGATGCCCTGGGTTCCCGCATAGGCGTGCGAAAGCACGCCGTCCTTTCGGACGGCTATGCGCGGGAATGAGCGGAGTTGGTCGCCTCACGGCCCGCCATAGAGCCAGGCGATACCCTCGTAGCTTTCTTCCGGCGTGCGCGGCGACAGCGCCATCTCGCGCAGCTCGGCGGCAACACCACGCGCGTGATAGAACTCGCCATAAACGCGCGCCATGATCTGCGTGCGCCCGGTGCGCAGGTAACGCTCCTGCTCATAGGCCTTGAAGGCGGCCGCCGGATCATCCGGCGAGGCCGCCATTTTGTCGGCAAGGACGATCGCGTCTTCGGTTGCCATGCAGGCGCCTTGCGCAAGATATTGCAGCATCGGATGCGCGGCATCGCCGAGCAGAGTGACGCGTCCGTGCGACCAGTTCTTCACCGGCTCACGGTCGCAGAGAACCCACATGCGCCAGGTTTCGATCCGCTCCAGCATGCGCAGCACCTGCGGCACCTGCATCTTGAAGTGCTGCCACATCACGTCCTTGCCGCCTTCGGCGTTCCATCCTTCCTCATAACGGTCCGAATGGAAGACCGCGACGAGGTTATAGAGCTCGCCTCTGCGCAGCGGATAATGCACGAAGTGTGTGCGCGGGCCGGCCCAGAGGACGACATCCGGCCGCCACAGATCCTTGGGCACGTCCTCGCGCTTGAGCACGGCCCGATAGGCGATGTGCCCGGACACGCGCGGCTTGCCGTCACCGACAACCTGCTCGCGGATTTTCGACCACATCCCATCGCAGCCGATCAGCGCGCGCCCCTCGACGGTCTCGCCGTTATTGAGCGTGACGCTGACGCCATCGCCGTGATCCTTGTAGGCATCCACGCGCCGGCTCGTTTCCAGCGTGATCAGGTTGCTGCCCTGACATGCTTTGAGAAAGGCACTGTGGATGTCGGCCCGATGAGTCACCGCGTAGGGCTGGCCGAACCGTTTGAAGAAGGCATCGCCCAAAGGGATATTGGTGATGAGCTTGCCGGTGAGCGCGTCGCGCATTTCCTGCGCGGGAGGACGGTGCGCGTCGGCCAGGATCGCATCCTTCAGGCCGACCTTTTCAAGCACGCGAAAGATATTCGGCCCCAGCTGGATGCCGGCGCCCACCTCGCGGAATTCGGGCGATTGCTCGAAAAGACGGACCGGAAATCCCTTGTGGGCAAGCGCGTAGGCCGCGATCAGGCCGCCGATGCCGCCGCCGGAAATGAGAAAGGGGGGCGAGCCATTCGTACGGGCCATGGGGTCACCTCAATCACCAACACAAGAAAGGCCGACCATAAAACCTGAACTGGCCCGACGCAAAGCATGCCGGGCATGAAAACAAAACCCGCCTGCGCAGGGCAGGCGGGTTTCTCGCGGCTTCGGGTCGCCTCGGTTACTTCGTGACTTGACCGCGAACTTCCCCGGCCTTGTTGGCGGCCGTGTGAATGTTCACGTACCACTTACCGGCCATCAATTCCTCGGCCTGGGCATCGGTGAGGGTTGCCGAGCCTTCGAAAGAGCCCTTGTCGGCACCGGCAATCGGCACCACGACGGCGCCGTTCTTGCCGGATTCGGCGGAATGGAAATGAGCGGCCGTTGCCGGCCCCGACAGACCGGTCACGCTGCCCTTCCAGGACAGCTGCTTGCTTGCAGTATCAAAAGTGGCAGTCACGGAGCCGCTGCCTTTGCTGTCGACCGGCGGGACTTCATTCGAGGACTTCAGGTCGGCCTTGAGATTGATCGAGGCGGCGAAAGCGGGCGCGGAGAGAAAGACTACAGAGGCGCAGGCGAGAGCGGCCAAGCCAGACCGCACAAAGGTCGTCGTCATAAAGGCTCCTCCCTAGGAATGCCGAAAACGCATCACACAGAAGGAACACTCTATACCCGGATCTATTCCGATAAAAATCGTCAATGAGACGTGAGTGGAATCGAGGTGCTGGACAGCTCGCCACAGGCCTCGCATTCCCAGTGATGGCGAATCTCGCCGCCTTCGACAAACTCCGATGAGACCGGCGCGACCATCACGTCGCCGCAGTGCGGGCACTGCGCGGGAGCCGCGAAACTGCGGATGGCGGAGAGCTTCTCCCGAAATTCATGGAGCTGCATGTCGCGATCTCCTGATCCTTCTCCCCGGTCCATAGCCTTTTGTAGAGACGCATCGTGGCAAGGGCGCGACGCTTTGATGAAACTGTGGTGGCCAGCTCGATAAAGTTTTACGACAGAAAAACACGTCGCGCCGATATTTTGCCGTGGTTGCTTGCGCGATCAAAGGCGTTTGCAGTGCAACGCGTAACAGGAGGTGCACGCACGCGGACAAATTTTCGACGATTTTACGATGACCGCGGACAAATTGATGCGGTGCACCTAATCCGATCGGGCTAGACGCGCGCGGGATTAAGCCACCGCGCATTGAATTCAAGCATCGCCTGCTCGCGACTTACGGCGTAGCCCTGATTTTGACTGCTTTCGGGGCGCGCCGTGATCATCCAGAACCACGGCCGGCCTTCCGGCGCTTGCGGCGTCAAGGTGATGCGCCCGACCAGTTGCTTGCCCTCGAAAACGTCGTAGTCGTCCGACGACCATTCGCCATCACGGTTTCGCGAAGCCCGTACAAGTGTCAGCGATGCTGCCATGGGGCGGCCATGACCTGTTGCGAGTCCAATTCGAAATCGGGAAGACCGGTTTTACTGACTACAAATGTCTCCCGTGTCGTAGCTGGTATCACGTTACGGCCCGCTTGAGCGGCCCTTGAAATACGTTTTTGGCAGAGTGCCCGCTTTTGAGTTTGAGGAGGACTTTGATGTCCAGATCCACGTTTGTTTTCTCGCCGCATTCTTCGTCGTGGGACTATGGACTGCCGCCAACGCGGAGCCAATGAGCCAGATCCTGGATCGGTGCGTTCACAGAAAAGGCTGTGGCTCTTCCGAGGCGGAAAACGGGGATGTAACCGGTTGCTCGATTAAATCGAAAGGCGGAACGGGCCACTGTTTTATTGTAATGCGCAAACGCAACAATGCATCCAGGTGGGGCGGGTGCGCGGCAAATGGACACGAATTTCGGGCGATGTTCTTCCTGCCCTTGGGACCACGCCCGGGGGCATGAGCTGGTGGTGACAAGAGCCCTGACCGCGATATCATTGCGCGATCCGAAGTGCGCACGTTCGAGCGGTTGGTCGAGGGTATGAATAAAGTTTTTGCGCTTGGTTTGCTCGCGGCGGTATTCGGCTTGCCGATCGGCGCCGCAAAGGCGATGCCGCTCGCGCCGATTGGGACAGAGCAGGCGAGATTGGCGATTCCGGTTGCCGACGGGTGCGGCTTCAACCGCTACCGGGACGCGCGGGGAATATGCCGCAAGAAATACGTGATCACCCGCCACCGGGGGCGACAGCCTTTTTACACCGGATGTGGCGGCCTCAATTCCCACCGTGTGTGCAATTTATACGGCCAGTGCTGGATGGTCTGCGATTGATATCGAGCCCATCGCAGGCCAGCCTGATATTGATTAAGCCCGGGACCGCGACCGTGCCTTGATTTAGGATGATTCGCGTACCTAAGTGCCGCAAGCAAGGCCGAAAGCGCAGGGTGTCTCGGGTGCAAGTTGTTTCCTTCGTGGGCGCAGTGATCATCTCCGGCTGCGTCCTCTGTGCGGCGCCTGCCGCAGGCGGTTCGGCCAACGCGCAGACGGCGCCAGCGGCGACCACCTCACCGGCCGCATCGCCCCCCGCCACAACCACGCTTCCCCGCGGGCGGGTCTATCTGTTCCGCGGCGCGCTGGGTCTGATCTTCTCGCGGGGGATGGACAAGCTGGCCAAACGTATCGAAGAGGCCGGTGTGTCGGTGGACGTCAATGAATTTACGGTTTGTGCCTACGTTGCGGAGCGGGCCATTCGCGAGTACCGCCAAAATCCCGCGCCGATCACGCTCATCGGACACTCAATGGGTGGCTTCTGCGCGCTGCAGTTTGCAGAAAAGCTGCAAACCGAAAATATTCCGGTCAGTCTGATCGTCACGGTCGACCCCGCTCACTTGATGCCGAAATTGCCGATGAACGTCGAGCGTTACATGAACATCTTCCTGGCGCGCGACGTCCTGGGTGGCGGCGACGTCACGCCGGAGAAAAGTTATCAGGGACACTTTGCAAGCTTCGATCTCTCGAAGCTCAAGGGAGTCCTGCATATCAATATCGACAAGATGGACATCATCCATACGCAATTGCTCACCAAGATCCTGCAAATCCCCGAGACGCCGGCCAGGCTCGAAGGCGAGGGCGTGCCTATCCGCTATGTTGTCCCGCCCCATGCCGCGGTCGATTTGTGGGACAGCGGCATGCCGGCCGTTGTCAGAGCGGGCGACACGCTGGAGACACTTGCGATCAATTACCGTGTGCCTCTCTGGGCGCTCACGCAGATCAATGAGATTCCGGAAGGCGCCGCGCTGGTGGCGAACCAGCGCGTCATCGTCCCGCGTCACCTCGTTCCGCTCGCCGCGGTCACCGGGCAGTCACCGTCCAAGCAATAAGTGTAATGTGCCTGGACGTTCGGTGTGCCGGATTCAGGCCTCGGACTGCTATTTCACTTGGGTTGTCGCACGCTCGGGCCGTTTTTAGTTTGAGGAGATGTGCGGTTGAGCTTATTTATGCATGACGTTTTGAAGTTTTGAACGAGCAAATGGCAGTCTCGAACGACGATAGTTTTCGACAAGCAGTAGCATCATTCCAGGCGGGAAGGCTCAATGATGCTGAGCGGCACTTCCAGGAAGTGCTGCGAGTTGAGCCGAAGCACGTCGCGGCGTTAAATCTATTGAGCGTTCTTTTGACGCAATTGAAAAGATATCCCGAGGCGGAACGTCATATAAGAGCGGCACTGGAGCTCAACTCAAACTCGGACGCGACTTTTTACAATTACGGATTGATTTTAAAGGCACTCAAAAGACCCAATGAGGCACTTGAGCGCTTCAGCCAGGCCTTATCAATCAACGGGGGCGTCGCGGAGACGTGGAATAATCGCGGCACGGTTTTAAACGAGTTAAATCGCTACGATGAAGCGATAGCTGATTTCGACAAGGCCATAGGCCTTCAGCCCAAATACTTCGGAGCGTTTTGCAACAAAGGAAAATCTTTGTTGGAACTCAAACGCTACGATGAAGCTTTTGCCGCATATGACAAGGCGCTGGCGCTCAAACTTGATTTTGCCGAGGCATGGCACGGCCGCGGCAGCGTCTTTTTCCACCTCAAGCGTCAGGATGAGGCATTGGCCGCTTTTGACAAAGCGATAGCCCTCAAACCTGATTTTCCTGAGGCCTGGGATGGCCGGGCGCGGGTCCTCAACAAGCTGAAGCGCCATGAGGAGGCGGCAACTGCCCTTGCCGAGGTGCTTAAGCTAGAGTCCGCAATATCTATTCGCGAAAGGGATGTTTCTCCATCAAAAGATGCTTTCGTGCGAATGGAGCGGCGCTGACGCCCTGATCGCCGAAATTAACGAAGATGTCGCCTTGCGTAAGCTGTCGGCTGAGCCATTTGGTTGGCAGGGAGTGGCGAAATCAGAGCGAAGCCTGCAAATCTGCGCGGAGCTCTTCAACAAACAAAATTATCCAGCAAGACGCGCAATTGCTGCCGGGAAGCTCGCAGCTGGTCATAAAAAAATTCGTATCGGCTATTCTTCGGGCGAATTACGCGAGCATGCAACCTCACACCTTATCGTTGGCCTTTTTGAGCTCCATGACGCTTCGCGTTTCGAGATATACGGCATTGATAACGGGTGGGATGATCAAAGCGAGATCCGCCGACGCATCAATGCTTCCGTACACCGCATGGTTGATATCAGTCGGCTGAGCGACACATCGGCTGCCGCCGCGGTGGCCGAAAACGAGATAGACATTCTGGTGAATCTCAACGGGTATTTCGGTGAGGAAAGAACGGGCGTGTTCGCCAATCGCTGTGCGCCGATACAGGTAAATTATCTTGGCTTCCCGGGGACGTTAGGCGCCGGCTACATGGACTACATTATCGCGGACCGGCACGTGATTCCTGAAGGGCACAGGGAGTTTTATAAGGAGAAGGTGGTTTACCTGCCGAATTGCTATCAGGCGAATGACAGCAAGAAGAGAATTGGCGATCGCAATTTCACACGTTCGGAGTTTGGGCTGCCTGAGCAGGGTTTTGTCTTTTGCTGCTTCAATAATAATTACAAAATTCTTCCGCACGTTTTTGATTGCTGGATGCGAATCCTTCAAAAAGGTGGATGGCAGCGTGTTGTGGCTTATTGGGGACGGTACGATCGCCGCAAGAAATTTGAGAAAAGAGGCAGTTGCCAGAGGCATCAGCGGTGACCGCCTGGTCTTTTGCGAACGGATTTCTCTTTCAGATCATCTTGCACGACATTGCATGGCCGATCTTTTTCTCGATACGTTGCCCTACAATGCACATACCACCGCGAGCGATGCGCTTTGGGCCGGGCTGCCTGTGTTGACCTGCATTGGCGAGACGTTTGCGGGCAGAGTGGCTGCGAGTTTGTTGAATGCGGTTTGCTTACCCGAACTCGTGGCAACCACTTTGGAAGCCTATGAGCAGATGGCGGTCGATCTGGCCACGCACCCGGAAAAAATGGCGAAGATCAAATACCAGACTTGCAGAAAATCGACTTACAACACCGCTGTTCGATACCAGGCTCTTCACCAAACATATCGAAGCGGCTTATGTTGAAATGTATCGGCGCCATCAGGCCGGCCTGCCGCCAGACCATATTGTTATTCCGAACTCGTAAACTTCACCCGCCAACTATTCGACGGCAGAATTCACCGTGCCTGCCGGTGATCCATTCGCATCCGGCTGGGCTTTGAAAGGCGGCGGAACGCCGATCCTTTGAGACACTGGCAGCGACTTCAACTCAAGCTGGCTGCTCACCAAGACCAAACCCGTAAAAAGAATAATTCCCATGACCAGGAAGTAGGCAAGAAGAGGCATTCGCATTGATTTCTCCAACGAGATGCGAACTCGCTAGATTTATTTGCTCGACGGCGCAAGGCTGTCAGGCCATTAATCTTAAGTGTGCGGCCGCAATCATCCCGCTAACGGCCGCATTTCTAAGCGTTTGCTGCTTGTTGCAGTCGAACGCAGACCAGCCCTTCGCCAGCCGCATATGGTGCAGCGGCCGCGGACTAAGCGGCAGCGTCCGGGCTCTGTAATGTTGCGTCCGTAGCTTTTGATCGCAGCTCGGACAGTCTGCTGTACGGGCTCTGAAAACCCTTGATGAGCGTAGCTTCACCCATGAACAGCGGGTTCTTGTGACGGACTGGCTGAACGGAGGGGAAGGTATCTTTACGGGAAAAGAGAGTTAGACAATCGATCAAGTGTTCGCAGCCCCAATTTATTATTTCTTAAATCAGAACCGTTCCGCCAGCGCGGTAGATAAGGTCAGCAACAGCATCAGCTGAGACGGTCAACGCGCGCCCGTGCGGCTGACCGATTGTACTGTTGTAGGCGAGCAGATTTGAGTGATGGATAAACGCAACGCCGACTGAAGATAGCTTGTGGACTATTTGAGGAATGTAAGAGGCAAGAATGTCGTATTCTGCATGAACGAGTGAATCGAAAGAAAAAATCAGATCAAACGCCTGATCTTTCGCCGCCTCCAGCGAGCGCCCGTCATTTGTAATGAATTGCGCATGATTGGCGGCAAGAAATCGTTTTTGACAAGCTTGAGTGCATTTATTCGACAAATCTATGCCGATAAACTCTTCGCATGCCGGCAGCAAATATCGGGTCCAGCGACCAAACCCAGGCGCAATTTCCAATATCCTTTGGGCTGGCAGGAAGCGATGAACTCTCGGATAGATTGACCCAAACCACTGGGCTTCGCTGCCGCCCCAAGTCGTGCTCCACTCTTCACCGGCGTCGTTCCAGTGATAGGAGTCACACCATACCGTTTTATTCCAGTTTAAGTCTGGCACATTCAGCTCCGGGGAAGCGCAATTTAGGCAGAAAGCGGTCTCTACTGCGCGTCGCAATTCGCAGCAACGGCTGATTTCGACTGAAGGCGTTACGGATCATCCATCCGGCGCTGTCCTGCGCAACTTTGCTGCCTGTTGTAGCCTGGTCTCAAATCAGCACGTCGCTGGCCGCAGCCGTGCATCGGCAGTGGCGCTCAATGGCCGGCGATATTTCCGCGGCGCTGACTTGCTGGAACTGTTCTAACTGGAAGTGCCGGACTTTTTTGGTGAGCGCGGATGGGATCGAACCATCGACCTACTGATTAAAAGTCAGTTGCTCTACCACTGAGCTACGCGCCCGTTGCCAGGATTGAGGGGTCGGTGTAGGGGCGGCGACCTGCCCGGTCAATAGGCCAACCTCGCTTATTTCCTGAACTCGCGCTCGCGCCCGGTGATTTGCTACACTGGGCCCGCCAAGGAGCGAGATCATGCCGATCGTGAACCGCGTCGCCGACCTTCATGCCGACATTACCGAGTGGCGGCGCGACCTGCACATGCACCCCGAGCTGCAGTACGACGTGCACCGCACGGCGGGGTCCGTTGCAGAGAAACTCAAGGCGTTCGGCTGCGACGAGGTCGTGACCGGTCTCGGGCGCACCGGCGTGGTCGGCGTTATCCGCGGCAAAAAGGGCGGGTCCGGCAAGACCATCGGCCTGCGCGCCGACATGGATGCGCTTCCGATCGAGGAGGCGAGCGACCTGCCGTACAAGTCGACCGTTCCGGGAAAGATGCACGCCTGCGGCCATGACGGCCACACCGCCATGCTGCTCGGTGCCGCCCGCTATCTCACGGAGACCCGGAATTTCTCCGGCACGGCCGTTGTCATCTTCCAGCCGGCGGAAGAAGGCGGCGGAGGCGGCAAGGCCATGGTCGATGACGGGTTAATGGACCGCTTCGGCATCGAGGAAGTTTTCGGGATGCACAACTACCCCGGAATGCCCGTGGGCGCATTCGGGATCCGTCCCGGACCGATGATGGCGGCCGCCGATGCGCTGACCATCGATATCGAAGGTGTCGGCGCCCATGCGGCGCGACCGCATCTCGGCGTCGACACGGTTCTCGTAGGCGCGCAGATCATCAACGCGCTTCAGTCGGTCGTGTCGCGGAACGTCGACCCGCTCAAGTCGGCGGTCGTTTCGATCTGCATGTTCCGTGCCGGCAATACCGACAACGTCATTCCCCAGACTGTTCAGTTGCGCGGCACCGCACGCAGTCTCGCGCCCGAGGTCCGCGATCTCCTCGAGAAGCGTCTGCCTGTGGTCGTGGAAAGCACGGCGACTGCCTACGGCGCAAAGGCCAAGCTCACCTACAAGCGCGGCTACCCGGTGCTGGTGAACCACGACAAGCAGACGGAATTCGCAGCGTCGGTCGCCAGCCAGATTGCCGGTCAGGACAAAGTCGATACCGGGCTTCCGCCGATGATGGGCGCGGAGGATTTTTCTTTCATGCTCAACGCCCGGCCCGGTGCCTTTATCTGGATCGGCAACGGCACAAGCGCCGGGCTGCATCACCCGTCATATAATTTCAATGACGAGGCGATCCCGTTCGGCACATCGTACTGGGTGAAGCTGGTCGAAACGGCGTTGCCCGCCTAGCTGCGGATCTTACTGAACGAGTTCGCCGGGCTTCTGTGTCGGGACGGGCTGCGGTGCTTTCGCCAGCGCGCCGTTGCGGCGCAGAACTGGAAGCAGCCGCGTGACACGCGCCTCGACGTTGCGCCAATAGGCAAAGTCATTGAGGCGGCGTGCGTTCGATCACCGCGAGCCCGACGGCCGCGATGAACGGCAGGCTTTGCACGACGAGCACCAGTGCGAAGATGTTGATCTCGCGCACTTCCTTGTAGTTCGTGAAGACCAGCACGATCGCTCCGAGGATCAGCAACCCTGCCAGCACCGCTTCCCAGAATGCGTGGAAGTCCGTGGTGCGGCGCAGTCCGCCTTTCGATGTGCGCACGAAGGGCAGACGGTCCTTGATCACGCCGAAGCCGACGGCGCGGGCAACCGTCCATTGTACCGACATCGCCGCGAAGACTGATCCGAGCAGCTGACCGATGCGCGGCCGCACGCGCAACTCGTAGAGCGTGGCGAAATGCACGACCGAAACGATGAAGCTGGCGATGATCGGCGTCGTCAAAATGCGGTCGGGCACGGCGATGTCGAGGAACGCCACGACCGGCACCCAGATGATATTCAGGATGGCCACCACGACACCGATGCTCTCGGCGCCGAGCCAATTGAGCCAGCCGAGCGCGAATTCGCGCTTCTGATCGCGGTTGAGCCGGCTGGCGCCAGGCAGGAACCGGCGCCAGTGCTTCTTCATGATCTGGAAGCCGCCATAGGCCCAGCGGTTGCGCTGCTTCTTGTAGGCCTCGAAGCTGTCCGGCAGCAGTCCGTGGCCGTAACGATGATTGGTGTAGTGCGTCTTCCAGCCGAGTTCGAGCAGAGTGAGCCCAAGATCCGCGTCTTCGCAAATTGTGTCACTCGACCAGCCGCCGGCCGCCTCGATCGCCTGGCGCCGGATCAGGCACATCGTGCCGTGCACGATGATCGCATTGAACTCGTTGCGCTGAACCATGCCGATATCGAAGAATCCGGCGTATTCGCCGTTCATCGCGTGGTGCATGACGCTGCGCTCGCCATCGCGGTGATCCTGCGGCGCCTGGACAAGGCCGACCGACGGGTCGCTGAACAGCGGAACAAGATCCTTGAGCCAGTCCGGCTGCACCACGTAGTCGGCGTCAATAACGCCGATCACTTCGGCATCGGCGGCGGTGTGTGCGAGGGCAAGACGCAATGCGCCTGCCTTGAAGCCGGCGAGGTTGTCGTCGCGCACGAACTTGAAGCGGTCGCCGAGCGTGCGGCAGTGCTCTTCGACCGGCAGCCACATGGCCGGATCGGGCGTGTTGTTGATGACGATGATGCACTCGAAATTCGGGTAGGCGAGCTGTGAGACCGCGTCGAGCGTCTGTTTGAGCATCTCGGGTGGCTCATTATACGCCGGGATATGGATCGAAACTTTCGGCGCATAGGCCTCGGGGACGAGCGGCGGGCTGCCGATCAGGCGCAGCGGCTTGCGGCCAAAAGCGATGGCGGCGATTTCCTCGATGCGCGCGAGCGCGATGATGATCAACGGGATCAGCAGAATTATGCCGAGGCCAAGCGCGAAAGCAGCGCCCGGAACAAAATAGTGGCCGTTCCAATATGCGAACACAGCGGCAAACCACGCGCCCACGACGTTCGCGGCGCTTGTGAGCATTGTGGCCTGCCACAACGTGACGGCACTCATCGCAAGCAGCGGCAGCGAGAGCAGCACGCTCACGAGAATGGCGATCGTCGCAAGCTTCCAATGATCGGGTTCGGTGATCGGGCCGGTCCAGCTGAACTTGGGATGGCGCGATGCGTCGAAAATTCCCCAATAGGGTCCGACGCCGCCTTCGTTCGTCTTCCACGGCTGGTCGATCGCTTCGACGATGTTGTAGTCCATGCCGTAGGCTTCGGCGCGCGCCACGAAGTCGCGCAGCACGACGGCCTGCTCGATGCGGCCGGGATTGGCTCGATGCATGTTGTAGCCGGCACTCGGCCAGCCGAACTCGGCGATGACGATCCGCTTGCCGGGATATGCCTTGCGCAGCTTGTCGTAGATGATGACGGTCTGATCGACCGTCTGCGTCTCCGGGAAGCCTTCCCAGTAAGGAAGAATGTGCGCGGCAATATAGTCGACGGCGGAAACGAGTTCGGGGTGCTCGATCCAGACGTGCCAGATTTCGCCGGTGGTGACCGGAACGTTCGTCGAGCGCTTCACGCGCTGGATCATCTGAATCAGGTCGCTGACTTTTTGCTCATCGCGGTAGATCGTCTCGTTGCCGACGATGATACCGTTGACGTTGCTGTGACGCTTTGAGAGATCGATCACCGAGCGGATTTCACGCTCGTTGCGATCCTGATTTTTGTCGATCCATGCGCCGGCTGTAACGCGCAGCCCGAATTCCGAGGCGATGCCCGGCACGAGCTCGACACCGCCGGTCGCCGAGTAGGTACGAATTGCGCGCGTGTAGGGCGCGAGAAGCTTGAGATCGGAACGGATTTGCGCGGCTTGCGCGGTGGTGCGGAATCAGGATGCGCGGAGCCATTGAACGGCGCGTAGGAAACGCTTGCGAGCTGCCCTTCGAAGTTGGGGGCGCGAACCTCGTCGCGCATTAACGCCCACAACCCGGCATGCACGCACGCCACAAGGGCGATCACGGCAGCGACGGTGCGCATAGAACTCAAAACCAAGCGGGGCAGGATGGCAGACCCCTGAGCCCGTCCCCTGGGCCCAGCCGATACTCCGTCTGCGCAAGCAAAACGTAGCGCGGCATAAGGTGACGATTCAAGTAACTAGCCGACATGGCAAATCCTAGGCACTTGCATGGCACCCCAATGAAAATTCGCTATTGAGAACGCCGCCTAGCGCTGGGTGGTTCCGCCCGAAGTAGCCGCTGGCGCTTGGGCCGGCGGCGCGGCTGCCGTGGCAGGGGCAGGCTCAAGATTAGGGTTAAGCCAGCACGCGTGAACCCGGCCGTTCAGCGTTTCCTGCTGCTTCGGATCGATGTTTCCCTGCCGGACCAGGCAGCGGAAAGTGGCCTGGATATGCGGGCCCGGGCAGCCAAAGCGGTCGTAAAGGTCGAGATGCCGGAAGGCCGTGTCCAGGTCGTCCCGCCAGAGCAGGCTCACCACCCGGCGGCCAAGCCAGACGCATTCCGGGTTGCCGGCCGCGCCGGACAATGCACGGGAGGCCTCGGCGATCTCATCGATCTTCTTCTGGCCTTCCTTCGCGGTATCGGCCTTGGCGGCATCGGTGGCCGGTTTTTGCGGCTCGGGCGGTTTGCCATTGCCGCTTTGCGCAAAGGCCGCCGGGGCAAAGATACTCAGAACAGCCGCGCAGCAAAGCACGGCAAAAACCTGACGCAACTCGAAAGAAAACAGCATTGTCCCCGTCGGATGTGTATTTTTACTTGGCCTTACGCCGTCCCTCGCGCCCTGTTTTGCAACCGGATTGGGACGCTAATACGGCGGTGTTTTCTCTGGTGAATTCTGCCCCGTACGCCAGCCGTGCGCATTAACCTGAATTTCAATCCGCAACACTTGCCTTAAGACTTGGCCTCAACCCGATCCCTTTGTCCAGCGTAACCACAATCCTTGCTTAAGACCGGTCACCTTGGCAGGGACGGCGGTGCGCGATAAGCCGGATGGCATCCGTTGACCCCATTGTTCGGGCCTCCGATGCGCCAAGCTCTCACATGCCTCGCCTTTGTGGCGATGGCGATTGCCGGTGTCTGGGTTTGGCTCGGCAGCCCGGTTCTCATGCCGTACCCCCAGGTAGGGCGGGCGGAGAAGCTCTATTGCGTGTCGTATACGCCTTTCCGCGGCCTGCAGACCCCGCTTGATCCGGCGACGATGATCCCCGCAGCCCAGATCGACGACGACCTGGCCCGGCTTTCGGAAATCACGGATTGCGTCCGTACATACTCGGTCGATTTCGGCCTCGACCAGATCGCCGGGATCGCCGCCAAATACGGCCTGAAGGTCATGCAGGGGCTGTGGCTGTCCAGCCATCCGGCCAAAAACAACTATCAGATCGAGACAGCCATCGCTCTCGCGAACAAGTACCCGGAAACCATCCGCGCCGTCGTCGTTGGCAACGAGGTACTTCTGCGCGGCGACATGACGGCGACCGACCTCGCGCGGACGATCCGCGCCGTCAAGGCGCGGGTGCGTGTGCCGGTGACCTATGCGGACGTCTGGGAATTCTGGCTTCGTAACAGCGACATCGCCAATGCCGTTGATTTCGTCACCATTCATATCCTGCCCTATTGGGAGGACTTTCCGATTTCCGCCGGCCGGGCCGGGGCACACGTCGATGCCATTCGCCGGCAAGTCGTAGACGCGTTTCCGGGCAAGGAAGTCCTCATCGGCGAAGTCGGCTGGCCGAGCGCAGGCCGCATGCGGGAAGGTGCCCTGCCGTCGCCGGTCAACCAGGCAAGGGTCATCCAGGATGTGCTCGCGCTCAGCAAGCGCGAGAATTTCCGCGTCAACGTCATCGAAGCTTTCGATCAGCCATGGAAACGCGCTCTCGAAGGGACGGTCGGCGGTCATTGGGGACTGCTCGACGGCTATTCACGCGCGCCGAAATTCGGTTGGTCGCAGCCGGTCTCCAATCATCCATTTTGGATCTGGCAGGGTATCGGGGGGATCTTGTTTGCCGTCATTATATTCGGCGCGGCGACCTATGTGCGCGACGAAAACGCCCGCACTTTGCAATGGCTGGGCGTAGGCGCGAATGCGCTCGTCGGGGGAGCGCTCATCGGGTGGACGATTGAAAACATTCCGATCGAGAGTCTCGGCATTGCCGGTTGGGCGCGTTCCCTGATGCTCGCCGCAGTCGCATCCTTGGCGCCGGTCGTTCTGAGCATGGCGATCGTGCGAAAGAGTCTCGTTCCCAGCTTCGCGCAATTGCTTGGACCGAAAGAGCAGCGCGCCAGCGAACCGCTCGGCCGCTCCGCCGGGGCCATTTTGATCGCGGTGACGTTGCTGGCTTTCCTTGTCGCGCTCAGTCTGGTGTTCGATCCGCGCTACCGCGATTTTCCCTTTGCACCGCTCACCGCGGCGATCCTGCCTTTCGTCGTTCATGGATTTCTCGTAGGCCGCGCGAAAGGGCGACGCGGTATTGCGGAAATGTCGGCGGCCTGCGTGCTCGCGCTGTCCGTGGTCTACATTGTCTTCAACGAAACCTTTGCCAATTGGCAGTCGCTGTGGGTCTGCGCGGTCCTGGCGGCTCTGGCTTTCAATCTGGCTCAGGCGCGCGACGCGCAAAGCTGAGCACCAGCAGGCCGATGGCGAGGGAGGACAGTCCGACATTATAGAGGACGACTCCGAAACAGGCCGCCGCGAGCGCAATCGCGAACAGGACAAGCGATGGCCTCAGCAAATTCACTGCGGCCACGACCAGCGCGCCCCAGCCAAAAGCGGAATACGTGAACAGCGCGATGGTGATCTGGCGCGTGAAGCAGAGCCACGTGTTCAATCCGGCCTGGCAGGCAAGCCCGACGGTCGACTGCTCCACCGCGAGATAGCGCATGTAGAGCGCGTAACCGATCGAGCAAAATCCGACGATCAGCAGCCAGTTCGTCGCGCGCGCGCTCGGAAGAAACAGTTTCATGCGGTCAGTATGGCGCTGCAATGCCGCGGCGATCAACGCTGCGCAATCTGTTCGCCCTCAAACTTGACGGCGCGGCAAGGCGTGTGCGCGGCGTTGAAGTGAGCGCAGAGCCCGGTGGCGGCCGGGCTGTTGGGCAGCGGGCCGACCACGAGCCGGTAGCCCGTCTTGCCCTGGCGGCGCTCGGGTGCTGCCAGCGGGTGCAGGTTGCTCAGGAGCGGACCAAAATTGGCCTTCACGGTCGTCCAGCGTTGCTGCACGCCATCGAGCGTCGAAGCGCCGCCGAGATCGAGGCCGAACTCGCTCGTGCTGGCCGCCGTCTCAGGCCCGGCGGACGCCTGCGCGGCTGATCCGCGTTCTGGCGGCAAAGGGACAGACGCGGTGATGACGGGATCGGTTTTGGCCGCAGGCGCACCAACTGCGGCAGCAGGGGCCGTGGCGGCAGGCGGCGTCGTGGCCGGCTGCGGCTGGGATGCGGGGGATACCGTTCGTGCTGCAAGGGCTGCCGCGGTGGCGGCTGCCTGCCGTTTGATGGCCCCTGTCATGTCGTCGACGCTGCTTTCGAGCAGCGCAATGCGTCCGGCGAGCCGGTCACGATCCGCATTCAAGGCGCGGACCTGGACGGTCAGCATCTGGGCTTCCAATTCGAGCTGGGCGACGCGCGGAGGCATCTGCGCGACGGCGGACGGTTCGTTGACTGCGAAAATCGAGCGCAGACGGTCGGTTGCGGTCTGGGTCTGACTCGTTACGGCAAGCGCGCTCAGCGCAACGGCGGTCGCCACGCCCCAACCGCACAGCCAGAGCAGGGCGGAAAAGTCGCGCCCGCTTTTGCGTGGCTCGCGCAAATTGATTTCGACCGGCGCCGGCTCGATCGCCATGGGGTCCTCGATGGGCAAATCATTGAAAACATTAACAGAATCCGCCAAATCCCGCTTTTGCCGTCTTTCACGATGTCCGGGTATCGGGCTTTTGCCTGTCAGCCGCCTCGGCTATGGGATGCGTCAAGTACGGTAGCGAGAACCAAAATCCGGATGCCTCGTCGATCATGCCTTGCCATCGTGCTCGCCGCCGGCGAGGGCACGCGAATGCATTCGCGCAGGCCTAAGGTCATGCACGAATTGGGCGGGCGGACATTGTTGGCGCATGTCATTGCTGCCGCGAAATCCGCCGGTACCGGCGACATAGCGGTCGTCGTGGGACCTGACCACGATACCGTTCAAGGGGAGGCGCGCCGGATCGCGCCAGAGGCGCAGATTTTTGACCAGCGCGAGCGGCGCGGCACCGCCCATGCCGTTCTTTCGGCGCGCAAGGCGATCGCCCGCGGCGCCGACGATATTCTCATCATATTCGGCGATACGCCTTTGGTGCGTTCGCAGACTCTTGCGAAATTGCGCGCAGCGCTGGCAGATGGTGCTGCCGTCGCGGTGCTCGGGTTCAGGCCGGCGGATCCAAAGGGTTATGGCCGGCTTTTGCTGAAAGGGAACGAGCTTGCGGCGATCCGCGAAGAGCGCGACGCCTCGCCGGAGGAGCGCAAAATTGACTTCTGCAATGGCGGGCTGATGGCGCTTGCCGGCAGTCACGCGCTCGGCATTCTGAGCCGGATTGGCAACAAAAATGCGAAAGGCGAGTACTATCTCACCGACGCCGTTGCCATTGCCCGCGATATGGGTCTGAAGGCAAGGGCGATCGAAACCTCGGAGGACGACGTGCGCGGAATCAACACGAAGACGCAGCTCGCCGAGACTGAAGCGGTGTTGCAGCAGCGGCTGCGCGCTGCCGCGATGGAAGCAGGCGTGACCATGGTCGCGCCCGAAACGGTGTTTCTGTCAGCCGACACGAAATTCGGCAAGGACGTCACCGTCGAGCCGAACGTCGTGTTCGGCCCGGGCGTCACGGTCGAGGACGGCGCCACCATCCGATCATTTTCACACCTGGAGGGAGCGCGTGTCGGCAAGGGCGCACGCGTCGGCCCGTTCGCACGGCTGCGGCCGGGCACCGACCTTGGCAAGGACGTGCACATCGGAAATTTCGTCGAGGTCAAGGAGGCCAAGATCGAGGCCGGCGCGAAAGCCAATCACCTGACCTATATCGGCGATGCGCGGGTAGGCGAGGGTGCAAATGTCGGAGCCGGCACCATCACCTGCAACTATGACGGCGTAGCAAAGCATCGCACCGAGATCGGCAAAGGCGCATTCATCGGATCGAACACCGCGCTCGTCGCACCGGTCAAAGTCGGCGACGGCGCCTATATCGGCACCGGAACGGTCGTGACCAAGGATGTTCCGGCCGGCGCGCTCGCGATCGCGCGCACCAAGCAGACGGTTAAGGAAGGCTGGGCAAAGCGCTTGCGGCAGGTGAAAGCCTTGGGCAAGAACCTGACAGGAAAGAAGCCGAAAAAGTCCTGAAGCGCCGGGCGTCTCGTTGCCGAAGAACGATGTCACACGGCGAAATGCGTTGTGATTTCCTCGGGCTTGGCGGCAGCGGCTAAACCATAAGCGAGTGGGCAAAGGGGCCATCCGGGCGGATGTGCGGAATCGTCGGAATTCTCGGGAACAGGCCGGTTGCGGGCCAGCTGGTCGACGCGCTCAAGCGCCTCGAATATCGCGGCTACGACTTGTCCGGTGTCGCCACGCTTGAGAAAGGCGTGCTCGGCCGCAGGCGCGCGGAAGGAAAGCTCCGTGCGCTCGAGGATCGTCTCGATCGCGAACCGCTCGGTGGCACGATCGGCATCGGTCATACACGCTGGGCGACCCATGGCCGACCGACCGAGGACAATGCCCATCCGCACGCAACCGATCTGGTGGCCGTCGTCCACAACGGCATCATCGAGAATTTTCGCGAGCTGCGTGAGAAGCTGACCAAAGGCGGCAGCAAATTCGCCAGCGACACCGACACCGAGGCGGTGGCACATCTCGTCACGCAGGAAATGAAAAGCGGCAAGTCGCCGGAAGACGCCGTTGCGGCCTCGCTCAAGCAGCTGCGCGGCGCATTCGCGCTTGCGTTTCTCTTTACCGGCAAGGACGATCTTCTGATCGGAGCGCGAAAGGGCTCTCCTCTCGCGGTCGGTTACGGCAATGGCGAGATGTATCTCGGCTCCGACGCGATCGCGCTTGCGCCGTTCACCGACACGATCAGCTATCTCGAGGACGGCGACTGGGTGGTGCTCACGCGCAAGGGCGTGCAGATTCGCGACGAACAGGATCGTAAGGTCGAGCGTCCGGTTCTCAAGTCCACGGCATCGGCGCAGCTTGTCGACAAGGGCAACCACAAGCACTTCATGGCGAAGGAGATCCACGAGCAGCCGGAAGTGGTCGGTCACACGCTCGCGCATTACATCGACATGATCAACGAGCGGATTGCGCTGCCGGATGCGCTGCCGTTCGATTGGAAAAAACTGAAGCGGGTCTCGATCTCGGCCTGCGGCACGGCATTCTATGCGGGGCTGGTCGCGAAATACTGGTTCGAGCGCTTTGCGAAGCTGCCGATCGAGATCGATATCGCCTCGGAATTCCGCTATCGCGGCGCGCCGCTTGAAGCGGGCGATCTCGCCGTCTTCATTTCCCAGTCGGGGGAGACCGCCGACACACTGGCGACGCTGCGCTATGCGAAAGAGAACAAGCAGCACATTCTTTCGGTGGTCAACGTTCCGACCTCGACGATCGCGCGCGAAAGCGACGTCGTCATGCCGACGCTGGCAGGACCGGAAATCGGTGTCGCGTCGACCAAGGCCTTCACCTGCCAGCTCAGCACGCTGGCCTGCCTTGCGATCGCGGCCGGACGTGCGCGCGGCGTGCTGTCGGCAGCCGACGAGCAGAAACTGGTGCATGCGCTCGTGGAGACGCCGCGCCTGATGGCGGCCGCGCTTGCGCTCGAGCCGCAAATTGAGAAGCTCGCGCAGAACCTCGCCAAAGCGCGCGACGTGCTTTACCTCGGCCGCGGCACCAGTTTTCCGATCGCGCTCGAAGGCGCGCTCAAGCTCAAGGAAATTTCCTACATCCACGCCGAGGGCTATGCGGCGGGGGAGCTTAAGCACGGGCCGATCGCCTTGATCGACGAGAAGATGCCGGTCATCGTGATTGCGCCTTATGACAATGTGTTCGAGAAAACCGCATCGAACATGCAGGAGGTTGCCGCGCGTGGCGGCAAGATCATCCTGGTGACGGACCCGCGCGGCGCGAAAGAAGCGGCAATCGCATCCGTCGAAACCATAACCTTGCCCGACATGAGCTCGACGGTAACGCCGCTGGTCTATGCAATCCCGGTGCAATTGATTGCCTATCATACGGCCGCCGCCATCGGCACCGATGTGGACCAGCCGCGGAACCTCGCGAAATCCGTCACGGTGGAATAGACTGGGCGCATGTCCGAAACTGCAAACAATTCCAGCGATCCATTGACAGTGGACGTCGCGAAGGTCGCGTCCCCACATACGAGCGTGGCCGGCCGGCTGCGCAATTACTTCCTGACCGGCCTTGTGGTCGCAGGACCGCTGGCCATAACCGTCTGGCTGATCTGGTCGCTCATTACCTGGGTCGACGGCTTCGTGACGCCGATTATCCCGCCGGCGTACCGGCCGGAGAGCTATCTGCCATGGCCGATCCCGGGAACGGGACTGATCATTGCGATTGTTGCGCTGACGTTGCTTGGATTCCTCACCGCAAACCTGGTCGGACGCACGCTGGTCGGCTGGGGCGAGGGCGTGCTCGACCGCCTGCCGATCGTGCGGCCAATCTACAAGACGATGAAGCAGATTTTCGAAAGCTTGTTTTCGAAGACCGGCTCGAGTTTCCGCAAGGTGGCGCTGGTCGAATTCCCGGCGCCCGGCATGTGGTCGCTGGTGTTCCTGTCGCAGCCGCCGGGCGGCGACCTCGTCAAGAAGCTGCCGTCTGGCGAGCACGTGTCGGCCTTCATGCCGTGCACGCCCAACCCGACCACCGGATTCTTCTTTTATGTGAAGCGCAAGGATCTCATCGAGCTCGACATTTCGGTCGAGAAAGCGATGACGCTTCTGATCTCGGCCGGAATGGTGCAGCCCGAGGACGAGGTACAGAAAAATTTGGCCGCACTTGCCATCAAGGCGAAGGCCGCGCGCGCCAAGCGCAAGGCAGAGGCGGCCGAATAATTCAGCCGGCGCGGATCAATCTGACCGCTTCGTCTTTCCCGAAAATATAAAGCAAGTGGCGCAGCGCTTCGCCGCGCGTCTCCGAAAGTGTTGGATCGCGTGAAAGGATGAGTGCCGCATCGTCGCGCGCGGCGCCGAGATATTTTCCATGCAGCTCGGGCCGGGCAATCTGAAACCCGGGCCAGCCGCTCTGGCGCGTGCCGAGAAGATCACCTTCGCCGCGCAGGCGCAGATCTTCCTCGGCGATCCGAAAGCCGTCTTCGGTTTCACGCAAAATGGCAAGCCGCGCCTTTGCGGTCTCGCCGAGCGGCGCCTTGTACAGCAGCAGGCAGGTCGATGCGCCATGACCCGCGCCCGATCCGGCCGCGCAGCTGGTGCAGCTGGGCAAGCCCGAAGCGCTCGGCGTGCTCGATCACCATGATGGTCGCTTCCGGGACGTCGACGCCGACCTCGATGACGGTCGTCGCGACAAGCAGGCGCATCTCGCCGGCGGCGAACCGAGCCATCGCGGCATCCTTGTCGGCGCCCTTCATACGGCCGTGCACGAGATCAACCTGATCGCCGAATTTTTTACGCAGCTCGTCGAAACGGGCTTGCGCGGCCGCCAAGTCGATTTTTTCCAATTCATCGACCAGCGGACAAACCCAGTAGGCGCGTTTGCCCTCTGCGAGCGCGCGGCCGACCGCGTCTTCTACTTCCTCGAGGCGGGAGAGCGGAATGGCGCGGGTATCGATCGGCTGCCGCCCGGGCGGCTTTTCGCGCAGCTCCGAGATGTCCATGTCGCCGAAATAAGTGAGCACGAGCGTGCGCGGGATCGGCGTCGCCGTGAGCACCAGCACGTCGACGGCTTCACCTTTTTGCGTCAAAGCAAGCCGTTGATGGACCCCGAAGCGGTGCTGTTCGTCGACCACGGCAAGCGCGAGATCATGAAATGCGACGTCTTCCTGATCGCTCTCGCTGTTCGGGCCCGTCGTGGGCGCGCTCACGGTACTCGGCGTGTTCCCGAAGGGCGTCGATCGTTTCGTGTGGGCCGTCGTGGTCGTCGTGTGCGCGGTAACGGTCGCCAAGAAGGAGCCCAAGCGCGCGCTCCAACACGGGGCGATCATCGGATTCGTCAACGGGGCCGCCTCGACCTTGTTGCAGGCATTTTTCGTCGATGCCCTGGCCGCCAACAACCCGTGGATGGTGGAAGCGCTGGCCGACCAGCCGGCCGGCTTCGACTTCGAATTCTTCGTCTTCATGCTCGTCCCCTTCATCGGTGTCGCCGGCGGGGCGATGACGGGGTTTCTCGCGATGCTGACGGCGCGCGCCCTGGCCGCCCGCGACGGCGCGGACAAGCCCTAGTTGAACGCGCCGGGTTGTCCCTTGACAATGCGCGCTTTATCCTCAACGCTCAGCTCTCAATGACCGATTTCCGCTCGCTCCGATCCCCCAAGTCACGTGCCTCCGCCACACCGGCCACCACACTGGCCGGGCGCGAGCGCCGCACCAAGATCGTTTGCACGCTGGGACCGGCGAGCGAATCGACCTCCATGATCGAATCGCTCGTGCACGCCGGCATGAATGTCGCACGCATCAACGCGTCGCACGGTAGTCCCGAGAGCCACGCGCGCTTGATCGCCAACGTGCGCGAAGTGGCGAAGAAGCTCGACGCCTTCGTGCCCATCTTGCTCGACCTGACCGGCCCCAAGATGCGCATCGGCGGCATCGCGGCCGGTTCCGCCGCGCTGCGCGCCGGCGACCCTTTCGTCATCACGAGCCGCGCGGTGCCGGGCGATTGGCGTGAGGTGTCGATCAACTACGCGCCGCTTGTCACCGACGTCAACCTCGGTGACCGCATTCTGATGGGCGACGGCGAGATCGAGTTGCGCGTGCGCACGAAAACCGCGACCGATGTCGAATGCGTAGTGGTGGTGGGAGGCGAGCTCAAGCCCAACAAGGGCGTCAACGTCCCCGGCATCAAGCTGCGCGAGACGGTGCCGACCGAGAAGGACCTCGCCAACGTCGACTTCGGAATCGCGCACGGTGTGGACTACTTTGCGATTTCTTTCGTGCGCACGGTGGAAGAAGTGCGCCGCTTGCGCTGGGTGTTGCGCGAAAAGGGCTCCGACATCCCCATCATCGCCAAGATCGAGAAACGCGAGGCGCTCGACAACCTCGAGCAGATCATGGACGCCTCCGACGCGGTGATGATCGCGCGCGGCGACCTGGGGCTCGAAATGCCGATCCAACAGGTGCCGTTGATCCAGAAAGACGTGATCCGCAAGGCGCGCGAACATGAGCAAGCCCGTCATTACGGCGACCCAGATGCTGGAGTCGATGATCCAGAATCCGCGTCCGACGCGCGCCGAAGCGGCCGACATCGCCAACGCGGTGTTCGACGGCACCGACGCGGTGATGCTCTCGGGCGAGACCGCCTCCGGCAAGTACCCGATCGAAGCCGTGCGCACCATGGCCGAAGTGGCCGAAGCCAGCGAGGCACGCATCGAGTACGCCGCGCGCTTCGCGCAGATCGCGGTCGACACCACCAAGAGTGTGCCCGAAGCGGTGGCACACGCGGCGTGCTTCACCGCCATCGAGATCGGCGCACGCGTCATTTTGTGCTGCACGCGCTCGGGCCAGACCGCGCTGTACGTATCGAACTATCGCGCGCCGACCAAGATCGCGGTGATCAGCCCGCACGAACCGACGCTCAAACGCACCATGTTGTACTGGAACACGACCTCGGTGAAAATCGACCCGACGCGCGACACCGACACCATGATCCAAGCGGCCAAGGACGCGGTGGTAGCGGCCGGTGTCGCCCAGCGCGGCGACCGCGTGGTCATCGTCGCCGGCGTGCCGGTCGACGTGCCCGGCACCACCAACATGATCAAAGCCGACGTGCTGTGAACGCGCTCAAGGATCGTTACCCCTACTACGTCGCCAACGCCCCGTTTACGCGAACGCCGACCTCGCCGTGACCGACAAGTATTCGGGCGAAGGCGGCGACGCGCGTGGCGCTAGCCGACGATGCCGCCATCGACGCCGCGATCGCGCGTGCGGTCGAGGCGGTCGAGCCGATGCGCGCGCTGGCGGCCTTCGAACGCCGCGACGTCCTCGCGCACTGCGTGCGGCGCTTCACCGAGCGCCAGGAAGAACTGGCTTTGGCACTGTGCGTCGAAGCGGGCAAGCCCATCCGCGACGCGCGCGGCGAAGTGGCGCGTCTGATCGACACCTTCCGCGTCGCGGCGGAAGAATCGGCGCGCATGGTGGGCGAGGTGCTCCCGCTCGACATCTCGCCGCGCGCGCGCGGCTACCGCGGCATGTGGAAGCGCGTCCCCATCGGTGTGTGCTCGTTCATCACGCCGTTCAACTTTCCGCTGAACCTGGTGGCGCACAAGGTCGCGCCCGCGCTCGCGGTCGGTTGTCCGTTCGTGCTCAAGCCCGCTAGTGCGACACCCGTGGGCGCGCTGATCATCGGCGAAGTGCTCGCGGAGACGAAGCTGCCCGCGCGGCGCGTTCTCGATCCTGCCGGTGCGCGGCGAGAAAGCGGCGCGGTTCGCCGAGGATCCGCGCATAAGCCTGTTGAGCTTTACCGGGTCACCGGTGGTCGGGTGGGACTTGAAGGCGCGCGCCGGAAAGAAGAAAGTGGTGCTCGAGCTGGGCGGCAACGCGGCCGTGATCGTCGACGAACGGACGTCGACCTGCGCCGACGCGGTGGAGCGCATCGTGTTCGGCGCGTTCTACCAGTCGGGGCAGAGCTGCATCGGCGTCCAGCGCGTGATCGTCCACGAGAGCATCTACGAGGAGTTCAAGCGCCGGCTGGTCGCAGCGACGGCGCGCGCTGCGCGCGGGCGATCCGAAGCAGCGAGGACACCTTCGTCGGCCCGATGATCTCGGAAGCCGAAGCCGAAGCGTCTGCACGGATGGATCGAGCCAGCGGTGGCGCGCGGCGCGCGGCGTGCTGGTCGGCGGCACGCGCAAAGGCGCCATGCTGGAGGCTACGCTGCTCGAAAACGTGCCCCCAGGATGCCGACGTCGTGTGCGAAGGAAGCGTTCGGCCCGGTGGCCGTGCTGTCGACGTTCCGCGACTTCGACGCGGCGCTCGACGAAGTGAACGACAGCGTCTTCGGACTGCAGGCGGGCGTCTTCACGCGCGACCTGTATCGGGCCCAGCGCGCGTGGGACGCGCTCGAGGTCGGCGGCGTGATGGTCGGCGACGTGCCGTCGTGGCGCGTCGACCACATGCCGTACGGCGGCGTGAAGGAAAGCGGGCTGGGGCCGCGAGGGCGTGCGGTTCGCGATGGAGGAAATGACGGAGATCCGTCTATTCGTCCTGCGGACACCGCCCGCGCGATCCGACCAAGATTCGCTCGCGTAGCTCTATTCCAAAGGAGAAGCCTCGAATGAAAAAATTCCTGCTCGTGTGGTGCGCGCTGCTGGTGGTGGCGGCGGGCTTCGGATGCGCCAAGAAGGGCGGTGCCAGCAAGGCCGACACGGCCTTCGAGACGCTGGCCAAGGCGTACATCGAAACCGTGTTGCAGATGAATCCCGAGTCGGCAACCCTCCTCGGCGATCATCGCTACGACGACAAATTGACCGATCGCTCCGCCGCCGCGATCGCCGCGCAAGTCGCGGTCAACAAGGAATACCTCGGCAAGCTGGCCGAGATCGACGTCACCAAGTTGAGCGACGTCAACGCGGTCGACTACGACATCATGAAGATCAATCTCGAGAGCGGTGTCTTCCAAGCCGAAGAGCTGCGCGAGCACGAGTGGAATCCGCTCTATTACAACATGGGCGGTGCCATCTATTCCTTGGTGGCGCGCGAGTTCGCGCCCATCGACAAGCGGCTCGCGTCGGTGCAGGCGCGCGTGGAGGGCATCCCGGCGGTGTTGGCGCTGGCCAAAGCCCAGCTCCAGAACCCGCCCAAGGTGTTCACCGAGACCGCCATCTTGCAGAACCAGGGCAACGTGAGCCTATTGAAGGAAGAGTTGGCGCCCTTCATCCAGCAGGCGCCCGCGATGGAGGCGCAGCTCAAGCCCCGGCATCGACGCGGCCGTCGCGGCCCTCGAGGAGTACGGCACGTGGCTAGAGAACGATCTGCTTCCGCGTTCGAACGGCGACTTTCGTTTGGGCGACGAGAAGTGGCGGAAGAAACTGCGCTTCTCGCTGGATTCGGACCTTTCCAAAGAAGAAATCTATGCCCGCGCGAGCGCCGATTTGAAGGCGACCCAGCAGGCGATGTACGAGACCGCGCTCCCGCTCTACAAGAAGTTCTTTCCCGGAGGTCACCGACGAGGCCAAGCTGGGCGACGTGAAGCTACGTCAACAAGGCCGTGCTCGACAAGCTGGCGGAAAACGGTCCCGATAACGACGACATCGTGAAAAGGCGGGGGCCACGCTGGACCAAGCGATCGCCTTCACGCGCGAGCACAAGCTCGTCACGGTTCCCACCGAGCCGGTGAAGATCATCGTGATGCCGGAGTTCCAGCGCGGCGTCGCGGTTGCGTACTGCGAAACCCCGGGGCCGCTCGAGCCGCACGCGAGACGTTCTTCGCCATCTCGCCCACACCCAAGCGTCTGGACGCCGGAGCGCACGGAGTCGTTCTTCCGAGAATACAACGACTACATGCTCTACGACTTCACCGTGCACGAGGCCATGCCGGGCCACTACCTGCAGGGCGCGCACTCGAACCAGTTCAAGGCGCCCGACGCTGGTGCGCGTCATCTTCGCGAGCGGGTCGTTTGCGGAAGGCTGGGCCGTTTACAGCGAGAAGATGATGGCCGACGCCGGCTTCGGCGGTCCCGAGGTGCGCATGCAGCAGCTCAAGATGCGCCTGCGCGTGATCATCAATGCCATCATCGACCAGAAGATCCATACCGAGGGCATGACCGAGGAAGATGCGATGGCGCTCATGATGAACGAGGGCTACCAGGAGGACGGCGAAGCGGCGGGCAAGTGGCGCCGCGCGTGTCTGTCACCTCCACCCAGCTTTCGACCTACTTCGTCGGCAGCGCCGGAGATGGAAGACATTCGCAAGGCGCTACGAGGCGAAGCACCCAACCCGAACTTGCTGGTAATCCACGACCAGATGCTGTCGTACGGGACGCCGGCGCCGAAGTACGTCAAGCGCATGATGGGGTTGTAGACGTTCGCGTGTGCCGCGTGGTAACGTGGCACCAAGGCAGTGGGGCGCTGCATCGCGGGTCGATGCAGCGCCACCTCACACACCGCAGCGGCCGCTGATAGGAGAAAGAGATGCCTGACAGTCCGTCCATCGTCGTCGGTGTCCCGCGGGAAACCTTTCCGGGGGAGACGCGTGTCGCACTCGTCCCCGCCGTGGTTGCCGTACTCGCGAAGTCCGGCGTGCAGGTCGTGGTGGAGCGCGGGGCGGGCGACGCGTCGGGCTACACCGACGCGGCCTTTGAGTCAAAAGGCGCCGTGCTCGCGTCGCGCGACGACGTCTTCGCTCGCGCCGGTGTCATCGTGCACGTGCGCGTGGCCGGTGCCAATCCGTCGGCCGGGCGCGACGATGCACGTCGCTACCGTCGCGGTCAGATCGTGATCGGCATGGCCGATCCGCTGGGCGAGCCCGAAGCGATCCGCGAGTTCGCCGCCACCGGAGCGTCGCTCATGGCGCTCGAGCTGGTGCCGCGCATCACGCGCGCGCAGAGCATGGACGTGCTTTCGTCGATGGCGACGATCGCGGGCTACAAAGCGGTGCTGATGGCGGCCAACGCGCTGCCGCGCATGTTCCCCATGATGATGACGGCGGCGGGCACGATCACGCCCGCGCGGGTGTTCGTGGTCGGCGCGGGCGTGGCGGGTCTGCAGGCCATCGCGTCCGCGAAACGCATGGGTGCCGTGGTGCACGCATACGACGTGCGCCCGGCGGTGAAAGAACAGATTCAGAGTCTGGGGGCCAAATTCGTCGAGCTTCCGGTCGAAGCCGGCAACGCCGAAGACAAAGGCGGGTACGCGCGCGAGCTGGGCGAAGACTTCTATCGCAAGCAGCGCGAGCTGATGTCGCGCGTGGTCGCCGAGAGCGACGTCGTCATCACGACCGCCATGATTCCCGGCAAGAAATCGCCCGTGTTGATCACGGGCGAGATGTTGGAGAAGATGGCACCGGGATCGGTCGTGGTCGACTTCGCGGCGGAGCGCGGCGGCAATGTCGACGTGACCCGCGCGGGCGAGAACCGTCCGAGTGGGTGGCGTACGCGTGATGGGTGCCGTCAACCTGCCGGCCACGATGCCGTACCACGCGAGCCAGATGTATGCGCGCAACGTGCCACCTTCGTGCAGAACTGATCAAGGACAACGCGATGGTGGTTTCGACCGACGACGAGATCGTGCGCGACACGCTGGTTACGCAGGGCGGCGACGTCGCGCACGCTGGCATCCGCGAGCGATTGGGGCTGGCGACGGCGCAAGCCCGGTAGAGCGACGTACCGGCGCCACGCCGGCCGCGAGCATTCCCTAGAACCGTTACACACGAATCCTATGAGGATCGGAATCATCGGTCTCCCGCAGACCGGCAAGAAAACCTTGTTCTCGCTCCTGGTGGGCCCGGCCGCGCTCGCCGGGCACACCGACGCGCGCGCGGCGGCGCGCGGCATGGCCGACGTGCAGGACGCGCGCTTCGACCGCTTGGTGGCGCTGTACCAGCCGAAGCGCCAGGTGCGCGCGCGCCTCGAAGTCACGCTGTGCCCGGCATCGAAGAGAATTCGCTCTCGAAGGTGACGCGCTAGCGCGAGCTCGGCGAAGTCGACGCGTTCTGCCAGGTGGTGCGCGTGTTCGAAGACGACGCCGTGTACCACATCTGGGGCAACCCCGATCCCGCGCGCGAAGTGGACTTTCTGCACGGCGAAATGGTGCTGCACGACCTGGTGTTCATCGAGAAGCGCCTGGAGCGCATCGAGAAGGGTCTCAAGAAGGGGAAGGACGAGCGCGCAGAGAAAGAGCGGGCGCTGCTCGCGCGCTTTCGCGAGGCGCTCGAGAAAGACACGCCGCTGCGGAACGTCGAGCGTGTCCGCCGAAGATGCCGCGCTCATCCAGAGCTATCCGTTCCTCACCCGCCACGCCGTGCATCGTGGCGCTCAACGTGGCCGACGACGCCATCGCCGACACGACGCTGCGCGACCAGCTGGCGACCGCGCTTCGAGCATCTCGGTGTCTCAGTTCGTGCAGATCGCCGTGCGCGCCGAGTCGGAGATCGCGGCACTCGATCCGCCGACGAGCGCGCCGCCTTCATGGGCGACATGGGCATCGACCGAGCCCGCGCTGCATCTGCTCACGTCGAAGTGCATCGATGCGCTCGGGTCTGATGTCGTTCTTCACCGTGGGCGAAGACGAAGTGCGGCAGTGGTTCGTGCGCCGCGGCGCCTCGGCGCCCGAAGCGGCCGGGCGCCATCCACAGCGATCTGCAGCGCGGCTTCATTCGCGCCGAAGTGATGAAGTACGACGACCTCATCGCGGCGGGCAGCGAAGAGAAGCTCAAGTCGACGGGGAAGTACTACTTGAAGGGCAAGGACTACGCAGTCGAAGACGGCGACATTCTCACCATCCGGTTCAACGTGTGATGGCCGAACGTCGCCGCTCAAGCCGAAGCGGGACCGCGCGACGCGCCACCGCCACCCGTGGATCTTCGCCGCGAGCGTCGATCGCATGGCGGGTCGCCCGGCGCCGGGCGACGTCGTGGACGTCGTCGACGCGCGCGGCGAATTCGTCGGCCGCGGGTATTGCAACCGAGCATTCGCGCATTCGCGTGCGCATGCTGGCGTGGGACGACAGCGCCCATCGACGACGCATTCTGGCGCGAGCGCGTGCGAAGCCGCCGTGCGCCGTCGCGACCCCTTGCTCGCAGTCGCCGACACCACCGCCTGCCGGCTTGATTCATGCCGAAGCCGATTTTCTGCCCGGGCTGATCGTCGATCGCTACGGCGACGTGGTGGTGGTGCAGTTTCTCACCGCGGGCATCGAGCGCGCGCGCGACGTGATCGTCGAAGCGCTGGTCGTCGCTTCCCGGCGTGCGGTGCCTGTTCGAGCGCAGCGACACGTCGTCACGCGTGCGCGAAGGATTCGCCGGCCGTCGGTGGGTGCACTCACGGCGACGCGCCCCGCCCGCGTCGAGATGCGCGAGAACGGACACGCGTTCCGCGTGAACGTCGAGACCGGGCAGAAGACCGGCTTCTACCTCGACCAGCGCGACAACCGCGCCGCCGTCGCGATCGCACGCGCGCGGTCGCGACGTGCTCGATGCGTTCTGCCACACCGGCGCCTTCGCGGTGTACGCGGCGCGCGCCGGGCGCGCAAGTCGTGACGCTGCGTCGATTCGTCGGCCCCGGCGCTCGCCGCCGCGCGCTGGAACTTGGAGCAGAACGGCGCCGGCGACGGTTGCCGATCGAGTTCAAGCGGATGTGTTCGAAGATTGCGCGCGATTGCGCGACGCGGGTCGCCGCTTCGATCTGGTCGTGCTGGATCCGCCCCGTTCGCCACCAACCGCCACCAGCTCGACAATGCGCTGCGCGCGTACAAGGACATCAACCGCTCGCCATGCAACTCTTGTCTCCCGGACGGATTGCTGGCCACGTTCTCGTGCTCGCAGGCGGTCGACGCGGCGTCGTTCACCATGGCGGTCGTCGTGGGCCGGCCTCGACGCCGGCGCGCGAGCTGCAGATCATCCGCCGCCTGGGGCAGGGGCTCGACCACCCCGTGCTCGCGACTTCCCGGAGTCGGAGTACCTCAAGGGGCTGCTGTGCCGCGTCGCGTGAGGCCGGCCCGCGTACGCCTCTCGTGAATCGATCGTAACTAATGTAGATAAACACGATTGACGCGCTGGTGCGACGGGCTCTACGCTTGAAGCGTTCCCCCCCATGGGAGGTATGCCATGACGACGGTGATCACGTTCGTGATATTCTGGATCGAAAGGGCCGCCACGTTTCGCAGTCGGCTCCCGACGCGACTCGGTATACCGCGCGCTCGAGATCATGTCCGAGCAGCATGTCGGCGCGCTGATGGTGCTCGACGACGACCGCCACTTGATCGGCGTCGTGTCGGAGCGCGACTACGCGCGCAAGATCGCACTCGAGGGCACGTCGTCGCAAGGAGACACCTGTGTCGCGACATCATGACCACGAAGGTGTTCTGCGTCAGCCCGGCGCGAGCATCGAGGACTGCATGGCGCTGATGACTGACAAGAGTGTCCGCCATCTTCCGGTGCTCGACGGCGAGCGCCTCGACGGCGTCATCTCCATCGGCGACGTCGTGAAGGCGACCATCGCACCAAGAATTCATCATCGAGCAGCTCGAGCACTTCATCCCCGGGCGCTGAAAAGCGGTTGCGGCCTTCCGGCACGGCGCTAGCATGCGCCGATGAACATCAATCGCATTGTGGCCATCGGCGCGATCGTCGCGGTCGTGCTGTCGGTGCCGTTCTTCGGCCGCAGCTGGAACCGGCTCATGCACCTCGTGGGCGCGGTGCTGTTCTTGGGCAACATCATCGTCACCGCGGCGTGGGCGAGCCTCGGCCGGCGCAGCCGCGACCCGGAAGCGATTCGCTTCCTGGTGCGCGGTATTCTCCTGACCGACGCCATCTTCACCTTGCCCGGCGTC
>CAVQYD010000014.1:0-199439 GCA_963718035.1 uncultured Alphaproteobacteria bacterium | reverse complement strand
TTTAAAGCAATTGAAAGCAGGGCTCGGGTAAAAGCCTGGTCGTCTCGGCGACCAGGGCCCCGATGAGCTACAGCACATCGTTATCCTTATTTTGGCTGGAGATGGCCGTTCTGATCGGTTGCGTGGCGCTTTCCATCAGGACGCGAAGCAGGCCGGCCATGTGGGTGGCGCTTGGTATTGTGGCCCACTGCGCCATGTGGCTGGCGATGCATGACGAGGAAATTCTAATCAGATTGGTAGCTTCCGCTCTGGTCTATCTCGGCTTGCTGAAATTCTCACCCAATGCTGCGCGCGTGTGGCTATGCGCGGGCGGAGCGCTTGCGGGCGCTTTTCTTTTAGGAACCACAGCACTTTCCTTGCTGATGAGTTTTCCGAGCAGATGGAGCGTGTTTGGCCTCTCAATAGGAGCCACGCTGCTGTTTCTGGCTTCCGGCCTGCTGATCGGATTTTGGGTCGTGTACCGCTGGACCGAGCCTGCGCAGCTCGGCGAAAGTCAGCCACGACAAGAAGCGTAGGCCTCGACGCTAGCGGGTCTGCGTTTTCTCTTGGCCACACCATCCCGGAAAGGAACACGTGTGACCGCGCTGGGGCTGGCCGTGCCACCAGTTGTTGGTGTTCGCAGTGTCGCCATGCAGGGCTGCAACGGCGGGCCGGCGGCGTTTGGTGGTGGCGTCGCTCTTCGCGCGATGCCGCAGCGCGACCTTCGTCGGCGTCTCACGGCTGACACTGGCCTTCACAACGCGAGGCCAGCCTTCCTTGTTGTACTCGGGCGCGCCCAGCAATTCCGGCACTGACGCAGGGCGCTCGCCGGCCGCGACGACCTGGACGACGCGGTAGCCGCGTTCCTTCAGCTCCTTGAGCAGGACGGGCACCGCAAGCGCTGTCGCCGGATGGATGTCGTGCAGGAGCAGGATGCCGCGGCCTTTCTCCTCCAGCCGCCGCATTGCGCGACGGACGATCTCGCGCGCACCGATATGCTTCCAGTCGTCGGCGACGACGTCCGCGCTCCACGTCACCAGTGACTTCGACGCAAGATAACTCTCGATCGCATTCGTCCTGCCAAGGCCCGGAATGCGGAAGAAGGGGGATATCGCTTTCGGGTCGCCGAGCGCGGCATCGACCGACTCGATACCGGTCTCCACCTGGCGTTCGGCCTTTCCCGCGCTCAGACGCTGGAAGGCGAAAGGATGGTTCTGGCTGTGGGTGCCGATCGTATGCCCGGCATTGTAGATGCGCCGGACGATTGAGGGTAGGCGCGTGCCATTTCACCGACGAGGAAATAGGTCGCCTTCACGCATTCCGAGGCGAGCGTATCGAGGACGGCGTTGGTGTAGGGCGGGATCGGGCCATCGTCGAAGGTGATGACGACCTCATGGTCTTCGAGCGGCAGCGTTTTCGCATATTGCATGCTGCCGATGCGGGCGAAGTCAGCCGGGTTGATGGTCAGAACGCGGCTGGTGCCAAGCGCATCCGGATTGCCCGGGCACGGCTCTGCGGCGGACGCGGCAACGCTTCCAACAAGACAAAATACAACAACCAATACGCTGCGCATCAGGCCCCCGACCTCGCGCCGACTGCCTCCAACGGGAGGCTCCCGACATTATTGCGTGCGACATTAACGGAGGATTACGCGTTGTGAACGCTTTTTAGGCCCATTCCAGTGGTTTTTTCGCAGGCGCGGTAAATAGGCGACACATCTACGGCGAATTGCCGCCGGCTTTCTCGGGGACGACGTGCACCACGCGAAAACCCCGCCGTTTGAGCTCGCGCAAGAAGGCCGGCAGCATCCGGGCGGTCTGCGCTTTGGTATCGTGAAAAAGAACGATGCCGCGCCCGGCGTGCTCGATGCGCGACAGGATCAGGCGCAGCTCCTGCTCGGGGCTCATGGAAAGCCAGTCGCTCGCCCAGACGTCGGCTCCGAAAACCACGATCCCGCGCGCCGCCAGGCGATCGAGCAAGGCCTGGTTTGAGGCAAAGCCCGGAAAGCGGAAAAACGGCGTCGCCGGACTTGGCCGGCGGCTCCCGTAGATGGCGGTTTCGTCCGCCGCGATGCCCCGGTCGATTTCCGCTTCCGCCCGCGGCAATGCCATGCGGCTGAGAAGTGGGTGGGAGTAGCTGTGATGGCCAAGCGTATGACCCTCGGCCATTGCACGCCGCGTCGAGCTGCGGGTGGGCGGCGGCATTGCGCCCGAGAAGGAAGAACGTGGCGCGGACGCATTCCGCCTTGAGCGCGTCCAAGACTTTAGACGTAGTGCCCGGCCATGGGCCGTCGTCGAAAGTGAGCACCAGCTCCTTGGCATTGAGCGGGAGCGTCGACGGGAAATGCTTGCGCCCGACGCGCGGGGTGACCTTGGCATTCACCTCGATGACGCGTTCGGTCCCCAGCGCCTGCGGATTGCCGGGGCAGGACTCGGCCGACGCCGCTACCGGAAGGAAGCCGGCAATCAAAATGAAAACGAAACGGGTCATGGCCAGTCTGTTACACGAAATTCACACGCTAATCATTTGCCCCGCGCGTAGGGAAGGGCGTACAAGCGTCGCGTTTTAATCGATTGTCGACGGCTTCCGTAATGCTCGACCAGGACCAAACCGAGGCGACCGAGACTGCGCAACTGCCGCGCAACAAGGACGGCTCGATCCGCAAGACTTTTGTCAAGAGCGTCGCCCGCAGGATCGAGACGGGCGACGCGTCGGGGCTGAGAGAGCTGGTCGGCGACCTGCACGAAGCCGATATGGGCGAGCTGATCGAGGCGCTGGAGCCGGAGCAGCGCCCGCGGCTTGTCTCGCTGCTCGGCATCGACTTCGACTTCACCGCGCTGACCGAGGTCGACGACGCGGTGCGCGACGAGATCCTCGATGAGTTGCCGCCGCAGGCGGTGGCAAAAGGCGTCAGCGAGCTCGAATCCGACGACGCCGTCGCGATCCTCGAGGACCTGCCGAAGGAAGAGCAGGCAGAGATCCTCGAGCAGCTGCCGCAGCCCGACCGCGCCGACGCTCGCCCGCAGCCTGGACTATCCCGAAGAGTTGGCCGGCCGGCGCATGCAGACGGAGTTCATCGCCGTGCCGCCGGCCTGGAACGTCGGTCAGGCGATCGACTACATGCGCGAAACGCAGGAATTGCCCGACCGGTTTTTCGAACTTTACGTGACTGATGAAGGAGGCCGCTTCCGCGGCGCGGTTCCCGCTCGACCGGCTGTTGCGCAGCAAGCGGCCGGTTCCGATTTCCGACCTGATGGAGCGGGAGCGCCACCGCATCCGCGCGGACGAAGACCAGGAGGAAGTCGCGCGCATGTTTCAGCGCTACGACCTCGTGGCGGCACCGGTCGTCGATGCCGATGACCGGCTGGTCGGCATCATCACCTTCGACGACGTTGCCGACGTCATCGAAGAAGAAGCGGAAGAAGATATCAAGGCGCTGGGCGGCGTGCGCGACGAAGAACTGTCGGATTCGGTCTGGAAGATCGCGCGCGGGCGCTTCAACTGGCTGCTGGTCAATCTCGCCACGGCCTTTCTTGCGTCTTCGGTGCTCGGCCTGTTCGAAGGCCAGCTGCAGAAAATGGTCGCCTTGGCGGTGCTGGCGCCGATCGTGGCGAGCCAGGGCGGCAACGCGACGACGCAGACGATGACCGTTGCCGTGCGCGCGCTGGCGACGCGCGACTTGAGCGACGCGAATGCGTGGCGCGTGATCACGCGCGAGCTCATGGTCGGCCTTCTCAACGGCATCGCCTTCGCCGTCATCACCGGGGTGGCGGCTTATGTCTGGTTCAGGGTGCCGGGCCTGGGGCTGGTGATCGGTCTCGCCATGATCTGCAATCTGGTTGCCGCCGCGCTCGGCGGAATCCTCATTCCGCTTGTGCTGAATCGGCTGAAATTCGATCCGGCGGTGGCATCCAGCCCCTTCGTCACCACGGTGACGGATGTCGTCGGATTTTTCTCGTTTCTCGGCATTGCCACGCTGTGGTTCGGCCTCAGGTGAGGGCTTTTGAGTCCCGGTTACACCTTGTTCACCTTGTTTGCTGACCAACGTTTAAAGGGCGCACCGTAACCCTATACCCCACGCCGCATCGCAGGCTGGGAGCGCTCCCGGTGCACGAAACCAATGCTGAACCAGCGGGCTCGCGCCCCCGCGGCTGGCTGCCGGCCTGGACGAAACGTCCCGATACGCCGTCACTAGAGTTCACGCGGCCGACGCCGGCAAAGTGGATCCTGTCGGCTTCGCGGCTGATCGGCGTGCTTTCGTTTGTCGCTCGTCGCGGGCATGTTCGCGATCGCCGCCATCGGATTTGGTTTGGCGCGCCATAACGACGAGCGACTGTCGCTCAGCCAGCACGCCACGTTGCGCAGCGCCATTATAGAATTCCGCCCGACGCTCGATCGTTCGGCGGCAATTGATCCGCGGCTGTTGCGGATGGCAGAGCAGATCCCCGGTCTGAAAAACCTGAAATTTGAAAGCAGCCCCGCGCGCGACCGCGAAACGCAACCGGTGATGGATTCCGCCGGCCGCATTACGGGATTTTTTACGTGGGACAAAAGCCGTCCGATGACTCAGGTCATGGGGCGGCTCGCGGCGTTCTTCGCAGCCGTCGCCGTCGTCGTATTCGGCTTTGCCGCGTTGTCGCTCTGGCAGCTCAAGCGGGCGCAACGGGAGCTTGCGGCGAGCGAGGTGGAGGCCGCGCGCGCCGCCGATGAAGACAGGCTGACCGGGTTGCCCAATCACGCAAAGACATTGGAGCTTCTGGATCTTTCCCTCGCAGAGCGCGCCGACGATGAATGCACGACCTTTGCGCTGATCGAACTCGATGGCATGGATGATGTCACCGCAACGCACGGCGTTCTTGGCAGCGATGAGCTCATCGTTGCCGTCGCCAGGCGAATAAGGGAGGCGCTGCCCGCGGGCGTGACGTGCGGGCGTATTGCCGGCGATAAATTCGCGATTGCGATGACCGCGGCCCACGATGCCGACGCCGAGGCCGTCGTTCGCGCCGCCATCGACGTCATCGCGCGTCCCCATTGGGCCGACACGGTCGTGCGCGTGAGCGCACATGCGGGCTTTGCGCAGGCGCCGCGTCACGCTGCGACCCGCGGTGAGCTGACGCGCCGTGCCGACCTTGCGTTGCGTGCCGCAGCGAAACGAGGGCCTGGCGCGATCGTCGCGTTCGATGTTGCCATTGATACCGTTTCCACCGATCAGAAATTCATCCACCGCGAGCTTCCGCGGGCAATCAGCGCAAATGATCTCGATCTGCACTATCAGCCCATCGTGTCGTCACAGGGCGGGCGCATGGTCGGGGTCGAGGCTTTGCTGCGCTGGAACCACGCAACGCGCGGCTCAATACCGCCGGCGACGTTCATTCCGGTCGCTGAGCAAATGGGATTGATGGGCACGATCGGCGCCTTCGTTCTGCGCCGCGCATTGCACGAGGCCAAGCGATGGCCCGAGGATCTTTACATTGCGGTGAATCTATCGCCGGTGCAGGTCCGCGACGGCACGATCGTGGACGTGGTGCGTTCGGCGCTGGCCGAAAGCGGCGTGTCGCCGGGGCGGCTGGTGCTGGAAATTACCGAAGGCGTGCTCATCGACAACCCTGACGAGATGGTCAAGCGCATCAAGGATCTGCACGAGCTCGGCGTGCGTGTCGCGCTTGACGATTTCGGCTCCGGTTATTCCAATCTCGGTTACCTGCAGCGGTTTCCGCTCGACAAGATCAAGATCGACCAGAGTTTCGTGGCCGCGCTCGGCCGCTCCTCCAATGGCGGCGTGATCATCCAGGCGATGGTGGCGCTTGGCCGCGCGCTTGGTCTGTCGGTGCTTGTCGAGGGCGTCGAAACCGAGCACCAGCGCGTTCTGCTGCGGCTTGCCGGCTGCGACGAGATGCAGGGCTTCCTCTTTGCCAAGCCCGCGCCGGCGAGCGCGATCGATGTGCTGCTGGAAAAGGCCCGGCAGGACGGCATGCCCAGGCCGGCGTCGGGCGAGGCGCTGACAGCGTGACGAACAGCTTATAAAGTCGCCGGCGGCGCCTGTCCGGGCGCGCGAGCGGAGGCGGCGCATGATTCCCAACGTATGGGCGGGCTTCGATTTCGGGCTTGGCCCCGACGTCGACATGCTGCGGAAATCCGTGAACGGCTTCGCGCAGGACCGTATCGCGCCACGCGCCGACGCCATCGACCGCGACAATGTTTTTCCCCGTGACCTGTGGCCGGAGATGGGGGCGCTCGGCCTTCACGGCATAACGGTCGAGGAAGAATACGGAGGCTCCGGCCTCGGCTATCTCGAGCATTGCGTGGCGATGGAGGAAATCTCGCGCGCCAGCGCTGCCGTCGGCCTGTCATACGGCGCCCATTCCAATCTTTGCGTGAACCAGCTCCGGCGCAACGGCAGTGAGCAGCAAAAGCGCAAATACCTGCCGAAACTGATATCGGGCGAGCATGTCGGTGCCCTGGCCATGTCAGAGCCGGGGGCGGGCTCCGACGTCGTGTCGATGCGCACGCGCGCCGACAAGAAAGGCGACCGCTACGTGCTCAATGGTTCCAAGATGTGGATCACCAACGGGCCGGTGGCGGACACGCTGGTGATCTACGCCAAGACCGACCGTACCGCGGGCGCGCGCGGCATCACCGCGTTCATCGTTGAAAAAGGTTTCAAGGGCTTCGCGCCCGCGCAGAAGCTCGACAAGCTCGGCATGCGCGGCTCCGACACCAGCGAACTGGTGTTCACCGACTGCGAGGTGCCGGAGGAAAACGTGCTGGGTGCGGTCGGCAATGGCGTCAATGTCCTGATGTCCGGCCTCGACTACGAACGCGTTGTTCTTGCGGCTGGTCCGCTCGGGATCATGCAGGCCTGCCTCGACGTCGTGATCCCTTATGTGCACGAGCGCCAGCAGTTCGGTCAGGCGATCGGACGGTTCCAGCTCGTGCAGGCGAAACTCGCCGACATGTATGTCACGATGAATGCCGCCAAGGCCTACGTGTACACGGTCGCGCGCGCCTGCGATGAAGGCCGCACGACGCGTGAGGATGCCGCCGGCGCCATTCTCTATGCCGCCGAGCGCGCGACCTGGATGGCGCTGGAGGCGATCCAGTGCCTGGGCGGCAATGGATACATCAACGACTTTCCGACCGGCCGCCTGTTGCGCGACGCAAAGCTTTACGAGATCGGGGCGGGAACGTCCGAGATCCGCCGCATGCTGATAGGGCGTGAGATCTTCGAGAAGACGCGCTAAGCGCCGGCATTAACTTTTCACCGTCCCGAATCAGCTAGTGCATTGGCCGACACCACCAGTGGAGGGGTCGCGGCCATGATGCGGGTGCGGCTGAAGGCGGACGGACGGATCGTCGAAATCCTGCCCGACGGCAGCGAAAGAACGGTCGATCACAGCAACCCGGCGCATTTCGTGCGCCAGGTGCGCGCGCGCTGCGGGCTGACGCAGGCTGCTTTCGCTGAAAAGATCGAAGTCCCGATCGAGACGGTGCGCAACTGGGAGCAGGGCAAGCGCCAGCCGCGCGGACCAGCGCGAGCGCTGCTTAAATTGATCGATCAGGCGCCGGACGTCGCCTTTGCCACTTTGGGCAGGCGGCGCTGACGTTTACTCGGCGGCAGCAGGCATCGGACTGCGCGGCGACGGGCGCGCAATCCGCATCAATACGTACATCGCGATGAGGATTGCGGCGTAGACGAGAAGCTGCATCTCAGTCGGCCGTTCAGTGTAGCCGATAAGGATGTGCAGCAGGCGGCCGATGAGGCTTCCTTCGGACAGAAGCCATGATGTGTCCCACACGGTCTGATCGAGCGCCACCACAAGGCCGGCGCTGTTGAGGAACTGCACGGACTGTGCGGCCATGCCCGCCGCAAGCAGGGCGATCAGCCAGCTCGTGACCGAGAAGATGTGGCGGTTCGGAATTGCCAGCAGACCGAAATAGGTCAAGGCCGTGAACGCCGCGCCGGCCGCGATGCCGAGTACGCCGCCGGCAAGAAGGGCAGAGCCGGACGTTCCCTGGGCCATGATGCCGTAGAGGAACAGGACGACTTCGGAACCCTCACGCAGCACAGCCAGGCCGATGACGACAGCCAGCGCCGTCAGCGGCTTGGTGCCTTCGCTCACCGCCGTGCCCACGCGCTGCATTTCGTCGGCGATCTCGCGGCCATGACGCGCCATCCAGGCGTTGTGCCACATCAACATGACGACCGCGATGCCGAGCACGCTGGCGTTGAACAGTTCCTGACCGGAGCCCTGGAACGCGTCTGAAATAACGCCGGCAAACATGGCGACAACTCCGGCGCCAAGCACGCCGCCTGCGATGCCGATCGTGATCCAGCGGCCGCGGCCGGGAACGCCGCGCGTTGCCGCCATCACGATGCCGACAATCAGTCCGGCTTCGAGAACTTCACGAAAAACGATGAGGAGTGCACCGAGCATGATTTATTCCGCGATGACCGTGCCCTTTGCCGTGGCTTCGTGAAATTCGCCGAAGAAGGGATAGCGGCCCGGCTTGAGCGGGCCGATCCGCACCACGCCTTTCGATTTACCAGGGATCACTTTCTCGACTTTCATCTCTTTGCTTTCGAATTCTTCCGGCGTCGGATCTTCGTTGACGACCGTAATCTGCACCCGTTTGTTGGCCGGGATTTTGATCTCGGTCGGGGTGAAACGGTGATCTTTGATGGTCAGTACATAATCATCGGCGCGCGCGGCCGCAGCGCCCAACACCAGAAATACAGCCACGCCAATAAGAATAAGTGCCCTGCGCATTCGATCCTCTCTGTAAATTGTGACCCTCACAAAAGCATTAAACGTCGATCATGCAATAGCTTTCTTCTACTCTCGAATTATTCCAATGTAAGAACCGAGTGCGAAAAGCTTGCGGTTCAAAGTATTGCTCAATTCTGTGCTCTTGGAAGATCTACGTGATCTTTCGACGCACCCGCTTTGCCATGGTCCGAACGGTCGAGGGCGACCCCGGTTGGCAGCACTGATGACGGCGGGGCATTCTTCACGCCCTTCCGCCGACCTCTTACCCAACGCTGTTGCAAGGAGATTGTGATGCAAGTGGTTGAAGCTCATGGCGCCCGCATTCCGACCATTGGACTTGGCACCATGACCTTAAAAGAAGACGTCTGTGTCCAGGCGGTCAAAACGGCATTGCAAATCGGCTATCGCCATCTCGACACCGCGGCGTTTTACGGCAACGAAAAAGAAAATGGCGAAGGCTTGCGCCAGTCCGGGATCAAGCGCGAGGACGTCTTCATTTGCACCAAGGTCAGGCAGGGCGATCTGATGCCCGATGCCTTTGCCAAGGTGCTTGAGCAAAGCCTCGCCAACCTCAAGCTTCCTTACGTCGATCTTCTGCTGATCCACTGGAACAACCCCGACATCCCCTTCAAGTTGTCCGTCGGCGCGCTCTGCAAGGCGAAGAAGGAAGGCAAGACCAAGCATATCGGCGTCGCCAATTTCACCACGACCATGCTGGATGAGGCCTGGGCCGTGACGTCGGAGCCGCTCGTCTGCAACCAGATCGAGATGCATCCCTTCATCAATCAGGACAAGGTGCTCGCCGCCTGCAAGAAGCATGGCATGGCGGTGGTTGCCTATTGCCCGATCGCGCGCGGGAAGGTGCCCGGCGCCGACGCGCTCGAGCGCATCGGCAAGGCCCACGGCAAGAGTGCCGCGCAGGTATCGCTCCGCTATCTGGTGCAAATGGGCGTCTGCTCCATCCCGCGCACCGCAACCCCCGACCATCTGAAGCAGAACATCGAGGTATTCGACTTCAAGCTTTCGGATGCGGAGATGGCGGAGCTCAAGAAGCTCAACGCGACCAATATGCGCGTCGTCAATCCGCCGCACGCGCCGAAATGGGATACGCCGTGAGGCGGAGCGGCGTCGCAGCCGTTGTCCTTTGCCTTCTGGCCGCATCGCCGGTCAGGGCGGAGGACGACAAGCCGGATCCTCGCGACGCCGCAGCGATCCAGCAATGCATCAAGGCCAAGACCGGCCGGCACTGGGCATGGGAAAATTGCATTGGTATCGTGTCGGAGCCGTGCATCAAGGACGAGATGGCGATGCCGCCGTCGGAGATCATGGCGTGCTACGAGCGCGAGAAGCTCGTCTGGGACAGCATCCTCAATGACAGTTTCCGCCGCCTGCGCGCAAAACTCGAGGACAAGCAGGTGCGCAAGATGCGCGAGATGCAGCGCGCCTGGATCACCTCGCGCGACAAGGGCTGCGACTTCATCTATGACTATTTTGAAGGGACCATGGCGAATCCGATGATCGCAGCGTGCCAGAGCCGCGAAACCGGGCGGCGGGCGCTGTTCCTTCGCGGTTTCGCCGACGACGCCGAAGGCAAGTAAGAGCGCATGCAGTCCGTCGAGGCGAAAGGATTCAAGATCCCGATTGTCGGCCTCGGAACGTGGGCCTTGCGCGGCCGCGACTGTGCACGGCTGACCGAGCAGGCCATCCGCATCGGCTACCGGCATATCGACACGGCGCAGATGTATGACAACGAGCACGAGGTGGGCGAGGGCGTGCGCGCGTCCGGCTTGCGATCCGAGGTCATGGTCACGACCAAGGTGCAACCCACGCTCCTGGCGCCGCACGATCTCGAGCGTTCGGTGAAAGAAAGCCTGGCGCGGCTGCGCCTCGACGTGATCGATCTGCTGCTGATCCATTGGCCAAATCCGCGCGTTCCGCTTGCGGAGACGCTCGGTGCGATGGCCAAGATGAAACGGGAAGGCTACGCGCGGCAGATCGGCGTATCGAATTTCACCGTCGCGCTGCTCGATGAGGCCAACAAAATTTCGAGCGAGCCCTTGGTCTGCAATCAGGTCGAATGCCATCCGTTCCTGAATCAGGACAAGGTCGTTGCCGCCTGCCGCAAGCACAAGATGGCCGTCGTTGCCTACAGCCCCATCGCGCGCGGCGGCGCCAAAGGCGACAAGGTGCTGGAGAAAATCGGCAAGGCGCACGGAAAGTCGGCAGCGCAGATCAGCCTGCGCTGGCTGGTGCAGCAGGGGATTGTGGTCATTCCGCGCACGAGCAAGATCGAGCGGCTGGAAGAGAATTTCTCGCTGTTTGATTTCGAGTTGAGCGACGCCGAGATGCGCGAAATCGCCGGGCTTGCGCGCCGCGGCGGCCGCATCGTCGACTGGACCTGGTCGCCGAACTGGGACTGATCGTCAGAAAAATCCGAGCGATTCACAGCCGGTGCCGGCCTGGAAGCTCTGCTTCCAGCGCTTGCCCGGAATATCGATCACATGGACCGAGCCGTCGCCCTGGCAGGCGACGAACAGTTCGTTGCCGCGATAGGCCATGTCCATCGGCTGGCTGCCGACCTTGATCGCGGTCTGCTCGCGGAACGACGGGTCGATCAGGCTCACGGTGTCGCTGTTGAGGCTGGTGACGGCGAGCGTCCGCCAGTCGGGGCTGTAGCGGGCGATCTGGGCGGGTTTCGCCACATCCTTGAGGCGGACGGTCTCTCTGACTTTTTGAGTTTTTGTGTCGATCAGAAACAGCACGGGTTCCTGGTCCGACACGACGGTCACGGTCGCTCCGTCGCCCGAGATGGTGATGCCCGCGAGCGGATGCGGCGTCTTGATCTTCCCGAGCAGCTTGCGGTTGGGGAGGTCGATGACGGAGACCTCGCCGTCCTCTTCGTTCTCGGTATAGAGCCGCTGCCCGTCGGGCGCGATGATGAGACGGTGCGCATTCGTCGATCCTGAATTGATCGCGCCCACGACTTTGTTCGCCGCGCGATCGATGATCGCGACCACCGCGGTGTTCTCGCAGGTAATGTAGATCAGCCCGTCGGGACCGAGCTTCAGCGTGTGGGGCGCAATATAGGGACGCAGGTCAATGTCGGCGGCACGGCTGCGCGTCTTGAGATCGATGACGCATAACGTGTGGCCGGGGTTTGGGTTTCGACCGTGGATGCCGTCGCCATAGATCGGCACATAGGCGCGTCCGGTTTCGGGCACGACCAGCAGTTCGTGCACGGTACGTTGGAAACCGTCGAGCACCTTTTGTGTCTCGTAAGTCGCAGGATCGATGAACAGGATTTTGGCGCCCATCTTGTCGACGCCGATCATCCCGTGCGCAGCTCCGTTTCCCGCCATGGCGTCCTCTTCGATCCGGTCGCCACTCATTAGCATGAGCAGCGGCAAATGGTGTAGGGAAGGGCCATGAATTCCGAGACGGCCCTTGTCCTGTTCTCCGGGGGGCAGGATTCAACCGTATGTCTGGCCTGGGCGCTGGAACGGTTTTCGCGCGTTGAAACGATCGGGTTCGATTACGGCCAGCGCCACGCCATCGAGCTCAGCGTTCGCGCGCGGCTGCGGGAAAAAATGGCGGCACTGAATTCGGGTTGGGCTGCGCGCCTCGGCGACGATCATATGATCAGGCTCGACGCCTTGGCGGCGATTTCGGATACGGCCCTCACGCGCCAGACGGCAATCGAAATTGCCGACAGCGGATTGCCGACAACGTTCGTTCCCGGTCGCAACCTCGTGTTCTTCTGCTTCGCGGGGGCGCTTGCCTACCGGCGCGGTGCCCGCCATCTCGTCGCCGGCATGTGCGAGACCGACTACTCCGGTTATCCCGACTGCCGCGACGACACCATTAAAGCAATGCAGGTCGCGCTCACGCTCGGCCTCGACAAGCGTGTGGCCATCCATACGCCGCTGATGTGGATCGACAAGGCGGAGACATTTGCGTTGGCGGTCGAAATCGGCGGCGAGGCATTTCTTGATCTCCTGATCGAAGAAAGCCATAGCTGTTATCTGGGCGACCGCAGCAAGCGCCATGACTGGGGCTATGGCTGCGGCACATGTCCGGCCTGCCAATTGCGTGCGCAGGGATTTGCCAAGTTCAAGAGCCGAAGGACGTCATGATCGATAACGAGAGACGAAAAAACGTCGAAGGCACCATTTTTCTTGCGCTGTTCTGCCTGACGATTCCCGCGGCAAACTGGATGATCGGGCACGTGGGGACCGTATGCGTTCCCAACGGGCCGTGCCTTATCCCGGTTGCGCCCGGCGTCATGGCGCCGTCCGGCGTCCTCATGGTCGGCGCTGCCCTTGTGCTTCGCGATCTGGTGCAGCGGCGGCTGGGCGTCGAATTCGGCATCGGTGCGATCTTTGCGGGCGCTGCGCTGTCGGCCGGCCTCGCGCCGGCCTCGCTGGTGTTTGCTTCCGCGACCGCGTTCCTGCTGTCCGAGTTCGCGGATTTCGCAGTCTACACGCCGCTTGCGCGCCGGCGCCTGGTGGCGGCTGTGATCGCATCCAGCACGGTGGGGCTTGTCGTCGACTCGATCGTGTTTTTATGGCTGGCGTTTGGATCGCTCGAATTCCTGTTCGGTCAGATCCTCGGCAAGCTCTGGATGGTGCTGCTCGCAATTCCGTTCGTGGCCTGGATCAGGCGGCGCGACGAGCGGCTCGGCCTGAACCCTGCGTGAGGATCGCCATGGCGTCTGCTCTCGAAGTTCTTCGCAATGTCACGACCGGCACCATCACTACGATGCTGCTGAAGAAAGGTATTCGCCGTTCCTGGATGGCCGGCGCGATGCCGTTCGGCTTTTCCGGCAAACGTGTCGTCGGTCCGGCCTTCACGCTCCGCTTCGTGCCGGTGCGCGAGGATCTTGCGACACCGGAAAGCTGGTCGAAGCCGATTTCCACGCGCGGCGCCATCGAGGCCATGCCTGAAAACTGCGTGGTGGTCGCCGACGCGATGGGTGTGACCGGCGCCGGCATATTCGGCGATATCCTGTGCATGCGCATGGTCAAGCGTGGCGTGACCGCGCTCATCACCGACGGCGTAATGCGCGACAAGCACGGCGTGCTGGCGACCGGCCTGCCGGTCTGGTGCGCGGGCGTTGCTGCGCCGGCTTCCGTCAATCAGCTTACATTTGTCGGCTGGAATGAACCGATCGGCTGCGGCGGCTGTGCGATCTTTCCGGACGACGTCATCGTCGCCGATGACGACGGCGCCGTGGTTATCCCCAAGGACCTGGTCGATTTCGTCGCGAACGAAGGCGCCGAGCACGAGCTGCTCGAAAGCTGGCTGGTGCAGGAGGTGGAGAAGGGGGCAAAACTGCCCGGCCTTTATCCGCCCAATGAAGAAAACAAGAAGCGCTACGAGGACTGGAAGAAGAAGCGCTGATGTTCTTCATTCTTTCAAAGACTGTCGGCTTCCTTCTCCTGCCTTCCAATTTTTTGCTTCTTCTTGCGCTTGCGGGCGCGGTGCTGCTGGCGACGCGCTGGAAGCGCGCCGGCCTGCGCATGGTCATCGGCGCCGTCGTTCTGCTCGCAATGGTGGGGCTGCTTCCGGTTGGGACCTTCCTCATCCACGGGCTCGAAAGCCGCTTTCCGCGGTGGGATCCGGCGCGCGGCACGCCCGACGGCATCATCGTACTCGGAAACGCAATCTCGCCGAAGCTCTCGAGCGCGTTCGGCGAGCCGGTCTTTAACGGCAGCGGATCGCGCATGTTCGCCATGGCCAAGCTGGCTCGCGCCTATCCAAACGCACGTATCGTCTACTCAGGCGGGGATGCGAGTCTTTTCGGCAACGGCGTACGCGAAACCGATTTCGTGTATCCGGCTCTTGAAAGTTTGGGCATCGCGCGCGAGCGCGTGCAGCTCGAAACGCAATCACGCAATACGGCTGAAAATGCGGCTTTCACAAAGCTGCTGGTGAAACCAAAACTTGGCGAGCGTTGGCTGCTTGTGACATCCGCACGGCACATGCCGCGCGCGATCGGCTGCTTCCGGAAAGCCGACTTTCGTGTCGAAGCCTATCCGGTTGGTTGGTGGGCTGCGGACGCTCTGGACGTGCAATGGGGGCGAGGATTGGCGGATGGCCTGGAGCGTCTCGATGCCGCCGCGTATGAGTGGATTGGTCTGTTGGCTTATCGGTTGAGCGGACGAACGGCAGAACTATTCCCGTCGCCGTAACTAAAGGCGCAAGCGGCTAACGTTTGCGCACTTTTCGGCAGAACACGTCGTAGATTGCGCCAATGATGATGCGCGCTTCGTCGCTGGCCAATTTGTAGTAGATCGTCTTTCCATCGCGGCGCGTCGACACCAGACCATCAGCACGGAGCCGTGCAAGCTGTTGTGACACCGTCGGCTGGCGCAGTTGGAGCAGGTCTTCGAGTTCGCCGACCGATTTTTCGCCCTCCGCCAATATGCAGAGAATCATCAGGCGGCTTTCGTGCGCCAGTGCCTTGAGAAAATTGCTGGCGCGCGTCGCGTTCTCGACCATCCGGTCGAGTTCGCTGGAACGGTTGCGGCCTTCGAGGTGATGCAATTCCATACGTACACCAACAAATCTTGTTCGAGTGCGGCCTGAATACAGACGATCAACAATCAACGTGCAACTTAATTCGCGCGGTCAGGTACGTTCCCGGCTCGTTCCGTCGGCGTCCAATTTCTTGAGCAACATTCCGAGCAGGCCCCAGAAATGGTCTTCGCCTGGATAGCCGCGGATGCGACCGACTTCGCGGCCTTTGTCGACCAACACGAACAGCGGCGCAAGCCGTTCCATTGCGATGAAACCCAAATCCGCAGGCAATGGATCATCGATGTTTACCCGCCGCAAGGGTGCCCGCTGGCCTTCTTCCGTTTTTGGGTAAACAGACGCAATTTCGCGATTGAATGTCTCGCACCAGACACAACCGGCCTGTTCGAACATTATGAGTTCCGCGCCAATGGCGCCGATCGGCCACGAAAGCGTAAGCATCGCGGCCAAAAGCAGGCTACGAGAAAAAAATTTCCAATTTGGTCTTAAGCAAGCCAATTTCATTCTCTCATTCAAATGAACGACGCAACCCGCGACGATCGGCGCCCACGATCTATACCACGAACCGGGCATCAAACGTCAGCCGAACCGGAAATCGAGCAAATTGTCGAATGAGCGCAGCTCGATCAGAACGCGGTGGAGGAGATCGGCGTCGCGGGTGGCAATGGCCCTTGGAATAAACTCGAGACTCGCTTTGGCGCCGTCAATCAGACGGCGGAACTCCGGCATCTGGCGGACCGATTCGCCGGCGATGCTGTCGCAACGACCCAGCACGGTGCCATAGGCTGATGCCTTGCTAGCGATGTCGCCGTCCGTACCGGACTTGCTCCAGTCGAGCGCCCGGTCGTTGTAGATCATGAGCGCATCCATGGCCGCATTCGCGTCACGTACGCAATCGGCCAGCACGACCACGCCGCTTGCCTTGCGCAGGTCGTAGAAGTCTTTCCGGATTGCATTGAGCCCGGTGCGCGCGGCATCAAGCCGCCCGGTCTTGAGCATGAGGTCGACGCCGACCAGTCGCGCGTTCACGGCAGTGAAGAGATTGCTGTAATGCGGATTCCCCTCGAATACGTCCGGCCGATTGCCGGCAAAGCGCTCGGTGAACATGACCCATGCGTTGCGCATGCGGTCGATTTCGAGCGCGGCGAAGTCGATGTTCTCGGTGCGTAGATAGCCGACCGCGACCCGATTGTGGGCGCTGATACTCTCCACGGCCGCGTTGAATTCGGCAAGGTCGCCGGCGGCACGCGAATTGGAGAGGCCTCCGACGAGCAAGGCAACCAGACATGCAATGCGGGCAACCCAGGCAGACATGGTATTCACCGGATTTTGACGCGCACCAGATTAGAACTATGAATATAAGCATGACGGCGGCGGGCGAGGAGACGCCTTTCCCGTCGTGGTTTACGGAATGCCACTATGATCGGACGGCGAAATTTACTGGTTGGCGCGGCATCTTTGGTCGTGTCTGCCGCGGGGCGCGCCCATGCAGACCAGCCGATCCTGACGGACGATGGCCTCTATAAGCAGTCGTGGTTTCTGGAGAGCTTCCTCGACCTTGCTGACGACCTCGCGGGTGCGCGCAAGGAGGGAAAGCGTTTTGCGATCATGTGGGAATTGAGAGGCTGCCCGTACTGTAAAGAAACTCACCTTGTGAATTTCGGGCAGCCGAGAATTTCCGACTACGTGAGAGCCAATTTCGAGATTCTTCAGCTCAACATCATCGGGTCGCGCAAGGTCACTGATTTCGACGGGCAGGAGTTGTCCGAAAAGCAGATGGCCGCCAAATACGGCGTGCGTTTCACGCCGACATTCCAGTTTTTTGGCGAGGGGACACTCAAGGATCTGCCGCCGGCCAAGCGCGAGGTCAGCCGCGCGTCCGGCTACATGCTGCCGGACGATTTTCTCGCGATGTTTCGCTACGTGAGGGAAAAAGCGTATGAGGGCAAGAGCTTCCGCGACTACCTCAAGTCGCGCCCGAGCTGAACTGGGCATCCTTCGAAATCCGGATCGCCGAGAACTATATTCTAATTTGTGAATATGATTTGAATAGCGTGCCAGCCATCGTTATGGTCCGGGCCGGGCGGGGCAGGCTGCTGTCCCCGGACGTTCATTGGAGGAAATAGGAATGCGGCAACTATCCCGTCGCGACGCATTGGCGCTTGGCGCCTCGGGTGCGGCGCTCACATTAACCGGCTGGAGCACGGGCGCATCCGCTGCGGCCAAGGAAGCGGCCGAACAGATCGACAAGTTCACCGGCGGCAAGACAGCCGAGAAGGGGAAAGTCTCGATCGAGCTTCCCGAGATCGCCGAGAACGGGAACACGGTGCCCCTGTCGGTCACGGTCGACGCGCCGATGACCGCGGACAACTACGTCAGCGAAATCCTCGTCGTGGCCGACGGCAATCCGAACCCGGGCGTTGCGACCTTCCATCTGTCGCCGTTGGCCGGCAAGGCTGAAGCGTCCACGCGGATCCGTCTGGCGACGACCCAGAACATCATCGCGGTTGCAAAAACCAGCAAAGGCGAATTTTTCACCAATCAGAAGCTGGTGAAAGTCACCATCGGCGGCTGCGGCGGCTGAGCGGACAACGAGACAACCGGGAGACAACCATGGCAGAAAAGCCGCGGCTCAAAATTCCGAAGGAAGCGAAAAAGGGCGAGGTCATCGAGATCAAAACGCTGTTGCCCCACGTTATGGAGTTGGGTCAGCGCAAGGACAAGGATGGCAAGACGATCCCGCGCAAGATCATCAACAAGTTCGCGTGCGAATTTAACGGCAAACCCGTGTTCACGGCCGACATGGAGCCGGCGATCGCCGCCAATCCATACGTGCAATTTCATGCCAAAGTAGAAGAGAGTGGGACGTTCAAGTTCACATGGACCGATGACGACGGTACCGTCACCACCGCGGAAGAAAAAATCACCGTGAGCTGACACCCGTCGCGCCAATTGACGCGACGGACAATGAAAACAGTCGTTGGGAGGATCTGATGACGCGTGGAGGGATTCTGGCGGGGACTGCGGCAATCGCATTGCTCGCGGGGGCCGTCGTGCTGGCGGGCGGTCCGATCGCCAGTGCGCAATCCAAAAAAGAGGCACCGCTCGAGCTCAAGGGTGATGCGTCCGAGCGTCCGTGGAAGCGCTACGCCGGTTGGCCCACGCGCGACGAGTTGAAGTACAACACGCTCGGCAACCTCGCCACTCCGCCGGCGGCGAAGCAGCCGCGCAAGATCACCGCTCCGATCTCCGGCGACGCGAAAAAAGGCGCCGAGCTGGTGGCAGACCGTAACCGTGGCGGTTCGTGTCTTGCCTGCCATGTGATGGGTCCTGCGGGCGGCGCCAACCTGCCTGGCAACGCGGCGCCAGATCTCTCGGAGATCGGCAATGCGGGCCGCGAGGACGAATGGCTGTTCAACTACATCTACGATGGGCGCGTCTATAATCCCGATACGGTGATGCCGCCGTGGGGAAGCCACGGCTTTTTCAACGACCAGGAAATCAACGACATGGTTGCTTTCCTGAAGACGCTGAAGTCGCCGGCTGTATTCAAGACCGAGCTCGACGACCCGACCAAGCGGCCGCCGCCGGTCGAGAAGCGCGACAACCTCGATCCGATCGAGAACCCCGGCATGTGGGCGGTCGATAAGGCGCAGGAGCTGTGGAAGCAGAAGAGCTCGTCTGGCTTCTCATGCAACACCTGCCACAGCGACCCGCAGACCACGTTCAAGACCTGGGCGGCGTCGATGCCGAAATGGGAGCCGCGTCTCAACAAGGTGCTGGGCGTGGAAGAGTTTGTGACGCGCCACGCCAAGGCTACGACCGGCGCCAACTGGCTGATGGAGACGGACGACAACCTCGCGATGTCGGTCTATCTGCGCTTCCTTGCCAACGGCACGCCGATCCAGGTCGATACCAGCAGCGCCGAGGCAAAGGCTGCGATCGAGCGCGGCAAGGAGCTGTCGCAGCGCAAGGTCGGCCAGCTCAACATGGCCTGCACCGACTGCCACGGCAAAGTCGCGAACCACTGGATTCGTGGCCAATGGCTCGGCGAGCCGAAGGGCCAGTACGACCATTTCCCGACCTGGCGCACGAGCCTGCTGAAGGTCTGGGATATCCGCCAGCGCTTCCAGTGGTGCCAGGTCAATATTCGCGCCGACGAGCTGCCGCCGGACGCGAAGGAATATGGCGATCTCGAATTCTATCTGGCCTCGCAGAACGAAGGCCTGAAACTGAGCGTGCCGGGCATCCGACATTGACATGGATCATGGCCGGGCTGCGGCCCGGCCATTCACTATCACCGCCAGCACGCGAGCCTGGGGACGCACCGGGTATGTGACGTATTGGATGGCAGCGGTCGATGATTACGCGGCGTGAAGTCCTCCAGGTTGGCGCAGCTACCGCGGCGCTCGCGGCCGGCGACGGCGCGTTCACTCGCGCTCTTGCGCAGGCACGCCTCACCGAAGCGGAACTGCTCAGATTCGACGCGTTAGGCAACATCACGTTGCTGCACGTTGCAGATATCCATGGCCAGCTCATGCCGGTCTATTTCCGTGAGCCCTCGGTCAATCTCGGCGCCGGCGACGCGAGAGGGCGGCCTCCACATATTACCGGCAAGGATTTTCTGAAGCGGTTTGGCATTGCCGAGAGGTCAGCCGCCGCTTACGCGCTGACGTACGACGATTTCGAAGCGCTGGCCAAGTCTTATGGACGCATCGGGGGGCTTGACCGGCTTGCCAGCGTCGTCAAGCGCGTGCGTGCGGAGCGCGGGAACGACAAGGTGCTTTTCCTCGATGGCGGAGATACCTGGCAGGGCTCGCTCGGCGCCAATCGCAGCAAGGGCCAGGACATGGTCGACTGCATGGCGTTGCTCAATCCGGATGCGATGACTGGCCATTGGGAATTCACTTACGGCGAGACGCGCGTGAACGAACTGATCAAGGGACTCGGTTTTCCCTTCCTGGCGCTTAATGTGCGTGACACCGAATGGAACGAGCCGGTGTTCCAGCCCTATAAAATGTTCGAAAAAGGCGGCATTAAAATCGCCGTGCTCGGCCAGGCGTTTCCGTATCAGCCCATCGCAAATCCACGCTGGCTGATCCCGAAATGGTCGTTCGGAATCCGCGAGGAAGATATCCGGGCCAATGTCGAGAAAGTCCGCAGGGAAGGTGCGCAGTTGGTGGTGCTGCTGTCGCACAACGGCTTTGATGTTGACCACAAGCTTGCATCCCGCGTCGCCGGGATCGACGTCATTCTCACAAGTCATACGCATGATGCCATTCCGGAGGCAATTAAGGTCGGAAAGACCTTGCTGATCGCGTCCGGCAGCCACGGGAAGTTTGTCTCTCGCCTCGATCTCGACGTCCGCAACGGTGCGGTCGCCGGTTTCCGTTACAAGTTGATTCCGCTTTTTGCCGATGTCATCAGGCCGGATGCGGAGATGACAGCCGCGGTTACGAAAGCGCGCGCGCCCTATGCGCAGGAGCTTGCACGCGTCGTGGGTCAGGCGGAGTCGTTGCTTTATCGCCGTGGCAATTTCAACGGTACATTCGACGATCTCATTTGCGCGGCGCTTTTGAAGGAGCGTGACGCGGAAATTGCGCTGTCACCCGGCTTCCGCTGGGGCACGAGCGTGCTGCCTGGGCAGGCGATCACGGTCGAGGACATTCACAACGCAACCGCCATCACCTATCCGCAGGTCTATCGCATTTCGATGATCGGCGAGCGGTTGAAGGAGATCCTCGAGGACGTTGCCGACAATCTCTTCAATCCCGACCCGTACTACCAGCAGGGCGGCGACATGGTGCGCTGTGGCGGGCTTGGCTACGCGATTGATATTTCGAAGCCGATCGGCCAGCGCATTTCGGCGATGACGCATCTTAAGTCAGGCAAACCGATCGAGCCGAAGAAGGAATACATCATCGCCGGCTGGGCGAGCGTGAACGAGGGCACCGAAGGTCCGCCGGTCTGGGACTTGGTCGAGCGGTATGTCGCGACGGAAAAAACGGTGCGGGTTGCGCCGAACACGAGCGTGAAAATTTCAGGTATCTGACGTCGAATTCTGTTACATTCACAAATAGGAATGTGATAAGAGCCGCCACTGCCGGGAGGGCGCCGATGAACAAGCGGATCGACACAAAGAGCGCCACGCGGCGCGGCTTTCTTGCCGGCGCTGCGGGCCTGGCCGCCGCTGGCGCTACCGGCGCCCGTGCTGAGAACGTGAAAAATCTTCCACCCAACGTCCCGGGCTGGACGCGCCAGCTCGGCGACGGTGTCGGCGTGCGCGCCTATGGCAATCCGTCGAAATACGAAAAAGAGGTCATCCGCCGCACGGTGCCCTGGCTGACGGCGACGCCGGAATCCTCGGTGAGCTTCACGCCGTTGCATCAGCTCGACGGCATCATCACGCCGAACGGCCTCTGCTTCGAGCGCCACCACGGCGGCATCGCGGAGATCGATCCCGGCGACTACCGGCTGATGGTGCACGGGCTCGTCGACAAGCCGTTGATCTTCACGCTGGACGATCTCAAGCGCCTGCCGCGCATCAACAGGGTCTATTTCCTCGAGTGCGCGGCCAATTCCGGGATGGAATGGCGCGGCGCCCAGCTCAATGGCTGCCAGTACACCCACGGCATGGTGCATTGCGTGCACTACACCGGCGTGTCGCTCAAGCTGTTGCTTGAACAAGCCGGGCTCAAGCCGAACGCCAAATGGATCATGGCGGAAGGCGGCGACGCCGCCGCGATGAATCGCTCGATCCCGGTGAGCAAGGCGCTTGATGACTGCATGATCGCCTATCGCATGAACGGCGAAATGCTGCGCCCCGAGCAGGGCTATCCGGCGCGCCTCGTGGTGCCGGGATGGGAAGGCAATGTCTGGATCAAGTGGCTGCGCAGATTGAAAGTCGGCGACCAGCCCTGGTTCACGCGCGAAGAAACCTCCAAATACACCGACCTGCTCGAAAACGGCAAGGCGCGCCAGTTCACGTTCGTGATGGATGCCAAATCCGTGATCACCTCGCCGTCGCCGCAGACGCCGGTGAAGCAAAAGGGATTCAACGTCATTTCTGGACTGGCATGGTCGGGCCGCGGCAAGGTCAAGCGTGTCGACGTCTCGCTCGACGGCGGGCGCAACTGGCGCACCGCGCGCATCGACGGCCCGATCCTCGATAAGGCCTGCGTGCGCTTCTACTACGAGTTCGACTGGACGGGCGAAGAGCTGCTACTCCAGTCGCGCGTCATGGACGAGACCGGCTATGTGCAGCCGAGCAAGGACGCCTTGCGCAAGATCCGCGGGGTCAACTCGATCTACCACAACAACGGCATCCAGACCTGGGCGCTGAGGGCGGACGGGGAGGTCGAGAATGTCGAGGTCGGCTAGACCGTCGATCGCCCTTGCGCTTGTGCTCGCGCTTGGCGGGCCCGCGCTGGCACAGAGCAAGTCTGAGGCGCCACGCAACTATGGCGTCGGGCATGTGGCGACTGCAGAGCAAGTTGCCGGCTGGGATATCGACGTGCGGCCCGACGGGCAGGGCGCGCCGCCCGGCCGCGGCTCGGTGAAGGACGGCGAGAAGGTCTACATGGAAAAATGCGCCGCCTGTCACGGCGAGTTCGGCGAAAGCGCCGGGCGTTGGCCGCAGATCGCGCAAGGCAAAGGCACGCTCGCCTCGCACGATCCGGTGAAGACGGTCGGCTCGTATTATCCCGTACCTCTCCAGCGTGGTCGACTATATCCGCCGCGCCATGCCCTTCGGCGATGCGGAGTCGCTCACCAATGACGAGCTCTATGCGGTGGTTGCCTACGTGCTCAATCTCAACGACATCGTGGACGACAATTTCGTGCTGTCGAAAGAGACCTGGGCGCAGGTCAAAATGCCGAACAGCGGCGGCTTCTTCGATGACGATCGCGAAAAAAGCGAGAAGGTCTTCTGGAATTCAAATCCCTGCATGAAGGATTGCCGGGGACCGGTGGCCATTACCGGGCGCGCGTTATCAATCGACGTGACCCCTGACGAGAAGACGCAAAAACGCGGTGTGGAATAAGGATTTAGCGACGCGGCAACCGGTCGCATGCGAAAAAAATAAAATAAGCAGACGTTCTAATTCGGAAGCGAATGGCAACAGAGGAACGCCATGCCGGGGGCGACGGCTGGTCAGATCTCGATACGATCGACGTTGTCGACCAGCCGCGCGATTGCAGCATATCTGCTGACGATTGCCGGTGGTGTGACAGCGAGCTACGGCGCCGATGCCGAGCTCGGCCGCTATCTTTCTTCAGAATGCATGACCTGTCACGGCACCGCAAAGGCCGACAGCACGATTCCAAACATCTTCGGATTGGGTCAGGCGCACTTCGTGGAGGTCCTCAGGGCCTACCGGGCGAAGGCACTGCCTAATCCGGTCATGCAGACAATCGCCGGCCGGCTGAATGACGAGGATATCGCTGCGCTCGCGCTCTATTTTGAGACTGCCAGGAAACCAAATTAGCCACGGGGGTGACTATGACTGAAATGACTCGTCGCAACTTCAATTTGCTTGCAGGCGCTTCGCTTGCGACTCTTTCCACGCCGCTGTTCGCGCCAGCGGTTCTTGGCCAGGCCAAGCCGCGACTGGTCGTTGTCGGCGGCGGACCGGGCGGAGCGACGGTTGCACGGTATGTGAACGAAAGAGGCCGCCGGCGCGGTCGATGTGACGCTGATCGAACCGCTGAAAAATTTCACAACCTGTTTCTTCTCGAATCTTTATGTCGGAGGCTTCAGGGACAGGAAATCGCTGACGCACAACTACGACAAGGTGCGCAAAAGCGGCGTGAACGTCGTTCATGTCATGGCCGGCTCGATCGACCGCGACAAGAAAACAGTGATGCTCGCCGGCGGCGCGCGCGTTCCTTACGACCGGCTGGTGATCGCGCCGGGTATCGACCTCAAATGGGATTCGGTCCCCGGCTATTCCGAAGCAGCCGCGCAGATCATGCCGCACGCATGGAAACCGGGCGCGCAAACAGAATTGCTGGTCAAGAAGCTCAACGCGCTCAAGGACGGCGCCCTGATCGTGATGGTAGCCCCGCCAAATCCATTTCGTTGCCCGCCTGGGCCTTATGAGCGGGCATCGATGTTTGCGCACGTGCTCAAGAAAAAGGGCCACAAGAAATCGAAGATCATCATCGTCGATCCGAAGCCCGCGTTCTCCAAGCAGGCGGTGTTCATGGAAGGCTGGGAAAAGCACTATCCCGGCATGATCGAATGGCAGGATCCCAAGATCCACGGCGGCATCAAGGGCGTCGACCCGAAGACGGGTGAGGTGAAGACCGATTTTTCCACCTACAAAGCCGCGCTCGCCAACGTCATCCCGGCGCAGATGGCAGGCAAGATCGCGCGCGACGCCGGCCTCGCGGATCAATCGGGCTTTTGTCCGATTGATCCCGAATTGATGAAGTCGAAAGTCGATGCCAACATCTTCGTGGTCGGCGATGCCGCAATTCCCGGCGACATGCCGAAGTCGGCTTTCTCCGCCAACAGCCAGGCCAAAGTGGCCGCCATGATCATTCGCGCCGAGCTCACCAAGTCGCGCGCTTTCCCGGCACGCTATTCCAACACCTGCTGGAGCCTGATCGCGCCGGACGACGACATCAAGATCGGCGCGAGCTACGAGCCGGGCGAGGGCAAGATCAAGCAGACCACAGGCTTCATCAGCCAGAAAGGCGAAGCCGCCGATATCCGCAAGCAGAACTACAAAGAATCGGTCGATTGGTATAACGGCATCGTGGCCGATGTTTTCGGCTGATAAAATTCCGTAATCGGCGTCCAAGCGAAACGGCGGCCCACCGGCCGCCGTTTTGCGTTGCAGAGCGCTTTCGCCTATGACTGGCGCCTCACATGGCTCCAGGTCCGAGCACTCCATGGCCAAGCTCAATCTTTCCGTCGCCGTCGGCCCTTACGACCGCACGCGGGCGCTGATCGACGGCGCCGTACAGATCGACGGCGTCAAGCCAGCCTGCATGACGCTTTCACCGGAGGAAATTTTCTTCCGCGCCTTCCGGCAGGCCGAATTCGATATCTGCGAGCTCTCGCTGTCGAGCTTCACGGTCAAGACCGCGCAGGGCAATTGCCCCTATGTCGGGGTGCCGGCCTTCGTGTCGCGCGCCTTCCGCCATACGTCGATCTATGTGCGGACCGACCGCATCAAGAAGCCGGCCGACCTGAAAGGCAAAAAAGTCGGCGTGCCGGAATATCAGCTCACCGCCAATGTCTGGGCGCGCGCGATCCTTCAGGACGATCACGGCGTGAAGCCGTCCGATATTCAATGGGTGCGCGGCGGCATCGAGGATGCCGACCGGCCGGAAAAGATCAGCATCAAGCTGCCGCCCGACGTGAAGCTTGAGGACGCGCCGAAGGGAAAGTCGATTTCCGCGCTGCTGAGAGACGGCGCGATCGATGGCTTTATCGCGCCGCGCCCGCCGTCGCTGCCGAAGGATACGCCCAATGTCGGCTGGCTGTTTCCCGATCCGGTCGCCGCCGCCAAGGACTACTTCAAGCGCACCGGCATTTTTCCGATCATGCACCTGGTCGGCGTGCGGCGCACTTTGGCCGAAAAGCACCCCTGGCTGCCGGGGGCTGTGTTCAAGGCCTTCGAGCAGGCCAAAAAAGTGGCGCTCGAACAATTGAGTGACACCTCGGCGACGAAAGTGACTTTGCCATTCGTCGAGGAACGGCTTTCGGAGGCGCGCGCGCTGATGGGCGAGGACTTCTGGTCCTATGGCGTTGCCGCCAATCGCAAGACGCTGGAGACGTTCCTTCACCACCACCATTCGCAAGGGCTCTCGTCGCGTCTGGTGACGGTGGAAGAGATGTTCCATCCCGGCACGCTCGAAACGTTCAAGCTCTAGGACTTTGCAATGGCCACAATTCGCATCATGAGCGGCGGCGCGCCGAAGGAAATCTTTCTGCAGCTGACGCCGCAGTTCGAACGCCAGTCCGGCCACAAGGTCGACTATGTCTTTGCGGTGATGTCGGCGCTGCGCGACAAGCTTGCGGCTGGTGAAAAAGCCGATGTCCTCGTGATGCCGACCAACATCCTCGACGGCTACCAGAAAGACAATGCGGTGCGCGCGCAAGGCCGCGCGGTCCTCGGCCTCGTGAGCATCAACGCAGTGGTGCGGACAGGGGCGGCGAAGCCGGATCTCTCGACCCCCGAGAAGGTCAAGCAGGCGATGCTCAATAGCCGCGCCATCACGCATGCGACGCCCGGCGCGACGCCGAGCGGCACGCATATGGGAAAACTGGTCGAGCAGCTCGGAATCGCCGACGCGATGAAAGGCAAGATCATCCACCGCCCGGCCCTGGAAGGCGGCGTGCAGCTTGTCGCCAGCGGGGAGGCCGAGATCGGCTTCTATCCGAAGAGCGAGGTGGTCAATACGGACGGTTTAAGTGTCGTCGGCCCATTACCGGCCGCGATCCAGCTCACGACCATCTATGGCGCTGCCGTCACCGCGGCGAGCCCGGCGCCTGATGCCGCCACGGCCTTCATTTCCTTCATGACAGACCCCGCGCACCGTGCCGCCTGGGCCCACGCAGGCTTTGACCCGCCGAACTAAGCCTTCGGCGCCTTCAGTTTCACGTGGATGTTCTTTTCCTGCGTGAAAGCGAGCATCTCCTCGAAGCATTCCTCGCGCCCGAGGCCCGATTGCTTGAAGCCGCCGAAAGGCGCGCCGAGGAAGTGCTTGCTAACCTCGTTGATCCAGACATAGCCAGCCTGGACCGCAAGCGCGGTTCGGTGCGCTGTCGAGAGGTCGTTGGTCCAGATCGATGCGGTGAGGCCGTACTCGACCGCATTCACGGTTGCGAGCATCTTGCCGTCGTCGCTCCATTTGAAGACGCCGAGCACGGGCCCGAAGATTTCCTCGCGCGCGATCCTGTTCTTGTCGGTGACGGCGAACACCGTCGGCTCGATATAGAAACCGCCCTTGAGGGCCGGATCGGCCGGCGGTCCGCCGCCGGTGATAAGTTGCGCGCCTTCGCTTTTGGCCGAGTCGATGAAGCTCATCACCCGTTCGAACTGCTGCTTGGACACGATCGCGCCCATGGTCGTGGCAGGGTCGGTCGGGATCCCTGGCTTGTAATATTTGATCTTTTCTTTCACCCGCGCGACCACGGCGTCGTAGATCGCCTCGTGGATGAAGGCGCGGCTGGTCGAGCCGCAGGACTGGCCGCACCAGGTGAAATTCATGCCGCCGATGACCGCGCCAGCGACCTCGTCCGGATCGGCGTCGCCATAGGCAATCAGGGCGTTCTTTCCGCCAAGCTCCAGCATCGTGCGCTTTACCGTGTCGGAGGCTGCTTTCATGACCGCGCGGCCGGTCGGCACACTGCCGATCAGCGCGATCATGGCGACGTCAGGGTGGCTGGCGAGCCTTTGCCCGGCCTCGCGCCCGCCCGGCACCACATTGAAGACGCCCGGCGGCAGCAAGCCGCCGATCAGCTCGGCCAGGCGCAGCGATGACAGCGGCGCCTGCTCGGGCGGCTTCACCACCACCGTATTGCCGGCGGCGAGCGGAGCCGCCGACTTGCCGGCGCAGAACATGAACGGATGATTGAACGGAATGATGCGGCCGACCACGCCCAGGGGCTCGCGAACGGAGAAGTTGACCACGTCCGGACCCATCGGGATCGATGCGCCCTTCATCTCGGTCACGAAGCCCGCAAAGAACTCCATCTGGGCGGCGGCGATCATGGCATCGCTCACCATCTCCTTGACGGGATTGCCGCAGTCGGCGGCATCGATCATCGCGAGCTCGTTGGCATTCTGGCGCAGGATTTCGGCAATTCGCCGCAGGATTTTTGCACGCTCGAGCGGCAGCACACGCCGCCATTCGGCGAATGCGGTCTTTGCCACGGCCACCGCCGCATCGATATCTTCGGCGCCGGAGTCGGCGACCTTGCCGAGCGACTGTCCCGTGCCGGGGCTGATCGTGTCGATGAAACGGCCCGCTTTCGGCTCGTGCCAGGCGCCGCCATAGTAGGCGCCGCGATTTTTCGGCAATACGACTGCTTGCGCAGAAGCGGCTTGCGGGGAAACGGCGGTGGTCATGGCGGCACCTGTCGGTTGCGGCTTACTTGCGGGGCGAGATCTGGATCAGCTCCGCGATCTGCTCCTTGGTGAGGGGAGCGGGAATGAACTTCAAGTTCACCGCCTCCGGAATCAATGAATCGAGGCCGTGGATCTGATCGGGGTTGACCAGGCTCTTGGGGAAGAACTCGTCGCGCACGCGCTTGGCCAAAGGTTCGGAGACCCTGGCAAACTCAGCATAGTCTTTGATCACCTGCGGATTTGACGAGTACATATAGTCGATGCTCTCGCGGTAAGCCTTCATGAAGCGATCGATGACTTCCTTTCGCTTCACCAGTACGTCCGCATTGGCCACCAGCACGCGGATCGTCTGCCCGCGCACCAGCGTGGCGTCGGTCGCGCGCGCAACGAGGTGGATCTTGCCTTCCTCCATTTCCTTCAAGCCGAATGGCGGAGCGGCCCAGCCGACGTCGACCTGATCGGTCATGACGGCAGTAAGTGTCGCGCTCGGATTGCCCGTGGGCTGTGGCTTGGCGGTCAGTTTGAACTCGTCGATGAAGGCGCGCACGACACTGTGGGTCGAGGAACCGTTGGTTGAAAAGGCGATGGTGTGGCCGTTGGTGTCTTTCAAGATCTTGATCGCCGGGTTCTTGGCGTACCAGTAGTCGGCGGCGCCCGTCGCTTCCGCGCCGATGATGCGGACCGGCGCGCCTTTTGCGTAGGCGGCCATGGCGCCGAGCGTTCCGACAGCGAGGCCGAGATCGACGCTGCCGGAAATCACGGGCTGCAGGGTTTCGCCGCTACCCGAGGTGTAGATCATCTCGAGCTGCAGGCCATGCTTCTTGAAGATGCCCGCCTTGTCGCCGAGATGGGTGATCGAGGTGTCCCAGTTGCCGCGCTGGCCGATGGTCATTTTCACCAGGTCGTCGGCCGCAGCCGGCGCCGTGAGCGTCGCCATGGCGATCGCCGCAGCGGCAAGTCCAACCACATGTTTCATGCGTCGCTCCCTGCGTTGCTTGGACTCTCAAGTTCTTTTTATGCTTTCGAGGCCGCCGAGGCGGCCCACCAGCGCGTTGGCGCCAATCGCCAGCACGAACAGGACGATCAGCATGGCATACATGCGCGGCATGTCGAAGGTGCTGTAGGCATTGATGATCAGAAAGCCGATGCCCTTGTTCGACAGCTTGGTTTCGGCCAGAAGCGTGCCGATCAGCGCGACGCCAAGCCCCAGCCTTACGCCGTTGATGATCGGATGGCGCATCGCCGGCAAGTAGATTTTTGTAACCATCTGCCACGTCGAGGCGCGGAAGCTTTTTCCCACGCGGATCAGCACCTTGTCGATCTGGCGCATGCCGGCCGCAACCGAAAGCGCCACGGGAAAGAAGCAGGAGAGGGTGCCGAGCGCAATCTTGGAGCCGGGGCCGACGCCGAACCACATGATCATGATCGGAAAGAAAATGATCTTTGGCGTGGGACCGAGATAATAGAGATAGGCCTCAAATGCCCGCGACAGGAAGCGGTTGGCGCCGAGCAGGATCCCGACCGCGAGCCCTGATACCCCGCCGATCAGGAGCGCCGTTCCGATTTCAGCCGCGGTCACGCCGAGGTTGAAGTAATAGTCGCCGTGCGACAGCAGGTCGTAGAGAGCCCGTCCGATGGCAAAGAGCGAAGGCACCACGTCGCGATAGAGCCAGCCGGAATGGGCGAGGAATTCCCAAATGGCGAGCACCGCGAGGATGATCGCGATACGCAGCAGCGTAACGGGGCTGACCAGCGGGTTCCCCGCCACGGATCGTGTCAATCGCTCGGTCGTAGCCATCGCTCGGCCTTTTCCAAAGTCATGAAGAACAGCACACTGACCAGGATCACAAAGCAGATCGCCGCGTATGTGCCGGCAAGATCGTAGCGCTCGGCCAGGTCGTTGATGAGCTGTCCGAGACCGCCGTAATTGATCAGGAACTCGACGCCGACGATGTTGATCAGCGCGAAGACGAGACCAAGCCGCACGCCGACGAAGATCGTCGGCAGCGCCGCGGGAAACATGATCTTCCAGAACTGCTGCGTTGGGGTGAGGTTGAAGCTGCGCCCGACATTGACCAGGACCTTGCGCGTGCTCGCCATGCCTTCGATCGTCTTCAGGATGACCGGCGGCAGCGCGGCAAAAAAGCCCATCATGATGATGGTCCAGGCGTTGCGGCCGAAGATCACCATGAACAACGGATAGGCCAGAACCAGCGGGGCCGCCGCCATGGCCGCCACCCACGTCTCGCACGCCTGCTGAAGGAGCTTGAAGCGGTGCATCAGCACGCCGCCGGCGATGCCGAACACTGTGAGCATCACGCCGGCTGTCAGGCATTCCCCGAGTGTCAGCAGAAATCGGCTGAACACATGTTCCTCGACGATGACGCGCCCAAAACTACCGACGATTTCTGACGGCGGCGGGACAATGAAGCGGCTGATGAAATTCAACTGGATCAGCAGCTCCACGATCAGCAAGGCGGCAAGAAGTGCGGCGATGCCGACCAGCGCGGGCGAAAGATAGCGCGGTCCAGTCTGCTTTGCCGCCGCAGTCGTCATGATGCCGTACCATGGTGATGCAATGCGTGTTCCTCCTCGTCGCGCATGCCGCGGCTCGCTTCCTCGCGCAGATCGCTCCAGATCTCGGCGACATAGCGACCAAAGGCTTCGCTGCCGACGATTTCCGAGGTGCGTGGGCGGGGCAGATTGATATCGACCATCCGCTTCACCTTGCCGGGGCGGTAGGTCATCACCAGGATACGGTCCGACATCTGGACCGCCTCCGTGATGTTGTGCGTGATCAGCAGTGTCGTCTGCTTCAGATGTTGCTGGATCTGCAACACCTTGTCACCCAGCAGCAGCCGTGTCTGCTCGTCCAGCGCGGCGAAGGGCTCGTCCATCAGCAGGATTTTCGGCTCGGAGGCGAGCGTGCGGGCGAGCGATACGCGCTGCCGCATGCCGCCGGATAATTCCCCGGGGTAACGGTTTTCGAAGCCATCGAGTCCGACCATCTTGATGAAGTGGCGGGCGCGCTCGATGCGTTGCGCCTTGGGCATCCCGACGAGCTCAAGTGGAAACCCGACGTTGTCGGTCACAGTCCTCCAGGGGAATGTCGATTCTTCCTGGAACACCATGCCGATCGACTTGTGCGGACCTGAAATCGTCTCGCCCGCGACAGTGACGACGCCCTGGTGCTCGCCGAGCAGGCCGCCGATCACGTTGAACAGAGTGGACTTGCCACAGCCGGACGGTCCGATGATGGACAGGAATTCGCCCGGCCGGACCTTGAGCGAGACGTTGTCGACGGCCGTGATCGGACCCTCGGGGGTCTCGAAACGCACAACGATGTCGTCCGCCACCAGGATGGCGTCATTGGCTGATGCGTTTGACGGCATGGTCGCGTTACTCGCTCTTGCGCGTCATCGCTGCGGTCGTGGCAGCGGTGTAGCCGGGCTCGACGCGGACGTCGACGACGGCAACCGCGCCGGCCTCAACCGCGGCAATGGCCTTCGCAAGGGTGGGTGCAAGATCGGCGATCGCGTTCACCGGACCGAAGCCTTGCGCGCCTTGGGCGCGGGCCATGGCGGCGAGATCGATGTCCGGCTCGGAAATGCGTTGTCCGACCCAGCGGTTCTCGATTGGACGATTGCGCATGCGGGCAACACGTTCCTGATGCAGTTCGTCATTGAAGAAGGAACGATTATTGGCGACGACGACCAGCAGAGGAATGCGGTAATGCGCCGCCGTCCAGAGCGCCGTCACCCCCATGAGGAAGTCGCCATCACCGCAGACCGCGACGGGAAGGCGGCCGCTGTCTTTCAACGCCAGCGCCGCGCCGACCGAAATGCCCGGACCGCCACCGACGCCGCCGCCGCCATCGGAGCCGAGATAGTCGAGCGGATGATCGAAGACCCAGGTCGCGCCATTCCACGAAAGCGACACGTGGGTGAGGCTGGTCGGCCGGCCTCCGACCGCTTCACGTAAGGCCGTCGCCAGGTGGTCTACGGTCAGCTTGTCTCCCGCCGGCTTGGGAAACTCCTTCGCGCGGCCTGGGGCTGCGCGCGCGGGACCCGGTCCAAGCGCCTCCAGCAATGGCGGCACGGCCACGTCGGGCTCGCAGTCGATGAAGACATCGACCGGCGGCAGGCCCTGATAGTCCATGCTCCAGCCATTGTGCAGATGATGATCGACCGAAACCTGGATGACCTTGGCGCCAACATTGCCGACGGCCTTGAACGTGCCCGCCGGGTCGAGCCAGTCGAGGCTGAGGATGACGTCAGCTGCGCGGATTGCTTCCGCCGCCTCAGGCGCCAGTACGGTGCCGCCGGGCGCGCCGGCATGGAGATAATGTGAGGTCGGAAACGAGGCGGCGATCTTGAGATCGGTGACAACGCGCGCGTTCAACCGCTCGGCGAGGGCGACGCGCTTGTTCCAGGCCTCGACATCGCGCGACGTTCTGCCCGCGAGGATCACCGGCTGCTTCGCACCGCGCAGTAAATCGGCGGCCTGCTTGATCGTCGCTGCGGGCGCCGCGCCCGCGACTGGTGGCATGAAACGCTTGGTGTCGATGGCCGGCACGGCGTCCTGCAGCTTGCTCTCCTGCATCTCGGCGTCGAGATTGACGTAAGTCGGGCCGCGCGGCGCGGTGTTGGCGATCCAGTTCGCGCGCAGCACGGCCTCGCGGGCCGCCATCGGCGATGCCGGCTGGTCGTCCCACTTCGTGTAGCCACGGACGAGCGCGCCTTGATCTCGCGCGGTATGGATCCAGTCGATCCATGGCCTGCGCTTGACCGCATCGACGGGACCGGTCGCACCCAAAATCACCATCGGCATGCGGTCGCACCAGGCGTTGAAGATCGCCATGGTGGCGTGCATCAGGCCGACGTTCGAGTGAACGGCTGCCGCCATCGCCTTGCCGGTGACCTTGGCATAGCCGTGGGCGATCGCGACCGCGCTTTCCTCGTGCAGGCAGAGCAGCATCTGCGGCCGCTCGTTGCCGAGATAATTGACGAGGCTGTCGTGCAGCCCGCGATAGCTGGCGCCCGGATTGAGGGCGATATAGGGAATGTCGGTCGCGCGCAGCGCATCGGCCACAACGTCGCTGCCGAAGCCCGCGGCGTTGACGCCAGCGGGCACAGGACGATCGAAGGCGGCCAGGCCCACAGCCTCGATCGGTCGCTTTTTGACGGGTTCGTTTCGGTTGCTCGACACGTGTTGTCAGCCCTCGGCCGCCCTGGGGGCGGATGAGCGGGCATCCAACCGGATTACGGGCCCTGACGCAATCGGGCGAGCAATTTCAGGCCTGCGTAGCCGTCGGGCTCCATTCCGACCTTCTTCTGGAAGGCGATGATCGCCCGCACCGTGTCGCTGCCGGTGCGGCCGTCGACGTCGTTCTTGAAACCGTGCTCGTTGAGCCGGCGCTGTATTTCCTTGACCTCTGCCAGGGTCGGCGCGCGTTCTCCGCCGGGGAACTGCTGGCGGAACGGCGGGTCACCTCTGATCAGGTCGCCGAGATGGCACAGCGCCAGCGCGTAGCTGCTGGATGGATTGTATGAATAGACCGCGCGGAAATTTTGTCCGACCAGGAACGCCGGCCCGCCGGCGACCGGAATCCAGAGCTTCGCCTGGTCGCCGGGCCGGGCAAATGCGGTGTCGTCGGCGCGGCGCACGCCCAGCTCGTGCCATTTCGCGTAAGGACGCATCGTCCGGTTGTTTGCGAGGCGCGTTTGGCCAGCCGGCACCTTCACCTCGCAGCCCCAGGCCTCGCCGCGCCGGTAGTTTCCGCGCTCGAGCAGGTAGCGCGCCGTGCCGGCGAAGGCATCGTCGGGCTTGCCGAAAGGCGAGGCGCGGCCGTCGCCGTCGTAGTCGACGCCCATGTTCAGCCAGACCTCCGGCATCCATTGCGTGTGACCCATCGCGCCGGCCCACGAGCCGACCATCTCTTCAGGCTTGGCCCAGCCGCGATCGACAATCGTGAGGGCGTTGAGCAGTTCGGCTTCCCAATATTTTCGCCGGCGCGGCTCGCCCCAGGCGAGGGCGGCGAGCGCGGGAATGACCGGCCGCATGTATTTCGGATTGATCATGACCTCGCCGAACGACGACTCCATGCCCCAGAGCCCGAGTAAAATGTAGCGGTCGACGCCGTAGTCCTTTTCGATGCGTGACAGAAGCGCGGCATATTGTTTCGCGCGCTCTTTGCCGGTGATGACGCGCCATTCGGAGCAGCGCCGGTTGATGTACTGCCACATCAGTTCCGTGACTTCGGGTTGCGCGCTGAACTGCGCGTAGACGCTCGTGTCCGGCGTCACGTTGCCCATCACGCGGTCATAGGTTTGTTCCGAAATGCCACGCGCGAGCGCGCGCGGGCGAAAATTTGCGACCCAATGTGCGAATGCCGGCGATTGCACGGCAACGGCGGCGCCCTCGATGGAGAGGCTTGCGGCAAAGGCGACTGCGCTCACCAGGAAGGAGCGACGGCTGCGGATTTCGGCAGCAATGGGAAAAAAGACTCGCGCCATGACGGCATTGTAGTGACAGGGTGTGCACGCACAATCGGCAGTATGTCGCTAGCCGTCGTCGCGCTTACGCCGTTTTCGGGCGTGTTTGCGCTTTTTGTGAGGCTTCTCTTTTACCTTCTGCGGCTTGTCAGTTGCGCTGACCGATGCATGTGTTTGCACGACGGGAGCCTGAGCGATAGACGCCCGATCCGAAGGGCTCATGATCACGGGCGGCACGCCGACAATGGCAGGAACCGGATCGCCATCCTTGATCTCGGTTCCCCGTGCGCCGATCAATCGTTCAAAAGCAGCCACGAGCGTCATGTACGGGTTAACGAAGACCCAACCGGCCTTGGTCGGCACCTGCATGTCGAAATGCAGGTGGTAGGTAGTGCCGCGTTCCGTGCGGTTGTAGTTGCCGACCTTGCCGATTATGTCGCCTTCGCGCACCAGCTTGCCGCTGACGATGCCATCGGCATCGAGCTGGTTCGGGTTCATGTGCATGTAGCGCATGCGTACATGCATCGCCGGTGTATTGATGAACAGGTAGACGGCCTCCTGCTTGCGTGCGCGCAGGAGGAACCCGTCATGGGCCGCCACCACCTCATGCTGATAAGGCTGACAGCGATCGGCGCCCTCATTAAACAGCGTGCAGGAGCTGGGGCGGATGTCCTGGCCCTGGTGACCTTCGCCTCCGGGGCACTGGCCGACGAAGTAGCGGCGATGTTCACAAAAATTGTCGCGCCAGGGATAGGAGTAGTTGCCGGGCGCGGATTCGTTGAAGACCAGCGGCCTGCCGTTCACTTTGCATGAATAGGGCTGGTCCTTCCGGCGCGGGCTGCGCACCGATCGGCCGGTGAAATCGCAGTCGCCCCAGTTGTTGAATGACTGTGAATTTGCGAAAGCCGGCGCGTCCTTGAGCGGGAAACGCAGGCGCGCATAGACGGTGTAGTCGCCGCGGCCGCCGGTGTTTGTCTTCAGCCCGGTGTTGGGAATGATGAAACCGGGGCTGAAATAGGTGAAGTCCTTCGAGGTTTCGGCGGGACGGTCCAGCGCAAGCGCCTCGGGTTTTTCCAATGCCGGTGCCGGCAATCCGCCGGCAAGCTTGAGCGCGCGCAGGAAGCGATCCATGACGCGATCGGCCTGCTTGCAGGTGAGAATTTTCGAGCGCGGCCGCGTGTCCAGGCAATAGATCGCCGCGACGTATGTCACACCGAAACGCTCGAAGCTGTAGCGGATGTATGACTCGTGCAGGTAGCGGCGGATGCCGGGGTATTCGTCCTGAAGCGATTTCACGAGCTCGCCGTCGGGCATCGCCGGGCCGTCAAGCTCGTAGGTCATGGCGAGGCCCGAGAACAGGACGTAGACCGGCTCGGCGTAACGGATGTCGGAAAGCTCCCGAACATCGGCAAGCGTCAGTGCGAAGGCGGAGTCATAGCCGGCCGGGCCAGTCACGAAAAATCTTGTCGGCCGAAATCCCGACCGCATGAAACGATCGGCATTTTCGACGGCCTTTTCCGGCGGAGGCTCGGGATTGGCCGTGCGGTCCTTGATGAAGGCGTCGACGTCGTAAGGCAGGAGCACAGGTACGGAGCTGTCGGCAATTTTCGGGAAGCTGATGCCGGCCGCCGCGTTGATCTTGGCGAACGCCTCGGCCGGCGTGCCCGCCGGTCTGTCGACGATGCTCGCGGCCGCGGCATCCCAGTCGACCTTTGCGACCGAGATACGCGGGCTCTTCAGCTCCTGGGCGGACGCTGCACCGGCAAAGAGCAGCGCTAGGCCAACGAGAATGACACGCTTCAATCTGCTTCCCTCGCTCTGCCCCGTCAGCCAAGGGTTAACATCGCAAACGGAAGTTAAAGGCATCGAACTCCGGCATACAAGGGCTGCTTTCCGGTGTAGGGTGCGCCGCAATGTCCAGCCGCCGTGCCCACGACGGGAGATGAATGGAAATGACGGTGCGTGAAGCCAATCTGACTCCGGCCTCGAGCGCGGATCGCGAACCCGAGATGATCGAAAGTGGCGGTATCGCGCGCCTCCATCTGACGCTGGCCACCACCGACTACGACCACGTGCGCGATCTTGTGAATGGGGTCATCCGCCCCGAGGGCATTACGCTGACCGCCTTCGTGCTTCCGGTCGAAGAAGTTTTCTACAGGTTTATTAAAAACCGGGAGTGGGACATCTCGGAAATGTCCTTCGGCAAGTTCATCGGCTTTGCCTCGCAGGGCAACTCGCCCTTCGTCGGAATTCCGGTTTTTCCATCACGTGTTTTCCGACATTCGGCATTCTATGTGCGCGCTGACCGGGGCATCGGCACGCCGAAGGATCTCGAAGGCAAGCGCGTCGGCATTCCGGAATGGGCACAGACTGCCGGCATCTATGCGCGCGGCTTCCTTGCGGAAACAGCCGGTGTCGACTTACGCAAGATTCATTGGGTGCAATCCGGTATGAACGAAGCGGGCCGGGAGGAAAAAGTCGAGTTCAAGCTTCCGGCCGGAATTCAATATGAGCAGCGGCGAGACACCAGCATTTCCGCCATGTTGCTGTCTGGCGAACTCGATGCGGCGATTTCGGCGCGCGTGCCCGATGCATTTGAAAAAAGCGGCGGAAAGATCGTGCGGCTCTATCCGGAATACCGTAGCGAGGAAGCGCGCTATCACGCGGCGACCGGCATTTTCCCGATCATGCACGTGATTGCGATGCGCCGTGCCGTATTCGACCGTTATCCGTGGGTGGCGATGAACTTGTTCAAGGCTTTCGATGAAGCCAAGCAACGAAGCCTTGAACGCGTGCGGGATTTGACGGCATCACGGATTCCGGTGCCCTGGTCCGCCGCAATCAGCAGCGAGTGGGGCAAGAACTTCGGCGATGACCCGTTTCCGTACGGACTTGAAGGAAACCGCAAGACGCTGGAAGCGTTCTGCCGTTTTGCCCACGCGCAGGGGATCACGGCAAGACAACTTGCGCCGGATGATCTGTTCCCAAAAGAAGTGCGCGCGAGCGTCCGCGTCTAGTCCTTGGCGCGTTCGACGTAGGACCCGTCGGCGGTACTCACGATGACTCGCGCGCCGACCGTGATATGTGTCGGGACCATGGTGCGCCCACCGTTCGACAGCTTGGCCGGCTTGAACGAACCGGATGCGGTCTGTCCCTTCATGGCCGGCTCGGTGTCCACGATCTCGAGCGTCACCTTTTGCGGCAGTTCGATCGCGACCGGCACGCCCTCGTGCACGCTGAGGTTCACCACCATGCCTTCCTGCAGATAGATGGACTGGTCGCCGATGACGTCGGCGGGCACCTGGACCTGGTCGAAGGTTTCCTGATTCATGAAGTGAAAGCCGTCGCCATCCTGGTAGAGGTAGCTGAATTCGTGGTCCTCGACATGGGCGCGCTCGACCTGGTCGGTGGTCTTGTAGCGCTGCGACGTCTTCACGCCGTCTGAAATCCGGCGCATATCGACCTGGGTCGTCGGGGTGCCCTTGCCGGGATGAAAATTTTCTGCGGTCAAAACGACATAGAGCCTGCCGTCGATATCCACGATATTGCCTTTGCGGAGCGAAGAAGCGATGACCTTCACGATTATGATCCTTAACTTATGTGCAGCAGGGGGCCGCGGTTTCGGGGCGCACCATAACGATCTTCGCGGCCGATTCCAGTCTTTCCCGCATATGGTCTGCCAGAGGTAAATGTGCCGGGAAGCCCACCGTTCTGGAGCCGAGATGCCTATGTGGCCCGCAGGCCATACCTGCTGGCGCGCGGGCGTATCATGGCAGCTCTGCGAAATTGGTTTGCGGCGCGCGATTTCGTTGAGGTTGAAACCGGGGCGTTGCAGGTGTCTCCTGGCAACGAGACACATCTGCACGCCTTCGCGGCCGATCTGATCGGGCCGGGTGGGGAAAGCCGCAAACTCTATCTGCGCACATCACCGGAATTCGCCTGCAAAAAATTATTGGCGGCGGGCGAGACTCGGATCGTTGAGTTTGCCCGCGTCTTCCGTAACCGCGAGCGTGGTGCCCTTCATCATCCCGAATTTACGATGCTCGAGTGGTACAGGGCGCACGAGCCCTACGAAACGTTGATGGATGACTGCGCCGGTCTGCTGGCCGAGGCGGCACGCGCCGCCGGCGCGGCGCAATTCGTCTATCGCGGCAAAGCGGTCGATCCTTTTGCGGCTGCGGAGCGATTGACTGTCGCCGAGGCATTCTCGCGTCACGCCGGGGTTGATCTCCTGGCGACGGTCCGCAATCGGAAAGGCGACCGCGCCGCGCTTGCGGCGCAAGCGACAAAGGCGGGGATCGCCATAGCCGACAATGACAATTGGGCTGACATATTCAGCCGCATTTTGGTCGAGCGCGTGGATCCCCATCTGGGGGTCGGCCACGCCACTATATTATATGAGTATCCGCTGCCGCTGGCGGCGCTGGCGCGGGCAAAGCCGGGGAGCGATAAGGTCGCCGAGCGCTTCGAGCTCTATGCCTGCGGCGTGGAGCTTGCCAACGCCTTCGGCGAGCTGCGCGACGCCGCGGAACAGCGGGCTCGCTTTGAAGCGGCGATGACGGAAAAAGAAGGACTGTATGGCGAGCGCTATCCGATCGATGAAGATTTTCTCGCGGCTTTGGCCGGCATGCCGCCCGCAAGCGGAATTGCACTCGGCTTCGACCGGCTGGTGATGCTGGCAACAGGCGCGCAGCGGATCGACCAGGTGATCTGGGCTCCCACGGTCGAGATAACAAAAGGCAGGTGAATCATGACGACGTTACGAACCGCCGCGCAGCTCTGCGAGCACGGTTATGTGCCGTCCGAGCGCCGGCAGGCGATTGAAAAAGTAACCGCACGTTATGCTGTGGCCTTGCCCGGGTCATTGGCCGATCTAATCGACAGAAATGATCCGGACGATCCGATCGCGCGTCAGTTCATTCCGGACGCGGCGGAGCTCGATCACAAACCGGAAGAGCTTTCCGACCCGATCGGAGATGACGCCCACAGCCCGGTCGAGGGCGTCGTGCACCGCTATCCCGATCGCGTGCTGCTCAAGCTGACGCATATCTGCGCGGTCTATTGCCGCTTTTGCTTCCGCCGCGAGATGGTCGGCCCCGACAAGCCGGCCGGGCTGTCGCAGGCGGCGCTGGCGGCTGCGCTCGACTACATCCGCTCTCACCCGCAAATCTGGGAGGTCATTCTCACCGGCGGCGACCCTCTCATTTTATCGCCGCGGCGGCTGCGCGCGGTGATGAAAAGCCTTGCCGCGATCGATCACGTCAAGGTCGTCCGTATTCATACGCGGATGCCGGTTGCCGAGCCTGCCCGGGTGACGGCCAATCTGGTGAGAGCCATTAAAATCAAGGGCAAGCCCACTTATGTCGCGGTGCACGTAAATCATCCGCGCGAATTGACCGCGCAGGCGCGCGCGGCATGCGCGCGGCTGGCCGATGCCGGCATTCCCTTATTGTCACAGACCGTGCTGCTTGCCGGGGTCAACGACACAGCGGGCGTGATGGACGAGTTGATGCGTGCTTTGGTCGAGTGCCGGATCAAGCCGTACTATCTGCACCACGGCGATCTTGCGCCCGGCACCGGTCATCTTCGCACTGACGTTGCGGCAGGCCAGGAGCTGATGCGCAGGCTGCGCGGCCGTGCTTCCGGCCTCTGTCAGCCGACCTATGTGCTCGACATTCCCGGCGGGCACGGCAAATCGCCGATCGGACCGAGCTACTTCACGCGGTGCGGATCGGACGGGGCGCAGGCCGTTGTCGAGACTTCAACGGCGTCCAGCACCGCTACCCGGTGCGTTAAAATCAGTTTCGGAAGGACAGGATATCGAGCAGGGCGGCCGCGACCGCGAGGCTCGCGAAGCCGATAAAGACGACCGCGATCACGGCATGCCAGACGAAAACGACGTCGCGGCGAAGAGCCTCGCCGACATGCTTATTCTTGATCACGATCATGGCCTGACGCTCCAGGGGCAGAGCTGTTCGCAGGACGCGCAAGTTTAACCGGTATGGATCACAGGCCCCATAATTTGTGCGTTAAAAAGAGCGTGAAATAGTGCCGCACCCATGCATGGCAGCCATGAGTTTACGCGGTGGAAATGCCATTTCCGCCTACGTGATGGAAATGTTTATGAAAATGGCAATTACCGTCATTTTTTGATCAATCTCAAAGCCGTTACCGCCGCCATGCGCTTGGGTAGCGAGGCCAAAATCGAAACGACCTCGAGCGGGAACTCGTCATGCCAACCAAGCCGGCCGCAGCCGCGGTTCAAAGCCGCGCGCTCTGGATGTCCACCATCGCCTTCACTGTATGTTTTGCGGTGTGGACGATCTTCGCCATCATCGGTATCCAAATAAAGCGCGACCTCAACCTCAATGAGACTCAATTTGGCTTGCTGGTCGGCACGCCGATTCTAAGCGGATCCTTGATCCGAATCGCTCTCGGCGTCTGGACCGACCAGTACGGGGGCCGCATCGTCTACACGCTGGTGATGTTGGCGGCGGCGGTTGCAACCTATTTCCTCACGTGGGCAACGACATATCCACAGTTCCTGGTTGCCGCTTTTTTTGTCGGTATCGCCGGTGGATCGTTCGCGGTCGGCATAGCCTACGTCTCGCGATGGTATCCGACTGAAAAGCAGGGCACGGCCCTTGGCATTTTCGGTGTCGGCAATGTCGGCGCCGCGGTGACGAAGTTCCTCGCGCCATTCGTGCTTGTCGCCTATGGCTGGCCTGCGGTCGCCCAGATCTGGGCCGCCGGTATCGCGGTCATGGCGGTCCTGTTCTGGTTTTTCACCGACGACGATCCAGTCCTGGTGGCAAGACGCGCACGCGGCGAAAAGCCGCGCAGCGCCTGGCTCGAGCTGGAGCCCCTCAAGAATGCCCAGGTCTGGCGCTTTGCGCTCTACTATTTCTTTGTCTTCGGGGCGTTTGTCGCATTGTCGCTGTGGCTGCCGCAGTATTTGATCAATGTATACAACGTCGACATCAAGACGGCTGGCATGGTCGCTGCCGCGTTCTCGATTCCGGCAAGCATTTTCCGTGCCTATGGCGGCCACCTATCGGATCGCTATGGCGCACGCACAGTAATGTACTGGACGTTCCTGGTCGCGGTCGCCTGCACGTTTGTCCTGTCGTACCCACCGAGCGACTACATTGTCCGTACAATCTACGGGCCGCGGACGTTCCACCTCGAAATGGGGGTGGTGTCATTCACGGTGATTGTGTTCGTGCTCGGTTTCTTCATGGCCCTGGGCAAGGCCGCCGTCTACAAACACATCCCCGTCTACTACCCAAAAAATGTCGGCGCCGTTGGCGGCCTGGTCGGAATGATTGGCGGGCTGGGCGGCTTTGTGCTCCCGATCGCCTTTGGCGCGCTCAACGATCTCACCGGGCTGTGGACCAGCTGCTTCATGCTGCTGTTCGCGCTGGTGATCTGTCGCCTTGGTCTGGATGCACGTGTCGATCCGTCAGATGGAGCGCGGCGTGGTTGGCCCGGCGCTTGCGAAATTGCCGCAGCTGCCGGAATTCCAGGAAATCCACAAGCCCGCTCACGTCGGTGCATTGTCCGGAGCCGTGCTCACCGACTGGCGGCCTGAGGACAAGAAATTCTGGGAATCGACGGGTCGTGCCATCGCACGCCGCAATCTCTGGGTTTCGATCCCGGCGTTGTTGCTGTCATTTGCAGTCTGGCAAGTCTGGTCGGTCGTCGTTGCCAAACTGCCATCGGTCGGCTTCCAGTTCACGACCGATCAACTGTTCTGGCTTGCGGCCTTGCCGGGAATATCCGGCGCGGTGTTGCGCATCTTCTACTCATTCATGGTGCCGATCTTCGGCGGCCGCCTGTGGACGACGCTTGCTACATGGTCGTTGATGATTCCGGCGATCGGCATCGGCTATGCGGTGCAGAACCCGAACACGCCATATTTCCTGTTCCTTGCGCTCGCACTGTTGTGCGGGTTTGGCGGCGGCAACTTCGCCTCGTCGATGTCCAACATCTCGTTCTTCTTCCCGCGGTCTGAAAAGGGCAACGCACTCGCGCTCAACGCCGGGCTTGGAAATCTCGGCGTGAGCGTCGTGCAGTTCGTGGTGCCCATCATCATTACCGTCGGCGTATTCGGTTGGTTCGGTGGCGATCCTGCGATGGTGAAGGGGCCGGCTGGCTCGGCGCCACTGTGGCTGCAAAACGCGGGCTTTATCTGGGTACCGTTTATCGCCGCGAGCGCGTTTGCCGCCTGGTTCGGCATGAACGACATCGCATCAGCAAAGGCGTCGTTCAGCGAGCAGGCCGTCATATTCCAACGCAAGCACAACTGGCTGATGTGCTGGCTTTACACCGGAACCTTCGGTTCCTTCATCGGCTACTCGGCGGGCTTCCCGCTGCTGGCCAAAACTCAATTTCCAGCCGTCGATGCGCTGCCGTTCGTGTTCCTCGGACCGCTGGTGGGAGCGCTGTCGCGCTCGGCGACTGGCTGGGTATCCGACCGGTGGGGCGGAGGTCGCGTCACTATTGTCGTTTTCCTGCTGATGATGGCGGGCGTCGCGGGCGTTCTCTATTTCCTCGGCATCAAGGATCAGCCCAACGCGTTTTGGGGATTCTTTGCGATGTTCCTGCTGCTATTTTTTGCCACAGGCGTCGGCAATGCTTCTACTTTCCAGATGATCCCCAATATCATGCGAAAAGAGATCGCTCGATTAATGCCGAAGCTCGAAAAGGACGAACAGTTGCGGCAGGCGGAGAAAGAGTCCGCGGCTATTACGGGATTTACTTCCGCAATCGCGGCGTTCGGTGCGTTCTTTATTCCAAAATCCTATGGATCATCGATTGCGCTGACAGGCGGTGTCGAGTTTGCGCTGTGGGGCTTCATGATATTTTATGTAAGCTGCCTCGCGATCACCTGGTGGTTCTATACTCGCCGCGGCGGCCTGCTTTATGACATCGAACGTCGGTCGGCTGCGCGAACGACAGCAGCCGCCGTGCCAGCGGAGTGAGGGAAAGATTATGAGTCATTTTCTTGATCGCCTGACCTTCTTCAACCGGACCGTTGGTGATTTTTCGGACGGGCACGGCATCACGACGCGGGAGGACCGCCGCTGGGAAGACGGCTACCGCAAACGCTGGCAGCACGACAAGATCGTGCGCTCCACCCATGGCGCGAATTGCACCGGCTCATGCTCGTGGAAGATCTACGTCAAGGGCGGCATCGTCACGTGGGAAACACAGCAGACAGACTATCCACGCACACGTCCTGAATTGCCCAATCATGAGCCGCGCGGCTGTTCACGCGGTGCGAGCTACTCCTGGTACCTGTATTCCGGCAATCGCGTGAAGTACCCGCTGGTGCGCTCGCGCCTGCTCAAGCTCTGGCGCGAGGCGAGGGCGCTGCGCACGCCGGTCGCCGCCTGGGGCTCGATCGTCGAGGATCCGAAGAAGCGAGCAGCCTACACGGAGAAGCGCGGTCTTGGTGGCTTCGTGCGCGCGACCTGGGATGAAGTCACCGAGATCATTGCAGCAGCCAACGCGTATACCGTGAAGAAACACGGACCCGACCGCGTCATCGGCTTCTCGCCGATTCCGGCGATGTCGATGGTCTCGTACGCGGCCGGTTCGCGCTACCTGTCGCTGCTCGGCGGCGTCTGCATGTCGTTCTACGACTGGTATTGCGACCTGCCGCCGTCCTCGCCGCAGACCTGGGGCGAGCAAACCGACGTTCCTGAAAGCGCCGACTGGTACAATTCAAGCTTCCTGATCCTGTGGGGCTCCAACGTTCCGCAGACCCGCACGCCGGATGCGCACTTCTATACCGAGGCGCGCTATCGCGGCGCCAAGAGCGTGGTGATTTCGCCGGACTATTCGGAGGCGTCGAAATTCGCCGATCTGTGGATCTCGGTGAAGCAGGGCACCGATGCTGCGCTCGCTATGGCGATGGGTCACGTGATCCTGCGCGAGTTCTATCTCCACCGGCAGGCCGAGTATTTCGAGGATTATGTCCGGCAGTACACCGACATGCCGATGCTGGTGCGGCTGGTGAAGCAGGGCGACAAGATGGTGCCCGACCGCCTGCTGCGCGCTTCCGACTTTGCCGACAATCTCGGCGAGACCAATAACCCGGAGTGGAAGACGGTCGCCTATGACGAGACTTCAGAGAGCATCGTCGTGCCGCGCGGCTCCGTTGGTTTCCGCTGGGGCGAAAAGGGCAAATGGAATCTCGAAGAAAAGAAGTCGGACGGCGCCGAGACCAACCTGCAGCTGACATTCGCCAATGACAAGGACGAGCTTGCCGACGTTGGCTTCCCGTATTTCGGCAACCGTGAGCACGATCATTTCGCCGGCACCAGCCATCCCAGCGTGCTGGTGCGGAAGGTTCCGGCCAAGCGCGTCAAGACGAAAGATGGCGACATTCTCGTCGCGTCGGTGTTCGACCTGTTTGTTGCCAACTATGGGCTCGATCGTGGCTTCGGCGGCGAGCACGTCGCCAAGTCATACGACGAGAACGTGCCCTACACGCCGGCCTGGGCGGAGAAAATCACCGGCGTGCCGCGCGACCAGATCATCACCGTGGCGCGCGAATTCGCGCTCAACGCGGAGAAGACCAAGGGCCGCTCGATGGTGATCATCGGCGCCGCCATGAACCATTGGTACCACTGCGACATGAACTACCGCGGCGTCATCAACATGCTGGTGATGTGCGGCTGCGTCGGCCAGTCGGGCGGTGGCTGGTCGCATTACGTCGGGCAGGAGAAGCTGCGTCCGCAATCGGGCTGGTTGCCCCTGGCGTTCGCACTGGACTGGGGTCGCCCGCCGCGGCAGCAGAACTCGACGTCGTTCTTCTATGCTCATACTGACCAGTGGCGTTACGAGACGGTCGGTGTCGACGAGATATTGTCACCGACCGCGCCGGCCGGACCCTGGGACGGCGCTCTTATCGACTACAACGTTCGCGCCGAACGCATGGGCTGGCTGCCGTCGGCGCCACAGCTCAAGCAGAATCCCCTCGAGGTTGCAAAAAAGGCGCAAGCCTCCGGACTCGAGGCGAAGGACTATGTTGCAAAGGCTCTCAAGTCCGGCGAGCTGCAGATGGCCTGCGAGGATCCGGACCATCCGGACAATTGGCCACGCAACATGTTCGTGTGGCGCTCGAACCTGCTCGGCTCGTCCGGCAAGGGGCACGAATATTTCCTGAAGCATCTGCTCGGCACCACGCATGGCGTGCAGGGCAAGGACCTCGGCGAAACTGGAAAGAAAAAGCCGAAAGAAGTCGCCTGGCACGACGACGCGCCGAAAGGAAAGCTCGATCTGCTGGTGACGCTCGATTTCCGCATGTCGACCACCTGCGTTTATTCCGACATCGTGTTGCCGACGGCCACCTGGTACGAGAAGAACGACCTCAACACCTCCGATATGCATCCTTTCATTCATCCGCTGACGTCAGCGGTGGATCCGGTGTGGGAGTGCAAGAGCGATTGGGAGATCTACAAGGCGATTGCCAAGGCGTTTTCGCGCGTCGCGCCGGAAGTGCTCGGCGTCGAAAAGGATGTGGTGCTCACGCCGATCCAGCACGACTCGCCGGGCGAAATCGCGCAAGCACTCGACGTCAAGGAGTGGAAAAAGGGCGAAGTCGAGCCGATTCCGGGCAAGACCATGCCCGCCGTTGCCGTCATCGAGCGCGACTACCCGAACGTCTACAAACGTTTCACCGCGCTCGGGCCGCTCATGCAGAAGATCGGCAATGGTGTGAAAGGCATAGCCTGGAACACCGAGCATGAAGTCGAGCTTTTAAAGCGCCTGAACGGCGAGGTGACGGAGGAGGGGCCGACCAAAGGGCTGGCCCGCATCGACACCGACATCGACGCCACCGAAGTCATCCTCTCGCTCGCGCCCGAGACCAACGGCGAAGTGGCCGTGAAGGCATGGGAGGCGCTGTCGAAGACCACCGGTCTCGAGCACAAGCATCTCGCCATCCCGAAGGAAGACGAGAAAATCCGCTTCCGCGACGTGGTGGCGCAGCCACGCAAGATCATTTCGGCGCCGACCTGGTCGGGCCTGGAATCCGAAAAGGTCTGCTACAACGCCGGCTATACCAACGTGCACGAGCTGATCCCCTGGCGCACGCTGTCCGGTCGCCAGCAGCTTTACCAGGATCACCTGTGGATGCGGGCCTTCGGCGAGGCGCTCTGCGTCTATCGCCCGCCGGTCGATCTCAAGGCCGTGAAGCCCGTGATCAACTCAAAGCCCAACGGCGAGAAGCAGATCGTTCTCAACTTCATCACCCCGCACCAGAAGTGGGGCATCCACTCGACCTATACCGACAATCTTTTGATGCTGACGCTGTCGCGCGGCGGGCCGATCGTGTGGATCAGCGAAAACGACGCCAAGAAGGTCGGCATCGTCGATAACGACTGGATCGAAGCCTACAACCAGAACGGCGCACTGGTCGCTCGCGCCGTGGTGTCGCAGCGCGTGAAGGAAGGCATGTGCCTGATGTATCACGCGCAGGAAAAGATCGTGAATGTGCCGGGCTCGGAAGTAACCGGGCAGCGGGGCGGCATCCACAATTCCGTGACGCGCATCGTGGTCAAGCCGACCCACATGATCGGCGGCTACGCCCAGCAGAGCTACGGCTTCAACTATTACGGCACGATCGGAACCAACCGCGACGAATTCGTCATCATCCGCAAGATGTCGAAAGTCGATTGGCTGGATAAACCGACTGCCGATCAGCCCGAACCTATGCCCGTCGCGCCCAAAATGGAGGCCGCAGAATGAAAATCCGCGCACAAGTCGCGATGGTACTTAACCTCGACAAGTGCATCGGGTGCCACACGTGCTCGGTGACCTGCAAGAATGTCTGGACCAATCGCGAAGGCATGGAATACGCCTGGTTCAATAACGTCGAGACGAAACCCGGCATCGGCTACCCGAAGGACTGGGAAAACCAGGACCGCTGGAACGGCGGCTGGCGGCGCAAGAAGAACGGCAAGATCGAGCCGCGCATCGGCTCGAAATGGCGTGTGCTCGCGAACATTTTCTCCAATCCCGACCTGCCGGAGATCGACGACTACTACGAGCCCTTCACCTTCGACTACGAGCACCTGCAAACCGCGCCCGAGCTGCAGGCTTCGCCGACAGCGCGCCCGCGCTCGCTGATCACCGGCGAGCGCATGGAAAAGATCGAATGGGGCCCGAACTGGGAGGAGATCCTCGGCACCGAATTTGCCAAGCGCTCGAAGGACGTCAATTTCGAAGGCATCCAGAAGGATATCTACGGCCAGTTCGAAAACACCTTCATGATGTATCTGCCGCGGCTGTGCGAGCACTGCCTCAATCCGGCCTGCGTCGCGGCGTGCCCATCAGGGGCCATCTACAAGCGCGAGGAAGACGGCATCGTCCTCATCGACCAGGACAAATGCCGCGGCTGGCGCATGTGCGTATCGGGATGCCCTTACAAGAAGATCTACTACAACTGGTCGAGCGGAAAATCCGAGAAGTGCATCTTCTGCTATCCGCGCATCGAGGCCGGTCAGCCGACCGTCTGCTCGGAGACCTGCGTGGGCCGCATCCGCTATCTCGGGGTCGTGCTTTATGATGCCGACCGCATCGAGGAAGCCGCCAGCGTTCCCAACGAGCAGGATCTTTACGAAGCGCAGCTCGGTATCTTCCTCAATCCGAACGATCCGGCGGTGATCGCGCAGGCGAGTGCCGATGGCATCGCCGACAACTGGATGGAGGCGGCCCGCCGCTCGCCCGTCTACAAGATGGCGATGGAGTGGAAGGTCGCGTTCCCGCTGCATCCGGAGTACCGCACGCTGCCGATGGTCTGGTACGTGCCGCCGCTCTCGCCGATTCAATCGGCAGCGCAGGCCGGCAAAATCGGCCACGACGGCGAAATGCCGGACGTCCGCAGCCTTCGCATTCCGCTGAGATACCTCGCCAATCTCCTCACGGCCGGCAAGGAAGATCCCGTTGCTCTCGCGCTCGAGCGCATGCTGGCGATGCGCGCCTACATGCGCGCGAAGACGGTGGACGGCGTCATCGACGAGAATATCGCCCGGCGTGTCGGCCTCAGCGGGCAGGCGATCGAAGACATGTACCACGTCATGGCGATTGCCAACTACGAGGACCGCTTTGTCATCCCGACAGCACACCGCGAGATCAATGAGGACGCCTATGACCTGCGCGGGTCCTGCGGCTTCTCGTTCGGCAACGGCTGCTCGGGCGGCGTGACCGAAACCAACCTGTTCGGCACGCCCAAGCGCGCGAAGACGCCGATGGAGGTGGTGTGATGAACAAGACCTTCAAGGCGCTGTCCGCGCTCCTGACCTATCCGACCGAGGAACTGAGGCTGGCGGCAGGCGAAATGAGCGAAGTGCTCGATGCTGACACACTGATTCCCGGCCGCGCGCGCGACCAGCTGCATGCGCTGATCCTTGAGATCGCCACCGGCGACCTCTACGACCTGCAGGAGCGCTACGTGTTGCTGTTCGACCGGACGCGGTCGCTGTCGCTCCATCTGTTCGAGCACGTGCACGGCGAAAGCCGCGATCGTGGCCAGGCGATGATCGATCTCAAGTCGCAATACGAGCAGGCTGGATTGTTCATGAGCGCCAGCGAGCTTCCGGATTTTCTGCCGATGTTCCTCGAATACCTCGCCACGCGTCCGGCAAAGGAAGCCTGTGAGGCGCTCGGCCAGCCCGTCCACATTTTTGGCGCGCTGGCGGAGCGGCTGCGCAAGCGCAAATCGCCGTATGAGGCGGTATTCCGTGTGCTGATTGCGTTGGCTGCGGCAAAGCCGAAGGACGAAGACGTTTCGGCGCTGCTCCAATCACCCGATCCGGATGCCACCGATTTGGCCGCGCTTGACGCCGCTTGGGAAGACGAACCGGTCAATTTCGGACCCGGCGCCGGCGACAGCTGCAAGGATGGCCTTATCGCCCGTGTCCGCGGCGCCATGCGTCCGGCGCCCGGCGTCGCAAGCCCGTCAAAATCCACTCCGCGCCAGTGAGGACAGTCCCATGCGCGATCTGATCAATTATGCGGTGTTCGGCTGGTATCCCTACCTCTGCCTGACCGTATTCCTTCTGGGCAGCTGGGTTCGTTTCGACCGCGAGCAATACACCTGGCGCAGCGGATCGAGCCAGCTCTTGCGCCGGCGCCAGCTGGCCTGGGGCTCGAACCTGTTTCACGTCGGGATCCTTGTCATTTTCTTCGGCCATTTCGTCGGCCTGCTGACGCCGATCTGGATTTTCGATGCCTTCGGCATCTCCCACACCTTCAAGCAATGGATGGCGATCATCATCGGCGGCGTCGCCGGCGTGTTCTGCTTTATCGGCATGACGCTGCTGATCCATCGCCGGCTATTCGACTCGCGGATCCGCAAGACCTCGTCATTTGGCGACATAGCGATCCTCTTGCTGCTCTATGCGCAACTTGTCCTCGGGCTTGCGACGATCGGCGTTTCGCTCAACCATCTTGATGGTCATGAGATGGTCAAGTTCATGACCTGGGCGCAGGGAATTCTCACGCTGCAGCCGGGCGTCGCCGACCTCATCGCCGATGCGCACCCGATCTTCAAGGCGCATCTGTTCCTAGGCATGACGCTCTTCCTCGTCTTCCCGTTTACCCGTCTTGTGCACGTCTGGAGCGCGCCGATCTGGTATCTCGGCCGCCGCGGCTATCAGGTCGTGCGCAGCGATGGGCGCCGCGCGGCAGCTTCGCGCGGCCGTCCGGTCCCGGCGGAGTAGGCGCATGTCCTGCTCGGTGCACGTCCAGTTTCCGGCGGGAAAGCCCGTGACGGTCAGCGTCAACGGGGTCGCGATCGCGCGCGATGCCATTCAACGCGAGATGCAGCATCATCCGGCGGAAAAGCCGATCGCCGCCTGGCAGCAGGCCGCGCGTGCGCTGGTCATCAGGGAATTGCTGCTGCAGCGGGCAAAGCATCTTGGTCTGCCGCCCGAGCCCATCTGCGACGAGGCAGGACGGCGTGAGACCGACGACGAGGCCCTTATGCGCGCGGTGGTGGAGCGGGAAGTGACCGTGCCCACGCCGGACGACGCGACCTGCCGGCGCTATTACGAGCAAAACAGCGCGCGCTTCCGATCGCCCGATATCTACGAGGCGTCGCATATCCTGTTTGCAGCGCTGCCGGCCGACCAGGGAAGGCTATGCCGCGGCGCGCGCGGATGCCGCCGCGGTCCTCGCCACGCTTCAGGATGATCCGAATTGCTTTGCGATGTTGGCGAAGGCCTATTCGAAATGTCCTTCGGCGGAGCAGGGCGGCAATCTCGGCCAGATCACCAGCGGGCAGACCACTCCCGAATTCGAGCGCGCACTCCTTGCGCTCGCACCGGGCGAGATCTGCACCGAACCGGTGGCGACCCGCTATGGCTTCCACATCATCCGGCTCGAGCGCAAGATCGACGGCCGCGTGCTGCCCTACGAAGTGGTTGCAGAGCGTATTGCCGACTATTTGCGTGAAAGCGTCCAGCGCCGCGCCAATGCGCAATATGTTGCCAGGCTGGCGTCAGCTGCGCGCATTGAGGGTATCGAACTTGCGAGCGCAGAAGCGCTGCGCGTCCACTGAGATTTCACGGCCATGCTACTCGGCGACATTTTGAGCAAACTGGAGAATGATGGCGAGGCGGCCGAAGTCATTTTGGGTGCCGGCGATCTGCGATTGCTCGCGGCGATGCGACAGCAGGCGGAAGCAGAGGGTCTCGATCTTGCGGCCTATGCCAAGGCTGCGGTCCAACGCTACGCAGCCGAAGCTTCGGACGAGGAATGGCTGACAATGATGGGACAGATCGGACGTGCGGCCGACCCCGGTCTGATCTGCCTCAAGCGCGCTTTCGAAAAGGCGACGGGTGACCCGTCGAACGTCCAGCAGGAATTTTCCGCAGGCGGTTGAGTGGCGCGCCCTACGGGATTCGAACCCCTGTTACCGCCGTGAAAGGGCGGTGTCCTAGGCCCCTAGACGAAGGGCGCATAGCCGTCGATCGGCCAGAGCCAGCTGCCGGGCCGAACGAGCAAAGTTTCGGGGGGTATAAAGGCCTTCGCCGCCAGCGGCAAGCGAATGCCGGCTACCATTTTCCGGTATTTCCCATCGATTTCCACGGTTCCTGTGGAGGCTTGGGCGAGCCTTTCTGCAGCAACTCGATCGAATGCTTGTCGGGCGAGCGCACGAAGGCCATGACTTCGTCCCGCGGCGGCCGGTTGATGGTGACGCCCGCTTTCATCAGGCGATCGCAGGTGTCGTAGATGTCGTCGACCTCGTAGGCGAGGTGTCCGAAATAGCGGGCCTCGCCGTAGTCCTCCGTATCCCAGTTGTAGGTGAGCTCGACTTCCAGTCCCGGACGGCCGATTTTTTTGCCATCCTCGACCAGCTTTTCGTCGCCCGGTGCGGCCAGGAATACCAACGTGTACCGGTTTTTGTCGTAGCCACAAGCCATGACCCCGTCTCGCGGCGGCCGGTTGATGGTGACGCCCGCCTTCATCAGGCGGTCGCAGGTCTCGTAGATGTCGTCGACCTCGTAGGCGAGGTGTCCGAAATAGCGGGCCTCGCCGTAGTCCTCGGTATCCCAGTTGTAGGTGAGCTCGACTTCCAGTCCTGGACGGCCGATTTTTTTGGCTATCCTCGACCAGTTTTTCGTCGCCGGGCGCGGCCAGGAACACCAACGTGTACCGGTTTTTTTCGTCGACGCGCCGGCGCGTTTCTTTCAGACCAAGTTTGTTGCAATAGAAGTCAAGAGCGGCATCCAGGTCGCGGACGCGGAGCATGGTGTGCAGGTATCGCATGGGCTAAACCTCACTGACTGACCGACGGCACGCACAATATAGCTATGATCGCGCCCGATCTTCCAACGGCAATCTCAAGCCTCCGCGATCTGATCGAGGAGGCCCAGGCGATCGTCCCATTCACAGGGGCGGGGATCTCCACCGAGTGCGGTATCCCCGACTTTCGTTCTCCTGGCGGGATATGGACGAAGTACCAGCCGATCCCCTTCGACGCCTTCATTGCCGATCGTGAGATGCGGGACGAGTCCTGGCGCCGGCGCTTCGCCATGGAGGACCAATTCGGCGGGGCAAAGCCCGGCCGCGGCCATCAGGCGATCGCGAGTCTCTATCGCGCGGGCAAGGTGCCGGGCTTGATCACGCAGAATATTGACAATCTCCATCAAGCATCGGGCATTGCAGCGAAGGACATCGTCGAGCTGCATGGCAACACCACCTACGCCACCTGCCTCGACTGCGGTGAGCGCTACGAGTTGCCGTGGGTGAGAAAAAAATTCGAGACCGCGGGCAATCGCGCTCCTGACTGCGAGTGCGGTGGCTGCATCAAAACCGCAACCGTTTCCTTCGGTCAGGCGATGCCGGCCGAAGCCATGGAGCGAGCTGACGAATTAGCCAGGAATTGCAGCCTTTTTCTCGCTATCGGCTCGTCGCTGGTCGTGTGGCCGGCGGCGGGATTTCCTCTGACGGCGAAGCGAGCCGGCGCGACGCTCGTCATCATCAATCGTGAGCCGACCGACTTCGACGATCTCGCCGATCTGGTGGTACGCGAGGACATCGGCGACGTGCTCGGACCCTTCATCGCCCACTGATTCGGACAGCGCTGCGCTGTGCACAGGGCTGTGTGCAAGCGCATTTTGCACTTTGCGGTTCGAGGGCGGGTGTTAAATTCGATTCCTCAGGATTCGTTGAAGCGCTTTTCATGGCGTCGGACGGGATCGAACCGAAAATGTCTGGGACCAATCTCCGACCAGGGACGGTCAGAGAAATCGTCGATGATACGGCGACCAATCTCATCGAATTGTCGGGCGTCATAAAGTGGTTCGATGTTGCGAAGGGATTTGGGTTCATCATCCCCGACAACGGAATGCCCGACGTCCTTTTGCATGTGACCTGCCTGCGCCGTGACGGCTATCAGACCGCCTATGAGGGCGCGCGGGTCATCTGCGAGGTGCTGCAGCGGTCGAAAGGCCTTCAGGCATTCCGGATCGTCTCCATGGACGAGTCGACTGCGGTGCATCCGGCGCAAATGCCGCCGCCGCGCACCCACGTCACCGTCACCCCGACCAGCGGACTTGAGCGTGCGCAGGTCAAATGGTTCAACCGGCTGCGCGGTTTCGGCTTTCTGACCCGGGGCGAGGGCACGCCCGATATTTTCGTCCACATGGAAACCCTGCGCCGCTATGGCTTTGCCGAGCTGCGGCCGGGTCAGACCGTGCTCGTCCGCTTTGGGCCGGGTCCCAAAGGGCTGATGGCCGCCGAGGTTCGGCCCGACGGCGGCTCCCTCGGCCCGGCGTCCCACTAGCCGGTACACTTTTCCAATTGCCGGTATTGGCGAGGCCGCGTAAAGGCGAGCCCATGGTCCGCCTCGGCTCGCTCGCTGTCATTCTCTCATTGTTCCTCGCATTCGGCCCCAGCTGGGCCGCCGGAGAGCAGACGCTCGAGATCGCGAGCAAGACCGGCGTTCACATCTTCTCGGTTGAGATTGCCGACAATGATGCGGACCGGGCAAAAGGGCTCATGTATCGCAAGGAGCTGCCCGAAGGCCGCGGGATGCTGTTCGATTTTCACCGCGACCAGGAGGTCAGCTTCTGGATGCAGAATACCTATATCCCGCTCGACATGATTTTCATCCGCGGCGACGGACAGATCCTGCGGATCGAGGAAAACACCGTGCCTTTGTCAACGCGGATGATACCGTCGCGCGGAGCGGTGCGCGCGGTTCTGGAGGTCATCGGCGGCACGTCGCGTAAGCTCGGCATTGCGCCGGGTGACCGTGTTGCCTCGCCGATCTTCCGCGTGCGCTGAGCCTTGGGCACCGCAAGGGTGAGCCTATGGCTGCCTAAGGGCCGACCTTGGTTCGACTATAATCACCAGCCCGTGCTGGTCCCGGCTAAGCTGGGCAATTTCAAAATAAGCACATAGTTTTGGGAGCCACCATGAAGAAGACTGTTGGATCAGATGAGCGTTGCGGCCATCAGCGAGTGTCTTGGCGGCGGGGCCTGTGCTATCGTGAAAAACCCAAACTTGACTGTAATCCTTGCAAGCTCGGCTATGACAGTGTCGAGAAATTCCGGCTCAATGTGTTCTAGCACGTCGATACAGCAAACGAGGTCGGCGGGCTGCGGGTCGCCGTACTCGGGGAATGCCGGATCGAAGGGATGATAGTCGTACCCGCCGACACCAAGATGATCGAGCGCTTTCTTGAGATTTTGTTTGCCCGCGCCGTAGTCGGAGATCGAACGCGCATTTGATCGCGCGACAACTTGCGCCACGATGGGCGCGTAGCTGATCGAGGCCACCCCGTAATTTGGATTCTCATGCAATTGTCTTTGCAGCGTGAGATAGCCGCCGGATATTGTTGTCGACCGCATCGGATTTGTGCAGTAGTTGCCGAGGCTTTGCCAAGTTTTCAGCTTGAGTTGGCGGTTCAACGCCACCCTGTAAGAGGTGTTAGGACGATTGCGATTTTCAGTCAAAAACACTAATGAAGTCCGGCCTTAGGAAGATCGGGGCATAGCGCAGTCTGGTAGCGCGTCTGCTTTGGGAGCAGAAGGTCGCAGGTTCAAATCCTGCTGCCCCGACCAGCTATCGTATTGATCTGCTTGGCTTGATAGGCCGCCCGCGATTGTCATTACCCCTCAACCGCCTTATAGGGGTGCGGTCACGCAGGAACCTCCATGGTTGCCAGAATCTACCAGCCCGCGAAGACCGCCATGCAGTCAGGCTTTGGCAATACCAAAGGCTGGGTGCTCGATTTTGAGCCGGAGACGCCGCGCCGGGTCGAGCCGCTGATGGGCTGGACGTCGTCCAGCGACATGCGGCAGCAGCTGCGGCTGCGGTTCGAAGTCGAAAGAGGAGGCGGTGGCTTATTGCGAGCGGCACAAGCTCGCCTATGAGGTGTTCGACGCGACTCCGTCCAAGCGGCGGACAATGTCCTATGCGGACAATTTTTCCTTCAAGCGTCGCGATCCCTGGACGCACTAAAGCTTCGGTCGCGAAATTTGCGGATCAGGCCGGGCTTTTTTCGGTAGCGGCGGCGCCTTCCAGGCTGAGCCCCTGCGTTGCCGCGCGCTGGCGCAGAAGCGAAACGAAACGCTCCTGCGGCATGGGCTGGCCGAGCAGATATCCTTGGCCGTAGTCGCAGCCCATGCTCACCAGTGCCACCGCGTCCGCGGCTTTTTCGATGCCGGCCGCGACGACATAGCGGCCGAAACTGTGAGCGAGATCGATCACGGTCTTGCACAACGGAGCATTGACCTTGTCGGTCCCGCAATCGGCGACGAAAGACTTGTCGAGCTTGAGCTCCTCGAACGGCATTTCCTCCGCCTTGGCGAGCGTCGAGTAGGCCCGGCCAAAATTGTCGATTGCAAGCCTGACGTTGTGCGGCTCGAGCTTCTTGCTCAATTCGCCGGCAAGCTTGAGGTCGTTGACGATCTGCTCTTCGGGCACGTCGATGATCAGGCCAGGCCATTTTTCGCCGGCCGGGCGGTGCGCCTTGACGATGTCTTCAACCGAAATCTTTACCAGCGCGGGCACGGGAATGTTGACCGACAGCCGCAGATTGACACCGAGCTTGGAGAAAAGAGCGCTGGTCTTGAGCGCGTTTTCAAGCGCCAGCTCGGCCAATTTGGCGGTGGCAGGCTCGGACGCATTGGCGGTGAACGCTCCTGCGAGCACCATGCCATGCTGGGGGTGACGCACGCGCGCATAGGCCTCGGCACCTGCGAGTTGCTTTTTGCGTAATGCAATCTTGGGCTGGTACCAGAACTCCAACCATTTGTTCTTGATCGCGTCATCGAGTTCGAGCTTGGCTGCGACCGCGGGCGGGGTGCCAAGCTTGAGCTCCTGCACGAGCTTGACGATCGTTTCGGTCTCGAACGGCTTCTTGAGCACGGGCAGCATCTGCAGCTTGTGCTGCGCGCCGATGCTCTTGACGTGCTCGAGGACTGCCGCCCCGCGCGCGCTCATCAATTGCACGGCGCCGCGATAGCGTCCCTTGCCGAGTGCGACGACGGTCTCGATCGCGTCGGCCGACTCGAGAGAGATATTGATGAATACGAGCGCAGGCGGGCGTGACTCGATGGCCTTGCGCATGCTGGCGCCGTCGGGAAACTCGACGGTATCGACACCGGCCCCGTGCAGCACGAGCGACAGGAAATGCCGGATGCTCGGCTCTTCATCGACGACATAACAGATTGGTACGCCGCCGGGGGCGAGTGGCGGCGACTCAACGGCAGGGGCGCCGTCGGCCGGTGTCGACGATTTAGCGGATGGCTCGGTCATTTGCGGTTCGGGCGCACTCAAACCGAGGGAATTGCAGCGTCCCCCAGGCTATTGGTGTGCCAAACTTGTTAATTATGGGTTTCCCCGTCGTCCCGTGCAGGCGGACGGCGAATATCGGGCGGCCTTGCGCCGTACTGCTACGCGCTTAGCGGGGCTTTCTTCAGCGGCTACGATGGTTTCTAGATTGGGGTCGGGCGAAGAATGAGACAGCGCGACAAAGCAGGCGCCAAGGCAACGGCGCGCTGCCCATTTTGCAACGAGGACGTCCAGGCCGAGGCCTCGATTTGCCGCCATTGCGGCAACGACCTGAAGATTCCGGAATCGCTGATACTAGAAAATGCAGAGCTCAAGGAACGTGTGGCAACCCTGCGACGCGAACTGGCGGATCTGCACGGCCGGCTCGGACCAAAAAAGAAGCTAACGGCCCGGGGGATTGAATGGAGTGCCCTTACTGCCTCGAGGATTTCAACGAGGAGGCGCTTGTTTGCAAGGACTGCGGACGCGATCTTCGTCTGGTCCGTCCGATCATCAATGAAAATCTGCAACTGCTCGCGCAGGTCGTCGATCTGGAAAATCAGGTCCACAAAGCGCGCTCGGCCGTCGCGCGCACGACAACACCTTGGGCTTTCTGGTCCGCTCACTGCGCCGTCTACATTTTGGCGCCGGTCGGTTCTGCTTATCGCAGCGCATTTTCTGATTGTCGTCAGTCTCGATATCTCGCCGCTTTTCCTGCGCCTTGCGTCCATAGCAATTCCGTTGCCGTTCGGTTTCTTGATCATCTGGCGTTCGTATCACGGAATTCAGTGGGCGATCATCGATGGCATAGCGTCGGCTCCGAGTGCGCCGGATGGCGGAATTCAACAAGCGTGCGAAAGCGAATTTCGAGGTCAAAGTTGCGTCGCTCGGTGCGCTCGATGCGGTAAAGCAGCAGAAGGCACGGCTTTGTCCGTTGGTTTGCGGCAAGGGCTTCAAGGCCGAAGAAGACCGCTGCGTTGCTGAAGCTTGCAAGCGCCGCTTCGTGCGCAACAAGGCCACGGGTGAATGCACACCTGAGGCAAAAGCGGTCAGTAGCCCGACCTCGCGCGACGAGGGCGGCGGTGGCGGGCAAATCTATTGTTCCGAACGCGGGGGGTGCAATCCTGTCCCCAAGAATTGCCGGATCGTCGCCGGCGCTGCGGGTGGCGGAACGGGTGGCGGAACGCCAAATGCGGCCGGCCAGCGGGTTGTTTGCAACTAACCGCTGCGCTCGAGCCGGATAACGACCGGCGTTTCGATCTATTCAAATTAGTGACGCGCTCTCAACAGCTTGAAGCAAAGAGCATCTGTTGCTTTTGCGTAACAGGTGCCGACAAATGCAATTTAGGCCTGTGGGACGGGCGCGACAGCAATTGTGTCTTTGGCGCCATGCTGCCAAATTGGTTGAAGCGTACCGCTTCGAGCCCACATTGGGCCCGGTAAGTCATGCATTGAAATGGGGGCTGGGCATGAAGATCAAAAGTTTTCTGATCGGTTGCGTAGGAGGCCTCATGGCCCTTACCGGCGCGCAGGCTGCCGATCTCCCGGTCAAGGCTCAGCCTGTCCAATATGTGAAGATCTGCAGCCTGTATGGTGTGGGGTTCTATTACATCCCGGGCACCGACATGTGCCTCAGGGTCGGCGGCTATGTGCGCTCGCAAGCCGAGTGGGGCTCCGCGCAAGGCCTGCCGTTTGGCAGCAGCTACAACGGCGTACGTCCCAGCAATATCCAGAATGGCTTGTTCACCCGCGCTGTCAGATAACTTCCAGATGACTGGCCGCGGGATGATCACTGTGGATGCGCGCAACCAGTCGGAATACGGAACGGTCCGTGGCTATCTCCGCTTGGGCGCGGAACTCAGCAATTCTGATGCTTCGCAGTTTGTCGCCGAGCGGGCCTTCATTCAATTTGCGGGCACCACCTTTGGGCTCACGCAGTCGTTCTTCGACATTTTCACCAACACCGAGCTGTTCACTTACACCAATGCCAAGACCTCGGGGGACACCTACAATTATGGCGTCATGGTCGCGGCCTACACGGCCCAGTTCGGCGGTGGCTTCTCCGGCACAATTGCTGCCGAGTTGGGGCATTATCGACAGGTCTACGGTGTGGTCGACGGATCCGCAGGCGTCCTTTGCGGTCAATGGCGGGGTGACCAGGATACCGCCGGGTTTCGTATGCCGGATATCGTCGGCAACCTGCGTCTTGACCAGAACTGGGGTTATGTCGGTGTCAGCGGCGCCATCCACCAGGTGGCCGGCCGAGTATTACGGAACGGATCAGCTTTCTAATGCCAAACCGGCTCATCCCGACGACAAATATGGCTGGGCCGCGCAGGTGGGTGGGCTCTTCTATCTGCCTTGGCTCGGCGCGCGCGACTCAATCGGCGCGAGTTTCGTCTACACGAAAGGCGCGGTCGGATACGCGACCAAGGCCGGCAGCTGGCAGATCGGCCGCGGCGACAGCGTCGGCGTGGGCTGGGTGGCCGATGGGATCTTCGACAACACCGGCATCTTCGCGGTAACAACCCAAGCTCCAATCCATTTGACCAACGCCTGGAGCGTCAATGCGGGCTATGAGCATTTCTGGAACCCGCGCTGGCGGACCAGCCTGTATGGCGGCTACACGCGGGTGTGGTACGACCAGGATGCGACCAACATCATCAACGCCGCACCTGCCGGGAGCTGCGGGCACCATGCCGTGCGGTGTCCCGGTCGAGGGCGCTGTGTGGCCGCCGCTGAACATTAACGCAGGCGCTAACAACAACAGCTGCAGCCCGAACTTCTCGTTCTATCAGGTCGGCTCCCGCACCCAGTGGAACATCACCAACAATTTCTATATGGGCGTGGACGTCACCTACACGCACCTCAACACCGCGTATCAGGGTGCGAACACAAATGGATCTCCTGTTTATCCCGCATTTAACGGCCGAAAACCGCAGCTACCGTGATCGACGATCAAAGTATTGTTTCCGGGATCTTCCGGGCGCAGGTCAATTTCGAGGCCGGCAACGAAGGGCCAAGCTATGTGTTCGGACGCTGAGTAGATACGAACGGTCAGCTTCTGAACGTTTATCAACCCCAGCAAATTCGGAAGGACCGCCGTGAGGCGGTCTTTCTGTTTCGGGAGGTCGTGTCGACGAGGGCGGCGGTGCGGGTGGCCCCAGATAGGTGGGGGTGGCCAGATATTTGAAGCGCGATGTTGCCTGTTGCTTTTAGGGCTCTCTCTGCCGAACTATAGTCGAATAAATCAGGGAATTTTGAATGCACTGGTCAACCGTCAGTCGCACCGTTTTGGGATTGGCGGGCGTTGTGCTGGTGGGCTACCTGCTTAATCGCGGTCTATACGTCGGCTCCGTCACTATATTGAACACGGCGAGTGGTCTTTTGGTTTATGAAAAACGGTGCCACTACCTCCATCTGAATGGTGTCCGCGACGTTCACATAAATGCCGGCCTGGACGAGGAGGATGCCCAACGTACGTTCTGCCCGCTGCTCGGAAACTAAAACCGGCGTCAGCGCTCCCACCGCGACCGGTTGTTCGGTCAGCGCTGAGCCGGTGAAACCCGACAGCTTCTGAACATTTATCAACGCCAACAAATTCGGAGAGACCGCCGCAAGCAGGCCGTGTGAAATCAATGGCTCCGGTTATCCGGAGCCTCTTTTGCTTGGCTCAGCGAGTCGCGAGAGGATGGTGGCGCCGACGAGATTAATCGCGCGAATGAGGTTGTAGGCGAGCACGCTGAGTGCTGCTTCCCCGCCGACTTTCTTGAGGCCTCGGTAGGAATCGGCCGCCGGCTGTATTCGCTTGATGGTTCCGAAAGGATGTTCGCTGGCACATCGGCGCCGTCTGACTAGAGTCGGATCGGCCTGGAAACGGGCGTTCATTCGTTCGAGCGCATCCTCATGCAGATGGCGACTGACAAAGCGACGCTCTGCGGTCGTGCAACGCGACTTGAGTGAACAGCCGGCGCAATCGCGCGCCGCATAAACGATAAGATGGTCGTGACGTTTCGCCTGCTTGCGGGCGAGAACATGACCCGCCGGACACATATAGGTGTCTGCCTCCGGCTGATAGACGAAGGCCGAGCGACCAAACATCGTGCCGTCGCCCTGGCTATGTATTGACCGATTGGTCGGCACGCAGGCCGTGATGCCGTCAGCCTCGCAGGCTGCGGCTACCATTCCGCTCGAGTAGCCGGCATCGGCCACCACCGTCAGGCTGGCAACGCCGAGCATGTCTTTTGTCGCCTTGGCCATTGGATAAAGCTGGCGAGTGTCATTGGGTTCGCCCGTTACCTCGTGGTGGATGATGAGGCCAGTCTCTGCGTCGACGGCCGTTTGTACGTTATAGGACGGCGGCTTTGGCCCTTTGCCGATCCCCATGGGTCGGGCATCGGGCTCGCCTTCCACCAGAGTATTGCGATCTTCGTCATCAAGCTTGGCAGCCAGGCGATCAAGCTCGGCGCGCCGCATCTTGAGGACCTCAAGCGCCGTTGCCGTCGCACTTGGCACTTCATCGGGTTCGCTGGCGTCGCTCTCATCCAGATCGGCCAGATACTCGGCGATCCGGCGGTCCAGACGGCTAGCCTCGTCCGCAATCTCTCGCCGGCCCATGACCCGCTTGGCGCTTGCCGCAGCTCGGAACTTCGAACCGTCGAGCGCCACCAAGCGCGCCGTGAAAAGGCCCTGATCCCGACAGAACAGCACAAAGGCTCGGCACGTCCCCACGATCGCTGCACCGTTGTCGCGTCGAAAGTCCGCAATCGTCTTGAAGTCAGGCGCCAGCCGGCGCAGAAGCCACATGACCTCGACATTGCGAGAACACTCGCGCTCCAGCCGGCGCGACGAGCGCACCTCGTTAAGGTAGCCATAAAGATAAAGCTTCAGCAGATCCCGCGGATCATAGGGAGGCCGCCCCATCGCTGCCGGCACCGATCGGCCGAACCTGAGCCCCCTCACGTCAAGACCATCCACAAATGCGTCGATCACCCGAACCGGCGCATCCGCTGCCACATAGTCCTCAATCGCCGCCGGCAGCAGCGCTGCCTGACCACGATCCTCGCCCTGAATGTAGCTCATGAAAAAAAGCCGCATCGTTGTTGATGCGGCCTTTCTTATCTGACTCGCTTAGTTCTCACACAGCCTGCGCAAGGCGGTCTTTCTGTTTCGGGAGATCGTGTCGCGGTTGTCCAGTCTCTTTGGTAAGTGGCGACCCCGGCTGGATTCGAACCAGCGACCCTCAGCTTAGAAGGCTGATGCTCTATCCGGCTGAGCTACGGGGTCGGTACCTCACGGTTTACCTGTGTCGAACGGCCGATGCCATGACTGGCAAAAAACATTTTCAATCGCGTTACGGCGGCAGTTGTGCGTGCCGGACGCTGCAATTGGCGGCCCATGCGTCCGGAGACATTTCTATTGTTAGATTAAACCCTTAGCGTAATTCTTTAAGTGGCTCATCCGACTTTTGAGGATATTGGCCGAGCCGATTGATCGTCGTATCAATTCCAGTGCCCAGGCGGTTTGCCGCACCGGCTGGAGGGGGTGTTGCATCTTTTCGGCCATGTCCTCGACACCATCCGGACCTGAAATGAGGGCTGCGGCGAACCGCTGCCGCGGGAGGGTTCATTCCATGCGCTGTCTCGTTCGCGCCGGCCTTGCCGCCGCGCTCGTTGCTTTTGTCTTTTCGCCTGCGCTCGCGGCGGACAAAGCGTTCAAGCAGAGCGGGCTCGACGAGGCGGCGATCAAGCTCGAAGCGCAGATCAAGAGCGATGCCGGCAGTGTCAGCAAACCCGCCGCCACGCTGCGGCGCGATGCCGATGCCGCCTTCCAGAAGAACGATTTCCGCGCCGGCATGCTGGTGCTCGGCCAGCTCGTCGCCGCTGCGCCGGACGATGCGACGAGCTGGTTGCGGCTGTCGCGCGCCGTGCTGCAGATCAAGCCGCGCGACGACCGCGAGAAAGCGCTGTTGCTCGATCGTGCGTCGACCGCCGCCTACATCGCCTACCAGCGTGCACGCGACCGCAACGTCGAAGCCGACAGCCTGTCAGTTCTTGGCCGGACGCTTGCCGACCGGCAGCAGTGGCGCGGCGCGCTTGATTCCCTGCGCCTGTCGCTCGGGCTGAGGGAAACGGCCGACCTTCGCAGCCAGTACGAAAAACTGCGGGCCGAGCACGGTTTCAGGCTGCTCGACTATACGGTCGATTCCGATTCGATTTCACCGCGCGCCTGCTTCCAGTTCTCCGAGGAGCTGCCGGGCAGGCGCACCGACTTCTCTCCTTTTGTCGCCGTTGCGGGTATCGAAAGGCCTGCGATCGCCGCAAGCGAGAAGCAGCTTTGCGTCGAAGGCCTCAAGCATGGCGAACGCTACGCGATGACGCTGCGTGCGGGCCTGCCGTCGGTCGTCAAGGAAACGCTCGCGAAATCGGCCGAGTTCACGATCTTCGTGCGTGACCGCAAGCCCTTCGTGCGATTTTCCGGCAAGGCCTATGTGCTGCCGCGCACCGGGCAGCGCGGCATTCCGGTGCTCAGCGTCAACACCCAGGCGGTGACGCTGTCGATCTACCGGATCGGCGATCGCAATCTGGTCGACACGCTCCTCGGTTACGACTTTCAGCGCAACCTGAGCCGCTATCAGGCGGAGCGACTGGGCAATGAGCGCGGCGCCAAGGTCTGGAGCGGCGAGCTTGCCGTCGAGTCGAAGCTCAATACCGAAGTGACGACCGCTTTCCCGCTCGATCAGGCGGTCAAGGATCTCGGTCCCGGCATCTACGCCATGACGGCGGAGCCGAAGGACGCCGTGTCGAACGACTACGGCCAGCAGGCGACGCAATGGTTTGTCGTTTCGGATCTCGGGCTCACGGCCTATACGACGCACGACGGTATCGACGTCTTTGTCCATTCACTCGCGACGGCCGATCCGCGCGGCAGCGTCGAGGTGCGCCTGATGGCGCGCAACAACGAGCAGCTCGCCGTCCGGCAGACCGATCGCAACGGCTTCCTTCATTTCGAGGCGGGCCTGGCGCGGGGTGAGGGCGGGCTCGCGCCTGCGGCGATCGTCGCGGCCGAGAAGAATGACTACGCTTTCCTGAGCCTGAAATCGCCCGCCTTCGATTTGTCCGATCGCGGCGTCGCTGGCCGCGCAATCCCGGCCGGGCTCGATGCCTTCGTCTACACGGAGCGCGGCGTTTATCGCACCGGCGAGAGCGTCGCCATAACCGCGCTCCTGCGCGATGCGCGCGGCGCGGCGGCGCTGAACGTGCCGTTGACCGTGGTGGTCGAACGCCCCGATGGCGTCGAATACAAACGCGCTGTTGTGGCCGATGGCGGCCTCGGCGGACGCTCGCTGACCGTGCCGATCGTCGCCTCGGCCTCGACCGGAACGTGGCGGGTGGCGGCCTACACCGATCCGAAGCGGCCGCCGGTCGGCGAAACCACCTTCATGGTCGAGGACTACGTCCCCGACCGCATCGAATTCTCACTGACATCGCCGGCCAAGGGAATTTCACGCAATGCGCCGGCGCAGCTCAGCGTGGACGGTCATTTCCTTTATGGCGCGCCGGCTTCCAAGCTCGATCTTTCCGGAGAAGTCACGGTCGGCGTTGCGAAGGAGCGCACCGGGTTCCCGGGCTACGTCTTCGGCCTGTCCGACGACGAAGTCACTGCCGCTCGCGAAGAGCTGGATGACCTGCCGGCCACCGACGCATCGGGCAAGGCGACGTTTCCGGTGAAGCTCGACGAGCTGCCTGCCAGCACGCGCCCACTGGAGGCGCAAATTACGGTCAGAATGGCGGAGTCCGGCGGCCGTGCCGTCGAGCGCAAGCTGACTTTGCCGGTGACGCCCGACGCGCCGATGATCGGCATCAAGCCGATGTTCTCCGGGCGCTCGCTCGCGGACGGAGCCAATGCCGACTTCGACATCGTCATGGCGGCGCCCGACGGCAAGACGCTCGCGCGGCCGGCGCTGCGTTACGACTTGCTGAAGGTTGAGACCAGCTATCAGTGGTACCGGCAGAACGGACAGTGGGAATACGAGCCGATCAAGCGCACCGAGCGCGTTGCGAACGGCACGGTCGATGCCGACCGCCGACAAGCCGGCGCGGCTGTCGCTGCCGGTGAAATGGGGCCGCTATCGCCTGGAAGTCTCGACCGGCGAGCCGAACGGCGCCATCACGTCGGTCGGATTCGATGCGGGCTTCTATGCGGATGCGTCGGCCGACACGCCCGATCTGCTTGAAGTCGCGCTCGACAAGCCGGACTACAAGCCCGGCGAGACGATGAACGTGTCGGTGACCGCACGGACCGCGGGCCGGCTGACCGTGAATGTGTTCACCGACCGGCTGGTCGCCAGCCAGTCGCAGGACGTCAAGCCCGGCGCCGCGCGCGTGAGCCTCAATGTGGGCCGCGATTGGGGAACGGGCGCCTACATGGTCGCGACTTTGCGGCGTCCGCTCGACGCGCCCGCGCAGCGCATGCCGGGCCGCGCTATTGGCGTGCAATGGTTCTCGATCGACAAGGTCGCGCACACGCTCGCCGTCGACATGAAATTGCCGGCGACGATGCGGCCGAGCACGACGCTGAGCGTGCCGATCAAGCTCGCGGGCCTGACGTCAGGCGAGGAGGCGCGCGTCGTCGTTGCCGCAGTCGATGTCGGCATTCTCAATCTCACGAACTACAAGCCGCCGGCGCCCGACGACTATTACCTCGGCCAGCGTCGGTTGACCGCCGAGATCCGCGATCTCTACGGCCAATTGATCGACGGCATGCAGGGCGTGAAGGGACAGATACGCTCGGGCGGCGATTCCGCCGGGGCGGAACTCTCCGGCTCTCCGCCGACGCAGGCGCCGCTCGCTCTTTATTCCGGCATCGTCACGGTCGACCGCGACGGCGGCGCGCAGGTTCAATTCGACATTCCGGCCTTCGCCGGCAGCGTTCGCGTGATGGCGGTGGCATGGACAAAGGAAAAAGTCGGCAAGGCGTCCGGCGACGTGGTCGTGCGCGACCCGGTCGTTCTGACTGCGACGCTGCCACGCTTTTTGCGCACCGGCGATCGCGGCGCGGTGCAGCTCGAGCTCGACAACGTGGAGGGCGCGGCGGGTGATTACAATCTCGCCGTAGCCACCGACGGTGCTGCCAAGCTGGACGGAAACCAGCCGCAGGCACTCAAGCTTGCGGCCAAGCAGCGCGATCGTGTGTCCATCCCGGTTACAGCATCCGGTGCCGGACCGAGCACCGTGACAGTCAAAGTGAGCGGGCCGGACAATTTTGCGCTCGAGCGCAGCTATGCGCTCGACGTGCGGCCGGCGACGCAAATCCTGACGCGCCGCACCGTGCGCGCGCTCGCCAAAGGCGAGACGCTCACATTGTCGAAGGACCTGTTCGCCGATTTCGTGCCGGGCACCGGCCGCGTCGGCCTGTCGGTCGCCGTTTCGACCTCGCTCGACGCCGCGACGCTTCTTAATGCGCTCGATCGCTATCCCTTCGGCTGCTCCGAGCAGATCGCGAGCCGCGCCATGGCGATGCTCTACGTCAACGAGCTCGCCGCGCAGGCGCAGCTTGCGCCCGACGGTGACGTCGACCAGCGCGTCAGGGATGCGATCCCGCGCCTGCTGGCGCGGCAGGGATCGAACGGCTCGTTCGGTCTGTGGTCGGTCGGCGGCGACGACCCCTGGCTCGACGCCTATGTCACCGATTTCCTGACGCGGGCGCGGGCGCGCGGCTTCGACGTGCCGCAGACGGCCTATACGCTCGCGATCGACCGGTTGCGGAATTACGTCGCCGCCGCGTCCGAGCCGTCCAGGAACGGCGGGCGCGAGCTCGCCTACGCGCTCTATGTGCTGGCCCGTAACGGCGCCGCGCCGGTCGGCGATTTGCGCTATATCGCCGACGTCAAGCTTTCCGACGTCGCAACGCCAATCGCAAAAGCGCAGATTGCAGCGGCGCTGGCGATGGTCGGGGACAAGGCGCGCGCCGACAGCGCCTATCTTGCGGCGCTCGATGCCATTGCGCCGCAGCCGAAGCTCGACCTTGGACGCGCCGATTTCGGATCAGCCTTGCGCGATGCGGCGGCACTGGTGACGCTCGCCTCGGAAGGGCGCGCGCCGCAGAAGACGATCGATGATGCCGTGCTGCGTATCGATGCGGCGCGCACGTTGGCGGCGCTCGACATCGACCCAGGAGAGCGCCTGGCTGGTGCTGGCCGCGCGCGCTCTTGCCAAGCAGCTCAACTCCATCTCGCTCAACGTCAATGGTGAAACGCGGCAGGGCACGCTCTACCGCAATCTACGGCCGGACGATCTTGCATCCTCATATGCGGTTCAAAACAACGGCGACGGTAATGTGCAGGCCGTCGTCAGTGTCAGCGGATCGCCGCTCACGCCGGAGCCGGCGGCCGAGAGCGGCTTCAAGATCGAGCGCAGCTATCACACGCTTGCCGGGGAGGCCGCCGACCCGAGCAAGGCGAGGCAGAACCAGCGCTTTGTCGTGGTGCTGAAGGTGACCGAGCCGCAACCGCAATTCGGCCGCGTGATCGTCGCCGACTACCTGCCGGCCGGATTTGAAATCGACAATCCGCGGCTGGTTTCCTCCGGCGAGACCAACACGCTCGACTGGATTGCCGACGGCGTCGAGCCGGTGAACAGCGAGTTCCGGGACGACCGCTTCACCGCGGCCTTCGACCGGTCGGCGGATTCTTCGCCCGTTTTCACGGTCGCCTATGTCGTGCGGGCAGTCTCACCAGGGCGTTACGTGCTGCCGCAGGCGAAAGTCGAGGACATGTACCGGCCGGACCGCTTTGGCCGAACCGCAACCGGCGCGATCGAGATCACGGCGAGATGACACGCTGGCAACGCATTCTTGTGGGGGCCGGCGCGACGGCGGCCGTTGTCTTGGCGGCGTGCGCGGGCGGGGTCTATGCCCTGGGGCCTGCGCCTCTCGGCAAGGGTCTCGAGTACTCGCATGTCGTGCTCGACCGCGAAGGGCGTCTGCTGCGCGCCTATGCCACGCGCGAGGGCCGGTGGCGATTGCCGGTAACGGCAAAAGACGTCGACCCGCGTTTCCTTCGTCTGTTGCTTGTGTACGAGGACAAACGCTTCTACGAGCATCACGGGGTCGATCCGCTGTCGATGGTGCGTGCCGCCTACCAGTTCGTTACCAGCGGACAAATCGTTTCAGGTGGCTCCACCATCACGATGCAGCTGGCGAGACTGCTGGAGCCACGCGAGCATCGCACTTTGGGCGCGAAGTTGCGGCAGATCGTGCGCGCGCTTGAAATCGAACACGCGCTCGGCAAGGACGACGTTCTTGCTCTTTACCTGACGCTCGCGCCCTACGGCGGCAATCTTGAAGGCATCCGCGCGGCGTCGTTGGCCTATTTCGGCAAGGAGCCGCGAAAACTGTCGCTTGCGGAGGCGGCCTTGCTTGTCGCGCTGCCGCAGTCGCCCGAGCTGCGGCGGCCGGACCGTTCTCCGGAGACCGCGCGGGCCGCGCGCGACCGCGTGCTTGACCGGATTGCGGCGGCGGGCTTGGCGCCGCGTGACGAGATCGCCCGCGCCAAGACCCAAAGCGTTCCGCACGAGCGCAAGCAGTTGCCGATGCTTGCGCCGCATGCGGCCGACCAGGTGGTGTCGCTCGAACCGGAGAAGCGCGTGCATCGCCTGACGATCGATCTTCCACTGCAGAAGAGCTTGCAGGATCTCGCATTTGAACGCGCGCGGGCGCTCGGTCCGGATATTTCCGTCGCCATTCTTGCGGTCGACAACGCGAGCGGCGAGGTGAGGGCGCGCGTCGCCTCGGCGGATTACTCCGATACGCGCCGCGCCGGCCAGGTCGACATGACGCAGGCGCTGCGGTCGCCCGGCTCGACGCTCAAGCCCTTCATCTACGGACTCGGGTTCGAAGACGGTCTCATCCACCCCGAGACGCTGATCGACGACAAGCCCTCGCGTTACGGCAACTACGCGCCGGAAAATTTCGATCTGACGTTCCAGGGCACCGTCACCATCCGCCGCGCGCTGCAATTGTCGCTCAACGTTCCGGCGATTGCCGTGCTCGGCAAGGTCGGCGTCAGCCGTCTGAGCGCGCGGCTCACCCAAACCGGCGCCGCGCTCGTCCTGCCGAAGAACGAGGCGCCCGGTCTCGCGATGGGACTGGGCGGTGTCGGTGTCAGGCTCACCGATCTGGTGATGCTTTATGCGGCGCTGGCCCGGCAGGGCTCGGCGATAGCGTTGAGCGAACTTGCGGACGCAGTGCCACCAAATCCACGGCGGCTGCTCGATCCGGTGGCAGCGTGGTACGTCGGCAACGTTCTCATGGGCGCGCCGCCGCCGGACAATGCGCCGCATGGGCGTATCGCCTTCAAGACCGGCACGTCCTACGGCTATCGCGACGCCTGGGCGATCGGTTTCGACGGTCGCATGACGATCGGTGTCTGGGTCGGGCGGCCCGACGGTGCGCCGGTGCCCGGTCTTTACGGCCGCGCGTCTGCGGCGCCGATTTTGTTCGATGCCTTTGCCCGTTCCGGCTTCACTCCCGTGCCGTTACCGCAGGCGCCGAAAGGCACGATCTTCGCGGCGAACAGCAAGCTTCCGCCGCCGTTGCAGCGTTTCAACGCCGGCACGGGTTTGCGTGAAGCGACCGAGCGCCCTCGCATCATGTTCCCGCCGGACGGCGCGCGGCTCGAATTGGCCGGCGGCGACCAGCCCAACCCGGTCGCGCTCAAGATCGCCGGCGGCCGCGCGCCGCTGACCGTCATGGTGAACGGCGTGCCGCTTGCGGCCGAGAGCGGCCGGCGCACATTGTTCTTCCGTCCGGACGGTCCCGGATTTGTCCGCCTGACGGTGATGGATGCGACCGGCGCCACCGACAGCGTATCGGTGAGGATGCAGTAGCGCTGCCAATGACAGCGCGCGGGCTTGGCTCTATTGTCCGGCCAAATTTGCGGGTCTAAGGGGCTTCGAGAGTGAGCATCACGACGAATAAGGCCGGCCCATCGCTTGTTCCGGGCCGCGGCCTTGGCACAGCGCTCGACTATGCGGTGGCTTCGCATAGACGCGCCGTCGTGCTGCTTCTGTTGTTCTCACTGCTGGCCTTCCTGCCGGGCTTTTTCCAGATCCCGCCGGTCGATCGCGACGAGGCGCGCTTCGCGCAGGCGACGAAGCAGATGCTGGAAACCGGCGAGTATGTCGACATCCGGTTCCAGAACGAGGTCCGCTACAAGAAGCCGGTCGGCATCTACTGGCTGCAGGCAGCAGCAGTGAAAACGGGAGAAGCGCTCGGCGTGCCGCGGCCGCGCGCGACGATCTGGCTCTATCGCTTGCCGTCGCTCTTCGGTGCGATCGGCGCCGTGCTGCTGACCTACTGGGCGGCGCTTGCGTTCGTTTCAAGACGTGGCGCACTGATCGCGGCGCTGATGATGGCAAGCTCGGTCCTGCTCGGCGTCGAGGCGCGGCTCGCCAAGACGGACGCCATGCTTCTGCTGACCTCGGTCGCGGCGATGGGCGCCATGGCGCGGATCTATCTCGCTTGCCGGCGCACGCCCGAGACCCCGGTTGGTTGGACACAACCGGCCATACTCTGGACGGCGCTGGCCGCCGGCACCCTTCTTAAGGGACCCCTGGTCCTGATGTTTGTCGTGCTTGCAGCGGTCACCTTGTCGGTTGCCGACCGCTCCGCGCGCTGGGTTTGGTCGCTGCGTCCGGTCGCCGGTTTCGCCTGGATGGTCCTGCTGGTCCTGCCGTGGTTCGTCGCGATCGTTGCCAAATCGGGCGGCGATTTCTTCGTGCAGGCGGTCGGCCACGACATGCTCGGCAAGGTGACGAGCGGGCAGGAGGCGCATGGCGCACCGCCCGGATTCTATTTCGTGCTGTTCTGGGTCACGTTCTGGCCGGGATCAGTGCTCGCGGGGCTGGCGGCGCCGACGATCTGGCGATCGCGCCGCGAGGCTGGCGCACAATTTCTTCTTGCCTGGCTTGTGCCGTCCTGGCTCGTGTTCGAGGCGGTGATGACCAAGCTGCCGCATTACGTGCTGCCGCTCTATCCGGCGATTGCGATTTTGATCGCGGGCATTCTCAATTCCGGCAACCTGTCCAAGTCGCGCTGGCTGGTCCGCGGCACCATTGGATGGTTCCTGTTTCCCGGAGCCATCGCGATTGCCGTGCTGATCGCCTTCATCATGTTCGGTGGCGACCTCGGGCTCATCGCATGGCCTTTCTCTGCGGCCGCTGTGATATGCGGCCTGTTCGCCTGGTGGCTCTACGACGTTGATGGTGCGGAGCGCGCGTTGTTGCGTGGAATGGTTGCTTCCGTGCTGGTCGCGGTCACGGTCTATGCGGTGACATTGCGTTTGCTGCCGTCGCTTTTTCCGAGCGCGATGATCGCCGAAGACATCGGCATGACCGAATGCCGGCCGCCTCACGTTGCCTCGACATTTGCCTATCAGGAGCCAAGCCTTGTGTTTCTCTTGGGGACCGATACGCGCTTCACCGATGGTGCGGGGGCCGCCGACTTCCTGCGGGGCGGGCCATGCCGTTTTGCGGTGGTGGACTCGCGCAGCGAGCGCGCCTTCGCGCAACGCGCAGAATTGATCGGTTTGCGCTATTCGCTCAACCAGCGATTTGAGGGGTACAATATCAGTATCGGCAAGCCGGTCTCGTTGACCGTCTTCCGTTCGCAGGTAAACCAATGAGTCTGGCCAACGGATTCAATCGCGTGGAGGGCGAGACGGCCACATTGCTTCGCCGGTGTGCAGCCAATGTTACGACCGCGCTCAGAGTGCTGGCGCGTCCGGCGCGCATCCGGCTGCCGCGTTCCGATGCGTACTCGCTGCCGATGCTGGCGGTTGCCGCCGTCATCTCCATTGCCGTCTTCCTGTTTCTGGCGTGGACACTCGATGCTGCGGCCAGCCGTGGCGCCGGCCACTTGCCGCGTTGGATCATCGACCTGTTCGACGACATAACCGATTTCGGCAAGTCGGGATGGTTTCTCTGGCCGCTCGGTCTGCTGTTTCTTGCGCTGGCCGCATTGCCGCCGGTGTTGACCCCGTTCTCGCAGCGCGTGCTCGCAGCCGTGATGGTGCGGGTCGGATTTCTGTTCACCGCAATCGCGGTGCCGAGCCTGTTCGTGACCATCGTCAAGCGCATGATCGGCCGCGCACGGCCGAATGTCGGCGGCAGCCTCGACCCGTTCCTCTTCAGTCCGTTCAGGTGGGAGGCGGCCTATGCCGGCATGCCGTCGGGACACGCCACGACGGCTTTCGCGGTGCTCGTGGCCTTCGGGACGCTTTGGCCGCGCGCACGCACGGCCCTGCTGATTTATGCCGTGTTGATCGCGATCAGCCGGGTGGTCGTCACCGCGCATTATCCGACCGATGTGCTGGCCGGTGCGTTGGTTGGCGCTGTCGGCGCAATGATGGTGCGGCGCTATTTCGCGCTGCGCCGCCTCGGCTTTTCGATCGGGCCGGGCGGCGAAGTCCACCAGCTTCCGGGGCCGTCGCTCACACGCATGAAAGCGGTTGCCCGCAGCCTGCTTGCCCCATAAGACATCGCGCCATGACGACAAACGACCCGGCGGTATCCATTGTGGTGCCGGTCCGCAACGAAGCGGGCAACATTGCGCCTCTTGTCGAGGAAATCGCGGCGGCGGTCGATGGCCAGTGGCCTTTCGAGGTCGTCTACGTCAATGACGGATCCAATGACACGACCGACGATGAGCTCCGCAGCCTGATGGCGCGCTATCCCTGGCTGCGCCGGGTGCGCCACAAACAATCCTGCGGGCAGTCGGCGGCAGTGCGCAGCGGCGTCACGGCAGCGCGCGCACCGCTGGTGGTGACGCTCGACGGGGACGGGCAGAACGATCCGGCGTTCATTCCGGCGCTCGTCCGGGCTCTGGAAGCGGGTGCGCCGCGCACCGGCCTCGTCGCCGGGCAGCGGGTCGGCCGCAAGGCGAGCGGTTTCAAGAAATTCCAGTCGCGCGTTGCGAATACGGTGCGTGGTGCCGTCCTGCGCGACGGGACCCGCGACACCGGCTGTGGCCTGAAGGCGTTCCGGCGTGACGCCTTCCTGCGCCTGCCGTATTTCGACGGCCTGCATCGGTTTCTGCCGGCGCTGGTGCGGCGGGAAGGATACGACATCGCCTATGTCGACGTGGTCGACCGGCCGCGCGCGCACGGTGTTTCAAATTATGGAATGTGGGACCGGCTCTGGATCGGCATTCTCGATCTGGCCGGCGTGTGGTGGCTGATCCGCCGCAGGAAGAAGATTCCGGAAATCTCGGAGGACTAGATGCTGATCGATATCGCGCAAGCCGTCGGCGGTTATCTGCACGACGTGTTCATCGGCAATGCCGACTGGGGAATCCTGATCGGCTACATCGCGCAGATGTTGTTTGCGATGCGCTTCGTCGTCCAATGGATTGCCTCCGAGCGCGCCGGCCGCAGCGTGGTGCCGATGGCGTTCTGGATCTTCTCGATCGGCGGCGGGGTGATGCTGCTCGGCTACGCGCTGTACCGGAAGGATCCTGTCTTCATCATCGGACAGGCATTCGGCGTTTTCGTCTACTTGCGCAATCTGCAATTCGTGTTGCGCAGCGGCGGCACGGCTGCGGCGGCATAGTCAGTAATAATTCATCCGGCTTTCGCGAGCGCCGCGAAGCCGCGCTCGAGGTCGGCAATCAGGTCGTCGGGATCTTCAAGGCCGATATGAAAGCGGATGCTCGGGCCGCCCGGCGCCCATTTGGTCGCGGTCCGGTATTCCGTGCAGTCGAAAAGGATCGCCAGGCTTTCAAAGCCGCCCCACGAATAGCCGAGCCCGAACAATGTGAGCTCGTTGAGAAAGGCGTGCACGGCCTTTTCGCTCGCCGGCTTGAGGACGATGCTGAAGAGACCGCTGGCGCCGGTGAAATCCCGTTTCCAGATTGCATGCCCGGGATCGCTTTCGAGCGCGGGATGCATCACGCGCAGGACTTCCGGCCTTTGCGCGAGCCATCGCGCGATGCGCAGGCCGGATTGATAATGGCGTGCAAGCCGCACGCCGAGCGTACGCAGGCCGCGCAGGGCGAGATACATGTCGTCGGGACCGACGCAAATTCCCATCGAATAGACGGTGTCCTTCAGCGCCGGCAATGTCGCCGCATTCGCCGACACGCAACCGAACATGATGTCGGAATGGCCGCCGATATATTTGGTGCCGGCCTGGATTTCCAAATCGACGCCTTTCTCGAAGGCGCGGAAATAAAGCGGCGTCGCCCAGGTATTGTCCATCAGCACGATCGCGCCTTTCTCATGCGTGACTTTGGCGATGGCTGGAACGTCCTGCATCTCGAAGCTTTGCGATCCCAGGAGCTTCGACAAACACGGCGCGCGTATTCGGCTTGAACAGCTTTGCAACACCGCTGCCGATCAGCGGGTCGTAGTAGGTGGTCTCGATCCCCAAACGTGCGAACACGCCGTTGCAAAAGTTGCGCGTCGGACGATAAACGCTGTCGGTGACAAGAACGTGATCGCCGGCGCGTGTGACGGAAAGCAGTGCCGCCGAAATCGCCGCCAGTCCCGATGGCAGCAGTGCGACACCAGCGCAACCGTCACCGTCGAGCTCACGCAGTGCATCCTCGAGCGCATCCGAGGTCGGTGTGCCGCGCCGGCCGTAGCTGTAGCGCGCCCGGTGGGCGACCTGATCGTCGGCCGTGGGATAGAGAACGGTCGAGGCGTGATAGACCGGCGGATTGACAAAGCCGTGATTGGCCTGCGGATCGCGTCCCGCCGTGACCAGTCGCGTATCGGGCTTGATGGGGGATTTTGGTTTTTTCGCCATATGATTGGGACGTCATTCAATGAATGATTTGAAGGCTAGCCGCGCATGCTCCCGCCGCAAAGACATATACGTCCGCGCGCCGCGCGAGCGTCAACCCCTTGACCCGGCAAGCTGATCGTTCTGTGATGCCGCGCAAGAAGGGGCTATCGCAAGACAAGGGCCATAGGGAGCGCCTGTTACCGCCGGAGGGGCCTCCGGTGGCGGATAAGTTTGGGAATTGCACAAGATCTTTGCAACGAACAGGTTTTGAAGGAACCGCCACATGAAGCGACTTGCCACACTTGTAGCGCTCGTCCTCGCCGTTACCGCGCAAGGCGTATCAGCTCAGACGCTCAAGGCGGTGAAAGATCGCGGCATGCTCAACTGCGGTGCCAATGGCTCGCTCGCAGGGTTCGGCCTGCCTGACGCGCAGGGAAAATGGACCGGCCTCGATGTCGATTTCTGCCGGGCCATCGCCGCCGCGGTGCTCAACGACGCCAACAAGGTCAAATACGTGCCGCTGTCGGCGAAGGACCGCTTCACGGCCTTGCAATCGGGCGAGGTCGACGTGCTGGCGCGCAACACGACCTGGACGTCGTCGCGTGACACTTCGCTCGGCCTCAACTTCGTCGGCGTCAATTATTACGACGGTCAGGGCTTCCTGGTGCGCAAGTCGCTCAAGGTGAATTCCGCGCTGGAGCTCAATGGTGCTTCCGTCTGCGTGCAGCAGGGCACGACGACCGAGCTCAATCTCGCCGACTATTTCGGCGCGAATAAAATGCAGCTCAAGAGCGTCACTTTTGCCACCGCGAACGAGGCGGTGAAGGCTTATGATGCGGGACGCTGCGATGCCTACACGACCGACGCATCTGCCCTCTACGCCGAGCGGCTTCGTGTCACGAATCCCGACGACCACGTGATCCTGCCGGAGATCATATCGAAGGAGCCGCTTGGCCCGGTGGTGCGCCACGGGGACGACCAGTGGTACGACATTGTGAAGTGGACGCTCTTCGCCATGATCGATGCCGAGGAACTGAACATTTCCACGAAAACTCTCGACGAGGCGATGAAGTCGCCGAACCCGGAGATCAAGCGCTTCGTCGGGACCGAAGGCAATTACGGAGAGCAACTCGGCCTGACCAAGGATTGGGCCGTCCGTATCATCAAGCAGGTCGGCAACTACGGTGAATTGTTTGAGCGTAACGTCGGCATGGGCTCGCCGCTCAAGATCGAGCGGGGGCTGAACAAGTTGTGGACCAAAGGCGGCATCCAGTACGCGCCGCCGATCCGCTGAGCGGATAGCGATACAGTTGGCCGCGGGCGCGCTCCCGCGGCCCTTTCATCAAAGGAGTGCCGCCGCCGCTTGGCGCGTCCGACGAGGGGGAAATGCCGAGTGACCTGCCGGCGCAGCCGCGCCCCGCGCGTGTCGTGTTCTACAACGACCCGAAGGTCCGCAGCATTGCCTATCAGCTTGTTCTCTGCACCGTGGTCGCGCTGCTCGTCTACGGCGCCGCCCGCAACGCAATCGACAACCTGGCGCGGGCGCAGATCGCCTCCGGCTTCGGATTCTGGAACCAGACCGCCGGCTTCGACATCAGTCAGACGCTGATCGAATATTCGTCGCGCGGCTCGACCTATGGCCGCGCCTTCTGGGTCGGGCTGCTCAACACGCTTTTGGTCGCCGGGCTCGGCATCGTGTTCGCGACGATCATCGGCTTCATCGTCGGCATTTCGCGCCTGTCGACCAACTGGCTGCTTGCGAAGGCAGCCGGCGGTTATGTGGAGATCATCCGCAATCTGCCGCTGCTGCTGCAATTGCTGTTCTGGTACAACGCCGTGCTCAAGGCGCTGCCCGACATCCGCGAGAGCATCATCATTCCCGGCGGCGTCATTCTCAACAACCGCGGCTTTTTTCTGCCGCTGCCGATCCTCAAGGGCGGTCTTGGATTCGTTGAATTGTCCCTGCTTGCCGGCGTCGTTGCCGCGATTGCCTTTTATGTCTGGGCCCGCAAACGGCAGGAGCGGACGGGGCAGCGCGCGCCGGTTTTGGTCGTGACCCTGCTGCTGGTGATTGGACTGCCGCTTGCGGTTTTCGCTGTGGTTGGCCGTCCCATCGGCTTCGAGTTTCCGCAGGCGGGACGTTTCAATATCGCCGGCGGCATTGAGGTTCTGCCGGAATTTGTCGCGCTGCTGTTCGGTCTGTCGATCTACACGGCCGCCTTCATCGCCGAAGTGGTGCGCGCCGGCATATTGGCGGTGTCGCGCGGGCAGAGCGAGGCGGCCTATTCGCTGGGCCTGCGGCCGGGTCCGACATTGCGGATGATCGTCGTGCCGCAGGCGATGCGGGTGATCATCCCGCCGCTGACCAGCCAGTATCTCAATCTCACCAAGAACTCGTCATTGGCCGTGGCAATCGGTTACCCGGACCTGGTGCAGGTCTTCACGGGCACCGTGCTCAACCAGACAGGCCAGGCCGTCGAGGTCGTGGCCATCACGATGCTCGTCTATCTCGTCATCAGCCTGACGACGTCGCTGATCATGAACCTCTACAACCGCCGCATGGCGCTGGTGGAACGGTGAGGCCGCGCCCATGACCATGGCGGAAGGCGATCTCGCCGTTGCCGAAATGGCCTTTGTGCGCCGCGCGACGATTGCGCCGCGGCCGCCGCCGGCGGAGATGACAGGTGCGATTGGCTGGTTGCGCGCCAATCTGCTGTCCACGCCATTCAACATCGCGCTCACGGTTCTGATCGTGCTGCTGCTGGCCTGGGCGATCCCCGAAGTCGTCAGATTTCTGGTGATCGACGCGGTGTGGAGCGGGAGCGACCGCGACGCCTGCCTCTGGACCGTCCAGCACCGCGAGATCGGCGCCTGCTGGCCGTTCGTCTGGGAACGGCTGCCGTATTTCATCTACGGCTCTTATCCCATTCCGCAGCGCTGGCGCGTCGATGTGTTCTTTCTCATGCTGGCTGTCGGGGTGGTCTGGCTGTTGTGGCTGAAGGCGCCGCGCCGCGACCTTGGCGCCATTTATTTCTTCATCGTGCTGCCGATCGTGTCTTACATCCTGCTGACGGGATGGTCCGCGATCGGCCTTGAGCCGGTCGACACCGTGCTGTGGGGCGGGGTGCTCGTAACGATCGTGGTCGCCTCGGTCGGCATCGTGTTCTCGCTGCCGCTCGGAATCATTCTTGCGCTCGGCCGCCGCTCCCGCATGCCGGCGGTGCGGATGCTTTCTGTGATCTTCATCGAATTTGTGCGCGGTGTGCCTCTGATCACCGTGCTGTTCATGGCCGGAGTGATGCTGCCACTGTTCGTTCCCGAGCAGTATTCACCCGACAAGCTGGTGCGGGCGCTGATCGGCATTGCGATCTTCGCCTCCGCCTATATGGCGGAGGTTGTTCGCGCCGGCCTGCAGGCCATTCCGAGAGGCCAGTACGAGGGCGCCATGGCCGTCGGTCTCGGCTATGCGCAGATGACGCGCCTCGTCGTCCTGCCGCAGGCGCTGACAGTGACGATCCCGAATATCGTCAACACCTATATCGGGCTGTTCAAGGATACGACGCTGGTCTTCATCGTCGGCATCTTCGATCTCCTGCGGACGATCGAGGTGGCGCGCATTGATCCGAAATGGGCAACGCCCGTCACCAGCACGACGGGCTACGCGGTCGCCGCCATTTTCTATCTGGTCTTCTGCTACGGCATGTCGCGCTATGCTCGCGCGATGGAAGCGCGTCTTGCCAAGGGTGGCCGGCGGTGAGGGGCAGCACATGACCGCGGACGAAAATTCCGGATCGCTCCTCAAGCCTGGCCGGCTCCGGACGGAAACGGCCGTCGAGCTCATCGAGCTCAACAAGTGGTATGGCGATTTCCACGTGCTCCGCGACATCAATCTGAAGGTCCGTGGCGGCGAGCGCATCGTGATCTGCGGACCGTCGGGGTCCGGCAAGTCGACAATGATCCGCTGCATCAATCGCCTGGAAGAGCATCAGGGCGGACAAATTCTTGTCGACGGCGTCGAGGTGACCGCGGACCTGAAGAAAATCGATGAGGTCCGGCGCGAAGTCGGCATGGTGTTTCAGCATTTCAATCTGTTTCCCCACCTGACGGTGCTGGAGAACTGCACGCTGGCGCCGATCTGGGTGCGCAAGATGCCGAAGAAGGAGGCGGAGGAGGTGGCGCTGCACTACCTCAAGCGCGTGAAGATTCCCGAACAGGCCAACAAGTATCCGGGCCAGTTATCGGGCGGCCAGCAGCAGCGCGTCGCCATTGCCCGCGCGCTGTGCATGAACCCGAAGATCATGCTGTTCGACGAGCCGACCTCCGCGCTCGACCCGGAAATGGTCAAGGAGGTGCTCGACACGATGGTTGCGCTGGCGCATGACGGCATGACCATGCTGGTCGTCACGCATGAAATGGGCTTCGCCCGTCAGGTTGCGAACCGCATCGTGTTCATGGACGAGGGGCAGATCGTCGAGGCGAACGTGCCCGACGAGTTTTTCGCGCACCCGCAGCACGAGCGCACCAAACTGTTTCTGAGTCAGATTTTGCGCTGAAGCGCGGCTAATCCTTGGCGACCGGAAGGTCGGGGCGCGCGCCCCATTCCGACCAGGAGCCGTCGTAGATACGTGCCGGCTTTTTGCCGAGCGTTTCGAGGCCAAGGGTGAGGATCGCGGCGGTGACGCCGGAGCCGCAACTGGTGATCACCGGCTTGTCGGTGTCGACGCCGGCTTTCTTGAAGGCCTGCGCAATGCGCTCGGGAGAGGCGAGGCGGCCGTTCTCCACGATCTCGGTGAAGGGAACGCTGAACGCACCCGGCATATGCCCGGAGCGAAGCCCGGCGCGCGGCTCGGGCTCGCGTCCGGCAAAGCGTCCGGCCGAGCGTGCATCGACCACCTGCGCGCTTTCATCGTTGAGCGCCATCTGCACGTCGGTGAGCATGGCCACGGCGCCGGTATCCATCTCGGCGTTGAACGTTTTTTTCGGACGCTTGACGGTGCCCGCTTCGGTCGGCCGGCCTTCCGCCTTCCAGGCCGGCAGGCCGCCATCGAGGATATAGACGTTGCGCGCGCCGAAGATACGGAAGGTCCACCAGACGCGCGGCGCCGAATACAGCCCGGTGCCGTCATAGACGACGATCGTATCCTTCTCCGAAATTCCGAGATCGCCGGCGGCCGCGCCGAACTGGTCCGGCCCCGGCAACATGTGGGGCAGTTCGGTCGAATGATCGGCGACCGCATTGATGTCGAAGAACACCGCGCCGGGAATATGAGCGGCAACGTACTCCGCCCTGGCGTCGCGGTTCTGCGTCGGCAGGTAGTAGGACCCGTCGATGACGGCGACGTCCGGCTTGCCGAGCTCGCCGGCAAGCCATTCGGTGGACTTGAGCCAGCGGCTTGATGTAGGTGCAGCCATTCAATCGGTATGGCCGAGCTGCGCTATCTATGCGCACAATCGTCCAATCGTTCCGTCAAGGCAACTAGGCAAGTGCGAGCCGGACGCGCCGGTTCTGCTTGCCCTTTTTCTCGATCTGGGTGACGCGCACCGCGCCGATTTCACCAGTCGCCCGGACATGCGTGCCGCCGCAAGGCTGCAGATCGAGCCCGGCAATTTCGATGAGGCGCACGCGCCCGGTGCCCATCGGCGGCTTCACCGACATTGTCTTGACGAGGCCCGGATTGGCCTCGAGCTCGGCGTCGGTGATCCAGCGGCTGGTCACGGCCGCATTGCTGGCGATCATTTCAGCGACCTTCGCCGTGATCGCGTCCTTGTCGAGGCCGGCCTCCGGAATGTCGAAGTCGAGCCGGCTTTCGCTGTCGCCGACCGAGCCGCCGGTCACCGCGTAAGGCAGCACGGCCGACAGCAGATGCAGCGCGGTATGCATGCGCATGCGCGCGTAACGCTTGTCCCAATCGATGCTCGCCGTGACTTTGTCGCCTATGTTCAGCGCGGGCGAGCCGGCGGCGGGCACATGAGCGATCTCGGTCTTCGCGGCGTCGGTGTAGACCGCCGTCTCAATCGGGATACGGACACCGCCTGCGGTCAGCGACCCGGTATCGCCGGGCTGGCCGCCGGAGGTCGCGTAGAAAACCGTGCGGTCGAGCACGATACCGCCCTGGTCGGTCAGGGCGACAACGCGCGCCTCACAATCCTTGAGGTAGGAATCGTCGCGGAAGAGGCACTCGGTCGCCATTGGCCGCTCACGTCTTCTCGAACGGCGGCTTGATATTCGACTTGCGTTCGAGCCAATCGGGTACCGGCAATTTCTTGGAGCGCAGGAAGTCCGGGTTGAACAGCTTGGACTGATAGCGCGTGCCGTAATCGGCGAGGATCGTAACGATGGTTTTTCCCGGGCCGAGATCTTTCGCAAGGCGGATGGCGCCGGCGATGTTGATGCCGGACGAGCCGCCGAGGCAGAGGCCCTCATGCTCGAGCAAGTCGAAGATGAGCGGAAGCGCTTCTTCATCGGGAATGAGATAGGACTTGTCGACCTTCAGCCCGTCGATGATCGGCGTCACGCGGCCGAGACCGATGCCCTCGGTGATCGAGCCGCCTTCGGTCGCTGTTGCCTTGCCGTCCTTGAACAAATGGTACATCGCCGCGCCGCGCGGATCGGCGACGCCGATCACGATGTCCTTCTTTTTCTCACGCAGGAATGTCGAGGCGCCTGCGATCGTGCCGCCGGTGCCGATTGCGCAGATGAAGCCGTCAATCTTGCCGCCGCACTCTTCCCAGATCTCCGGCCCGGTCGAGACGTAGTGGGCCTTGCGGTTGTCGAGATTGTTCCACTGGTCGGCGAAGATGACGCCGTTCTTTTCGGTTTTTTTGAGCTGCTCGGCGAGCCGCCGCCCGACATGCTGATAGTTGTTCGGGTTGGAGTAGGGCGCCGCCGGCACCTCGACAAGCTCGGCGCCGCACAGGCGAAGCATGTCCTTCTTTTCCTGGCTTTGCGTCTCGGGAATGACGATCAGCGTGCGATATCCCCGCGCATTGGCGACGAGCGCAAGGCCGATGCCGGTATTGCCCGCGGTTGCCTCGACGACGAGGCCGCCCGGGCGCAACTCGCCGCGCTTTTCCGCCTCCAGGATCATCTGCCGGCCGGCGCGGTCCTTCACCGAGCCGCCGGGGTTCATGAACTCCGCCTTGCCGAGGATCGTGCAGCCCGTCGCCTCCGATGCGCGCTCCAACTTGATGAGCGGCGTATGGCCGATTGCTTCAATAATGCCGTCGCGGATTTGCATGCCCGGTCCCGGGGGATAAAGGGAGGATTTGACCCTAGTGGAGGCCCTACAACGTCACAAGGCCGGAGAAACGCGGCCGAAGCCGCCAAACAACGCGGAAATTTCAGTCGAATTGCGGCGATTGTAGCCACATTGGCAACAACTTCGAAACCATAGCGGCGTATTCGGCCGTCCGGCGTATTCACATTCATTAGATTTTTCCTGCGGACGTCTAGTCGTGGCGGTGGGGACTCGGAGCTCGGGGGGCCGGGCAGGTTGGCTGACGAATGACGCTCGACATCCATACGCTTTTTCTGGTGACGATCTACGTCGAGGGCATCCTCGGTCTGCTGCTGCTTTTCGTTTGGGCGCAGAACATGGCGCTTCGCGCCGTCTGCTGGTGGGGCTTTGCCCATGTGACCCGGCTTGCCTCGATCGCGCTGTTCAGCCTCTACGGATCGTCGCCCGATCTGATCAGCATCGATCTTGCCAACGCACTGCTATTTACCGCCTTTGCCATGACCTGGACCGGCGCGCGCGTATTCGATGGCCGTCCGGTCGAGCCTGTTTACCTGGTCACCGGCGCCGTTCTCTGGTTGCTGGTGTGCCGCCTGCCGCTGGTGACGGAGAACAGCGATCTCCGGTCGCTGATCATCGCCGGCATCATCACGTCTTACGTCTGGCTCACCGCCTTCGAGTTCTGGCGCGGGCGCAGCGAGGCGCTGGTCTCCCGCTGGCCGGCGATCGTCATGTTCTTTGCGCACGGTGTGCTGTTCCTTTTGCGCACGCCGATGATCGCGCTGCTGCCGGCGGCTTCGAGCAGCGACGGCGTGTACGGAAGCGTCTGGATGACAGTGCTGAGCTTCGAGGCCCTGCTGCTCACCATCTCCAGTGCATTCCTCCTGCTTGCGATGGCGAAGGAGCGCACGGAGCTGCGTCACCGCAAGGCCGCGATGGTCGATCCGCTCACCGGCATCGCCAACCGCCGGTCGTTTCTGCAGGACGCGTCCATGCTCGCGAAACTGCACCTCGCCAATCCGCGTCCGACAGCATTCCTGGTCATCGATCTCGACCACTTCAAGTCGATCAACGACCGCTTCGGCCATGCGGTCGGCGATCGCGTGCTGGAAATCTTCACCGAGGCGGCGCGCAAGTCGATGCGCGGATCCGATCTCGTTGGCCGGCTTGGCGGTGAGGAGTTTGCCGCGGTGCTCGCCGACACCAGCCGCGAGAAGGCCGTGGCCGTTGCCGAGCGCATTCGCGAGACCTTTGCCCAGATGGCGCAGGAGGTCGACGGCCACCCGGTATGCGGTACAGTCAGCATCGGCCTGGTGCACTGCCTGGGGCGGACACTCGACGTAACCGAGCTGTTGGCGCAAGCCGACCATGCGCTTTATTACGCCAAAGAGCGCGGGCGTAACCGTGTGGAAGTCGCCTCGCTCGATATGACCGGCGACCGCAAGAAGTTCGAGGCGACATCCACGAGTTCGGTCGCCGCGATCAGCACGAAGAGCGCCGCCTGACCAGGCGGCAGCAACCCCCGACGTATTGAAACTGTAAAGGCTGCGTCACAACGTGACGCCATTCCCGATTGACCGGGACCTTCATATTAGTCCAGTTTAGGAGCGAGTGGGCCGCAGGGCGTGCCCATGCATTAGTGGGATTCCAAACTATTTCAAGTTCATAGGGAGGATGAGATGCGCAAGTTTGGCTGGCTCGGGATAGCCGCCCTGGCCTTTGCGATGGGCGGAGCCGCCCAGGCTGAGACCGTCAAGATCGGTGTGGTGCTTCCGTTCAGCGGCGCCAATGCCGACCTCGGTCACCAGATCGACAAGGCCTTCGACCTGTATGTGAAATTGCACGCCAAGGACATCGCGCCGCACAAGGTGGAGATCATCAAGCGTGACGAAGGTCCGCCGACCGGCGCGCAGGCAAAAACCGTTGCGACCGAACTTGTCACCAACGACAAGGTGCAGATCCTCACCGGCTTCGTTTTCTCGCCGTCCGCGATCGCGCTGGCACCGGTGGTGACGCAGGCCAAGGTGCCGATGGTCATCGCAAATGCCGGCACGGCCTGGATAACCAATCTGTCACCCTATATCGCGCGGCTCTCGTTCAGCATGTGGCACCATGGCTATCCGATGGGCGCCTTTGCTCACAGCAAGGTCGGCTGCAAGACCGCGGCGATGGCCTATACCGACTTCCCGCCGGGCAAGGACTTCGACCGAAGCCTTCAAGACCGGCTTCGAGAAGGCGGGCGGCAAGATCACCGAGGCGATCCCGATGGGCAGCCCGGTTCAGGTGCCGGACTTCACGCCCTTCTTCCAGCGCATCAAGGACGCCAAGCCCGACTGCATGTACGTCTTTATTCCCTCCGGCGCGCACGCGACCGGCGTGATGAAGGCCTATGGCGAGCTCGGCATGCGCAAGGCCGGCGTCAAGCTGATTGGCCCGATGGACCTGATCCCCGACAACAAGCTGCAGGACATGGGCGATGCCGCCATCGGCACCATCGTGATGGGCAACTACGCCGTCGATCTCGACAATGCCGAGAACAAAGCACTGAACAAGGCTTGGCACGAAGCCTACGGCAAGGACTCCTATCCGGACTTCATGTCGGCGGCCGGCTGGGACACCATGCACGCCATCTTCGATGCGATCAAAAAGCTCAACGGGAAGGTCACTGACGGCCAGCAGGTGATCGATGCGATGAAAGGCTGGACCGCCAAGGGTCCGCGCGGCCCGGTCGCGATCGACGCGGCCACCCGCGACATCGTGCAGAACGAGTACGCCATGGAAGTCATCCGCAAGTCGGACGGCAAGCTTGGCATCAAGGTGCTGGGCACCACCAATGCGGTCAAGGATGAGTGCAAGGTGTTGAAACTCGGCCGCTGCGGCAGCTGAGTTCACCTATTTGACAGCAAACGGCGCCGCCGCGCATAACGCGGCGGCGTTTTCTTCAACACGAGGTGGGGCTCGTGCCGCATTTCGCGATCATTGCCGTCAGCATCCTGTTCGACGGACTGGCTTACGCCATGTTCCTGTTCATCACCTCCGTCGGCCTTTCGGTCACGATGGGGCTGATGGGCTTCGTGAATCTGGCGCACGGCGCTTTCGCGATGGCCGGCGGCTACATCGTCGTCACGCTTACGCGCACGCTCGGCGTCGGCTTTGTTCCTTCGCTCGTCATTGCGGCGGTTGTCGTCGGCGCGGTGAGCGTCGTGTTCGAGCGCGGCCTCTATCGCCGGCTCTATAAATCCACCGATCTCGAGCAGGTGCTGCTCACCATCGGTCTTGCCTTCATGGCGATCGCGACCGCGACCTATCTCTACGGGCCGATTCCGAAATCGGTGCCGCTGCCCGACTGGCTGCAGGGCGACGTCAACCTCGGGTTCCGCAATTTCCCGAGCTATCGCGCGTTTCTGATCGTGCTCGGCGTCGTGCTCATCGTCGTGCTCTGGTACGCATTCGAGCGCACCAATATCGGCGCCAAGATCCGTGCCGCCGTCGACAACCGGCGCATGGCGGAGTTGGTCGGCATCAATGTCGACCGCCTGTTCACGCTGACCTTCGCGGTGGGGTCCGGCCTTGCCGCGCTCGGCGGCGGGCTTGCCATCCAGCTGTTCGGCCTCTCGCCGAGCTTTGCGGTTCTCTATCTTGTGCTGTTCCTGATCGTGGTCGCGGTCGGCGGGCTTGGCAGCCTGAAGGGCACGCTGCTGGCGGCGCTCGTGCTCGGCGTGTTCGACACGGCCGGGAAATATCTGTTCTCCGATGCCGGCGGATTTTTCGTCTATGCGGTGACGGTTGCCGTTCTTCTGGTCAAGCCGGCGGGGTTCTATGGCCGCGAGTGAGACCATCAGCGCGGCGAGCCGTTCCGAAGCGCGCGAGCGCGCCGCGGAATATCTGCTCAGGCGTCATCGCTTCCGCCTTGCGGAAACCTTGCCGTGGCTCGCCGCCATCGCCGTCTATTTCATTTTTCCGGAGCGCATGACCTTCGGCAGCCAGGTGCTGGTGATGGTGATGTTCGCGCTCTCGCTCGATCTCATCCTCGGCTATGCCGGCATTGTCACGCTCGGCCATGCCGCCTTCTTCGGCGTCGGCGCCTATACGGTAGGGCTTGCCGCGGCGCGCCTGGGCTGGAGCGAGCCGATCAGCGGGCTTGTTTGCGGCCGCGATTGCGGCGGGCCTTGTCGGCTTCATCACCGGCTGGTTCCTGCTGCGCTATCGCGGCCTCACGCTGCTGATGCTGACGCTCGCGACCGCGATCCTGCTGCAGGAGACCGGCAACCTGCGCTCGGACATTTCAGGCGGCTATGACGGCCTGCCGGGGCTGATGTTCAAGCCGCTGTTCGGCGTGTTCGAATACGACCTCTACGGGCACACATATTACCTGTATGTCCTCGCCGTGCTGCGTGGTGGTGTTCTTCTTTGTCCGCAGGATCGTCTATTCGCCGTTCGGGCAGGCGCTGACCGGAATCCGCGAGAACGTGCGGCGCATGCATGCGATCGGCTCGCCGGTGCACCGGCGGCTGGTGACGGTCTACACCATCGCCGCGGCGATCGCCGGCGTTGCGGGCGCGCTTGTTCACCCAGACCAATGCCTACGTGACGCTGACGGTGTTCGATTTCGACAACTCCGCCAAGGTGATGGTGATGCTGATCCTCGGCGGCACCGGCCGGCTTTACGGCGCCTTCGTCGGCGCGGCGGTCTACATGGTGCTCGAGGACTATTTCTCGAAATTGAGCCCGACCTTCTGGCAGTTCGGCATCGGCCTGATGCTGGTGCTGGCGGTGCTGTTCACGCCGCGCGGTGTGCTCGGCGTGTTCGAGAGCATCGGCAAATACTTCTCCGAGAGGAAGAAGTCATGAGCGCCGCGCTGCAGGTCGAGGGACTGAACCGGGCTTTCGGCGCGCTACCGGTGACGCGCGACGTCAACCTGACGCTCGAGCGCGGCGCGCGGCACGCGCTCATCGGCCCCAATGGCGCCGGCAAGACGACGCTGGTCAACCTGATCACCGGCGCGCTCAAGCCGCATTCGGGCCGCGTGATCCTCAACGGCGAGGACATCACCGCGCTGAGCCAGGCCGATCGCGCACGGCGCGGGCTCGCGCGCACGTTCCAGATCAACCAGCTGTTCCGCGGGCTCTACGGTGCTGGAAAACATCGGCATGTGCATCAGCGAACGTGACGGCCATGCCGACAATCTGTGGCGGCCGGTCGGCAGCAGCCGGGCCGTTCTTGACGAGGCGCTCGATCATCTCGACTTCGCTGCGGCTCGTCGACGATGCGCTGAAGCTGGTGCGCGAACTGCCCTATGGCCGCCAGCGGCTGGTGGAAATCGCCATTGCGCTCGCGCAGAAGCCGCGCGTGCTGCTGCTCGACGAGCCGGCCGCCGGCGTGCCGTCTTCGGAGAGCCATCTCATCCTCGATGTGGTGGCCGCGCTCGACCCGGACATCGCGGTGCTGATCATCGAGCATGACATGGATGTCGTCTTCCGCTTCGCGAAGGAAATCACCGTGCTGGTGCAGGGCGCAGTGTTCACGCATGGCACGCCCGACGAGATCATGAACAACGAGCAGGTGAAGGCGGTCTATCTCGGCCAGGAAAGCTCATGCAATCGCGGAGGCCGCCATGGCTAAATGGGCGCTCGACCTCGAAAACGTCCGCGCCGGCTACGGCGAGACCGTCGTGCTCGAAGACATTCGCTTTGCGCTCGGCGCCAGCGAAACGGTGTCGATCATCGGGCGCAACGGCGTCGGAAAGACCACGCTGCTCGCGACCATCATGGGCCACACCACGCTGCATGGCGGCCGGCTGTCGCTGCACGACAACGATATCTCGAAGATGGCGACCTATCGCCGCGTCGGCGCGGGGCTTGGCTACGTGCCGCAGGAGCGCGAGATTTTTCCTTCGCTCACGTTGCGGGAAAACCTCGAGGTCGCGGCGCGGCCGGGGTCGTGGACGGTCGAGACCGTGTTCGAGCTTTTCCCGCGGCTGGCGGAGCGTGCCGACAACCGGGGCAATCAGCTGTCGGGTGGCGAGCAGCAGATGCTGGCGATCGGCCGCGCGCTCATCGGCAATCCGACGGTCCTGCTGATGGACGAGCCGTCGGAAGGGCTGGCGCCGGTGATCGTCGAGGAGCTGGCGCGCGCGGTGAAGCGGCTGACGCAGTCGAGTGGCCTGGCCATCGTGCTGGTCGAGCAGAACACGCGGCTTGCGCTCGACATTTCCCCGCGCGCGGTCGTGATGGACCGTGGCCGCATCGTCTATGACGGCGCCAGCGAAGTCCTGCGCAAGGATCCGGCAAAGCTCGAGCAGCTCATCGGCGTGGTGAAGGCGTAAAGTTTGTCCGTCATGGCCGGGCTTGGCCCGGCCATCCACGTTTTGCTTCAGTGCAATGCTGCGAAGACGTGTACCCACAACTAAGCGTGCGATGCACGCCGGCACAGACGGCTATGCGCGGGCATGACGAATTCGCTGGGCATCTGCCCACCAAAAATTCATCACCATTGCCTTTCATCCGCGCGGAAGGCATAGAGCGCGCATGAAACGCAGCACCGATCGCATTCTCACCACGCATGTCGGCAGCCTGATCCGCCCGCAGCCGCTGCAGGAATTCCTGCGCGCCAAGCAGGGCGGCAAGCCTTACGACGTAAAAGCCTATCAGAAATGCCTGAGCGACTCCGTGGCCGACATCGTGCGCGAGCAGGCGGGTGCCGGCATCGACGTCGTCAGCGACGGCGAGTTCGGCAAATCGATCAGCTGGGCGCAGTATGCGCTGGAGCGCCTGTCGGGCTTCGAGCGGCGGCCGCTCAGGCAGGAGGCCGCCAATCCGTTCAAGCGCGGCGCCGACCGCACCAAGTTTGCCGAGTTCTATGCCGAGCTCGATGCCAAGGAAGCGGTTGCGACGACGACCGAGGCGATCTGCGTCGGCCCGATCAAATATACCGGGCAGGCCGAGCTGCAGCGCGACATCGACAATTTCAAGAGCGCGCTCAAGAACGTGAAAGTGGAAGAGGCCTTTCTGCCCGTCGCCGCGCCGGCGAGCGTGATCCCCGACCGCAAGAACGAGTACTACAGGAGCGACGAGGAGCTGCAGGCCGCGATCGCGGAAGCAATGCGCACCGAATACAAGATGATCGTCGATGCCGGCTTCCTGCTGCAGCTCGACGATGCGCGCAGCGCGGTGACTTACGACCGCATGGTGCCGCCGGCGAGCTTTGCCGACTACCGCGCGTGGCTTGTCGAAGCAGGTCGACATTCTCAATCACGCGATCGAAGGTCTGCCCGCCGACCGCATCCGCTATCACGTGTGCTGGGGCTCGTGGCCGGGGCCGCACACCAGCGACGTGCCGCTGAAGGAGATCGTCGATCTGATCCTGAAGGTGAAAGTCGGCGCCTATGTCATCGAGGGCGCCAATCCGCGTCACGAGCACGAATGGCAGGTATGGAAAAATGCAAAGCTCGGCGCGGGGCAGGTGCTCATTCCAGGCGTCATCAGCCACGCTACCAATGTCGTCGAGCATCCCGAGCTGGTCGCCGAGCGCATCACGCGCCTGGCGCGCGTTATCGGCCGCGAGAACGTGATTGCCGGCACCGATTGCGGCTTTGCGCAGGGGCCGTTCTATCGCCGCGTGCATCCGTCGGTGATGTGGGCGAAGCTGGAGGCGCTGAGCGAAGGGGCCCGGCTTGCGAGCAGGGAACTCTGGTAGGTTTTAGTGGCGCTGGCCTTGACCGAAACCCGGATTCCACTTTTCGGGGTCATGCGCTAGGCTTCCGTTGAATCAGGACTCCATGGAGGCGCGTCGTGAACGTCAACGCTCAGCCGGCCAAAGGGCTCGCGATCCCCTTCGATCACGATCGCCTTGATCGCCTGATGGATGAGGCCGGCATCGACGTCGTGCTGGCGACCTCCAAGCACAATGTGCAGTATCTGCTCGGCGGCCATCGCGCCGACTTCTTCGACTACATGGATGCGACCGGCATCACCCGCTATCTGCCGGTGCTGGTCTACCCGAAAGGCGCACCCGAGAAGGCGGCCTATATCGGCCACCGCCTGGAAAAATTCCAGCGCGAGGTCAATCCGATGTGGACGCCGGAGACCCAGACCAACACCTGGGGCACGGTCGACGCCATGCAGAAGGCGGTCGATCATATGCGCAAGATCGGCCTCAAGCCCAAGCGCATCGCGACCGAGTTCGGCTTCCTGCCATACGACGCCTCGCAGGTGCTGCGCGCCGCATTTCCCGACGCCGAGTGGGTCGACGCGCTCTACGTGCTCGAGCGCCAGCGCGTGAAGAAGTCTGCCGAAGAATTGAAATTGCTGAAATACGCGTCCGAGGCGGTGATCGAGTCGATGCAGGCCGTCATTGCAGCGAGCAAGCCCGGCATTACCAAGGCCGAGGTGGTCGAGGCGCTGCGCCGCGAGGAAACCAATCGCGGTCTTACTTTTGAATATTGCCTGATCACCTGCGGCACCAGCATGAACCGTGCGCCCTCCGACCAGAAATGGGAGAAGGGCGAGATCATGTCGATCGATTCCGGCGGTAACTATGAAGGCTACATTGGTGACGTCTGCCGCATGGCGATCCAGGGCGAGCCGGATGCGGAACTTGACGATCTTCTCGGCGAAATTGAAACCATCCAGCGCGCGGCGATGAAGCCGATCCGCGCCGGCATGATCGGCGGCGAGATCTACGCCGCGGCGGCGCCGCTGGTGCAGAAATCAAAGCACAACAACCACATGGAATTCCTCGCGCACGGCATGGGCATGGTGAGCCACGAGGCACCGCGCCTGACCGATCGCGGCCCGGTGCCTTATCCGAGCGAATACGCGAAGGAGCCGCTGGAAGCCGGCATGGTGGTGTCGGTCGAGACCACGCTGATGCATCCGTCGCGCGGCTTCATCAAACTTGAGGATACCGTCGTCGTCACCGACAAGGGCCACGAAGTCTACGGCGAAGGTGCGCGCGGCTGGAATAGAGCGGGGTAGGGAGCGAACGCAAATCGGAAAGCCATTTCCCATTGAAATTACATTCGTTTTTGGCTGTCTGACTAGGGCGTGGTATTTCAGCAACACAAACCACTTGTTTTTACTACAGCAATTTTCCGGACTGGAAGATTGATGCGCATCTGCCGCACTGGCAATATTGACGTAGGTGGGTGTCGCGGATGCGTAAAGGGCAAAAGGCTTTAGTTGGTCTCGTTTCGCTGACGCTGTGGGATATCGCGGCAGCGAGTGCGGCCGATATGCCTGTTAAGGCACAGCCACCAGCTCCAGTAGCTCAATACAATTGGTCAGGTTTTTACCTGGGTGCCCACGCAGGCTACCGCTGGGCCGACCCGAATTTTTCCGGTGCCGGCTACGATTTTGACACCGGTGGCGGCGTTGTGAGCTTTCCGCCTCGCAATGAAAGCTACCGCGTGAATGGTGGAATTATCGGCGTCCATGGGGGCTACAACTTCATGGTGACGCCGGCGGTACTCGTTGGCCTCGAGGGTGACTGGACGTGGGGATCGTCTAGTACGACTTTGGGGACATCATTTTCGGGTTTAGATTCGTTCGGTGATGGTTTTACGTTCAGCAGAACTTCCGAAGCGAAGCTCACTTGGCAGGCAACGATCCGCGGGCGGCTGGGCTACGTCAACGGGCCTTGGTTGTTTTATGGAACAGGCGGCGTCGCTTTTGCTCACGTGCATTGGAGTGAAAGCTCACGCTTAGACGCATTGGCCGGTACCTTCACAGCCGCTTGGGATGGAAGCAAAACATTGACCGGTTGGGTCGTCGGTGGCGGTGTTGAATACATGTTGGCTGCCAATTGGATTGCGCGCGTCGAGTATCTCTACGAAAACTTCGGCGATATTGCCGTGCCATTCGGCTTCGGCCCGCAGACCGGCACGCTTGACCTTAAAGACGTGAACAAGGTGCGCGTCGGTATCAGCTACAAGTTTGGCCCATAAAGCGCCAACCTAAGAACACTAAAACCCTATACCTTTGCCTAGCTGCGCTGTCGTGTCACGTACGACAGGTAGTCTTCATATTTACCTGACGAAGACCTTTCTATCTTGTCGACGGCAACCGCCTGGACGCTAAAACTCGGGTCGATAAGTTCCCGTAAGCATGCTTGGAGTCCGCTTGCATCGACGTTTTGATGTCCGTGGGGCGGGACATATCGGACTTCGATTGACGCAAGGTCTGTTTGTACAATCTGAAATTGCTCAAATGACATATGTTGGCGGAGACGCGACACGGGCACATAGGGATAAACGGTACGACCGTCCTGCAGTGTAAACGCATTGCGGAAACGCCCCATGATTTGCCCCAGAGTTGGCAGTTTCACTGGACATTTGGGCTGTGCGGGGCCGGCTACGGCAAAATCGCCAATTTCATAGCGTATGAAAGGCATGGCGTAGTTATAGAGCGAGGTCACTATGACCCGACCGACCGCGCCGGGCTTGCTCGGCCTGCCATGTGCGTCAAGGATTTCGATAAGGACCGTTTCTGCATTGACATGAAAATGGCCGCACCACGGACATTCGCACGCCATCAGTCCTGTCTCTTGGGCACCATACTGGTCTATCGGTCGGGCGCCGAATGCTTCTTTGCATGCGTTGCGAATTTCCTCGGTTAGGACTGACCCTATCGAAACAATTTGTTCGAGCTTCAAATTAACTGCATGCGCAGACGCACGCTCGGCTAACTCGAGTAAGATAAACGAATGGGCTGTCAAATAGTCCGGGCGATGACGGCAGAGCCACTCGATTCGCATATTTGTGTCGGCAGATAGATCAATCATGTAGTGCAGCCCAGAACTCCCCACGCGCCAACCTTTTTCCACTTTTCCATCTGGCGGGCGCGCATCATCCCGTGTCCTCGCAACAAAACTCGCCATCGACTTGTTGCCATCGAATTGCCACCACCGGAACGCTCGGTCTGTTGCACCGAGGCTTGCAATCTGAGCCAGTTCATTAATTTTGTAGCGGATGGGACGACCAGTCGATCCTGACGTCTCGCCCGCAGTAACTACGCCTGCGTGTGGGGGCACTATTTGAGCGGTCAATGCTGGGATATTTCGCTGCGCTTCGGCCCGAGTGAGAATGGGTACCTCGTCCCAACGGTTCAGATCGACGTCCCTGCCCAGACACAGCCGAGCGAGTGCCTTTTTGTAGAACGGCACGTAGTGGTAGGCGTGCAGCACAAGCGGCGTTAAAAGGTTTTCCTGGTAAGCTTGAAGTTTGTCTGGGTGTAGACGCTCGGTTTCCGCGAGCACGTCACGGAATTTCATCACCATACGATCGATACGGTCTGCCACCATCAGACGTCCAGCGTAAACATTTGTACTAAGTGGTAGAATGATCCAAAACTGCCCGCAATATTTTTTCAAAATCAAGCAAAGCTGAATGGCCAATCATCGACAAACGTACCACCGCGCCTGGTCTCATCTGGGGCCGCCATTGCGGCCTCATCCGGACGTTGTTGCCGCAGTGAAGGAGCAGATCAAGGACCGGCAGGGCCGTACCCTCCTTCTCGGAGTCACACCAGAACTAGCCGATGTCGCGCCAAATCTCGTGGCGGTCGACCGTAACTTTTCGATGATCGCCAACGTGTGGCCAGGCAATACATCTACTCGCTGCGCGATCGCCGGCGACTGGCGCAATTCGAATTTCGCATCGGCTGTCTTCTCCGTTTGCGTCGGCGATGGCAGCTTATGTGGTCTAGAGTATCCTACCGACATTGCGGCTCTGTTTAATGAACTAAAGCGAATTTTGACGAAAGACGGACGTATCGTTTGCCGACTTTACATTTCACCTGACACGGACGAGACAATTTCAACGCTAAAGGAAAGCGTCATGTCCGGCACGATTGGAAATTTCCACGCCTTTAAAATGAGACTTGCCATGGCGCTTGCTGCGCTACAACCTGTGCGGCAAATCTGCGTTGAAAGCATTTTGGATAGTTTTAACGAGCTGTTCAAAAATCGTGACGAATTGGTCCGCATAACCGGTTGGAGCCGCGAGCAGATCGATACGATTGATTTCTACCGGGGTTCAAACGTTGTATTCAATTTTCCAACCGCAGGCCAGTTACTGTCGGTGGTGTCGGAAGTGTGCCCCGGTGCGCGGCTTATTCAGAGCGGGATATATGAGATGTCCGAGCGCTGCCCACTTCTCATCGCAGACGTAGCAAACTGATATGCACCGCATGTCTAGTATCTGCTGGAGGGAGCAGCTCCTGAAATTGAAATTTCAGCCGCCCAATTTCGCCGTCTGATCAAACACACTGCGAACGTCCGTTTCGGGGGACAAGCGGTCAACGGATCTTGCTCGTCATGGCTGAACGTGCCGGTCATCCGGTTGCCTTCGCGTCCATCTTTGCCGCCAGCGCCTTGAGGTTCGCGGAAATTTCAACTGGATAGCTGACGCCCGCTTCAAGCCGGCGCAGCGGCTCCGGCAATCGCGCCAGCTCGCGCGCGGCGCGCTCCCGAATTTGCGCGAGGGACGGCGCCGGCCCGACGCGCTTGCCGCCGCGCATCACAGGAACGATCAGGATTTCGCCGTTTTGCTTGTCGTCTTCGAGCGACAGCACATCGCCATGCATGCGGCCCTGCGCATCGGAGGTGCGCCACACCTGCTTGCGGCCGGGCCAGGTCTGCTTGCCTTCGGAGAGCTTGCGGCGCGGCCTGCCGGCGTAATCCTGCAGCTTGTAGGCGCAGTCGAGCGAGGGCGCGTCGATCGAGGCATCGAGGTTGACGCCGATGCCGAAGCCGTCGATCGGCGCCTTCGCCGCGGCCATCTTCAGCAAGACATCTTCGTTGATGCCGCCGCTTACCAGGATAATGACCTTTTCGAGCCCGCCGGCATCGAGAATGCCGCGCACCTTTTTCGCCATTTCTGCAAGATTGCCGCTGTCGATGCGGACGCCGCGGATCGCGATGCCGTCGGCCATGAGCTTCGGCGCAAGCTCCACGACCTTCCGCGCGCCGGCCTCGGTGTCGTAGGTGTCGATCAGCAGGATCACGCCTTCCGGCCGCGAGCGCGCGAAATTTTCGAATGCGGTTATTTCGTCGTCGTGCACCTGCACGAAAGAATGCGCCATCGTGCCGACGATCGGAATGCCGTAGCGTTCGCCGGCAAGGACGTTCGCGGCGCCACCAAAGCCGGCGATGTAGCTCGCGCGCGCGGAAAACAGTCCGGCCTCGGCGCCATGCGCGGTGCGCAGGCCGAAATCCGAGAGAATTTTCCCCGGCGCGGCGAGCGCCATGCGCGCGGCCTTGGAGGCGATCATGGTCTGGAAGTGCAGGATATTGATCAGCCGTGTTTCGATGAGCTGCGCCATCGGCAGCGGCGCGGTGATGCGGATCAGCGGCTCGTTGGGAAAACAGACGGTGCCTTCCGGGATGGCGTGGACGTTGCCGGTGAAGCGGAACGCGGCGAGGTAATCGATGAGGTTGCTGCGGAAGCGCTTGGTGCTTTTCAGCCAGTCAATCTCACCCGGCGAGAAACGCAACGTCTCGAGATAGGCGAGGGCATCGTCGAGGCCGGCGGCAAGAAGAAAGCCGCGCCGTTCCGGCAACCGGCGCACGAAGAACTCGAACACGGCCTCCTTGTCCTCGCCGCGGTCCAGATAGGCCTGGACCATGTTGAGCTCGTAGAGGTCGGTGGTGAGCGGACTTTCGGGGGATGTCATAGTGCCTTACACGCGGCAATACCGTTGCGATGAGCGTAACCCGCGTCGCGCAGTGCGTCGATGACGGCAGAAGTACCGCGAATTCGTCAGAGAATCCAACTCGATCTCACCAGTCGACCGCAGGCAACTCGTCGGCAAGTTGCTTTACGGGATTAGCCATTGGTTGATAGGCTCTGGCCCAACGAAAATCAGTGCGGGGAGGACAACATGAAGGCATTGCGGACTCTCTTTCTAAGCGCGGCAGCGGTCGGCCTCATAGCGATCGGTTCGGCCGCGCAGGCGCAAGACAAGACCATCAAGATCGGCGCGCTGTTTCCGATGTCGGGGCCGGGCTCCTATTTCGGCGCGCAGGACAAGCAGGGCGTCGAGCTCGCGCTCGAGCAGCTCAACAAGGCGGGCGTCAACGGCTACAAGTTCGTGGTTCAATACGAAGATTCAAGCTGCAGCCCGCTTCCCGCGACGCAAGCCGCCAAGCGCCTGATCGAGCAGTTCAAGCCCGACGTCATCATCGGCGAGGAATGCTCGGACGCGACGCTTGCCGTGATGCCCGTGGTCGAGCAGGCGAAAGTGCCGCTGCTCAATGCCGGCTCCTCGTCGATCAAGGTGACCGAGCCCGGCAATCCGTGGACGTTCCGCATCATGCCGAACGAGGTGATGCAGGGCATCAATCTCGCGGAGAATGCGTCCAAGCGCATGAAGGCGCAGACCGCGGTGCTGCTGTTCGAGAACACCAACGCCGGCATCGGCAATGCGCAGGTGTTCAAGGAGAACTTCACCAAGCTCGGCGGCAAGGTCCTCGCGGAGATCGGCTTCGGCCGCGACGTCAACGACTTCACCGCGATCGCAACGCGCGTGGCCGGCCTCGGCAAGGTGGACGTCATTCCGACCTACACGCTCGAAGGCCAGGGCCTCAAGATCACGCAGGCGCTGGCGCAGGCCGGCGTCACCAAAGGCGGCGGCGGCAACGCCATCCAGATCGGCACGATCTGGCTGCCCTTCGGCTTCGAGCAGAAAGCCGGCAAGGCGGCGCTCGGATATATCCGCATCGTGCAGTTCGACCCGACCGACACGCGCGACGTGGCGAAGAATTTCGCGACCGCTTTCAAGGCCAAGTACAATGCCGACCCCACGCATCTGAACGCGCACGCCTACGACCAGATCATGCTGATCGCCGACGTCGTCAAGCGCGGCGGGAAGGATCGCCCAGTCGATCCGTGACGGGCTTGCCGCCACGAAAGACTATTCGGGCGTCACCGGCAGCGTCGAGTTCGACAAGACCAATCAGAACACCAAGATGGACACCATCCACTACATGGAAACCAAGCCGGACATGTCGTGGACAAGCCTGAAGTGGAACTGACCGGGAAATGACAACAACGATCGTCCTGCAACAGGCGATCAACGGCGTCGTTCTCGGAAGTCTCTACGTCCTGGTGGCGCTAGGCCTGACGTTGATCTACGGCGTGCTGGTGCAGATTAATTTCGCGCACGCCGACTTTGTCACGCTCGGAGCCTTCGCCGCCTATTTTTTCATGCATCTGGTCGGCGGTGGCTACATCCTGAGCATCGCCGTCGCCTTTGTCGTCGGCGCCGCGCTGGGCTGGCTGATCAATGCGGCGATCTTCGCGCCCCTGCGCCGCAAGGGGAATGAGCTGCTGCCGCTGATCGCCACCATCGGCGTATCGGTGATGATGCAGAACCTGATGCTGGCCTGGTTCGGGCCGATCCCCTACGCCTTCGAGACCCAATACAGCAGCGAGGTCATCCGGTTCGCCGGCATCTTCGTGTCCTGGCAAAGCGTGATCATCATCATTGTCTCGATTCTGACCATTGCGTTGCTCTACGCCTTCATGAAGTTCACCTTTCTCGGCAAGGCGCTGCGCGCGGTGGCGCAGGACCGCGAGACCGCGGGCCTGATGGGCATCAATCCCAATTATCTCATCATGCTGACATTCGTGATTGCCTCGGCGCTCGCCGGCATGGGCGGCGCGATGCTCGCGCCGGTGCTGGTGCTCACGCCGTTTGCCGGCACCTCCGTGATCGTGAAGGCCTTCGCGATCGTCATCATCGGCGGGTTCGGCAATGTCGAGGGGACCATTCTCGCCGGTCTCATCGTCGGCCTGATCGAAAGCTACACCACGCAATTTCTCGACCCCGGCCTGATCGACATCGTCGTGTTCGCGCTTGCTGCTGCTGATGCTGGCGATCAAGCCGACCGGGCTCATCTCGGAGAGACGCGAAGAAAATGTCTGATCCGGCGCTCGCTCAGCATTTGCCGGGTCAGCGCGCGGCGCTGCGGTCGCGGTGGCTGGCCTATGCGCTTGCGATCGCGGTCATCGTCGTTCTGCCGCTCGTCTTCACCGACACCTATTGGCGCACGAACCTGACGGTGTGCGCGATCAACGTTCTGCTGGCGATCGGGCTCGACTTCATTCTCGGCTATGCCGGCCAGCTCAATCTCGGGCATTCGGCGTTCTACGGGCTGGGCGCCTATGTCTCGACGCTGCTGATCGTGAAGCTCGGCATTCCGTTCTGGGTTGCCTTCGTTGCGGGCGTGGCCTTCGCGGGGATTGCCGGAACGTTTCTCTCGCTGTTCGCGGTGCGCCTGCGCGGGCACTATCTGGCCATCGCCTCGCTCGGCTTTGCCGTCATCGTTCACCAGATCCTGCTGAACTGGATCAGCCTGACGCAGGGGCCGCTCGGCATCTACGGCATCGCGCCGCCGCCGGCGATTGTCATCGGCGGCGTGGTCATTGCCGACTTCCGCAATCTCGCCGCGTTCTTTTACCTGGTCGCAGGCTTCGCCTTCCTGTCGTACATCCTGCTGAGCCAGCTGGTGCGGTCGCCGATCGGGGAAACGCTGACCGCGATCCGCGAGGACGAGGTGTCGGCCGCCTCGCTCGGCATCAACGGCGCGGCCTGGAAGGTCTTCGCTTTCGGCGTCGGCTCGGCGGTCGCCGGCGCCGCCGGCTGCTTTTACGCAAGCTTCGTCGGCACGCTGGTGCCGGATGCGTTCTTCGTGTCGGAGGCCTTCACCATCCTCGCCATGGTGATCGTCGGCGGGATGGGCACGCTGATCGGGCCGGTCTTCGGCGCCATTCTTCTGACCGTCCTGCCGGAAGTCCTGCGCGGCTTCGGCGACCTGCGCCTGGTCGTCTATGGCGCGGCGCTCACTTTTGTCGTGCTCTTCATGCCGGGTGGGCTCGCGCAGGCGGCCCGCGTCATCGCCGAGAAACTCGGCCTGAGGCGCTCCGCATGAGCACGGCAGCCGCAACAGCCGCGACGGCGCAGCCGCTGCTGCAGGCGCAGGGCCTGCACAAGAATTTCGGCGGCGTGAAAGCGGTGTCGGACATTTCGTTCGCCGTTCCGGCGCGGCTCGATTTTCGCGGTGATCGGACCGAACGGGGCGGGGAAGTCGACGCTGCTCAACCTGATCAGCGGCGTCTATCAGCCCAATGCCGGATCGCTGTCGTTCAAGGGCAGCGATCTTTCGAGAATGCCCGCGCACCGGCGCGTGCGGCTCGGCATCGCGCGGACGTTCCAGAAGATCCGCCTGTTCAAGCAGCTCAGCGTGCTGGAGAACGTGATTGCGGGCTTTCACGTCCACCACAGCATTCCGGCCTGGCAATATGTGGTGCACGGCGCGGTCTTTGCCGAGCGACCAGCGGCGCTGCCGCGAGCAGGCGGCGAAACTTCTGGATTTCGTCGGCATGTCGGCGCGCCTGCATGTGCAGGCGGGCTCGCTGTCCTACGGCGAGCAGCGCATGCTCGAGCTTGCGCGCGCGCTTGCGACCAGGCCGCAGCTTCTGCTGATCGACGAGCCGGCCGCGGGCCTGAACGCCGCGGAGGTCGACAGCCTGCTCGACCGCATCCGTTCGCTGCGCAATGGCGGCACGACGGTCGTGCTGGTCGAGCACAACATGGATCTCGTGATGAATGTCGCCGACCGCATCATGGTCATGGACTATGGCCGGCACCTGTTCGAGGGCGTTCCGGCGGAGGTGCAGAAGAATCCGGCGGTGATCGCGGCCTATCTCGGCGGAGAATTGTCGTGAGCGCGCTTCTGGAGGTCGAGAGCCTCGAGCTCGCCTATGGCCCGGTGGCGGTCTGCCGGGACATTTCATTGCGGCTCGACCGCGGCGAGATCGTCGCGCTGATCGGCGCCAACGGCGCCGGGAAATCCACGACATTGCGCGCGATCGCAGGCGTGCTGCCGCCGACGGCGCGGCACGATCAGGTTTTCCGGCCAGGACGTCACGGCGACGCCGTCCTACGAGCGCAGCAAGCTCGGCATCGCGCTGGTGCCGGAAGGCCGCCACGTCTTTCCGTTCCTGACCGTGCGCGAAAACCTCGAGCTCGGCGGCTTCAATGTCCGCAACGACGCCGCAAAAGTCCGCCAGCGCATGGATGGCGTCTTTGCCATGTTTCCGCGGTTGTCGGAGCGCACCGGCCAGAACGCCGGCACGCTGAGCGGGGGCGAGCAGCAGATGCTGGTGCTCGGCCGCGCCATGATGTCGGAGCCGCAGCTGCTCTGCCTCGACGAGCCGTCGCTCGGGCTTGCGCCGATCGTCGTCCAGGACATCTTCCAGAAGATCAAGGCCATCAACGCAGCCGGCACCAGCGTGCTGCTGGTCGAGCAGAACGCGCGCTACGCCTTCGAGACCGCGAGCCGCGGTTACGTGCTGCAGACCGGCTCGGTGATCGCGAGCGGCTCCTGCGCCGAGCTCAAGCTCAATCCGCGCGTGCAGGAGGCCTATCTCGGCCGCATCGCGGCGGCTGCGGTGTCATGACGCTCGCCGGCAAATATTCGCTCGCGGGCAAATCCGCCGTCGTCACCGGCGCCGGCAACGGCATCGGACGCGCGATTGCGCTCGCTTTCGCGGAGGCCGGCGCGAACGTCGCCTGCGTCGATCTGGACAAGAGCGGCGGCAGAGGCAACGGCCGCGGCGATCGGGAAGGCGGCGATCGCGGTTGCCTGCGACGTGAGCGACGAGGCGCAGGTCGAGGCAGCCGCCAAAACGATCCTCGCCAAATATCCCGCCGTCCACATTCTGCTGAACGGCGCGGCCGGAAACGATCCGAACGGCTCGGTGCTGGAGCTCACGCTCGCCGACTGGAACAAGGTGTTCGGCGTCAATGTCGCCGGCGCGTTCCTGATGAGCCGCGCGATCCTGCCGGCGATGATCAAGGCGGGCGGCGGCAGCATCATCCACATCGCTTCGCAACTCGGCAGCGTCGCGGGACCGCGCCGCGCGGTCTACTGCGCCAGCAAGGGCGCATTGATCCAGCTCGCCAAGGCGATGGCGACCGACCATGCCGCGCAGAACATCCGGGTGAACACGCTGTCGCCGGGCGCGGTCGAGACCGATCGCCTGGTGAAGCGCTTCGGCGACATGGAAACCGCGCGACGAACGGCCGGCCCGAAGCATCTGCTGCAGCGGCTCGGCCAGCCCGAGGAAATCGCGCAGGCCGCGGTCTTTCTTGCCAGCGACGCGTCGAGCTTCATGACCGGCGCCGACCTCCTGGTCGACGGCGGCTACAACGCGACGTAGACCGGACCTCAGCGCTCCGAGGATCGTGCCCGCCATTGCGCGCGCGGATCGCGCTTCGGCCATGTGCCCGGCGTCGGCGGCCTGGAACAGGTCCGACAGGTGCATGTTGAAGATGGCCGGCTCCTCGAGATTGATGTTGTGGCCGGAGTTTCCCATCACGACCAGCGAGGCGGTCGGGATGTTCTTCTTCATGAGGATGCCCGGCTCGAGGCAGGGCCAGTCCTCGTCGCCGGTCATGATCAGCGTCGGCACCGTGATCGTCTTCATCTTCTCGACCAGATCGAACAGCGATGGCCGCCGCTTCTGCACGCCGCGCATGGTGAGCGCCGCGCCTTCGGTCGAATGCTCGGCGAGCTGGTCGGCGAACTCGCGCCAGCCGCGCGGATCCTTGTTCTGGTGCTGCACGCGGGTCGGGCCCAGCGCATAGCCTTCGGCCGCCTTCTTCATGGTCAGCTCTTCGAAGCGCTTGGCCGAGGCTTCCGCTTCCTCGGCGAATTTCGCGCGCTCGCCGGGCGCCGCGCCGTAGCCGCAGCCCGCCACCACGATCGAGCGGGCGCGGTTGCCGTAGGTGAAGCCGAAATGAAGCGCGGCGAAGCCGCCCATCGACAGGCCGACGATATGAGCCTTGTCGATCTTCAGCGCATCGAGCACCGCGCGGATATCGTCGCGCGCGCGCTCCTGCGAATATTTTTCCTGATCTTTCGGGACATCGGAGGGCGGATAGCCGCGCGCGTTGAAGGTGATGCAGCGGTAGTACTTCGCGAAGTGACGGACCTGCTGCTCCCACGAGCGAAAGTCGCCGGCAAATTCGTGGATGAAGACGATCGGAATGCCTTTGCCGGTCTCCTCGTAATAGAGCTTCACTCCGTCGTCTGTCGTCAGATGTGGCATGAATTCCCCGTTCAGAAGGCTTAATTCAGAAGGCTTGCGCGCGCGCGGAAAGGCCGGCGTCGATGGTGACGACGGAGCCGCTGGTGTAGCCCGAGTGGTCGGACGCGATGAAGGCGATGGCCGCGCCGATCTCCTCGGCGCTGGCGCCGCGGCCGAACGGCAGCGGCTTGAGCAGATCTTTCCAGTTGTCCTCGCTGCCGGTGCGGTCGCGCGCCTTTCGCTTCATGAGCGTGACCAGGCGGTCGGTCGCGACCGGGCCGGGATTGATCGCAACGACCCGGATGCCGTCTTTGGCGCTGACGCTGCCGAGCGACTGCGTGAAGGCGGCCAGCGCCGCGTTGCCGGCGACGCCGCAGATATATTCGGGGTCGTGCGTGTCGGCCGCGTTGCCGACCACGTTGACGATCACGCCGCGCTTGCGCTTCTGCATCAGCGCATAGAAGGCGCGGCACATGTTCACATAGCCGAAGACCTTGAGGTCCCAGGCCTTGCGCCAGGTCGCCTCGTCGACATTGAGCAGGCTGCCGCCCGGAATGGCGCCGGCATTGTTCACCAGGATGTCGATGTCGGGATAATCGCGGGCGAGTTCGTCGACCTTGCTGCTGTCCGACAGGTCGGCGGCGACCGTGTCGACGCGCACATTCGATTTCTGCGCGATCGCGGACTTCGTTGCGGCCAGCGTGTCGGCGCTGCGCGAGACGATGATGACGTTGCAGCCTTCGCCGGCGAGAATTTCCGCGGCGGCCCGGCCGATGCCCTTCGAGCCGCCGGTGATCAAGGCCGTTTTGCCGGCAAGTTTCAGGTCCATGATTTTCCCCGCAAGAACTGAAGGTGAGCGACTATGACCGCCACGCGCGGGATCGGCAACCTGTCCGCTAGCGCGCGGCTTCGATCAGGCGGCGAACTCCCTCGCGATGACCGACTTGCGCGCGAAACCCGAAGTCGCGCGCGGCCGGCTCGATATCGAGCGGCCCGCGCTCGGCCTTTGGCTTGCTGCCGTCAATCTCGATGCGCACCGGCTTGCCGGCGGCAGCCGCGGCGGCGGCGATGTCGTCAGGCGTGACTTTCTCCGGATGCGCGATGAAATAGCTGAGCTGCTTGCGGCCTTTTGCATAGCAGGCCTGCACGGCGGCGCGGGCGGCATCGTCGATATAGACGTAGGGCCAGTCGGCCATCGGCGCGATGCGCGCGGCCTTGCCGGCGAGCGCCGCGCCGACGATCTCCTCGACCGTGTAGGTCGTCTCGCGTCCCGGCCCGTAGATCACGGTGAAGCGCAGCGCGCAGAGATCGAGCGGAATCTTGCCCCACAGGCCGCGCAGCACCATTTCCATCGCCGCCTTCGAGGCGCTGTAGGTGTTGTTCGGGCGCAGCGGATAATTCTCGTCGACCGGCGCGCTCTCATGAAAGCTGCCGAGCGCAGCCGCCGACGAGCAATAGATGAAAGTCCGGACGCCGGCGTCCATCGCGGCATAGAGCAGATTGAGACTGCCGAGCACGTTGATGGTGATGACCTTGAGCGGATCGTCGGCCAGCACCATCGGGCCGGACACGCCGCCGGCGTGAATGACGTGCGTGACTTTTTCGCCGGCGAGCAGCTTGGTAAGCTTCGACCGGTCCGAAAGGTCGTCCACCACTTGCGTCGTGGCGGACGGGCGCGGATCGAGCCCGATCGCGCGTTGCTTCTGTTCGGCGAGCAGTTTCATCACGGCCTTGCCGAGAAAGCCGCTTGCGCCCGTTACCAATGTGACTTCGTCAGACATGCCTAAGTCATTTGATCAAAATCCGCTCGTCCCCGCGAAAGCGGGGACCCAGAGAAAAAAGAACTGGATTCCCGCTTTCGCGGGAATGAGCGGAGGCAAAGGTGTCGTCTCAAGTTTCAGTGGATCGTACCCTAGACGATTTTTCTGGCGCGCAGGTCGGCGATATCGGCGGCGCTGTATCCGAGCCCGCGCAGGATCTCGTCGGTATGCGCGCCCGGATCGGGAAGCGGCGAGACCACCTTCGCCGGCGTGCGCGACATGGTGATCGGCTGGCCGACCACGCGGACGTCGCCGCGCGTCGGATGATGCAGCGGCTCGGCAATGCCGAGGTGCTGCACCTGCGGATCGGCGAAGACCTCGTCGACCTTGTAGATCGGCCCGGCCGGCACGCCTTGCTGCTCGAGCAGCTCGAGCCACTGCGCCGATGGCTTGGTCTTGAAGATGTCGGCGAGGAGGGCGGTCAGCTTGGGCCGGTTGCGCAGCCGCATGTCGTTGGTCGCGTAGTCGGCCGCGGTGCCGAGCTCGGGCCGGCCGAGCGCGACGCACAGCGCGCGCCACTGGCCGTCGCCGCCGACGCCGATATTGATGAAGCCGTCGGCGGTCGGGAAGACGCCCATCGGCGTCGAGTAGGGGTGATCGTTGCCGGCCTGGCCGGGCGCGACGCCGTCGACGAGATAGCGCGCGGCCTGGAAATCCATCATCGCGATCTGCGCCTGCAGCAGCGACGTCTGCACCCACTGGCCGCGGCCGGATTGCTCGCGCTCGGCCAGCGCGATCAGGATGCCGGTCGCGGCATAGACGCCGGCCGAGCTGTCGGCCACCGCAATGCCGGCCCGCATCGGTCCGGAGCCCGGCATGCCGGTGACCCACATCAATCCGCCCATGCCTTGCGCGATCTGGTCGAACCCGGCGCGCATGCGGTAGGGGCCGCTCTGCCCGAAGCCGGAAATCGACGCCAGAATGATGCGCGGGTTCACCGCGCTCAGCGCCTCGTAACCGATGCCCATGCGGTCTTTGACGTCGGGCCGGAAATTCTCGACCACCACGTCGGCGTCTTTCACCAGCCGCATGAAGATCTCGTGCCCGGAGCGCTCCTTCAGATTGAGCGTGAGCGAGCGCTTGTTGCGGTGGAGATTGATCATGTCGTAGCCGTCGCGCGCGCCGCTGATCCCCTCGTTGGGATCGACGCCCGGCGGCGCTTCGATCTTGATGATGTCGGCGCCGAAATCGCCGAGGATGCGGCAGCAGGTCGGCCCGGCGCGCACGCGCGACACATCGAGCACGCGGATATGCGCCAGCGCTTTCGACTGTTCCGCTGTCATGCCAATCGTCCCTTGTAGGACGATATCACCTGGTCGCGGACCGCGGCCGGAATCCGCGCATGCCAGTCGCTGCGTTTCTGCACGGCTGCGGCCAGCGCGATCAGCGCGTGGTCCGCGCCCGGCCGGCCGACGATCTGCAGCGCGACCGGCAGGCCGCGGTCGTCAAATCCGGCCGGGATCGCGACGGCGGGAAAGCCGAGCACGTTGACGAAGCGGGTCCAGCGGCTGAGCTGGTAGAGCGTCTTCGGATTGAACGCCGGCGAGCGCGGATCGCATTCGCGGGCCGCCGGTGTCCTTGTCGTCAGCACCGGCAGGGCGATCGCCTGCGCGTTCTGAAATATCCGGACGAGGAAATCGGCCACAAGTTGCGGGCGCGCCGCAATGCTCGCGGCGAGCGTCTTGTCATCGATCTCGAGACCTTTGCGCAGGCGTTTGGTCAGTGTGGCGTCGAGCGTTCCGGAATCCATCAGCGCGCGATGCACGCGCGCGGCTTCCGCCTGCATGATCGTGAAGACGTGCGGGTCGAGGGCCTCGATGGCGGCGACGCCGTCGGTGCGGCTGAGCTCGATGCCGCAGCCGCCGATGGCCTCGATGGCGTTGCGGCATGCGTTTGCGATCGGCGCCTCGGCGAGATCGAGAACGTCCTGGACGACGGCGACCTTGCGAATAGGGTCGGCCTCGCGTGCCGCAAACAGAATGCGCGCGGGTTCCTGCAGATCCGAGGCGCTGCGCGCGAGAATGCCGACCGTGTCGAGGCTCGGGGAGAGGGGCATTGCGCCGGCAAGCGGCACGGCGCCGTAGGTCGGCTTCCACGACGTGACGCCGCAGCAATGCGCCGGAATGCGCAGCGAGCCGCCGGTGTCGGATCCGAGCGCAAAGACGACGGAGCCGCTGGCAACGGCGACCGCGGAGCCCGACGACGAGCCGCCGGTGACGTAGTCGAAATTCCAGGGATTCTTCGGCGCGCCGTGCACGGCGTTGTAGCCTGACGGCTCATAGGCGAGCTCCGTCATCGCCGTAGTGCCGATCCGGTGCGCGCCGGCGCGATCGAGCAGGTTGAGCACCTCGGCTTGCTGCGACGACTCCATAGGAAGTGGCTGCGCCAGCCCGCCATGCGGCTTGCGTGTCCTGGACACGAACATGTCCTTCGACGCATAGGGCATTCCGCCGAGGACGCCTTTCGCCGGCGTGACGGCGTTTTCGAACGCGACGTATGCCTTCAACTGCGCATCGAGCGCGCGGGCGAAGTCGCCGGCGCTGCGCCGAAATTTGCGCGCGCTCGGCGGCATCAAGTGAGGCCCAGTCGGGAAATCGCTTCGTCACTGTTTTGCCAGCGGAACGGCCCAGGGCCTGATCGTCTTGTCTTTCGCCTTGAAGGCCGCGATCTGCTCGCGATAGCTCTCCGTCAGGTCGACATCGTCCCAGCCGTTGAGCAATTGATTGCGGCTGATCGGGTCGATCGTGAACGCAAAGGAAATGCCGTTGCCGCTCACCGTCTGCTGTTCGAGGTCGACGGTGACCGGCTGCGACGGTTTCTCGCGCACCAGGGCGGCAAGCTTCTCGATGTCCGCTTCCGCGGCGACGGCAGTCAGCAGCCCGTTCTTCACGGCATTCTGCGAAAAGATGTCGCCGAAGGACGGCGCGACGACGCAGCGGAAGCCGTGATCGTAGAGCGCGTAGACCGCCGCCTCGCGCGAGGAGCCGCCGCCGAAATTGCGTCCGGCCAGCAGGACCTTCGCGCCGCGGTAGGCGTCCTTGTTGAACGCGAAATCCTCGCGCGGCTGGCCCTTGGCGTCGAGCCGCACATCGTCGAACAGGACGGTGCCGAGCCCTTTCGATCGCGGCCACTTGAGATAGCGCGCCGGCAGAATCTGGTCGGTGTTCAGATTCGGGAGCGACAGCGGGCAGGCGGTTGCGGTGAGGCGAACGAATTTGTCCATCGGCGCCTCTAGGCTTTGCGCCCGGCGAGCAGAGGCCGGACATCGGCGAGATGGCCGCTGACGGCGGCCGCCGCCACCATCGCCGGCGACATCAGATGCGTGCGCGCGCCCGGTCCCTGCCGGCCGCGGAAATTCCGGTTGGTGGTCGAGGCGCAGCGCTCGCCCGACGGCACCAGGTCGCCATTGATGCCGACGCACATCGAGCAGCCTGAATCGGCCCACTCGAGTCCGGCGTCGCGGAAAATCTTGTCGAGGCCTTCTTCCTCCGCCTGCCGTTTCACCGACGACGAGCCCGGCGAGACCAGGCCCGGCACCTTGCTGACGCGGCCGCTGAGCACGGCGGCCGCCGCACGCAGATCCTCGATGCGCGAATTGGTGCACGAGCCGATGAACACCCGGTCGACCGCGATGTCGGTCAGCTTCGTTCCCGGCGCGAGCCCCATATAGTCGAGCGCCTCGCGCAGATATTTGGCGCGCGTCGCGTCGCTCTCGCGCGCGGGATCGGGAATGCGTCCGTCGACCGGCAATGCATCGTCGGGCGTCGTGCCCCAGGTGACGATCGGCGCGATCTCGTTTGCGTTGAGCGAGACCTCGCGGTCGAAGCTTGCACCGGCATCCGACGTCAGCGCCGACCAGGCTTCGACCGCGCGGTCGAAATCGGCGCCTTTCGGCGCGAATGGCCGGCCCTTCAGGTAAGCGAAGGTGGTTGCGTCGGGCGCCACCATGCCGCAGCGCCCGCCGGCCTCGATCGACATGTTGCAGAGCGTCAGCCGGCCTTCCATCGACAGCGCGCGGATGGCGCTGCCGGCAAATTCGATGGCGTGGCCCTGTGCGCCGTCGGCGCGAATGCGCGCGATGATCGCGAGCGCAATGTCCTTCGCCGCGATTCCGTCCGCGAGCTTGCCGTCGACGGTGATGCGCATGCGCTTCGGCTTCTTCTGCCAGAGCGTCTGCGTCATCAGCACATGCGCGACTTCGGACGCGCCGATCCCGAAGGCATAGGCGCCGAATGCGCCGTGCGTGGACGTATGGCTGTCGCCGCAGACGATCAGCAGCCCGGGCAGGGTCAATCCCTGCTCGGGGCCGACGACATGTACGATGCCCTGGCGCGGGTCGCGCAGGCCGAACAAAGTGATGTGATTGTCGCCGGTGTTGGCCTCGAGGTTGCGCACCATCGCCGCGATCTCGGGATTGGCAATTCCGCTGGCTCGGCCGCGTGTCGGCACGTAGTGATCGGCCACCCCGAAGGTGAGTTGTGGCTCTGCGACACTCCGTCCACGCTTTTTCATCTGGCTGAAAGCATGAAACGAGCCTTCGTGCACATAATGGCGGTCGACCCAGAGGAGCGAAGCCCCGTCGTCGCGGCGCACAATCTCATGCATGGCCCAAAGTTTGTCGATCAGGGTCTGGGAATTGCTCATCATCCGATCGGGTCTGCTTTAGCGGTTGCGGGCTCTGAGGCGGTCCGCAATAGTATAAAACCAAGATCGAGGCCTTGAAATCCAAACGGGCGGGCTCTGCCCCGCGACGCTGACCCAGGAGGGACGTCATCATGCCGAACCAGAAATATCTGCTTAATCGCCGCCGCTTCCTCGCCACGACGGCCGCGGCGACCGGCGCCATCGCGATGCCTTCCATCCTGCGTGCACAGGGCGCGCCCGTGAAACTGGGCGTGCTGCATCCGGTCACCGGCGCGTTGTCCTATTCGGGACAGCAGGGCCGTCTCGGCGCCACATTGGCGATCGAGGAGATCAACGCTGCCGGCGGCATCAAGGGCCTCGGCAAGATCGATCCCGTGCTCGGCGATGCGCAATCGACGCCCGAAGGCGGCACCGCCGAGGTCGAGAAGATGAACTCGGCAGGCGTCGCAGCCATCGTCGGCGGCTATGCCAGCAATATCTGCCTTGCCACCACGCAGGCCGCTGCGCGCTATGAACTGCCTTATGTGGTCGATGTCGGCGTCGCCGACGGCATCGTCACGCGCGGGCTGAAGAACACGTTCCGCTTCGGCCCCGGCTTCGGCGTCATCTCGAAGACCGCGCTGGCCAACCTTGCGGCGATCAACGACGCGGCGGGCAAGCCGGCAAAGACCGTCATAATCGTGCACGAGGATTCGCTGTTCGGCTCCGGTCTCGCCAAGCTGCTCAACGCGCAGTTGCCGGCGCAGGGCTTCCAGATCCTCGAGACGATCCCGCACCCGACGCCGACGCGCGACTTCAACAACGTCGTGCTCAAGATCAAGGCGCAGAATCCGGATCTCGTGATCCCCGCCGACTACTACAATGAATACGTCTTGCTCGCGCGCACCATGCAGCAGCAGCAGGTGAAGCTGAAGGGCATCTATTCGGTGCTGGGCGGTGCTGCGTCCTCCTACAAATTCGTCAAGGAATTCCCGGAGGCCGCCAAATACATCATGGACTGCAATCACTGGTTCGACCCGCGCAATCCGAAGGCGGTCGCGCTGAAGAAGACGGTCGAGGACAAGGGTCAGTTCTACACCTACGAAGTCTACATGAACTACAGCTGCATCCTGCTCGTTGCCGACGCGCTGCAGCGGGCGGCCTCCGCCGATCGCGCCAAGGTCACCGAGGCGCTGGCGTCATCGACCTTCGCCGGTCACCTGATGCCCTACGGGCCGACCAAGTTCGTCAACGGGCAGAACGAGGGCGCGGCGCCGGTCAACACGCAGGTGCTCGACAACGACATCAAGGTGATCTTGCCGGCGACATTCGCCAACGCGAAGCCGGTGTTCCCGATTCCCGCCTGACAATAGACGTCCCGCGGGCGGCGCCACGCTGCGCTGCCCGCGGGCCGTCCGGCGGGACCGTTTTATGCTGTCGGCTGCCATACTCATTCCTGCCGTCCTCAACGGCCTGTTGATGGGCGCGGTCTATGCGCTTGTCGCGCTCGGGCTGACGCTGATCTATGGCGTGCTCCACATCATCAACTTCGCGCATGGCGCGCTTCTGAGCGCGGCCCTGTTCGCCGCGTTCTTCGCGTTCAAGCTGCTCGGGCTCGACCCCTACGTGGCGCTGTTTTTGCTGGCGCCGCTCTTTTTCGTGCTCGGCTACGGGCTGCAGCGCTTCGTCATCGGCCCGGCGTCGCACGGCGATGATCGCAACATGTTGCTGGTGACGCTCGGCATCGCCGTCATCATCGAGAACGCACTGCTTTACAACTTTCGCGGCGATACCCGCACGATCGATGTTCCTTACGCCTTTCAGACGTTCAATCTCGGCGTGACGTACCTGGCGGTGCCGCGCGTTGTCGGCTTTGTCGCAGTCTTTGTGGTGGCGCTGGCGCTGTGGCTGCTGATGACCTTCACCGATGTCGGCCGCGCCATTCGCGCCGTCGCCAAGGAGAAGCTCGGCGCCCAGCTGGTGGGGATCGACGTCGCCCACGTCTATGCGATGACTTTCGGCCTCGGCACCGCCTGCGTCGCGATCGCGGCCTGCCTGCTGATCCCGACTTATTACGTCAATCCGGGCGTGGGTAACGCCTTCGTGCTGGTGGCCTTCACCATCGTGGTGCTCGGCGGCATGGGCTCGGTGCCGGGAGCGGTCATCGGCGCCTTCGTCATCGGCGTGGTGGAAAGCCTGTCCGGGCTCTTTCTCGGGGAATCGCTCGGGCAGATCGGCATCTTCCTCATCTTCATCGTCGTGCTGCTGCTGCGCCCGACCGGCCTGTTCGGAGCGCGCGCATGAAATCATTCGCGCCGACCGCCATCGTTATCGCCGTTCTGGCCGCCGTGCCGTTGGTCGTGCAGTCGAACGCCACGCTCAATTTTCTCGTGGTGACGTTGATGATCGCGCTCGCCGGGCAGGGCTGGAACATCCTGGGCGGCTATGGCGGGCAATATTCGTTCGGCCACGCCGCGTTTTTCGGGACCGGCGCCTATGTCACCGCGATCCTGCAGATGCGCTACGGCGTCAATGCCTGGCCGGGCTTTGCGATCGGCATCGCCGCCGGCGCCGCGCTGGGCGCCGTGATCGGGGCTCTCACATTCCGGTCGGGGCTGCGCGGCTCATATTTCGCGCTGGTCACGCTCGCCTTTGCCGAGGTGCTGCGCATCGTGGCAAGCGTCGCGCCCATAACCGGCGCGGGCGTCGGCACGCTGATGAAGCTCGAGCTTGGCGCGCGCACGTTCCAGTTCCAGAGCCGCGCCGCGTTCTACTGGGCGATCCTCGCGCTGGTCGCGGTCTCGCTCGTGATTGCCGAGCTGATCGAGCGCTCGCGGTTCGGCACCTGGCTGGTTGCCGTGCGCGAGAACGAGGATGCGGCCTCGGCGCTCGGCGTCGACGCGCGCAAGGTCAAGACCGCGGCGATGACGATCTCCGGCGCGATCACCGCCGCGGCCGGCTGCTTCTACGCGCAATATTTCCTCTTCATCAATTCCGGGATCGCCTACGGGACCTGGATCTCGGTCGAGGCGCTGCTCACCGCCATCATCGGCGGCGTCGGCACCGTTTTCGGACCGTTGGCGGGCGCCATTGTCGTGAAGTCGCTGGGGGAGGCGACGCGGCTCTTGATCGGCGATGCGCCCGGTCTCGATCTCATTATCTACGGCGCTGTGCTCGTGCTGGTGATCTGGATCATGCCGCGCGGGCTGATCGGCGGAATTGCCGATGCGCGGAAGGTCTTCGGCCGGCGCAAGCCGGCGGCAACGTCGATCGAGAAGGTGCGTCATGGTTGATTCCTTGGTTGAGCCGCTGCTCGCAGTCGACAACGTGAGCTGCTGGTTTGGCGGGCTGAAGGCCGTCGACGGCGCATCGCTCTCCGCGCCGGCCGGCCGCATCACCGCGCTGATCGGCCCGAACGGCGCGGGCAAGACGACCCTGTTCTCGATCATTTCCGGTTTCGTGCGCGCCCGCGAAGGGACGATCCGCTATGCCGGCCAGGAGATCACCGGCAAGCCGCCGCACGAGCTGGCGCGCCTCGGCATCGCGCGCACCTTCCAGATCGTGCAGCCTTTCGTCGGCCTGTCGGTGCGCGAGAACATCCTGGTCGGCGCACATCTTCATCATCGGGCGCGCGATGCCGCGCTTGCGGTTGCCGGCCGTGTTGGCCGCGATCTCGGCCTGACCGACATGCTCGACCGTCCCGCCGATACCCTGACGGTCGCCGCGCGCAAGCGGCTGGAGCTTGCGCGCGCGCTCGCCACCGAGCCCAAGCTGCTGCTGCTCGACGAGGTGCTGGCCGGCCTCAACCCGACGGAAATCCGCGACATCGTTCCGGTCATTCGCGACCTCTGCCGGCGCGGCATCACAATTCTGATGATCGAGCACGTGATGCAGGCGGTGATGTCGCTCGCCGAGCACGTCTTCGTCCTGGCGGAAGGGCGCGTGATCGCGCAGGGCGCGCCGGCGCAGATCGCGCAGGATCCGCAGGTGGTGGAGGCCTATCTCGGCCATGGCGCCGCGGCAAAATGGGGGGCCTCACATGCACAGTGAAGCCCTGCTCGACGTGCGCGATCTCCGCGCCGGCTACGGCGAGACCGAGGTGCTGCGCGGCGTCGACTTGGCGATCGCGCCCGGCGAGATCGTTGCGGTGCTCGGCTCGAATGGCGTGGGCAAATCGACGCTGAACCGCGCGCTGTCCGGCATCGTGCGTGCGCGCGCCGGCGCGATCAAATTCGAAGGCCATGACGTGGCGCATGAAAAGCCGCAAGCCATTGTCGCGCGCGGCATGATCCATGTGCCGGAAGGCCGGCGTGTCTTTCCCAATCTGTCCGTGCGCGAGAATCTCGATCTCGGCAGCTACCGGCGCGGCGGGCAGCACCGCGCGCAGAACCGCGACCGCGTCTTTGCGATCTTCCCGCGTTTGCGTGAGCGCAGCACGCAACGTGCCGGCACTTTGTCCGGCGGCGAGCAGCAGATGCTGGCGATCGGGCGCGGATTGATGGCGGAACCGAAGCTGATGATCATGGACGAGCCGTCGCTCGGCCTGTCGCCAATTCTGGTCGAGGAGCTGTTCGCGCTCATCGAGCGCATCAACGCCGACGGCGTGTCGATCCTGCTGGTGGAGCAGAACGTCGTGCAGAGCCTTGAGCTCGCAGACCGCGCCTACATTCTGGCTGAAGGAAAATTCGTCATGTCCGGCTCTGCGAAGGACATCGGCGCGAACCCCGAACTCAAGCGCGCTTATCTTGGAATGTGACACATGACTGATACGACCTTACGCTCCCGTCTTGCCGCCCAGCCGATCCTCGTCGCGCCCGGCGTCTACGATGCTTTGACCGCGCATCTTGCCGAGCGGGCAGGGTTCTCGGCGGTCTATGTCTCGGGGGCCGCCATTGCCTATACCCGGCTCGGGCGCCCCGACATCGGGCTGGTTGCGATGAGCGAGGTGGCCGATACGGTTGCCCTGATCCGCGATCGCGTCGGCAGCCATCTCATCGTCGATGCGGATACCGGCTACGGCAATGCGCTCAACGTGGCGCGCACGGTGCGCCTGTTCGAGCGCGCCGGCGCGAATGCGATCCAGATCGAGGATCAGGCCTTCCCCAAGCGCTGCGGCCATCTCGACAACAAGACCTTGGTCCCGGCGCAGGAAATGGTCGGCAAGATCAAGGCGGCGCTCGATGCGCGGCACTCGCGCGAGACACTGGTGATCGCGCGGACCGATGCCATCGCCGTCGAAGGTTTCGAGCCCGCGATTGCCCGCGCGGTGGCCTATCGCGACGCCGGCGCCGATGTGCTTTTTGTCGAGGCGCCGAAGACGCGCGACGAGCTCAAGCGCATTTCGCCCGCGTTGAAGGGCGTGCCGCTGATGGCCAATATGGTCGAAGGTGGCAAGACGCCTCCGCTCAAGGCGGCCGATCTCGAAGCGCTCGGCTTCGCGCTGGTGATCTTCCCGGGTGGCATTGTGCGCGCGGTGGCGCATCTGGCCGGGGAATTTTACGCATCCCTTGCCGCCAATGGCACGTCGGAGCCGTTCCGTAACCGCATGCACGATTTCGACAGCCTCAACGAGGTGATCGGCACGCCGGCGATGATCGCGCTCGGCAAGCAATATGAGAGCGGCAAGAAAGGCGGTGGCCAATGACCACGCCTGTTTTCGCAACTCTGCGCCGCCATTGCCGTTCTGATGTCGTTGCAGGCAGCGCGCGCCGAAGACTTTCCGGCGCGGCCGATCAAGATTCTGGTCGGCGCGCCGGCAGGCGGCACCACCGACACGATGGCGCGCGCGATCGCCGATCCGATGGCGGCGGCATTGAAACAACCCGTCCTGGTCGAGAACCGCCCCGGCGCGGGCGGCAATCTCGCCGCGGCGGCCGTCGCGAAATCCGCGCCCGATGGCTACACGCTGCTGGTGAGCTTCAGCAGCCACACGATCAACGCCACGCTTTATCCGTCGCTGCCTTACGACCCGGTCGCCGATTTCACGCCGATCACCATGATCGCGCGGGTGCCGAGCCTGCTGGTCGGGCGCGCCAATCTGCCGGCAAAGGACCTCAAGGAGCTGATCGCGCTGGCGCGCGCGCAACCGCACAAATTGACGATCGGGATCGGCGGCATCGGCTCCTCGCTGCATCTGGCGGGCGAGAAATTCAAGCTGATGACGGGCGTCGACCTGCTGAATGTACCTTACAAGGGAACGGCGCCGGCGCTCACCGATCTGCTCGGCGGGCAGATCGACCTGATGTTCATCAGCCTGGTGACCGGAGCCGAGCAGGTGCGTGCCGGCAAGTTGCACGCCTATGGCGTCACGAGCGACAAGCGGCAGGCGATGTTTCCGGATCTGCCGGCGATCGGGGAGGTGGTGCCGGGATTTGAATTGACCGCCTGGTTCGGTGTCTTCGCGCCGGCGGGCCTGCCGGACGCAATCACCCAGAAACTCTATATGACGATCGTTGGCGCGCTGTCCGAGCCGAGATTGCGCGAGCAGCTCAAGACCGAAGGCGCGACCAGCGTCGGCAACACACCGAAGGAATTCACGGCTTTCGTGCGCGAGGATATCGAGCGCTGGGCGCCGGTCGTCAAGGCATCGGGCGCAAAGCCCAACTAGCAGTTACGTCAAGTCAGGGAATGTCTCGCATGGACAAAGTTTTCGATACCGTCATCAAGAACGCCCGCGTGGTCCGCCCGAACAAGACGTCGGTTGACTGCCTCGATATCGCGATCAAGGACGGAAAGATCGCGCGGCTTGCGCCCGACATCCAGGCCGGCGAGGCGAAGCAGGTCTTCGATGCGAAGAACCGGCTGGCGTTCCCCGGTTGCGTCGATGCGCATATGCATATCGGGATCTACGCGCCGCTGGCGCAGGATGCGATCTCGGAAAGCAAGGCGGCGGCGATGGGCGGCGTCACCTCGAGCCTCAACTACATCCGCACGGGGCACTATTACCTCAACCGCGGTGGGCCCTATCGCGAGTTCATGACCGAGATCTTCAAGCAGGCCAAGGACAAGTTCTGGGTCGACTATGGATTCCATATTGCGCCCATCGAATCCGCGCATATCGACGAGATGGAGCATCTGGTCACCGACCACGGCGTGACCTCGTTCAAGATCTTCATGTTCTACGGCGGCTATGGGCTGCACGGCGCCTCGTCGCAGCAGAACGAGTTTCTGATGATCGGGCCGGACGAGCGCTACGACATCGCGCATTTCGAGTTCATCATGCGCGGGGCGCAGCGCCTGATGGAGAAATTTCCCGAGCTCGCGCCCGTCATCAGCGTCAGCCTGCATTGCGAGCTGGCGGAAATCCTCACCGCCTACACCAAGATCGTCGAGCGCGAAGGCAAGCTGAAGGGACTTCATGCCTACAGCGCGGCGCGCCCGCCGCATTCGGAAGGGCTCGCCATCTGGATCGCGTCCTATCTGGCCAACGAGACCAATTGCCTGAACATCAATCTGCTGCACTTGAGCTCGCGCAAGGCGATCGATGCGGCCTGGACGATGCAGCAGGTCTTTCCGCATATCGCCTTCCGGCGCGAGGTCACGGTCGGCCATCTCCTGCTCGACACCGACTGCGAATGCGCGGTGCACGCCAAAGTCAATCCGCCGATCCGCCCGCGCGAGGATGTCGAGGCGCTCTGGCAGGCCGTGCTCGACCGCAAGATCGACTGGATCGTCAGCGATCACGCCTGCTGCTCGGCCGAGCAGAAATGGTCGAAGGACGATCCGGACAACATCTGGCTGGCCAAGTCCGGGTTTGGCGGCACCGAATATCTTCTGTCCGGCGTGGTGAGCGAGGGCAGCAGGCGCGGCATGTCGTACAATCACATGGCCGAGCTCCTGAGCTGGAAGCCGGCGCAACGCTTCGGCTTGAAGAACAAGGGCGATATCGCGCAAGGCTACGATGCCGACATCGTGCTGGTCGACCCGCACGAAAGCTTCGTGGTGCACGCGTCGGAATCCGAATCGAAGCAGGGCTATTCGCCGTTCGAGGGCGTCGAGCTCAGCGGCCGGGTGAAAAACACGTTCTTGCGCGGCGCGCTGATTTACGACAATGGGAATGTCGTCGGCCCGGCAAAGGGTCAATATTTGCGCAGACCCATAATTAAGTGATGGACGCGCTTACCGCGTCATAGGCACGGGCAGCGGCGGTATGGGATGTTCCGCCGTTCGCGGCGGGGATGGTGGCTGCATTGTTGGCTCGACCGGCGGCGGCGGAACAGAAGGCCGCGGTGGAACGGGGGCTGCCCGGGATTGTACGGGAGCCGGTGTCCTTTGCCGGGCCTGCTCGAGCGCCTGAAGTTTCGCAATGCTTTGTCCAACCTGTTCCTGCTTGGCAGCAAGCTGTTGTTGCTTGGCCGCGAGCTGCTCAAGCTGTTGTTGCGCAGCTGCAAGCTGCTGTTGCTTGACGGCAAGCTCGGAGCTGATGCCTTGCGCCAATGCTTCCAGCTGCTTGCTCACATCAGGCGATGTGGCGGGCGCAGCTGCGACGGGGCCCGGCGGGGCTGCTATGGCGACGTCGTTGGACCTGAGGTGAGCTTGCCAGGCGAACGTGCTTCCGGCGCCGATCAGGGCTGCCACAGCAAATCCCGCCAGGGTGAGAACTTGGTTGCCGAATTTCGGTCTGTCATTGATGACCTGAATGTTTTCGAAACTGGTAGGCCGCGGAAACACGCTGATGGACGGCTCCGTTGCCTGCGACGACCAGCCGGGATCGCTGGCGTCTGCGCCTTCACTCATGTTGCTTTGAACGGATGAAGCGCGGTCGCCCTGCGTCACGTTTTGCGCGAGGGCCTTCAGCTGATCCATCACCTCGAAACTCGCCGCGGATGGCGCTTCCGCCTCACCAGCCGCCCGCTGCAGTCTCTCATCCGGTTCGGACAGTGGAACGGATGCGGCAGGGCAAGTTTCCTCGGCCGTGGCATCGACGTACTCGGACGGTTCCACCGTTGAAACGGCAAAATCGCTCGTTCCAAAGGTTGGCTTGTTCGGCTGGGGGCTTGGAGAGGTATCCATCGGCATCCCGCTTCAGGTTTGAGAGGCAGCCGACTTCTGGCTGGACGTGCCAAAGCAGGACATCAGGCTGTGACAAGACAAAGGCGGGAGGATAGCAGGCGCGTGGCAATGTTCTGTCCAAATTGGACATTCAACCGCGATAGCCGCCTCGATTTTTCTGGTGTAGGTGACTCAAACGCCCGGCAAGGCTATTTCCAGAGGCCAATCGTCAGGTGAGCGGATTGAAACAAGATCGCTTTGTTCCGCCTCCCGGCGCGTTCACGCGCACGGTGCCGATCCGGTTTTCCCACTGCGATCCGGCGGGTATCGTCTACTTCCCCCATTACTTCGACATGTTCAACGGTCTGGTCGAGGACTGGTACACCGAACAGCTCGGCGTCAATTACGCGAACCTGATCCTCGGGGATCAGCACGGATTTCCCTACGTTCACATTGAAACCGACTTCAAGTTGCCGAGCCGGATGGGCGAGCGGCTCGATCTCACGCTGCTCCTGACGCGGGTGGGGCGATCGTCGATCAGCGTCGTCATCGTCGGGCATGTCGATGGCGTTGAACGGCTGCGCGCCCGCCTGGTGACCGCGATGACGTCGTTGGAGACCCACCAGTCGGTGGAATTGCCCAAGGCGCTGCGGGAAAAATTCGAGACCTATATGAAGCAGACGGGGCACGGATAGCGCGTAGGCTCACTCCAACCCTGTAACATTGTGTGCATTGCTGGCCCGCAGTGTCAGCGCGATGAAACAACCGTGTCCGAGCCGTCGATGCGCATAGGCGGTTCGCCCTGCATATCCCCAACGCGCAAACTGGCATGCCTCTCGCGCCACTTCGGCCCCGAGCCACGCATATAGTGCCGCCCGGGATTGTAGGACCAAACTTTCCAAAACTCCGCCGCCTCTGAACGCAGAAATGAAACTATGCGGGCCATTGGGCTGTCCCCTCTTGCGTGCGTACTCGAGTCGATCAGGCGAAATTGTCGCACGACATCGTGCAGGCCGAGTCGGTGCGGGCTTTAGACACAACCGGCACTGCAGTCGGCGGCAGGGTTCTTTTGCGCGCTTCAATGAATGCGCCGAAGATTGCCAGCGGCAATGATTGATGATGACCGTCGGCCGTATTGTCGAGGGCAAGCGGCAAATTTGGCGCTTGCGTGAGAGAGCAGAACCATTCTCCGTCGTCGTAAATCAGCCGGCGGATTTGTCCACGACGGAAGTTCGATCTCCAGCAATGCAAGGGCGACGTCACACCAGGCCTCGGCCTCGACGAGGCGATCAATGGCAGGTGCCTTTCCCGCCTTTTTCATTGTTGGAAGACGCGTGCAAGCCTGGGCGACGACGTCACCTATGAGGGCGGGCGTAAGCGTCGGCGCACTCCGGATCCGATCCTCTAACCCGTCAAGCGGGCGCTCGGATGTAAGGTTGGACAGCATGATGCAACCTCATGCGGGCGTGGCGTTACGTGCAGCCGCGCCTGCGAGAAAGCCGTTCTGCTTTCGGCCGCCAAGATGTGAAAGGGTGATCAGGCTGCCGATCAGCAGAAAAAGCACGACCAATTTGAAATAATGCAAGACAAGGGCAGTCATCGAAGCCACTCACGTTCAGGAGTTTTGTGTCTTGGCTCCTGCGCCCGATATGTGGTCCGCGGCGCATAGGGAATCGATTGGGAAGTCGATCCCGCGACGTAAAGGCGTCATAAAGATCGTGATCTGCCAGCCGCTATAGGCTCTTTCAGGCCCCGCCAGAGATCGCCATGCCCGTATTGTGTCGGTTTGGGCGCCCTTGGAGCGGCCGAGCCAAGATCAATTGCCGCCTCGAGCGCGGATCGCAGGCGGGTGTCGCCGATCCGTAAAAGTTGCCGCCGCAAGATCACGCCCCGGCTTGGACTATCCTTGTCCGCGATGGCATTGCAGAACTCGAAACTCGTCCGAGTGAAGAATGCAAACGCCTTTGTCGCGCTGTCCTGCCCGAGCTGATCCAGCTCTCGCGCAATGACGAGGACCTTGGCGCGGTCTGCGGGCTCCAGCGTGATGGCAAAACGCAATATTGCCAGCAGCCACTCCCTGATGTCGCGTGTCAGCCGTTCCGGAGCGGCCAGGTTGTTCATCACGGCAAATCTCTCAAACTTGGCGAGGACGCTGGCTAAATTGCCATCGCCTCGGGCTGAAACTCCCGTGTAACAATCGTCCCAACCATTTGGTCGGGATAAAAGTCATTGATCTGTGCCAGAAGTGCCGAAACAACGGCGCGGGACTCCTTGCTCAATTCGACAAGCGGCAGGCGGACGCGAGGCGACATGAAGCCGAGGAGGCTCAGTGCATATTTCACCGGCGCGGGGCTCGCTTCTCTGAACAGAGCCGCGGTCAACTGCGCGATCGGCTTTGCAAGCCTGTTGGCCTCACGCAATTGATCATGGCGGCAGGCCAGGAACATGGCGCGGCACAAACCCGGTGCGACGTTGGAGGTAACGGAGATGCAGCCATCGCCGCCTTCCACAATGAAGGCGAGGGCGGTTGCGTCATCGCCGGAAAGCAGCCGGAACTGGGAGCCAATGAGAGACCGCAGCCGCGAAACGCGCGTGACGTCGCCGGTTGCGTCCTTCAGCCCGATGATTTGCGGCAGCTCGGCGAGGCGGGCAACGGTTTCGTCTGCCAGGCCGCAGGCCGTCCGCGACGGAACGTCGTAAAGGATGGTCGGCAGGTCCGTCGATTGCGCGATGGCGCGGAAATGGGCGTACAAGCCATTCTGGACGGGTTTGTTGTAGTAGGGCACGACGGAAAGAATCGCGTCGGCGCCTCCGGCCTCTGCATCCTTCGTCAGCTCGATCGCGTGAGCCGTCGAATTGGATCCGGCTCCGGCGATGACCGGAACGCGGCCGTGCGCGACATCGACCGCGGTGCGAACGAGAACGTGATGTTCCGCCGGCCGCAACGTTGGCGCTTCGCCCGTTGTTCCGCAAACCACAAGCGCGGTGGCACCCTCGCGGATCTGGCGTTCGCAGAATTGGGCGAATGCGGGAACGTCGATAGTCCCATCGTCTGCGAAAGGCGTCGGCACCGCAGGCGCGTAACCTGACAGCTTCGACACGTGGCGGCCAATGATGATCGTCATTGCTTTGTGACCGTCTTTGCGTTGGCGCTAGGCGACTTTGCGGGCAGGGGAGATATTGCCGTTAACAGCGGCGGGCGCCCTGTTCGCGTCGAGCTCGAAGACGCCGGGCACCATGATCACAGCTTGCGGCCGGCTTCCGTTTTCGAGCATGGCAAAGCGAAGCGCCTGAGCACGGTCGATAAACAAACCGCCGCAAAGACCCCGGTCGTCCTGAACGACCCAGTTCCCGCGGCTGTCTCTACCGATCTGGAATTGCAGGGGCCTCGAACATGGCACGATCGAGGGAGGTTCGGTCTGTTTCATGGCACATCTCCTTTTTGACTGATGCTGTGGGTGGGCGGGTGGCGCGCCTAATGCGGAAAGTCCGGTAGGAAAACGGCGACCCGCAGCGCGATGATCGCAGCGGCAACGGCCGAGAAAAGTCCGAACGTGTAAACGACAGCGAGCGCGCGGCGCCGAAGCGCACGCCCCTTTCCGACTGAAAAAGGGCGATCGACTGCCGACATATGGCGCTCCTGTTTGTTCACCGAACGATCGGCAGGTCGTCGTCGTTCTTCGACGAATGGCGATAGCGATTGCGATAGAGCTCGGCTTCGATGATCGCCTTTTGAACGCGAGCTTCGGCAATCGCTTCCATCGCGCGGACGAAATAACGGAGAGCTGTCGCGAGCGCGTTGCGCAAGCGGCCGAGGAATAATTTCGCGGCGGGTTCTTGCCGTGTGGGGGCATCGCCTTTCGGCGTGCCGGAAATCAGGTGTGTGACGAGCGACATTTTCGCTCCTTTCTCAAGAGGCGTGCCGGTACCGCCGGGGCCTTACGGCCATAACCTCTTGCGGGCGAAAATCTGGGTGCCGCCGCATAGAAATTCGATTGGGAAATCAAGGGCCGGAAATAAAGCCGTCATAAAAACGAGGGCTGGCTGGGCCGCCGATCGACGCTCTTTATGCGGTCTTGATGTACCGCAATTCGATTTCACATCGCTTCTTTATCCTCCGACACCTAATTGCAAGTTCGCTCCACCGCATACCGCGCATTTGAAAGGAGCACGCGATGCTTGACTTCATTCTCGTAGCCCTCGGTCTCGGTCTTTTCGCGATGTCGATCGGCTACGCCTACGCCTGTGACCGGCTGTAAGGGAGGTCGCCCATGATTTTCGACTATGGACTCGCCGCCCTCGTGACTGCCGGGCTGATGTTCTACCTCGTCTACGCTCTGCTCAAACCAGAGCGCTTCTGATCCACACAGATCCAAAATCCTTATTGAGGACGTCGGATCAAATCGTGCGCGAACAACAAGGCTCCGTGTCATGACGATTATCGGCTGGGTTCAAATTCTTCTTTATTGCGCGATCATCGTGGCGATCACGCCGGTGCTCGGCGCCTATATGACGCGCGTCTTCAACGGCGAGCGGACATTTTTGACCCCGGTCTTGCGGCCGGTTGAGCTGGTTCTCTATCGCGCGGCAGGTGTCGACGAGAAACGCGAGCAGGGCTGGCTTGCCTACACGGTTGGCATGCTGCTGTTCCATGTCGGCGGCTTTTTCATTCTTTACGCGTTGATGCGCTTCCAGGCGAGCCTGCCGTTCAATCCGGCCGAGCAGTCGGCGGTCGCGCCGGATCTGGCCTTCAACACGGCGATCAGCTTTATCACCAACACCAACTGGCAGAACTACGGCGGCGAGGGCACGCTGTCGTACCTCACGCAGATGCTCGGCCTGACACATCAGAACTACCTGTCAGCGGCGACGGGCATCGTGCTTGCGGTTGCGCTCATTCGCGGTTTTGCGCGTCACTCGGTGCAGACCATCGGCAACTTCTGGGTTGATGTCACACGCTGCACGCTCTACGTGCTCATGCCCATCTGCGTGCTGGCGGCGCTCTTTCTCGTCTGGCAGGGCATGCCGCAGACGCTCGGGCCCTATGTCGAGGCGACGACGCTCGAAGGTGCCAAGCAAACCATTGCTGTGGGGCCGGTAGCGTCGCAGATCGCGATCAAGATGCTGGGCACCAATGGCGGCGGGTTCTTCAATGCCAATGCCGCGCATCCGTTCGAGAACCCGACGGCATTGTCGAACTTCCTCCAGATCATCTTGATCTTCGCGATCGGTGCGTCGCTCACCAATGTGTTCGGCCGCATGGTCGGCAACCAGCGCCAGGGCTGGGCGATCCTTGCTGTTATGGGCGTGCTGTTCATTGCCGGCGTTACGCTCGCCTATTGGGCGGAGGCGCATGGCAACGACATCGTCAATGCGATGGGCCTCACCGGCGGCAACATGGAAGGCAAGGAGACCCGTTTCGGGATTGTCGCCTCCGCGCTGTTCGCGGTGATCACCACCGCCGCCTCCTGCGGCGCCGTCAACGCCATGCATGATTCGTTCACCGCGCTCGGCGGCATGGTGCCGCTCATCAACATCCAGCTTGGCGAAGTAATCGTCGGCGGTGTCGGCGCCGGCATGTATGGCATGCTTCTGTTCGTCATCCTCGCCATCTTTGTCGCCGGCCTGATGGTCGGACGCACGCCGGAATATGTCGGCAAGAAGATCGAAGCCAAGGAGGTCAAGATGGCGATGCTCGCCATATTGATCCTGCCGCTGATGATCCTTGGCTGGACGGCGGTCGCTGCGGTCAATCCGCAGGCGGTTTCACAAGTAGCCAATAACGGGCCGCATGGCTTCTCCGAGATGCTCTATCTGTACTCGTCCAGCACTGGCAACAACGGTTCGGCCTTCGCGGGCATCACTGCGAACACGCTGTTCTTCAACATCACCGGCGCGATCGCGATGTTTGTCGGACGGTTCATCATGATCGTCCCCGCGATGGCCATTGCCGGATCGCTTGCGGCGAAAAAGTCGGTGCCGCCCTCGCTCGGCACTTTCCCGACGACCGGCACATTGTTTGTCGGCCTTGTCGTCGGCGTGATCCTGATCGTCGGCGGCTTGACCTTCTTCCCCGCGCTTGCACTTGGGCCGATCGTCGAACAGTTCGCGATGACCGCTGGCACCGTCTTCTGAACCGGGTTTTTTGGAGTTAAGGCAATGGACACCTCAAAGATTTGCAAACGGATGCCGGTGGCGACGCTGCTGGACCCTCAGATCGTGGTCCCGGCGATCGGTCAGGCATTCGTCAAGCTCAACCCGGCGCACGCTGATCAAGAATCCGGTGATGTTCGTGCTCGAGGTCGTGACTGCTCTGACGACCGTCATTCTGATCCGCGACCTGTTTACCGGCAGCGGCAACATCGGCTTCGAATTCCAGATCGTTCTCTGGCTGTGGTTCACGGTCCTGTTCGCCAATTTTGCCGAAGCAGTGGCGGAGGGACGCGGCAAGGCCCAGGCCGACACTTTGCGCAAGGCGCGCACCGAAACGCGCGCCAAACGCATCCAGTCGCCGAGCAGCTACAAGAAGTTCGAGACCGTTTCCGCCGACAAATTGAGGGCCGGCGACCTTGTGGTCTGCGAGGCCGGCGACGTCATTCCGGGCGACGGCGACGTGATCGAGGGCATCGCCTCGGTCAATGAAGCGGCCATCACCGGCGAATCCGCGCCCGTCATCCGCGAGTTCGGGCGGCGACCGCTCCGCCGTGACCGGCGGCACCACCGTCATTTCCGACCGCATCATCATCCGCATCACGTCTTCGCCCGGGTCGTCTTTCCTTGACCGCATGATCAAGCTGGTTGAAGGCGCCGAGCGCCAGAAGACGCCGAACGAAATCGCACTCAATATCCTGCTGGTCGGCCTGACCATCATCTTCGTGTTCGCGACGGCGACGATCCCGAGCTACGTGACTTATGCGGAAGGCGTTGTGTCGGTCGTGGTGCTGGTCGCACTGTTCGTGACCCTGATCCCGACCACGATCGGCGCGCTGCTGTCGGCGATCGGCATTGCCGGCATGGATCGCCTGGTGCGGTTCAACGTGCTCGCCATGTCCGGGCGCGCGGTGGAAGCCGCCGGCGACGTCGACACGCTGTTGCTCGACAAGACCGGGACCGTCACGTTCGGCAATCGCCAGGCGACGGAAATTTTCGTGGTTCCGGGAGTAACCGAACGTGAGGCTGCTGAAGCCGTTCTGCTCGCCAGCGATGCCGATGAGACCGCGGAGGGCCGCTCGATCATCACCATGGCGCAGGAAAAATACAATGTGCGGCGTCAGGTGGCGCCTGCCGAGCGCCAAGCTTCATCGAGTTTTCCGCCGTCGACTACGGCTGTCGGGCGTCGATATCGGCAACGCGCAAGCTGCGCAAAGGCGCGGTCGATTCAGTTCTCGAATTCGCACGCAAACAAGGCGGGCAAGACGGCGTGGAACCGCCGGCGTTCCGCGCTGCGGTCGACAAGATCGCGCGCTCAGGCGGCACGCCGCTCGGGCTTGTCGAAGGCGACCGTATTCTTGGCGTCATTCATCTGAAGGACGTCGTGAAACCGGACGTGCAGCGATCGTTTCGACGCGCTGCGCCGCATGGGCATCAAGACCGTGATGATCACCGGCGACAACCCGGTGACGGCGGCGGCGATTGCCTCGGAGGCTGGCGTTGATGATTTCATCGCCCAGGCAACGCCCGAGGACAAGCTGCGCTACATCCGCGGCGAGCAAGCGAACGGCCGCCTGATCGCCATGTGCGGTGACGGCACCAACGATGCGCCCGCGCTGGCTCAGGCCGATGTCGGCGTCTGCATGCAAAGCGGAACGCAGGCCGCGCGCGAGGCTGGCAACATGGTCGATCTCGACTCCGATCCGACCAAGCTGATCGAGGTGGTGGAGATCGGCAAGCAGCTGCTCATGACGCGCGGCGCGCTGACGACGTTCTCGATCGCCAATGACGTGGCGAAGTACTTCGCCATCATCCCGGCGATGTTCCTCGCGTTCTATCCGCAGCTTGGCGTGCTTAACATCATGCAGTTGGCAACGCCGCAAAGCGCGATCCTGTCGGCGATCATCTTCAATGCGCTGATCATCATTGCGCTCATTCCGCTTGCACTGAAGGGCGTCAAATATCGGCCGATTGGTGCGGCCGCCTTGCTCCGCCGCAACCTTTGGATCTACGGCGTAGGCGGCGTCATCATTCCGTTCATCGGGATCAAGGCCATTGACCTCGCGGTCAACGCCTTGCACCTGGTCTGAGGAGAGACCGTCATGTTGAAAGAAATTCGCCCAGCCATCGTCATGGTCGTTCTCTTGACCCTGATCACGGGGCTTTTGTATCCGCTGGCGATGACCGGAATTGCCGGTGTCATCTTCCCGTACCAGGCGCAGGGCAGCCTGATCGAGAAAGACGGCAAGGTGATCGGCTCCGCGCTGATCGGCCAGGTGTTTGCCGACGACAAATATTTCCATGGCCGTCCTTCGGCGACCAACGCGCCGGATCCCAAGGATTCGACCAAGACCGTCGACGCGCCCTACAACGCCAGCAACTCGATGGGCTCGAACATGGGCCCGACCAACAAGGCCTTGATCGAGCGCATCAAGGGACAGGTTGATGAGCTGAAGAAAGAAAACGCTTCTGCGCCGGTGCCGATGGACCTGGTGACCACGTCGGGCAGCGGCCTCGACCCGCACATCTCGCCGGAGGCAGCCTATTTTCAGGTGCCACGCGTCGCCAAGGCGCGCGGCCTGCCGGAAGCGCGTGTCCGCCAACTGGTTGACAGCCAGATCGAGGGCCGCACCTTCGGCCTGCTGGGCGAGCCGCGCGTGAACGTGCTCAACCTCAATCTCGCTCTGGACGCACTTAAGTCATAACGGCGCGGATCGGGGACTCCCTGCCTGGCCCGTCCGGACGTAAGTCTTGGGCGGGCTTTTTCTTGTATCATGCGCTAGAGAAGCCGCATGCCTGCCGACCAAGCGCAGAGAGCCTCGCCTGATGCCCTGCTGTCCCTCGCCAAGAAGGAAGGCCGGGGGCACCTGAAGATCTTTCTCGGCGCCGCTCCGGGCGTCGGCAAGACCTACGCCATGCTTACCAACGGCCGCGCTGAAAAGGCGGGCGGGCGTGACGTTGTCGCCGGCCTGATCGAGACGCATGGCCGCCGCGAGACCGAGCAAATGATCGAAAGTCTCGAGGTTCTTCCGCGCAAGCCGATCGTCTATCGCAACCAGGTCATGCACGAGTTCGACCTGGACGGCGCACTGGCGCGGCGTCCAAACCTGCTTTTGGTCGACGAATATGCCCACACCAATGTTCCCGGCAGCCGCCATCCCAAGCGATGGCAGGATGTCGACGAGCTGCTGGCGGCCGGCATCGATGTCTGGACGACACTCAACATCCAGCACCTCGAGAGCCTCAACGACGTCGTCCAGCAGATCAGCAAGGTCCGCGTGCGCGAGACCGTGCCGGACACCGTGTTCGACAGGGCCGACGAGATCGTGCTGGTCGACTTTCCGCCCGACGAGCTGCTCAAGCGGCTCGCCGAGGGCAAGGTCTATGTCCAGGACACCGCCGCACGCGCGGTCGAGCACTTCTTCAAGCCGCAAAATCTGACCGCGCTGCGCGAGCTCGCCTTGCGGCGTGCGGCGGAGCGGATCGACGCTGATCTGGTCGAGCGCATGCAGGCGCAGGCGATCGAAGGCCCTTGGGCCGCAGGTGAGCGGATCCTGGCATGCATCGGGCCCGATCCGGTATCGCCCACTGTCGTGCGCGCCGCCAAACGGCTGGCGGATTTGATGGATGCGCCCTGGATCGCAGTCACCGTGGAACGCCCCGGGACGACGCTCGATGACCGGGGCCGCCAGCGGCTGGATGAAGCCATGAAGCTGGCGCAAAGCCTGGGCGCCGAGACACAAACACTGACCGGAACCGATCTGCCGGAAGCGCTGCTGCGCTTCGCAAAATTCGAAAATGTCACGCAGATCGTCGTCGGCCGCGCGCGCGGCAGTTACCTCGCTGAATTGCTGCGGCGCTCGCTCCCGCACGAGCTCGTGCGCCGGACGCAGGATATTGCCATTCACCTGGTCACCAAGGAATCCGAAGCGCCCGCAAAGAGATCGTTGTTCCGCTGGCCCAAGAGCTTGCCGGCGGCTCCTGCGCATTTTCTCTATGCGGTGGGCGCTGTTGTGGCGGCGCTGGCAATCGGTGAAGTGCTGACGACGCTTACGCCGATTCCCAATTTGTCGATGGTCTTTCTCCTCGCGGTGCTTATGACCGCGATGAGCTTCGGCATGTGGCCGGCGATTTTCGCGTCGGTCCTGTCGTTCCTTGTCTACAATTTTTTCTTCATACCGCCGCTCTATACCTTCACCGTCGCCGAGCCATATGAGCTGTTGGCGCTGGTGATTTTTCTCGTCGTCGCGGTTATCAGCTCGGCTCTGGCGGGCCGGGTGCGCGAGCAGGCGAGGATCGCCACCAATCGCACGCGGGCCATGCGGCGCCTGTACGAGTTCACGCGGCGGCTTTCAGGCCTCGCCACGCTCGACGGTGTTGCGGAGGGTGCCGCCAGCGAAATCCATGCAAGTCTTGGACGTCCGGTGGTCGTCTTGCTGGCACAGGACGACGATCTCGCGCTCACCGCGGCCTGGCCGCCCGAGGATGCGCTCGACGCTGCAGCGATGACTGCGGCTCGCTGGGCTTACAGCCACGACGAGCCGGCTGGCGCCGACACTGGAACCCTGCCCATCATCCCATGGTACTTCGTGCCGCTGCGCGCCGGCACGAAGACGCTCGGCGTCGTCGGCGTTGCCAAGGAGAGGGACGGGCCGCCGCTCGATTCGGAAGCGCGTGCCTTGCTGGACACATTGGTGGAGCAGACCGCTGCCGCACTTGAGCGCGCCTCGCTCGCCCGCGAGATGGTGAGCGCGAAGACGGCCACAGAGACGGAGCGCGTCCGCAATACCTTGCTGGCATCGGTCTCGCACGACTTCCGCACGCCGTTGTCATCGATCCTGGGCTCCGCCACCAGCCTGATCGAGCTCGGCGACAAGCTCGGTCCGCCGGCGAAAAAGGATCTGCTCGGCCAGATCAAGAAGGAAGCCGAGGACCTTGACGAGATGGTCCGGAATCTTCTGGCGATCACCCGCATCGATGCGGGCGCTCTCGAGCTGCGGCGCGATTGGATCGACCTGAGAGAGGTCGCCGAGCGCGTGGTGAACGCGGCGAGACGCCATGGCGCGCGCCAGCGCATCGATGTCCGGCTGCCCGAGGACCTGCCGATGGTGCAAGCCGACGCGACTTTGGTCGAGCAGGTGATCGGAAACGTCGTCGGGAATGCGGTTGTGCATACGCCCGCCGAATCGCACGTGCTGCTCGACGCAACTTTCACCGCGGATGCCATTACGTTGCGTGTGACCGACAATGGTCCGGGAATTGCCGCGGATCAGCTTGCGCATATCTTCGAAAAATTTGTCAAAGGGCCCGAGGAGTCCCGCGCCGACGGCGCTCAAGGCACGGGGCTCGGCCTTGCGATAGCCAAAGGCATCATGGAGGCGCACGGTGGCAGCATAACTGCCGAAAGCCCGGTGGAGGGCGGGCGAGGCGCACGCTTTATCATGACATTTCCGCGCGAGAGCCAGGCAACATGAGCGCCAAGTTTAACGTATTGGTCATTGACGATGAGGCGGCAATCCTGCGCTTTCTCAAGCCTGCGCTCGAGGCCAACAACTACGAAATAACAAGCGCCGGCACAGTCGCTGAAGGCGTGAAGCGCGTCGCCGCCGAAACGCCGGACATCGTTCTGCTCGATCTTGGACTGCCGGATGGCGACGGAAAGGACGTCATCAGGCGCGCGCGCGAATGGTCTGATGTGCCGATCATCGTTCTGTCGGCGCGCGAGCGGGAAGCCGAAAAGATCGAGGCGCTCGATCTCGGCGCCGACGACTACATCAACAAGCCGTTCAATATCGGCGAGCTCCTGGCACGCATGCGGACCGCGCTGCGTCACCGGATGCAGCGCAAGGCGGAGATACCGGTGCTGCGCGTCGGCACGCTCGAGGTCGACGCCGTGCGCCATCGCGCGACGCGCGGCGGCGCCGAGCTCAAATTGACGCCAAAGGAATTCGAGCTTCTGTCGTTTTTGGCCAAGCACGCCGGCCGCGTGCTGACCCACAAGCAGATCCTCACAGCGGTCTGGGGCCCGGCGCATACCGAGGACACGCAATATTTGCGCGTCTACATCGGCCAGCTGCGCCAGAAGATCGAGGAGCATCCGGACGATCCGGTCATCATCCTCACCGAGCCGGGAATTGGCTATCGGATCGCGGAAGCTGTGTAGTGGCCTACCTCGGCTCACTGTTGACAGTTTCAACGACGGGAAAATCGTTTCTCGCTGCTCCTGGATGACTGGCGCCCCCGGCGCAGCTTGCGATAGTCACGACGAGCCCTTTCCGCCGATTGTCCATCTGGTAAGATTTGAAATGTCCCGTCCTGAGCCGCGGGGGCAGTCGATGAGGCGGCGCGAATTTATCGGCCTGTTAGGCGGCGCTGCAGCGTGGCCGTTCGCGGCGCGCGCGCAGCAGAAGGCCGGCCCGACAATTGGCCTGTTGGGCTGCACATCGGCCGACGAGTCCACCCGTGTCTTGGACGCATTGCGCGCGGGTCTGAAAAAGTCGGGCTTCGTTGAAAATCAAAACGTCAGGATCGAATACCGCTGGGCTCACGGCAGGCATGGTCGTCTGCCGGCTTTGGCACGGGATCTGGTGAACCACCAATCTGTCGTGATTGTCACCACGGGCGGTGAGCCTTCGGCACTCGCCGCCAAGGCTGCGACGAGCAAAATTCCCATCGTCTTTGTTATCGACGGCGACCCGGTCATTATTGGGCTTGTCGACAGCCTCAACAATCCGGGCGGCAATGCAACGGGACTGAGCCTGATTTCTCCGGCTCTGGAGGCAAAGCGGCTGGGGCTTCTGCGCGAGCTGGTATCGAAGAGCACTTTGATCGGCGTGCTGGCAAATGAAGATTATCCCGACACGGACCGGCAGCTGGCAGGCGTGGAAACCGCCGCCGAGGAACTCGGACAAAAAATTTCCATTCAAAACATACGCAGCGAACGGGATCTTGATCGTGTTTTCACGACTTTGTCCCAGTTAAAAGTCGATGCGCTTCTCGTCGCCGCCGATCCATTGTTCACCGAGCTGAACGATCAGATCGTCGCTTTGGCGACCCGCTACAAAATACCGGCCATTTATGCATCGCGCGAATTTATCGTTGCAGGGGGCGTGATGAGCTACGGCGCGAGCGAGGCGGATGCGTATCGCGGGGCGGGTATCTATGCCGGGAAGATTTTCAAAGGCGCCAAGCCCGCCGCTTTGCCGGTGCAATTGCCGACCAAGTTCGACCTGGTGATCAACCTCAAGGCCGCGAAGTCACTTGGCCTTACGGTGTCGCCGTCACTAATTGCCCGCGCCGACGAGGTGATCGAATAGACGACTCGCAACGATGTTGCATGCGCCGGAGTGACGCTCCCCGGCGCAGCGCACGTTAGTCACTGCCTCTTTCCGCGGATTGTGCACCTGATAAGATTTGAAACCGGCATCACTTTGAGGGGGTAGGGGTGCGCAGGCGCGATTTTATCGGAGCTGTAGCTGGCTCCCTGTTACCTTGGCCGCTCCCCGGGCGTGCGCAGCAGCCGGCGATACCGGTTATCGGTTATCTGGGTGCCGAGACCCCGGAACGGTTTGGAATCCGCCTGACTGCCTTTCGTCAAGGCCTCAGCGAAATGGGCTACGACGAGGGCCGCAATGTCATCATCGAATTTCGTTGGGCCAATGGTCAAAACAATCGGCTGCCGGCCCTGGCGGATGAGCTCGTCCGCCGTCAGGTGACCGTGATTGCCGCGCCGGGTAGCGGCGTAGCCGCATTGGCAGCGAAAGGTGCGACCACGACGATTCCGATCGTTTTCGAAACGGGCGTGGATCCGGTTACAGCGGGTCTCGTCAGGAGTTTGAGCAGACCGGAGGGCAACGTCACAGGCATTACGTCGTTGAACACGGATGTAACTCCGAAGGGGCTGGAATTGCTGCGTGAGCTGATCCCGCAGTCGAAAAGTTTTGCTGTGCTGGTAAATCCTGCCAACCGGGTGACCCTGGACATCCTGATGAAAGGCGTGGAGGGGCCGTCGCGCACTTTCGGACTGCAGCTTCATATCCTCAATGCCAGCACAGAGCCGGAAGCCGACACTGCCTTTGCGAAGTTGACCGAGCTGCGGGTTGGCGGACTGATAATTTCCGCCGACACATTTTTCAACAGCCGTGCACAGCACTTTGCAGCTTTAACGGTCAAGCATGCGGTGCCGGCAGTGCATACAGTGCGTGAGTTCGCTGCATCCGGTGGATTGATGAGCTATGGCGGGAATATCAAGGAAACTCACAGACAGGCAGGCATTTATACGGGGCGCATCCTGAAGGGCGAGAAACCGGCTGACCTGCCGGTGCAACGGGCAACCAAAATTGAGCTCACCATCAACCTCAAGACGGCCAAGGCACTCGGCCTCAATGTCCCCAACACGTTGATCGGTCGCGCGGACGAAGTGATCGAATAGGCGAAATAAGGACACGAGCGCGGCACTCTGCGACCAACGGTCGCGATTGGCGGTCCCGGTGACCAAAATGAGGGGAACGGATCCTGCAGGGTAACCCACAGGCACCGCGAATCTTTTCTCGCCGACGGCCTGGAACCCGGCCGATCGCAAGCGGCGCAATCCTCGTACCTCGAAATTTCGGGGAGATGTGTCTTTCCTGCAACAGAATCTAGGTCCGGTTGGCCTATAGTACCTTCGGATGAAATGGCCGGTCTAAGTTTCTCTGGCTACGTCTGAAAATGGATATGGGGGCGTCAATGAAAAAGCTGTTTCTCACGGGTTTTGCTGCAATCGCAACTTTCACCGGCGGCGCGGCGATCGCCGCCGACCTGCCGGCAAAGGCTCCGGCACCGGTCGTCGTGCGCCCGGCCTGCGCACAGTTTGGCGGCTTCTACGTGGGCGGCCACGTGGGCGGAGGCTCTTACAATTTCAATTATGCAGGACCGCGGAAATCTCGTTCAAACAATCGACGATGATCTTCCCACGAGCGCCAAGATAACGGACAGCAATTTTCTCGCCGGCGTTCAGGGCGGTTACAACTGGCAAAAAGATTGCACCGTCTTCGGCGTCGAAGCGGACTGGAGCTGGACCAACTTCAAGGCAAGTGGTGACTTCTTCGACGGTGATGGCGGCACCCAGGACTCCTTTAACCTCGAGAGCCGGATGCGCTGGTTCGGCACTGCGCGGGTGCGCGGCGGCGTCGTCGTTGACAACCTGCTCCTGTATCTGACCGGCGGTTTGGCCTACGCCAAGTTCGATCGCACCCTGACAGTGAACGAGGATGCACCGGCGACCTCGGCCAGTTTCAGTTCCGACAATGTACGCTGGGGCTGGACCGTCGGTGCGGGCGCGGAATGGCAGTGGGCCAACAATTGGAGCGTGAAGGGCGAGTTCCTTTACATGCGCTTCGAGTTCGACGATGACACTTTTGTCGGCGCCACCGTCAACGGCATCAACTTCGGCGTGCCCGGTCGCGCCTACTCGTTTAGCCACGAAGACGAGGCATGGGTCGCTCGTCTGGGCGTGAACTACCGCTTCTGATTATCTGATTGAATTTCTGCCATAGGGCTCCGGCGCAATCCGGAGCCCTTATGTTTTGTGCTCGCCATCTGCCAAGACCGAATGACATCCACCAAGGTTGAGCCGAGCGGCGCCTGTTGGCTTCCGCTCGGCCGGAGCAGCCTCACGCTTGGCTCCTCCCTAGACAACTGGCCGAGCGTCACGGGCTGCCCCTAACGGATTTGGCAGCCGCGTGTAGTTGGCCGCGCGTTACGGCGATCTTTCCTCGAAATTAATGTTCGGTAATTCAGTGATCGCGGGCTAAAAAGAAAACCAATAATAAAAAACGGCCAGGTTACGCGTTGTGAGGACACAGTTGCAGACGAAAGACATTGTCAAGCTAACAACAACCAATGGACATTTCGCATGGGTGCCACCGGCAAATCGCTATCTCGGATCATGGCTCTCGTTGATGACAAGCTTCTTCCGCTCGGGGCGCGAATAGCTGAACTGGGAACTCAGAACTTGTGGTGCGCTGGCGGCGCCGCTGTTCAATTTCTGCATTTCTTTCAAAAATGCGGGGCCACGGTCTCTATGACAGAGGCCGAAGCGACCAGCGTGGCGAACGGTGGCTATCTGGGCTCTTTATTGAGCGGCGTTGGTTTTGATTACACCGCTTTTGATATTTTCGAAGCACCGAACACGCGCTTGATGGACCTCAACATCCATTTCGTACCATCGGATCTGCAATCGAAGTTTGATCTTGTCACTAACTATGGAACAACCGAACACGTTCTCAACCAGATGCTTGCAATGCGTTCGATGCACGATCTCGCCAAACCGGGCGGGCTTATTCACCATGATCTTCCATGCGGTGGGTACTACCTACACTGCTATTTTAAGTACAACCCGGGAGTCTTTCACGATCTTGCTACGGCGAATGGATACCGTTTGATTTTTCAAGAAATCTCATCGGGGAGGTGGCGGCAAACTCCTTCTGCACTGCGCGACGCCGGATTTGCGGACAGAAAATTTCGCGACTACGGGATCGAAATTGTCTTGCAGAAAACCACCGATGCGAGCTTCAAAATTCCTGTCGATAACATCAGCAGTGCCGTTGTTTCAGAAGCCGCTTGGACGTCTGGAGAAACCAATGTCGCCGTTTCTCCCGTTCTGCCGGTCGATCCAAAAACGCTCTTGGCGCGTATGCCCTTCAGAACGGTACACGCCGCGTATTGGTCGAGAGTAAAAGATATTATCTTCGACAATTTCGGCTTTCGGAGATGAAGCGGGTGCAGACCCGGCGCTAGTTCCATCGGATCGTCCCGTGTCCAGTCAGCCGTGTTATTCGGGCCAGAATCTTGGGATTTGCTGCCTTGCGTTTTTGCGATGTCGAGGCAGCGCCTCGCGGGCCTCACCGAACTGCATCAGACACTATTTCTTAACGAGGGCGGTCCCACTCTATCGACCATTGGGAACGGGTAGTCGGGACGCCATGTACAACCTCGCAACAGCCGCCGCGGCCGTCGGCCGCAATAAAAACGCCATCCTGCGCGCGATCGAAGCAGGGAAGATTCCGGTTTCTCAGGACGCGAACGGAGACATGCAGATCGACCCTGCCGATCTGCACCGCATTTACCCTCCGTTGCGGACCAGCGAGACGCAGCAGCAGCGCGTGTATCAGTCGCCGCTGCTGATGCCTGTAGGCGGGTAGACTCGGCTGACCTCTTCCTGAGCGTCTATCGAAGTTGCTACGATCCCTGGTCCTAAGCCGGGATGGGAGCAAGACGCCATGGCGACACGTAGTGGAAATGGTTTGCATTCTGCGTTGTCACATGCCGACGGCCTCGCCGCGAGCACCGCCGATATCTGGCTCCTGATCGGGCGCATTCTTTTGGGCTGGATCTTCGTGCGCAGCGGCTATGGCAAGCTCTTCAATATTGAAGCCGTTGCCAACTCGTTTCCGCTGCGCGGGCTGCCACCCTTCCTTGCCTATATCGCCGTTCCGTTCGAGTTCTTCGGCGGCATCGCGCTGATCTTCGGCTTCGCTACGCGCTACCTCATTTTTGGTTTCGTTATCTTCATGCTGGTCGCGACCTTCAGCTCCCACCGGTATTGGGAATTTACGGACGCGGCCGCACGCCGCGCCCAGGACTCCAGCTTCTATAAGAACATGGCCATGCTGGGTGGCTTCTTCTTTTTGTTTGTTTGCGGTGCCGGACGGCTGAGCGTCGACGGCTGGCTACGCGAGCGCAAATAAAAAGCATTCAACTGCACTCGCGGTACGAAACGCCGGCCCATTGCGGCCGGATTGTCCGGCGCCGATAAGCGCGGCAACAGCGTTCGCGCACGTAACAAGTCTCAGATGTGCGAGAAGGTGGCTCCCCGGGCCGGATTCGAACCAGCGACCAACCGGTTAACAGCCGGTTGCTCTACCACTGAGCTACCGGGGAACGGTAGCGGCGCTATAACAAAGCCAGCCTGCTTTGCAAAGCGCCCGCCTTCGCCGAGGCTTCGGCGGGCAAGTGCCTTCGTGCCAGCGCCGTCTATGAGAGTGGCTTGCCAACCGAAGCCCGCCGAAGGCGGCGAAGGCTGGAGGCCACGGCCGGAATTGAACCGGCGTGCACGGATTTGCAGTCCGCTGCGTCACCACTCCGCCACGTGGCCAACTTGTGAGATCAGGGCGTCGGGTTGGCCATGCCTATATAGGAGCCAAAGCCCTCCGACAATCGCATGGCGAAACTTGCGTTTTCCGGCTTATTGCCGCACAAGAACCGCTCTTCCTGACGGCCCTTCTTCAGATCGAGAACCGCGATGACCGATTTCGCAACCGCTCGCCGGCACATGGTGGACGGGCAGGTCCGCACCGCCGATGTGACCGATCTGCGCATCCTCGACGCCATGCTCGAGATCCCGCGGGAGCGCTTCGTTCCGCCGGCTTCGGCGGATCTCGCCTATCTCGATCTCGATCTGCCGGTCGGCAAGAGCGGATCGCGGCGGCTGCTCAAGCCGATGGTGCTCGCCAAGCTCATCCACGCCGCGGACATTGCGCCGGGCGACCGCGTTCTCGATGTCGGCTGTGCGACCGGTTACGGCGCCGCCGTGCTTGCGCATGTCGCCGGCCAGGTGGTGGCGCTGGAGCAGGACGCCGACCTTGCCCAGGCCGCGCGCACGGCGCTATCCGGGCAGCCGAACGTGAATGTGGTCAGCGGAGCCCTGACAGGCGGCTGGCCGCAGAGCTCGCCCTATGACGCGATCGTGCTTGAAGGCGCAACCGAGATCCCGCCGGAGACATTCCTCAGCCAGCTCAAGGAGGGTGGCCGGCTCGTCTGCGTCCTCGGCGGCGGACCCGGCGCCAAAGCCATGCTTTATTGCAGGAGCGGCGACGAATTGGGGGGGCGGCCGATCTTCGACGCCACCGCCGCGGTACTGCCGGGCTTTGCAGAAACGCCGGTTTTCGCCTTCTGATTGCGGGTTTGTTCCGATCGTTGCGTAAATACGCCAGTTTCCCCCTTTTTGTGCGCGCAGGGGCTTGGGGGGTTTTAACGGTGCGTCAGGGCGCATATTGTTCCGCGTTCGATGCGGCGGCGCGAATCTGGCAGGGTACCAGTCGCGCCAAGGATCGGTTTGGACGGGGTTTGAATGGCGGGGTGGGGAGCCAGAGGCTGGGGGCGCGGGTTGGCGGCCGGAGCAGCCGCTTGCACCGCGTGTGCGCTGTTTTTGGCGCCGGTGCGGGCCGACACGCTCGAAGGCGCCCTGGTGCAGGCCTATCAGAACAATCCGACGCTGAATGCGCAGCGCGCTTCCGTGCGCGCGACCGACGAAGGCGTGCCGCAGGCATTGGCCGGCTATCGGCCGAGCGTTACGGCGACTGGTTCGGTCGGCGCGCAATATTGGGACACGACCACGCGGTCCACCACCGGGCCATTCATTCCCTCCACCAACAACCCGTCGCCATATACCCATCTGTCGGGCAACATGTCGCCGTATGGCGGCGGCGTCACTGCGACCCAGACTCTCTACAACGGATTCCAGACCGCCAACCGCACGCGCCAGGCCGAGAGCCAGGTGCAGTCGGCGCGCGAAACCTTGCGCGAACCGAGCAGACGGTGCTGCTCAATGCGGTGACGGCCTACATGAATCTTCTGCGCGACACGGCGATCCTCGACCTGCAGCGGCGCAACGTCGAAGTGCTGCAGGAACAGCTGCGGCAAACGCGCGACCGGTTCAATGTCGGTGAAGTCACGCGCACGGACGTCGCGCAATCGGAATCGCGCCTCGCCTCCGGACGCTCGCAGGTGCTGAGCGCGGAGGCGACCTACAAGGCGTCGGTGGCAACCTATCGCCAGGTGATCGGCGTCGAGCCAGGAAAGCTCGCGCCCGGCTCTCCGGTCGATCGCTTCTCGCCCAGCACTTTGCCGTCGTCGGTCGGCCTCGGCACGGCGACCCATCCAGCGGTCCACGACCGCGCAGTATAATGTCGACGTCGCGTTGCAGGCGGTGAAGGTTGCGGAAGGCGCGCTTTATCCGACACTGTCTTTGCAGGGCAGCGTGCAGCAGAACAACGAGAGCAGTCTGCTCGGGCTCAAGAGCTTCAACGCGCTCGTGCTCGGCCAATTGAGCGTGCCGATCTACCAGGGCGGCTCGGAATATTCGCTGATCCGGCAGAACAAGGAAACGCTCGGGCAGCGGCGGCTCGATCTCGACACCGCCCGCGACGCTGTGCGTCAGAACGTTGTGCAGTCATGGGGCCAGCTCGAGGCGGCGAAAGGCAATATCGAGGCGACGCAGGCGCAGGTGCAGGCGTCGGAAATCGCGCTCAACGGCGTACGCGAGGAGGCGCGCGTCGGCCAGCGCACCACGCTCGACGTCCTCAACGCGCAGCAGGAACTGGTCAACGCACGCGTGGCGCTGGTCAGCGCCCAGCGTGACCGGGTGGTTGCGTCGTATACCTTGCTCGCGTCGGTCGGGCGACTCTCGCCGCAGATCCTCGGACTGCGGGTGCCGACCTATGATGCCGGCGTGCACTATCATCAGGTGCGCGACAGCTGGGCCGGCGTGCGCACGCCGGACGGACGCTAGAGGCGACTCAAAGCCGCACCGGCCGGGCACTTTCGTGTCCACAGTTCATTGCATCGGCGCGCTGTTCCATCTGCCAAACCGGCGCCACTCTGGCGTATAAACGGTATGCGGCAGCGATTTGCGCGGCTGATGGCTGTGCTTTTCGCCGCGCGGAACGCGGGGAGTGTGTCAGGATTTTTAGGGGATGACGCAGACGGCGAAGGCCCAAGAGCCATCGATGGAGGAAATCCTTGCCTCCATCCGACGGATCATTGCCGACGACGACGCCAAGCCTGCCAAAGGAACGGCGATGGCGCCGGAAACCGCGCCGCCGGCCAAGCAACCGGCCGCGGCTGCGCCGGCAACACCGCCTGCGCCGCCCGCTAAACCTGCCGCTCCGCCGGCGCCCAAGTCTGCAACCTCGCCCGCAACGCCCGCCGCGGCCGCCAACAGCCAGGATGAGATCGATGCCATGCTCGCGGAGCTCGATGGACCGCCGAAGGCGACGCCGAAAACGCCACCGCACGCCTGCAGCGCCCGATGTGCTCGATCTGACCGAGTCGATGACGTCGCACGCGACGCCGCCGCCCGGGCCGGCACCGAGCTTCCGCACCATCGATGCAAATTCCTGATGTCGTGTTCGCCAACAGACCCGAGCCGGCACCACCGGTGCCCGATCGCGGATTGATCTCGAGCGAGACGGTGAAGGCGGTCGACAGTGCGTTCAACACGCTCGCCCATACGGTGATCGGACAGAACGCGCGCACGCTCGAGGATCTGGTGCGCGAGATGCTGCGCCCGATGCTCAAGTCGTGGCTCGACGACAATCTGCCGGGAATGGTCGAGCGCATCGTGCGCGCCGAGATCGAACGCGTCTCGCGCGGAAGGCCGTAACTAGAACTGGCCTCTCAACTTTGGTGTCATGCGCGGGCTTGACCCGCGCATCCATGATGAGGCGCAGTAAACAAAGTCGTACTGCCAGCAATCTTGGAAAATGCCTCATGGATTGCCGGGTCAAGTCCGGCAATGACAGATGAGAGGCCAGTCGACCAACTTCAGAGTCCTTGCGCGCGCCTCTGCCTCAGCACATGCGCCAGCCACAGGCCGAGCGCGAGCAGGCCGGCGCCTGAAATCAAGAACACCGGCACCGCAGTGAAGCGGTCGAAGATCGGCGCGTTGATCGCGACGCCCAGCGTCTGCCCGAAATAGAGCGCAGCCGAAAAAATCCCGACCGCCGTGCCGCGCGCTTCCGGCGTCATCTGCGTGGCGTTGGTCTGCAGCGTGTTGTGCAGCATGTAGTAGCCAAGCCCGATGCCGGTGATGGCGAAGGGCGCGAAGTAGGCGTGCGGGGCGAAAGCGATCGTCGCGTAGGCGAGCGCAAGCATCACGCCGCCGCCGGTGACGAGCCCGATCTGGCCAAGCCGCTCGACCAGCCGCCGCACCGACAGGCTGTAGATCAAGCCCACCGATCGCGAAGGCGCCGACGAAGAGGCCGACCACCGCAAAATTGACGCCGAAGCGCAGATGAAGGTCGGCGCCGACATAGGCGAAGCCGCCGAACATGAAGAGGCTTTCGATGAAGGCCATGGCGATCACGGCGCGCGCCCAGGGCGAGCGCAGCACGGTGAGATTGTCGACGATGAATCCGCGCGAGCGGGTGGCGGTGGCGTGACCGGCGCGCGTGATCGGATTGCGCAGAAATTCGATCACCAGCGCGACGGTGGCGAGCGCAAAAAGCGCGGCGAGGAAAAAGAACACGCGCCGCCAGCCGAACAAATCGCCGAGCACGCCGCCGGCGGCCTGGCCGAACAGCTGGCCGAGGATCTGGCCCGACAGAAAGGTGCCGAGCACCTGCTGCCGCCGCTCGTAGGGAATGACGTCGCCGAGGAAGGCGAAAGCGAGCGGGATGATCCAGCCGGCCGCGAGCCCGCAGGCGAGCCGCGCCGCGACCAGCATCGGCAAGGAGGTCGCAAGCCCGCAGAGCAGCACCAGCACCGAGGCGGCGGCGCAGGCCGCGATGATGCAGGCATATTTGCCGAAGCGGTCGCCGACCGGGCCGATGACAAGCTGCACCGAGCCGTGCGCCAACGCATAGGCGGTGACCACGATCGAGGCCGCGCCGACGCTTACGCCCATGTCGGTCGAGATCTGCGGCAAGAGCGAATCGGAGACCCGCACCATCGACTGGCTGGCAAACGATGCGACCGCCAGGAGCGTGATGGCGGAGGTGGCGCTGCCGCCTGAAGCGGTCGATGAGGTGGTCAAAGTTGACTCCGGCGGGTCCGGCGGGCTTTCTACCGCGCGATTATGCAGAGCTTAGGCCGCTCCCTCCCCCAGCGGGGAGAGTGCAGGGAGGTCCATATCTCGATTCCGCATACTCGCACACCCGTCCTTCGGACGGCTATCCGCTGTGGGAGAGGTGGAACTGCGGCACGCTTTCCAGGTCACTCTTTTCTCCGACGCGGCAACGCAGGATGCCGATCGACAAAACCTACCAGCCCTCCGAGGTCGAGGGCCGTATTTACCGGACTTGGGAAGAGGCGGGCGCCTTTCGCGCCGGCCGGCCCGAGCGCGCCGGCGCGAAGCCTTACTCTATCGTGATCCCGCCGCCGAACGTCACCGGCTCGCTGCATATGGGCCATGCGCTCAACAACACGCTGCAGGACATTTTGTGCCGGTTCGAGCGCATGCGCGGCAGGGACGTGCTCTGGCAGCCGGGCACCGACCATGCCGGCATCGCGACCCAGATGGTGGTCGAGCGCCAGTTGATGGAACGCCAGCAGCCCGGACGCCGCGAGATGGGGCGCGAGAAGTTCCTGCAGCGCGTCTGGGAATGGAAGGCGGAATCGGGCGGCACCATCGTCAACCAGCTCAAGCGCCTCGGCGCCTCGTGCGACTGGTCGCGCGAGCGCTTCACGATGGACGAAGGCCTGTCGCGCGCCGTTCTTAAAGTTTTTGTAGAACTTCATCGCGCCGGGCTCATCTACAAGGACAAGCGGCTGGTCAACTGGGACCCGAAGCTGCTGACGGCGATCTCCGATCTGGAAGTGATCCAGGTCGAGACCAAGGGCCACCTCTGGCACCTGCGCTATCCGACTCGAAGGCAAGACCTTCAATCCGGAGGATCCGCTCGACCTTCATTGTCGTCGCCACGACGCGTCCGGAGACGATGCTGGGCGACACCGCGGTTGCGGTGAACCCGGAGGACGAGCGCTACAAGGCCCTGATCGGCAAGAATGCGATCCTGCCGCTGGTCGGGCGAAAGATCCCGATCGTCGGCGACGAGATTTCCGATCCGGAGAAGGGCTCGGGCGCGGTGAAGATCACGCCGGCGCACGACTTCGGCGATTTCGACGTCGGCAAGCGGCATGACCTGCCGCAGATCAATATTTTCACCGTCGAGGCCAAGCTTCGACCTGAAGGACAATGCCGATTTCTCGCGCGGCGTGCCGAAGTCGGCGGATCTCGACGCAGACGCTGGCAGTTGCACGGGCAGGACCGCTTCGCCGCGCGCAAGGCGATCGTCGCGCGGCTGGAAGAAAAGGGCCTGGTCGAGAAGATCGAGCCGCAACACGCATGTGGTGCCGCACGGCGACCGCTCGAATGTCGTGATCGAGCCCTTCCTGACCGACCAGTGGTACGTCAATGCCAAGGAGCTGGCGAAGCCGGCGATCGCGGCCGTGCGCAACGGCAAGACCAAATTCATCCCGAAGAACTGGGAGAAGACCTATTTCGACTGGATGGAGAACATCCAGCCCTGGTGCATCTCGCGCCAGCTCTGGTGGGGCCACCAGATTCCGGCGTGGTACGGGCCGGACGGCAAGGTGTTCGTCGCGTTGACCGAGGCCGAAGCGCAGGCGGAGGCCGACAAGCACTACGGAAAGAAGACGACGCTCACGCGCGACGAGGACGTGCTCGACACGTGGTTCTCGTCCGCACTGTGGCCGTTCTCGACGCTCGGCTGGCCGGACGAGACGGCGGCGCTCAAGCGCTACTACCCGACGTCCACGCTGGTGACCGGCTTCGACATCATCTTCTTCTGGGTCGCGCGCATGATGATGATGGGTCTCTATTTCATGCAAAAGGAGCGCCCTGGCGCTCCGTTAGAAGAAGTGATCCCGTTCCACGAGGTCTACATCCACGCGCTGGTGCGCGATGCCTCCGGCGCCAAGATGTCGAAGTCGAAGGGCAACGTCATCGACCCGCTGGCACTGATCGACGAATACGGCGCCGACGCCTTGCGCTTCACGCTCGCCGCGATGGCGGCGATGGGACGCGACATCAAGCTCTCGACGCAACGCGTTGAAGGCTATCGGAATTTCGCGACCAAGCTGTGGAACGCCGCGCGCTTTGCCGAGATGAATGGCTGCGCCACCGTCGCGAAATTCGATCCGAAATCGGCAAAGGAAACGCTCAACCGCTGGATCGCGCACGAGACCGCGAAGGCCGCGGCCGAGGTGACGGAAGCGATCGAGGCCTACCGCTTCAACGATGCTGCGGCCGCGGTCTACCGCTTCGTCTGGAACATCTATTGCGACTGGTACCTGGAGCTTGCGAAGCCGCTGCTGACGGGGCCGGACGGCGCGGGCAAGAGCGAGACGCAGGCGATGGTCGCCTGGGCGCGCGACGAAATCCTCAAGTTGCTGCACCCGTTCATGCCTTTCGTCACCGAGGAATTATGGGCGGTGACGGGCAAGCACGATGCGCTGCTGACGCTCGACAAATGGCCAACGTTGTCGGGCCTTGCCGATGACAAGGCCGAAGCCGAAATCGGCTGGGTGATCGATCTCGTCACGGCTATCCGCTCGGTTCGCGCCGAGATGAACATCACGGCGGCGATCCCGCTGGTGCTCGCCGGCGCCTCCGCCGAGACGCAAGGCGCGCGCCGAGCGCTGGGCCGAATTCATCAAGCGCCTGGCGCGCGTGTCCGACATTTCCTCCGCGGCTGGCCGCGCCGAAGGGCTCGGTGCAGCTTGTGGTGCGCGGGGAGGTGGCGGCGCTGCCGCTTAAAGGCGTCATCGATCTTGCCGCCGAGCGCGCGCGGCTCGCCAAGGAAATGCAGAAGGCGGACGCCGACATCGCGCGCGTCGATGCCAAGCTCAACAATCCGAATTTCATGGCGCGCGCGCCGGAAGAGGTGGTCGAAGAGGAACAGGAAAAGCGCGAGGAAGCGGTCGCCCGCAAGACCAAGATCGCCGAGGCGCTGGACCGGTTGAAGGACGCAGATTAGGTGGTCGTCCCGGCCGAGCGCATGAGCGCGAGGGCCGGACCCATACGCCGTTTACTGCCGACAGGGCACGGCGTATGGGACGACAAAACGTGAGTTGGATGGCCTCATGAAAATCTTTCTCGCCGGAGCGGGCGGCGCCATCGGCCGCCGATTGACGCCGTTGCTGCGGGCGGCCGGGCATACGGTCGTTGGCACCACGCGGTCGAAGGACAAGGCCGCCGCGATCGAGGCGCTCGGCGCCGAGCCGGTGGTGGTCGATGTGTTCGACGCGGATGCGCTTGCGCGCGCGGTGAAGGCGGCTGCACCGCAGATATTGATGCACCAGCTTACCGATCTGCCCTTTGCACCGGGAACGCCGCGCTACGACGAAGGCCTTGAGCGCAACGCGCGCCTGCGCATCGAAGGCACGCGCAATCTGGCGGATGCCGCGAAGGCAGCCGGCGTGCGGCGCATGATCTCGCAGAGCATTGCCTTCGTTTATGCGCCGGCGGACGGCACGCGCGCCGAGACCGATCCGCTCGATCTGTCGGCGACCGGCGCCCGCAAGCGCACGGTCGACGGCGTGGTTGCGCTCGAGCAGGCGACGCTCGAACTGCCGGAGGGCATCGTGCTGCGCTACGGCTATCTCTACGGTCCGGGCACCTGGTATCCGAACGAGAAACGGGCGAAACCCGCATTGCATGTCGATGCGGCGGCGCAGGCGGCGCTGCTTGCCGTGAGCAAAGGCAAGCACGGCGTCTACAATATCGCGGAAGACGACGGCGCGATTTCGAGCGAGAAGGCCAAGCGCGACCTCGGCTTCGATGCGGGGTTTAGGGTGGGCTGAAAGGTCGCGCAACGCGTCATGCGCGGGCTTGACCCGCGCATCCATGATGAGGTGCAACCTAGAGCCTTACGTCTCTACTTGCTGCACGACCTCATGGATTGCCGGGCCAAGCCCGGCAATGACAGGAGGCGGTGCTTCACTTGAACGGCTTGCTCAGAAACGGCGAGCCCTTCAGGCCATAGCGCCACGGTTTCTCCGCAGCCTTGGTGATCCCGATCCGCACGCCGGTCGCGATCTCCGGCGCCTCGCTGCGCGCGCGCAATTCGAACGGCGCGCGGTCGAGCGCGAGCCCGTTCTGCTTTCGCGTGACGCCTAGCGCCTCGCATAATTTGCCCGGCCCGGAGCAAAGTGCGCGCTCGTCGCGCAGGCCGCGTCGCCGTCGCATCGCCGCGAGGCCGTGCGTCGGTGCGAGCGCGCGGATCAGCACCGCGCTGGCGCTGCCGTCTTCCTCGCAGACGAAGTTGAGGCACCAATGGATGCCGTAGGAGCGGTAGACATAGGCGTAGCCCGGCGGGCCGAACATGACCGCGTTGCGGTCGGTGCGGCCGGTATAGGAATGCGCCGCCGGGTCGGTGTGGTGATAGGCCTCGACCTCCACGATCATGCCGCCCGTGCCGTTGAAGAGCAGCGTTGCGCCGATGAGTTCGGGCGCGACCTCGTGCACGGAGCGGTCGAAGAATGAGCGGCGCAGGCGAGGGGGTGAGGGCATGGTGCAAATTACACGATAGCCGCGCTCATACACGCGGTACTTTTGCACAGGCCGTTCTCGACTATATTCCTAAGGTATGTATTCCTAGGTATCCCGCCCCGTTGCCGAGGGTGTCTGATCAGCGTCTCCAGACGCGGGACGCGGAGCGGTGGCCGGGAATCGGCAGCGTCGGAATGCCCGGGCTTGACCCGGGCATCCATGATGAGGTGCAGCGACGAATAGCTTTAAGTGATTTCGCTGTGGTCCTTCATCATGGATTGCCGGGTCAAGCCCGGCAATGACAGCGGAGAGACCTGTGTGACATTCAAAAGCCTCTTGACTTAATTCCTATAGGATATTATTCATATTGCGTCCGGCTCAATCGAGGGGCGTCATCATGAGGCGTCTGATGATGGAGCAGGATGCGGCGCCCGCGGGCGGGAGACGAACGCTCCCCCCAAGCACTCGGGCGGCGCCGGGGCTCCGCCCGGTGGCCAATACGAGCCGCCTGCCAGGAGCTGGCTGACGGTGCGGCCGTCGAGGCTTGCCCGCAGTCTTTGCCGGAGAGGCGGTCAGAAATGACGGCAAACCCGGTGGGGACTCGAAGGCAGCCTCGGATCGGGAAACCCTCGATCAGGACGGCGCCCGGAAAGCGCGGCCCGGCGCAGCAATTCCGTTTACGACTGAGGGCGAAACGGAAGAAGACGGCCGCAAATGAGCCCGGACATTGAAGATGTTCGGGTGGCGCGCCGGGAGGCGCTTCCGCATCTTCGCAAGGAGATGCGGATATTGAACCGACGACGGCAGCGCCCCCTGGCGCGCCATCCCCTCGCATCCGGAGGGGAGAAGGAAGACGGGCCTGCCCGGAGCCTCGATAAAGAATACGGGCGATGGCGCTTGGGTTTGCCGGATTATCTTGCGAAGCCTTCTTGACCGGGGCAGGCGCGTACCGGCAACACCTGTGACTGCCTTGCAACAGTTCTAGAACATTTAAGCCATACCCTCCAATGGCACCAATGGCGCCGCGATTCGGCCATACCATTCAACGACATCGGGGTCCGATAAGGCCGGGTAAGCCTTACATGAAGCGGGCGGGGGCCGTCCGGCGTTGTTTTCGGGCGGGTGCGGTAAGAGACTATGGACGCGAAGACCAATCTGAAATCGAGGCTGCCAAGCCGGCACGCCACCGAGGGGCCCGACCGGGCGCCCCATCGGGCCTTCTACTACGCGATGGGCCTGACCCCCGAGCAGATCCATCAGCCGTTCGTAGGAGTAGCGACCTGCTGGAATGAAGCGGCGCCCTGCAACATCGCGCTGATGCGCCAGGCGCAGGTGGTGAAGAGGGGTGTTGCCGCCGGCGGCGCGACGCCGCGCGAGTTCTGCACCATCACTGTCACCGACGGTATTGCGATGGGCCACGCCGGCATGAAGGCGTCGCTGCCTTCGCGCGAGGTGATCGCCGACAGCGTCGAACTCACCGTGCGCGGCCACGCCTATGACGCGCTGATCGGCATTGCGGGCTGCGACAAGTCGCAGCCGGGCATGATGATGGCGATGTGCCGTCTCAACGTGCCGGCGATCTACATCTACGGCGGATCGATTTTGCCCGGCACATTCAAGGGCAAGCCGGTCACCATCCAGGACGTCTACGAAGCGGTCGGCAAACATTCCGTCGGGCAGATGTCGGACGAAGATCTCGACATTCTCGAACAGAATGCCTGTCCCTCGGCCGGCGCATGCGGCGCGCAATTTACCGCCAACACGATGGCGACGGTATCGGAAGCCATCGGCCTCGCGCTGCCGTACTCGGCCGGCGCACCGGCGCCGTACGAGATCCGCGACAAGTTCTGCATGCTCGCCGGCGAAATGATCATGGATTTGATTCAAAAAAACATTCGGCCGCGCGACATCGTCACGCGCAAGGCGCTGGAGAACGCCGCAGCGGTCGTTGCGGCGACCGGCGGCTCGACCAATGCGGCGCTGCATTTACCGGCGATCGCGAACGAGTGCGGTATCGAGTTCGACGCTGTTCGACGTCGCCGAAATCTTCAAAAAGACACCTTATGTCGCAGATTTGAAGCCGGGTGGCCGTTATGTCGCCAAGGATATGTTCGAGGCTGGCGGCGTGCCGCTTCTGATGAAAACACTTCTCGATCACGGATACCTGCACGGCGATTGCCTCACGGTGACCGGACGCACGATCGCCGAGAATTTGAAAAACGTGAAATGGAATCCGGATCAGGACGTCGTGCGTCCTGCCGACAAGCCTCTGCTGCCGACCGGCGGCGTGGTCGGGCTTAAAGGAAATCTCGCACCCGAAGGCGCGATCGTGAAGATCGCCGGCATGAAGACGCTGAAGTTCAGCGGGCCGGCGCGCTGCTTCGACGGCGAGGAGGCCTGCTTCGATGCGGTGAAGCATCGCAAGTACAAAGACGGCGACGTTCTCGTCATCCGTTACGAGGGACCGCGCGGCGGCCCCGGCATGCGCGAGATGCTGTCGACGACGGCCGCGCTCTACGGCCAGGGCGCCGGCGAAAAAGTCGCGCTCATCACCGACGGACGTTTCTCCGGCGCGACGCGCGGCTTCTGCGTCGGCCATGTCGGACCGGAAGCGGCGATCGGCGGCCCGATCGGGCTCATCCGCGACGGCGACATCATCGAGATCGATGCCGTGAAGGGAACGCTCGACGTCAAGCTTTCCGCCGACGAGTTCGCCAAGCGCAAGAGCCAGTGGAAGGCGCGCGAAAGCGAATACGGCTCGGGTTATTTGTGGAAATACGCGCAGCAGGTCGGGCCCGCCGTCAACGGCGCGGTCACCCATCCCGGCGGCGCGGGCGAGAAAGAGTGCTATGCGGACATTTGATTGCCTCTTGCGCGTTGCGCTCGTCGGCGCCGGCCTGATGGCCGCGATGCCGGCATTTGCGCTCGACGGCAGCAAGACCGACGGCAGCATCGGCCCGCCGCCGATGACCCCGGTCGAGGCGTTCCGCTCGGGCGCGCACTGGCTGAAAGCCGGCGATACGGTGAAAGCCGTCAACTCGCTCGAATACGCCGCCGAGAAAGGTCACGCGCTCGCGCAGTGGAAACTCGGCCGCATGTATGCGGAAGGCGACGGCGTTGCGCAGAACGATCTCAAGGCCTTCGAATATTTCCGCAGCATCGCGAACAGCCACGCCGACGACAATCCCGACCTGCCGCAGGCGCGCTTCGTCGCGAACGCCTTCGTCGCGCTCGGCCACTACTATCTCGAGGGAATTCCGAAGACGGAAATCAAGCGCGACCCGCAGCGCGCGCGCGAGATGTTCGCTTATGCGGCGTCCTATTTCCGCGATCCCGACGCGCAATATTATCTGGCGCGGCTCTATCTCAACGGCACCGGCGCGCCGCACGATCCGCGCACGGCCGCGCGCTGGTTCGGTCTCTCGGCGCAGAAGGGCCAGTGCGAGGCGCAGGCCATGCTCGGCGCCATGCTGTTCGAGGGCGATCACGTGCCGCGGCAGGCCGCGCGCGGCCTGATGTGGCTTGCGCTCGCGAAAGACAGCGCGCGCGCAGATCAGGCCTGGATCACCAAGCTTTACGACAGCGCCATGAAGCAGGCGAGCGAGGACGAACGCGCGCTCGCGGCGGTCTATCTGCGGCGCTGGCTCGAGACGCGGCGCGAGTAGAGCCGTCGTCCGGCGACGCTAGGCGGTCCTTCCCCAATATCCAGATCGACATAAACGGGCACGTGATCGGAGGGCTTGTCCCAGCCGCGCACGTGCCGGTCGATGCCCGCGCCGGCCAGTCGGTCGGCGGCCTGCGGCGACAGCAGAACGTGGTCGATGCGGATGCCATTGTCCTTCTCCCAGGCGCCGGCCTGATAGTCCCAGAACGTATAGAGGTCGGATGCGTCGCTGACCGCGCGCAACGCATCGGTGAGGCCGAGATTGATCAGTGCGCGGTATTTCTCGCGTGTCTGCGGCAGGAACAGCGCGTCATTCGTCCAGGCTTCGGGACGGCGCGCGTCGGCTGCGGTCGGGATGACGTTGTAGTCGCCGGCGAGCAGCATCGGCTCTTCCAGTTTAAGTCGTTCACGTGAGAAATTAATAAGCCGGTTCATCCAGCCGAGCTTGTAGGTGTATTTGTCGGTGGCGGGCGGGTTGCCATTGGGCAGATAGAGGCTGACGACACGCAGCACGCCGGTCTTGGTCGAGACGATCGCTTCCAGGAAGCGCGCCTGCACGTCGCCGTCATCGCCGATCAGCCCGGGTGCGACCTCATCGAACGGCAGCTTCGACAAAAGCGCCACGCCGTTGAATGTCTTCTGCCCATGCACGGCCACGTTGTAGCCGAGCGCCTCGAACGGCTCGCGCGGGAAGGCGTCGTCGGTGCATTTGATCTCCTGCAGGCAGACAATGTCGGGCGCTCGCTCCTTGAGCCAGGCCTGCAGATTGTCCATGCGCTGACGGATGGAATTGACGTTCCAGGTGGCGATTCGCATCGATTTTCGGCGTTCGGGAAGGGGCGAATAATGCCGTATTCACCGTGTTTATCAGGCAGCGCAGGGATATGCACGGTTTAACGTTTATATGCTAGGAAAGCCGCCAACGCGGCCTCCTGAATTGGTAGAAAATCCGCGGAAGAGGGAGCGTCCGGGCGGGGCCCGATGAGTCCGGACCGAAAATTACCGATGCTTCAGCGAAAGTGGCTCATCGGAGGGGCGGCGCTGGCCCTGCTCGGCATCGTCGTGCTCGTCCGCGGTTTGTGGACGACCGACGGCGTTGCGGCGCGCACGCAGGCGCAGGCCCGCGCCGGTGCCGGTGGAGACCGCCACCGCCGAGCGCAAGACGATGCCGGTGCAGCTCCGGGCCCTGGGCACCGTGACCCCCATCGCCGCTGTCGCCATCAAGACGCAGGTCGACACCACGATCACCGGCGTTCGTTTCCTCGACGGCGCGCGCGTCGAAAAAGGCGATGAGCTTTTCACGCTCGATTGCCGCCAGATCGAAGCCGACATGAAGCGCGTCGAGGCCGTGATCAACGGCGCGCAGGCCACGTTCGAGCAGGCGCAACGCGACGTCGAGCGCTACACCGATCTCGTCGCAAGAAACGCGACCCCGATCGTCACGCTCAACAATGCGCAGACGCAGGTCAACATCTCGAAGGCGACGGCGGAATCGAACCGCGCGCAGCTCGAGAATTTAAAAGTACAGCTTGGCTTCTGCACGATCCGCGCGCCGATCTCCGGCCGCATCAGCATGGCCAACGTGAAGGTCGGCAATTTCGTGCGTCAGGCCGACACCTCGCCGATGGCGACGATCGTGCAGACGGCGCCGGTCTATGTCAGCTTCACGGTGCCGCAGAAAAATCTTCCCGACATCCGCAAGGCGATCGCCGCGGAAACCGCGACCGTGGAAGCGGTCATTCCCGGCGAGGACAAGCGTGCCAACGGCCAGGTCACCATGATCGAGAACACCGTCGATATGGCGACCGGCATGGCCACGATCCGCGCGACGATGCCGAACAAGGACGAGTTGCTGTGGCCCGGCACGCTCGTCACCGCCGACATGACGCTGCGGTACGGAAGAGGGCGTCGTGGTGCCTTCGACCGCGGTGCAGGTCAGCCAGAGCGGAAACTTCGTTTTCATCGTCAAGGATGGCGTGGCGAAGGTTCAGAACGTTCAGGTCGAGCGGCAGGTCGGCCGTGAGACCGTCATCGCGTCGGGTCTGAGCGGCGGCGAAACCGTCGTCACCGACGGCCAGTTGCTCTTGTCCGACGGCACGCGCGTGAACCCACGCCCGCCGAAAGTCGCCGGCAGCTAATCCATGAATATTTCCGAGACCTGCATTCGCCGCCCGGTGCTGACGACGCTGATGACGGCGTCGCTGATCGTTTTTGGTGCGTTCGCCTACCGCCTGCTGCCGGTGGCGGCGCTGCCGGCAGTCGATTTCCCGACCATCCAGATCACGGCGACGCTGCCGGGCGCGAGCCCGGAAACGATGGCGGCCTCGGTTGCGTCACCCATCGAGCGGCAGCTTTCGACGATTTCGGGCATCTCGTCGATGACATCGTCGTCGTCGCTTGGCTCGACGCAGATCACCGTCCAGTTCGACCTTGGCCGTAACATCGACGGTGCCTCGCTCGACGTGCAGACCGCGCTCGCGACCGCACAGCGACGTCTGCCGGTCGAAATGACGACGCCGCCATTCTTCCGCAAGGTCAATCCGGGCGACTTTCCCGTGCTGTACATCAGCATGCGCTCGGACACGATGCCGCTGTCGACGATCAACGATTACGCCGAAACGCTGCTGGCGCCGCAGATCTCGCAATTGCCCGGGGTTGCGCAGGTGCTTGTGTACGGTGCGCAGAAATTTGCGGTGCGCGTGCAGGCCGATCCGGTGGCGGCGGCGGCGCGCAATATCTCGCTGGACGATATCCGTAGCGTTGTCGCCAAAGCCAATTCTTCCGCGCCCGTCGGTACGCTACAGGGCAAGGAACAGGCGGTTACGCTGCTTGCGACCGGCGCGATGCTTCACGCGGCCGACTACCGTGACGTCGTCGTTGCCTATCGCAATGGCGCTCCGATCAAGCTCAGCGAGGTGGCGAGGGTCATCGACAGCGTCGAGAACGACAAGATCGCCACCTGGTTCAACGATTCACGAGCGATCGTGCTCGCGATCCAGCGTCAGCCCGACGCCAATACCGTGGAAGTCGTGGATCTCGTGCGCGCCAAGCTCCCCCAAATGCGCGCGCAGGTGCCGCCTGCAATTCAGATGCAGCCGCTATTCGATCGCTCGATTTCGATCCGCGCGGCGGTCTGGAACGTGCAGGAGACGCTCGCGATCGCGATCGCGCTCGTGATCATGGTTATCTTCCTGTTCCTGCGCAAAGTTTCGGCGACGATCATTCCTGCATTGGCGGTGCCGGTTTCATTGATCGGGACCTGCGCGGCGATGTATGCGTTCGGATTCTCCATCAACAACATGACGCTGCTGGCGCTGACCCTGTCGGTGGGTTTTGTGGTCGACGACGCGATCGTCATGCTGGAAAACATCGTGCGCCACATCGAAGGCGGCATGCGCCCGTTCGAGGCGGCGCTGAAGGGATCGCGCGAGATCGGCTTTACCATCGTTTCAATCACGTTTTCGCTGATCGCGGTGTTCATCCCGGTGCTGCTGATGGGCGGCATGGTTGGCCGCGTTTTCCGCGAGTTTGCGGTGGCGATCTCGGTGGCGATCATCGTTTCCGGCTTCGTGTCGCTGACGCTGACGCCGATGTTGTGCGCGCGCGTCCTCAAGAGCCATGACCCGCACGAAAAGCAGAACTTCGTGTTGCGCTGGTTCGAAGCGATGTTCGCTTCCGGCCTCAAGGCCTACGAGTGGAGCCTCGATCGCGTGCTGAAGGCAAAGCAGGTCATGCTCTGGGTCACGCTGGCCACGATTGCGGGCACGGTCTGGCTTTACATCATCGTGCCGAAGGGCTTCTTCCCGACCGAAGACACCGGCTACATGATCGGCATCACCGAGGGCAATACGGACATCGCTTTCCCGGCGATGGTGGAGCATCAGCGCAAGGTTGCCGAGATCGTGCGCGCCGATAAGGACGTTGCCTATGTCAACTCCACTGTAGGCGCCGGCGGACCGAACACGATCGGCAACAGTGGCCGCATGCTGGTGGCACTCAAGCCACGCGACGAGCGCGATGGCATGCAGAAAATCATCGCGCGGCTGCGCCAGAACGCGAATGTCGTCCCTGGAATGCAGATTTTCTTCCAGCCGATCCAGAACATCAATCTGGGCGGGCGGCTCAACAAGAGCCAGTATCAGTACACGCTGCAGTCCAACGACACCGATGACCTCTATCGCATCACGCCGCAGCTGCGCGACAAGATCGCGCAAATTCCGGGGCTGCTCGATGTCACGACCGACCTCTACGTGAAGAACCCGCAGGTGACGGTCGAGGTCGATCGCGAGAAGTCGGCCGTCTACGGCGTCTCGATCGACCAGGTCCGTCAGGAGCTCTACAACGCGTTTGGCTCGCGGCAGGTGGCGACCATCTACACGCCGGCGAACGACTATCAGGTCATCCTCGAGACCAAGCCGGAATTCCAGCAGAGTCCCGACGATCTCAACCGGATCTTCCTGAAGACGACGAACGGCACGACGGTTCCGCTTTCCGCCGTGACGCATTTCGTGCGCACGGTCGGCCCGCTGCAGGTCAACCACCAGGGTCAACAGCCGGCGGTGACGATCTCGTTCAACCTCGCGCCGGGGTTTTCGCTCGGCCAAGCGGTCGATGCCATCACCAAGCTCGAGCGTGACGAGCGCCTGCCGGCGACGATCACGACAGGATTCCAGGGTACGGCGCAGGTCTTTCAGGATTCACTACGAGGGCAGGGCATCCTGATCCTTGCCGCGATTTTCGCGGCCTATGTCGTGCTCGGAATTCTGTACGAAAGCTTCATCCATCCGATCACGATCATTTCCGGTCTTCCGTCGGCGGGTATCGGCGCGATCCTGACGCTGATGCTGTTCCGCATGGACCTGTCGGTGATCGCGATGATCGGCATCGTGATGCTGGTCGGCATCGTCAAGAAGAACGCGATCATGATGATCGACTTCGCGATCGAGCGGCGGCGCGTCGGGCTGTCGGCGGAAGCCGCGATCCGCGAAGCGGCGACGCTGCGTTTCCGCCCGATCATGATGACGACTTTCGCGGCGATCTTCGGCACGATCCCGATCGCGCTCGGCACCGGCGCGGGCGCCGAATTGCGTCAGCCGCTCGGCGTTGCAGTCGTCGGCGGCCTGGTGCTCTCGCAGCTGCTCACGCTTTACATCACGCCGGTGATTTATCTGTACCTCGACCGCTTCGACCGTATGTTGAAGCGCCGTCTCGAGCCGCAATTGACGGAAGTCGAGGAAGCTCCGCCCGCGGTCGCGGCGGAATAGACGCTACAGCGCGAAGCTGGTCCCGCAGCCGCAGGACGCTTTCGCCTGCGGGTTTTTCACCTTGAACGAGGCGCCGATCAGGTCGTCGACGAAGTCGATCTCCGAGCCGGCCATGTAGTTCACCGACACGGGATCGATCAGCACCACGGCGTTGTCGCGGCTGATGACGAGATCGTCGGCCGCCTTCGCGCGCTCCATGTCGAACTTGTACTGAAAGCCCGAGCAGCCGCCGCCTTCGACGCTGACGCGCAGCATGGTTCCGGCCGGCTCACCCTTGAGGATTTCGCCGATCCGTTTTGCCGCCCGTTCGCTGACCGTAATGCCTGTGCTCATCCTTGTGCCTTTTCGGGCCGATCCTATTGGCAGATGACCCAACGGATAGTTAAGTGCGCCGGCCAGTGAGGTCAATGCAGCGATGGCGGTCGAACCCGGGCGCGAAAGGGCAGTTTATGCCGCGGATCCGGCGCAAAGCCGCGGCCGGCTCCACGCCGAGACGATCAGTCCGACACGCAATGCCTTCCGGCGGGACTGTGACCGGATCATCCATTCCGCGGCCTTCAGGCGGCTTGCCCACAAGACGCAGGTCTTCGTCTATCACGAAGGTGATCATTACCGAACGCGGCTGACGCACACTTTGGAAGTCGTCCAGATTGCCCGCTCGCTTGCACGCGCGCTTGGCCTCGATGAGGACCTGGCGGAGGCCTTGGCGCTCGCACACGATCTCGGTCATCCGCCATTTGGTCATGCGGGCGAGCGTGCCCTCGACGAGTGTCTTTCAGCCAGCGGAGGCTTCGACCACAACGCGCAGGCCCTGCGCATCGTGACGGATCTCGAGCGCCGCTATGCGGCATTCGACGGCCTCAACCTGAGCTGGGAAACGCTTGAAGGTCTGGTCAAGCACAATGGTCCGCTCACCAATCGCGAGGGCGCGCCGGTCGGACGCTATGCCAGACATGGCGTGCCCGCGGCGATCGTTGCCTACTCGAAGATCCAGGATCTCGAATTGTGGAGCTACGCCAGCGCGGAAGCCCAGGTTGCCGCTTTATCGGACGACATCGCGTACGACGCGCATGACATTGACGACGGCCTACGCGCGGATCTGTTCACGCTTGAGGATATTTCGGCCGTCCCATTGGTCGGCGGCATTCTGGCGGACATCGATCGCGAGCATCCCGACCTCGAAACCGCGCGGCGCGCACATGAGCTCGTGCGCCGCATCATTACGCGCATGATCGAGGATGTGATCGCAGAGTGCGGCCGGCGCGTCGCGATGCTCAAGCCGCGCTCGGCAGCGGACGTGCGCGAGGCGCCGCGGCCGATCGTTGGCTTTTCGCCTGCCATGGACAAGGCCGACCGCGACATCAAGGGCTTTCTCTATCCGCGCATGTATCGCCACGACCGTGTAATGCGAGTGATGGATGATGCCGAAGGTGTCGTGCGCGACCTGTTCGGCCACTACAGCGCAACGCCCGCGGATTTGCCGGAGGAATGGCGCGAGGGAATAGGCGCAAACGATTCCGATTACGCCCGCCGCATTGCGGACTATATCGCCGGAATGACGGACCGGTACGCGCTGATCGAGCACGCGAAATATTTCAAGGAAACGCCCGAGCTTCGGTGAGGTGATGAACGCGGACATCGATGCCCACTCGGAGGTCGATCTGCTGATTGCGGGTGCGGGTCCGGCCGGCATGACAACGGCGCTGGTCGCTTCGCTCGAAGGGCTCGACGTGCTCTTGTGCGAGAAGTCCGATCAGGTCGGCGGCACGGGATCGACCTCGGCCGGCACGCTTTGGATACCCGGAAACAGCCAGAGCCATGCGGCCGGCTTCGACGATAGCGCCGAGCAGGCCGACCGCTATCTGGATGCGCTGATCGGGGAGGCGACCAACCGCGAGCTCCGGACCGCATTTCTTGCGAGCGGGCCAAAGGTGATTGATTATCTGAGCGCCCGCACTGACGTGCAGTTTCTTGCCTGCGGCAAGCATCCGGACTATCGCAGCAACATGCCCGGCGCGGCGATTTCCGGCCGTGCCATCGTGCCCGTGCCGTTCGACGGACGCTTGCTCGGCGCGGACTTCGCCCGCATTCGCCCGCCGGTACCGGAGTTCATGGTGTTCGGCGGCATGATGGTCGGCAAGGCCGACATTCCCCGGCTGATCGGCCGCTTCCATTCGATTTCCAATTTCATTTATTCCGCGAAGCTGTTCGCCCGCTACCTGGTCGATCGGCTGACGTACCGACGCGGCACCCGCATCATGATGGGCAATGCGCTGATTGGCCGGCTGTTCTTTAGCCTGCGCAAGCGCAAGGTGCCCGTTCTGTTCGGCGCGCGAATTACCGATCTCATTGGCGGTGCGCGCGGCGTCACGGGCGCGCGCGTGAGCGTCGGCGCCAAGGAGATCGTCGTGAAGGTGCGCAAGGGCGTCGTGCTTGCGACCGGCGGCTACGCACATAACAAGCGTTTCCGCGACGCATTCATGCCCCAGCCTGTTCCCGTTCACTCAATGAGCTGCGAGGGCAATCTCGGCGACGGCATCGAGATCGGTCAGCGTCTGGGGGCGGCAACTGCACCTGCCCAAAGCACCAGCGGCCTTTGGGCGCCGGTGTCGATCGTTCCGCGGCCCGATGGGAGCAAGGGTTTGTTCCCGCATCTCGTGCTCGACCGCGCCAAGCCTGGGCTGATTGCGGTGAATTCTGCCGGCCATCGCTTTGTCAACGAGGCAGCGTCCTATCATGATTTCGTGCTGGCGATGTTCGAAAGCCACCAAACCACGCCGACCATTCCGGCCTGGTTGATTTGCGATGCAGCTTTTCTCGGAAAATATGGTCTTGGCGTCATTTATCCGGGGCACCGCAATCCCGGAAAATTCGTCGACAGCGGTTACATCGCGCGGGCGCAGACGGTGGACGAGCTCGCCGGCAAGATCGGTGTCGATTCCGTGCAACTGCGCAAGACGGTCGAGCGCCACAACAAATTTGCCGAGACCGGCGTCGATGTCGATTTCGGCAAAGGCGAAACGGAGCTCAACCGCTTCAACGGCGACCCCGACCACGCGCCCAATCCCTGCATCGGGCCGTTGTCAAAGCCGCCATTTTACGCCCTTGCGGTCTGGCCTGCCGACATCGCGGTCAGCACCGGACTTGCGACCGATGCCGATGCGCGCGTGCTGGGCAGCGACGGCAAAGCCATTCCCGGCCTCTACGCCTGCGGGAACGACATGGCGTCAGTGATGGCAGGAAGCTATCCGGGGCCCGGCACGACGCTCGGTCCCGCAATCGTGTTCGCCTACCGCGCCGCGATGCACGCCAAAGGCGCTCCGCTACTAGGTTGCCTTGCGCGAAACGGTGCGCGCTCAATATCATCATTCGTTTTCCGGGAGGGATCATGGCGCGGCTGGCAGGAAAAGTTGCATTCATCACGGGTGGCGGTGGCGGCATTGGCCGCGCGACCGCCGAGCGTTTTGCCGAGGAGGGCGCCAAGGTCGTCATCGCCGAGATCGACGTCGGGCGCGGGGAAGCGGCGGCACAATCGGCACGGTCGCGCGCGTCGAATTCGGGTGGCGATGCCCATTTTATCCACTGCGATATCCGCGAGCGTGCGAATGTCGAAGCGGCCTTCGCCGAGACGGTCAGGCGGTTCGGCGGTCTCCATATCCTTCACAACAACGCCGGCGGCTCCTCACCTGACGACGGCCGCGTGACAGATGTGTCCGAGGACGAATTCTGGCGGGTCATCAAGCTCGATGTCTACGGCACGTTCCTGTGCTCGCGGCTCGGCATCCCGCATATGATCAAGTCGGGCGGCGGATCGATCATCAACATGTCGTCGATTGTCGCCTTGCGCGCGCTTCCGGGTCGCGACTGTTATACGGCCGCCAAGGGAGCCGTTGCGGCGATGACGCGGTCAATGGCGGTTGAATATGCCGCCGACAAGATCAGGGTGAATGCGATCGCGCCCGGCGTGGTGCTCACCGAGCGCGTCAAGAAGCTGCTCGAAGGCTCGAAAGACATCGAGAAGCTGGCAGCCACGCATCTGCTCGGCCTGGGCCTGCCGATCCATATGGCCGACATGGCCGTTTACCTTGCCTCCGATGAGTCGGCGATCACGACCGGTCAGGTCATTTCGGTCGATAGCGGGGCAACCATCAGATAAGCGTTCCGCTGCCCTTCGTGTTGATTTTGACTTGCCGTAGGAATTGCGTTAGCCGCAGCCCTCATGTCGAGCGACGCCAAACCGCAGCATTTGTTCGCGACGATGCTTGCTTCCGTGCAGGCGGCGACGGCCGCCGTGCTCGGCTCCGGCGCGGACGTTTCCCGGATTGTCGTTGAGCCGCCGCGTGACCCGACACATGGCGATATGGCCACCAACGCCGCGATGGTTCTTGCGAAGGATGCCGGCAAGAAGCCGCGCGAGCTCGCCGAAAGCATTGCCGCCAAGCTGCGCAGCGACGGGAAGGTGGCCTCCGTGGACATTGCGGGGCCAGGCTTCATCAATCTCACGCTCAAGCCGAATGTCTGGAGCGAGGAATTACGTCTCGTGCTCGAAGCAGGGCGGGACTACGGCCGCAGCGACATGGGCAAAGGCGAAAAGGTCAATGTCGAATACGTGTCGGCCAATCCCACGGGGCCCATGCATGTGGGTCACGGCCGCGGCGCGGTGTTCGGAGACGCACTGGCAAACCTGCTTGCCTTTACCGGCTACAAGGTCACGCGCGAGTACTACATCAACGATGCCGGCGCGCAGGTCGACGTACTCGCACGCTCGGCATACCTGCGCTATCGCGAGGCGCTCGGGGAAAACATCAGCATCCCGGAAGGCCTCTATCCCGGCGAATATCTCAAGTCGGTCGGGAAGGATCTCGCGCAAGCGCACGGACCATCGCTGAAGGATAAACCGGAGGCGGAATGGCTCCCGATCGTGCGCAAGCGCGCCATCGACGTGATGATGGCCGAAATCCGCAATGATCTGCAGGCGCTCGGGATAGTTCAGGATGAATTCTTCTCCGAAAGGTCATTGATTGAGAAGGGCGCCGATCGGGTCGCCGAAACCATCAATTGGCTGAAAGGAAAAGGCCACGTCTACGAAGGGCGTCTGCCGCCGCCGAAAAGCGGCGCCGTCGAGGACTGGGAAGATCGCGAGCAGACTCTGTTTCGTTCGACGGCCTTCGGCGACGATGTCGACAGGCCGCTGAAGAAGTCGGACGGCAGTTATACCTATTTTGCGACCGATATCGCCTATCACAAGTCGAAGCTGGATCGTGGTTTCCGTGACCTGATCGACGTGTGGGGTGCCGACCACGGTGGCTACGTCAAGCGCATGCAGGCAGCCGTGAAGGCGCTGAGCGGTGCGAAGGCCGATCTCGACGTCAAGCTTGTGCAACTGGTGCGCCTTCTGCGTGCCGGCGAACCGGTGAAGATGTCGAAACGTGCCGGCGAATTCGTCACCTTGCGCGAGGTGGTCGATGAGGTCGGGCGCGACGCCGTTCGCTTCGACATGCTTTACCGAAAGAACGACGCGGTCCTCGATTTCGATCTCGCAAAGGTCATCGAGCACTCGCGCGAGAACCCCGTCTTCTATGTTCAGTACGGGCACGCGCGCGGGCAATCTGTGTTCCGCAATGCGCGGGGAGAAATGCCCGATCTGCCGACGGATCCGTCAGCGCGGGCCGCGTATCTCCGTAAAGCGCCGCTCGAGAAGCTGACCGATACCGGCGAAGTTTCACTGCTGCGCCGGATCGCTCTTTTTCCACGTCTCGTCGAGGCTGCCGCGGCCGCTCATGAGCCGCATCGAATTGCGTTCTATCTGTATGAATTAGCAAGTGAATTTCATGCACATTGGACGAAAGGAAATGACTTGCCTAATTTACGCTTCATTATTCAGAATGATCGAGAAACGACAGCAGCCCGGCTCGCGCTGGTGGAGGGGATCATCACAATTTTAGCCTCGGGTCTCGCATTGCTCGGGGTTAGCGCGCCGGATGAGATGCGATAGATCTCGTCCATTTGGTCCGCGTCCGCGTGGATCGTATAAGACCGACGCAAGGGCGAGTTGAGTAACTGGGGAACGAATGGCGGACGACCAAAGCCAACGACCGTATCGTGCGAGTGAACCGCCGCCCGCACGCGGCTCAGGAAAGACGTCAGGCAGCGATCCGCTCGCTGAACTGGCGCGCCTGATTGGACAGACCGATCCGTTCGGGGAGTTCGGTCGCGAAGCCGCGCGCCGTTCGCCTCCATCGCAATCGGTTGCGCGCGCCGATTGGAACCAGCCGCTTGGAACTTCCTACACCGCGCAATATAGCGGCGATGCGCGTGCACCGGAGCCGGCGCCGCGATACGCGGGTGACAGCTACCCTGCATCCCCGTCGGCTCCTGCGAGCCCGCTCATCCCCCAGGACTACGGCAGTCAGAATTACGAGCGTCAGCCCTACGAGGCTCAACCGCTTGCCGGCGGAACTGATCCCTATGAAGCCGAGCAGGGGTCGCACCAGTTTCCTCTTGGCCAATCCGACAATCAGCAGGATTTTTACGACGAAGCCCCAGTCGAGGACGAATACTACGAGGACGCTCCGCCTTCGCGCCGCAGGATAGTCGTTATGGCGATCGCCGGTGTCGCCGCTTTGGCGGTGATTGGCACTGCAGGGGCATTTGGCTATCGCGCGCTTGTCGGTTCCTCCGGCTCGACCAAACCGCCGCCGGTGATCAAGGCCGATACGGCACCGAGCAAGATTGTTCCGGCAACGACCGGCAAGGATGCCCAGTCCAACAAATTGATCACCGATCGCGTCAACGAACGCGGGCAGAGCGAAAAGCTGGTCTCGCGCGAAGAGCAGCCGATGGACCGGCCAACAGCGGTCGCGCTGTCGCAGTCCGGGCCGCAGGCGGCCCTCGGCAGCGGCGTGGTCGGCAGCGAGCCGAAAAAGGTTCGCACCATCGCAATTCATCCGGACCAGCCTGTGGCCGACGCGGCGCCATCAACGATGTCAGCCGCGGCAGCGCCTGCGAAGCCCGCTCCGGCACCGCGCGCCGCCGCCGCTCCGCCACGTCCTGCGCCGGATACGACAGCAGACGCGGAAGAGAGCGCGCCGGCGCGCCAACGCGATCCGCTCCACCGCCACGTCAGGCGGCGGCTGCATCGGGCAGCGCGCCCTTGTCGCTCAATCCGAATGCGGCACCCTCGCGGGCGGCACCGGCGCAGGCCCCCGCAGCTCCGGCCAGGACGGCCTCGGTACCGCCACAGGCTCCCGCGGCGGCATCGACGGGCGGGGCGGGCAGCTATGTCCAGGTTTCCTCGCAGCGCAGCGAGGGTGAGGCTCAGGCGGCGTTCCGCAGCCTGCAGGCCAAGTTCCCGGACCAGCTTGGCGGTCGGCAGCCCTCTATCCACAAGGCCGATCTGGGCGCCAAGGGCACCTATTACCGCGCCATGGTTGGACCCTTTGCCAATGCCGGCGAGGCAAGCCAGTTGTGCTCGAGCCTCAAGGCAGCCGGCGGACAGTGCCTCGTCCAGAGGAATTAACAGGCCGAAACTTGACCCCTGAGACGTGCGCGGGCTAATCCGCGCCGATGGCGGCACGCGCATTTATCACGGGATTGGAGGGACTTACCTTATCCCCCAATGAGCGGGCCTTTTTGCGCGATGCGCGGCCGTGGGGCCTCATCATCTTCAAGAGGAACGTGAGTACTCCCGATCAAGTGACGGAGCTTATTCAGTCATTTCGGGATATCGCCGGCAGCGAAGCGCCCGTTCTCGTCGATCAGGAGGGCGGCCGGGTTCAGCGCTTGGGGCCACCGCACTGGCCGGCTTACCCGCCCGGCGCACGTTACGGCGAACTCTATGACCGGGAGCCGGCGGCGGGCATCGCGGCGGCGCGGCTGGCGGGCCATCTGATTGCCGCGGATTTAAGACCGCTCGGCATCGACGTCGATTGTCTTCCGATCGCGGATGTTCCGGTTGCCGGCGGCGATCCCGTCATCGGCGATCGGGCCTATGGGAGCGAACCTGGCAAGGTCGCGAAAATTGCCAAGGCAATCGCCGAGGGTCTGGAAGCGGGGGGTGTGTTGCCGGTGGTGAAGCATCTGCCCGGCCACGGCCGTGCCACCGCAGACAGTCATCACAAGCTGCCCGTCGTGGATACCGACCGCGCGACCCTCGAGGCCGCCGATTTTGCAGCGTTCAAGCCGCTGGCGGGCTTGCCACTTGGAATGACGGCACATGTTGTGTTTAGCACAATCGACCCCGTCGCACCGGCCACCACTTCGGTCACAATGGTGAGGCAAGTGATTCGCGGGTTTATCGGATTCCAGGGCCTGTTGATGAGCGACGACATATCGATGAATGCCCTGTCCGGCAGCATTGCGGAGCGCAGCCGCGCTGCGCTGGCGGCCGGATGCGATGTCGTGCTTCATTGCAACGGCAATCTCGGAGAAATGGTTGCCGTCGCAAAGGAAGCGCCTGAGCTTGCAGGCGAAGCTGCACGACGGGCCGACGCGGCGCTTGCGGCGCGCAAGGCGCCGGAAGAGTTCGATACCGAAGCTGCGCGCAGATTGTTCACGCAGATGATCGACCGACGAGCGGACGGAATTTCAACGGAAGACCGGGTCATGAGCAGCGAGGACTTCGACACGACGCTCGGTGCCGACCGCGGCACCACCGAGCCAGCCATGATCGTTGACGTGGAGGGCTTCGAAGGCCCGCTCGATCTGTTGTTGATGCTTGCACGCCAGCAGAAAGTGGATCTCGCGAAAATTTCGATCCTTGCGCTGGCGGATCAGTACTTGTCGTTCATCGAGGCTGCGCGTCAGTTGCGCCTCGAACTCGCCGCCGATTACCTGGTGATGGCGGCCTGGCTCGCTTACCTCAAATCGCGCCTGCTTCTGCCGGAAACCGAAACAGGCGATGGGCCAAGCGCGGAAGACATGGCGCTGGCGTTGGCCAACAGGCTGCGCAGGCTGGAAGCGATCCGCGACGTCGCGACCCGTATGATGGAGCGGCCGCAACTCAATCGGGATATTTTCCCGCGCGGCCTGCCCGAGCCGATAGAGGAAATAAAACAGCCGGAATGGTCGGCGACGCTCTACGACCTGCTTTCGGTCTATGCCACGCAACGCTCGCGCAGCGCGCTGTCCCGTGTCCGCTTCAAGCAGCGCACCGTTTGGTCGCTCGCCGAGGCGCGCGCCGCTCTCGAGCGTCTGATCGGGCAGTCGGCGGATTGGTCGCGCATCGATCAGTTCCTGATCAGTTATGTGGTGGAGCCGGCGCTTGCGGCGTCGGTGTTTGCGTCTTCGTTCGCCTCCGCGCTTGAGCTTGTACGGGAGGGCCTAGCGGAAATTCACCAGAAGGAGTCATTCGCGCCGATCTATATGCGCAAGCGCGTCGGCGCGATTGCGATAGCTACGACGCATGACGCGCAAGAAAACTCATAAGGGGAAAGAGTCCATGCCGAGCGTGGCCAAGAAGCTCGTGGTGGTGCAAAGCAATGAGCCGGCACCGCAAGCTACGCCGATCGAGTCAACGCGACCGGAGGAATTGCGGCTGCTGGAAGCCTTGCTGTTTGCCGCTGGCCAACCGCTGGACGAAGCAATGCTGGCGCGCCGCCTTCCAAACGGCGTGAACGTCAAAGCGGCGCTTGCGCAGCTCAAGGATGAGTACGCCACGCGCGGGGTCAATCTGGTGCGCGTCGGCAAGAAATGGACGTTCCGTACGGCCGTCGACCTTTCTTGGCTGCTGACGAAGCAGATCGTGGAAACCCGCAAGCTTTCACGCGCGGCGATCGAAACGCTCGCGATTGTTGCTTATCATCAGCCAGTCACGCGCGCCGAGATTGAGGAAATTCGCGGCGTGGTGACCGCGACGGGCACCCTCGATGTCCTTCTCAAAACCGGGTGGATTCGTCCGCGCGGCCGGCGCAAGGCGCCTGGACGACCGATCACATACGGCACGACGGAAGCATTCCTTTCGCATTTCGGGCTCGAGGAAGTCGGCGACCTGCCGGGCCTCGACGAACTCAAGGGCGCGGGCCTGCTGGAGGGCAATTTGCCTCCCGGTTTCGGCGTGCCGCTTCCCTCGGACAACTCAACACTGCGCGACGACGAAGATCCGCTCGATCCGGGCGATCTCGATCTGGGCCTGGCGCCGCCGGCGTCCCGTTCCGAAAAGTGACCGCGCGCGATTTAAGGTAAACGGCGCGATTTCAAGGGATTGCGCGGCGCTTTGACCGCACGCGAAGTCCTTGTTTTTGCCCTCTGTGGGGCCTAGTTTCACGTTGAAAACATGGCGGGACGAGCCGAAAAGCCCGTCGCTGCGGAGGATTTGCCGATGGGTTCCCTAAGTATATGGCACTGGATCATCGTGCTGGTGGTCGTGTTGGTCCTGTTTGGTGGGCGCGGAAAAATTTCGTCGCTGATGGGCGACTTCGCGTCGGGTATTAAGGCCTTCAAGAAGGGCATGTCCGAGGATGAGAAGACCGCGGATGCCAAGAACGAGCCAGTAAAGACGATCGAAGCCAACAGCAGCGCGCCGAAAACGGAAGCCGAGCGGCGCGCCGAGGGCGTGCGCTCCTGATCGCTGCGCCGGTGCGCAAGGAGAAGCGGCCGGCTCGATTGTCGTAGCGGCGCCGTGCGTTGGCGTCTCGGAGTTGACTAATCCATGTTCGACATTGGTTGGGGCGAGCTCGTCGTCATCGGCATCGTCGCGCTGATCGCGATCGGGCCGAAAGAGCTGCCGACCGTTCTGCGGACGCTTGGCCAGTACATGGGCAAGGTCCGCCGCATGGCCTCCGAATTCCAGGGCCAGTTCCAGGAGGCGATGCGCGAAGCGGAGTTGGTCGAACTGAAGAAGCAGGCCGAAGACCTGAAGAGTTCGGTCAGCGGTCTCGGTAACTCGGTCAGCGATCTCGGCAACCTTGACCCGCTTGCCGACACCCAGAAGCAGATCGAGAGCGCGTTCGACGACGCAGCCAAACCCGAACTGCCAAAGCCTGACTCGTCGGGCGCCGTGGAGACAACTGAAGCCGCTCCACCTCCGCCTATCGACGTCGCGTTGCCCGAGCCGCCGCCGCCCGTCAGCGAGAAAGATTTTGCGACCGCCGAAGCGCCGCCTCCCAAGCAGGCCGGGGGCAAGGCATGACGCACGAGGACATCGAGGCCACCAAGGCGCCGTTGATGGATCACCTGATCGAGCTGCGCTCGCGGCTGATCAAGGCGTTGATCGCATTCGGGCTGATGTTCGCACTCTGCTTCGTGTTCGCCAAGGACATCTACAATATATTGGTATGGCCGTTCGTATGGGTCGCCGGGCCGGAAAATTCGAAGTTCATCTACACCGCGCTGCTCGAATATTTCGTGACGCAACTGAAGCTCGCGATGTTCGGCGCGGCGTTCCTCTCGTTCCCGATCGTTGCGACGCAAATTTACATGTTCGTTGCGCCCGGGCTCTATCGCCACGAGCGCAAGGCGTTCCTGCCGTATCTGATCGCAACGCCGATCTTCTTCGCGCTCGGCGCGGCGGTCGTCTATTTCCTGGTGCTGCCGATGCTGGTGCGCTTCTCGCTTGGCATGCAGCAGACCGGCAGCACGACCGATGCCTCGATCGCGCTGATGCCGAAGGTCGGTGAATATCTGTCCTTGATGATGGCTCTGGTTCTCGCTTTCGGCGTTGCCTTTCAGCTGCCGGTCATCCTCACGTTGCTCGGGCGGATCGGAGTGATTACGGCCGAACAACTCAAGGCCAAGCGGCGTTATTTCATTGTGGGCGCCTTCGTGCTGGCCGCCGTGCTCACGCCGCCCGACGTTATTAGCCAAATGTCGCTCGCAATCCCGCTGCTCATCCTCTACGAGGGCTCGATCTGGTCGGTGCGCATGGTCGAGAAGAAGGCGCAGGCCGAGGCGGCCGCCAAAGCGGCATCCGAGGCCGCCTCTGCGAGCGCGAAGCCGGCGGAGTAGGGGTTGCCGGGTTTGTTGACGTTGTCATGCCCGGCCTTGTGCCGGGCATCCCGCTTAGGTAGGCACGATTTGCCATGTACGACATCAAGTGGATTCGCGAGCATCCTGACGCCTTCGACCGCGGCCTGAAACGGCGCGGGCTCGATCCGCTGTCGAAAAAGCTCGTGGCGCTCGACGAAAAGCGGCGGGCAGCCATCACAAAATTCGAGCAGGCGCAGGCCCGCCGCAATGCGGCGTCGAAGGAAATCGGCGACGCGAAAAAGGCGAAGGATGAGGCCAAGGCGGGCAAGCTGATGGCCGAAGTCGCCGAGCTCAAGACCTCGCTGCCGGCGATGGAGGACGAGCAAAAAGCTCTGGCCGCCGCGCTCGACAAGGAGCTCGCGCAAATCCCGAACACGCCGCTCGACGACGTGCCGGACGGCGCCGACGCGAGCGGCAACGTCGAGCATCATGTGTTCGGTAAAAAACGCGACTACGCATTCAAACCGAAGCAGCACTTCGATCTGGGCGAAGCGCTCGGACAAATGGATTTCGAGCTTGCGGCCAAATTCTCCGGCGCGCGCTTCGTTGTCTTGCAGAAGGGTTTGGCGCGGCTCGAGCGCGCGCTCGGCCAGTTCATGCTCGATGTGCATACAGGCAAGGAGCATGGATACACCGAGGTCAATCCTCCGCGATCCTTGTTCGACGACGACGTCATGTTTCGGGACCGCGCATCTGCCGAAGATTCGCCGATGATCCAGATTCTCGGACAACAGAACTGACTTGCTGGCTTATTCCCACCGCCGAAGTGCCGCTCACCAATCTTGTGCGCGAGTTCGATCGTCGAGGAAGCGCAACTGCCGATGCGGCTGACGGCCTGCACGCCATGTTTCCGCGCGGAGGCAGGGGCGGCCGGCAAAGACACGCGCGGGATGATCCGCCAGCACCAGTTCACCAAGGTCGAGCTGGTTTCCATCACGACGCCGGACAAATCGAAGGACGAGCACGAGCGCATGCTCGCCTGCGCCGAAGAGGTGCTCAAGAAGCTCGATCTGCACTATCGCGTGGTCACGCTCTGCACCGGTGACATGGGCTTCGCCGCGCAGAAGACCTACGACATCGAGGTCTGGCTGCCGGGCCAGAACGCCTATCGCGAGATCTCGTCCTGCTCGAACTGCGGCGAATTCCAGGCCCGCCGCATGAATGCGCGCTACCGTGCCAAAGATGGTGTAAAGCATGTGCATACGCTCAACGGCTCCGGCGTGGCCGTCGGCCGCGCGCTGATTGCAGTGATGGAAACCTATCAGCAGGATAACGGCTCGATCGCGGTGCCGTCCGCGCTGGCACCATATATGGGCGGCCTGAAAACGATTGAGCGGACGTAATGCGTATTCTCATCACTAACGACGACGGCATTCATTCGCCGGGGCTCGCCGCCTGCCTGGAAATTGCACGCGCTCTTTCCGAGGAAGTCTGGATTGTCGCGCCGGAAATCGATCAGTCTGGCGTGTCGCATTCTCTCTCATTGAATGATCCGCTGCGCATGCGGGAGGTCGGCGAGCGTCATTTCGCCGTCAAAGGCACGCCAACCGATTGCGTTATCATGGGCGTGCGGCATCTCATGAAAGAGAAGCCCGACCTCGTGCTGTCGGGCGTCAATCGCGGCCGGAATTGCGCTGAGGATGTCACTTATTCAGGGACCGTCGCGGGCGCCATGGAAGGCACCGTGCTCGGCATTCCGTCTTTTGCGCTCTCGCAGGCCTACGCGTTTACCACGAAGCACCATCCTTATTGGGACACTGCGATCAAGCACGCGCCCGATCTGATCAGGCGGGTGCTGAAGGCAGGGATGCCCCGCGATGTCTTCGTCAACGTCAATTTTCCGGATTGCCAACCCGATCAGGTCGCGGGCGTTGCCGTCACGGTGCAGGGCAAGCGCGACCAGGAGCTTTTACGCATCGATGCGCGCCACGACGGGCGCGGCAATCCCTATTACTGGATCGCCTTCGCGCGTGGTGGCGTTCCTGGCGCGGCGCCGGGCAGCGATCTCGCGGCGTTGACGGAAAACCGCATTGCGCTCACGCCGTTGCGGCTCGATCTCACCGATGAGCCCTTCATGACAAAACTGGCGGACGTTTTCGACTAGGCCAGCAATCCGGCGAGCGTCGTTTTCAGCTGCTCCGCCTGAAATGGCTTCTGCAGGGCAGGGCGGCCGCGATAGGGCTCCGGCAGGCTGCGCTCGCCGTATCCTGTGACGAACACGAAGGGCAGGCCGCGCTTGGCGAGGATGTCCGCGACCGGATAAATTTCCTGGCCGTCGAGATTGACGTCCAGGATCGCGGCGCTGAAGTCACCGTCGGCCGCGATTTGCCGCGCCTCCGACAGCGTGCCGACGGCCGCGGCAATCCCGTAACCGAGGTCGTCCAGCATGTCTTCGAGCAGCATGCGGATCAAATATTCGTCCTCGACCACGAGAAGGCGTGGCGTCGCCGAGGAATTTGTCATGGCTGATCTCCCGCCTTGCAACTCCGTCGCGGGCCGCTGGGTTCCATCGGCTATGCAACGCGAGCGGCAAGCTTAGCTCAATTTCCAGCAAACATGGTAATAGTGCCGGTAAAGGGGCCCAAACGTGACAAAAAGACCGCGCAGTCAGCAGGGTGATGATCATATGGAGTTCCTGCTGACCCTGCGTCGGCGGGGAATTGCCGACCAGGCTGTGCTGCGCGCGATGGACGAAGTGCCGCGCGAATACTTCGTCGACACCGCCTTTGCGCGCAGCGCCTACGCCGACCAGGCTCTGCCGATCGCGTGCGGCCAGACCATCAGCCAGCCTTACGTCGTGGCCTACATGACCGAGCAACTCAATGTGGGTCCGACCCATCGTGTCCTGGAGATCGGCACAGGCTCAGGTTATCAGGCGGCCGTTCTGTCGCGTTTGGCTCGCGAAGTGGTAACGATCGAGCGCTATCGTACGCTCGCCGATCAAGCGCGCGAACGGCTCAAGGCACTTGGCTACGACAACGTCGAGGTTGTGGCCGGTGACGGGTTCGCCGGAATGCCGGAGCGGGCACCCTTTGATCGCATCATCGTCACCGCGGCGGCCGAGACGATACCCGAAACACTTATGGCCCAGCTTGCGGATGACGGCATCATGATCCTGCCGCTCGGCTCGCACGAGGGATCGCAACACATTATCAAGCTTACCAAGTCGCAAACGGGAACTCAGCGGGAAAACCTCATTCCGGTCCGTTTTGTGCCGATGCTGCCGGGGCAGGCGCAGGAACTATAGTTGTCCGGGACCGGATCAACCGTGACATTTTTGTCCGCTCAAATTTCATCGGTAGCGGCTCGTTAATTCTTAAACGCTTGTTTACTCGCGGCTGGTTTATTCGAATTCTACGTTTTCTGCGTACGAGTGAGTAACCACATGCCGCGCTCCAATGGTGGAGTCTCGCCTACTTGCATGGCCGCGCGTTGCAGTTCTCGCGTTGGTCGGTGTAACCGCCGCCGGTTGTTCGGACTCCGCGCGCTTCGACTCCAGTTCCTACACGACTGATCGTCCGCCACAGAACGTGGCCGCCGCAACACCGACGTACTCGGCGGCCGGCCGTGTCGAGGCTCAACCTCTGCCGGCGCCGAGCCAGCCGGCGACCGTCGCAGCGGCGCCCGCGCCGACATATACACCGGCGGCATACACGCCGAGCTCCGGCGGTTATCATTCGAATGCTCAATATTCCGATGTGACGGGGTCGGCTTCCGGTCATTGGACTTGGAACGGCGGTTCGCCCGTGACAGTGGGTCACGGCGAGACGGTCGAGAGCATCGCACGCAAACACGGCGTGCCGGTAGCCGCCCTTATGCAGACCAACGGCATTCGTGAACCTGGGCAGATCAGACCGGGTCAACGGCTGGTCATCCCGCGCTACGTGTCGACTTCGCCAAAAAGCGCGCCGACATACGCCGCGCAGCCCAAGGCGGGTGGAAGCGTTCACGTGGTGAAGGCGGGTGAGACGCTCATGAGCATCTCCCGCGGCACTGGTGTATCGGTGGCCGCGCTTGCCAAAACCAATCACATTGATTCTTCCAAGAAGCTGAGCGTCGGTGACCGGCTGACCATTCCGCAGGGTGGTCATCAGGTCGCAGCCGCCCATCCGCCTGCGGCTCCCAAGGTCGCGGAGCCTCGCACTGCTCCGGCTGAGAAGATCAAGGTTGCGAGCGCTGCGCCTGTGCAGACCGCGCATGTCGCCAAGGAAGAGCCGCGGACGACCGAGACTGTCGTCAAAGCTGCGGAGCCGAGCGGGGCCATGCCCGTCGTTCCGCTGGCCTGTTCGCGGCCGCGTCATTGCCGGGTTCGGCAGCAAGCCGAACGGCGCGCAGAATGACGGCATCAATCTCGCGGTTCCCGAAGGGACGCCTGTCAAGGCTGCCGACGATGGAGTCGTCGCCTATGCCGGCAATGAGCTCAAGGGCTATGGAAATCTCGTCTTGATCCGCCACTCAAACGGCTACGTGTCAGCCTACGCGCACGCCAAAGAACTCCTCGTCAAGCGCGGCGACACAATCAAGCGCGGGCAGGTGATCGCACACGCCGGACAGACCGGCAACGTGACGTCGCCGCAGCTGCATTTCGAGATCCGGAAAGGGTCGACCCCGGTCGATCCGACGCAGTTCCTCGGCGGCGCCTAATTTTTCAGCGCGACGCCGAGGCGTCCGGCGAGATCCTGCGCGAATTGCCACGCCACGCGACCTGAGCGCGAACCGCGCGTCGTCGACCATTCCAAGGCCTCCCGATGCAGGGCCTCGCCGCGAGCGGGGATCTTGTAGTGCGCGACATAGCCGTCGACCATCGCGAGATATTCGTCCTGGCTGCAGCGATGGAAGCCGAGCCATAGGCCGAACCGGTCCGACAACGAAACCTTTTCTTCCACGGTTTCGCCGGGGTTGATCGCCGTCGAGCGCTCATTCTCCATCATGTCGCGGGACATGAGGTGTCTGCGGTTCGACGTGGCGTAAAAAATCACGTTGTCCGGCCGCCCTTCAATGCCGCCTTCAAGTACTGCTTTAAGAGACTTGTAGGTCGTGTCCTCGGCGTCGAAAGAAAGATCGTCGCAAAACACGATGAAACGGTGTGGGGAGCCTCGTGTAAGCGTCATCAGGGCTGGGAGACTGTCGATGTCTTCCCGGTGGATCTCGATCAGTTTGAGTGGCCGCGAGCTTTTTCCGCTGCCCAAGTCAGCATTGACGCCCGCGTGGGTCGCTTTGACGAGCGAGGACTTCCCCATGCCGCGGGCGCCCCATAACAGGGCATTGTTAGCCGGAAGGCCCTTGGCAAACCGCTCGGTATTTTCGACCAGCACGTCGCGGACGCGGTCGATACCTTTGAGAAGTGACATCTCGACGCGGTTGACGCGGGCCACCGGGGCGAGTCGCCCGTCGGGGTGCCAGATGAAGGCTTCGGGCGGCGTCGAAATCGGCGGCAGCCGCGCGCCGCGGCGCCAAGCGTTCTAGCGCGGTGGCGATGCGTTCGAGGACGTCGCCCGGGGCCTCTTTGTTGGCGGCGCGTTTCGATTTCGGTGCCGACCTGCGCGGCGATTTTGACTTCGATTTGGCCATTAGGTTGCTTCCGGAAATTCGGGCTGCTCTTAGCGGGGCGGCGTTGGCCAAGCAAGCGGCCCTGGGACAAAATGGCCGCAAATGGCCTATTTTTACGGGCTAACCATCGTTGCAATTGGACGGGCGGCCGCTATAGTCCGCGCGAAAATCGAGCGCCGCCAGGCGCCGGGAAACCACGCAAGGAACACGCTTCAATGTTCATAACGCCTGCGTTTGCGCAAGGCTCGCTGTTCGGCGGAGCAGGTGGCGACGGTGGCATGCTGGTATCGCTGCTCCCGTTCGCGCTGATTTTCGTCATCATGTATTTCCTGATCCTTCGCCCGCAGCAAAAGCGCGTGAAGCAGCATCAGGAAATGGTCAAGAATGTGCGGCGGGGCGACACTGTCGTCACCAATGGCGGCCTGATCGGCAAGGTCACCAAAGTGATCGACGACGATCAGATTGAAATTGAAATTGCGGACGACGTGCGCATCCGTCAGATGCGGCAGATGGTCACCGACGTCCGCGCCAAAGGTGAACCTGTCAAGGAAGAGGCCACCGCCCGCTGAAGCCGGCGGCCGTGGCCTTTAAGCCGCAAGTCGGGACGTCATGCTTTATTTCACGCGGTGGAAGGCGACGGCGATTGTCCTGACGGCGCTTATCGTCTGTCTGTTTGCCGTTCCCAATTTCCTGCCTGAGAAGATGGTGCAGAGCTGGCCTAAATGGGCGCAGCGCCATGTGGTCCTTGGCCTGGATCTCCAGGGTGGTTCGCACATTCTGCTTGAAGTCGACAGCGCCGCAGTCCGGAAGGAAAAGCTCGAGGCCCTGCGCGATGATGTCCGCCGTGTGCTGCTCGATGCGCGCCCGCGCATTGGCTATACGGGACTTGTCGTCCGCGGCAACAGCGTCGAGGTTCGTATTCGTGAAGGCAGTAATTTCGATCAGGCCGTCGAAAAGCTTCGCGAACTGTCTCAGCCCCTCGGCGGAATACTCAATACCACCGGCCAGCGGAGCCTCGATATAAGAACCGAACCAGGTAACCTGGTTCGGCTGACGGTCACCGAGCCTACTCTTGTCGAACGGATCCGGCAGTCGGTCGAACAATCGATTCAAATCATCGAACGGCGCGTAAACGAGCTCGGAACCGTCGAACCGCTCATCCAGCGGCAAGGGATTGATCGAATTCTCGTGCAGGTACCGGGTCTGCAGGATCCAACCAGGTTGAAGGAAATTCTTGGCAAGACCGCCAAGCTCGATTTCCGCATGGTGGACGTATCAATGCCGGCCGAGCAGGCGTTGCAAGGGCGGGTGCCGCCCGAAGACGAAATTCTTTATAGCTCCACGCAGCCACGGACGCCTTATTTGGTCGAAAAACGAATCCTTGTGTCTGGCGGCGACCTGACCGATGCCCAACCCGGCTTCGATCAACGCACTAGCGAGCCGGTCGTCAATTTCCGATTCAACACATCCGGCGCGCGCAAGTTCGCGCAAGTGACGCAGGAGAATGTCGGCAAGCCGTTCGCGATCATCCTCGACAATCAGGTGATCTCGGCGCCTGTCATTCGTGAACCCATTCTTGGCGGTTCCGGCCAGATTTCCGGCAGCTTCACGGTCGAGAGCGCCAATGACCTCGCTATTCTGCTGCGCGCCGGCGCGTTGCCGGCACCGCTCACGATCATCGAAGAACGCACGGTCGGCCCCGGGCTCGGGCAGGACTCGATCGCCAAGGGCAAGCTCTCATCTTATGTCGGCGCCGCCATGGTGATTATCTTCATGCTTGTCACGTATGGGCTGTTCGGCCTGTTTGCGAATGTCGCGGTGGCAATCAACGTCGCCATGATCTTCGGCGTCCTGTCGATGCTCAATGCGACGCTGACGCTGCCCGGCATTGCCGGCATCGTGCTCACGGTCGGCATCGCCGTCGATTCCAACGTGCTGATCTACGAGCGCATCCGCGAGGAAGTGCGGAGCGGACGCACCCCGATCAACGCAATAGACGCCGGATTTACCCGCGCGCTTGCGACCATCCTCGACTCGAACATCACGACCTTCATCGCCGCCGCGGTGCTGTTCTATATCGGAACCGGCCCGGTGCGCGGCTTTGCGGTGACTCTCGGCATCGGCATCATCACAACGGTCTTCACGGCGTTCACCCTGACGCGGCTGATCGTTGCCTATTGGGTGCGCTGGCGGCGCCCGCAACGCGTACCCATCTGAGGACCCCGCGCCGTGCGCCTGCTTCGCATCGTCCCCGACGACACCAAATTCGACTTCATGCGCTTCCGGCGCATCAGCTTTCCAATGTCGGCGCTGCTGTCGATCATTGCGATTTCGCTTTATTTCTTCCACGGACTGAATTTCGGCATCGACTTCAAGGGCGGCACCTTGATGGAGGTGCAGTCGAAGGTCGGCGACGCCGATCTTGCGAAGATGCGCGCTGCGCTCGGCGCGCTCGGCCTAGGCGAGGTGCAGCTGCAGCAGTTCGGCGCGCCGAACGACGTTCTCATCAGGATTGCAGAGCAGCCCGGCGGTGAAACCGCACAGCAGGAAGCGGTTCGCAAGGTGCGCGGTGCCCTCGGCGACCAGGTCGAGTACCGGCGCGTCGAGGTCGTTGGGCCGCGCGTTTCCGGGGAGCTGTTGTCCTACGGCGTCGTCGGTCTGATGCTCGCCATCTTCGCAATCCTGATTTACCTGTGGTTTCGCTTTGAATGGCAGTTTGCGCTCGGCGCGATGATCGCCAACGTGCACGACATCGTGCTTACGATCGGCTTCATGTCGGTCACCCAGATCGATTTCGACCTCACCAGCATCGCCGCGCTGCTCACGATTCTCGGCTATTCGCTTAACGATACTGTCGTCATTTATGACCGTATCCGTGAAATGCTGCGCCGGTATCGCAAGATGCCGATGCCGGATTTGCTCAACGCCTCGGTCAACCAGACCCTCTCGCGGTCCGTCATTACGCACGTCACCGTGTCGCTGGCGTTGCTTGCGCTGCTTCTCTTCGGCGGGCAGGCGATCCACAGCTTCACCGCCACCATGATGTTCGGCGTGGTGCTGGTCGGCACCTACACCTCTGTGTTTATCGCGTCGCCGATCCTGATCTACCTCGGCGTCGGTACCGGCCGGGATTCCCTCAGCGCTCCCGACCGGGATAAGTAATGACGTCTGGCGGCAGCGCCGATGCGCCGCATTTGCCGCAGCCTGCGCCGATCGATGCCTATGGCGATGGCGGATTCCGCTTTGGCGGGATGTCGCATCGAGGCTCGCTCCTTTGTTTTCCTGATGGCATCTGGGCTTGGCCGGTCGGCGACCCAAAACAATTGAATGAGGACGCGCTCGCCGCGGTGTTCGACCGGGCGCAGACCCTCGATTTCTTCCTGATCGGGGCCGGCCGCGATCCTTGGCCGCTGCCCGAGGCCTTGCGCCAACGCTTCCGCGATCTGTCGCTATCGGTCGATACGATGCCGACCGGCGCGGCCGTGCGCACCTACAACATCCTTTTGGCTGAAAACCGCCGCGTCGGCGCGGGGCTGATCGCCGTCGCCTAACTCACGCGCTAGACTCTTCCGGATGAACGAGAACGACAAATATTGCGCGGCGTTGGTGCGCGAGGCCGACCGCGACAGGTATCTCGCGGCATTGTTTGCACCGGCCGACCGGCGCGGCGCGCTGTTCTCGCTGTATGCATTCGACATCGAAATTTCCCGCATTAGGGATCTCGCGCGTGAACCGATGCCCGGTGAGATCAGGCTGCAATGGTGGCGCGAGGTGCTGGAGGGCGAGCGCGCGGGCGAGGCGGCGGCAAATCCGGTCGCGGCGTCCCTGCTTGCGACGTTGGCGCGGCATCGCCTGACAGCGACGAAGCTCATTGATCTGGTCGAAGCGCACCGCTTCGACATCTACGATGAGCCGATGCCGACATTGGCAGCCCTTCAATCCTATGCGTCAAACACGGCCGGCGCGATTTTTGATTGCGCGACAAGGATCCTTGGTGAGGCTTCGGAGGAAAATGCTATCGAGGCCGGACAAGCTCAGACGATCGCGAATGTCATCGCTTTGCTGCCGCGTCACGCCGCGCGCCGCCAGCTGTTTTTGCCTCTGGACATGCTCCGGCAATACGGCGCCGAACCGGACGATGTCTTTGCCATGCACGCGAGCCCCGAATTGCGCACGGTTCTCGCTGAATTCCGTCTCCGCGCGCGCCGTCATCTCACGCGTATTGCAGAGCTGAGTGCGGATATTCCCGAGAAAATATGGCCCGCCTTCGTATCCCTGGCGCCGCTCCGGCCATGGTTGAACGCGATGGAGCGCACTGCGTATCAACCGTTTCAGCCGCCCGAGCTGCCGGCCTGGCGGGCGCAGTGGCGCATCTGGCGGGCGGCGAAATCGCTCGAACGGATCGGCCGCTAGTCACTCGGCGGCAACCGCCGCGCCGTTGCCGATCCAGCGATCGAGATCGGCCAGCGCGCGGGTGGTGAGTGCGCTTTTGCGTGCCAGAGCTTTCGCCGTCGAGCGGCCAAGCTTGCTCTTGCGGTCGAAGGTCGGCGCCTCCGCCAAAGGCGGAAACAGGCCGAAATTCACGTTCATCGGCTGGAACGACGATGGGCCGGTATCGATGGTTTCAATATGACCGCCGGTAATATGCATGAGCAGCGCACCGTGCGCGGTGGTCGGCGGCGGAAAGGCGATCGCTTCTCCGCGCCGCTCGGCTGCGGCAAAGCGGCCCACCAGCAAGCCCGATCGCGGCGGATTCCACGTAGCCTTCGCAGCCGGTGATCTGCCCGGCAAAACGCCAGCGTCTGTTGGCCTTTAGCCGCAATGTCTCATCAAGCAGTTTCGGTGAGTTGAGAAACGTGTTCCGGTGCAGGCCGCCGAGACGCGCGAATTCCGCATTCTGCAGGCCCGGAATGGTGCGGAACACGCGCACCTGCTCCCCGTGTTTGAGCTTGGTCTGGAAGCCGACCATGTTGAACAAGGTGCCAAGTTTGTTGTCCTGACGCAGCTGGACCACGGCGTAAGCCTTTTCACCCGGACGGTGCGGATTTGTGAGGCCGAACGGCTTCATCGGCCCATGCCGCAGGGTCTCGGGACCGCGCTCGGCCATGACCTCGATCGGCAGGCAGCCGTCGAAATAGGGCGTCGACGATTCCCACTCGTGGAAGCTCGTTTTGTCCGCAGCCAGCAAAGCTGCGACGAATGCCTCATACTGTTCGCGGGTCAGCGGGCAATTGATGTAGTCGGCTCCGGATCCGCCGGGACCAGCTTTGTCGTAGCGCGACTGGAACCAGGCCTGATCGAGATCGATGCTGTCGCGATGGACGATCGGCGCGATCGCGTCGAAAAACGCGAGCTGCTGTTCGCCCGTTAACCGCCCGATTTCCATTGCCAGGCCGGGCGAGGTCAGCGGGCCGGTCGCGATGATGACGCTGTCCCAGTCGTCAGGAGGTAAGGTGATTTCTCCGCGCTTGAGCTCGATCATTGGATGAGCAGAAATGGCCGCCGATACCGCGTCGGAAAATCCGTCACGGTCGACCGCCAAAGCGCCGCCGGCCGGCACCTGGTTTGCGTCGGCAGCGCGCATGATGAGCGAGCCGAGCCGGCGCATTTCCTCGTGCAGCAGGCCGACGGCGTTGTGCTCCGCGTCGTCGGAACGAAACGAATTCGAGCAGACGAGCTCGGCGCAGCGGTCGGTCTTGTGAACCGGCGTGCTTCGTTCCGGCCGCATTTCGTGCAGCACGACCGCAACGCCTGCCTGCGCAAGCTGCCAGGCCGCCTCCGAGCCCGCGAGGCCGCTGCCGATAACGTGAACGGCTTTTATTTGACGCGTTGTCATTCGATGATGCATAGGCTCATGACGAGCAAGCTGCAATGGCGGTAAGGGGTTCCGGATGCGTTTGAAAGTAACGCTTTATGTTGCCGGTTGTGTTGCGCTTGTGGCGAGCACCTCGATCGCAACCGGTGCAACAAGACCCCGCGTCGTGGCCGCGACCTTCGCGGAATATTTCGTCGCTCCGCCGACGCCGGCTACTGTCTTTGTCTGCCACGGCTTTGGCTGCAAATATCGCGTCGAAATTGACCTGACCGCGGGCGACCGCGCCAAGCTTGCGCAATTTCTGGCGGCAGGACGCGCCTCGGCCGCGGCCGAGCGCAAGGCCGTTGCGGCCGCGGGCGCCTGGTTCGACAAGCGCGTCGGTCCGGTCGCCGGCACGGCGAACCACGTGGCGCGAGCCGGCATGAAATACATGTTCGACGCGCACCAGTTTGATTGCATCGACAGCAGCCGCAACACGACGAGCCTGCTGATGGTGCTCGATCAGCTCAATTTGCTCCGCTATCACGACGTCGATGAGCCGGAAGCGCGCGGTTATATGGTCGACGGACGGCCGCCGCATGCAACCGCGGTGCTTGTCGAGCGGGCAACCGGGAAGAAGTGGTCGATCGACTCCTGGACCGTCGGTTATGGGCAAACGCTCGAAGTCATGCCTTTGGAGCGCTGGAAGGATCTCGATTAGTCCCGGCCTGCGCCGCGCAAACGAAACGCCCGCGGAAACCCGCGGGCGTTTTCCGATGAGACGAGCGGCGTGCTCGGTTAGCTGCGCTGCGCAGCGTTCCAGGCAACGCGCGGAATGTCCGAGCGGCTGATACCGATATCGGCCAGCTCGCGGTCGCCCAGGCGCGACAGTTCGTTCAGGCTTCGGTTGTAACGCTTCCACTCCTGGATGAAGCGGACGAGTGCGGCAATCATGGCAGTCCTTCTTCCCTTGGGTCCGGCTCTGTGCCGGTCGATTGTTCGAAAAGAACATAGGGATGTTCGCGCGCATGAAAAGCAACATTGTTGCGCCGCAGCTACGCAGAAATTGCATAGCTTAAGTTACAGTTTTTAAAGGAATAATTCATTTTTTATCACCGCGGACCCGAAAAAACCCCGCGAAATCATGTTGCAGCGCAACAAAGCTGCCAATGGCGGGCATTTGTGTAGATTGCCTACGCATAGATTCGTGGAGACGGTCATGAATTGGGATGTCCGGCCCAGGGGCGGGGTTACGTCCACGGGCGTCGAGCCAGCGAGCTGAGGACTGGCGAGTTCTTGTTGTCAGCATTGCACCGGCCGCTCGATCGCCGCGTCGTCATCACCGCGCTGGGCATTGGCCAGATTCTGGCCTGGGGCACCTCGTTCTATTTTCCTGCGGTGTTTGCCGAGCCGATCGTCGCCGAAACAGGCTGGTCGCTCGGCTACGTGGTCGCCGGCACCTCGCTGGGCCTTTTGGTTGCCGGCCTGATTTCCCCGCAGGTCGGCCGCATCATCGACAGGCGCGGGGGACGGCCGGTGTTGTTTGCGAGCTCGCTTTTCTACGCCGCGGGGCTTGCCGGCATCGGCGTTGCGCCCGTGTTGCCGGTGTATCTCGCCGCCTGGGTGCTGATCGGCCTCGGCATGGGCACCGGCCTTTATGACGCGGTCTTCGCCGCGCTCGGCCGCATGTACGGCAGCGAGGCGCGCACGCCGATCACCAATCTGACGCTGTTCGGCGGTTTTGCCAGCACCGTCTGCTGGCCGCTCAGCGCCTTCATGATCGAGCATGCCGGCTGGCGCGCAGCCTGCTTCGTCTATGCGGGGCTGCATCTGTTCCTGGTCCTGCCGCTGCAGATGGCCGTTGTCCGCGCAGCGCCCGGCACCGGAACGGCCAGCGCGAGCGAACAGCACGACGCCAGTAAGGCCTCGCCGATCCACAATGAAATGCTGATTTTCGCGCTGCTCGCCGCCGTGCTGTCGATCGCGGCGGGCATCGGCTCGATCGTGGTCGTGCACCTGCTGATTTTCCTGCAGGCGAGGGGGCTCGATTTCGCCGTGGCCGTCAGCCTTGGCACGCTCTTCGGTCCGGCACAGGTCGGGGCGCGCGTTATCGAGCGCCTGTTCGGCAGCCACTATCATCCGGTCTGGACCATGATTGCGTCGTGCACGCTGATGGCGGCCGGCTTGCTGATGCTGTACGGCGCGGTGCCCGCGCTGCTGATCGTCATTTTATTGTACGGCGCGGGATACGGAATCTCTTGGATTGGCCGCGGCACGCTGCCGCTCGCGCTGTTCGGTCCAATTCGGTTTCCGCGGCTGATGGGCAGACTGGCGTTTCCGAGCCTGATCATCCAGGCCTTGGCGCCGTCTGCGGGAGCATTGCTGATCGAATCGCGCGGCGTTGACGCCACCATCGGCGTCCTGACGCTGCTTGCGCTGATCAATGTGGCGTTGATCGGCGCATTGTGGTGGCTCTGCCGAAAACCATCTATTGATGGATGAGCGTTGCCGCCTTGGCAGCGCTGGCTTCTTGCTCGCTCTGCGCGACGCTCAGCGATATGGCGAGGCCCAGCAACGTAAGAGCAAATATACTGATGGCGAAGCGAATGAGCAGCATGGCAGGTATTGCATCCGAAAGAATGATTGCAGAAAGCCCAGAAAACCATTGAACAAGGCGATGTGCGTGGAGCAAGAAACTGCAGGACACTGCCCAAGCCCAACCGCCGATCCAATAACGCGCAGGCCCGTAAAATGTTGCCGCTGCAGATGCTTTATTTTGAGGATCTCGCGGTCGGCATGACCGAGACGCTCACGAAGACCATCGATTCCTCCGACGTGGTCGGCTTTGCCGAGGTCACCGGCGATCGCAATCCGATCCATCTGTCCGAGCATTTCGCGGCCAAAACGCCGTTCGGCACGCGCATCGCCCATGGCCTTTACACCGCGAGCCTGATCTCGGCCGTGCTCGGCACGCGGCTGCCCGGCCCTGGCGCGGTTTACATTTCGCAAACCCTGAATTTCCGCGCGCCGGTGAAAATCGGCGACACTGTCGATGTCAGCGTGGAAGTGGCCGAGCTCATTCCCGAGAAGTCGCGCGCGCGGCTGGCGTGTAAATGCTCGGTGGAGGGCGAGATCGTGCTCGACGGCGAGGCTTGGGTCAAAGTTCCATCGAAACAATCTACGGGACGGCCGCTGCCGCGCATTTGAATCAATAGTCGCATCAATTTGCGGCAAGCTTTGCAAGGAACCTGCAAAGAAAACTTGCGTTAGGGTCAAAGCGGGCACGGAATTTGCTGGGAAGAAGAACAGGGAGGGTGACACGACGAGTGGAGACGTTCGCATGCCTATCCATCTGCCCCCGAAAGCCCGCGTCAAAGCAGTGCCCGCGCGCAGGCAGGCTGCGGTTCACTCGATCGACTGGCTCGGTCTCTGGGCGCTGTCGGTTGCCTTCTGCGCGACCGTTCTTGCTGGCATTGCCTATTTTATGAACGGCGACAACATCGGCGCGTCCTGCATCCTGGTCGGTGCGGCTGCGATCATGGCCATTGTCGTTCGCTTCGGCGCGGATCGCGACGAAGCACGTGACGAAAATTGATGCAGGCGGCGCACCCGAAGCGGGCACACCCCGCACCTTCGTAACGTTGATCCTACAGGCCGGGCTTGAGACCGAAAACGCAGCGACGCGATCCGTCGGGTCTGCGGCAGATCGTGAGCTGGCCGTCCGGTGGAGCGATCGGCATGGCTTCGTCGAATGGCACAAGCTCGCCTTCGACCATCCAGCCCGACGCGGTGGACGACGTCCGCGTATAGCTCTTGCAGTCGTAGTCGCCGCAGCACCATTCGCCGGCGCCGTTCTTGAAGCCGCCGCGATTGACCCAGCCGTCGTGTGCGAATGCGCTATTGGCGACGAGAAGTGCAGGCACGAAAACAAGCAGTGAGCGTAACAAAGTTCGTGACATCGCTGGCCTCCGTAAAAATCCCCCGGCGCAGCCTCACTGTGGTCTGTTACTGCTCCTCCTCCGTTTCCCGTAATAATTGGCCGCGTGATTTTGTTCCGTTGCGGCGAAACGTTTGCACGCAAGCTTGTGATCGGACGTGACGAATCAAGGCGACTCAAAAATGGTACCACGCACTTGCGATTCGATAAGTTAATTGGGCGTAGAAATAACGGGCAGAAAACGGCCGGATAATTTGAGGGAACCATGAATCGACGGCGGTTTCCGATGAGTTTGCGTCGTTTTCGCAGCGCGTGTCTGATGTGTGCGCGATGACCGATCCGGCGACGCATTCCTGGCAATTGTGGCGCGACCGTCGCGGCCGCCTGTCGGTCCTGCGGCTCGCCACGCTTGCATTGTTGCTGATGCCGCTCACCAAGGCGGTACTCGAGGCGGGCACGATCGCCCATGGCGCGCGCCCGCTCAACGAGCTCATTCACCGCGCCGGCTTCGCCGCGCTCGTCTTTCTCGGGGTGACGCTGGCGGTGACGCCGTTCCGCCGCATCGTCCGTTACGGCAACCTCATCGATATCCGACGCATGCTGGGCGTCGGCACGTTCTGCTACATCGCCGCGCACCTCGCGCTGTTCTTCGCCGACCAGAGCTACAGCTTCGCCAAGGTTTTTCACGAGATCACCCACCGCGTCTATCTGATCATCGGCGCGACCGCGTGGCTGGGGCTGGCGGCGCTGGCGGCAACATCGACCGACGGCATGGTGCGCCGCCTCGGCGGCCTCCGCTGGCGGCGCCTGCACCAGGCGATTTACGCGATCGCGCTGCTTGGCCTCATCCATTATTTCCAACAGACCAAGGCCGATGTGACGGTGCCGATTTTCGCGGCGAGTCTGTTCCTCTGGCTGATCGGTTATCGCGTGCTCGCCTGGTGGCAGGACACGAGCGAGCTTTCGACCTTGAGCCTGCTCGGCCTCACGATCGTCGTCTCGCTGCTGACGTTCGCGGGCGAGGCCATCGGAATCGGCATTGCATTTCACGTTTCGCCATTGCGCGTGCTCGAGATCGTGTTCGATTTCGACGCCGGCATCCGGCCGGGATGGCAGGTGCTGGCGGCGGGGCTCGTGGTGGTCGCGATCGACGCCGTGATGGCGCGCGTGCGAAGCCGCGCCCCGCGGGCGCGCGAAGTCGCCGCCGAATAAATTCAAATCAGATTTTTCGGCTGTCATAGGCCCAGTGCAGCAGTGCCTGCCGCTGCCGGCGGCGGCAGAGCAGGTCGCCGGGCTCGCAATGGTTCTGGAGCTGGCGGACGTGACGGCGGATCGCCTTCCAACGCTTGATCTGCCGCCGGTCTTCGTCGGGCATGCGCCGGCCGATATAATAGCGGCAGTACCACTGAAACCATCCGCGCGGATCGTCGGGATGGATCCAGCCTTTGCGTTTCCATTCCGACAGCGGCTGGCTGGCATCGACGCCGAAGAAATTGCATTCACGGTCGTAGCCGCGCGGTGAAAGCTTTGCCCTCGCAAACCAGCTCTTGGGAAATTCGCGCCGGCAGTCGGTCATGTACTTGCCGCCGAAGACGCCGAGGGCGAGCATCTGCGCGGGCGTGAGTTGCGGTTTGAATTCCGGATCGAAGCCGCGGCCGACCGGCGCGCTGAGCACGTAACGGTAGCCGCTTCTGCATCTTGTCGGTGACGGAAACCGTACGCTTGCGCATCTACGATTGCGCCAGATCCGCATATTCGGGATGGCGCTCGATATAGGCCTTGGCGAAGGGGCAGAGCGGCTTCACCTTCAGGCCTTCCGCGCGGGCGGTGTCGAGCACGCCGCGGATCAGCGCCGAGCCGATGCCGCGACCTCCGAGTTCTTTAGGCACTTCGGTATGCATGATGGTAAGCACGCCGTTGCCGCGCTTGTATTCCGAAAATGCGATGTGGCCGTCGGCATCGAGCTCGAAGCGATGAAGCTTGCTGTTGTCGCGAACGTTATTGGACATGGTTATCGTCTCTGTCACGGTCTCTGCACATTGATGGCCCAGCTTTAAGTCGATCGTCCTCGCCAATTTTGCAAGGTGCTCCATGCCGAATATCACGCTCTATCATGCCTCGCCGTCGCGCTCCTCGATCGTGCTGTGGATGCTCGAGGAAGTCGGCCAGCCTTACGACATCAAGCTCATCCGCCTGAGCGCCGGCGACAATCTCAAGCCTGACTATCTCGCGATCAACCCGATGGGCAAGGTGCCGTCGCTGCGGCATGGCGATACGGTGATTACCGAAGGCGCGGCGATCTGCACTTATCTCGCCGACGAATTTCCCGACAAGAAGCTGAACATTCCGGTCGGCAACACGCGGCGCGGTGAATATCTCAAGTGGCTGTTCTTTGGGCCGAGCGTGATCGAGCCGGCGATGACCGACCGCGCTTTCCCGCGCAAGGAAAACCCGCGCCCCGGCGCGATCGGCTGGCGCGATTTCGACACCGTGCTCGACATCGTGAGCAAGGCGGTTGCGAAAGACCCTTATCTGATGGGCGAGCAGTTCACCGCCGCGGATGTCGTGATCGGTTCCGGCCTTCGCTACGGCATGATGTTCAAGATGATTCCCGAGCGGAAAGAGTTTCAGGATTACGTCGCGCGTATAGCGCAGCGGCCGGCGCTCAAGCGCGCGCAGGAGAAGGACAAGGAATTGTCGGCGCAGGCGGCCTAGGGAATACACGTCATGGCCGGGCTTGTCCCGGCCGTCCCCGCAAAAAGGGCAGGGCCTTGCCATCCTAAGCGGGATGCCCGGCACATAGGCGTGCGAAAGCACGCCGTCCTTCGGACGGCTATAGCCGGGCATGACATTCACAAACCTTTCCGATAACGGAGAAACGAGGCGACCAATCCCCAGACGATCAGGATCACCGCCGGCCAGAATGTAAAAAAGGCGAGCAGGCCGGGGCCGATCGGGTTGGAATTGGGATCGCTGGTGAGCCCGAGCTCGGCCGCCACGACGATCAGCAGCAGCGGCCCCGTGCCGAGGACGAGCAGCGCAAGGCCGATCCAGAACACGACCGTGAGCTTAAATCGCTGCGGCGAATCCATGTCGGCGCAGTTTATACTCCCGAATGATCACCGCGCTGAGTTCGATGACCGATCCTTTGAGCAATGGACCTGATTAACACCATCTCCGTCTGGCTTCTGCCGCTGCTGTTTGCCATCACGTTCCATGAGGCAGCGCATGCCTATGTCGCGCGCTTTCTGGGCGATCACACGGCGTCACAGCTGGGGCGTGTAAGTCTCAATCCGATCCGGCACATCGATCCATTCGGCACGGTGCTTCTGCCAGGGTTGCTCCTGCTGGCGCACTCGCCGTTCCTGTTCGGATACGCGAAGCCGGTGCCGGTCAATTTCCGCGCTTTGCGTCACCCGCGCATGGGGATGGTGCTGGTCGCGGCAGCCGGGCCGGTCATGAACATCGCCCTGGCGATTGCCGCCGCTTTGAGCTTCCACCTCGTCGGTTATCTGCCGTCGACCGCGGCGCAATGGACCGCGCTCAATTTGAAGAACGCCGTGGTCATCAACGCGGTCCTCGCCGTGTTCAATCTGTTTCCGCTGCCGCCGCTTGATGGCGGCCGCATCGCGGTTGGGTTGCTTCCCAATGTGCTGGGTCGCTGGCTGGCTCGGCTCGAGCCTTACGGCATGATGATCCTGATCGGACTGATCATTGTGCTGCCGCTGCTGGGAACGCAATTCGGCGTCGATCTTGGATTTGTTTCTCACGCCATCACGGCCGCAACCGGCGCCGTCATTAGGGTCATCATGCAGATTACCGCAAGCATCTAGTCGCGCAGACCTTGCCGCAGCGTACCGTTGAATGATTTTCCACCCAGGCAGGGCGCCGCGGTAGGCGGCGTCAGCCTGGCTATGTTAAATTCAGAAGACATCGCAGCAGCAAAGGGCGGTGGTCATGGCGGGAAACGGATTTCAAGTGCGGCGTCTGTCGGGTTCGATCGGCGCGGAAATCTTGGGTATCGACCTTGCATGTGAGCCGGGCGACAATGTCATCGGCGAAATCCGCCAGGTCTGGCTTGAGCACAACGTGGTTTTCTTCCGCGATCAGGACCTGCCGCCTGCCAAGTTTCTGGCGTTCGCCAGGCGCTTCGGCGAGGTGGTCGAGTATCCCTTCATCAAGGGCATCGAAGGTTTTCCGGAGATCATCCCGGTCATCAAACTCGAGCACGAGACGAAGAATTTCGGCGGCATCTGGCACACCGATACGGCCTATCTCGAAATACCGCCGATGGGAACCATGCTGATCGCGCGTGAGGTGCCGCCCTATGGTGGCGATACGCTATTCGCCAACACCTATCTAGCCTACGAGACGCTGTCCGAGGGCATGAAGCGCATGCTCGACGGGCTGATCGCAGTCAATCATTCGGCCAAGGCGGACGTGACTCGTACGCGCGAGGACCGCTTGCGCGATGGCAGCAAGGCGGAAGCGAAAAAGGAGTATATCAGCGAGCATCCGGTAGTGCGCACGCATCCGGAAACCGGACGCAAGGCGCTTTACATCAATATCGGCCACACCGTGCGTTTCAAGAATATGACAGAGGCCGAGAGTGCGCCGCTGCTCAATTTTCTGTTTGAGCACCAGACCAAGCCGGAATTCACCTGCCGCTTCAATTGGCGCGTCGGTTCACTAGCGTTCTGGGACAATCGCTGCACACTCCACAATCCGGTCAACGATTATCATGGGTTCCGCCGCGTGATGCACCGCGTAACGCTGGCCGGAGACAGGCCGCACTAGGATCGATGGTGCGCGCCTCGCGACCCGCAGTTGGCAGCCTCTTTCATTTCAAACAAAGCGCGCTATGTCGCCTATTGCTACAAAGCCATGCTAGCGCCGCTGCCGAGTGTCCGCTTTCGGGGGCAAAGCAGACATGACCTTTTGCGCTGCACATGTCTGCTTTTGACCCAAAGCGGACATGTGAGAGCCACTGATCAACAGGTCGTGAATGTACCGGCGCAGTGGTAGTGGAAGCGCGTTTATTGGGTTCTGGCGTGGGGTGCTAACGATTTCGACTTAGATTCTATCAATCTAGGCAAGCACATTTTAAATCGCCAAAAACTAGAGTCGGGACATGCCGCGCCAACATTTCTGAGCTGGCGTAAGCCCGACGGACGGCCGATGCACTTCCGCCCTAACTACACCCCGCCTGTTAGCTGCGCCAAATGTGGCGAGCGGCTGTTCGTGCCGGAAGCGTCCGAACACTTCGAGGCGAACAACGTGCGTCATCGCTGGAAATGCGAAACTTGCGGCTGCTCCTTCGAGACTACCGTTTGCCTTAGCGCCCAGCGGGGACGGCGTCGGTCCGACCAGCAACGACCCTTAAGTGCGACGCGTGAGCCATGGTGGTGAATCGCGTCCGCGTGGAGGTGAGCCATGCGCGAACTAGTTGGAAAAATACCGACTAAAGATCCCAATATCACAGAAGTGGTCTATCTCTCCGAGATTGTCCGTTGCCTTGAATGCCAGCAGACAGTGCCGGTGGGTATTGAGGTGGTCACGGTCAAAAGAAGTGGAGAGTCCAAGAAGGTTATCCGGCATGTGTGCTACTGCCGCGGACATGGTTTTGATTACGAAACGAAGGCGCAAAGTCTGCCGATTCGCCCCAAGGCTCAATTCGAAAGGCCGTTGCTGCGTTTCAATAATCCAGCCTGGACGTGATTCAAAATTCCAAGGCCAACCAAAACGCGAATGTGTGTTGACATTTCGTCCGCTCAGTCCGCTGTCGGGGATAAAGCGGACATCGCAATTGGGCGGCATCATCTGCTGTTGACACAAAGCGGAGTTCATAGGCCTGCCGTAATTTGGCCAAATCACGGCTACGATTAACTAAAAGGATTGCATGTATCGAGGGGGCGTCCATGAAATCGCAAGTCGTCAAGCGTTCCATTGTCATTGATGGACACAAGACCAGCGTCAGCCTCGAAGACGCGTTTTGGACTGGCCTTAGGGAAATCGCGCAGGCCCAACATGCGACGCTGTCGAAGTTGGTTGGAGAAATCGACAGGACGCGCCAACAAGGCAACCTATCTTCAGCGATCCGCTTGTTCGTACTCGATCAAGTCCGCACGTCTGGGACAAGCGGGGTGAATAATGAAGCGTAGAGGTAGCCTGTTAGTTATTTTAAATATCGTGCCGAGCGCGTTTTGGGCGATTTTACCTTCCACCGTGTCAGTTGGCCGGACCCATTTCCTCTTTCCAGAGCTTGATTACTGCGGGCGGAAATTCACGCTCCCCGAGGCCAACGCGTCGACACGCCTCAGGCCACATATTAAGTAAGATTTGATCGCGGTGGAACAATTCGCATTGCGAGACCTCACCGGCTTCAGAAGTCGGCCATTGTTCCGCTGCCATTCTTAATAGCTCGATCAACGGAGCTAGATCTGTCTCCGTATTCATGGCCAGTCCCCCATTCCCCAGTAATTATCAGCATAGCATTACCGAGCCGATTCAACAGTGCCGGCCATTACAAAAAGAATTCATGTGTCGGGGGGGCATCACCGGGACCGCTGGGCTTCGAGGGCGTTCCGTTCTAGAGACCGAGCAGATGGAACAGTCCCTTTTAAGAATGTCCGGTAATTGATTAACGTACTAAGCGAAAACTCGGCGAACAAATGTTGGGCTGTTTGTCATTTCCTTATCCGGAATGATGCTTGTTGCTCGTTCCGCCCAAATACATGGCCTCGCTTTTCGAGACCGCAGATGTATTCGTGTGCCGCTGGGTAGCTCGACGTAGCGCCGAACGAGCGGCCCACAAGCTTCAACGACATACTTCGTATTTTCCGGGAAACGCCTTGGCAGTTTTGGCATAGCAATACCTCACGAGACTGCCGGTTTCCGAATACACCCAGGCGGCCGCTTGTTCAGAATATGTTGAAAGCGCGGTTATCCTCCAAATGCACAGCAGAGAAGAAACCGCAGTGACTGCTAGTACTCACCATAATACCAAAAAGAGCCATGTTCAGATTTTGGAAACAACCAGGAGCGTATTAGTTTAGCTGCGTACTTTTTTGGTGTGGCGTCTGCGTAAAGAGCCTCGGGCGGATCGTCTCCGGGGCTCGTTCTTTTTCAACCGACTTCGGGAGCCTGAGCCACTGGGCCTCGAAACCGGCCATCGCTTGCTCGCGCGTCGCCGCATAACCGCGATCAACTGTACTGCTAGGGCTGTCGCTTACGAAAATCGTCCAGAACCAGGGTTTGCCCGGTGGGGATTTCTGCGTACGCATGATGTGCCCAACGCAGTCTTCGCCGTCGAACACTGCCAGGCTGTCGGGATTATCCGCCTTCGATGCACTTATGAGAGTCAGCATTGGAAGGCATACTAAAGCGGTATTCTGGCCAATTGGTGACGTTGGCCTGGCTAGCGAGTGTATCGCAGTGAGTGCCTAGATGAAGCACGAACGTCCGCTATTGGCACTTAGCGGACATGCGCCAGTACGCTGCAAATGTCCGCTCTTGGGGGTAACATGTTCCCGGAACGAATTTGAGCGGACCGCATTGCACCTTAGCGTGATGTGTAAAACGACATAGGCGGGCTTGCCCCCGTGGATTGGCTCCATGCGGGGAGGACGAGATGTCTGTTGATCTGAAAACCAATGAATGGAATTTACTGAAACACCAGTTTGATGCGCTGGCGCACGAGGAAAGCGCGGGCGCTGACAGCATTGAAGAGATCTTTGACACGGAATTTCGTCGCCGCTTCACCGAATTGATAAATCAGACAGCCCGACGCAATAGCACAAATGTTTATAACTGGCCCCGCCGCTAAACCGCCAATGGAATACAAAGGGCAGAATGTCTGCTAATGACCCAAAGCGGACATCGATAGCCACAATGAAGCGTGCTGCCGCTACTGCAGGTCAATGGGTTGGTAATGCCCGGTCGCGTCGAGCTGTGTACCCCACACCTTGTGCACGCCCTGATGCTCGGATCGGCTGAAAGTCACGGGTGTGCCGAGCCCAATATCGAGGTCACGGAGATTCTCGAGAGTTGCTACCAGTCTTTCGGTGTCCAGCTGAGGACCATTCTGTTTCAACGCTGCGATCAAAACGTTGGCCGCCACGTAACCTTCGAGAGACACGTAGTCCGGCGCCTCTCCCGGGAAGTATTTGGCGAGCGCATTTTTGTAATCGATCACCAACGACGAGTGGCCATCGACCGCCGGCACGACCTGCGTCACGATGACCCCAGTTGCATACCTTTTGCCCAGGAGCATCAACTCGTTGGCCAACGCAGTGCTGCCCACGAACGAAACGCTGGTATAAATCATGTCCGGGTACAGATCGCGCGTCTTCTCGATGAATTTAGCCGCGGCCCGATAGGCGGGCACCATGATCACCGCTCTTATTGGGATGCGGCTCTTGTTGGAATTGTACGCGTGGAGTTGCGCGACGGCTTCGTCCACGTCCACGGTGTTGCGCTGGTAATTGAGCCGCAAAATTGTGCTGTCGTTGCCTCCGAGCGAGCGAATGGCCTTGGCGACGCCGACGAAGCCGGAGTCTCCGTACGCGTCCCGTTGGGCAAAGACCGCGATCTCGTTCGTCTTTAGCCGCCGGACCTTCACCAGATAGTGCACCGTGGCGGCGGTCTCTTCAGCGTAGCTGGCGCGGTAGTTGAAAACATAGCGGTCGGGCGGATCGCTCCTGAGTAAGCCGGCGCCGGTGAATGCTCCGAAAAACAGCATTTTGCGCTCAAGGGCGTAGGGCAATGCGACTACCGCCGTGGGCGTTCCCACGTTGCCGACTACGCCAAAGACTTGGTCTTTCTCATAGAGCTGCCTCATTGTTTCGGCGGCGCGAGCCGGCTCGTAACCGTCGTCTGCCGCGATGAGGCGGAGCTGCCGGCCGTGCACCCCGCCATTGGCGTTGGCCACGTTGAACGCCGCCACGATGCCCCTGTTCATATTCTGGCCGAGCTCCTTGGTCGGACCACTCAATGCTGCGGAAATCCCAAACCGAATTTCATTGGCGGTTACCCCCCGAACCGTGCTCCGCGGTTCTTGCGGGCTCGGTGAGAGCGACGCTTGCTGCGCCGGTGCTCTTGCAGACGGCGCCGCGCCAGGGGCCGCTGCAATCGTTGTGGCTGGAATGAGTGCGTTATTCGCTGGCGCGTTATTCGCTGTAAGTCGGTCAGATGGTTTGACGGCTTGCGATGTCTGCGAATCTGCATTGAGCAGCACGCCTGCACCCTGCCATAGCGGCTTCGCGAAGACGGTCAACAAACCGACGAGAGCCGCAAATGCGACCACCACTACAATCCGGCCCATCAGCGTCATCGCCTTATCCCCCCACCGTCGTGATGGCTCCGAGATGCGTTCCGGCCATGGAGCAAATTCAGACCTTGTCTGCCGGTCCTGATCTACGTCTGTGGGCGAAGGAACCGTTGGTGCCGACTTGACGTAAAATTGCGCGGCAGCAGGCATTCGCGGCTGCTCGCGAAACCGCTTAGGCGCATATACTATGTTCGGAATCCTTGCCGTCGTCGCTGATCGGAGCACTCATGATCGCCTCTTACGCGCTGGTCTCTGATCAGATTTATTTTTTATTTGCGTCTTGACTGACCAGGATGCTGAGACGTGAGTTAAAGTTTAGCACTATGAATAATTGCACGGTAATATTAAACTAGCCGAGGTAGAACCGTACCTTATCGTTAAACCGGGCCTCATGTTTAATGGCGAGAAAGTTGGCCACCTCGGCGGCACGACAATCGCGCATGGTTGACCGCCAGCAAGCCGCGCCTGGTGTGACAGGACGCAACGCTGCCGGAAAGGTAATCAAATGAACGGCGGAATGTCCGCAACCCAAAGCGGACATGCGCGGTCCCCGCGCCACCGGCAAGCCTGCGATATTCTTGGGGAGCACAATTTTTGGATAATGGTATTTCGCTGCTCCGCATTCGGCCAGAGTTGCCGCTAACTTTTTGACCAGTTGAATTGGGGTGCTGATGTGCCCCATCTGTCCTCCGCATCGGACGATGGGGAAAAGTTTGTCGCACCCCGGCTTGGGGGCGCTCATGGCGAAGCGGCATTCGCCGATTACTGACATATCGCCAACCCGCGTCACGCTTACTGCTTGCGCGCATTGCAAAGCGGATGCCCATTTCATTTGGCGTTCGCCGGTTCCTGCTGAACTAAAGGGCGAGATGAGGGCTTTCGCGTGTAGCCATTGCGGAAAGCAAACGAAAATTATCGTCAGAAACGAGAGCGCTGAAGTAGAGGCACGTGAAAGGCTGATGGCTCGTTGAAATGATGAAAAAGAGGGAATGTTCTTGCAAGATTTTGGGGAGCGCGGGATGACGGACATCCACGGATTTATCCCGGGTGCGCGCTGGGAACCCAGCGAGCGTGGGGCCACGGCTGAAAAACCTGCTGCAAATCTGAATTCGCTAACCAGCGCTTCGACAGATGAAATTGATCAGGTCATCCTCGAACTGCAACGCGTGCGCGACATGCTGCACAGCGAAAGCGAGCGGTTGAGTCGGGGGATTGTCCACTATGCCAGCTTAAACCATTCAATGATGACAGCGATGAAGATCATCAGTGAAAGTCTTAAGCAGTGGAAAGGCACACCCATGAGCCGCGAGCAGGTGTTGGCGGATTTCAAGGCGCAGTGGCTTGGCGGTAATCCGCCCTGAAAGGAGATGCGGCGCAATATTCAAAAATTCATTCTTGTTCATGCTGCTAAGGGTGACTCAAGCGCCAAGCGGCCAGATGACGACTATGACATCTGGGATAATAAAGGAGAAATCGTTGGCCGCGTTTTTCGCGCTGCAAATGCACCAAAAAATCAACCTTGGTTTTGGGTTGCCACCCGTGCAAGCGCCGCACTTGCCGACCGAACGAGGCTATGCAGCGACGCGCGAGGATGCCCTGGCGGCTTTTAAGCGCGCGTGGTTGGGCGCATGACTAGTGACCACCCCAAGCTGACCTGCCGCCGTTCGAGCCGATATGCTTAGCGAAATTCGCCGTGCTGGTTGCTTCCGGATCAGATCCGATTACAGGTCTCGATTTTTCAGTGCGGCAATTTGTTCGCGTCGAAAGATTATCAATTCAAAGAGAAGCAACATGCGCCATACCCTCGTCGTGATTGCTCTGGCGCTTTTGCTCACCGGGTGTGCGGGCAGCAGTCGGGTGGACGATCGGGTCGCAGGCGGCGCATTGATCGGTGGCGGCAGTGGCGCGCTTATTGGCGGTCTGGCCGGTGGGACGGCTGGTGCTGCGGTTGCAGGTGGGCTGATTGGCGCCGCAGCGGGCGCAATTATCGCCGACGCTACGAGACCCGGCTGGTGCTATTATTGGCGCAAGCACCGTCGCCACTACGTACGCTGCTGAACGTTTTATCGCCTGGGCTACGAAGTCGAGTGAAGATCGCACCTGAGCTGACGAGGTATCGAGCAATCAACAATGTCCGCTTCTCTAATCGGCCGGTTTGGGTCAAGCGCTTTCAGACAATCCATCGCCTCGGTGTCGATGTCGCTCACGGGCTCGCGCTTCTCTTCGGAATCGGCACCAGGGCCCTTCCATCATGGGGTTCGAGAACGAGGCGGAACAATCTTTTGGGCGGCCTTGCCATCAGAATGATGGCGGGTCCAAGCGGACATGCGATCTCACCTCATTCGTCGTCCCGCAAGGGACATCATTCCACCGCGCGGTGGAGACTCGCCTGTTCTCCTGTTTAATGTTGTGTGGCTGTCATGCCGCTGCGGCTTCTTCCCGGGTCCAGCGGAACTCGGTGCCGTCAACCCATATGCGGTGCATGATCACGGCGAGCCGGCGCGCCAGCGCCACGATCGCCTTCTTCATCCCGCGGTGCCGGGCGATCTTCATGGCCCAGGCCTTGAGCCAGGACCATCGTGTTGAGCGCATCAGCAGGATCTGGGCCGCTTCGTAGAGCATCACCCGCATCATCTCGTCGCCGCAGTGTGATATGGCGCCGGTTCGGTTAATCTCGCCCGATTGATACTTGGACGGCGTCAGACCAAACACCGCCCCGACCGCCTTGGAGTTCTTGAAGCGGGCGGGCACGTCGACGGTGGCGCGGAAGGTCAGCGCCACCACGGGGCCAACACCGGGGACCGTCATCAGACGCCGGCACACATCATCGTCCCGCACGATCGCCAGCAGACGGCGGTGCAGGATTCCGATCTGCTCGCGCAGTACCCGCCGGACCATGAGCAGTGGTTCGACCAGCACAGCCAGGTCGGGGTGGTTCTCCACGAGCTCCCTTGATGCGCGCCTCGAACTTTACCTTCCCGACAATGCCCACCTTGAGGCCGAAGTTGCGCAAGGTGCCGCGCAGGTCGTTCTCGACAGCGATGGCCTTCGATTGCAGCAGCTTGCGGTGGGTCAGCAACATGCGCAGTTTCTGACTGCGTAGCGTCTTCACATGCACCGGCCGATAAAGCCCCGCCCGCATCATCTGCGCCATGCCGCGCGCGTCGTTGCGGTCGGTCTTGTTGATCTGCGCCTGCAACACCGCCCGCATGTGCCGCGTCTCGACACAGATCGCCGGCAAGCCTGCCTCGGCGAGAGCGCTGAAAAGCCACTACGACAGCGGTCCGGCTTCCAGTCCAATCCGCTTGAAGTGGAAGGCGCCGTGCTTCAGCACCTGCAGCAGAGCTCCGGGTTCGCTCGCAACCCTTACTTCGCGGACCATTCTGCCCGCGTCGTCCACAATGCAGATACTCGTTTCCTTGACTGAGACGTCCAGTCCGGCAAAATGCTCCATGCTGCGCTTCTCCTTCTGATGCTTGGGGCCCGTTACCACGGTGACCTCGTTTCACCATCAGCCTGAAGCGCAGCACCCAAAATTTTCAGCTATCCACAAAGATCGCCCGGCCGATTACCCCATCTTTTGGCACAAAGCGGACATCGGCTTTTGCGCCGCACATGTCTGCTTTTGACCCAAAGCGGACATCCGCCCCTTTCTTGCGTCATGCGGAGGACATAAGCTCCTATGCCGTAACCGCGCTGTTTTGACAGGGGGAGGCCAATGGCGATCCACTTCAACCAGAGTACGGTCGCGCCGATTGTTGCGGCAGACGGCGTTGCACGCCAGCCGTTGCTGAACGAGCGGCGCGTGCCGGGCGTTCTGTTCGCGCTCGATCGCCTGACCATTCCGCCGGGCGGCCACAAGGAGCTCGCGATTGCGCCCGGTGAGCTCGCCTGGTTTCAGATGATCGCCGGCACTGCGGCCATTCACACCGCAGGAAGTGCGTTGGCAGTCACAGCGAACCATATCGGCTTACTGCCTCCCGGTTTCGCGGGGACTCTCGCAAGTGATGCCGGCGCGACGCTGTTGCTCGCTTCGGTGCCCGACGCGGAGAAGCTCGATCCGTCGATCGGCGTCGATCCGCCGCCTTTCCGCGTCATCGACTGGCAAGACGAGCCGCTGCTACAATCGGAGCACGATGCCCGCAAGCGCATCTATATCGTGACCCCGAAGATGTTTGGGACCCGGGCCATCCGCGGCGAAATGATCATCTATCCGCCCGGCACCGAGTGCCCGGTGCATCATCACCGGGGAGGCGCTCATTTCATGTTCTTCCTCGCGGGGCAGGGCACCTGTTACGCGGGCGCTGACCAGATCATGTCAGTGCGGCCCGGCGACGTCGTCTATTACCACGACCTAGAGCCACACTGGGTGAAGGGCGGCACCGATGGCGACCTGATCTTTTCGGAGTTTTTTGTGCCGAGCGCGGTTGCGACCGTGTGGGCCGACCCTGCGAAGGTATGCACGTGGATTCCGACAGGGCTGAACCATCGCGGTGGCCGAGCGTCTCGACTGATCGAGAAGCACGCCCACAGCCATCTTGCCGATGTCTGAAAAGCGGTCGGCAATTTTTCATCGCACACCGAATGCAGACAGATTGAATTGTAGTGTAAGGGTCGTTGCAGAGGCTGGCCGCGACCTTGACAACATGCACGAATTTCATGTGCGCAATAGCATCGCAGAACAATACCTGTGGTGCCAAGCTTTTGATGACGGCGAGGTTCTGCAGTGGCGATTTGAAGAGCCTGCGTACGCAGAATTTTTCATTGCTGAGTTTGGCGGCGAGCTCCTGCCCTCATTGCCGACGAGTGATTTAGCAATGATGCGTGTTAAGCGGTCGATCGCGTCTTAAAATCCGCCATCGCTCTCGCGGTCTAGCTTCTCTCCAACATCCTCAAGCGCCTCGGAGGCAATGAAAACAGGTTCGTAGGTGCCTGTGGGTGACTGATTACAGCACCGCTTAAAGCCACCCACAGAGCCTGCTGGCTAAATCGAAGTCTCGATTTTGATGTCTGATAAGGGATTGAGCCTTCTCAGGTCCACAAGGAAGTCGTGGAAGCATTCAAGGGGTACAGAATATCTTCGTTCAGCGTTGGAGTATTTTGACGCCAATGAAATGATTATGCTCTTGCCGTCGGACGAAAAAGCATCCGCTCTCAAAGCAGTGATGCTGATTGGATCGGCAAAGGGCGTATGAAACTTCGCAGGATTCTGCGGTGCCGAGTGATTGGGATATCCTGAATGTATCGGCATTGCTGGGCTCCGGTTCGGCGATCAGATCGCCATCTTGAGTTGCTTGGTGGCGCGGAAGGCTACCTTTTTGCTGGCCTTGATCTGGATTGGCTCACCGGTCGCCGGATTGCGGCCCATGCGGGCAGCGCGATCACGCACTACCAAAATTCCGAGCCCGGCGATCTTCACGCGCTCGCCCTTCTTCAAGTGCTTGGTGATCATGCCGATCAGGTCTTCCAGCATTTCCCGACCCTGCTTCTTTGTGAGGTGATGCTGCTTCGCCAACGCATTGGCGAAATGCTTTTTGGTGACTGTTGAGGCTGCCATGGGCTTTGTTCCTTAGGTGCACTGTGTGCCATGGCAATTAGTCTTATGAGATTCGCGGGTTTACGGCCAATCGTTGAAAACGATGCGCCGTCGCGGGGCATCTCACTCCTTACAGCGAGCGCAGAGGCTGCCCCCATCACTACTTACTCGCGCCGATGAAGTGGGTGAGTGAACCCATGAACATTAATGGGCTGAAGTAGTTTCTTACCGTGTGACCGGATTGTCACGGAGAGTAGAAATTTGTCGAAGTTTCAAGCCACGCCTCTATTTCGACACGACATTCTTTGTAGTGTTCAAGCTCGGGGGACGGGCCAAAGGCAGTTTCTGCTAAGCCAAGGCACGGAGGTTTGGATGACGCCACCGGGTCAGCGAGACCGCAACGACCGCTAGCGCCAAACGTTCGGGCCTGGCGTAGCGGCAAGTTTCAGGACGGTACGCCGGGAACGGCTCTCGGGGTCGCATCAGTCAGGCAAGACCCCAACTCAGCCGTTCCCGGACGCGCATTTATCCGTTCAAATGAGAATGGGTCCTAGAGCGACCTAATGACCCAAAGCGGACATGATGCTTGGCGCACGGAATGTCCGCTTTGCGCCTGGGCGGCTTGGTAATTACTCGATCACCTTGTCGGCGCGGACCAATATCGATTTTGGAATCTTGATGCCAAGCACCTTGGCCGTCTTGACGTTGAGTGCAAGATAGAAATTGACCGGCTGTTCAACGGGAAGAGCAGATGCCGGTGCGCCTTTTATAAATTTGTCGACATAAACTGCGGCGCGCCGGTAAACGACGTCCAGGTTCGGTCCATACGCGATAAGTCCGCCAGATTTTGCAAAGTCCCGGTAGATCGACACCACCGGCAGGCCTTGCTTTGCCGCAAGCTCAAGAATTCTCCGGCGCTGTTCGGTCATTGCGCCGTCATCCATGACAAAGAGCGCCTCGGCCTTGGCTTTCGCTGCGGTCTCAAAAGCGCCCGCAAGGTCCTGCACGCCTTTCACCGGGAGGCGCACGAAATTGAGTCCAATCTGCTCGCCCTTGCGCTGGACGTCGTCGACGATAATGACGGCTCCCGGGTTATTGCCCTGGTAAAGCGCTGCCACGCGCGTGATTTTGGGAAGCATCTCGTGAAGGAGCTCGACCCCCTTTGGCCCAAGGGCCTCCGGCATGAAGCTCAGTCCCGTGATATTCCCGCCGGGGCGAGCGAGGCTCGCCACCAATCCTGACCTTACGGGATCGGCCACGCGCATCATCACGACGGGAACCGTCTTGGTGGCTTTTTGGGCGGCCTGTGCGGCCGGTGTATTGACGGCGACGATCACATCGACCTTGAGCTTCAGAAGCTCCTCTGCGAGCGCGGGCAGGCGCTCATTTTGCCCTGCCGCGTTACGCAACTCTATGCTGATGTCGCTCCCTTCGACGTATCCTTTCTTTTGAAGCTCGTCGCGAAAAGTTTCGAGCAGGCCCGGCTGCAGGTCCTGGGAAAGGACGCCGATGCGATACGTTTTCTTTTGCTGCGCGCGCGCTGTAATCGGCCAAGCAATCGCGCCACCGAAAAGTGCAATGAACTCGCGCCGTTTCATGCAGACCCCATCCAGCGACTGGCATTGTAAAGGTTTGGTCAGGCCGAGTGGAAGGGGTGACCGGTGTCAATAATGCAGACGTCACTCGAATAAGCCCAAGAAATTTGACCACCGGTCATCCGGCTTTTTTCACCGCGGGGATGGTCCAGCTGCCGTTGATGATCGACGGCTTGCGCTCGTCCGGCCAATACATGCGCAGCATGAGAACGAACTTGCCTGCGGGAGCGGGGAGCCAGTTCGCCTCCTTGTCGGGACCTGGCGAGTCCTTCTGGATGTAGAGGTCGGTCGAACCGTCGGGGTTCGACTTCGGTTTTTGCCGCACACTGATCGAGTAGCGATTGATTGGATTGCTCACGAAGAAATACTTGTCGTTGTACATCGTCAGCGACCAGAAGCCTTGCACCGGCGGCAGCTGCCCTTTTGGAAAGTGCATCACGTATTTGTTGCTGCCTTCGTAGGCGCGCCCTTCCGAATCTTTCAGGGAAGTCGGATAGACCGCGTCCTGGGGACGATTGGCTCCCAGGCCGATCGCTGTCACAAGTGCGCGCATAAGATAGTCGGTCCCGTAAATACCGGTCTTTGTCGTAAAACCCCAACCGTTGACGTCCTTCACCTCTCTGTTGAGCTTGAACTGCGCCATGATGCGGTCGAAGCCGACTTCGGGAATGCGCTTGACAAAATCGGCATTCAGTTTGGTGGCGTCGAAGTCCTTCCCCGGCACCAGGCCGATCTTTGCAAAGCGCGCGAGTGCCGGAGCATCGGCGGCCGACGGCGGATTGGTTTTCAACAGTTGGGAGAGAAAGCTGAAATATTGCTTTGCGTCCATTCTGTTGACCTGATCGCGCACGGCGGTCTTCATATCGATCGACGGATCGACCTTGCCTTCCGGTGGAGTGTAGGGTTTTCCGTAAGAACTCAGCGGCACCAGCTTGCACTGATCCTGCAGTTCGTGAACTGCCTTGTAGTCCTCAGGCGTGCCGGTGCAGTAGATGCGGCCGAGAATCCAGACGATGCTGGTCGGCGATTTATATTCGCGCACACCGGGCGGAAGAGTGCCTTTCCAGCCGGGGCCGGTGATCGTATAAGTTTGCGCATTCGTGCCGGTCGTGCGCTTACCGGGAACCTGGAATACATCTGTCCAGCCGTCGAGCATCGGAAACAGGGCGTACCGGCCCTTCATGTCGGGAATACTCAGCACCCAGGGCTCCTTGCCAACGTCCACGAACGCAGTCGTATAGAGCGTGTCGGCGTTCGGCGCGGTCACATCGCGAAAAGACGCGTCCGGATATTGGCGGAGCTTGATGATATGGCCCATCGGGGCCTTCGTGCCTTCCGGACGCGCCACGTTGGTGATCACGCGCCGGGTCATTTCCATCGTCACGAGCGGGTAGCCGTAGATATATGCGTCGGTCGCGAGCCAGAAATCCTCCAGGCCTTCGCCGAGGTTAAGTTCGCCCAGCTCCGCGTGAGTCAATGTCGCGATGGAATTTCCGCTGAGGAGACTCAACATGCCCACGGTCGCGGTTCGTCGATTAATCTGCATTACTACCCCCTGAATTCTGCCCGAAACAATTTCGAGCCATTTCGCTTGCCAGTTTCACGCCGCCGAGCCAATTGGACTACGGTCCAATCGACACATATCAAACATGAGGTGAATGCCAAGGTAGCCGCTT
>CAVQYD010000013.1:0-5362 GCA_963718035.1 uncultured Alphaproteobacteria bacterium | reverse complement strand
CGCTCCGCCGGCGGCGCGATTTCTGTAACCAGATCGCGCACGAGTGTCTTGTTGGAGAGTGGCGTCAGCGTCATCTCGCGTGGCTGAAGGCGCGCGGTGCAGGCGTAGACCGTCTTGCCGTCGAGTTCGATCATGCACTCCTTGCAGGCATTGGCATTGATGCAGGAAAAACGGATCGCCAGCGTTGGGTCGCGATTGGCCCGGATCCAGCGCAGGCCGTCGAGCACCGACTGGCCCGGTTCAAACGGCACCTCATAGCTTTCCCAACGGCCGGCGTTCGCATCGAGACCGCGCCATATTTTGAGCGTTGCGCTTTCGCTCATGACGCCGCCACCGCGACGGCGCGTGGGCCGCCCGACAATTCGATGCGCGCGCCCCGCAGCCTTGCAATCTGATTGAACGCCCAGTCCGGCGATAATTGCGGATAGTCCTCGCGCTGTTGCGCCCCGCGGGTTTCGGTGCGTGCGAGCGCAGCCTCGGCGACCACGCGGGCAACCAGCAGCATGTTGCGCAGGTCGAACCATTCGATCCGCCGCATGTCGAAGCGACTACCGTCTCCGGGCGGAGTGTTTCCGAGCTCTTCGGTCAGGCGGCCGATGATGTCGAGAGCGGCGATGATCTTTACCCTGCTCCGCAACGCGCCGACATTGTCTTGCATCGTTTTTTGAAGCGTTTGCAGCATCTCGGCGGTATTGAAGTCGCGCGTCGGAGCATCGGCGGCGATCAGCGCAATCGTCTTGGAGGCGTTGTCAGCATGATCGGGCGATGCCCTCGAGCGCCTGACATAGTCGGCGGCGCTGCGACCCGCGCGGCGCCCGAACACGAGCGCTTCAGTAATTGCGTTGCCGGAAAGCCGGTTGGCGCCATTGGCGCCGCCGACCGCCTCGCCGGCGGCAAACAGGCCGGGCAGATCCGTCTGCATCTGCGCGTCGGCCATGATGCCGCCCATGTGGTAATGCGCGATCGGCGCCACTTCGACCGGCATTTTGGTGAGATCGATGCCGTTGGCGGTGAGGCGGTCGATCACCGGTCCGAAGGATTCGCGCAGCGCGCTTTCCGGGCAGTGCTGAAAGCTGAGATAAACCCCGCCATGCGGCGAGCCGCGGCCGGCTTCGACCTCCTTGAGAATCGCGTAACTGCCTACGTCCCGCGTGATGACGTATTTGCCGTCCTCGGCCACGCCGTAGCGCTGCGTGAATTCCTCCATGCGGTTGTTCAGCAGCCGTCCGCCAAGCTTGTAACGGAACGGGTCCCACATGATCGGGTCCATGCCGATCAGCCGCGGAGCCAGATGGCCGATGGGAAAAAACTGGACGAATTCCATGTCAACGAGCGAAGCGCCGGCCCGCAACGCCAGGGCATAGCCGTCGCCGCCCATGTTTGCCGATGCGCTGTTGCGTCGATAAAGCCGTGTAAGACCACCGGTCGCCAGGATGGTCGCCTTTGCTGACAGAATCACCGGCGCGCCCGATCCGAGGTGGAGCGCCGCGGCACCGACGACATCACCTTCGTTGTGCAGAAGATCGACGATGCAGAGATCGCCCGCCTTGCGGATCCCGCCGCTTTTGTTCACCACAGTTCGCAGCGTCTTCGACACCGCGGGCCCGGTGTTGAGAAAGTCGACATAAACGCAGCGCGGACGATCATGACCGGGAGCCATCGCCTGTGCGATGCGCCCATCTTTACGCGCCCAGCCCACGCCCCAATCGTCCATGGCACGGATGCACTCGGGCCCTTCCTCACACAACAGCTGCGCAAGCGGCTCGTTGCACAATCCGCGCCCGGCGGCGAGCGTATCTTCGTAATGATGGCTCCAATGGTCGGGAGTTTCGGAGCCGAGCGCGACTGCGACGGTCATCTGGGCCATCACCGTGGCGCCGCCGCGGCCGATCAGGCTGCGGTCGGCAAGCAGCACCTGACAGCCACCGCGTGCCGCCTCGATCGCTGCATACATGCCTGCGGCGCCGGACCCGATCACCAGAACGTCGGTTTCGGCGCGCATCGGGTCTTGGGTCATGACGATCTCGCGGCGATAAACATTGCTGCGTATCCAAGCATCATCGGCGGTGTTTGTGCCGAAAGCCACCTGTTCCTAAGCCATATTGTGACGAGGCAAGTTCAGCCTATTTCAGCGCCGAATTTCGATTGATACTATGCCCTGCGGTGTCATTGGCAGGGGGCAACAATGAAACGCCGCGAATTCCCCGGCGGGTTTGGCCCTGCAGTGCTGGTGGAGGCCCGCGCCGACGAGGCGATCGAACAAGAAACTGGCCGAAGGGAGGATCGAGGACGCAATGACCAGAAAGCTTACGAAACGCGATGTTCTCAAAGGTGCTGGAGCGCTTGGCCTCAGCGCTTTTGCCGTGCGGGTCGCCGCGGCGCCTGCGGCAGAAGCCGTGACGCCGGCCTTGGTCGAGGCGGCGAAAAAGGAAGGCAAGATTTCGTTTTATACGGCGATGGACTTGCAGTTCGCGGAACGCCTCGGCAAAGCATTCGAGGCGAAGTATCCTGGCATTGCGGCGCGCGTGGATCGATCCGGCGCCGAGCGGGTCTTTACCCGTATCGCTCAGGAATATTCCTCCAACATCCACGCCGTCGACGTCGTCAACACCTCGGACCAGGCGCATTGCATTATCTGGCAACGCAACGGCTGGCTCGCGCCGTATCTGCCGGAAGAGGTCGTGAAATATTACGATAAACGCTATTACGATTCCGAGGGACTGCACGTCACGACACGCATTCTGATCTCTCCGATCGCCTACAACACCAACCTGGTTAAGAAGGAAGATGCACCGAAGAGCTTCAAGGATCTGCTCGATCCGAAATGGAAGGACAAATTGGTGAAGGCGCATCCGGCCTATAGCGGCACGATCATGAACTCGACGTTCGAGGTCGCGCGCGATCTGGGCTGGGACTATTTCGTGAAGCTGGCGGCACAGAACGTCATGCAGGTTCAGTCGGCAACCGATACGCCGAAGCGAATTTCGGTCGGCGAACGCGCGGTCATGGTGGATGGCGCTGGCTATCTTGTTATTCGTTACAAGGAGACAGGCCAACCAGTTGAAATAGTTTATCCGGAGGAGGGAACGCCGCTCGCCACAGGTCCAAGCGCCGTCTTCAAGGGTGCTCCCAATCCGAATGCCGCGCGCCTGTTTCAGAACTGGATGCACTCGCGCGAGGCCCAGCAGATCCTCGTCGACTACGCCCGCCAGTATTCGCCGCATTCCCAGACTGTGGAAAAGCCTGGCATCCGCAAGCTCGCCGACATCAAGCTGATGAAGGAGGACCCGGAAGGCATCCTGGCGGAAGGGGAGGCGGTCAAGAAGCGGTACGCAGAGATTTTCAAGGTGTGATGAGACGCTCTCTCACCGGCTTCAAGCGACTTTCATGGTCATGTCGGACGCTCGCATAGTCTTGCTTTGCCGTCATTTTAATAAAAAAAACTTAGATCTTTTCGGGAAGTACTCCAACCGCTCAAGACGACATCGGATTTCGCTTGACAATTTTATTGATAATCCTATCCGGATTGTCCAAAGCGACTTTCCAATCGCGTTTCGTCGGTCCAACACGAAAACACAGCGGCGTGATCAGGGGAACTGGGGTTGGCTTTCTCGCGTTTGTGTTGTTGAACCGCAACGCGAGAAACAAAAAATGCCGCTGTTATTCTATTTTCCGCTGATTGTCTGGATGGGCATGCTCGAGGCAATGCAGGATGAGATGCGGGTGCCGGTGACGGCAAAGCCGCGCCGCTAGGCCCAGATCTTTGCGATACGCGCCGTTCAGGCGTGTGCGCGTGCAAGCTCGCTGATCTTGACCTGAGGCAGGAGCCGCTGCACGTCTTCTTCGCGGCAGAGTTCGGTGCCCGGCGACAGCACAGCGGCGGATGCCGCAGCGACAGCAATCCGAAACGCTTGCTGTAACAACTCTCCGGACGCGAGCGCAGCGACCAGGCCGCCGACAAAACTGTCGCCGGCGCCAACCGTGCTGACTGGCTCAATCTTCATCGGCTCGGCGCGGAAGGCCTGATTTGCAGTCACCAGTAGCGCGCCATCTTCTCCGAGTGTCAGCGCCACGGTCTTCACGCGTCCATCCTCGATCAGCTTGCGGCACGCGCGCAGCCGCGCGTCGTCGTTGCCGAGTGAGGTGCCGACGAGGTCCGAGAGCTCGACCAGGTTCGGCTTGATCAGCGAAACCCCTTCAATCAGCGCTGCTTTCAGAGCAGGTCCCGACGTATCAATGACGCATTGCGCGCCCAACGCTTTGGCGTGGCGGGCGACGCGCGCGAAGAAGTCGTCGGGGACGCCGGGTGGGACGCTGCCGCTCGCGACGACAAATTTCGGCCGCTGCGGGAGCGTCGTCAGCTTCTCGAGAACCGTTTCCCATTCGGTGCGGTGCAGCGTCGATCCGGGCAGGACAAAACGATATTGCTCGCCGGTCGATTCCTCATAAGCCGTGAAATTCTCCCGCGTTTCGACGTGCGACGGCGTTACGATGCTGTCGATGCCTTCGCGATCGACCAGGCGATGCAGGAGCTTTCCGATAGCGCCGCCTGTCGGGAAAATTGCGGTCACGCGGCCGCCGAGTCGATGCGCGACACGGGCTACGTTGATACCGCCGCCGCCCGGGTCACGTTTTGGTGCCGAACAGCGCATTTTCCCCGTCGGCTCGACGCGGTCGACATTGACGAAAATGTCGATGGCGGGATTGATCGTGAGCGTGACGATATCGGGCACGTGGGCCGTTCCAATGGATGATTCGCGGGCTCGTCTCCAGTACGGGCTTTCTACCGAACTAGATAGGTATTTTTAGGTTGCGCTGCCATGCCGCACATTTCAGAAAATTGTGCGGAACAGCCATGCGGGCCGGGCGTTCCACCATTTCGTCACGATGACTGCTGAGCCTAGCCATGCTTAAATTGTCGGCTGCAGGCCTGTCGCGACGAGGTCATTCCGATGATTGATCCGCTGTACTCGCTGTCGGGCTTCGCCGTCGGCCTCCTGGTTGGCATGACGGGTGTTGGCGGCGGCGCGCTGATGACGCCGATCCTGATCATGCTGTTCGGTGTGCATCCCGCGACCGCGGTCGGAACCGACCTGCTTTATGCGGCGGCCACCAAGACCGGCGGCAGCCTCGTGCACGGCTTTGCACGTAGCATTGAATGGCGCGTGGTCGGCCGCCTCGCCACCGGTAGCATTCCGGCGACCATCCTTACGCTGGCGGCATTGTCGCATTTCAATCTGAGCGGTGAGGCGGCACGCAATCTGATCACGCTCGTGCTCAGCGTCGCATTGTTTCTGACCGCCTTCGTGCTTGTCTTCGGGGCCTCGATCGTGGCGGCCTATCGTGCGCGTTTCGCCGACAT
>CAVQYD010000012.1:0-5374 GCA_963718035.1 uncultured Alphaproteobacteria bacterium | reverse complement strand
GACGGCGCAGTTTAGCCGCCGTCCGGCTTGCCGTCGTCACCTTACGACGCTTTCCGCAGCCTTTCGCCGCCGCGCTGACGTTTTGCATCAATCGGTCTCGCGAGCTTGCGAGGTGAGGGACGTCGCTTCCTGACTAAACAGGTTTGCGAGCCATACGTCGTACGCTTCGATACTGCCGGGAGGCGCCAGGACGCAGGCGTCGTCATAGGAATATCCATAAAGTTTCCCATCGTGAAGGCTCTCCACAGCCGTGCGGACGTCATCGCTCACCAGCAACTCGAAACGCTCGACACAGAAATCCGGATCGCCTGAGCAGGCGCGAGCCTTCCGGCATGCCGCTTTTGGACAGAGCTTCCAGAGGCAGAGCATTTGTGCGCGCCAGCGCTGGGCTGCCTTGCGGATGCGCGTCACATCCTCGGGCGCGAGACTTGCGATCTCCCGCGCAACAATGTCTTCGCTTACGAATTCGGTTTCATTCATCATTTAAGCAATGCTCCATCGTTCTCGCGGCGCGAATGCGCCCGAGGTTTCGAAAATGGCCTCCCTTCCGCAGAAGAGAGGGGACGGCGCGCCGGGTGACGCGACGGTCCTTCGTTTTGCACGCCTCCTTGCGAAGGCGTGGCGCCCTCCGGCGCACCGTCCGGCGTTCTCCTTCGGCGCCGGGCCGCGCTTTCCGGTCGGCCGTCTTCGCGAGGCCGCCTCTGGGCTTCGCCGGGTTTGCCGCCATTTCTGACGGCCTCTCCGGAAAAGCCGCGGGCGCGCCTCAACGGCCGCACCGTCAGCCAGCTCCTGGCGGGCGGCTCATATTGGCCACCAGGCGGAGCCCCGACGCCGCCCGAGTGCGCGGCTTGCTGGCCGCGCCCGCGGGCGCCGGTCCGCTCCACACGAGCCGGCGCAACCGGTTCGCGTCCCTCATGGGAGCGGACAATCATAGGGATATTATCCTATAGGAATATTGTCAAGATGTTGAATGTGGGAAAAGATGGCGCGCGAGTCCAAGACAATGCGCCAGAAGCAAAGAAACGGGCGGAGAAATTTTCGAGACGGTTTTGCAGAAAGCGCTGTCGCTCGTGTCGCATGTGGCCGCGATCATCGGCACGATCGCTGCCATCATCGACCTGATCCACCATTGGTGAGGCGCCGTGTAGCCCACACAAGCCGGAGTGCATGTGTGTCGCCGGATTTCGCTTCGCTCCGTTTCGGCTACAAGCTTCCAGAACTGCGTAAAAAAATTTTTATCGTTGCTGCACGAAGGGCGATTGGTTCTTTTTGCCCGTCCACCGTATGCAGCAGAAGTGAACCGGCCATTTCCCGCCGCGTGAGACAACCGCAGGTTCGCTTGCGTGCCTCAGGCAAAAGTAGGAGGCTTTACGCTTGTGTACGGGAGGGCGACACAATGATGTTCCGAAAAGCGTTGGCTGCGCTTGTTGCGCTGGTTTTTGTCGGTTACGCAGGCACTGCGTTGGCGCAGCAGAAGGTCCGGATGCAGACCGCTGTGCCATCGGCCAGCATCTATTTCGAGCTGCTGAAGCGTTACTCCGACCGCGTCGACAAGATGTCGAACGGGCGCGTGAAGATCGAGGTCCTTCCCGACGGCGCAATTGTGCCGGCCTTCGAAATCCTCGACGCCGTGGACAAGGGTATTGTCGAAGCGGGCTATGCCTGGACACATTATTGGTCGGGCAAACATCCCGCCGCCGGGATCTTCTCCAACCCGATGGCCGGCGCGGGCGCCGGCCTCGACCAGCTGTCGCACGTTGCCTGGCTGCTGGAAGGCGGCGGCAACAAGTTGTACGAGCGGTTCTACGCCGACATCCTTAAGGTCAACGTCGTGCCGTTGATGGTGCAGCCGATGGGGCCGGACCCGCTCGGCTGGTTCAAACGGCCGATCAAGGACGTCGCCGACTTCAAGACCATGAAGTATCGCTCGCCGCCTGGAATTACGGGCGAGATCTTCAAGGAGATGGGTATCTCCGCCGTGGCGCTGCCGGGCGGCGAAATCGTGCCGGCCGCGCAGCGCGGCACGATCGACGCCGCGGAATGGATCGGCCCGGCTGACGACCGCAATCTCGGCCTGCACACGGTCTGGAAGAACTACTACCTGCAGGGCCTGCACCAGTCGACCGATATCGGCGAGGTGATTTTCAACAAGGCCTGGTGGAACAAGCAGCCCGCGACGTGCAGGAGATCCTGAGAGGCGCGGCGCTTGCATCGATGATCGAGACATACTCCTTCAATGTCTATCGCAATGCGCAGGCCATCGTCGAACTGCGCGAAAAACACGGCGTGCAGATTCTCGACACGCCGAAGGAGTTCTATCCGGAGTTTGTCAAGGCAACGAATATCGTGCTCGACCGCTATGCGGCGAAGGACCCTTTCTTTAAGGAGGTGCTCGACAGTCAGCGCAATTTTGCGAAGACGGTCGTGCCGTACTGGACGAAAATCCTCGACCTGTATTCCGAGCTCGGAAATTCGGCACTCAAGAAATAAGCTCTGCCTTCGGAAGCCCGCGCCCGCGGGCTTCCGTCATCTTTTCTGGAAAACTTCGCATAGAGGCGGGGAATTTTTGATGACGATGCAGGCATCGCCTGGTCTCGTGCGCGCCGTGAACTTTCTGGACCGGATCAGCCTGTGGTCGGGCCGCATCGTGGCCTGGCTCATCATTCCGATGGTCATGAGTCTCGTGTGGGAGGTGGTTGCGCGCTATTTCTTCAACGCGCCGACCATCTGGGCCTACGACATGACCTACATGCTCTACGGCTCGTTCTTCATGCTCGGGTCGGCCTACACGCTGCTGCGCGGCAAGCATATCCGCACCGACAATTTTTACGGGCAATGGTCGCCGCGCCGCCAGGGACTGGTCGATACCGTCTGCTATCTCGTCTTCTTCTTCCCGCCCTTGATCGCTCTACTTTATGTGACCTGGGACTATTTCTGGCTGTCGTTCATGCGGGGGAAAGGGTCGTTATCGAGCCCGTGGATGCCGATCATCTATCCGCTGAAATTCACGATGCCGGTGACCTGCATCCTTCTGCTGCTCCAGGGTGTCGCCGAGTTCCTGCGTTCGTTGCACGCCGCAATGACGGGCGAGTGGCTGCGGGCCCCGTCGTTGACCCCGAGCGGATGGTCGCCGATGTCTGAAGAGTGGATCGGCATTGTATCGCTGGCGCTCCTGTTCGGAGCCATATTCATCGGCTTTCCGATCGCATTCACGCTGATGGCGATCGCGCTGGGGGTCGGTTACCTCGCGCTCGGGCCCATCGCGCTGCATCTCATGACCATCCAGTTCTTTGCGGTCATGAAGGAGACCTCGCTCGCGTCGGTTCCCTTTTTCCTGTTCATGGGATTCCTTTTGGAGCAGTCGGGGCTCATGGAGCGCCTGTTCCGCGGGATCCAGCAGCTGCTCGCCAATGTGAGGGGCTCGCTCTATCTCGCCGTTCTCATTACCGCGACAATATTTGCCGCCGCCACCGGCATTGTCGGCTCCTCGGTGACGTTGCTTGGCGTCATGGCGGCGCCGAGCATGACCCGGAGCGGCTACGACGTGCGGCTGTCTGCCGGAGCGATTACGGCGGGAGGCACGCTGGGCATCCTCATTCCGCCGTCGGTGATGTTGATCGTGATGGGCCCGGTGGTCGGCGTGCCGACGACCGATCTATTCGCGGCCGCGGTCTTTCCGGGCCTCGTGCTGTCGGGCCTCTACATCGTCTATTGTCTCGGACGTAGTTACATCGATCCTAGCGTTGGCCCGCCGCTCAGGGAGGACGAGCGGATGGCCTCGACCGCTGCGGTGCTCAAGGAACTGCTCTCGGTGTGGTGCCGGTCATCATCGTCATCCTTGCAACACTTGGCGTATCCTTGCGGCATCGCGACCCCGACCGACGCGGGCGCCTGCGGCGCCTTTGTCGTCCTTATGATGACGGTGGTCTCCCGCACGATAAGCTGGCAGAAGCTCAAAAATTCGGTTTACGCGACGCTTGAAGTGTCGTGCATGATTTTGCTGCTGGTGGCGGCTTCCAATTATTTCGGCGCGGTGTTTTCGCGGCTGGGATCGGCCAACATGATCGCTGAAGGGCTTCTCAATCTTCCGCTGCCGCCGATGGTCATGCTCATCCTGATTCTGATGGTGATCTTCGTGCTTGGCTGGCCGCTCGAATGGGTTCCGATTGTGCTGATCGTCGTGCCGATCCTGCTGCCGCTGGTACAGAAGCTCGGCATCGACCTGATCTGGTTCTGCACGTTGGTCGCAGTGTGTCTGCAGACCGCCTGGCTTTCGCCGCCTGTGGCCTTATCAGCCTATTTCCTCAAGGGTGTCGTGCCGGACTGGAAGCTCAGCGATATTTATGCCGGCATGATGCAGTTCATGGTCCTGCAGGTGATCGGGCTTGGTCTTGTTATGCTCTTCCCGCAGCTCGCGCTCTGGCTCCCGGCCGCGCTGAGAAACTGATAACGGACGGCTTTGACCATCGCATCAGCTCCGCTCGACGACGCGCTCCAGCTTTTTGCTTAGGATCCAGGAGAGGCCGAGGAACACGACCAGCATCACCAAGCCGATGCCCGAAGAAGCGTCGCTCATGAGCTTCTCCGAGACCTGGCCGAAGGCGTACCCGGCCAAGATGACGGTGCAGGACCATAGGCCCGCGGCCGCAAAATTGAGCGCCAGGAAAGTGGACCAGGGCAGGCGCGACATTCCATACGCAAAACCCGCGATGCCGCGAACTCCGTGCGGGTAGCGGTGAAACAGAATCATCAAGACGTAATGACGATCCGCCAGCCGGGCTGCGGTCTGGACGGCACGATCAAGCCGGGGAAAGGACCCGAGCAGGCGGGTGCCAAAACGCCGCCCGATCCAGAAGCGGACCGCATCGCCAGCGAAGCTGCCGAACCAGCAGATCAAGATGAGTGTGCCTAATTGCAGCGCGCCGGAATGTGCGGCGTAGCCCGCGAATAGGGCGAGCAGCAGACTATGCGAGGCCGCATAGGCGAACATGATGCTGTAGGCTGCATCGCCATGTTGGCGAATGAGATCGAGGAACGAGGCGAGATCAGTCGGAAACAGCAATGGGACCCCACAGTCGACCGGACATTGGCGCGAATGCTCCTACTTCCACGGACCATCACGCCCATTTTTCCGTCGCCAGAATTTTGTTTGGCACAAAACGAACGTGTCAGGATATCCGCCCAACGTTCGTTATTGGGAGCAAAGCGGGCATCGCGCGGATTTGTGGCGAGGTCCGCTTTTGACCCAAAGCGGACATCGGGGGCGCGATGTCGCACATTGATATTGGTCAATTTAGGAACGTCTGCATTCGTCTCTAGTGAACATTCGGGCGCCCCCTAGGGGTGGCGCATGGTCAAATAGGAGCGCGCAATG
>CAVQYD010000011.1:0-131270 GCA_963718035.1 uncultured Alphaproteobacteria bacterium | reverse complement strand
AACCGCCGCGCCCGTCAACAAGCCGGAAACCGTGTTTTTGAAGTGAAGACGGTAGGTTGTCCGCTGGGCCAGGCCGGCGCCATTGTGCAGCCAGTAGACGAAGCCGAAGCCTGCGGCAATCACAGCGAGGACGAACCCGCCGATCAGAGCATAGGGTGCCCGGATTTCCATGGGTGCCTCAGTGGCTCGCTGTCGCGCGGGTCCGTGCGCGGGCGTTGTGAAAATAGGATCTGACCCAGGGGTGTTGGGAGCTGATGAGCTGCTCGATCGGCCCCACCTCGACGATTTTCCCGCCGGAGAGGGCGGCGACGCGATCACAGACCGTGTTCAGGCTATCCAGATCGTGCGTCACCATAAAGACGGTGAGGCCGAGCGTCTGCTGCAGGGTCGAAATCAGCGCGTCGAAATCGCTGGCCGAGATCGGGTCAGCCGGAGGTCGGTTCGTCGAGAAACACGATTTCGGGATCGAGCGCGAGAGCGCGCGCCAGCGCGGCGCGTTTTGTCATTCCGCCGGACAACTCCGAAGGAAATTTGTTCCCGTCATCGGCGGAGAGCCCAACCATTTCAAGTTTCGCCGTCGCGATCTCGTCAAGCAAAGTCTGCGAAATCTCCAGATTCTCACGCATGGGAAATTGCACATTCTGCTGGACGGTGAGCGAGGAAAACAGCGCGCCCTGCTGAAACAGGATGCCCCAATGCCGGCCGATCTCCTGCATGGCGGCGGTGTCGCCGTTGTCGAGTCTCCATGCCCATGATCTGCGATGCGGCCCTGGCGCGGTGGAATTAAACCGATGATCGTTCGCAGCAGGACCGATTTGCCGCCGCCCGACGCACCGACCAAGCCGAGGATTTCGCCACGACGGACGTCGAGCGAAAGCCCGTCGAGCACGATTTTTTCCCCGAATCCAACGGTCAGGTCGCGCACCGAAATTGCCGGGGTCTGAGATGAGTTCTGGCATCGCAGTCACATCCCGATCGAGGCGAAAAAGATCGCAAACAGGCCGTCAAGAACAATGACCAGAAAAATCGACTTCACGACCGATGTCGTGGTCTGCAATCCCAGCGATTCGGCGCTGCCTTTGACACGAAACCCTCGCTGCATGCGACCGTGCCGATGACGAGCGCCATGAATGGCGCCTTGATGATGCCGACTTCAAAGTGGGTCACCGATACCGCCTCACGAAGGCGGGCTATAAAGATGTCGGGGCTCATGCCGCCGTAAAACCACGCGACCAGTCCGCCGCCGTAGAGCGCTGCCATCGAGCCCAGAAAGGTGAGGATCGGCAGCGCGCACACCAAGGCAATCACTCGCGGGAGGACCAATATGTTGACCGGATCGAGGCCCATTGTGCGCAGGGCATCGATTTCTTCCCGCATTTTCATGGAGCCGAGTTCGGCCGTGTAGGCGCTGCCGGACCGGCCGGCCACCATGATCGATACGATCAGCACGCCGATTTCGCGCAAGACGAGGATGCCGACCATGTCGACGACGTAGGCATCCGCTCCAAATTTCCGGAAGTGGAAAATTCCCTGCTGGGCAATGATGCCTCCGATCAGAAACGTGATCAGCACGACGATTGGAACGGCCTGCCAGCCAACGCGATACAGGTGATATACGGTAGAGGTCGCGCGCAGCGAGCGAGGCCGTAACACCGCGCCGCCCAAAGATGCGCCAATAGCGCCGAGCATCGCGAGGAAGTAGCCGAAATCCGTGTAGACACCAGCGGTGGCGCGGCCGATGCGCTCGAGCCCGACCGCCAACCTGTTTCGTTCGGGTTGCGGAACGGGAGGACGTCGATTGACGTCATGTATCTTTTCAAGAAGACCGCGAAACCGCTCCGGCACTCCGACCAAAGTCGGTTTCAGGTGCTGGAGCTGGTAGCGCCGGACGAACTCGTTCCAGCAACCAGGCGCCAAGCGTGTCGAGATGTTCGACGCCGGAAAGGTCGATGACCACATTTTTTTTCTGTGCATCGATCGCCGGAAGAGCTGCCGCGAGGCGCTCAAGCGAGACCGATTGCGCGGCGGTCCAAGGACCGCTTGCGATCAGGCTTGCCGGCGACACGCCGCGGGTAAGTGTTGGATCGCTCATTGCTCGCCATCCGTATAGAGGCGCACCAGTTGCGCCTACGACTTACAGATTTTAGTCGGGGCACCTGGGAGATCAACGCAAATAGGCCATTGGGACCAATGAAATCGGGCCGCTTGATTCAAAATGCAGAACACTTGCGGAGAGCGTCAGCCCCGACGCCATTAAGTTGCCGCTGCTTCACCCCTCGGCTCGATGACCATGCCGGAGGTCGGTTCAATCCAGACCAGGTGATCTTTCACGGCCTTGACACCGGGGATGTTTTCCGCGGCGACTTTCAACGCGTCGCGTTGGCGGTCGTCGATGATTACGCCCCACAGCTCTACCACTCCGTCGCGAACAACGGCATTGACCATCGCAACGGGTGCCCAGCTCTCTTTTTGCATTTCCGCCAGCAGCGCTTCGCGGATGCTCGCATCGTCCTTTGCCGATCTTGGTTCAGCGCGGGCAAGGCTGACCATCGCATGCATGAGATTGGAGCGCGTTACCATTCCCACGACCTTCTTCCCGCGCATGACGGGCACGCGCTTGATGCGGCGGCGCTCCATCAATTCGACGATGTCTTCAAGGCTCGTGTCTTCGGTGACGGTATGAACGTCCGTCGTCATGACTTCGGCAACTTTGCTGCCATGCGAATGGGAGTACTCGACAGCAAGCCTGCCGGGACCCATGAGGAATTCGAGCCAGCGCGAATGTCTGTGCTCGGTAGCGGTTTCCCGGCGGCGGAGGAAATCACCTTCGGACAGAATGCCGACAATCTCTCCGCCCTGGTCGATCACCGGCAGACCGCTGATGTGATGCTGAAGCATTTGCCGCGCTGCCTGAAGGATCGTGGCATTGGGCTGCACCGAGATAACGGTGCTGGTCATTACATCTTTGGCTTTCATGGCAAGCCTCCAATAAATGCCAGAATATGACCAAACGGCCTGCGCCATGTTGACCCAGATCAAACGTCTATTTGAGGCTGAAAAGCCCACGCCGGCCATGGGCCAGGCCCAGATGAAGAACATCAGGACGGGACAAGCTGCGGTCAGGCGACGGTGGACGAGTTTGAATTCAATCGTCTCTGGCACGACGACCAGAAAATTGAATGCTGCAGAACACCCCGAAATGATCCGACACGAAGTCGAGTCCACGGCTGTTGTCAAAAACCACCGAACAATTTTTGGCCTTAAGGCCCTGTGTCAAAAAAATATAGTCGATGCGCTGAACTTCGGTCCAACATGGATCGACGTAAGGATTCTGCGGTGGCGAATAGGTATACCCACGACTGCGCGGATGACATTCGCGAAAGGCGTCGCGGAATCCGAGCTCGTCGTTCAGAACGAGGCGAATGGCGGGAGAGTCCGCGACATCATTGAAATCTCCGCAGAGCACTTTTGGACAATCTCCCGGCTTCGGGTAGTGCCGCCTGATCGCCGTCAGAGCTGCCTGCGCCTGCTTCCTTCGCCCTTCGACCATCTTCGGCCGATAGGCCAGGTGCGTATTGGCGACCAGCAGACGTCGAGCTCCCACCACAAATTCCGCCAACAGAACTTCGCCTTGGCGGATCATCCGGCATTTGCGGCAATGGCTCGATCACCGAACGGACGGCCGGCTGTGAACTGATGATCGAGAGGCCGTTTTCCCCCACGTGATGATTAAGGCGGCACATCTCGGCAACAAGCTCGGCCTGACTGCGGCCCGATTTCGGATCGCGATCGACTTCCTGCAGGCAGACAATCTCGGGACGCAGCTTTTTGAGTCCCGCTGCGAGCGCGTGATACCGCGGCTCAAGAGGCTCGCTGATATTCCACAGGTTTAAGGTCAACAGGCGAAAGGTCACATCGCACCGCAATATCGACGGCCGAATAACATGTATTCCCGTTGCGTCAGGCCGGCAACGTTATGCGAGCATAGTAGCTACTTGACGATGCGAGATAACCCGGCCTTCTTTGGCGGCTATGCCACGCAGAGCCAACTCAATGCACCGTATCATTGTCGCCACCGACGGCTCCACTACGGCGAACCGCGCCATCGATGCCGGCGCAGTCCTGGCAAAGTGCGACCGGCGCCGATCTCGTTCTCCTGACGATTGGCGGAAGCGTGACGGGAGCCGAACTGAGGGATTTGGCCGAGTACGGCAGGCGATCTCAGCGACACGATGCAGTCGGCCGCCGACAAGATTCTAGAAACAGGCGCAAAGACGCGCCCAGCGCCTGGGCGTTCGCTCGGTGACATTGCAAACCGGCTGGGGCGATCCCGGCGACGCGATTATCGAGGTGGTGCGGCAGTCAAAAGCCGATATGCTGGTTGTCGGCCGGCGCGGCCAAAGTCGGCTGTCCGCCCTTCTTCCTCGGCAGCGTATCGCAAAAACTGGCAAGTTTTGCGCCATGCGCTGTTATGGTCGTTCCATAACGTACAGCACTTGTGCGGCGCAGGTGTCCGCCTAGTATTCGCTCAGCGGTACAGAGGACATGCGACCTTTTCAAGCAGATTTCTCTCATCCTCGACGAGAGGCAGCTCCTGACGCGGTTCTGGCAGGCTGCCTCTGTCTTTTGGCGAGTGCAGACCGGCCGAACCGCGATGCTCGCCATGTTTCTGATCGCGGTCGTGCTGCTCCAGCTGCTGGTGCAAGTTGCCCTCAATTTGTGGAACCGGCACTTCTTCGACGCGCTTGAGCGGAAGGATGCCGCTACTGTTTGGTTGCAGGCGCAATTGTTTGTTCCACTCGCCGCGGGGAGCATTTTGCTGGCGGCGGCGTCAGTGTGGGGCCGCATGACCGCCCAGCGCAACTGGCGCGAGGCGCTGACGCGCCACGTGATAGAGAAGTGGATGGAAAAGGACCGCTTTCGTCACCTCAACCATCTCGCCAGAGGCTCGGAAAATCCGGAATATCGGATCTCGGTCGATGTGCGGATCGCGACCGACGCGCCGATCGATCTGTCGCTTGCCTTTCTTTCATCGATCCTCACCGCGCTCACCTTCTTTGGCGTGCTGTGGACGATCGGCGGCAGCATCGATGTCACCGCCTTCGGCCGACCGGTGACGATACCCGGTTACCTGGTGTTCGGCGTGATCCTTTACTCCGGAATGGTCACGTCTCTCATGATCATTTTTGGCCACCACCTCACCAGCGTCATCGAACGCAGCAACCAGGCCGAAGCAGAATTCCGTGCTGCGGCCGACACGTTCCGCCAGGAACCTGCAGCGCAGAACAGGCACCAGGTCGATCGGCGTGAAACATTGCAGCTCAAGCTGCAGGCCGTCCTGCTTTGGTGGCGCGAATTCTGCTGGCAGCTCGTTCGTACGACCCTCGTGTCGCACGGAAATTTTCTGTTTGCGCCGGTGGTGGCCTGGATGTTGTGCGCCCCGAAATATCTCAGCGGCGCAATGTCGCTCGGCGAATTGACTCAGGCAGCGGCGGCTTTCGTTGTTGTCCAGGGAGCCTTCAACTGGTTTGTCGACAATTACCAGCGTCTGGCCGACTGGCGCTCGTCCGCCCACCGCGTTGCAACCTTGTTGCTTGCACTTGACGAGCTTGAGGCAAAAGAGCGCAGCGAAAAAAATACGACATCCTGACTCAAAAAGACGTGATGGTGACCTCACTCGTCAAACGGTAGGCGTCAGCGGGTGAGCAAAGTCCGGTTCCCTCCTGAATGAGGGCCGCCGAGCCGGCAGCCACGCCAAGCCGGAATGCGTCGGTCAGGGCGTCGCCTTTGGCCAGGCTGTAGACGATCGCACCGAAAAAACTATCGCCAGCCCCGACAGTGCTGATCGGCTTGATGGGCGGGGGCAGGGCTCGCAGCGCGCGATCCCGGGTAATGAGCATTGCGCCGAGGTGACCGAGAGACAATGCAACTGTCTCGACCTTTCCGGATTCGATGTACCTGCGCGCGGCGGCTATCCAGTCGGCTTCCGAGGACAGCGATTGTCCCGCCAATTCCCGCATTTCCCGCAAGTTTGGCTTGATCATGTCGACGCCGTGCTCGATCGCGGCGGCAAGGGGTGCGCCCGACGTGTCCAGGAAGAACTTCGCGCCCAGTCTGTGCGCGATGGCGGCGGCTTGCGCATAGAAATCGTCAGGTACGCCGGGCGGCAGGCTGCCGCTTCCTACGACATAGCCTGGTTTGCTGGCAGCGAGAGCCTCAAGGCATTCGCGCCACTCGGATTCGCGCAGCGGTTCGCCAGGCAACACAAACCGGTATTGAGAACCCGTGCCACTCTCGGTTACCGAAAAGTCCTCCCGGGTCTCGGCTTCCGCCTTAATCAAGCAGCTCGAAACGTCTTCTTTTTCGAGAAGCCGCCGCAAGAGTTCGCCCGTAAAGCCTCCCACGGGAAGAATGGCTTCGGTATCGCCGCCGAATCGCTTGACCACACGCGCCACATTGACGCCGCCGCCGCCGGGGTCGCGCCGCGGCTGAGCACAACGCAGCTTCAAACTAGGGAACGACTCGCTCAACCGCGGTCGACAGATCGATCGCTGGATTGGGCGTGAGCGTGACGATCTGCGGCATCGGCGTTCCGATTTATCGCCCTTCGCTCGCGTATGACTTTTTATCGTCTGCGCGCGCTGCCTTGATCAGGTCGCGGTACCACGCAAACGATGACTTCGGCACGCGGCGCTGATTTGTGTAGTCGATATAGGTCAGGCCAAAACGCACGCTGTAGCCCGCATCCCATTCGAAGTTGTCGAGCAACGACCAGACAAAATAACCGCGGACATCCGCGCCGTTTGCCACCGCGGTGTTCATGGCGCCGATGTATGCGCGTAGAAACGCAACCCGCTCGGGGTCGCGAACGCTGCCGTCTGGGCCGGGCGCATCATTCCCGCCAAAGCCGTTTTCAAGCACATAGATCGGCAGCGAATATCGCCTGGAGACCGTCAAGAGCGTTTGTTCAAATGCTTTCGGCGAAATCGGCCAGCCATTCGGAGTTATGGGAAGTTCGGCCGGCTTCTCGCCGAATCCGAACTTGAGCAATGAACTTGGATCGTTTTTCACAAACACCGGGCTATAGTGATTGAGGCCGAACCAATCCACCCGCTTCGAGATACGAGCGAGATCGCCCGGCTGCATAAATGATTCGATCGAACGCTGCAGCGGGTCAGGATACCGGCCCAGGCATTGCGGATCTGGAAAAGCTTTATTCCAATAGGCGTCGCAGCGCTTTGCTGCTTCGGCATCGGCCGGTGTCGACGGCAGGCATGGCTGGTAGTTGTGGATGGCCTCCGATCGAACTGCCGGCGACGCGTTCGCGCAGGATGTCGACTGCTGCACCATGCGCAAGGTTCACGTGATGGATGCTCTTGTGGAGCGAATCGCCGCTTGCGGTCGCGCGTTGACCCTTGCCGAAGCCGAGGCCGAACAAGGTAAAGATCGAGGGCTCGTTGAAAGTGGCAAAGCGTTTGACCCGATCGCCGTATCGCTGCGCAACCAGCGCGGCGTAATCGGAAAACCATTCGACGGAGTCTCTTGTCGTCCATCCTCCGAGGTCATCGAGCGCCTGGGGCAAGTCCCAATGGTAGAGACATAACCAGGGTTCGATGCCAGCCGCGAGAATGGCATCGATCAAACGGTCATAAAATGCGAGGCCACGTTCATTGGGTGCGCCACGGCCTTGCGGAAGCACGCGCGGCCAGGCAACGGAGAAAGCGGTAAGCCTGCACGCCAAGCTGCTGCAGCAAAGCGATATCCTCGGGATAGCGATGGTAGTGATCGCAGGCTACGTCGCCGGTATCACGGTTCGAGATCGCGCCGCTGTGCGCGTAGGTGTCCCATACGCTTGGACCGCGGCCGTCTTCCTGGGCGGCTCCTTCGATCTGATAGCTCGACGTCGAAACCCCCCAGATAAAATCACTCGGCAGGTGCTCAATCGGGAACGCTGCGGAATCTGGTCCTTGAACGGGACCACTGGCGGGAGTCACGATGCATTCCCTCCGTTTCTAAAAATCTATCGTCCCGGGCCAATCGTTTTCTTGATGCATATCAACACTTTGAATGTCGTTTACCGGCACATTGTTTAGGCTTTTGAGGGCTGCAGGCGATGTCCGATCGTATCTCAAGAACTCGTTGGGGCGGGACATATACCGGCATTTTTGATGCCAGCGGATATTTCTGCGTCGCTGAAAATGACGGAGTTTTCTGGCTGGTCGACCCGGACGGTGGCCGCTTTCTGTCGAAGGGCGTGAACACGGTCTGTTTTGATCAAGATCATATTCGGGACACTCCGCGTGCCCCGTACGCCGAAGCCTGCGCGCGTAAATACGGTAGCGAGGCCGCCTGGCGGGCCGCTGCGGGCGCGCGTCTTGCGAATTGGGGGTTCAACACGCTTGGCTGCTGGTCAGATCAAAGCGTCGCAGACGCGGGATCGTTCAGGCTTGCAGTAACGCCCAATCTCGATCTCGGCATGTCATTCGCATGGACCATGAATCGGGAGCTCAGCGAAGAATACGCCCAGAACTTTCCTGATGTTTTCGACATCAACTTCGATCGTTACGTGCGGAATTGAGCGCACGAAGCATGTGCTTTACGAGCCGATGACGATAAGATTCTCGGCTGGTTTATCGACAATGAATTGCGCTGGGGGCCGGATTGGCGTGGCTCCGATGAGTTGCTCACCTTATTTCTTGGGTTGGAACGGACGGCGCCCGGTCGCACGGCGGCGCTGCCTGGTTGCGCGAGCGCTATCAGGATTTTCAGAAATTTAACGCGATCTGGCACACGCCGGCGCAATCGTGGAAGACGCTGGATGCTTTGAAGCGGATCGAGCCACCCTATAGACGTCTTCCTGTTTATCAACGCGACGCAAATCAAGAGCATGCTGCCAATCACTGCCGATGCTGCGCGCGCAGAATTTTTCGCCGGCTGCGATGCGTTTGCCGGGCTGGTGGGGCAGCGCTATTTCGAAACAACCTGTGCCGCCATAAGAGCAGCCGATCCAAATCATCTCATCCTGGGATGCCGATTTGCCTACGTTCCGCCGCCGGGCGTTATCGAGGCTGCCGCGCTCATTGCGACGTCATTTCCATCAACTGCTATGACCTCGACCCTGGTCGGACAGTCGATGCCTATAAGGGCACGCAAAAGCCGTGTCTGATCGGCGAATTTTCTTTCCGCAGCTCCGATTCAGGCTTGCCCAATACAAATGGTGCGGGACCATTGGTGAGCACGCAAGCCGAACGCGCGGCTGCATACCGGCGCTACGTCGCCGCCGCCCTCTCTCAACCGGCCATCGTCGGATTGCACTGGTTTGAACATGCCGACCAGCCGGCCGAGGGCCGTTTCGACGGAGAAAATTCAAACTTCGGGACCGTATCCATCGATGACGAGGTTTACGAAGAACTCACGCAAACGATGAAATCAGTGAATGCCGAAGCGGAAGCGATTCATATGTCTGCGGGCCGCACCAGTTGAAGGCAAAAAGTCGAGATGAGCAATCAAGTCAAAATTGTCTTGCTCGGCGCAACGAGCATGTCGTTTGGCCTGAGTTTCCTGCGCGACATATTCAGCAGCAACGAATTGCGCGGGTGTACCCTGACTTTGGTTGGCCGCCACCCCGATACGTTGGGCAAAATTTTTAGTCTGGCCCAGATTCTGAACTCCAAATGTTCTGCCGGGTTGCACATCGAGCAGACGACCGATCGCCGGGCCGCCCTCGACGGCGCCCGGTTCGTTATCAATGCAACGGCGATTGATCGAAACCGGCTATGGAAGCTGGATTTCGACGTGCCTCGCAAGCACGGCATTCGTCACACGCTGGGAGAGAATGGGGGGCCTGGCGGGCTTTTCTTTACGCTTCGCACCTTGCCGCTGGTGTTCGATATTGTGCGCGAGATGCGGGAGCTCTGTCCAAACGCATTGTTCATCAACTTTTCCAATCCGGAAAGCCGCATCATCCTGGCGCTCGGCAAATATAGCCCGATTGCTGCGCTCGGGCTCTGCCACGGCATCTTCATGGGACAAAACGACGTCGCCCGTATCATGGCCGTGCCCCCCGAGCAGGTCGAAGTCTGGGGTGCCGGCATCAATCACTTTCAATGCCTGCTAAAGATCCGCGACCGCACAACCGGTGAAGATCTCTATCCGGTCCTGCGAGCCAAAGAAGCCAAATACGATTCACAATTTGCGCCGCTGACACGCCGGCTTTTTCGGGCATTCGGATACTGGATGACGTGCAGCGATGAGCATCTCGGAGAGTACCTCTCGTATGGTTGGGAAGGCGGTGAAAAGGGCTACGATTTCGCTGCTGACGAGCGAGAGCGCATACGGTTTTCACAAGAGCTTGAGCGCGTACTCGCCACCGGCTCGCCGCCGCCGCAATGGCTGACTCCATCGGGGGAGCGCGGCGCGGCTGCGATTGGAGGCATCATTCATAACAATAATCGTGTTCTGGAATCCGGTATTGTCTTTAATCGCAGCATCATTCCAAACTTGCCGGCTGAAGCTGCCGTTGAAGTCCCGGTCATGACGGATGCGGATGGGGTCCATCCGATTTCGCTCGGGCCATTGCCGGATCCGATCGCCAAACTTCTCACGATGCAGGTGAATGTGCAGCAACTCGCGGTCGAAGCTGCGGTACATGCTTCGAAAGAAATCGCCCTGCAGGCGTTGTTGATCGATCCGGTCGTGAATTCGGCAGAAGCGGCTGAGCCACATACTCGATGAGTTATGGGAGATCAATCGCCCTTATATCCGCCCGTGCATCTAGGTTGGTCTGTAAGCAGTGCACGTTGACAATCGCCAGGAGCTGCAAGTTGACATCAGCCTCACGCGGAACTGTTGATTCTGCGCGGTCGTGACCGGTATGAGCACATATCGTCTCGAGCGTATTTTCAATCCGCGTTCGGTCGCTCTCATCGGCGGTAGCCCCCGGAAATATTCCGTAGGAGGCGCCGTTCTCAGAAATCTCTGCCGGGCAGGGTTTGGCGGTGCGATTGGCCTGGTCAATCCGCACCACCGGACAATCGAAGGCATCACCGCGGTCAAAACAGTAAATGATCTTGCCGATCCACCTGACCTCGCGGTCATCGCCACGCCGCCGGCCATTGTGCCCGGGCTGATTGACGGATTGGGCTCGAAGGGCTGCGCCGCGGCGATCGTCCTCACGGCGGGTTTGGGTCACGGGCCTGGTTCGCTTTCGGAGGCAGCTGAGCGCGCGGCGCGTGCAAACGGCATGCGCATCATCGGGCCCAACTGTCTCGGCGTGCTCGTGCCTGGACGGAAGCTCAATGCCAGTTTTGCCGCCAGCGCGCCGAGTGCGGGAGACCTGGCCCTGATTTCGCAGTCCGGGGCGATTGCCGCGGGTCTTATAGAATGGGCCGCACCACGATCGGTGGGGTTTTCGGCTGTCGTATCGATCGGGGATCAGCTGGACGTCGATTTTGGCGACCTGCTTGACTATTTCGCGCTCGATCGCGGCACGCGGGCCATTCTGCTTTACATCGAGTCGATCAAGGACGCCCGCAAGTTCATGTCCGCCGCGCGCGCCGCGGCGCGGACCAAGCCCGTCATTGTCGTCAAAGCCGGCCGCCACGCACGGGGCGCGGTTGCCGCGAAAACTCATACCGGTGCATTGGCTGGCGCTGACAGCGTCTACGACGCCGCGTTCCGGCGGGCGGGCTTGTTGCGCGTTTCGGATCTGGACGAGCTATTTGCGGCCACCGAAACTTTGGGGCACGTCAAATGTCTTGCCGGGAAAAGGCTGGCGATCTTGACGAACGGCGGCGGTATCGGCGTCCTTGCCGTCGATCGCCTCATGGACCTTGGAGAGAAAGGCGATCCGCTCGCGGCAATAGGGCCGGGGGCCATGGCCAAGCTTGATGCGGCGCTGCCGCCGATCTGGTCCAGGGCCAATCCGGTTGACATCGCCGGAGATGCGGATGCGGCGCGCTATGCCGCAGCTCTTGAGGCGCTTTTAGCCGACGATGAGAACGATGCGGTCATGGTCATGAATGTGGCGACAGCGCTTGCTTCGCCATCGGATGCCGCCGCGGCCGTCGCGGAAACGGTTCGTACTCACAAGAGCAATGCAGTTTTTCCCAAACCCGTTTTCGCGGTTTGGGTGGGGGACCGCGGCGAAGCGTCGAAAAAATTCGAGGCCGCAGGAATTCCGCACTACCCATCCGAAACCAGTGCGGTCGCGGGCTACGGTCACCTGGTGCGCCACCGCGAAGCGCTCGACATGTTGATGCAAACGCCGCCAAGTCTTCCGGAGGATTTCGTGCCGGATACCGCAACGGCGCGCCGCGTTGTCGCCGGCGTGCTGGCGGGGGGCAGAGCGTGGCTCGATCCGGTCGAGGCAGAACAGCTGCTTCGTGCATATTCCATCCCGATCGCACCGGCCATTCCCGCGTCCAACCCGGAGGCGGCTGCCCGTGCGGCCACGCCGTTCCTCAACAACAATCAACTTGTTGCCTTGAAGATCCACTCGCCTGACATAGTCCATAAATCGGATGTTGGCGGCGTGCGGCTCAATCTGGCGAGCGCGTCGGCCGTGCAGCAGGCGGCGGCTGAAATGCTCGATCGTGTGCGCGCAGCCAAACCCGGCGCGCGGCTCTCCGGCGTCACCGTACATCCGATGATCGTTCGTCCGTTGGCGCGTGAGCTGATTGCCGGCGTAGCCGACGATCCGACCTTTGGACCGGTGGTCGTGTTCGGTCGGGGAGGGACTGCTGTCGAGGTAATCAACGACAAAGCGCTGGCGCTTCCACCGCTCGACCTCAAGCTCGCGCAAGACTTGATTTCGCGAACACGCGTTTCGCGTGTGCTCAAAGCCTATCGAGACGTGCCGGCGGCGGATGAGGTCGCGGTCGCGCTCGTGCTCGTCAAGCTTGCTCAGCTGGTGGCTGACGTGCCTGAAATCAGGGAAGTAGATCTCAACCCGCTACTGAGCGACGACTCCGGGGTTATTGCCGTCGATGCACGCATCGCGGTCGCGCCCCTTGAAAAAGCCGGCCGTCGGTTCCCCGGCCACCCGCGCTTCGCCATTCGGCCTTATCCAAAGGAATGGGAGCGGTTGCGCCATTTGCCGAATGGCACTGAGGTGTTCGTCCGTCCCGTCCGCCCCGAGGATGAGCGATTGTACGCTCCCTTCTTCGCCCGGGTCACGGCGGATGACCTGCGTCTTCGATTCTTCACCCTCATCAAAGAATTCAGCCATGCCTTCATCGCCCGTATGACTCAACTCGACTACGCGCGAGCTATGGCTTTTGTGGCGATCGACCGGGCAAGCGGCGATTTGCTTGGCGTTGCGAGACTGCACGCCAATGCCGACTACGACCGGGCCGAGTACGCAGTCCTCGTCCGGTCGGATGTGAAAGGCCACGGCCTCGGATGGCTGCTCATGCAAACCCTTATCGAATACGCCCGCAACGAGGGACTACGCCGCATCGAGGGGCAGGTATTGAAAGAAAACACGACAATGGTGACCATGTGCCGGGAGCTTGGCTTTGCGGTCGTCGGCGATCCGCATGATGCTGGCAGTTACCTCGTTGGCCTGGAACTGGCCGCCACGGGCGGTAACATCTAGTTTCCTTCGTGCGATACGGTACGCCGCACGTGGTCGAGGAGAGAATTCAACAACGGCTTCTCGATAATTGGTATGCCAGCGGACGCAGCGCGATTGCGCACAGATTGATTGGGATGGCTGGTAATGAGAATAGCCGGGGTCTCGATGTGCCGTGCGCGCAACTCTGAAACCAGATCGAGACCGTTCATTCCCGGCATGTTCTGATCGACAATCAGACAGTCGAATTTTGGAAGGCGTGGTTCCGAGAGGAGTTGCTCCGCATCCGCGTAGGCGCGAACCGCAAATCCCTCAATCACGAGAGAAAACTTCAATGACTCACGGACCGCGCGATCATCCTCAACGATGAGGATCGAATGGTAGCCACGACCTTGCTCGGACTGCGGATTCATTGCTCGGCGCAGGCATAAGGGCCGCTATGGGGCCCGGTCGCCGACAGGACACCTGAATAAGGCTCCTTTCGCCTTGATCTAGCGCAACTGTTTTGAAGGCTCGGTCATTCACGGCGGTCGAGGAGCCCGCCCACCAGTGCCATTCGAACCAGGTCGGACAGGCTTCTGGCCTGCATCTTTTCCATGACGTTCGCTCGATAGATTTCCACTGTCCGAGGGCTTATTCCAAGATCATAGGCGATGGTCTTGTTTGGATGGCCTGCGACCAGCCCTTCGAGCACCTCCCGTTCCCGATTGGAGAGGGATTCCAAACGGCTGTCGATGGCCGCTTTCTGAGCCTGACGCTGGCTGTCGACGGCGTGGGCGCTGAGGGCCATGCGAACGGCGCGCAAAAAGACATCGTCATCAAAGGGCTTCTCGATGAAGTCCAAAGCCCCGGTCTTCATGGCTTCGACTGCCAGCGGCACATCGCCGTGGCCTGAGACCACGATGACAGGCACGGATACTTTCAGCTCTCGCAGGCGTTGCAGGAGTTCGATCCCGCTCATACCGGGCATTCGCACGTCGGTCACGACGCAGCCGACCTTGATTTGAGGCAATGCGTTGAGAAAGTCCGTAGCATCCGCGTAAGTTTGAACCTGAAAATTCTCAGCGCGCAGCAAAAATGCCATCGAGTCCCGCATAGCTTCGTCGTCGTCAACCACGTGAACAATATCGGCATCAGACGGCATCTCTTGCGTCCTCCTCGGTGACCGCCCGCAATGTAAACCGAAAAACCGTGCCACCGCCGGGATTTGGTTCAATCCAGATCCGCCCCCCGTGAGCCTCAATGATGGTACGTGATATCGAAAGTCCTACGCCCATGCCCTGTCGCTTCGTTGTTACAAACGGCCGAAAGAGCTGAGCGGATACCTCGGGATTGATCCCTGCGCCTGTGTCGGCGACGCTGGTCATCAACATTTCATCCTCAGCTGGGGTGGCGGATATAAGCAGCTCGCGCCGGGGTGAATCATGCATGGCTTCTATAGCATTGCGTATCAAATTCAGGAGCACCTGCTGGATCTGAACCTTGTCGGCGAGAACGAGATCGTTTGACCGGCTCAACTGGAATCGCACGTGAATGCCTTGATCTTTTATGCCCACGAGCGCCAAAGCGCTTGCCTCTTCCACAAGCTTTGCCATGCTTTCGACGCGCGGTTCGCTTTCGCCTCTCGCGACGAAATCGCGCAGGCGCCGTATGATCTGGCCCGCACGCAGTGCCTGTTCGGCCGCACTATCTATGGCCTCTCGAACCACTCCTGCGCGTTCATCGGTCGTCTGTTCGAGCAACCGCCGCGATCCTTTCATGTAGTTGGTAATCGCCGACAAGGGCTGGTTGAGTTCGTGTGCCAGCGCTGACGCCATTTCGCCCATCGCTGTCAGGCGCGAAATATGCACGAGTTCGGATTGAAGTTCCTGCAGTCGAGCCTCGGTCTTTTGGCGCTCCGTAAGATCGCGAATAAATCCGGTAAAATAGCGCTGGTCGCCCGATTTCATCTCCCCGACAGCGAGCTCCATCGGAAAGGTCGATCCATCTTTGCGCTCGCCAACGACGACGCGGCCGATGCCAATGATGCGTCGCTCTCCTGTCTTCAAATACCGGGCGAGATAGCTATCGTGATTCTCGCGATAGGGTGAGGGCATCATCATTTTGATGTTCCTGCCGATCATTTCGGCTGGCTCATAGCCGAACAGCCGTTGAGCCGCCGTGCTGAACGATTGCACGATGCCTCGTTCATCGATCACGATCATCGCGTCCGGAACAGTGTCGAGGATCGATGTGAGATGGGCGGCCCGGGCCGCGTTATCGCGATCGCTCTCCAGGGTGTGTAACCAGCTTTCCCGGAGCCGCTCGCCGAACCAGGCCATTGCAATTCCGACGGCCGCGAACGTGAAGGCGCGCGTAAGGTCAACCGCAAAGTCTGCGGACTTCGGATCGATGACGGTCGGCATACTCGGCCGTGAAATAAAGATGGAGCGCCAGGCCCAAGCCCGTCGCGATCAATCCAGCGCCCCATCCGCCCACAATTCCAGCGATCAGTGTCGAAGGAATCAAAAGGAGGTAAGGTTCATGAAAGCGTGGGCCAAGAAACACCAAAGCGACGATGGTGGCGGCAACCAAGGACAAGGCCAAGGCATAAGGCCGCCAGGACTTGCCGAGAATCTGCCAAAGCCAGGGCAGCTGCCGTAAAGCGTTTTGGGACGGCCGGGTCGTATCAGCCATTGTTTTTCCCGCCGCGGAGACGCCTCTCAAACTGAAAACATGAGGAAATTCAACGATACCCGGCGGTTTCGGGCTCCGTAATATCCCTTATGGATCATATCTGAATTTTCCCAGTTCCACGTGCGACGTAACAAGTGGCCCAGTAGATCCATCGAAGGGGCCAGCCATGTTGACGCACACCGCAATTCGCACTGGTTTTAGCCGAGCCGCAAATAATGCCTCACCTCGAGCGCACAGCGGTTCGTTTTTTGACTCGATCAGCTTGATGGGCGCCACAATGCCGTACGGCCGCGATGCCGAGATCTATGGCGAGAATGAGCCGGCGGACTACGTGTACCGGGTCATCAGCGGCGCGGTCCGGACTTATAAGGTGCTTGGTGATGGACGCAGGCAAATCGGCGCCTTCTACTTGCCCGGCGACATCTTTGGGCTCGAAACGGGTGATGAGCATTCGTTTTCGGCTGAAGCGATCAGCGACGCGAAAATTCTCGTCGTCAAGCGAAGTGCCCTGCTGGCATTGGCAGAGCGCGAGAGCGAGGTCGCGCGCCAACTGTGGTCGGTGACCGGCCAGGAGCTGCGGCGCGTTCAAGACCACATTTTGCTGCTGATCAAGACTGCGAAAGAGCGGGTGGGCAGCTTTCTGTTGGAAATGGCCAAGCGCTACCCGAGCGGCAACGATGTCGAGCTTCCAATGTCGCGACAGGACATCGCCGATTATCTTGGACTTACGATCGAAACGGTTTCCCGCACGCTTACCGAGCTTGAAAATTCCGCGTCCATCAAACTCGCGAGTGCGCGACATATCGTATTGCGTAACCGGCGAGCGCTGGGCGTGCTCAACGGCTAGCCTTCGTGTCCTAAGTTGCGCCGGCAGAGAACGGTCTCGGCACACTAATCCGAGACCGTTTTTCGCGACTCAAAACGTCCTAACGGTTAACCGAAGTGACGGATTTGACCACGAAAGTATGCATGGCGCCGCTGGCATCGGTAATTGAAACATATTCTCCCGGCACAAAGGCATGGTGTCCGAACAAAAAGCCCGCCTCATCGTCGTCGTCACGTGCGACATTGTAGTCAAACACCCACCGCCCATGCTCGGCGCCGCCCGCCTTGTGCACCAGCAATCCGGTCTTGTCGTCCTCTGCGGGAGAAAAATGCCGGACGATGCATGCGGCGCGGTGCTTCTTCCACGCGGCTAAGTCGATATGGCCATTACTATCGAGTGGAGCAATGAGGTCATAACCAATCTGACTTGACCCATTTGGAAAGTCCTTCGATCGGGCTAAAGTCAGCGCAATGCGTTTCAACGTGGCGGTCATGTCGTTCTCCATGAGTATTTTTGCCAGTATGATGCAAATGAAGGCGGCAGTATTGATAGAGATCAAGGTCTGTTGCTGCGTATTCTAAATGATGTCCATCTTGCTATTGGGTCGAATCCGTGCGCATCGAGCTTCTTAACAAAACTCATGTAGCCACGCTATTTGGTGGCGCTGGCTATCTGCAACCTGATTGTCGCGAGTGCTTCCGCGCAAATGGATCCCCGGCAACAAAGGGGCTTTACCCTGGCAAAGGCAAATTGCGCGCACTGTCACGCGATCGACAAGGTGAGCGAAAGCCCGCTCAAGCTGGCACTGCCGTTTCGGGAACTTCACAATCGCTATCCGGTGGAATCGCTTGAAGAAGCGCTCGGCGAAGGCATTGTCACCGGCCATCAGAATATGCCCGAATTCCGGCTGGATCCCGGTCAGGTCGGGGATTTGATCAGCTACCTCAAATGGCTCGAACGTTAAGTGCGGCGATGTAGGAGACGGCTTATGTCAAAAATGGCACGTCGATTGCTGCTTTGTGGCTGCTTCCTTGTAAGCTTTTCTGCCAATGCATTCGAGTTGGACGGGGCTTGGACCACTGATGCGGCGAACTGCAGCAAAATATTCACAATAATAAATGGCAAAGTTTCGATGACGCGGAATTCGGATGTTTATGGCGGCGGCTTCATAGTTGAGAAAAATCAGATCAGAGGGCAGGCAAGAATGTGCAAAATAAACAGCCGCAGGGAGGAAGGCGGCGTTCTGCGCTTGATTGTATTTTGCTCGACAGAAATAGCGGTGCTTGGAACCCAGCAGGTCGATGCCAAGATTGATGGCGATGACCGATTGACACGGATTTTCCCCTCGTTTCCCGACATGGGGACTACTACTTATTATCGGTGCAAGCGCTGACTAGGTTCTGTGTATTCCCGTCGTTGTCACGAAACTCAACAATGATCTAAAGTCCGAGTAGAAAAAATTTGAGGACGTCATGCGCCGACTAGCCTTGTCTCTCTTGCTCCTGGCGGCCGCTGCAACAGGTGCATGGGCCGCCGACGCATTCAAAGGAGAAACGCTCGCCAAGCGTTGGTGCGCGACTTGCCACATTGTAGCGTCAGACCAGCAACGGGGTACGACACAGGCACCACCATTCTCGGCCGTCGCCAGCAAGCCCGACTTCGATGAGAGGACGCTTGCATATTTTCTTTTGACGCCTCATCCGCGCATGCCGGATATGAACTTGACCCGCAGTGAAGCGGCCGATCTCGCCGCATATATCAAAACTCAAAAGTAGCGCAGCCCGGCTTCAGCCGGGTGACTCCACGCGTCGACTTTGACCTGCGTCAAGGCAGGGCTCCGGAATCGCTTCCAAGATCTCCCAAATTCTTTGATTGCAGGAGATCCGCCATGAAATCGCTTCTGACCTCCGTCGCAGTTCTTTCCATTGCCGCAACGATGCTGATGAGCCCGGCGATCTCGCAAACCAGTGGCAGCGGGCAAGCCAACCCTCCGGCCGCCGGCAGTCCGGGCGCCGGCCCTGGACCGGGCCCCGGCCCAGGCTATGGTCAGCGCGGTCATGGCTGGGGACGCGGCATGATGATGGGGCCGGGCATGATGGGCATGGGCGGCATGGGCGCGATGTGCGATCCGCGCGGCGCAGGCCTCGCCGAGTGGCGCATGGAGCGCATCGAGCGCCTGGTCAATCCGAACGACGCACAACGCGCGGCGCTCGAGAATCTGCGGAATGCATCGGCGAAGGCTGCCGAGATCATCGCCGCCGCCTGCCCGCGCGAGTTCCCGGCCAGCGCGACCGGGCGACTCGAGCTGATGGAAAAGCGTCTCGATGCCATGCAGCAGGCGATCAGGACGGTGCGGCCCGCCTTTGATGCTTTTTATGCAACGCTTAACGATGAGCAAAAGGCCCGCGTCAATACCAGCGGTCCGCGCCATTGGGGTTGGCACGGCTGGTCGCGCGGCGGCTGAACCAGCGATTTTTGACCTTTATCAAGGAAGGCGCGGGGCCCTCCGGCCATAAACGGCCGGCGGGGCCCCCGACATTTTCCTCAAGCCCAGAGAACGGACCCAACAGCATGGCGAACGCGTTTGCCCACCGGAAAATGATGACAATCGGGGAGGGCGGGTCGGCGCTTGCGTTTGCAGCCCTCGCACTTTTTGTCGATCGTCATCGCGGCCAGAGCATATACGCCGGAATACGCGTTCCACGCCTACCTGTTCAGCGCAGCCAGCGTCGCGGCGGTATTTGCCATCATCAACCGCTACTACGAACGCCCGGTTGAAGCGCCGCCCCTGACGATCGACGGCAAGCCAAATTACAATATGGGTCCCGTCAAGTTCTCTGCGGCTGTTGCAGTATTCTGGGGCATCGCGGGATTCACGGTCGGTTTGATCATCGCGCTGCAGCTCGCGTTCCCCGCCCTCAACTTCGATCTGCCCTGGACGACCTTCGGCCGGCTGCGCCCGCTGCATACCTCGGCTGTCATCTTCGCATTTGGCGGCAACGTGCTCATCGCGACGTCGCTCTACGTCGTGCAGACGGACTTGCCGTGCGCGGCTTGCAGGTGACATCGCGCCGTGGTTCGTCGTGCTTGGCTACAACTTCTTCATCGTCATCGCCGGCACCGGTTATCTCCTTGGCATTACGCAATCCAAGGAATATGCCGAGCCAGAATGGTACGCCGATCTGTTCCTGACGATTGTGTGGGTTGTCTACTTCCTGGTTTACCTCGGCACGATCATGCGGCGGACCGAGCCGCACATCTATGTGGCGAACTGGTTTTATCTCGCCTTCATCCTCACGATCGCGGTCTTGCATCTCGGCAACAATGCCGCAGTGCCGATTTCTCTTTTCTCGCCGAAGTCATACATCGTCTGGTCCGGCGTGCAGGACGCGATGGTGCAGTGGTGGTATGGGCACAACGCGGTCGGTTTCTTCCTCACCGCCGGCTTCCTCGGCATCATGTATTACTTTATCCCGAAGCGCTGCGACCGGCCGGTCTATTCCTATCGGCTTTCGATCATCCACTTCTGGTCGCTTATTTTCCTCTACATCTGGGCCGGGCCCCATCATCTGCACTACACGGCGCTGCCCGACTGGGCGCAGACGCTCGGCATGACATTTTCGGTGATGCTGTGGATGCCGTCCTGGGGCGGCATGATCAACGGCATCATGACGCTATCCGGCGCGTGGGACAAACTTCGCACCGATCCCGTGCTGCGCATGATGGTGGTTTCCGTCGCCTTCTACGGCATGTCGACCTTCGAAGGTCCGATGATGTCGGTGAAGATCGTCAACTCGTTGTCGCACTATACCGACTGGACCATTGGTCACGTGCACTCCGGTGCACTCGGCTGGGTCGGCTACATATCTTTCGGTGCGCTCTACTGCCTCATCCCGTGGCTTTGGAATCGGCCGCTCTATTCGCTCAAGCTCGTCAACTGGCATTTCTGGATCTCGACCATCGGCATCGTTCTCTACATCAGCGCGATGTGGGTATCGGGAATTCTGCAGGGATTGATGTGGCGCGCCTACACCAGCCTCGGATTTCTCGAATACTCCTTCGTTGAGACCGTGGAGGCGATGCATCCCTTCTATGTCATCCGCGCGATCGGCGGCGGCCTGTTCCTCGCCGGCGCGCTGTTGATGGCCTTCAATCTCTGGAAAACCGTGAATGCGACGGTTTCCGAGGCGCCCGCCGATCTCAAGCTGGCTCCGGCGGAATAGGCGGGGGCATTCATGTCACTCTGGTCGAGACACGCAATCTTCGAGAAGAACTCGATCGTCCTGGTCATCGGCATTCTGATCGTGATCGCGATCGGCGGCCTCGTCGAGATTGTGCCGTTGTTCTACCTGAAGAATACGATCGAAAAGGTCGACGGCGTGCGGCCCTACACGCCGCTCGAGCTCGCCGGACGCAACATCTACGTACGAGAGGGCTGCTATCTCTGCCACTCGCAGATGATCCGCCCGCTGCGCGACGAGGTCGAGCGCTACGGCCATTATTCGCTCGCCGCCGAAAGCATGTACGACAAGCCCTTTCAGTGGGGGTCGAAGCGCACAGGCCCGGATCTCGCCCGCATCGGCGGCAAGTATTCCGACGAATGGCACCGCGATCACCTGAAAGCTCCGCGCTCGGTCGTTCCGGGCTCGGTCATGCCGGACTATTCCTGGTTGGCCGAGACCAATCTCGACTTCGCCCGCATCGCGGACGATCTGAAAGCGCAGGCGCTTCTTGGCGTTCCTTATACGGCGGAGATGATCGCCCATGCCCCCGCTGACGTCGTCACGCAGTCGACCACCGACAGCCCCGATGCCGTCGACATGGCCAAGCGCTATCCGAAATTGAATGCGCGCGATTTCGACGGCAATCCGTCACGCATCACCGAAGCCGACGCGCTGATCGCCTACCTGCAAATGCTCGGAACGCAGGTCGACTTCAAGCTCTACGACGACAAAGCCAACATCCGGTGAGCGCCATGGATCCAACCTACCGTGCAGTCGCCGAGTTCGCCCAGACCTGGGGCCTCGCTTATTTCGTCGTCGTCTTCTTGCTGGTGCTCGCTTATGCGCTCTGGCCTTCGCGCAAGAAGCAATTTGATGAAGCGGCACGCATTCCGCTGCGGGAGGACTGACCGTGGCCGAAGAACACAAAGAAATCGATGCCCTGACCGGCACTGCGACGACCGGACATGAATGGGACGGGCTGCGCGAACTGAACACGCCGCTGCCGCGGTGGTGGCTGTGGCTGTTCTACATCACGATCGTCTGGTCGGTCGGCTACTGGATCGTCTATCCGGCCTGGCCGCTGTTGACCAATTCGACGCAGGGCGTGTTCGGCTACCACACCCGGACCGCGCTCCTTGAAGATCTCGACGCGCTCAAGCAGCAGCGTGGCCCGATGATGGACAAGCTCGCCGGCGCGTCGCTCGCCGAGATTGCCGCCGATCCGCAGTTGCTCGACTTTGCCCGGGCGCAGGGCCGGGTTGCCTTTGCGGACAATTGCGCGCCGTGCCATGGCGCGGGCGGTGGCGGCGCCAAGGGCTACCCCAATCTCAACGACGATGAATGGCTGTGGGGCGGCAAGCTTTCGGATATCGAGCAAACGATACGATTTGGCGCGCGCGCCGGCGACAACAAAGGCCGCGCCGGCAGCATGCCTGCTTTCGGCCGCGATAATATCCTTAAGCCCAACGAAATCTCGGCGGTCGCGGATTTTGTTCGTTCGCTCTCCGGCCTCTCCACCGAAGCGGGTGCGGATCTCGGCCTCGGCAAAAAAGTCTACGCCGACAATTGTGAGGTCTGTCACGGCCCCGAAGGGAAGGGCAACCGCGAAATGGGTTCTCCCAACCTGACCGACAAGATCTGGTTCTACGGTTCCGACAAGGCGACCATCGTTCAGGGCATTGAGAACGGGCGCGGCTCAGTGATGCCGAACTGGGGCGGGCGCCTGAGCGAGCCGACCATCAAGGCATTGACGGTCTATGTCCATACGCTCGGCGGCGGAGAAAAATGACCGCGCATGCCACCATGTCGCTTGAGCAGCCGGCGCCCGGGGCGCCGGCTCTTGCGCATTTGGTGAAGGAAGCGGAACTCGGCGAAGCGCTGCCGGAAGACGATATTCCGCTTTATGCGCCGCGCCGCAATATCTATCCGCAGAGCGTCCAGGGCACGTTCCGCAATATCAAATGGGCGGTTTTGGTTGTCACGCTCGGCATCTATTACCTGCTTCCGTTCGTGCGCTGGGATCGCGGCCCGAACGCGCCGTCGCAGGCGGTTCTGATCGATTTTTCAAACCGGCGTTTCTACTTCTTCTTTATCGAGATCTGGCCGCAAGAGGTTTACTACCTCACCGGCCTGCTTATTCTCGCTGCGATCGTGCTGTTCCTGATGAACGCCGTCGCTGGCCGTATCTGGTGCGGCTATCTCTGCCCGCAGACGGTGTGGACCGATCTTTTCTTTGCCATCGAGCGGTTCGTCGAGGGTGACCGGCGCGAGCACATGCAGCGCGACGTCCGCAAATGGACGGCCGGCACCTATGCACGCAAAGGGCTGAAGCACGTCTTGTGGCTGATGGTCGCCTGGTGGACCGGCGGAGCTTGGGTTCTTTATTTCTCCGATGCGCCGACTTTGGTGAAAGACCTTGCGACGGGGCAAGCCCCGCTCATTGCCTATGCCTGGATCGGCATTCTCACGGTGACGACCTATTCGCTCGCCGGCCACATGCGCGAGCAGGTCTGTCTCTACATGTGCCCGTGGCCGCGCATTCAGGCGGCGCTCACCGATGAATACGCGCTCAATGTGACCTACCGCTACGACCGCGGAGAGCCGCGCTGCTCGGTCAAGAAGGGCGAGCAGCTGCGCTCGCAAGGCCAGCCGGCAGGCGACTGCATCGATTGCCTGCAATGCGTGCACGTCTGCCCGACAGGCGTCGATATCCGCGGAGGCGCCAATCTCGGCTGCATTCAGTGCGGCCTGTGCATCGATGCGTGCGATGCAATCATGAACAAGCTCGGGCGACCGACCGGCCTGATTGCCTACGATACCGACCTCAACGTCAAGCAGCGCATCGAGGGGAAAAAGCCCTTCTACAAGCTCGTGCGCATGCGTACGGCTCTCTACGCGGGCATCATCGCCGTGGTCGGCGGAATTATGCTCTACACGCTCGCCACGCGCGACAGCGAGGGCATTAGCGTCATCCACGACCGCAACCCGATGTACGTGCGGCTTTCGGACGGCGCGCTGCGTAACGGCTACACCATTCGCATCGTCAACAAGCGGCTGAAATATCGCGACTTCATCGTGAGCGTTGACGGATTGCCGTCGACCCTCGTCGATTTCGTCGGTCTGCCGCCACGCGCGGACGGCCGGCAGCTCATCACGGTCGGTCCCGATCAAACCAAGGAAGTGCGCGTGGTCGTTACCGACTACAGCGCCACGCCGCCACCGCCGTCGACCTCAATTCTGTTCAAGCTGATCGATATCGATTCAGGTGAGACCGCTGAAATGCGTGATCATTTCTTTGGGCCAGGATGAGAGGTCAAAGATGCGCGCTCCTCACGCCCCCCGCGAATTGACCGGCAAGCATGTGTTGATCTGCTTCGTCGGATTTTTTGGACTCGTTTTCGCCGTCAATGCGGTGATGGTGAAAGCGGCAATGTCCACGTTCGGAGGCGTGCAGACCACGAGTTCCTACAAGGCCGGTTTGATGTTCGGGCAGGACGTCGCCAGGGCAGAACAGCAGGACGCGCTGCATTGGCAGGTCAACGGCAAGCTTTCACGCGACGGTACCGGCAATGCCGTCCTCGATATTTCAGTGCGTGATCCCAAAGGTGTTCCCGTGAACGGCCTCGCCGCGCAGGCGCGGCTTGCGCATCCGGCCGACGAGCGGCGCGACCATCTGATCGCGCTCAACGATGCGTCCGCCGGACGCTTTCACGGCGTGACACGGGTGGAGCCGGGTCAATGGGAACTGATCGTCGACCTTTATAAAGATGATGCGCGCGTTTTCCGCTCGCGCAGCCGGGTGATGTTGAATATCGCCATGACCGAGAGCCTCGACCTTTCGCTCTATGCCAAGCCGATGGCAGACGGCACGCTCGGCATGGAGCTTGCCGTTGAAGGTATTGCGTGCGGCGGATGCATCGGCCGCATCGAGCATGCGGTCAAAAGCGTTCCCGGCGTAACCGAGGCGCGGCTGAACTTCACGAACCGCAGGCTGCACGTCGCCTGGTCGCCGGGGCTCGCGGAGCCGGCCGCAATTCTCCGCGCACTCGAGGATGGCGGTTACCACGGCCATCCGTTCGTGCCGATGCGCGCCGAGCAGCAAGAGGCTGCCGAGGCCCGCCGTCTCACGCGCTGTCTGGCGGTTGCGGGCTTTGCGGCCATGAACATCATGCTTTTGTCCGTGTCGGTGTGGTCGGGAAATGTCACCGACATTACGCCCGAAACGCGCGACTTCTTTCACTGGGCCTCGGCGCTGATTGCGTTGCCCGCGGCGGCTTACGCAGGCCGGCCATTCTTTGCGAGTGCCTGGCGCGCTCTCAAGTCGCGCTCCCTCAATATGGACGTGCCGATATCGCTCGGTGTGATCCTTGCGCTCGGAATGTCGCTGGTGGAAACGGCCAATCACGCCGAACACGCCTATTTCGATTCCGCCATCATGCTGCTGTTTTTCCTGCTGGTCGGGCGGGCCCTCGACCATGCCATGCGCCGCAAGACCAGAGCGGTGGCAGGCAATCTGGCAGCCCTGAAAGCAGAGAATGCGCACCGGCTTATCGGCGATGAGCTTGTCAGTGTGCCTTCCGCGGCGCTGAAGGCCGGCGATCGCGTGCTGGTGAAGCCGGGCGAACGTATTCCGGCCGACGGCATCGTGCTTGGCGGCAAATCCGATCTCGATGAGAGCTTGATCACGGGCGAAACGGCGCGCCGCAACGTCGCGTCGGGAGCCACCGTCTACGCCGGCAGCATGAACTATTCCGGCGCCCTCACGCTGAAGGTGACCGCCGCGGGCGGCGCTGCCCTGATCGACGAGATCGAGAAGCTCCTGGAGAAAGCGGCGAGTGCGAAATCACGCGCCATGCGCCTCGCCGACCGCGCCTCGCGCGTCTATGCGCCCGTGGTGCATCTTACGGCCGCGCTGACCTTGGCGGGCTGGCTGATCGCAGGCGCAAGCGTGCATGACGCCGTCATCACCGCGATTGCCGTGCTCATCATTACCTGTCCCTGCGCGCTCGCTTTGGCCATTCCAGCCGTGCAGGTCGTCGCCTCGGGGGCGCTATTCCGGGCGAACGTCATTCTCAACGCCGGCGACGCCATCGAACGCCTGGCGGAGGTCGACACGGTTGTTTTTGACAAGACCGGCACCTTGACGCTGCCGGAGCCGCGCGTCGTCAACGCGGCTGCGCTTGATCCGGAGTTGCTGCAAATGGCGGCGCGTCTTGCTTTGTCGAGCCGGCATCCGCTCGCGGTTGCACTGTCGCGTGAGGCCGCGACGCGTGTGCCTTTCGACGACGTTGTGGAAGAACCCGGACAAGGCGTGCGTGCGCGCATCAACGGCATCGACACGCGGCTGGGCAGTCCGCAATTCTGCGATGTGATCACGTCAAATACCTTGCAGGCATCGACGGTCTGTTTCCGGCACGGCAAACGCTTCGCGGTCATTGCGATTGCCCAGAAGCTCCGTCCTGACGCAGTCGATGTGGTCAATGCGCTGCGCGGACGCGGGCTCGACCTGTGCATTCTCTCCGGCGACCACGCCGAGGCGGTCGCGCCGGTCGCACGCGCTCTTGATATCGAGCATTGGCAGGGCGGCCTGAAACCTGCGGAGAAAATCGCCCGTATCGAAGCGCTCAAGGCGCAGCCGCCGCGTGCTGATGGTCGGCGACGGTCTCAATGATGCGCCATCCCTCGCGGCCGCGCATGTGTCCCTGTCGCCGATTTCCGCTGCCGAGATGACCCAGGCTCAGGCCGACGCGGTGTTCCTGGGCGAGAAACTCAAACCGGTGCTCGACGCCATCGTTGTCGCGCGGCGCGCCCGCAAGCTGATGACGCAAAATCTGTGGTTGGCTGCGATCTACAACGCCGTTGCTGTACCGGTCGCGATCGCCGGCGCGGTAACGCCTTTAATCGCAGCGCTGGCGATGTCCGGGTCGTCGCTGCTGGTGACACTCAATGCCATGCGCGCCAATGGAGGCGCTCGATGAACGTCCTGGTCTATCTTGTGCCGCTGGCCCTCGGACTTGGCCTCACGGGCCTGTTTGCGTTTCTATGGGCCCTTCGTAGCGGTCAATACAGCGACGTCGATGGAGCGGCCTTACGCGTTTTATCGGATGATGATCTTCACGACGCCAGTACAACAAAGGACTAGGTCGACGTGGTGCGACGGCGTTGTCGTGCCAAAAGAAAAGGCCGCCGGTGAGGGCGGCCCGTTCTCGTGACCCGTTCAGTGTCAGGCTGCGCCGAGTTTCTTAACGACGCCCTGAGTGAAGAACTGGCGGATCTCGTTGGCCGGGCGCGCTTTGCTGAAGAGATAGCCCTGCATCTCGGTGCAGCCGATCGACTGCAATACTTCCATCTGCTCGCGAGTCTCCACGCCTTCGGCGGTCGACGTCATGTTCAGGCATTTCGCAAGGCCGGCCACCGCATTCACGATCGCGAGCGGCTCGGCGCCGTTTGACAGGTCCTGAATGAACGAGCGGTCGATCTTGATCTTGTCGAAGGGGAAGCTGCGCAGGTAGCTGAGCGAGGAATAGCCTGTTCCGAAATCGTCCAGGGCGATCTGCACGCCCATCTTGCGAAGCTCGTGCAGCGTGGCGAGCGTCGTGAAGGTGTTCTGGAGCAGGACGGTTTCGGTGATTTCGAGCTGCAGCTTGTGCGGCGACATTCCTGATTGATCGAGCGCCGCCTTGACCATATTGACCAGGTTGCGGTTGTTGAGCTGGGCCGGCGAAAGGTTGACCGCGACCTTGATGTGCTCCGGCCACTCAACCGCCTCGGCGCAGGCCTCCTTGAGCACCCACTCGCCTAGCGGGATGATCAGGCCGGTCTCCTCCGCGATCGGGATGAAGTCGGCGGGAGAAATCAGGCCGCGGGTCGGGTGATTCCAGCGCAGCAGGGCCTCGAACGCGTTGACGTCGTTGGTCTGCAGGACGACAAGCGGTTGGTAATAGAGCTGGAACTGCTCGGTCGCGAGCGCCTTGCGCAAATCCATTTCGAGCTCGCGGCGCACCTTCATGCGGGTATTCATCTCCGGCTCGAAGAAGCGGAAAGTGCCGCGGCCGTCGGCCTTGGCGTCGTACATCGCCATGTCGGCATTCCGCATCAGCTCGCTCGACTCAACGGCATCCATCGGCGCAACCGAGATGCCGATGCTGATGTCGGTGACGATCTGATGGCCCTCGATCTGGTAGGGCTTGATCACCGATTCGCGGATGCGCTTCGAGAGCGCGGCGGCGTCGGTGGCCTGCTCCATCTGCGTCATGATGATGGCGAACTCGTCGCCGCCCATGCGCGCGACCACGTCGAGCTCGCGCGTGCAGCCGCGCAGACGCTCGCCGACAAGCTTGAGCAGCTCGTCGCCGATATGGTGTCCGAGCGCGTCATTGACGCTCTTGAAGTGGTCGAGGTCGAGGCAAAGCACCGCCAGGCACTCGCCGCGCTTGACGCGCTTGATCTCGTGGTTGAGCTGCTCGAGCAGCAACGTCCGGTTCGGGAGGTCGGTCAGCGCATCGTGCCGTGCCATGTGCGCGATGCGTTCCTCCGAGCGCTGGCGCTCGGTGACGTCTTCGTGGGTTGCCAGCCAGCCGCCGCCCGTGAGGGGCTTGTTCACGACCGAGAAAGCACGCCCGTCCGGAAGGTTCACGACCTGATTGAAGGTCTTACCTTCGGAGATGCCTTCCTTGAGCCGTGCGATGTATTCGTCGACATCGCCAGAGAAACTGCCGAGCTCCATCCGGTGCTCGAGGAGGTCGCGCAGGAGGCATCCCGATTTAACGACTTCCGGCGAAAGACCGTACAATTCGATATAACGTTGGTTGCAAAAAATTAGGCGCGTTTCCTGATCGAACATCAGCACGCCCTGGGACATGTTGTTCAGGACGGTCTGCAGCAGCTGTTCGTCTTTCCGCGACATGTGCGGAAAAGCCAGAATATCAGCGCGTGCAGAGTGATATTTCGACTGATCCATTGTGAGCCCCTCGACGAGAAAGGTATCCAGGTCGGTGCTCATCATTACGGTTGGCGGGTGTGGAAGCTGTTAGGGATTTAAAGTTGGTTTAATTAAAACCAGAACGATCGGAATCGGCCCATTTCGCGGGCAGAATTGCGGGCTTCCGGCACGGGGGGACTGGTGCCGGGGCCGGAATCTTAAATCGATTTCTTTGTGATCCTGAACACAGAAGGTGCCGCCGCAGGCGCCTAGTTTCAGACTCACGAAACCAAAAGACGTCAGGGAGACATCAAATGCGCATCGTCCTCATCGTTGCCTGCGCAGCCGCATTGGGTTTCTCGGCCTGGGCGAATCTTCCCGCCGATGCAGGCCAGTCCACCGGCACGCCGACCACATCGGTCACCACGACAAAGTAGTTGGCGCCGTCCGAGACGGTTCTAACCTCGAATTGGCAAAAGGCCGGGCTTTGCCCGGCCTTTTCCTTGCAACAAATCGGCCGGGCGCTTTTCCATGCAAGATGGAGGGATGGTCGTCCCGGCGCGGACCCGATTTATCGAGCAGCCACCATGAAGCGTTAACTGCTATTCGGCGAAGGGTGGCCGCACGCCGATCCCGACGAAATTTTCCGTAGCGTGGACTGTTCGTGATTGCAGCGTGAAGGGGTCGACGAAATGGAAAATCTTTTTTTGACGACACTGCTGATCAGCGTCGTGATCGGCGTTCTCATCATCTATCACGTGACGCCCGAAGGCTGACACGCGAAGCGGCTGGCCTCCGCGCGGGAGGCCGGCCGTAAATTGCCAAAGGGGACGTCTAGTAGCAGACGCGAGTCCATCGCAAGACGCGATGACCCCAGCGGTTGATCACCCAGCGGCGGCGCATGACGCAGTCGCCCCCATAGGCGTAATACGGGCCGCCATAGTAGCCAGCGTAATAGGGCGCACCGAAGCCGACCGCGAAACCAGGCGCGAAGCCCCAACCGAACCCGCCCCAGCCCCAACCGCCGTGGCCGCGCCAGCCACCATGCCAGCCGCCACCATGCCATCTGGCTTCGGCGGTGCCGGGCAGGGCCGCTGTGGCTGCCGCAACCGCAATGACTGCTGCGGCCGCTATGGCAATCCTTCGAAGTGACATACGCATCGCTGCTCCTCCACACCAACAACCTGAACGATCAATGGCGGGGGATGAAACTCGTTCCGTCGGAACCGGCAGTCCGGCCGGCGGTGTCTTGCCGATGCGGGGGGCGGCGCCGGTCCCGCGGTGCCGTTCCGCTCGGGCGGGGCATCCATGGGGGTACGCATTTCGAGGGCAGCGTCCGCTGTTTTTGGCGGCGCAATACCAGCCCCACCATTAACAGATGTGATCCACCTCACTCGATTACCGTGCGACCGCGCTGTATTATCCGGCCGGAAAACGGATAGCCTATGCCACCGGTGGGGGACGCATGTTCGCCGCAAATCTCGAGTCAGCCATGGATCGCTTCTACGATTTCGTTGTGCAGGCCTCGTGGATCGACAGACTGACCACCCATCTGGGTTTCGACCCGGCCAAACTCTCGATCGACGGCGTCTTCCATCACCTGACGGAGATTGCGGTGGCAAATATCAACACCGCGAACATGCTCGCGCTCGGTGGTGCGATCTTCTACGTGGCGACCCTGATGATGCGCACGATCGTTCCGCTGCGCGTCATCGGCATCATCAGCATCGCATTTTTCATCGCCTATGGCGTCGTCGCGGGCGCGGTCTCGACGCTGCTGCTTTATCTCTTCTCGCTGCCGGTCAACATCATCCGCCTGCGTCAAATGCTCACCCTTGTGCGAAAGGCGCGGAGTTCGGCGCAGGGCGACCTGTCGATGGACTGGCTGCGGCCTTATATGACGCCGCGAAAATACAAAAAGGGCGACATCCTTTTCCGCAAAGGTGACGTGGCCAACGAGATGTTCCTGACAGTGACCGGGAAATTCCTGGTCACCGAACTCGGTATCGAGCTTCCACCCGGCCGCCTGATGGGCGAACTCGGTTTCGCTGCTCCGAAGAACCGCCGTACGCAGACCATCCAGTGCCTCGAAAGCGGCGACGTGCTGAGCATCACCTACGAGACGCTGCTCGAGTTGTATTTCCAGAATCCGGAATTCGGCTACTACCTGCTGAGCCTGACCAGCGAGCGCCTCCTGCAGAATATTTCGCGCCTTGAAGGCGCGCTTGAAGACAGCAAGGCCAAGGTCCAGCAATTGGAGCGGGGCTTGCCCGCCGCGGCGCCGCGCTAGGCGCAGTCGAATTTCCTCTGCCCTCCCGCTTGAAAATGTGCAGTATTATCGGACAAGGTTGAGACGGCTGCCAAAACGGTCGCAACGACAGAAATTTTTAGGGGGGATGCAATGATGCGGGCAGGAATAGCGGCCGGCATGCTGGCCGGGGCCGTGATCGTGACAGCAGCCATGCCGGCTGCGGCGCAGGTGCGCGATGCGGTTTATCGGGGCACCCTTGTCTGCGACAAGCTGCCGTTTTCCGCCGGCAAAGGCCGCGAGGCGATCGAAGTCACGATCGCGGGCGGCACCGTTCGCTACAGCCACGTCGTACGCCTGCGCGACGCAGCCGAGCCTGTCCCGGAACAGGGGAAGGGCAGCCTCAACGGACAAGACATCGAGCTGCAAGGTTCATGGAAGTCGGGCAATCGTCAGTATGAGGCGAAGTACAGCGGCGCATTCGTGCGGCGGCATGCCGACCTCAAGGGGACGCAAACCTGGACGGACGGCGGCAAGAGCTTCACGCGCGCATGCACCGGCACGATCAAGCGGCCGTTCAGAGTCTTTCTGCCGGGCGAAAAGAAGTAGGGCAGAGCCCGAGCCGTTCTCGAGGTTGCAAGCCACGGCGTATCCGCTGCAAATTCGGCAAGGATCCGTCGCAAAGCGGCGGCGATCCATGACAGCGGCACCAAGGCGACCAATGCCGCAAATTCCTTCGCGATTCCGGCCATCGGGTAGGGTGCCACCGCCGCGTCGCGCAGGCGCTGTATTCGCCGCAAAATTGCCGCTAGACTTTGGAGGCGGCCGACAGGCATTCTTGATTGGAACCGGAACCACCCCATGTTTTAAGGCCGGTGGCCCCCATTTGGGCAGCTCAACTCGAACCTTGAAAGGGAAGCGTCCCTTGCGAACCCGAATTTTCCATGCACTCGCGCGTATTGCCATTCCCGCTTGCGCCCTGGTTGCGGCGATCGCCATGCCGCCTCTGCCGGCCGCTGCCGCGGATGGCCCCTTTGCCGAATTCCCGGGCAGCTGGAGCGGCGCCGGAACGCTGAAGCCCGAGAACGGCGCGGCCGAGCGCATCCGCTGCAATGCCAACTACCGCCAGGGAAGCGCCCCGAACGAAATTAATCTTCAGTTGCGCTGCGCCAGCGACAGCTACAATTTCGACCTCAGCGGTGAGTTCGCCGTCGACGGCCAAAACCAGGTCAACGGCCGCTGGACGGAGCGCACGCGCAGCGTGGGCGGCACGGCCGTCGGTAATATGAGCCGCGACAGGTTGCAGCTTCACGTCGAAAGCGCGGGCTTTTCGGCCGAGCTTGTCATGGTCACGAAAAACAAGCATCAAAGCGTCATCATCGACTCGCATGGCGCCGGGCAGGTCGTGAAAGCGTCCATAAGCCTCAACAGAAGCTGACCCGCGCCGGCACGATCGCGCGCCCGCCCTGCTTATTTTCTGAGCGTGAGGCCGCTCACAAACGCTGTTCGCCAACCGAGCCATAATCCGGCTGGCCCGAAGCCCGGCGGAAGGTCGTCGTGGATCGCGAATTCGGCGCATCCGTAAAATTGCGACAAGTGTGAGGTTGCTCACAAATCCCATGGGCGCATCGGTGCAAGGATGATGCGGGGACATCCTGGAAAGGAGCCTCTCATGCGCCGAACACTCACCGTTGCAGCCATTGCCGTTCTGGTTTTTGCCGGGATCGCCAAACTGGTCGCAGCGCCAAGCAGGACCGCTGCCGGCACGGACACCTCGATTCAACCCACGATATCGATATACGACCTGCACACCGGATATCCCGGGACGAACACGCTGCCGGTTACGGAAATACCGCAGCCCTAGCCGGCTACGGCATCAGCGGGCAGCCGGCCGTTCTCCACAACGGCCGGCATTCGGCCGACCGTTTAACCAGCCTAAATCGGGCTTTTCGTGATCCGCGTCACAGCGCGGGTCACGGCATCAACGTAGATACAATTTCAACAAAATCTCTTTTGCCGTGGAGGCAAAAATGCAACGCGTAACGGCAATGATGGCGTACGTTGTGAGCGAGGGAAGGCTGTGTGCGCTCAAGCCCGCGGAGTGGTCGCTCCTTTTGACCGGCGTGGCGCTTTGTGGGATCGCGACACTTCTTTTCCTGATGCTCCACGCTTAGCCCGCACGAAATACCGCAATCAGCGAAAGCTTTTCGACAACGACGGTCCGGAGCATCCGGATCGCGACCGGTCACGTACCTCTACGGAACCGGGAATTGACTTAGCGCAACGTGGCTGGCGCCGATCTCTGTCAGAATTCATGCAGAGACAGCCACATAACAGGGTGGGAGCCCAGCGGGCAGACGGTTTCGGGTCTTCGGCCTGAGATTGCCGCTCGCAACGAGGTCAGTCATGAACGAATTACGCGCCCCTGCAAAACCATGCCCGCTCTGCGGTGTCGCGCTTGTGCGCGTGCCGACGGACGGCTGCTCGATCGTCTACAGGTGCTATCACTGCAAAACTGAAGTGGTGAAACCGATCCGACGCGACCCCGAACGCCGTCCAGTCACGAGCCGGCGAGGGATCGCCCGTTTCCGCGCATAGAACGCCACGCGGGTGTCGGTTCAGTTGCCAAGCGGCGTAAGTGCGGCGCTAAGCGTCTCGGTGGATATCTGGAATATGCCGGCAAAGGGCTGATCCATTTCCAGAATGAGAAACAGAGCGCCAGAGACTGATATCGCCCCGACCACAAATGTGACAATTACAATCGGCACCAAATTCCTTCCTAGCCGATGACTTTGGCCATGGCGTCCATGGCCTTTTCGTCCGGATTGGCCAGGCAGCGCTCGATGAAGTCGTCGCTTTGCTTGTGCAGGACGTCGAGATTGAATTTCGTGCTTCCGGACTTGCCCAGCATGAATCCACGCAGGAAGGCTATGGCGACGTCGCGATTGGCGCCGCTTTCGCGCATCATGTCCTTGCAGGAATATTGCTCGATGGTGCGATCCTTGCTGTCCTGCGCCGATATGGGCGCGATCGCGCCGGCCAGAAGGACCGCGGCGCCAAGAACGGCCGCGATTTGCGTCGGTTTCATTTTTGCAAGCCCCTTAATTGCAGTTGCTCCGGCGCAGAAGGCCGATGCATCGTGATCCACCGCTGAATGTGATGGCACCGAAGGTTGCCGGATCGTTTTCACGCACGATTGAAAAAAAGTCGCCACCAAGGCTCGGGTTCGACTTGGAGGTCGTCACGGCACCGCTCGGCCTTTTGCCCATCTGCTCGGCGCAGTAGGTGCCATCGATGGCCGGATTGCAGGTTTGAGCGATGCCCTCCGCACGAAGTATCGTGACAATAGTGAGTGCCACCAGCAAAATCCTTGGCACCGCGCCGCAAGGCATCGTCATCGGCTGAAATCCTCTTGCAAAAATCCTATTGCAAAGACCAAGCCGTTGAAAGCCCACGGTTTCAAGCGGGCGCACATAAAAGGCCCGTAATCCGGCATTGATCTGGATCAACACCACTGAAAAAAACAGGTTATGATTGAAACAGAAGTTCGCGACCCGGCGGTCTTCAATATTCGGGGGTAAGTATGTTGCGAGTAACCACTGCAGTCCTGGCGCTTTTCTTTGCGACGGCGGCGTCTGCGCAGACGCAGGTCCCGTCCAACAGCCGGTTGAAGACAATCGCAAGCACAAAGGTCGTCAAGGTCGCCTATCGGACCGACGCCAGGCCGTTTTCGTTCGTGAACAACAACCAGCCGGTCGGCTACTCAATCGACCTGTGCAAACTGGTGGTGACATCCATCGAGCGGCAGCTCAATGCGGGCAGCCTCAAGATCGAGTGGGTCCCCGTTACACTTCAGACGCGATTCTCAGCGGTGGCGAGCGGGAAGGCCGATATGGAATGCGGCTCGAGCACCGTGACCTTGGGCCGGATGAAAGAAGTTGATTTTTCGAGCTTTATCTTCATCGAAAGCACCGGCATCGTGGTCAGCAAGACGTCGAATATCCGAAGTTTTGCCGATATGGCGGGCAAGAAAATCGCGGTTGCCTCCGGCACGACGAACGAACAGGCGATCATTACGCAGATCAAGCAGCAGAAGATCGAAGCGATGGTTGTTTCGGTCAAGGATGGGCCGGAAGCCATCGCGCTGCTGGAAAGCGGAAACGCCGATGGCTTTGCCAGCGACAAGCTTCTGCTCGTCGGTGCGAAGTTTAAGAATCCGGACGCGTTCATGATGCTGCCCGATGATTTGTCGGTGGAGCCTTATGGGATCGGGTTGCCGCGCGGCGATTGGGCGTTCCGCCTCGCCGTGAACACGGGTCTGGCGCAGGTCTACCGCAGCGGCATGATCCTGAACCTGTTTGCGGCGTGGTTTAACCAGGTCGGACTTCAGATGAGCCCGGTCATGAGAGTCGTATACGGACTCGGGGCCTTGACGGACTGACTGACTCCAGGTTTGCCCGTTACTGCAAGCCGGCGCGCCGGAAGCCTTCCAGGTAATGCTTCCGGTCCTCATCGAGCTTGAACGGCATCTCCTTCGAGATCCAGCCCAGTGAAATATTGGGCTGGACGCGGCGCAGCTCCTGCAGTGCGGCAGCCGCGACGTCGCTGCGCCCGGCCATGCCGGCGGACGCCGTGAGCACCCTGTGGCCACCGACAAAATCGTTGCGTTCACGGATCGACTCGCGGGCGAACCGCATGGCTTCCTCGTAGTTGTGACCGTTGTACTGCGAGTAGGCGGCAATGCCGTAATAGAGAGCGGAGAAGGGATCGCGCGGGCTCAGACGCAGGGCGCGCCGCGCCGCGAGGTCGCCGTCCTGCCAGCGGCCGCAGTAGCAAAGCGTGAGGCCGTAGTAGCCTTGCGCCAGGGAAAAATTCGGATTGAGGCGCAGCGCCGTTTCGAATTCGGCGAGTGAATCGTCGAAGCGCCGCGTAAAAAGGTAGACGTTACCCAAAGCGTAGTGCGCCCATGGGTCCTCGCTGTCGGCGCGGAGCGCAGCAATAGCCGCGCGTTCGGCGATCGGCACCGCCTTTGACATTTCGGCCCAGCCCATATGGGCGCTGAAGGTATGGGCGGCAGCGAGCACGCCGAGGGCCTGCCCGTAATGGGGGTCGATGGCGGTTGCCTTTTCCAGCATCGCCTGCGCGACCATGTTGTCCTGCCGCGTCAGCCGCCAGTAATGCGACAACCCGCGCATCACAAGGTCCCACGCGTCCAGGCTGTCGGGCGGCTTGCGCTGCGCACGGAAATTCTCCGCGGCATAAAGCTGTGGCTCGATCGCCGCGACGATCGCTTCCGTGATTTCGTCCTGCACCGCGAAAACGTCGGCGATATCGCGGTCGTAGCGCTCGGCCCAGATGTGCGTCCCGGTTGTGACTTCGTTGAGCTGCGCCGTGATGCGCACGCGTTCGCCGCTCTTGCGTACGCTGCCTTCGACGACGTAGCCGACGCCGAGTTCCTCGGCGACCTGCTTCATGTGGACGGCCTTGCCCTTGAATGTGAACGACGAGTTACGTGCGATCACGAAGAACCAGCGCAGCTTCGACAAGGCCGCGATGATGTCTTCGCTGATTCCGTCCGAAAAATATTCCTGCTCGGGGTCGCCGCTGAGATTCACGAAAGGCAGCACCGCGATGGCGGGCCGGTCGGGCAAGGGCAGGGCCGGGCGCGACGATTCCTGAGCGTCTCCTTGCGCGCGGGACATCAGGTCGGGTGGGTCTGCGCCCAAGGGCGTAACGCGCACGTCGCCCACAAAGCGCAGGCCTTTGCGCGCAATGGTGCGGATCACTTTCTGATTGCCGCCGCTGTCGCCCACTGCCTTGCGTGCGGCATTGATGCGGCTCGTCAGCGTCGAATTGGAAACGACGCGCCCGCCCCAAATCGAGGCAATCAGGTCATCCTTGCTGACCACCCGGTCACGGTTCTCGACCAGGTAAATCAGCAGGTCGAAGACCTGCGGCTCGACGGAAATGGGCTCGGCGCCACGGCGCAGCTCGCGCCTGTCGGCGTCAAGTATATGATCGCCAAAGAGAAACTGCATTGGCGCCCCACCAGTGCAAGCCCGGGCCTCGGGAAATAATCAAGCCCGCCTCAAGAACAAATCAAGGCCCGGGCAAAGCCTTTCGCGCGAGTTGCCGGTACTCACCTCCCAATCATGTTGGAAATTGGACAGGAGATGCCGATGAACGTCGCGACCCTTACAGGTGCCAGGCCAGCCAGCCCGGAAGCTCCCACAACATCAGCCGATCTTGCCGCAATCAAAGCCCGCCAGCACGCAGCCTGGTCGTCGGGCGACTATGCCGTCGTGGGCACGACCCTGCAAATCGTCGGTGAGGAGCTTTGCGAAGCGCTCGATCTTCGCTCCGGCCGGAAGGTGCTCGATGTCGCTGCCGGCAACGGAATGGTGAGCCTCGCCGCGGCGCGCCGCTGGTGCGACGTGATCTCAACCGACTATGTGGCAAGTCTTCTTGAGCGCGGCCGCGCGCGCGCGCTGGCTGAAGGCCTGCCGATCGAATTCAGGGTCGCGGATGCCGAGGCCCTGCCGTTTGACGACGGCGCGTTCGACACGGTCGTCTCGACGTTCGGCGTCATGTTCACGCCCAATCAGGATCGTGCCGCCTCGGAACTCCTGCGTGTCTGCAGGTCGGGCGGTCAGATCGGTCTTACGAACTGGACGCCGGACGGCTTTATCGGCCACCTGTTCAAGACGCTCGGAAAATACATCGCTCCTCCGGCGGCGGCGAAGTCTCCGCTGCTCTGGGGCACGCGCGCGCGTTTGACCGAAATGTTCGGCTCGGCCGCGGCCTGGATCAAGACCGAGTCGCGCCATTTCAATTTCCGCTATCGGTCGCCGGAGCACTTCCTCGACGTGTTCAGGACCTTCTATGGTCCGACCCTCAAAGCATTCGCAGCTCTCGATATTCGGAAGCAGAACGCGCTGGAGAAAGACCTCTTCGATCTCATCGGCCGCATGAACAAGGCGGACGACGGCACCATGGTCGTGCCGAGCGAGTATCTGGAAGTCGTCATCATGAAGCGGTGAAGCCGCCAGGCACGCAACCGACCCTGAAAAGGAGAATCTCATGAATGTCGCAATGGGTGTCCGTACCCCCGCCGCTGCCCTCCTCGAAGTTGGGCGGGCCGGGAGACGTAGGACTCTGTTGTCGCGCTTCCTGGACGCGCTGAAGAAATCACGCCGCCGCGAAGCCCGTCTTGTGATCGCAAGGCATGCACACCTCCTGCCGTTGGATCATCCATGGCGAACTGGCCGGTCTAGCTGGACGCCATGAAACGCTTCGTGATCGAGCGCGACATCCCGAAGGTCGGCAGCCTGTCCCGCGAGGAATATCGCGGCCTGGCAGCAACCTCCAATGCCGCGCTCGCCAAGCTTGCCGGAAAGGTGCAATGGCTGCGTTCCCACATTGCAGCTGACAAGACGTTCTGCATCTATCTTGCCGAAAGCGAAGCTCTGGTCCGCGAGCATTCGCGCATTGCCGGCTTTCCGGTGACGAAAGTAACTGAAGTCCCGATCGAGATCGGTCCCATGACCGCGTATTCGGATTGATGGCGGCGGATGGAGGCCGTGGTGGGAAAGTCTTTGTGGGAGGATCCCTGGTTCTTTGCGGCGGTTGCGCCGAACGACGGCCAGGAGCAGCGCGAGTTATGCCCGGTCACCGGCTACGCCTGCGAGGGCGACCTTTCCTACCTGTGCGAAGAGTACGGATGCGCGCGCAAGGGCGGCCTGTCGCCGCGTTCCGAGGAAAATTTCTGAAGCGAGGTGGCGGCTACGACGCCACGCGCAGCTGCGCCAGGTAGCGTTCGACCTCGCGCCGCAGCAGGTGAGATTGATCGGCCAGTTCGGCGGCCGCCGTGAGAACCGTCGAGGCGATCTGGCCGGTCTTGATTGCGCTGTTCGAGACTTCCGTGATGTTTTCGGACACGTCGCGCGTCCCCTTGGCGGCCGCGCCGGCGTTACGCGCGATTTCCTGTGTCACCGCATCCTGCTGCCGCATCCCCACCGCAACGTCATTGGCGACTTCGCTGAGTTGTTCGATCGTGGTCGCGATCTTCTTGATCGCGTTGACAGACCGTTCCGTCGTCTGCTCGATCGAGACGATGTGCCGGGTGATTTCTTCGGTCGCCTTGGCGGTCTGTCCGGCGAGGCCCTTGACCTCCTGTGCGACCACGGCAAAGCCGCGCCCGGCTTCTCCGGCACGGGCAGCCTCGATCGTCGCGTTGAGCGCAAGCAGGTTCGTTTGCGCGGCAATGCTGCTGATGAGGTCGCTGACTTCGCCGATTTCATCCACCGAGGCCGACAGGCTCTCGACCGCCTCGGTGATGGCTTTCGCCTCGTCGGTCGCCTGTGTTGCAACGTTCGCTGAATTCGCAACGCGGGCCGCAATGTGCTCGATCGACTGGGCGATTTCCTCGGCGGCCGTCGCCACGATGCTGACGTTTGTCGTCGCCTGCTCCGACGCTGCCGCGGTCGCGAGCGCCTGCTCCTGATTGCGGCCGGCGCTGTTTGCCATTTCGCGCGCGGAGGTGTCCATCGCGCCAGCGGCGCGGTCGAGCGTCTGAACGATATTGGACACGGCCCGCTCGAACTCCTGCGTCGCGGTCTCGACGAGCTGCCGGCGCGATTCCAGCGTTCGCGTCTGCTCGCTTTCCTTGCGGCGCGCGCTTGCCACGTCGGCTGTTGCCTGGCGGAAGAACAAAAGGGTGCGCCCCATGTCTCCGATCTCGTCGTGGCGAGTGTCCTGGATATCGACGGTGAGATCGCCACTGGCCAGGCGCCGCATCGCGTCGCTAAGGAAGCCAAGCCGCCGCGCGACGCTGCGCCCGACGTAAAGCCATGCGACCAATGCTGCGCCAAGGACCGCTGCAATGGACAGGACGGTGAGGATAAGCTTGCCGGAGCTAATTTGGCTGCTCGCGTAACCGGATATGTGTTGCGCGGTGCTGCCTTGCTGTTCGACCAAGGCGTCGACCGCCTGCTTGAGCTTCGAAGCGTCCTTTTGTGCGGCCGTGAATGCGACTTGCGCCTCGTGCTGCTGATTGAGCTCATAGGCCCGCGCGGCAATGATCCCGTCGTCCGCGCCGATGGCGCCAAGCTGCTTGTAAAGCGCGGTCAGCTTCTCATGTTGCGCCCGATCGGAAATTGCATTCAGGTTCTTGGTTATTTTCCGCTGGGCGGACGCAATGATGTCGCGCAACGGCTCCAGGCGGCTTGCGTCGCTCACGAGCGAAGCTTCCGTCAACAGGCCGGCCAGCAGGTTCGATTCCGATTCAGTCTCCAAAAGCCGGCGGAGGTATTCGAGTCTCGTCTCAATCGCGGCAGCGCCTTCCTGCCTGGCGTTCATCATCAGGTCGAAATTTGCGTCGTCGATTGCCGGAGCGAGCCCGATCAGGAGCGCCTCATGCGCTGCACGAACCGACGAGGCCAGATAGGATCGCTCGTTCGACATTGAGATCCGGTTTGAAACTGCCTGATTGAGCGTTTGAAGGCGCTGTGCGAGGGCCTTGCGGCTCATCTCGATGTCGTCGGCGTTGCCGATGTCGAGCGCCTTCAACTGGCTGATGCCATCCTCGAGATTTTTTTCTTCCTTGTTGATGTCGGCCAGGATCTCCGCGCGGACCTTGTCGGTTCCGGCGGTCATCAGGCGCGGGCCCGTGGACACAAGACTGCTTGCCTGTTCCGCGAGGCGAAGCGATACGGCCGTGGCCGGAAGGCTGCGTGAGACGATTTCGTTGGTTGTGGATCCGATAATGGTGAATTCATAGAACGCGATGGACGCGCCGATGATCGTGAGCGCCGCAGCAAAGCCGAAGGCGAGGTACAGCCGGGCGCGAATGGTGGACAGCCAGCCCGAGGCGCGAGAGCCTTGAGCTTGTTTTGCCGGCGGGTTGGTCGTGGGCATGAGCATTTCGGTTACACGCTGGTCGTCATCTTGCGACGGTCTTCACGAGCCTTGTGACCGGCCGGAAAACCCCGTCTGATTGCAGCACCGTGAAATAAACCTGATGTGATCCCTGATTTTGCGTTGCGCTGAAAGTGAGTTTCATGCCGCCGAGGTCGAACGGTTCGCGTTCTATGGCGTCCAGGAATGCTTCACGCGTAGGCTCGCCTGGAATTCGCCTGATCGCTTCGACAACCAGCCGGCCGGCGAGATAGCCCTCGAGCGACACAAATCCAGGTTTTGATTTCTCGTTCACGGCGGCGAGCGCGGACTGGTACGACGCCACGACCGGCAATGACTTGTCGCCGGGGAAGGGCACGACCTGGCTCACGACTACGCCGGCACCCTCGCTCCCGAGTTCTTGGGCGAGGGAGTCCGACCCCACGAAAGAAATGGCGACGAATGTCGCATCGACCTTGAGCTGGCGCGCGAGCTTGATGAAAGCGGCGATCGGCTTGTAAGGCCCAACGGTTACGACCGCCTGCGGCTGGCTTTTCATGATTTCGAGCAATGCCGACTTGATGGCGGTGGTGTTGCGCTTGAAGGTGCCTTCGGCGACCAGCGACAGGTTTCGCTTTTCCATCGCCTTCTTCACGCCGGCGAGGCCGGCGAGGCCGAATGCGTCGTCCTGGTACAGGATGGCGATCCTGGTGACGCCAAGATCATTTGTCAGGTGCTCGACCCAGGCTTCGGTCTCCTGAAAGTACGAAGCGCGAATATTGACCACGTAGCGGTTGAACGGATTGCGGAGAAATTCCGCGCCCGTGAAAGGCCCGATGAAGGGCACCTTGGCGGCTGTCGCGATCGGCTGGCCGGCCTTCGACGTCGGCGTTCCCACAGCGCCCACCAGCGCGAAGACCTTGTCTTCCTTGATTGCCTTGTTCGTGGCTTCGATGGTCTTTTCGGGCTCGTAGCCGTCGTCAATCGATTTGAGCTCGAGCTTGCGGCCGTTGATGCCGCCGGCCCGGTTGGCTTCCTCGAATGCTGCAAGGATACCCTCGCGCATTCCCTGGCCCAGCGCTTGCGCCGGGCCGTTGAGCGCAGCGACCTGCCCGAAAAGGATGCTGTCTTTCGATACGCCGTCGTCCGCGTGGCCGTATGCACTCAAAGAACAGACGAACGCTGCTCCGAGAAAACAGAGCCAGCTACGATTGGTCCGCACGGAAATGTCCCACCAGCGGTTGCGCGTAAGGTAGGATGGTGCGCGCACATGGTTTACGAATGATTAAGGCAGAGGCGGGTTGCGGCTATTCGGGCTCTTAGGCGGCCTGCCGGCCGTGACGTTGCCTGGCGACAAGCGCCCTCAGATGCGAGAGGCCCTGGGCGATTTCGCGTTGCTCGGCATCGCGCGCCATGCGCTCGTAGTCGGCGGCGACCCTCAACATCTGATCGCGCGCATTTTGCACGCGCAGACGGTCCGCCACGGTGCGGCACTCAAGCGCCCGCTCCCGGCACCTTCGGCTTTCGGGTATGGCAATCGATACCGTCACGGCATTTGACCTACGACACCTGAGAAACCCGCTGCGCCTCCGCCGGTTCCGTGCAGGCGAAAGAATGGCACCGCCGGAGCGGCAGGTGACTGGTCAATCGTCAGGCGGGGCCGGGTGCCTGGTATCGTTCTTGTCGGCGAGTTCTCGGAACGTTTCCGCCATGTCGAGGAGCCGTGCCTTGTCGTCGGGGTCGGCGACTTGTTGCGCTAACCTCACGCATTCCGCGGCATATCGACGATAATCGACAGCGGAAAAAAACGGCAACCAACCCTCCCCGACACGCAGAGGTAAAAGTCGCGTCCGGGTCCAATGGTTCCCTGCAATTTCACATCACAAAATTGTTGAAGAACAAAGTTCCAAAAACCGGCGTTGCCTCTGCGGGGACTGAGGAGGCCAGGTTGCAGGAGTCGGAAAAATTCAGGAAATACGCGGCGGATTGTATCCGCATCGCGAGCCAAATGAGCGGAAAGGACCGGCAAGCCTTGCTGGAAATTGCCGACGCCTGGGAGAAGCGCGCGCAGGATGCGGAAAAAAAGGAAAAGGGCCTCCGCCGCTGACCAATTTGTACCCGCCGCCGCCGTCAGCGGCGGCCGGGTTGCTTTCTCACCGACGTCTCACATCGACGCGCGCCCGCGAGGTCTGACACGGACCGCTTTTGGCTCGGGCCGGTCGGCTGTCTGCAGACGGTCCACGAGTTGCTGCAGCGCATGCGCCAGCCTTTCCGTCTGATCAGGCGGCCTGATCGGCATCGGTGCGGGCGGTTTCCCGGCGTACGGCCGGGGTGTCACGCGAACGCGCGGTGTCGGCGCGTTCAGGGCGACCACGCGCGCCCATGGCGGCGGCCGGAAGTTGACGGCCTCGCGCCGGCGGCGGCGCTCGACAAAGTGCAGGGCAGGGCCGGCAATCGCGAGTGCCGCGAACATGATCATCAGCAGAGCAAAAGTGTGATCGATGTGAGCGATTGCGGGAGCCGGCGGTTCGGGGCGGGCTTGCGCTTGCTGCCGACGCTGCTGCTCTCTTGCACGATGAGTTGCGTTGCTGTCCGCGCTCGGGGCAGGGCGGTTCGGGACGGCGCTGGGAGGATCGATCACTCGCTCGCGCGCTGCATTGCCTGATGTGGCGGCCGCTGCCGCGTCATCCGATTGGGTCTGCGCCGCCGCTTTTTGCTGCGTCGCAGATTGAGCAACGGGAATCGGGTCTGGGAATTTCTGTACATTGAGCCAGGGAATGGGCGCGGTCACGGGAGCCGCATTTTCTTCAGGCGTATCTACAGGCGCCGCCGCCCGCCGCGGCGGCGCGTCTACCGTTTGCGCCATCGCTTCGGTCGCATCCGTTTCTGCCCGTCGTGCATTTTTCTGGACGCGGCCGATCTCCGCTCGCAAGTACCAGCATTGGCGGCCGTTGTTCGCGTGGTCGATGCGGTAGTACCAGTGCTGGCCTTGCGGCGTTGGCTCGTTTGGCTTTGCCAAACAGTCGTCGGCGGCACCGCGCGCAGACGAGCCGGTGATCAAGACGAGCGCAAGAAAACCCGATGCCAGAACCGTCCTGGTTCCTCGCATGCGTCCCCTCCTCACTTTGTACAAAGAATCGCAAATGGGATTCAAAACGAGAAAGGCTGATTGGAATTCGCGATTGGGGCCGCAATGCGTTGCAAATTCGGCAAGGCACTTTCCACGTCCGTCAATCGCTCGCCGGTGGTAGCGTGGTGCGTTGGCCCGAGCTTTTCACCGCGATGTTGCCGCGCGTGCCGCGGTTGGTGCGCGCCTTATTGCGCGCGACCGACATATTCTACTTTGACCTTGCTCAGACCGTCGTCGTAGAAGCCGAGCGCCTTCGCTGTTTTCGCCGACACGTCGATGACGCGGCCGCCGACAAAAGGCCCGCGATCGTTGACGCGCACGACGACCGAGCGGTGATTGTCGAGATTGGTTACCCGCACATTGCTCGGCAGCGGCAGCGACGGGTGCGCTGCCGAAAACGAGTTCATGTCGAATGTCTCGCCATTGGCGGTTCGCCGCCCGTGAAAGTCTTCGCCGTACCAGGAAGCCACGCCGACGGCTGTATAGCTGGCCGTCTTTTCTGCGATCACCTTTTCCACGGCATGTTCGCGCGCAACTTTCACGGTGCGTTTGCGGACAATGCTCTCGCTCTTCGGCGCTATCTCGCCGGTTGCGGCGATCCGCGGCGAGGTGGAAGCGTGCTTGCGATCAGCGCGGCTTGCGACATTGTCGTCGGTCGTGCAGTTCGCAAGCATGAGAGAAGCGGCGCCCAATGCAAGCAGGCGCGTGATATGATTGATGCTGAGATTGGCCCGGATTTTCACGAGACGCCCCCCGATGCGAAACGGTCGCAGAGCCGCCCCCGATCCCCGACGATGAGGCTACCGCCCCTTGGTGTACGGGCGGCGGTGCGCTGGTAGAGATCAGCCGGGATTCACATAATTGTCGCGCGGTGAGGCTTTTATGCATCACTCGCGGACGAGTTTGAATCAATTTGCGCTATCGGCCGAGGACCAGGCACCAGTAATGCCCGGACGATGCCAAACCGTATTTGCGGACGTCGGGCAGCAGCATGTTTTGGCGGTGGCCGGACGATCCCGCCCACAAAGCAATGGCGCAGCTTTCGCTGGCGCATCCTGCTGCCACATTTTCGGCGCGCGCACCGGCTCTGCCGCGCTCGGTATAAAATCCGGAATGATCGATCGTCCGGCGCATCGCCATGCTTTGGGCATGGCGATGCGCCATCGCTTGCAGCGCGCCATTGCGGTGAAGAACCGGCAAGCCGTGCGCACGCCGGAATGAATTAAGCGTTTCCGCCAAGGCAGGCGAGCAGCAGCCGGCAACGGCCATAACGGCGACCAGAGTGCGCAGCATGCGTCCCGAATGCCGACCGATCCTACTTTGCCGCCACGATCGATCGGTCCGAATGTCTCGCAGCCCTTCTTGCCCTTGTGCCACTGACCGCCTGAGGCCCCGTTCTTCTCGAATGTCGCTGCTCGGTTAGGCCCTCCGATACGCTTTGACTGATGGCTTGAAGCCGGCCTTCGTCTTTGCTAGCGGCTTGTCTGCATGTTGAGTGTCATCGACAAAGTATGAATACGTAAACGGCGGACCATGCGCATTGCAGCCATCAACAGCCCGCAAGGCAAAATATTCGGTATTGTTCAGGATGACAACTTTCGCCCTTTTTTGATCGGTAGGGCATCGGTGCGCGATTTACGTCATGTCATCAAGCTACTTGGCGTGGGGACACCCCCGGAAACTGGGGAACCAGTCGCACTCAAGAGCGTCAAGCTTGCCGCGCCGGTCGGGCCACTGGCAAAGAACGTTATCTGTGTCGGGAAGAATTATCACGACCATGCCCAGGAGTTTGCCCGCAGCGGTGTCGACCAGTCCGGTGACAAACAGGAAGTCCCGGCCGATCCAGTCATTTTCACAAAATCCACCTCCGCGCTCGCTGATCCGTTCCAGAAGATCGCCGCTTCATCCGACCCGACCCGCACAGTGGATTATGAAGGCGAGCTCGGCGTCGTCATTGGCAAGCGCTGCAAAAACGTAAAGCGCGTGGACGCGCTTGATTGCGTTTTCGCCTACACCATCGTCAATGATGTCACCGCCCGCGCAGTGCAGCAGCGTCATAAGCAATGGTTTCTTGGCAAAAGCCTAGACAGTTTCTGTCCAGTCGGGCCATGGCTTGTGACGCGCGATGAGTTCGGAGTGCCGGATGCCCAAGAGCTTGCCACATTTGTGAATGGGGAACGCCGGCAATTCGCGAAGCTGCGCGACATGATTTTCGACGTGCCGACCTTTATCGAGACGGTCACGTCCTATGTCACGCTGGAGCCGGGCGACCTGCTCGCGACCGGTACGCCAGCCGGCGTCGGCATTGGCTTTAATCCGCCGCGCTACCTGCAGCCCGGCGACGAGGTTCGCGTCTCGATTTCCGGTATTGGCGAGCTCACTAATCCGGTGGCCTAAGTGATCCATTCCCCTTATAAAGTCCCTATCGGACAGGAAAAATCGATCAGGGGTTTGTTTTAAGTCAATGCTGCCCACACCAAAAGTCGTTTCCTCGCATAGCGCCGAATGGCATGGCTGGCCGGGGAAATTGGCTCAATAACCAGCCCAAAACACCGCACGCGAGAGGAGTAACGAATGGCAAATCAACCCTGGAAAACTGACGACTGGTTCGTCAGCGAATGGAATTACGCGCCCGAAGTCACCAAAGACTTCAAGTTCGCCAAGAATATCAAGATTCATGACGTCACCTTGCGCGACGGTGAACAGCAAACCGGCGTCATCCTGAGCAAAGACGAGAAAATCCGCATCGCCGAGGCGCTGGCGGAAGCCGGCGTGCACCGGATCGAAGCCGGCATGCCGATAGTCTCCCCGTCCGACAACGACGCGATCAAGGAGATCGTCAAACGCAATCTGGGGCCGCAGATTTTCTCATTCGCGCGCTGCATGAAGGAAGACGTCAAGCGCGCCATCGACACCGGCGTCAACGGCGTGGTGATGGAAATCCCGTCGAGCAAGCACATGGTCGATCTCGCCTATCGCTGGCCGATGGAAAAGGCGATCGAGACTTCGATCGAGGCCACTAAATACGCTCATGACAACGGTCTCGAGGTCGTGTTCTTCCCGATCGACTTCTCGCGCGCCGAACTGAAATGGGCGCTCGATCTGATCGAGCGGGTCGGCAAGGACGGCCACATGGATGCGCTCGCGCTGGTCGACACGTTCGGCGTGGTGTCGCCGCACGCCATGCGCTACTTCGTGCGCGAGGTTCAGAAGCGAATCAAGAAGCGCCTGGAGGCGCACTTCCATCAGGACTTCGGCATGGGCGTCGCCAACACCATCATGGCGCTGGCCGAAGGCGTAGAAGTCATGCACACGACCGTGCTCGGCGTCGGTGAGCGCTCGGGCAACGCGCCGATGGAAGAAATCGTCATGGCGCTGAAGACTATGTATAATGTCGACGTCGGCATCGACACCACCAAGCTCACCTCGCTGGCCAATCTGGTGCAGCGCCTGACCGGCGTGGTGGTGCCCACCAACAAGGCTATCGTCGGCAGCGGGCTCTATCAGATCGAGTCCGGCATCATCGCCAGCTGGTTCAAGAATTGCGGCGAGAAGTACGCCACCGAGCTGTTCCCGATCCGCTGGAGCGCCGTCGGTCAGCCGCCGGCGGAAGTGGTGATGGGCAAAGGCAGCGGCATCGACTCTGTCAATATCTGGCTGCAACAGCTTGGAATGCAGGTGTCCGAAGAGGATGCCCTCAAGATCATGGCGGCGGTCAAGGCATATTCGCTCAAGAACAAGAAGATGCTGACCCGCGGCGAGTTCCGCGATCTGGCGAAAAGCGTGGTCAATCGCGCCGCGGCCTAAGTTGGCAGCGCATTGCTAACAATTAGCCCCGGGGGTCCGCCTCGGGGCTTTTTGTTTTCACGCGCACGGGATGAGTCGAAAAACGTCAGGCCTTGAACGGCACAATCTTCTGTTTCTGCTCGCCTAGCCCTTCGATGCCAAGTTCGACGACATCGCCGGCCTTCAGCCAGATCGGCGCGGGCTTCATGCCATAGGCGACGCCGGGTGGCGTGCCGGTTGCGATGACATCGCCCGGCTCCATGATGAACAGCTGCGAGCAGTACCACACGAGGTGCGCAACGTCGAAGACCATGGTCTTGGTGTTGCCACGCTGACGCTTCTCGCCGTTGACATTGAGCCACATGGCGAGATTTTGTGGGTCCTTGATCTCGTCCTTGCTGACGAACCAGGGGCCAAGCGGGCCGAAAGTTTCGCAGCCCTTGCCCTTGGCGATGGTCTGCCCGTGCTCCATCTGGAAGGCGCGCTCCGACACATCATTGGCGACGCAATAACCGGCGACCGCGTCCATCGCCCTGTCCTTCGCCAGATAGCGGGCGCGCTTGCCGATGACGATGGCGAGCTCGCATTCGTAATCAAGCTTGCTGGAACCCTTCGGAATCACGGTGTTGTCGTTCGGCCCGCAAATACAGGTCGGCTGTTTGTTGAATATCACCGGCTCGCTCGGCACCGACACGCCGGATTCCGCCGCGTGGTCGGCATAGTTCAGCCCTATGGCGATGTAGTTGCGCACACGACCAATGCACGGACCAAGCCGCGGTTTGCCGGAGACAGGCTTCATCCGCTTCAGGTTCGCTTTCTTGATTTTGGCAAGGCCGCCCGAGGCCAGCATCGCACCGTCGATGTCCTTCACGATCCGCGAGAGATCGCGAATTTTTCCATCGTCACCGATGATGCCGGGCTTCTCGCGGCCGGGCGCGCCATAGCGGACGAGCTTCATTTTCAGATGTCTCCTTCGGGGCGTTTGTTTTTTGAGTTTTGACAGGCAGGTCGGCGCCATCATGCATGGCGGCATGTCGGGGGCAACCCTCCTTTGCAGCCCGCGCATGCATCCGAACCGGGGAAAATCGACGTTGGATCAGAGGCTTTGCCGGGAGATCCGCCATGGTTAGCGGTTTCTAAAAGTTTTAGCGGTCTTTTGATGATCCTTTTCATTGCCTGATAAAGAGGCTGACCTAGCGTGCAATTGGCCGTTTCCGTCGGACGACAAGGCCATGGCGAGGCCGCGCGAGGAATGCGGATGCCACCGGCGACGGAGGCAGCAATGGAAGAAAGACGCAAAGTACAACGTGGGCGGACGCTCAAGGCGGGCACTATCAGTTTTAACAGCGCCGGCGGTATCGATTGCCGGGTGCGCAATATGTCCCCGGCCGGCGCCTGCCTCGAGGTGAGCAGCCAGGTCGGCATTCCGAGCGATTTCGTTCTCGTGGTCGGCTACGACAAGTTCAAACAGGCGTGCCACGTCGTCTGGCGTTCGGACACGCGCCTCGGCGTCGAATTTCGCGCCGCCTAGTGCGCCGAAAGCCACGGTAGACCGTGAAAAGGCCGCCGCCGCCGCGCGGTTTCGGCACGACCTCACCCGGTCTGCAACTCATTGATCGGCAACCAATTCCCCAGGTTTCCGCGGCGCGGCAAACTGCTGTGTCATCGCCGCAACAGCCGCAGTCTTTTTGCGCAAGTTCGTGCTCTTCCTGCGTTTTTTAAGGCGCCCGCTATTGTTCGACGCACAACCTCGGATCACGATAGTCACAATCTGGTTGGGCACGAGTTGGGCGGGGGCCAATCAATGTCACGATGGGTGAGCATGCTTCGGGCGGGGACTGCGCTCGGAATTCTGATCATCGCCACGGCACAGGCGAATGCCGGTGGCTTCGCAATTCGCGAGCAAAGCACGTACGGGCAAGGCACCTCATTTGCAGGCGTTGCGGCCGGCGGCGCGGTCTCGTCGATGTTCTGGAATCCGGCGACGATGACCCAGTTCAAGGGCATCGTCAGCGAGAACGGTTTCACGGCGATCTTTCCTCATGCCATCAGACGCCGCAAGCCGGCAGCACGCTCGCTGGGCCGCCCTTGTTTTATCGTGGTGTGGAAAACAGTGGCGATATGGGATTGGTGCCGAACGGCTACACGTCTTATCAAATAAGCCCCAACCTCTGGCTGGGCCTGGGGATCAACGCACCGTTCGGATTGTCTGTCAGCTTTCAGGATCCCTGGGCGGGCCGAAACTACGGCGGCGACACGACCTTAAAATCCTACAACGCGAATCCCAGCATCGCATATCGCATCAACGATTGGATCAGCATCGGTGTTGGCGTGCAGGCTCAATATGCGACTGTCCGCCAGACGACGGGTTTGGCTCCATTCCCACCGTCCAGCGTCATTCTGGACGGCAAAGGCTGGGGCTTCGGCGCCACGGCGGGCGTAACGTTCACGCCGTGGGCCAACACGACGATCGGTCTTGGCTGGCGCTCGGCAATCAATCAGGACATCCATGGTACACTCTTTTTGCCCCCGGGTGTGCCCGGCACGCCCGGTCCGGTGAAGTTGACAGCCGATCTTCCCGACATCGTCAGCCTTGGAATCCGCCATCGCTTTGATGAACGTTGGACGGTCATGGGTACAGTTGAGTGGAGCAACTGGAGTCGAATTGGCACTACCAACATCAATCAAAAGAATGGGGCGGTAGCCACCGATTGGCGTGACTCCTGTCACGCTCCCCTTTCAATACGATGACGGCTGGTTTTTCTCAGCGGGCGCGGAATATCGATGGACCGATCGCTTAACCGTGCGCGGGGGTATCGGTTATGAAATTTCGCCGATTACCGATCAGGTCCGCACGCCGCGTCTGCCGGACAATGACCGGTTCTGGGCATCCGTCGGCCTTTCCTGGAAGGTCGCCCCATTCGCGCGCTTCGATCTGGCCTATACGCATCTCTTGTATAAGAGACCCGAATATCAACATTACCGCAGCATCGGGTAACCCGTGGTTCAACGGTGCGAATTATATTGGAACCGTGGATGCACACAGCTGACATGGTATCGGGCTCACTCGTCGTCCGCTTCGACGACCTCGAGCCTTCGGTCAAAAAGCCGTTCATGAAGTAACTTGTTGCGATGGGGTTGGGGTGCAAGGCCGGCAGTCGATGCCGGCCTTCGCATTTCAGAAGGCGCCGTTGAAGGTGCCGCCGTCGATCAGCAGGTTCTGACCCGTGATGTAGCCGGCTTGCGCCGAGCACAAAAATGCGCAGGCCGCGCCGAACTCGTCAGGATTGCCGAAGCGCTTGGCGGGGATGCCGGCCATACGGGCGGCCGCGACCTCTGCCTCGCTCTTATTTTGCTGCTCGGCGGTCTTGCTCAACGTGCTCCGCAAGCGGTCGGTATCGAAGGCGCCGGGCAGGATATTGTTGATGGTGACGTTCCTGTCCGCGACCTTGCGCGCGACGCCGGCGAGAAAGGCTGTGAGTCCGGCGCGAGCCCCCGACGATAAATCGAGGCCGGCGAGCGGCATCTTCACCGAGCCCGATGTAATGTTGACGATCCGGCCGAATTTTCGCTCGCACATCGGATCGATCACTTTCTGGATAAGCTCGATAGCCACCACCATGTTGGCGATGACCCCGTCGAGCATCTGCTGACGGGTCAGCTCCCGGAAATCGCGCATCGGCGGGCCGGCATTATTGTTGACCAGGATGTCGGGTTGCGGGCAGGCGGCGAGCAGTGCCTTCTGCCCATCGGCGGTCGCAACGTCGGCGACGACCGGAATGACTTTGACGCCGGCCGTGCCGGAAAGCTCGGCGGCAGCGGCCTCGAGCTTTTTGGCGTCGCGGCCATTGATCACCACCTCGCAACCGGCTTCTGCCAGTGCGCGTGCACAGGCCTTTCCAAGGCCACGGCTTGATGCGCAGACGATGGCCTTGCGGCCGGCGATTCCGAGATTCATGGGAGCCTCATAACCGTGACGATGTCGAAGACTGTTAGAAGGCGTAGTTGCGACGCGGTCAAGGGTCGGCGGCGTGTCGCCTGACTGTCGCACGGGCTTGTTACCCCTGCGCCGGGCAAAACGATTTGCGAGGGGCCATGTCGCACGATCCCGACCGTCACGTGATGGAAAAAGCCTACGCGCGCTGGGCGCCGATCTACGACGCGCTGTGCGGGCCGGTCTTCGTCAACGGGAGACGTGCCGCTGCGCGGGCCGCGCGCGACGTAGGCGGCTGCATTCTCGAAATCGGTGTCGGCACCGGCCTGTCGTTCGACGACTATGATGCGCACACGGAAATCACCGGCATCGACATTTCCGAACCGATGATCGCGCGGGCGCGCGCCCGGGCAAAGAGCGGCCGCTATCCGTTCGTCAAGGAACTCGTGGTGATGGATGCGCATGCGCTGGCCTACGCTGACGCTTCGTTCGATTGCGTCGTCGGCCAGTTTGTCATCACGCTGGTTGCAAACCCGGAGCGCGTGCTGTCGGAATGTGCGCGCGTGGTGCGGCCAGGTGGCCAGATTATCCTGGTCAACCACCTCTACTCGGAACGCGGCCTTGCTGCAGCCGTCGAGCGTCTCCTGGCGCAGAAGGCGCGGCCGCTCGGCCTGCGGCCGGAATTTCCGTTCCAGCGCCTGGCTGATTGGGCGCTGACGCACGGAGGTGCAGAGCTGATCGAGCGGCGCAAGCTCAGGCCGTTTGGCGTCTACACGCTGGTGCGATTCAGGCGCGCCGAGGCGCAATGCGCGGCAGCCTAAAGATGTCCGCACGGTAAACGGCGCCGTCACAATACTGAAACGCGGGACTGCTACATGTCGTGCATGATCAATGTACCGGAGAGCGTCATACCGTGACGGAGAACGCCACGCGGCGATTTCGCGCGCTGTTCATCTCCGACGTCCACCTCGGAACACGCGGCTGCCAGGCCGACAAGCTTCTCGACTTCCTCCGCCATCACGAAGCCGAAACGATCTATCTCGTCGGTGACATCGTCGACGGCTGGGCGCTTCGATCGTCCTGGTATTGGCCGCAGACCCACAACGATGTGGTGCAGAAGCTGTTGCGGCAGGCACGCAAGGGCGCGCGAGTGGTTTACATCCCCGGCAATCACGACGAATTCCTGCGCGGCTATTACGGCACGCATTTCGGCGGCATCGAGGTCGTCGAGAACACGATTCACGAAGGCGTCGACGGACGCCGCTACCTGGTGGTCCACGGCGATATTTTCGACCTGGTGGTGACGCAGGCGCGCTGGCTCGCGTTGCTGGGCGACAAGGCTTACGAGTTCGCCCTGACGGCCAACCGCATTTTCAACGCATGCCGCCGCATTTTGGGCGCGCCTTACTGGTCGCTCTCGAAATGGGCGAAGCTGAAGGTGAAGAACGCGGTGAACTATATCGGTGCGTTCGAGAAGGCGCTGGCGACCGAGGCCAGACACCATCGGGCCGAGGGTGTCATCTGCGGCCACATCCACACCGCAGCGATGCACGACGACTACGGCCTTCGCTACATCAATTGCGGCGACTGGGTCGAGAGTTGCACGGCCGTTGCCGAGGGTCATGACGGCCGGTTTGAGGTCATCACCTGGACCCATGACAGTCGTGCCGCGGCCGAAACACCGGCGTCGTCGCCGAGGGCCGAAGCCGCTTGAAGGTTCTTGTCGCCACCGACGCCTGGCATCCGCAGGTCAACGGCGTCGTCCACACGCTCGGGCATGTGGCCCGCGAGGGGCGGGCACTCGGCGCCGAGCTGGAATTCCTCAGTCCCGACCAGTTCTGGACCCTGCCTATGCCGAGCTATCCGGAGATCCGGCTGGCGCTGGTCGGTCCGCGCGACGTCGAACGGCGGCTTGATGCGATACGTCCCGATGCGGTCCACATAGCAACCGAAGGGCCGATCGGGCATGCCATGCGGCGTGTCTGCCTGCGTCGCGGCTTACCTTTCACCACCAGTTTTCATACGCTTTTCCCTGACTATCTTGCCGAAAGGCTGCCCGTGCCGGAGCGCTGGACGAGCGAGCTGACCTGGGGATGGCTTCGCCGTTTTCATGCACCCGGCGCAACGGTCATGGCGGCGACGCCGACACTGGCCTGCGAGCTCGCGACGCGCGGCTTCAACAATGTCCGTCTTTGGCCGCGCGGCGTCGACGCGGAGCTGTTCCGCCCGCGCGCGGGCGTCGATCTCAAGCTGCCGCGACCGATCTTTTTGACCGTGGGCCGGCTGGCGGTGGAAAAGAACCTTGAGGCGTTTCTCTCGCTCGACCTGCCGGGCACCAAGGTCGTGGTCGGTGACGGCCCGTCGCGTGCTTCGCTGGAACGGAAATTTCCAAACGCGATCTTCGTCGGGGCGCGGCGCGGCGAGGCGCTGGCCAACATCTACTCCGCCGCCGACGTCTTTGTTTTCCCGAGCCGCACCGACACGTTCGGTCTCGTGCTGCTGGAGGCTCTGGCGAGCGGCCTGCCGGTGGCTGCGTTTCCGGCGGCGGCCCCGCGCGACGTGACGGGAGGCGCGCCGGTCGGATGCCTCGACGAGGACTTGCGCCGTGCGTGCCTCGAGGCGCTGGACCTCAAGCGGCAAGACTGCCGGGACTTCGCGCTTGGCATGACCTGGACCGAAAGCGCGCGGATATTTCTGGAGCATGTCGACGCCGCGCGCGTGGGAAAGCGTCAGGCCGCATAGCCCGATCGGCCGGTGGCTCTCGCCATTTTATTGCGCTAGCCTTTCGCCATGGGCGCCATCGACAACACGATTTTACCCACCGCCGCGGACATTGAAGCGGCGGCGAAGCGGCTTGCCGGCGTCGCGGTCCGCACCCCGCTGATCAATGCGCCGGTGCTGGACGAAGCGATCGGCGCGCGCGTCTTCCTGAAAGCCGAGACGCTCCAGCGCACCGGATCGTTCAAGTTTCGCGGCGCCTACAACAAGATCTCATCGATCCCGAAAGATCGGCGGGCCGCGGGCGTTGTGGCCTATTCGAGCGGAAACCACGCGCAGGGTGTGGCCGCTGCCGCGCGCCTTCTCGGCATGCGCGCCACCATCGTTATGCCGGCCGATGCGCCCAAGCCCAAGCGCGAGCGCACGCTCGCGCTTGGCGCCGAGGTCGTGCTCTACGACCGCAACACCGAGGACCGCGCGGCGATCGCGAAGAAAATCGTCGCCGAGCGCGGCGCGACGCTGGTGCCGCCCTATGACGACCCGCTGATCATCGCGGGGCAGGGGACGATCGGCGCCGAAATCGTCGAGGATCTCGCCCGCCTTTCTCTCAAGCCCGAAATCGTGGTCGTCGGCGCCTCCGGCGGCGGGCTTGCTGCGGGTATTTCGCTCGGCGTGAAGTCAAAGGTTCCGTCTGCGAAATTCTACGCGGTCGAGCCGGAAGGGTTTGATGACACGTTGCGGTCGTTCGCGAGCGGCAAGCGCGAGGCGAATGCCCGCATGAGCGGGTCGATCTGCGATGCGCTGTTGAGCAACACCCCTGGAGAACTGACATTTCCCATCACACGCGAGCTGATCGGGCAGGGCACGACAGTGAACGACGATGAAGTCGGCAATGCGGTGCGCTACGCGTTCCACGAGCTCAAGCTGGTCGTCGAACCGGGCGGCGTCATCGGCCTCGCGGCGCTGCTCGCCGGCAAGATCGCGGTCAAAGGGAAAATCGTGGTCGCGATCCTGTCGGGCGCGAATGTCGATCCGGAGCTGTTTGGGCGGTTGATCGCCAAATAGCGCGCCTGCTCACGTGAACAATGCGAGCCGCTCCTCTTCGCTGAGCATCTTGATCGCGGCCAGCGGATCCGTTGGCATGGGGGCCTTCAACGGAGCCGGTGGGACGGGCGCGGCCGCGGGCGGAGCCGCCTTCGGCTCATTCACCGGCACAGGTTGAGGCTCGGCGAAGGCAACTTCCGCCATGGCCGTTTCTATCCGAACCAGCGCGATCGGTGGCGGCTGCGCGACAGCCGGCGAGGGGATCGGCAGTTCGGGCTGATCCGAAGGCGGCACCACAGCGAGGCGGGCGCGCGCCTCTTCTGCAGGCTCTTCCGGCGGTGACGGCGGTAATGGCTCGCGCGGCGCGGGGTTGCTCATGGCGGGCGCCATGATCTCAACGAGCCTTTGCTCGACCATGGCGATCAGGTCGGCGAGCTTTGCCGTCCTGATCGCCATGACGCTTGCTTCGATTTCATTCTGCGCCGTGGTGATGTCGTCGAGCAGTGCCCGCAATTTCTGTTTGACCAGCACCTCGGCGGGCGCTGCCGGATCGGCGGCGAGGGAAATCTGCAGCCGCTCGATCGCGCTCAGCAATGGCCGCGTGTCGGCATTGCGGTTGCGCCGCGCATATTCGGCGAGGAACGCACGGCCGCGCGCGCTCTCCGATAAGGCCGTGCAAAAGGCGTGATAGTCAGCCTCGTCCGGCGCACCCGGCTGCAGCTGTTGCGCCCGCGCGGTGGTGTCGGTCGGCATGTGCAATCCTTGCGCAGCCGTTTATCAATCATGCGGCATGATTCGGCCAGCGCTGCTGCGTCGCCGGGCGGGCGCCGCGTTGGAAAAGGCCAGCTTGGGCAATGTTTTAGTTGGATTGAGGCGACGCGATGCGGACTGAAGAGGCCACAGGTTTGGTCCCGCGCCTGGCGATTTTCTACGCGGCCCTGTTCGTCCTGCCCGGCATTCAGATGCCGTTTTTTCCGGTCTGGCTCGAAGCCAAGGGCGTCGACGCCGGAATGATCGGCATCGTGCTGGCGGCGCCGATTGTCGCGCGGCTCCTGGCGGTTCCCCTCTTCATGCGCGAAGCCGACCGGCGCGATGCCGTCCGCGCCGCCTTGATCGTTTGTGGTTTTGCGGCTGCGGCCGGCTACACCCTGGTCGGGCTATCGGCGGGTGCGGTCCTCATCCTCGTTGCCTATGCGCTCACATCGCTTGCAACCACGCCGCAGATGCCGCTCGCGGAAACTTATGCGCTCAAGGAACTCGCCGCGCGTAAACGCGCCTATGGGCCGGTGCGGCTCTGGGGGTCGTTTGCATTTATCGCCGGCAACTTCGTTGCGGGGTTTGCCGCGGACGTCATTCCCGCCCGCGATCTCATCTGGCTTATCGTTGCTGCGAGCGTTCTGATCGCGTTAGCGGCGCTCGCTTTACCCCCGATGACACCGCGCGCGGTTGCGCCGAGTGCACCGGCTCCCGCCCGGCAGAACCTGTTGCGCGACCGCCCGTTCATTGCCGTCATCGCGGCGGCAAGTCTCATCCAGGCGAGCCACGCGGAGTTTTACGGCTTCTCCGCGGTGCAGTGGAGCACCGCCGGTTTCGACGGCACTGTCATCGCCGCGCTTTGGGCACTCGGCGTTGCCGCCGAGATCGTGCTGTTCGCGTTGCAATCCAGGTTGCCGCCGTTCTTCGAGCCGACGGTGCTGCTGCTGGCCGGCGCCTGCGGCGGTATGCTGCGCTGGATCGGAATGGCCTTCGATCCGCCGGGTTTCATACTGGCCGCGCTGCAATTGCTGCACGCCCTGTCGTTCGGCGCGACCCATCTCGGCGCGCTGATGTTCCTTGCCCGGCATGCACCGCCGGCACAGGCAGCGACTGCGCAGGGCTACCTGGCGATCGCGTCCGGAGTGGCCATGGCAGGCGCGATGGCACTCTCAGGCGTGCTCTATCGTGATTTCGGCAGCGCCGCCTACGCTGCGATGGCCCTAATGGCGATCGCCGGAGGCGCTTGCGGACTGGTAGCGCACCGGCTCGGGCGCCAGGCGGCGCGCTGAGCGTGTCTGCGAGCCTGGGCTGCGGTCACAGCTGGCGACGATCCCATTCAAGTCGCGCCCCTGCAGATAGATCATCTTTCGCGACAAGCCGCCGTGCTGCTTGATCCAGCGCCGGACCGACGCCGGATAAATATTCCAGAGCGCCTGCGTGCCCAACGGACTTGTTACAGGACGGCCGTCGTGGTCGGGCATCCAGGCAGCGTGGAAGCCGAACCGGGCATTCTGCGTCGCGCAGATGCGCTCGCGCGGCACCACGCCAAGCAGCAGCGTGCATGCCGAAAGACAGCTCCCATCGACGACGACATTTTCACCGGATGAGCGCACCGCGGCGTAAGCCTGCAGATAGCGGCCGATCTGACCGCCGCGATCCTCCGAGATCCGCATTGTCGCGGATGCCGACGATACCGTGAGCGCCATCACGGCGGCGCCGAGCACCAGTCCCCGAATTTGCATTTCCCCGTCCCGTTATCATTGCCCGCTGTTCGAGCAGCGGTGCGGTCGTTTGAATCAAAGTGTAGCCCAAGCGGGCGTCCGACGGGAAGCATTGGTTTTCGGAATCTACAAAATGAGGGTGGACGATCAGGCACATTTCGCGAACAGAATCAGGCTGCTGCAGGCGAAAAAGTTCCCGTGCCGTCAGCCCCAAAGCGCTGCCGAAGGCGGAAAGACAAGGCTGCCCTCGTAGCGCAGGCCGCCGGGGCGGTCCTTGCTGAGCAGCAGGGGACCGTCGAGATCGACGAATCGCGCTGTTTGCGCCAGCAGCACCGCCGGCGCCATCGCCAAAGATGTCGCTACCATGCAACCGACCATGATCGTGAACTTCTGCCGCTCTGCTTCGGCGGCCGTGGCGAGCGCCTCCGTCAGTCCGCCGGTCTTGTCCAATTTAATGTTCACCGCGTCGTATTTTCCCGCGAGAGCGGGCAACGAAGCCCGATCGTGCATGCTCTCGTCGGCGCATACCGGAATCGTTCGCTCGGCGCGCGCAAGCGACTCGTCCTTTCCGGCCGGCAATGGCTGCTCGATCAGCGCCACGCCTGCCTGCGCGCAGGCCGCGAGATTGGAACCGAGATTACCTTCGGTCCACCCTTCATTCGCATCGACAATCAACGTTGCCTTTGGGGCAGCGTTGCGAACGGCGGCGATGCGATCGGGGTCACCGTCGGCCCCGAGCTTTATCTTAAGCAGGGCGCGGCTCGCCGCGTTTGCCGCGGCCTTTGCCATGTCGGCCGGCGCCGCCAGGGAAATCGTGAACGCGGTGGTCAGTGCGGCGGGCGCCGCGATGCCGGCAAGCTCGTGGACGGGACGGCCGCTGCGCTTCGCCTCCAGGTCCCAGAACGCGCAATCGAGCGCGTTACGCGCGGCCCCCGGCGGCATCGCCGTCTGCAGTGTGCGCCGGTCGAGGCCGGCTTCGATCTGCGGCCGCAGCCCTTCAATCTGCGCGGTAACGCTTTCGACGGTCTCGCCATAGCGGAGATAGGGCACGCATTCGCCGCGCCCGCGCGCTTTGCCGTCGGCCAACTCGGCCACCACGACGACAGCTTCGGTCTTGACGCCGCGGCTGATGCCGAACAATCCGGCAATCGGCCAACGCTCGACAGTGTACGAGAGGGTCAGCGATGGCCGCGTCAATCGAAACGGCCGGCCGCGTGCGCAAGCATCGTGTAGACCTTGCCCGTTTCCGACGTGAGGTAGGTGCGGGCCACGACCTGGCCGCGATCGTCGCGCGACACCTCCTCGAGCAACCGCTCAAACTCCGAAATGTACCGGTCGACCGTCTGCTTGAATTCGCGGTCCGCGCGGTACTTCTTGCGGATGTCGTCGAATGCCTGCTGACCCTGCAGCGTATAGAGCCGGCGGGTGAACACGTTACGTTCGCCGCGCTTGTAACGATCCCAAAGGTCGGCTGCGGCGTCGTGGTCGATCATGCGCGCAATATCGACCGACAGCGAATTGAGCGACTCGATGGAGTGGCGTGGTGGCCGATCCTCGCTCGCCCGGGACGGTTCGCGCATGACGTCACGCGTCGTTTCGCGGACCGGCTCGCGCGGAACATCGCGCATTGGCTCGTTTTCTTCGCGTGAGGCGCGAGTGAGTAGGTCCGAAAGCCAGCCGCGGCCCGGGCCTGCCGGGGCGACGGTGACCGCGGGCGGTTCCGCCGGTGCGCGGCGGGGAGGCGGGGCGAAGCCGCCGCTCTCGCTTCGCTGCGGCGGACGCGGCGGTGGTATTTCGCTTCGCGGAATATCGGCGGGAGTAGCGCGCGGAAGCTCGCTGCGGCCCCCGACAACGGCCAGCGTCGGCTCTTCGCGCGTGCGGCGCAGCACCGGCTCCACCGCGTCGAGATTGCGTCCGTGGCGCGCAACGATGCGATTGAGTTCGGCGAGCGCCTCGATCTGGTCGACGATGACCCGGCGCATCTGGGCGGCGCTTTCGGCAGTTTCCTGCGGCAGTTCAAAGACGCCGCGCCGGAGTTCGTTGCGCGTGCTTTCCAGCTCGCGCTGCATTTCCGCGGCCATCTGCTTCATGCCCTGGACCGATTCAGCAAAGCGTTCGTTCGCGCTTTGGAACAGGGCCTGGGTCTCGCCGGCGCTCTGCTCGTAGATTGCGCGCATCGCATCGGCGGAGCGCTGGCGCTCTCCTTCGGCGTTCTCGCGGACGCGTTCGTATTGTTCGCTGATGGCACGGGTGCCTTCGGCGCTGGCTTCCGAGACGAGACGGGCGACCTCGCGGGCACGCGTCGAAGCGGCATCGAGCGACTCGTCCAGCAGGCCGGAGAATCGGGTCAGGCGCTTCTCGATATCCTCGGTGCGGATATCGAGGGTGGCGATCAGGGAATCGAGCTGGACACGCCGCTCGTTGACTCCGTCTTCCGTGCGCTGGTTGCTGTGATCGATGATCTCGACCGCCTTGACCAGGTCGCGGCCGTGAATGTCGAATTGCCGCGCCAGCTGCCCAAGATCGCCGATGACCTGGGCCGTGATGTCGCGGAAGGCCGCGATGTTCGTCTCGACGCGCCCTGTGGCATCGCCGGTCGACGCGGTGACCTCGTTCATCGCGGTGACGAATTCGGACACCCGCACCATGAGCGTATTTTCCAGCGCGCCCATGTTTTCGTGAGCGCCGCTGAGCACTTCCTGCAGCATGATGTTGGCTTCGCGCAGGCGCTCGAAGAGAGCGGTCGTGTCGGACCGCAGCATCGTGTGCGTCTCGAGCATTTCCTTCACGGTCGACGTCGCGGTGTGCTGCGATTGCGCGATCGCCTTCTGTGAGGTCTCGTTGAGCTCGTTGATCGTGCGCGTGACCACGTTGGTCGCCGCTTCGCCCGCAGTGTTGATCATGCGGGAAATTTCGGTGCTGTTGTCCATCATCGAGCGCGTGAAGGCGAAGCCCTTTTCCTCGATCGCCTTGACGGCCTGGTCGGTGGCCGTTGTGACGTCGCGCGTGAATTGCGCGCTCTTCTCGGTGATCGATGCGAGCACGCCGCCGCTCTTTTCGGAGAGGACGGTGGTCATTTCGTTGGTGCGACGGCTGACAGCGGTGGCGATCTCCTCGGCCTTGCCGACGAAGCTGCGCGCGACTTCCTCGCTGACGCCGACCAAAGTGCGCTCGGCATCTCCCGCGCTGGCGCGGATCGCCTCGGTGGTGGTCAGCGCGAGCTGCCCAAGCGAGCGCTCGGCTTCCGCAGAGTTGACCTTGATCACCTCGCTGAGTTGCTCCAGCCGCGCATTGAGTGCGTCGGCCGCCGCCTTGCTGCGGGTCTCGATCTGGCTGGTGACCGTTTCCGCCCGACCGACAAGCAGTTCTTCGAAACGCCCGATGCGGCTGTCGAGGTTGTTTGCGACTTCGAGCGCCCGGGCGCCGAGCGTCTGGTCGATCTCGCCGATCTTGGCGCTGATCGAATCCGCCGACTTCGGCACCGCGTAAATTGATGGTGCCGGCCACCTCGCCGATCCGCTGGTCGAGTGCGCCGACGACGTCCTTGCCGCCCTCTGTGAGGGTTTTGGCCAGATCCTGTACGCGCGCGCCGAGAAGCGTCTCGAACTGCGCCAGACGCTGGTCGAGTGTCGTCGATATCTCGCCGGTGCGGCCGGACACGCGCTGATCAAAGGTGTCGACGTAATTACGCAGGGCCTCGGCCACATCCTGCGTGCGCTGGCCAAGCCGGCCAACCAGCTCGCCGCCGTAGTTCTTCACCGTGTGGTCGAACTCTGTGATGTGCCGGGTGATCAGGTTGCCGAGGTTGCTTAAGTTGCGGGATATCTTCTCGGTGAGCTCGGTCCCGCCTTGATTGAACATCGTCTCGAAGGCCTGCAGGCGCGCCGTGAGCATCTCCTTGACTGCCTCGCCGCGGTTGTTGAGGGCGGCGACCAGGGTTTCGGCGCTCTCGCGGAAATTATCGGCGACCGCGTCGCTGCGGCTGGAAATGGTGTCGGTTATGCGCGCGCCGGTCTGCTCGAGCTTCGAAACCACGTCGCCGCCGCGCAGCGAAAGGTCGAGGATGAGGGAGTCGCCGGTCGAGCGCAGCGTCGTGTTGACCTCTTCGGCGCGCGAAGCAATCAATTCCGCAAGGCGGTTGCTGGTGTCCGTGATGGCGTCGGTCAGCTGCTGGGAGCGGGACGCCATTGACTCAACGGTGATTGACGATTTGTCGGCAAAGTTCTGCGCGACCTGATCGAGGCGCGCGGTCATCATCTGCTGGAGGCGGGCCGCAAGGTCGGCGAACTCGTCGTGCACATGCTCGGTCTTGAAATTGAGGCTGGCAGAGAGGCGTTCGCTCGCGGATGAGATGGCGTTGGTCGCCTGGTCGCTTGTCGTTTCGAGCCGGTCGAGCAGGGTGGAACCGCGCTCGCTCAGAGCATCGATCATGGAATCGCCGGCGTGGCCGAGCGCAAGGGTAATGTGCTCGCCTTTTTCGGTCAGGGAGCGGGTGACCCGTTGAGCGACTTCGTTGACCTTGTCGGCGACCAGGTCGCCGACCGAGGTGATGTCGTGGGCGAGATCGAGGTGGACGCTGGCGATGGCGTTGCGAACCTGCTCGGCCTGATTGACCAGCGTCTCACGCTGGTTGGTCAGCTCCGTGAGCAGATCACGGATGCGGACCTCGTTGTCGTTGTAGGCGCGCTCGAGCGCCGACACCTCGTTGTGGACGAGCGCTTCAAGCTCGGCCGCGCGAGCGAGTGCACGCTCGACGCCATCACCCATGGCCGCGACTTCGCGCCGGATGGCCTGGCCAACGGTGACAATGGACTCGCGGGCGACGGTTTCGGGCTGCGCCAGGCGCATCGCCACTTCGGCCATCGAATTCAGCAACCACGCGCATGTCCTGCGCACGATTGAACATATGGGCGAGCACGAAGAAAAAAACGACGGGCACGATAACTGCGCCGCCGATCGCAAGCATGGCGGCAAAGCCGAGTTTCGCCGTCCCGAACACCGCTTGCGTGTCGATCGAATAGAGCGCGGCAATGCAGACGACAGCCCAGATGAATCCGGCAACGCCGGCGACAACATAGGGACCGCGCGACGGACGGTGGCGCAGCGCCTGCAGAATCTGACCAATGCCGATCCGGTCGTCATTGGCGGCGCGGCGTGGCGTGGCGTCGCCGTGCGGGAAGAGGTCGCCCGGTTCATGGGGCGGTGGCGTGTCCGTGAGGCTGGCTTCCGCGGGGCCAAAGGACGGACTGGGTCGTGTCTCTGCTGGACGTATGCTGAGGGCTTCCTGGATGGCGTTCAGCGCCTCTTCGGTCGCGTCTTTAGTCTTCTGCGGGGTATTCGCCATCTCGGTCGTCGCCTCGTCATTACGCCGGACTGTCGCCGCGGCCCGAACCGTCAAGAAATCAGGGGGTTATGCCGCAAGCACAGCACGGAAACGGCAGCCGAGCCGCCCATATCCCCGATCTATCGCCCGGCGCTCATCCTATCGCCTTGGCAACATGAAAGAAACCACGCCGGTAAGGACTTTTTTATCATCGTTAACCGATTGCTAACCATAGCAAACGGCCTCAGCCCCGGTCTCGTCCCGACGGATGGTGGCCGGCGAATTGAGGCCACGTTACGGCTGAACACGATTTGCGAACAGGAGTTATCGCCCCCGCTTACGGCGACTTAACCACCGTCGTCTTTCGCTGCCTTGCATTTACCGGGATTTGATCCCGATCGGGCCAAACTCTTCGCCAATAAAAACGGCTGGGAGGCCGAGATGGCGCAAGCCGCGGTCAATATAAATATATACGAGCGCGCGCAGCCCGAAGCGCTGAAGGTGGCGGTGCTCGACCGCGATCATCTTGCGCGCATGACGTTTGGCGATCGCAGCCTCGAACGGGAAGTCCTTCAGCTGTTCGATCGCCAGTCGGAACTGCTGCTTGAGCGCATGCGCACGAGCGAGCCGGCTGCAATCGCGACGCTCGCCCACACGCTCAAAGGATCAGCTGTCGGGATCGGTGCAACGCGGGTTGCCGGCGCCGCCGCCGAGGTAGAGGCGATTGCACAGGCAAAGCCCGGTGAAAGCAGCCGCGCGATTGCCGAGCTTGCACAGGCGGTGGAAGAGGCCCGCGCGGAGATTTCCGCCCTGATCCGCGCCCATTGATGGGGATGGCGTCCTCAAGGGAATGACTATATAGGAGGCGCGCGCCAATAGCTGGCGCGGTTACTCCTGCCACGCTTCCTCATGCCGAAGATCACTTTTACCGACTCCAGCGGCAATGCCCGCACGGTCGAGGCCGAGATCGGCTCGACAGTGATGGAAACGGCCATCCGCAACAATATTCCCGGCATAGAAGCCGAATGCGGCGGGGCGTGCGCCTGCGCGACCTGTCACGTCTACGTCGACGAAGCCTGGCGCGAAAAAGTCGGCGGACCGTCGCCGATGGAAGAAGACATGCTCGACTTCGGCTACGACGTGCGGCCCAATTCGCGACTGTCGTGCCAGATAAAAGTGACCGACGAGCTCGATGGGCTGGTGGTGTCGACTCCCGACAAGCAAGCGTAGGTCGGCGGCCTAAGACTTCATCCCGGCGGGCGCGACCTGCGAGCTCTTGAGGCCCATTTCGTCGAAGGCCTTGCGCACGAGGCCCGATGCCTTCGCTTCCTCGATGAACTCGCTCACATAGGCAAGTGCCGCCGGTTTTCCTTTCGGTACGGCGACCGATGTCGTCGAATTCATGAAGCCGCCGTCGAGGATGCGCGAGCCGGGCACTTTGGTCTGCAGGCCGGTGAGCAACTCACGGGAAAAAGCAATTGCGTCGAGCTTGCCGTCGCGCAAGGCCGCGACCGCCTCATCCGCCTTTTCGAAACCGGTGTGGGCTGCGTTCGGCGCCGTCTTGTTCGACGTGCGAAAAGTCGCGGTGTTGGCGACGCCGCCTATGCGCACGCCGGGCCTGTTGGCCTCGCTCACCGCGTTCAGCTTCGCGCCCGGCGCGACCAGATAAGTGCTTTGCAAGATGTGGTAGGCGTTGCCGAAATCAACGAATTTCTTGCGTTCCTCGTCCACCGGCAGAAACGCCACATCCCACTTGTTGTCGGCGGCCGAGTTCTGCACTTCACCGGAGCCGTTGTGGGCGATGAGTTCAGCCTCGACACCGAGCCTTTTCGCGAGCGCTTTCCCGAGAATGACGGCAACGCCGCGGTACGCGCCGGTCCCTTCGTCCTTGATGGCGAACTGCGCCGACGGCGCCGGCGCTATGGCGATGGCGACACGAAGTTTGCCGGTGGGGGTGAGTTGCTGTGAGACAGCGGCATCGACCATCGATACGAACTCCAGAAAATTGGGAATAAATTGAAGCGCGGGCCTACCGAATAGCACGCCGTGTTCAGGGTTTCATCCCGGCCGGCGCGACCTGGGAGTTTTGCAGGTTCATCGAATCCAGCGCCTTGCGGACGAGGCCATTCGCTTTCGCCTCTTCGATGAAGGCGCTGACGTAGGCGAGGGCATCCGGCTTGTCTTTTGGAACGGCGACGGCGGTCGATGAGTTTAGGAAGCCGCCGTCGAGGATGCGCGAACCCGGAATTTTTGTAACGAGCCCGGAAAGCGACTCGCGCGAGAGTGCGATGCAGTCGATCTCGCCGGCATTCATTGCGGCGATCGCCGCGTCCACGCCGGCGACGGTGACGAAGGTCGCCTTCGGCGCGGTGCGCTGGGCGGCGCGGAACGTCGCGGTATTGGCGACGCCGCCGATGCGAACGCCGGGTGCGTTCGCGTCCTCGACTTTCGCAAGCTTAGAACCGGGTGCCACCAGATATGTACTCTGCAGAAGGTGGTAGGCATTGCCGAAGTCGACGAATTTCTTGCGCTCCTCGTCGACCGGCATGAAGGTCACATCCCATTTTCCGCTCGCCGCCGAATTCTGGATCTCGCCGGACGCAAGATGCGGGAGGAATTCGACCGGCACGCCAAGCTTCCGCGCCAACGCAGCGCCCAGGTCGACGGTGACGCCGCGGAACTTGCCGGTCGTGCTGTCCTTGACCGCGTAGAGTGCAGACGGGGCAGGGGCTATAGCGATCGCCACGCGCAGCTTGCCGGTGGGTATGAGCTCTTTGACGAGGTCCGCCTTGGCTGGCATGGCAATTCCGAAGGCAAGAATGGCAGTTGTAATAAGAGTGCCCACGCGACTGGCGATGGTCATTGTAGTTCCTTCCAAAAGGACGGAGCGCCCCGGTGGGGCGCTCCGCGATTGCTGCAACCGTCAGGTCGCCTGCATCGCGGCGAGGACTTTGGCCGGCGTGTAGGGAATTGAGCGCAGCCGGACACCGGTTGCGTCGAACACCGCGTTCGAGATCGCGGAAGGAATGACCGCGGCAGCGGGCTCGCCCGCACCCCAGGGTTTCTCGGTTGGCCGGTCGATCAGCTCGATCACGATCTCAGGCACCTCCGGGAATTTGAGGATCGGATAGCTCTCCCAGTCGAGGCTGGTGACCTGCGAGCGGTCGAACTTCACTTCCTCGATCAACGTGCGGCTGACGGTCTGGATCACGTTGCCCTCGATCTGGTTCTTCAGGCCGTCGGGATTGATGATCTGACCGCAGTCGTGGACGACCGTGAACTTCGGACACGCGGATCACGCCGGTCGCTTCGGTCGACCTCGACTTCTGCGACGGCGCCGATATAGGTGCGCACCAGCTCATATTTGACGTAGGAGACGCCGCGCCCCTTCGCGACAGTTGCCGCTGGCCGTTCTTTTGCGGAGACGGCCGCTTTTCCCACTTGGCGAGCGCCGCCAGGCGGTCGAGCAGTTCGAGCCCGCGCTTGTCGTCGAGATACTTCAGGCGGAACTCGAGCGGGTCCGTGTTGGCCGCCGCGGCGAGTTCGTCCATGAAGCATTCATTGGCGTAAGTGTTCTGCATCCGCCCCGGCGTCCTGATCCAGGACGGGCGGAACGGCGTCGTCTCCAGCCGCTTGCAGACGGACCTTGGTGTTGGGGAATTTGTACCCGGATCGCCGAGTTCTGGAACACGTTGCCCGGGGGCGATGTGGTCCGCGGCCGGCATGCCGGACAAGCGTTGCCGCCACAAGTGGCACCAGGAAGCCGCCCGGCGTCTGCTGCGGCATGTAGAAGTCGCCTTCCCATGCGGTGACGTTGCCTTGCGGCATCCAGTGCTCGCGCGCATGTCCATCAGCGTCGGTGGACCTTTCGGGTCCCAGCCGTGCTCGTCGGCGCGCGACCATTGCACGCGCACCGGATTGCCGACCGCTTTGGCCAGCAAGCGCGGCGTCGGCGGCCGCGTCCTCGTGGCCGTTGCGGCCGTAGCAGCCGGAGCCTTCGACATAGATGCAGCGCACCTTCTCGGGCGGCAGCGAGAACATCTGCGCCAGTTGCTTGCGCAGATCGTGCGTTGCCTGCGACGCCGACCACGAGGTCAGCATGCCGTCCTTGAATTCGGCCACCGCGCAGGACGGTCCGATCGAGCCGTGGGTGTGGATGGCGAAATCATAGGTCGCCTTGATGATCTTGACGCCATCCTTAGCCATGGCCTCGGCAGTATTCCCGGTCTTGCCGTACTCTTCTTCCTTGGCCACCTTGGTCGCGCGCACGTGCTCCCACAGCTTGGCCTGGTCGGGCAGCGTTTCCGATTTCGACCAGGTGGCCTTGAGCGCATCCGCGCCGCGGATTGCGTCCCACTCGTTTGTCGCGACGACACCGAGGAAATTCGCCCTCGCGCACGACCCTGACGATGCCCGGGATCTTCTTGACCGCGGATTCGTCGACTCTTTCGAGCTTGGCGCCGATCGCGGGCGGCCGCACCACGCGCCCGTGCAGCATGCCGGGCACGCTGGAAGTCCTGCATGTAGGTGAAGCGGCCGGTGACCTTGTCGGGGATGTCGACCCGCGGCACCGGCTTGCCGACGATCTTGTAGTCCTTCGGCGATTTTTCCTTCACCGGCTGCTTTGGGTCGAGCTTGATCGAGAAGCTCTTGCCGCCGATCAGTTCGCCGTAGCTGACCTTCTTGCGCGCCGCCAGAGACAACGCCGTCGGTAACGGTAAGCTTGTCGGTGCCGAGCTTCTTGGCGGCTTCCGCGAGCAAGGCCTGGCGCGCCGCCGCGGCGGCCTGACGCAGCTGCATGCCGCCAAGTTGGATGGTGAGGCTCGCCCCAGGTCTTGCCCTGGTCGGGCGTAAGCAAGCGTGTCGCCCGGTGATCAACTCGATGCGGCCGATCGGCACGTCGAGCTCGTCCGCCACGATCTGGCGCAGCGCCGTTGTGATGCCGGTGCCGAGATCGACCTTGCCGGAATAGACGGTGACCTTGCCGGTCTTGTCGATGGCAAGGAAAGAGTCGACTTCAGTGAGGGCGAGCGGCTTGGTCGCCCCTTGTGCCTGTGCGCCGATCGATGAGCCGGCCAGCGCGAAGCTGACGATGAGGGCGCCGGAGCCGAGCAGGGCGTCGCGCCGCGAAATCTGGATGTTCATGTGCGCCTCCCTAAGCCGACGCGCGCTTGACGGCGCGCACGATGCGGGCATGGGTGCCGCAGCGGCAAAGATTGTTGGCGAGCGCGTTCTTGATGGCGGCTTCGGTCGGCTTCTTGTTTTTGGCGAGGAAAGCCGCCGACTCCATGATCATTCCGTTGATGCAGTAGCCGCATTGCGCGGCTTGCTCGTCGATAAAGGCCTTCTGCACCCGGTGCGGCTTTTCCGGCGAGCCAAGGCCTTCCAGCGTGACAATCTTCTTGTTCACGTCGACCGTCGAAAGCGGCGTGATGCATGAGCGCACGGCCGCGCCGTCGATATGGACGGTGCAGGCGCCGCATTGACCGAGGCCGCAGCCGAAGCGCGGGCCGTGCAGACCGAGATCGTTGCGCAGCACATAGAGCAGCGGCATCTGCGGATCGTTGTAGGTAACGGGCACGCGTTTGCCGTTCACAGTGAGTGATTTTATTGCCATGGACGTCTCCCCCTCCGCTCGCGGCGGACGCTTGAGCGCGGACTTACGGCCCGCGTCTCTACGAACTCACACCGGCCGGCCAGGCCGTAGTCCAGAAATTACCTGTAAGAGTTCAAGCCTAGGCCAAATCCCGGGGCGGCGCTGACGCGCTGGCGAAGTCTAGGGCGGAGAGGCCACAATCCCGGTGGCGCGCAGCCGTTCGCGCTCTTCGTACAGGCGTACCGCGGCGATCGCGGCGGCGGTTACCGCAAGCCAGATCAGGCGCGCGCCGTAACGGTCGTGCGGGTTCGACAGTGTGCCGCAAACGAATGCATTCGCCAGCAGCGCAAGCAGGCAGACCGTGGCCAACTCGCCGATCGCGCTCATATCTTTCCGCCTGAGCAGGTAGCCGCCAATCAGCGGCAGCAGCAGCAGGCAGGCTAGCGCCAATGGATAATGCACGCGGTTGATGATCGTGAAATCGATCTCGCCGCGTTGCTGGCGCGCCGCGCGCATGTCGGGGACGAGAGCCGGACGATAGCGTTCGATAATGCCGTAGGTGTGCCAGATCGAATTCACCACGCCCTCACCGGTGCGGACGTCAATCAATTGGCGGGCCGTCGCTATGGCGGCGGTTTTGACCTGTAGCAGCGGATATTCGGCGAGGCTCGCCAAGGCGATGCGTTCCATCTCCGCATCAAGGCCGGCGAAGCGTCCGAGCTTGTCGAACAGCGGGCTGCCCCAGAACCATTCGTCCGCGTCACGCGGCAGTTCGTCCTTGTAAGCGCAGAGCACGAGGCGTGCGCGCGGGCAGTGCTCGTCGAGATATTTCTTGACGATGCCATCCTGCAGCATGCGGCCGAACGAGAGCGCAAACCCGCCCGGTGTCCAGGTCAGCCGCTTGGTGACGGTCGCATTGGCGGCGAACACGAGCGCTGCACCGAGAGCAATCGCAAGCGCGCCGTTGCCAAGACGCCGCCGCGGCAGCCGGCTGGGCGCGACGAGCGAGAGCAGGGCGGCTGCGGCCAGTAACATCAGCAGTACGGCAAATGTCGCGCTATGCGTTGCAACGGACACCGCGATCAGAGCAACAAGGCCGGCTTGTTCGCGTCCGTTGAGGTCATTTGCGCGGAGCAGGAGAAGATAAAGTGCGAGCACCGCGAGCCCGGCGAAAATGTCCGTGAGCAGGATCGAGGTAAGCCAGGGCAGGGTGGAGAATACCGACAACGCGGCAACGATGCCGGCAAGCAATCCCGGCCGTCCGCCAAGGCCATGCACGCGCAAGATCAGCGCGATCACCCACACCGTGAGCGCGCTTTGCCCGAGCACCACCGGCCAGAACGACAAACTGCGCCGGCATTGAGGATCAGCCCGTAGGTGACCGCGCGGCTCGGCACGAGATAGGGCTCGTACCAGCGGGCGAGGTAGCCGCCGGTGTCATATTGCAATAGGGGAAAGTGATTCCAGATTGCCGGCGCGCTGAGCAATGCCATCGACAACAGGATGACAAACGCCCACCGGGCGCGATCACGCATTGGCATCTGAATCCTCCCAGCACTCTCTTTTTATTGGTAGTTTGATACCGCCTTGACGCGTTCTTGACTAGGGGACAATCCTCCGGCCGTTAAGGCTGATAGGGCCCACGGAAAGGGGCAGATGTTCGTCAGTTTCTTTCAGGAGCTCAAACAGGCCGGCGTGCCTGTTACTTTGCGCGAATATTTGACGCTGCTCGAAGCCATGGATGCCGATCTGGCGTCGCGCCGTGTTGACGACTTTTACTATCTGTCGCGCGCAGCGCTGGTGAAGGACGAGCGCAATATCGACAAGTTCGATCGCGTATTCGGTCATGTGTTCAAAGGGCTGGAGACGATCGACGGCGTGATCGAAGCCGACATTCCGGCCGAGTGGTTGAAAAAGCTCGCCGAGAAATATCTGACCGAAGAAGAAAAAAAGCAGATCGAGGCCATGGGCGGTCTCGACAAGCTGCTGGAGACGCTGCGCAAGCGGCTCGCCGAGCAAAAGAAGCGCCACCAGGGCGGCTCGAAATGGATCGGCACCGCCGGCACGTCGCCTTACGGCGCCTATGGCTACAATCCGGAGGGCGTGCGCATCGGTCAGGACGAGAACCGCAACTTCCGTGCGGTCAAAGTCTGGGACAAGCGCGAATTCAAGGATCTTGATGACGAGGTCGAAATCGGCACGCGCAACATCAAGCTGGCGCTGCGCCGCCTGCGAAAATTCGCGCGCACGGGCGCGCCGGAGGAACTCGATCTCGACGGCACCATCAAGGGCACCGCGCACAAAGGCTACCTGGATATTCTGATGCGACCGGAACGGCACAATGCCGTGAAGGTGCTCTTGTTCTTCGACATCGGCGGCTCGATGGATTGGCACATCAAGGCGACCGAGGAATTGTTTTCGGCGGCGCGCAGCGAGTTCAAGCACCTTCAGTATTTCTATTTCCACAATTGCCTGTACGAGCGCGTGTGGAAAGAAAACCGCCGCCGTTTCCAGGAGACGACGCCGACTTGGGACGTGCTGCACACCTATCCGCACGACTACAAGGTGATCTTCGTCGGCGACGCATCGATGTCGCCCTACGAGATCGTAGCGCCGGGCGGCTCAGTGGAGCACTTCAACGACGAGCCCGGGGCGCTTTGGCTGGAACGGGTGACGCGCACGTATCCCGCTTGCGTCTGGCTCAATCCGGTGCCCGAGAAGGAATGGAACTTCACGCAGTCGGTCAGCATGGTCCGCCAGCTCGTGGGCGGGCGAATGTTTCCGCTGACGCTGGAGGGGCTCGACCGCGCGATGCGCGAGCTGGTGCGCTAAACCGCGCCTGGCCAACACCGGAGCGCGACGAAGGACGTGAACGTCCGCTACTTGCCCCGGCCGCTCGGGGTTTTGCCGATCACGCCGAACTCTTCGGATTTGGTTCCGAAGGCTACCGATTCAAAGCCTTCCGCCGCCAGTCCGCGTTTGAGCAGTTCGCGGATCGCCTGGTCGGTAGCGAGCCCCATCCCGTTGAGGCCAAAACCGATCTTCTCACCTACAGTTGCACGGCGTGCGAAGAGCTCTTCGTGTTGCCGGTTCCGATCCCTGAAGCAGGCGGTTGAAGCAAGGATTCGGGATACCAGCAAAAGCAGCAACGCCGGGATTTGGTCCCGGCGTTGCTGCTTTTGGCTTGAGTCAGATGGTTCTATGCCGCGTTGGCTGGGCGTAGCAGCGCAGGATCGTCCGGCGCCGTCTGCTGTTCGCGCTGGAGAGCCATCGCCTCGCGCATCAAACGCGCAAAATCCTTGCGGGCGGTTTCAAGCGCGCCCTCGACGACAGAGCACTGCATCTGCTCGCGCCGGAGCGAGGTGCTGAGCTCTTCGACCCTTTGGTCGGCCGCCTGCTTCTCGGCAGCACGGGCTGCTTCCAGCGCGGCGACCTGCTCGTTGAGCGCGGCGATCGCGTCTTCGGCACGCGTCAGCGCCGCTTCCTTTGCCGTGAAAGCGCGGGCGAGCGCGGTGCTGCGTTCGATGAGAGTCGCGCGGGCCTGGTCGACCTCCTTGAATTGGGATTCGCGCTGGATGCGCTCGGCCTCGAGGTCGGCCACGCGTGCCTGCAAGGCATCGCGTTCAAGCGCAAGTTCGCCGGCACGACGATCATAGATTCTGATCTCGTCTGCTCGCGCCAGCAAGTGCTCGCGCGCCTCGCCGAGCAGTTTTTCACTCGCGGAGGCGCGTGCCTGCAAAGCGTCGAAACGCATGCGCTGGGTTGTGACTTCGTGCTCGTGGCGCTCGTTCGCTTCATCGAGCGCGGCCGTAAGCCGCGTCCGTTCGGTATTAAGTTCGGCGACAGTGCCTTCCACATGGCGCAAACGCCCTTGCGTCGCTGTCAGACTGGCTTCGGTCTCGACGAGCTTGCGGGAGACGCGGGCGGACTCGGCGCTGATTTTGTCGAGCGAAATTTGTTGCGCCCGCTTTTCGTCCTCGAGCATCAGCAGCCGCTGGCGCGCTCCATTGAGTTCGGATTCGAGCGCCATCACGCGCTTATCCGCTGTCGAAAGCCGCTCATCAAGCCTGCGGTTTTCTTCACGAAGCGCCTTGCCTTCGCCGGTCTCCTGGGCAAGCCGTGTCTCGAGATCGACGATCTGCGCGCGTCTTGCGGCGATATCGATGGCGATCTCTGCTTTCGTAGCCTCGAGCGTACGCAGCAGGTTCTGCGTCGTCGTAAGCTCCTGACGCAGCGCCTGACATTCCTTTTCCGAAAGGTTGGCCTTTTTCTCGAGTTCGGCAACCTCGTTGCGCAGCTTGCCGTAAGCGGTGCGCGTGTTGTTGAGCACCGTCTGCAGACTGATCTTTTCGGATTTTTCGGCTTCGAAGGCGCGCAGCGCCTTGCTCACCGGATCGACAAGTTTGCCGACGGCATTCTTGATACCGTCGAGCTCGCCGATCTTGGCGTTGGCGTCGAGCAGCAAGTTGCGCAGCGATTTATTCTCGCCGCCAAGCTGGGCGCCAAGCGCCGTGAACAGCTCTTCGTCAAGTTCGAGCGGATTGTCAGTCGGAGGAGTGGCGTTCGGCGTCGGATCGGCCGGTTTGTCGTAGAGTCCGGCTCTGCGGGCGAAAAAGCCCCCGAATTTATTCATTGGGTGATCCCCTAAACGCCGATTCGCCCGGCCGAAGCGACGCCGAATCACACTGTTAATAGATCCTAATGGAATCTGAATTTCTGTGGGTAAATGAAAGGTTAACGGCAAAATAGGACGATATGCCAGATACTTACCGAAAGGCACATTTTCGGCCGCCCAGCGGTCGAAATGCAGAATTTCGGCTGCCGTAAACCGCCGCCGTCGAAGCGCCGCCGTTGCGTTTCGCTCAGCTGCGTTTGGCGATGAACAGACCTTCGCAGAGCCGGAAGGTGAGCTCCGCATCCGCGCCCTGGGGCTCCAGTGCTGCTTTCACCGCCGGAGTGACTTCCGCAAGCATGGAGCGCAGCAGCGCCTGCATCGTCGCATCGTGGCGGCTCGCCCAGCTCTTGAATTCCATTTTTTTGTAGATCTGTTCTTCATGCTCGATCGCCAGTCGGGTCTTCTTCAAGGCGTCACGCCATTCCTGCATCGTCCAGGCGCGCAGGTGGCTCGGGTCGCGGAAGCGCTCGAAGGCATTGATGTAATCGCCGACGCTTCCTTCCGGCACGACATTATCGACCAGCGCGAACAAGCCATTCGGCTTGAGCACACGGTGGACCTCGCCGAGGAAATCGGGAATTGAATCGAAATGGTGTGGCGCGATGCGGCAGGTCACCAGATCGAAACTCGCATCTTCGAACGGCATCGCTTCGGCTTTGGCGTAGGCGGTTCGCACGTTCGACAGGCCGCGCTTCTGCGCCTCGGCCTTCACCATCTCGAGCATTTCCTGGGTGATGTCGGTGGCCCATACACGCGCGACATGCGGCGCGAAAACGTAGGCGACATGACCACCACCGGTCGCGACGTCGAGGACATGCCAGCCCTTTTGCGGGGAGGTGAGGGCGACCAGACGCTCGAGACTTTTGCCGAGCGCGTGCGGCTTGCTGGTCAGATAGCTTGCGGCAGTCTTGCCGAATTCTTCCTGGACAAGGCTCTTGTTCATGACTTTCCCGATCGCTCCCGGCGCGCGGCATACATAGCCTGTCTCGCGCGCGTGCGATACGCCGTCACGTATGAAAATTCAGAATGACGGCTCAGCGCCGATCGTTGTTGCCGCCGCTCAGGTCGTCATAGCCGTGGCGATTGCTGTAAAAGACCAGCGCCATCAGGCCCCCTCCGACCAGGAGTGAAAATAGTACGCCTCCGGCAATGGCTACGTATCCATATGTGGGGATTGCCTCGCCGCCGAGGCGCTCCCAAGCGACGGCGGCGAACCAGACCGAAAATGCCAGCAGTGCGAACAGAGGCACCGCGACGTACAGGATCCGCATGAACGTCATATAGGGGCGGCTTCCGCGTTTGTCAGTCCGCGTGGGCCCAAGAACAAAAAAAGCGCGGGACCTGCCCGCGCTTTCAAATCCTGCGTTCGACGTCGTCTCAGCCCTTTCCGCCGGCCTCGGCCTACGGGCCTTCGGCCCCCTTCACGCGCTTGCCTTTGGACGGTGCTTCATCGTTGGCGGCCTCGGCAGGCGGCACCGGCGCATCGTCCAGCGGCGCGCCCCGGCGCAAGGTCGACCGCAGCGCGGCGACCTCGCTCTGCAGGCGGGAATTGTCCTTGCGGGCGGCTTCCAGCGCGCCCTCGACGACAGCCCGCTCCATGCGTTCCCGCTGCAGCGCCGAATTGAGATCCTCGACGCGCTTCTCGATGTTGGTGCGGCTAATCTGGATGTCCGCCTCCAGATGGCCGTTGCGTTCGGTGAGCGCAGCGATTTTTTCTTCGGCGCGCGCCAAACCGGTTTCGCGCACTTTCAGGGTCTTGGTCAGTGCGTTGTTGCGTTCGGCCAAGGCCGTGCGTGCCTGCTCATGGTCCCTGATCTGGCGCTCGCGGGCCTCGTGCTGCGCTTCGATCTGCGCAAGACGTTTTTCAGCGTTGTTGCGGGCGATGGTCGCTTCGACTGATTTGCGGTCGAAGGCGCGCACTTCCTCGGTACGGACGAGGAGGTTTTGTCGCGCCTCGGACAGCAGCCGTTCTGCCGTCGCGGTGCGCGACTGTAAGGCGTCGAGGCGCATGTTCAGACTGTTACGCTCAGCCAGATGCTGCTCTTTTGCTTCGTCGAGCGCTGCGCCGAGGCGTCCACGTTCCGCATAGGCTTCTGCAAAGCTTGACTCGACTTTGCCGAGCTGGGCGCGCGTTGCGGTCAGCGTATTCTCGCTTTCCGTCAACCGCCGCGTCAGCCGTGCGGTTTCGTTGAGAGCCTGATCGATCGCGATTTGCAGCGAACGTTTCTCGTCGTCCAGCAGGGTCAGCTTCTCGCGCGCGGCGGCAAGCTCGCCCTCCAGCTGCATGATGCGCTTTTCGGCGGCATCGAACTGGTCCTGCAAAGTGCGCCGGGCTTCACCCAGCGCGCGCCGCTGCGTGGTTTCATGTGAAAGCTGCCGGTCAAGCTCGGCAGCATGCGCACGCAGCGCGTTGAGATCGTCGGTCAGCTCCAGCCGGGCGCTTTCGAGCCCGCGATTTGCCTCACGCGAAAGCTCAAGGTCTTCGCGCAGCTTTTCGACTTCGGCCTCAAGCGCGGTCGCTTTCCGGTCGACCTGGTAAAACTCGGTGCGCAGGGTCTCGTAGGCCGTGCGGGCCTCGGCCAGCATGCCCGACAGGCTCAGGGTCTGCGATTTTTCCTGTTCAAGCGCGCGCAACGTGCTGTTGAACGGCGCCACCAGCTTGTCGAAGGCCGCCTTGAGATCATCGAGTTCGCTGATCTTGCGCCCGGTGTCGGTCAGGAGGTTGCGCAAAACCTCGTTTTCCTCGCCCATGCGCGAGCCGACATCGGACAAGTTTTCAATGGAGATAGGGTCGCCGCCGTTGCCGTTTCGGCCGGTCAATTTGTCGGGCCCGGCCACGCCTTTCCGGCCAAAAAGGTCCGACAACTTCGCCATAACGACGCCTCCCCAACCCGAACGCCTGCGAACAGCCCCAAAACGCCGCAGTAGCAAGATCACGATATTATATACCTTTGACCTTGGAAACACTCGCCCATATGGCCTGTTAGTTTCTTGCAAACCGTTTTGCGACGGGTCGTGACCCAGAAGGCACACGTCGGCTGACGACACAGGGGAGGGTGCATGATCGAGCAGGTCGCTGACGCCACTGGCGAAACTGTCTCCTACAGCTACCGGCCATCGGTGTTCGGGGCACCCCGCGAGTTTAACCTGACCGAACGTGGCATCGACTGGGCCGTCGGTCTGCGATCCGGCAGCATCCCCTTTGATCGTGTCCGGCGCTTGCGCGTGTCCTATCGGCCGCACAGCATGCAGTCGCACCGTTTCGTGACCGAGCTGTGGGCCAACGGGTCTCCGAAGCTGCTGATCAGCTCGAGCTCATGGAAAAGCATGATGGAACAGGAGCGGCTTGACGGCGCCTATTCCTCATTCGTCAGGGAATTGCATCGGCGCATCTCGCGGGCGAACGGCTCGACGCAGTTCGAGCGTGGGAGCAATCCGCTGATCTATTGGCTGGGCATTCTGGTTTTTGCGGGAGCCGGAATCGGGCTTGCCGCTCTTATCGTGCGCGCCCTGCAAGCGGGTGCGACGACAAGTGCGGCGATCGTCGGTGCCTTCCTTGTGTTCTATCTCTGGCAGGCCGGCAATTTCTTTCGCCGGAATCGGCCAGGCACCTACCGGCCGGACGCGCTGCCAGCCGATATCATGCCGCGCGAGTAGGCCGCGGACGCGTTTCTCTAGTTGCGTACCACCAGCACGGAGCATTTTGCGTAGCGCACAACGTGCCCGGCGTTCGACCCCAGAAAATAAGTGCGCATCGCCGGACGGTGCGAGCTCATCACGATCAGATCGGCGTTGAAGCTTTTCGCCTCCTCAAGCACCTCGTGATAGATGCCGCCCTGGCGCACGGTCGCGGAAACGTGTGCTGCATCAAGACCGCATTCCCGCGCAATAATGCTCAATGCCTCTTCGGCCGACTTACGCTGTTGGACATCGAAATCGGGTGGCACGTATTCCGCCAGCATGACCGGCGTCATTGCCAGGACATTCACCAGCCGCACCGATCCGTTAGAGTTGCGCGCCATCTCGACTGCCGTGGTGATAGCGGGCTTCGCCAAATCGGTGTCGGCAAGATCGACCGGCACCAGAATCTTGTTGTACATGACAGCGCCCCTCGTTTTCGCTGCAAGGCTGCAATCATGACATGTTTTCGTGCGCGCGTTGAGTGCCGTTATGGCCTCAATTAGCGGCTGCAGACAGTGACTTGGGAGTGACGAAACGCTCCAACCGCCCGGATTGAGGATGCAGTTTTCCCCAGTCGTCGAATGCGAAATCGATGATCACCAAACCGCAAGTGGGCATTTTCTCCCGCAGGCGTTCGCGGGTTTCGATATCGCCCGAGGCGACGAGCAGCAATGCGACTGCGTGCAGGCCGGGATTGTGACCCAAGATGAGGAGGCTTCGGGTGGCGGGCGGGGCTCCCTTGATGACACCAAGGATGTCATGGGGCGTTGCGTCGTAAAGCCGTTCGACCGGAGTGGCCGCCGGGGCCCGCTTGAAGGCGGGAGCTGCGAATTTCCAGGTTTCCTGCGTGCGCGCCGAAGGGGAGGTCATCACGCGGTCGGGTACCAGGGCGTGGGACGCCATATAGGCGCCGACCGTCGCGGCATCCTTTTGTCCGCGCTCCACCAGCCGGCGTGCACGGTCTTCCATGCCCGGTTCGGAACGTTCGGCCTTGGCGTGGCGAAATAGCAGGAGACGTCGCATGGTCATGCTATGGAGGTCGACAGCGGCACGGCCCAGTCTAGCATGTGTCCGCCGCCGCGCCGCGTGCTGCGGCAAATTCGCATCGCTGAGCCAATGGAAGAAACGTAGTCATGGAAGCCGGCTGGTATGAGGCGACGAGCGTTGCACGGCCGGACCGTCCGCGCCTCAATCTCGATCTCGACGTCGACGTTTGCGTGATCGGGGCCGGGCTTGCGGGCCTCACAGTGGCACGCGAGGTCGCCCAGCGGGGCTGGTCGGTCGCGGTACTGGAAGCGGCCCACGTGGCCTGGGCGGCTTCGGGCCGTAACCTGGGATTTGTGCTGCCCGGCTATTTTGAGGACATCGACGACATCGTCGAGCGCACCGGCCTCGATCATGCAAAGCAGCTCTGGGCCCTTTCCGAGCAGGGTCTCGAGTACGTCCGGCGCACAATTCTCGACACCAACATGCCCGGCGTCGACCTCATCAACGGTTGGCTGCACGTATCGAAGACCGACAATACGGCAGCGCTGCGCGCCGAAGCCGAACGCATGCGCTGGATCGGCGCCGACGTCGAATTCTGGCCGGCGGAAAGAGTCCGGGAGCAACTGCGCAGCCCGCGATATTTCGGCGCGGTCCATTACCGGCAGGCCTTTCACATCGATCCTCACAACTATGCACTCGGGCTTGCGGCACTCGCCGAAAATGCCGGCGCACGCATTTTCGAGGCGACGCCGGCGGTGTCGCTTGATCCGGCCGGCGTGCGCAAGCGTATCGTTACGCCCGATGGCCGCGTGCGCGCGGCGCAGGTCGTGCTCGCCGGCAATGTTCACCTCGGCACGTTGATGCCGCAACTGGCGGCAACATTATTGCCGGTCACGACCTTCGTCATGGTCACAGAGCCGATCGGCGAGATCCTGCACGACATCGTCCGCTATCGCGGCGCAGTCAGCGACTCCGATCGTGCCGACAATCATTATCGCATCGTCGGAGGCGACCGCCTGCAATGGTCGGGCCGCATGCGCGCCTGGGAAGCCAATCCGCGCTTTGTTGGGAGAGCATTGGCCAACGATGTCCGGCGGACGTTTCCGGACCTCGGAAAAGTCGAGGTTGCTCATCTATGGAACGGCACGTTCGGGCGCACGGTTCATCGCATGCCGCAAATCGGCGAGATCGAACGCGGCGTGTGGCTGGCGAGCGGTTTCGGCGGCCACGGCCTTAACACCAGCGCAATGGCAGGCGAACTGGTCGCGCGCGGCATTGTCGACAGCGATCAGACCTGGCGGCTATTCGCACCCTATGAATTGGTCTGGGCCGGTGGTCTGCTCGGCCGTATCGTCGCCCAGGGAATTTACTGGGGCACAAGGCCAGTCGACCGTTTCGAGGAGGAATTTTCCCGCTACCGTGCGCGCGCGCGTGCCCGCCGCCAGATGCGCGCAGCGCGGAAAGATACTGTTGCCGCGCCGTAGGATCTCAATGCCGATGCGTTCACCCACTCTGACAAGCTTCGTTGTGGCGCTCGCCGGGCTGCTGCTGGGCGGCTGCACTGTTTACAATGGCCTCCAGACCGGAGCCGCCGGTACCGAACCGAAGCCGAAGATCGTTCTCGTCTCCGATTTCAGCTTCGCCTCCGATGTGGTCGCCATCGATCGTGGCTATACCGCGCGCCTTGAACGCAAGGTCGGCACTTATCCCACGCACGAGCGCCGTCAGCGCACGACCGAACGGGTCAACGACGAGATCGTCGCCACCATCGTTGCGAGCCTTCGCGAAGCCGGCCTCGAGGCGCAGCCGGGCGCGGAGGACGCCGTCACACTTGATCAGAGCGCCCTCGTCGTGTCGGGCGGGCTGCGTCCGGGCGAGCCGGTCACGGCCAAGAACAAGAACAGCTTCGGCTTCGGGGCGGGGCGGGGGCACGTGGTCGCGGCCGTCAGCGCCTCGCTGTTTTCCTCGGGAAGCAGGCGCCAGGTGCTGACTTTCGATGTCGAACCAACGGCTAGCCAGGCGCGAACCCGCGGTGCCTCCCAAGGTCGCCGCTGCCCGCAACGCGGAGATCGCCGGGGTTGTAGCATCGACAGGCAGTCCGAACGAGCGGTTGTCTCCCGACGTGGAAGTTCCGGCACGGCGTCTCGGGCGCGCCATTGCCGACCGAGTCCTGGTGTATGCCAAGGAGCAGGGCTGGCTGGCGCCACCGGGGCAGGGGGTCGCTGAGGCCTCAGCGCCGAAAAGCAATGCGGACAATCCGCCCGAAAGCGCGCCGGAGTCCGGCGCCGAACGGCCAGGGACCTGACGTCAGCGGCCTTCTCGCCGCGCCATGAAGGCGAGCCGCTCGAACAGGTGCACGTCCTGCTCGTTTTTGATCAGGGCTCCATGCAGCGGCGGAATAAGTTTTTTGGGGTCGCGCTCGCGCAACGTTTCCGGACCGATGTCTTCGGCCATCAGCAGCTTGAGCCAGTCGAGAAGCTCGGACGTCGACGGCTTCTTCTTCATGCCGGGGACGTCGCGGATTTCGTAGAACAGCCTCAAGGCTTCCGCGACCAGCCTCTGCTTGATGCCCGGGAAATGCACTTCGATGATCGCGCGCATCGTGTCGGCGTCGGGAAACCTGATGTAGTGGAAAAAGCATCGCCGCAAAAAAGCGTCGGGCAGTTCTTTTTCATTGTTTGAGGTGATGACCACGATCGGCCGGCGCCGTGCCTTCACGGTCTCGCCGGTTTCGTAGACGAAGAATTCCATGCGGTCGAGCTCCTGCAGCAGGTCGTTCGGAAATTCGATGTCGGCCTTGTCGATCTCGTCGATCAGGAGGACAGGGCGGTCTTCGGCAACGAATGCATCCCAGAGCTTGCCGCGCCTGATGTAGTTGCGGATGTCCTTGACGCGCTCGTCGCCGAGCTGGCTGTCGCGCAACCGCGACACGGCGTCATATTCGTAGAGGCCCTGCAGCGCCTTGGTGGTGGACTTGATGTGCCATTCGATCAGCGGGGCGCCAATCGCATTAGCGACTTCGAGCGCCAGTACGGTCTTGCCCGTGCCGGGCTCGCCTTTGACCAGCAGAGGCCGCTCGAGCGTGATTGCGGCGTTGACCGCGATCTTGAGGTCGTCGGTCGCCACGTAGGCCTTGGTGCCTTCAAAACGCATAAAATCCTTCCCTCTGCCGATTGCCCATTATTCATATAGGGAAGCGGCAGTGTGACAAAGAGATTTGGCAAAAGCGGCCTAGCCGCGCACGGACCGTTCGATGAAGTCTTCCAGCGCCGTCACCGGCGCGCGATCGCGATAGACTTTGTCCCGGTTTGCGGCCATTCGCGCCGAAATCGTCTGCCTGAATTGGCTGTCCCGGCCGAGACGGGCCGCGATCGCGACATAGTCTTCCATCGTCGTGGCAATCGTCTCGGGAACGTCCAGCATGCGCAGTATCGCCGCGCAATGGCGGCCCCGCATCGTTTTCCCTTCAAACGTGACGAGCGGCAATGCCTGGGCAAGGCATTCCAGCGCCGAGTTGCATCCCGACCAGCCGATGCTGTCCAGGAACACGTCGGAGAGGCCGGCCGCCGCCACAAATTTGCTTTGGCTCAGACGATTGAGGAAAACGCAATGATCGTCGGCGCGCATGCCGGCAGCAGCAAAAGCGCGCTCCAGCCGTTCGCGGATGATCGCCGTGATCTTCGGCGCACCGAAATGGCGCAGGAAGACGAATTGGCAATCACCGACCTCGCGCGCAATCCGCACGAACGCATCGTCGTATTGCGGCAGATACTTGAAGAGCGACTGGCCGCTCCAGAAAACGGTCGCGCTTGGACGCAGACCGAGCTCCTCGCGCGTCACCTCGACCGGCTCCGTGTCGACGGGCTCGTAGTAGATCGACAGGTTCGGCAGCCGCACAAGTTTTTCGGTGTAGAACGCGTCTGCGTCCGGCGGCTCCATCAGGTCGCTCGACAGGAAGTAATCCATTGTCGGCAGGCCACTGGTTTCCGGATGGCCCCAGGAATTGCATTGCACGCGGGCAAGCCGCTGCGCCGCAAGCTGGATCGACGAGATGTCCATGAGCAGTCCTGGATAGATCAGGATGTGCGGCGCGTCGGCGAGAATTTCGCGCCGCCAGCCGTTTGTATCCAGTGTGCGGTGGACGAAGCGGTCGCACAGGCGGGAGGCGGCTTCGGTCTGCTCGTCGCGGATGGCGCCAAGGTGATAGCCGGTGATGTGAAAACGCTTCCGGTCGAGCTGGCCGGCCCATCCCTTGATCGGAATTTTCCAGTTGGAATGGCGGTAGAAAAAGCTGCTGACGATGCCGACACGGATCACCTCGCCCGGTGCCGGCGGCGGAGGCAGCGGCGGCGGCGAAAAACGCTGTGCGACGATCCGGCTGATGATGTCGCCATAGATCTGCTGCAGCGCGCGGTCGTTTTCGCCCTGGTAGGCGAGCAAGAACGGATGGCGGGCGCCGATCGCCTTGATCAGATCGCCCTTGAGCGCTCCGCGTTCGACATCCTCGCCGAGCGCGCGCAGCTTCTGTTCATATGCCGCACGACGCTGCGGGATTTCGGCCTCGTTTTTGTAGATGACCGGCAATTCGGCAAAACACGACGCCAGGCGCGCTTCCGCATGGCCCGGCTCGATCGCCAGGGCCTGCGTCAGATCGACGGCGGCCTCCTCATAGCGGCTGATCTCCAGCAGCAGGCGGCCGCGCTGGTACCAGGCTTCGGCATCGCGCGGGTTGATCTTCAGGGCGGTTGTAAAATTGTCGATCGCATCGTCGGCGCGGTCGAGGCCGAGCAGCACGCGGCCGCGATTGTTGCGAGCCTCGGTGAAGCCGGGGTTGAGCGCGAGCGCGCGCTCGTAGTCCACGAGCGCTTCGGGCAGACGATTGAGCCCTTCCATGACGGCGCCGCGGTTGTTGAGCGCCTTGACGTAGTTCGGCTGCAACGCGAGGGCGCGATCGAGGCTCGTCAACGCCTCGTCGTAGCGGCCCAGCACGCGCAGCGACGAACCGAGGTTGTAGTGGGCATCCGCATAGTCCGCTTTCAGCGCGAGCGCCTTGTGGAAGCAGTCGATCGCCTCGGCATTCCGTCCCAAAGCCGACAGGACCGCGCCGCGATTGTTATGCGCCTCGGCAAATTTCGATTTCTGCTTGAGGGCCTCGTCGAAGCTGGCGAGTGCTTCCTCGCTGCGCTCGAGCGCATGCAAGATCATGCCGTAGTTCACCAGGATCTGTGGCGAGGGCTTGCGCATGCGCATCGCCTGCGAGATCAGCCGCAGCGCCTCGGCCGGCTGGCTTTTCGCAAGCTTGATGACGCTGAGCATCTGCAGCGCATCGAAATGGTCGGGCCGATGGGCGAGCACCTCGGAATAGATGCGTTCCGCCTCGTTCAGATGGCCCTGGGTATGGAGCGCGAGCGCCTGCGCGAAAGCCTGCGGTACCTTGAACGTCTCGCGCTTCGGCACCGGCGACGGCGGCATACGAATCCCCTTGCATTGAGGGGTAAAAAAGCGCCGCTGAGTTGTCTAGGGCGAATTATCGCATTGGAGGGCCAAGCTTTAACGGGAACGTGATCGCGGCGCGACCGCGAGTTGATTGGTGCTTTTTGGCCAAGCGTGCCAAACACAAGGCAAGACCTCCTGGAATCTGGTCTTCCGACCAACCACTTGAATGGCTGTGGGGCGTGAACGAAGGAGATTGCCGAATGATCAATCGGCGCGCTCTTTTAACCGCAGGCGTGGCGCTCGCAGCGCTTTTGACCGCCACAAGAAACGGCGAGGCAGGAGCCATGACAACGACTGAAACGATCGACTATCGCAGCCTATCCGACGCCGAATGGCGAAAGCGGCTCACGGCCTACCAATACGACGTCCTGCGCAAGCATGGCACGGAACGCGCCGGCACCAGCCCGCTCAATCGTGAGAAGCGCAAGGGTATTTTTGCCTGCGCCGGCTGCGACCTGCCACTGTTCTCATCGGATACGAAGTTCGAGAGCGGCACCGGCTGGCCAAGCTTCTATCAGCCGTTGCCCGATGCGGTGGAAACCAAGACCGACCGTTCGTTCTTCATGACGCGTACTGAGGTGCATTGTAAGCGCTGCCTCGGTCACCTCGGTCACGTGTTCGACGACGGTCCGCCGCCGACCGGATTGCGATATTGCATGAACGGCGTCGCGCTCAAGTTCGAGCCACAGGCCGCCTCGTCATCGTGACTTAGTCGGCAAAATCTGCCGTTTGACGGCAGAAAGAACCGGAAGCGGCGGCCCATCTGCGGCCGTCGTTTTCTTACAACATATTGATATTACACGATAAATAAAGTGGCACAGCCATTGCGACGGACCGGGCAGGATTCAAAGCCCCGGCAGGGGCGAAGTGTGTCTCGTTTTCGGAGATGACGTCATGGGTTTGTTCGACGCTCTTACAACTGCGGTCAGCGGTTTGAACGCGCAGTCATTCGCGATGCAGAACATTTCGGGCAACATCGCGAACTCGCAGACGACGGCTTACAAAGGCATCGATACGAGTTTCGCGAACATGATCCCGGGCGACTCGGTGCCGACGCGTCAGATCGCCGGCGGGGTCATCGCCAACTCCCGCGCTACGAATAACGTCCAGGGCACCATCCAGAGCACCAAGTCCACGACGGACATGGCGATCAACGGCAATGGCTATTTCATCGTGCAGGCGCCGACGGGATTCAGCGGCAACCAGCCGCTGTTCGGGGGCATCGACAGTTACACCCGGCGCGGTGATTTCCAGCTGGATGCGAACGGGTACCTGGTCAACGGTTCCGGGTACTTCCTTGAAGGCATCCTGATCGACCCCACCACCGGCAACCCGGTGGGCAGCGTCGCGGCTCCGCTGCAATTCCAGGGCAACTTCCTGCCGGCCAGCGCAACGAGCCAGGTAGGTTACGGCATCAACCTGCCATCGCTGCCGCAAACGAACGCCTATATCTCAACAACCCCGAATTCCGAGTTGCTCAATCCGGCGGACTTCTCGGTGGGTAACGATCCCACCATTGCGGGAGCCGGTGTGGTCGTCGGCCAGGACGTCAGCACCTTCGTGAATGAAACGATCGATGGGGGTTCCGTGACGATCTACGACGCGATCGGCACGCCGGCCAATCTCCAGCTTCGATGGGCAAAGATTGACAGTGTCGCGAACGGCGGCGCCGACACGTGGGAACTGTTCTATCAGACGGATGCGACGGCAACCGGCACTAATCCCGCGTGGATCAATTCGAACATTAGTTTTGTGTTCGATGCAAATGGCCAATTGAATCCGCCGATCACCAACATTCCGCTGACCGGCGTGACGATCAATACGACGACGATCGGCAATCTCAACATCGCCAGCCCGACCGGCGGCATCACGCAATTTGCCAACACCAGCGGCGTGGCCACCGTCAACAATTTGCAGCAGAACGGCTATGCGGCCGGTCAGTTGAAATCAATCGCGGTGAGCGATGCCGGCAACATCATCGGCACCTTCTCCAACGGGCAAAACGTCGCTCTCGCCCAGGTGCCGCTGGTCCACTTCAACAGCCCGAACAACCTGAAGGCGCTCGACGGCGGCGCCTATCAGCTGACCAATGAGTTGGGACCCGCGCTGGCAGGATCGTCCGGCAAGATCATCGGACAGTCGCTCGAAGCGTCCAACACCGACATCGCGACCGAATTCACCAAACTGATCGTGACGCAGCAGGCCTATTCCGCGAACACCAAGGTGATCACGACCGCAAACCAGATGTCGCAAGACCTGCTCAACGTCATTCGGTGATCGGGCCGCCGAATGAGCGCCTATTGTCAGTAACCGGGGCCGGACTATGAGTTTCACGCAAGCGCTCTCTTCGGCTCTCTCCGGCCTGCAGGTCAATCAGGCCGGCATCGCGCTGGTGGCGGCGAACGTCGCGAACGCCGACACGCCCGGCTACACGCGCAAGGTGATGGACCAGGTCGCGACCGGCACCTCGACCAGCATCGGCGTGCGGGTCAGCGATATCCAGCGCGAAATCGATCTCTACATCCAGCGGCAACTGCGTATCGAAAATTCCGGCGCGTCCTACGCCGATACGCGGGCAAGAATGTACTCGCAGCTGCAGGAGATTTACGGGCAGCCGGGCTCCGCCACGTCCCTGGAGGGCGTCTACAACAGGTTCACGACCGCATTGCAGGTGCTTTCGACCAGCCCCGACGATCCGGGTGCGCGCACGGGCGTGATCAACAGCGCGCAACTTCTCGCCCAGCAGCTCAATCAGCTGAGCAGCAGTATCCAGTCGCAGCGCGCCAACGCCGAGCTCGCGATTTCCGATGCGGTGAACAAAGCCAACGAGGCGATGAGCCAGATCGCTTCGCTCAACCAGCAGATTGCCGCATCGACCCCCGGCGATGCGGCAACCGCGGCCCTGCTCGACAACCGTGACGCCTATATCGATCAGCTGTCGCAGCTGATGGATATCAACGTCATTCCAGGTGACCGAAACCAGGTCACCATCTTCACGAATTCGGGGACTCAGCTTGTCGGCAGCCAAGCGGCGCAGCTGAGCTTCGATGCGGTCGGCACGATGACGCCGCAGTCGCAGTGGAACGCCAACCCGGCGTTGCGCGGCGTCGGCACGATCACGCTGATCCCGCCGGCGGGCACGCCGGTCGACCTCATCCAGAATCGTGCGATCCGCTCGGGAACCATCGCGGCCTATCTGCAGATGCGCGACCAGGATCTGGTCCAGGCGCAGACCCAGCTCGACGCCCTCGCCGCGGCCATGGCGCAGGCGCTTTCGGACAAGGCCATCCCGAGCACTGCGGTCAATCCGGCGCCGCAGGCCGGCTTCGACATCGATACCGCCGACTTGTTGGCCGGCAATACCATCACCATCAACTACACCGACACCGCGACCAGCACGCAGCACACCATAACGCTGGTGCGGGTCGACGACCCAAGTGCGCTGCCGTTGCCCAATACGGCGACGGCGACCGCGAACGACACCGTGTTCGGAATCGATTTTTCGGGCGGCATGGCGTCGGTGATCACGCAGATCAACACCGCGCTCACCGGCACCGGCATGACGGCGTCCAATCCCAGTGGGACGACGCTCGAAATCCTCGACGATGGCCTCGCCGATACCGTCAACGTCGATGGCCTGTCCGCGGTTGCGACGGAGACATCACTGGCCGGTGGCAGCGCGGAGTTTCCGCTGTTTACCGATGGTGCGGCGCCTTACACCGGAGCCATTACAGGGACCGGGTCGCAACTCACCGGGCTGGCCGCACGCATCGCCGTCAATCCGCTGGTCGCCGCCGACCCGTCCAATCTCATCATCTATCAGCCCGGCACGCCCGCGGGCGACGGCACGCGCCCGGACTTCATTTATCAACAGCTCACCGCAGCGGCGCAGGCCTTCTCGCCGACGACCGGAATTGGCACGGTTACCGCGCCATTCATCGGCTCGATCCCGACCTATCTGCGGCAATTCATCAGCCAGCAAGGCGAGGCCGCAAGCTCGGCCGACAATCTCAAGCAAGGCCAGGATGTCGTGCTCAATTCGCTGCAGCAGCGATTCAACGATGCCTCGGGCGTCAATGTCGACGAGGAGATGGCAAACCTGCTGACGTTGCAGAATTCCTACGCCGCCAATGCGCGCGTGGTCTCGGCGGTAAAGGACATGTTAGACGCGCTGATGCAGATGTGAGGGCGGCATGAGTATTTCCTCGATCGGAGCCCAATCCGCGCTCATCATGAAGCAGCTGGTGCGGATGCGGGCGCAATTTGACGACCTGCAGCGCCAGCTCGCCACCGGACACAAGTCCGCCACTTATGCCGGCCTTGGCATCGATCGCGGCGTCACCGTCAGCCTGAATTCGCAACTTTCGGCGATATCTTCGTACGACGACACGATTCAGAACGTGATGGCGCGCATCAACCTCATGAACACCGCGCTCGGCAACATGATCGATATTTCGAGCCGGGTGAAAGCGGCGATGGTGCAGGCGAACGGCGTCAGCAACGGCAGCGGCGCCGAAGTGGCCCAGCAGACGGGACTGAATTCTCTCGACCAACTGCTGGCCCTGCTCAATGCGCGGGCCGGCGATCGCTACCTGTTTTCTGGACGTGCCACCGACACGCCGGCTGTCGAGACGCTCGACCACATCCTGAACGGCAACGGATCGCGGGCCGGACTGAAGCAGCTCATCAACGAGCGCAACCAGGCGGATCTGGGCGCCGATGGACGCGGCCGGCTGACAATCGGTGCGGGTGGTCCGAACACCGTGCAAATCGACGAACAGGCGACGACGTTCGGCTTCAAGCTGGGTTCGATCACGAGCAACGTGACCGGCGCGACGACGTCCGGGCCGACCGGCTCGCCCGCCTCCATGAGCATCGACTTCTCCGCGGCGGTTCCAAATCCCGGAGAAACGGTCACGGTGCGGCTCAATCTGCCCGACGGCACCAGCGAAAACCTCACCCTCACCGCGACAACCGACTCTCCGCCTGGAGCCAACGAGTTCACCATCGGCGCCACCGTCGGCCAGACGGCAACCAATTTTCAAACGGCCCTTACGACGTCGATCGAAAATCTCGGCGCCTCGGCGCTGACCGCCGCGTCCGCCGTCGCCGCCTCGAGCGAGTTCTTCAATGCCGACGCCAGCAATCCCCCCCAGCGCGTGGGCGGATTACCGCCATATTTCGCCGCGACCGGCATGGTGGCAGGCACGACCGCAAACACGGTGATCTGGTACACCGGCGAAACCGGCAGCGATCCGGCACGTTCGACGGCGACGGCACGCATCGATCAGTCCTTGTCGGTTTCCTACGGCGCGCGGGCCAATGAAGAAGCAATCCGCAATCTCGTGCAGAATGTTGCCACGCTCGCTGCCGTGACGATTTCGCCGACCAATCCGAATGGCGTTGCGCTCAGCGGCGAACTGGACAATCGAATTGCCGTCAATATCGGAAACACCAGCATCCAGACCATTTCCGATATCGAAACGGACCTCGCCAGCGCCCAGACCTCGTTGCAGGCTGCGAAAGGCCGGCATCAGCAGGCCAACGCGACCTTGAGCGACTTCCTCCAGCAGATCGACGGCGTGTCCAATGAAGATGTCGGCGCGAAGCTTCTTACGCTGCAGACCCGGATGCAGGCGTCGTTGCAGATCACCTCGATGCTCTACCAGACGAGCCTGGTGAACTACATCTAGTAGCCGGGAGCCCTCTCCCGTCGCTTCAGAAACCAAAAGACCGCGGGTGAACCGCGGTCTTTTGTATTTCGGATTGTTTCGGAGCGCTTTACGGACGGCCGAGCAACCCGGCAGCCAACTCGCGATTGATATTGATCAGCGACCCGAGGCTCTCCGGCTTGGGATCAGCCTGAATGGCGAGCGTTTGATTGAAGACGAACAGGCCGAGATTCGCGACGTTCTGCCGGATCGGCGCCGGCAGCGGATTTTCGGCGCTGGTCGCCGAGGTCACGAAGATCGACCACAGCTTGCGGTTATAGACAAGCGCGGCATCCAGCTCGGGCCGCCTGGAATCCCAACCGTCGTGAATGGCCTGCAGCCGGGCCGCCGCGGTCAGAAGCAGATCTGCTTCCAGCTCACGCGGATTTGCGGTCTGCTTGGCGACCGCGCCGTAGGTTTGCGCCGCGCGTTGCATGGTCGAGTAGCTCCTTTTCGTATGCAATGAGGGTCTTGGCGCATTTAAGCGCCTTGTACATTTCGCCTGCGAGGATGTGATTGCTCACCGCCACGACGTGTGGCCACGCGCTCGGTGCGGCCTGCACCAGATCGCGCATCAGGATGAAATACGTTTCGTGGTGCAGCCGCGGATCGCGCGAGGTGTACATCAGCTGGACGGCAAGATAGATGCGTTTGGCCGGCGTGTCGGCCTGCGCCGCCGTCATGATGTCTTTTTCGCGCAAGATGGGCGTGTCGCCTTCGATCAGCAGCCGGGTGCGCTGATTGCCGTTGGTAACGAGGCAATCGCCGAGGATGAAGCGTTCGCCCGCTTTGAGTTCGACCTTGAGGCCCATGTCGTGCCGCTCCCCGCGGCTGACTTTTCAGACTGATACGGCGGAGGATATTCCCCCGCCGCATCAGAATGAGCGTGTTATCGGAACAGCCGGAGGACGTTCTGGTCGGCTTGCGCCGCCAGCGAAAGAGCCGTGGTCGACAGTTGCTGCCTGGTCTGCAAGGCGAGCAGGTTGGCGCCCTCCTCGTTGCTGTCCGCCAACGTGAGCTGGTCGGCGCCGGTGGTCAGCGTGTTGATCATCGCCTTGGTGAATTCCTGGCGGATCTGCACGGTCGACAGGTTCGAGCTGAGCGACTGGGCCTGGGAGCGCAAAGTCGTGAGCGCGGCGCTCAACTGCGTGCCCGCCGCCTGGATGTCCGCGGTGCCGGCCCAGTTATTGGCCGCGGTGTTGACGGCAATGTCAGCCGCGGCCGTGTCGTTAAACGACGTGACCACCACGGTCGAGCTGCCGTCCTCGTTCATGACGATCGTCAGGTCGTTGCCGCCGAGGAGATTGATGCCGTTGAAGCCGGAGTCGCCTGCAAGCTGGTCGATCTGCGGCAGCAGCGCGTCGAACTGGCTGGCAAGGGTGGCGCGGACGTTGGTGTCGGCGGTCTGGTTGGCCTGGCTGACGAGCGCCTGCGCCGACTGCACCAGCTTGGTGATGGCGGTGATGCCGTTATTGGCGGCCTGAATGGTATCGATGCCGGTCGACATCGCGTCCAGCAGCGCATTGAGGTCGTTGGCGCGCACGGACAGGCCCTGTGCGGTGAAGAAGTTGATCGGGTTGTCGAGCGCCGAGTTGACCTTCTTGCCCGTGGCAAGGCGGGTTTGGGTCTGCGTGATCAATTCCGAAGTCTGCTGCAATTGCAGAAGATTGGACCGGACGCCAGCCGAAAGTACAATGTCACTCATGGCAAACTCCTTGCCTCCATAGGGCCAAATCGCTTGCCGCGATAATGAAACGTTAGGGTTGATATCCGGTTAAAACGCGGGTTAAGAAACGGTTAACCACGATTGTATTGCGCGAAAAAAAACGGCGGCCCGAAGGCCGCCGTTTCGTCGTCGATAGGGACGACTTATTGGAACAGGCGCAGCACGTTCTGGTCGGCCTGCGCAGACGAGCGACAGCGCGGTGGTCGACAGCTGCTGGCGGGTCTGCAAGGCGAGCAAGTTCGCGCCTTCCTGGTTCGAGTTCGCCAGCGTAAGGGCGGCCGAACCGTTCTGCAGCGTGTTGATCGTCGCCTTCGTGAAGTCCTGGCGGATCTGCACGGTCGACAGGTTCGCGCTGAGGGTCTGCGATTCCGAACGCAGCGTGGTAAGCGCCGCGGTGAGGTCGGTCGCTCGCCGCGTCGATGTCGGCAGCGCTGGCCCAGTTGTTGGCCGGCGTTGGCGATGCTCAGCGGGTCGCGTTGGCGTTGGTGTAGTCGACGCCCGTGATGGTCGTGGTCGACGTGGCGTCTTCGTTGAAGTTCACCGTCAGACGAGTCGCCGCCGAGCAGGTTGATGCCGTTGAAGCCGGAGTCGCCGGCGAGCTGGCCGATCTGGGTCAGCAATGCGTCGAACTGCGTCGCAAGGGTCGCCCGGGTCGCGGTGTCGGAGGTCTGTCTGGCCTGGCTGACCAGCGACTGGGCCGACTGCACCAGCTTGGTGATCGCCGAGATGCCGTTGTTCGCCGCCTGAATGGTATTGATGGCGTTCGACATCGAGTTCGAGCAGGCCGCTCAGGTCGTTCGCACGGTTGTCGAGGCCCTGCGCCGTGAAGAAGTTGATCGCGTTGTCGAGGGCCGAGTTCACCCGCTTGCCCGTCGCAAGTCGGGTCTGGGTCCGCGTCATGAGGTCGGACGTCTGCTGCAATTGCAGCAGGTTCGACCGCACGCCGGCGGAAAGGACGATGTCAGACATCTTACGCACCTTTCTGGTCTATTTGCCGTACTGGCAGTTACACACGTGTGATCCACGTGGATCGCTGACTTCATCGCACAGACCCAACAAACGGCCCGTAAAGGTACATGGTTAATGAGTTATCGCGACTTGAAGCGATGTGGCGCTGTTGCCGTTGGGGAATTTCGGGCGCGGAATCCGGCGCGCGGACCGCCCGTTATGGTTAGCAAGTCGCTAACGGTGAAAGTTTGTTAACGCCCTCGCCTATCTTTAGAGGCTCAAGGTTGTTGTGTCGGCCGGTACCATGATCAACGCGACGAGCGTCTACGGACCGCTTTTTCCCGCGAGCTCGGACTGGCTCGCCGACACCTACACCGCAATCCAGAACTCGAAGACCAGCGGCGGCCTGCTGGGCATGCTCGACAACGCCCGGGGCAACGACGGAAGCCTGAAGTCCTTTGTCCAATCCAGCGCAAGCGCGGCGAATGCCTTTGCCCTGATTTCGCAGAATACCGTCTCGAGCGCCGGCAGCCTCTATGCCCAAATGGCTTCGCAAAGGTCGAAAGAGGCCGACGCGAAAAAGCTGCAGGAGGCGCTCGATGCGCTGTCTGCCTCAAAGCAGATGGTGCAGCCGAAAAACGTGCTCGATCCCTTCATCTATTTCGACGATGGGTCGGCGATCGACACCAACAGCAACATTTTGACGATGAAAGACGGGACGCAGATCGACATTACGACCGGATTGAAGGTCATCGATACGTCGTCGATCATGCAGTTGGCCAACGGCGCCTATCTCGACACGAAAAACAACATCCTCACGCTGCCGGACGGCACGCAAATCGACACCGTCACCGGCCTGAAAATCTCCGTCACCGCCTAGCGAGCAACAGTGTCCGGCCACAAAGACGGCCGGCGTTCCCGCTCATGGTTAACGGCACCTTAAGAATAGTTGATCTAACTGACGTAATTGCTCCGACTCGGTGCATGTCAGAAAGGCTGAAAATGCCCGCTCGCAAAATTGTTTTTGTCGTTCCGCCATATCTTGGCGACAAAGTTGAAGCGATACGGCCAACAAAACTGAGAAGCTTTTTTGCTTTCCCGTACGGAGTTCTTTGTCTCGCATCGTACATCAACAGGGCGACGTCCGACGCCCACGAAATAAGGATCATCGACCTCAATCGCTACGGTATCGAACAAGGTCTTGTGCAATTCAAAGACCTGCTCAACAGTTTCCAACCCGACATTGTAGGAATATCCGTCATGTTCGACGTTTCCTACAAGTACGTCGCAGGGCTGGCGACAACGGCCCGAACCGCTAATCCGGAAGTCATGGTTATTCTGGGCGGTGCGGCGGTCACGACGGCCTGGGACGATATCCTGCACGAGCAGCCATCTGTTGATGCGCTTTGCTATTCGGAAGGGGAGATTGCGCTTTCCAGCCTTCTGAATTCGGATGATCCCAAGAAAGAATTGCTTCGAGATCCCTGGGTTACACGGCAGTCGATCGCCGAAGGAAAAAAACCCAAGACGAAGCACATCGAAGACCTGAACGAGGTCATTCCGATCGACTACGGCCTTATCAATGCCAACGACTACGGCATGATCGAAGCATTTTCTCCGTTCAGAAAATCCAAAGATGAGGACGTCAAACAGTTTTTCATCGTGACGTCGCGGGGATGTCCATTCAAGTGCGTATTCTGCGCCGAACCCACACTGCATGGCGGTTCGATGCGCTACGCGAGCCTCGATGTGATCGAAGATCACATAAAGTATCTGATCGACACTTGCGGGATGAACGTTCTCACGATCTACGACGATCAGTTGCTCTTGAACCATAAGCGGGCGAAAGAGTTTTTCCGGATACTGTCAAAATACGACCTTCGGGTTGAAACGCCGAACGGACTGACCGTCGCCTACATTGATGAAGAAATGGCGGCGCTCATGAAAGCCGCGGGAATGGACACTGTGCAGCTGGCAATCGAGTCCGGCACCGAATACATGCTGCGCAACGTCATCAAGAAACCGCTGCGGCTAAACAAAGTCGCACCAGTCATCGAATTGCTGCACAGGAATGGCTTATTCGTTCAAGGGTTCTTTGTGATGGGGATTCCCGGCGAGCGGGAGCAAGATCGCATTGAAACCACGCAATTCATCAAGGACGTGGGACTGGATTGGGCGAGTTTCAGTCTTGCTTCGCCTATTCGGGGCACCGAACTCTACGATATCTGTATCAAGAACAAGTACATTCCGGAAAAAATGAAAATTGGCGAATATGAACTCGGGACCTACATCATTCGCGCACCGGGCCTGAGTCCGGAAACCCTTCCGACGATTTCGTATCGGATGAATTTGGACGTCAACTTCGTCAACAATCGGCGAATGCGCATGGGCGACTTTCAGACCGCCGCGCGCTGCTTTGAGGACGTTATCGAGCGCTATCGCGAGCACGCTTTCGCACATTATTTCCTGGCGCAGGCTTATGAAAAAATCGGCGGCAACGAAAGCAAGGTGGAGGAAAATTTAGCGCGATATGAAGCGATTATTGCCAACAACGAGACCTGGAGAAGTCACGCAGATTATTTTGGACTGACTGAACATCCGCGCTTCGTTCGTCCGCTCAACACAAATTTTCCTATGAATAATGCGGCTTTGGTGAGCAGCCCACTTTAGCTACGGAAGGGCACTTTTGAAATCCGCAAATCAAACCAGGTCGGTCCTGCTGGTCGTCTTGCCGTACCGTTTGGGCGATGCAACGACAGATACGTCAAAGAAAGCCGTCAGAAGCTTTCTCGCCTTTCCATATGGCGTGTTGACGCTTGCGTCCTACGTTCGGCGTTTCGCCGAGAACCTGAATAAGGTTGCGATCCTGGACCCGAATTTGCCGTGCGGGGAGGCTCCCGACGTCCGCTTGAAGCGGAAGATTTCAGAGATGCAGCCTGACGTCGTGGGCTTCTCGATGTCCTACGATGTTTCGTATCGCTGGTTGAAATCGTTGGCGGAAGTCGTCAAGACTTGACGACAGCGGAATTTACACTGTCGCCGGCGGCCCAGCGGTCACGACCGCTTATGCCGAAATTCTTGCCGAATGCGCGCAACTGGATGCCGCCTGTTATTCCGAAGGCGAGGTCGGCCTAAAGAGTTTGATTGAATTGGAGAATATCACGCTGGCGCTTTCGAAGGATCCCTGGATTACGCAGGAAAAATTGCGACAGAAGATAACCACGTCACCTGTCTATGACGACTTGGACAAGATCATTGATGTGGATTACTCGCTGGTCAATATCAACGCGTACAGCATGAAGGAGGCATTTTCTCCCTTCACCCGATTTGCCGCGTCCTCAAAGCAATTCTTTATCGTGACGTCGAGAGGGTGCCCATTCAAATGCGTTTTTTGCGCGGAGCCTTCCTTCCACGGCGCCAACATGCGTTACGCCAGCGTTGACCGTGTTGTCGATCACGTCGCCCGTTTAAAAGAGCAGTATGGCTTAAGCGTTCTGACAATCTATGACGATCAAATTTGATGAATCGCGCGCGGGCGAAAGAGCTTTTCTCCAAGCTTGCACCCCTCGATATTCGCGTAGAAATGCCAAATGGTGTCACACTATCCTACATCGATGAAGAATTGGCAGGCCTGATGAAGGCCGCCGGCGTCGACACGATTTTTCTCGCGATCGAACATGGCTCGAAGCGGGTCTTGAAGGACATCATCAGAAAACCGATTGCATTCAGGCAGATTAAGCCGACCGTTCGGCTGCTGCAGGATACCGGCATTTTCACGTGCGCATTTTTCGTGATCGGCTTACCCGGCGAAACCCGTGCGGAACGGGAGGAAACCCGGGACGCCATTTACGATTGGGGCCTGGACTGGGCCTTCTTCAACTATGCAACGCCATTGCGCGGCAGCGAATTGTTCAGACAGTGCAAGGAAAACAAATGGATCGATGAAAAATATCTGCCGATCGGTGCCATCGATATGACGGACTACGTGATCACTGCGCCAGGCATGGATAGGGATGAAATCAAGAATACGGTGTTCGCGATGAATTTCGACTCTGAACTTCGTCCACAACAGCAATTTGCGAAAGGGCAATCTGAAAACAGCCTACCAAACGTTCAGGGAGGTCGTGGATAGACATCCCACACAGCCATTCGCACAGTATTTTCTGGCTAAATGTCTAGAGAGCCTGGGTATTGGCCAGGGTAAGGTCAACAGACATTACGAGATTTACCGCGGCATCATTCAGGAATTAAAAACGTGGCGCGACGCAGCGCTAAGATTTGGCCTGGAGCTGGAGCCGAAGTATCGGCCGCACGACGTCAAGCTGCTGCGCGCCTAACCTCAGCGTCGGCACATCAGACGCGCTTGAGAAAACCGTCCGGCGAAGCCGTAATCATGAGCTTGTGTTCGATCGTGTGATCGTATTCGAAGCGCAAAGTGGCGCCGTCACGTGCTTTGCGACTCCCGTCCTCTAGATGCCTCATATATTCCCAAACCGCAGTTTTCGGATTGTTGCCTTTGCCCCAGGGGCGATCAGCGCACATCTCATTTGGTAGGTCCTCGACTTCGGTATCCCAGACCACGCAATAAGAACCTTTGCTGACGTAGGGTGCGTAGAGTTCTAGCTCTGCGAGCACGTGTTCGTGGGTATGATTGGAATCCAGGAACACCATGACGCGCTCGTAACGTTCGGCCTGGGCGGTGACCTGCTCCATGGTGTCGTGCGCGATCGAGGAACCCTCAATGGTGTGGATCTTCGTTGCGCAGCGGGTGCGCGTCAATCGCAGCGCGATTGTGCGCGCGGATGTCGATATCGACTCCAATGACCTTGCGTCGGCCGCCTTTGGGATTGAGCCCGCCCCCAGTTTCGATCGCATCACAATAGTCGAGCAACACCAGCATTGACGCGCTCATCACAAGCGACCCGCCATGCGCGATACCGGTTTCGATGATCAGTTTAGGACGGCAAGCCCAAATGAGTTCCTGGATGGCATAAAGATCTTGGGGACTTTGTATTACTGGCCGCCCGAGTCATGTAAATTCTGAAAATATCCGTGGCGTATCGTTGCCTGGTTCCAGGCATTTGATAAGTCCAGAAAGGCGCGGTGGTTGGACCGGCGTCGCGAATGTTTTCGGCGGACGCGCTTTTGGAAATCGGCGACAGTATCCGACGGTGCTGCCCGGATCATGACGGGACCCGTTCTTTCGGCAGGCAATAGACCACGGCGCCGTTGCCGCACCACGAATGGGCGCGGAAAAAAAAACGATAATCAGGCAACGTCTCCATCAGCCAGAGCGGCGTTCGCCATATGCCGTCACGCGTTGTGATAAACGGTTGCGGCGATGATGGGTCGCTTCGACAGCAGTGTTCGCCGGGCGCCTTTCAGGGCGGCGAGCTCGGCGCCTTCGAGGTGAAGCTTGACGAATCTCGGCAAGAACCGACCGCATCGATGCGACGGGTCGTGACTCGCATGCGGCCGGTATCCGAAATCTGCGACGCATAATCCAGCCCATCGTGGATTTGGCGCGCCTTCCTCGGCGGCGCGAACCCAATCGTGCAATCGTGAATACGCCGATCGTCCGGCAACCGAGTGCTGGTTCTTTCGCAGGCGGGCCCGATTGGACGGGTCCGGCTCGACGGCGACGATCTGGCGGAACGATCCGCTGGTTTGCCTGAGGAAGGCTCTCGGTCACGCTGCCATAGTGGGCCCCGGCATCGAGGAAGATTTCGTCGCTCGCGCAGAGACGCTTGACTTCCGGAATGAAAAATCGCTGGCCGTCAGCGATTGGCGCTGCTTCGAACGTCCATTCCTCGCGCAATCGCCGCCAAGCCAGAAACTGCAGATGATGGGCGCGGGAAATTCGTCGTCCCAGCGCGCCAAAACGCTCGCTGGTATTCTCCTGATCCTCCGCCGTTAATGGCGGCGCGAACCAGCCATTCGACAGCGGATGCATATGCCGGAAACTTTCCGCTAGATCGTAAAACGGCACGATGTCCGCAAACCAGCTTGGCCAGTGAGCGATTCAAGCGGCACATAGGGCGTTGTGACGATGCTGATGGCCAGGCGCATTTCACGCTTTGCCAGTTTCGGTTACGTTGTCCGGATGGAACAACGGCACGCCGGCCCAAGCGGCTCGCCGCCAACTGGCTGAGCGTTACGGTCGATCGCCATGACAAAGTCCTGTCCCACGTATTTGAGAAAATCGCGCGCCAGACGGCCGAGTTTGCCCGCACCATAAAGCGCCAGCGGCTGACGGCGGCGGTCGCGGGAGCAAAGGGGCAGGGTGCAGTTGCGATTTCGGCCACAGCGGCGGCGCCTGACCAGGGCCGGGCAAAGCGGCGAACGATCGGGCCTTGTGCGGCAATGGCGTCTCGCGGCGAGAGGACGAATTGGCAAGCATCGTTTTTGCCACCGTCGGCACGCGTTGCCCAGGGCCGAGACGCCCTTGGCGGGGCGCGAATCAGATAAAAGCGGGCATCAACTCATTGCGGCGCCCCTTCTGCCGGCCCTAGCCGCGAAGACGGCAGCAAAGTCCTTGCAACTTTCAATCTTGATAGCGACCAATCGGTCCGGCCTTTTGGCCTGCTTCGAAAATTGCGCAGGCCTGTTCGTGGGCTGGCCCGAACGTCGAGGCCATTGTCCGCGACAATTCGGGCGATGCTGAAAAAAGGGCGCTGCTGTCTCAGTTCAAGCGCGACAATTGCAACATCATCGTCGCCGAGCCCTGCGACTCGCTCACCAATATCTCCGAAATTCTCAAGCTGGCGAAAGGCGAATTTATTTTTATTCTCGCCGACGATGATTATTGCTTCGACCATGCCGTCGCCGCGCTGCCGGCTACCATCGCACAGATCGGCGCTGATTTATCGGTTGCCGGCATCACCGGCGTCTATGCCGTCGAGTTGGCGCAAAGTTCGGCGGTGGTTGAATACAAGAACATCGACGCGGACGATCCGGCGGCGCGCGTTGCCGGGTTCTTGAGCTATGGCGGTCCCAACATTTGCATTATGCGCCGGTGCGCGCGGAACTCGTCCGACGGTTATTCGGGTTTCAGAAGACGCAGCCGTTTCTATTTTCATTCCATGACCAGGTCATCTGTATGCTCTATTCGCTCAATGGAAAATTCGTGCGGCTCAAGCGCTTCTGTATCTCTACGACATGGGGCCGTGGGAAAAAAACGAATTCCGCGCAAGACCTCGACGTATCGATTCTATAAGCGCGCTGGTTTCGATCCGGCCATTAACAAGCTGCATTGGTTCCTTGCGCCTTTGAAGGCGCCGCGCTGATCCGCAACGCGGATGTCTTTCCGGATTTCCTCTGGCGCAGCGGCAAACGATTGCGGATACTTCTGGTTTTCGGCGATGTTCCACCGGTTCAAGAGCCAGCCACGGATGACATTTGGGTCCGCCTTTACCGGTCAAGCCGACCGGGTTTGCGCGAAGCTCCGGGAATCCACCGGGCAGATTGTTGTTTCAGGATATGCTGACCGAACTCAGCGACTTCATGGCGCTGTCGTCGAAAGATCACGCGCAACGCTATTTCGACTTTTGGAATGGACTGATCAACAACAGCAAGCCTGCGGCACACAGTCTGGTCGCCGCGGGCAATTGATGGCCGCCAGCGGGCGCGGTAACTTGCCATGAAAGCCGTCATCCTGGCCGGTGGCCTCGGCACGCGCATTTCCGAAGAGAGCTATCTGAGGCCCAAGCCGATGATCGAGATCGGCGGCAAGCCGATCCTCTGGCACATCATGAAGATCTACTCGGCGCACGGCATCAACGACTTCGTGATCTGCTGCGGCTACAAGGGCTATGTGATCAAGGAATATTTCGCCAACTACTTCCTGCACATGTCGGACGTCACCTTCGACATGGCGGACAACAGCGTGATCGTGCACCAGCAAAAGGCCGAGCCGTGGCGCGTGACGCTGGTCGACACCGGCGAGGACACGCTGACCGGCGGGCGCCTGAAGCGCGTCGCCGACTACGTCAAGGACGAGACGGCCTTCTGCTTCACCTACGGCGACGGGGTGAGCAACCTGAATATCCGCTCGGCATCGAGTTCCACCGTAGCACGGCAAACTCGCGACGGTCACGGCCGTGCAGCCGCCCGGCCGCTACGGCGCGCTGGAGCGCAGGGCGCGGCGGTCGACGGCTTTCATCGAGAAGCCGCGCGGCGACGGCGGCCTGATCAATGGCGGCTTCTTCGTGCTGTCGCCGCGTTGCCTCGACCTGATCGAGGGCGACGACACATCTGGGAAAGCGCCCCGCTCGGCCGGCTCGCCGCCAGGGACAGTTGATGGCTTTCGAGCATCGCGGCTTCTGGCAGCCGATGGACACGTTGCGCGACAAGACGATGCTGGAAGAGCTCTGGGCCTCGGGCAAGGCGCCATGGAAAATTTGGCAGTGACGGCCGCACCGCACGCGGATTTCTGGCGCGGCAAGCGGGTCCTGGTCACCGGCCACACCGGTTTCAAGGGCGCGTGGCTCACGCTGTGGCTGCACCGGCTCGGCGCCCAGGTGACCGGCATCGCCTGCCGCCGCCGACGACGCCCAATCTCTTTACCGAAGCCAAAATCGCGCGACTTTGCCGAAGCCATTTCTTCGATATTCGCGATGCTGCCGGACTTGCCGGCCATCCGCGCGGCGCGGCCGGAGATCGTCTTTCATCTCGCGGCGCAGCCGCTGGTGCGCGAAAGCTATCGCGATCCGCTGAACACGTTCGCGACCAACGTGATGGGCACGGCGCACGTGCTGGAAGCGCTGCGCGGGCTCGACGAGCGTGCGCGTCGCCGTGGTGGTGACGACCGACAAAGTCTATCGCGACGGCGAAGTGCCGGGCGCTCTACCGCGAAGACGATCCGCTCGGCGGGCACGATCCCTACAGCGCCAGCAAGGCGGCAGCCGAAATCGTCATCGCGAGCTATCGCCAGACGTCTTTCGCGGAGCAGCCGGTCGCGGTCGCGAGCGCGCGCGCCGGCAATGTGATCGGCGGCGGCGACTGGTCCGAGGATCGCCTCGTGCCGGATGCCGTGCGCGCCTGGCAGGCGGGCAAGACGCTGCGGGTCCGCCGGCCCGACGCCGTGCGGCCCTGGCAGCACGTGCTCGAGCCGCTGTCGGGCTATCTTGTGCTGGCGCAGCGGCTGTGGGAGCAGCCGGCGCTCGCCGGCGCCTATAATTTCGGGCCGGAGCTCGGCGAGGCGGTGAAGGTGCGCGATCTGGTCGAGCTTGCCTGCGCGGCCTATGGCAACGGCGCGGTCGACTACGGCGACGGCAGCGAAGGCCCGCATAAATCGGGATGGCTCGTCCTTGATGCCGGAAAGACCGAAAGCGTGCTCGGCTTCTCGCAACGCTGGACGCTGATCGAGGGGTCAAGCGGACGATGGCCTGGTATCGCGCCTTTGTTGGTGGTGCCGATGCACGCGAACTTTGTCTGCGCGACTTTTCGGATTTCGTATCGTTCACTCGAGAGGCTGAATCCGATCGCGTGTTCCGGAGCAATGACTGGTTGAGAATTACTATGCGTTTTACACCAATGTCGCTATCCGGTGCCTACTGGTCGAACTCGAGCCGCGGATTGATGCTAGAGGAACTTTCGCACGTGTATTTTGTGCACGGGAATTTGCTGCACAGGGGCTTACGGAGTCATTCGTGCAGGCAAATATCAGCACCAACACACGAGCAGGCACCGTGCGGGGCCTTCATTTCCAACGTGCTCCGCACAGCGAAGCGAAGCTCGTCCAATGTGTGAAAGGTTCGATCTACGATGTCGATCGTGGACATACGTAAAGATTCGTCGACTTACCTTCGGTGGACCGGCGTCGAATTGTCTGACGATAACGGGGTGATGATCTACGTGCCAGAAGGCTTTGCGCACGGATATCAGACTCTGAGTGACGGGGCGAACGTCCTGTATTTGGTGAGCGAATTCTACACGCCGGAGGTAGAAGGCGGTCTTCGCTACAACGATCCGAAACTTGGAATTAAGTGGCCGCTTGCGGTTTCGGATATCTCCGAGAAGGACGGCCGATGGCCGCTGCTTCCCGCTTGATTCTGCTGACGGGCGCGGCCGGGTTTGTCGGCCGGCAGGTGTTGCGCGCGCTAGGCGAGCGCGGCTGCCGAGTGCGTCCGGTTGTGCGGGAAGGCAAACAGGAGCGCTTCGCGCACGACGATGCGATCGAAACGATCGTCGCCAGTCGCGATATTTTCGCGGAGAGCGCCGCCTGGTGGGCGCGGGCCTGCAGCGGGGCCGACACGGTGATCCACGCCGCCTGGTACGCCGAGTCGGGCCAGTATCTGCAGTCGCCGAAAAACCAGGAGTGTCTGTCCGGCACGCTGCGGCTCGCCGAAGGCGCGGTGCAGGCGAAAGTGCGCCGGTTCGTCGGCATCGGTACGTGCTTCGAGTACGATCTCGACGCGGGCCGGTTGAGCATTGAAACTCCGCTCAAACCGTCGACACCTTATGCGCAGGCGAAGGTCGATGCCTTCAATGCGCTCTCGGCCGCGCTTCCCCGGCAGGGCCTCGCGTTTGCCTGGTGCCGGCTGTTCTATCTCTACGGCGAAGGCGAGGATTCGCGCCGGCTCGTGTCCTATGTGCGCGCCAGGCTGCGGGCGGGCGAGCCGGCGGAATTGTCGAGCGGCAGCCAGGTCCGCGATTTCCTCGATGTGCGCGAAGCTGCGCGCATGATCGTCGACGTCGCGCTTGGATCGCAGGAGGGGCCGGTCAATATCTGCTCGGGCAAGCCGGTCACCGTACGCGAGTTGGCCGAGCGTATCGCCGACGATTTCGGCCGCCGCGATTTATTGCGCTTTGGCGCGCGCCCCGACAATCCGGTCGATCCGCCCTGCGTCGTCGGCGTCCGCGGCTGACAGCCTTACGTTTGGTTAACCCCTGTTAACTATTGTCCTGTAGGAAGACCATTGCGCGCTCCTATCGCAGGACATCCCATGAAGGCCCGGCTCGAACCGCAAATCAATCTCGTCGGACGCACGCCACTCGAAACAGTCATCCCTCTGGCGACACCGTTCATCGTCTTCGTGGACCCGGCGAGCTCCTGCAATTTCAAATGCACGTTCTGCCCGACCGGACACCGCGACATGATCGCGGAGACCGGCCGCTTCCAGGGCGTCATGAAGTTCGAGGTCTTCCAGAAGATCATTGACGACTTCGGCGAGTTCGAGAAGCCGATCAAGGTGCTGCGCATGTACAAGGACGGCGAGCCGTTCCTGAACAAGCGCATCGCCGACATGGTGGCCTACGCAAAGAAATCGGGCCGCGTCGACTACATCGACACCACGACGAACGGCACGTTCCTCTCGCCCGAGCGCGTCGGCCCCGTGCTCGAGGCCGGCATCGACAAGATCAACATCTCCGTCGATGGCATGAATGAGGAGACCTACCTGCGCTTCACAGGGTTCAAATTCGACTTCAAGAAATTTGTCGAAAATATCAAGTGGATCTACGCCAACAAAGGCAATTGCGAGATCGTCGTCAAGATTCCGGCCGAGCTCATCACCGAAGCGCAGCGCCAGGAATTCTTCGACACCTTCGGCGACCACTGCGACCGGATCTTTGTCGAGAACTTCGCGCCGTGCTGGCCGGAATTCGACATCGAGAAGCACACGGGTGTGAAAATCAGCAAGGGCATCTACCAGCAGGACATCGTCGAAACCGATACCTGCCCCTATATTTTCTACGGCTACTCGGTGAATGCCGACGGGTTGGTCAGCTCTTGCTTCCTCGATTGGGGCCGCAAGCTGGTGATCGGCGACGTGCGCACCCAATCCATGAAGTCGATCTGGAATTCGGACGCGATGAACGCGTTGCGGCTGCAGCACCTCGAGGGCCGACGGAAGCAGAACCAGGTTTGCGGCAATTGCGGCCAGCTGAGCCACTGCCTGCCGGATAATATCGACGCGCACCGCCCGATGCTGCTGGAAAAATTCAAGTCGCGCGTTGTCATCGATCCGGACCTTGAGCCGCCGGGCGGCAGCAACCGCCGGTTTGCGGCGGTGGCAGCCGAATGAGAATCCTGCACGTCACGCCGCATCTCGGCGGTGGTGTCGGCAAAGCGCATGCGGCACTCAGCACAGTCCTGCCGGAAATTGTGCAGCAGACGTTCGTTCTGCTCGAACCGCCGCGCGAGCGCCGCTACATCGACAGGATCGAGGCGGCCGGCGCGCGGGTGTTGACGGCAGACAATCTTGCGCACGTTGCGCCCTGACGCGCGAATCCGACATCGTTCAGTTCGAATTCTGGAATCACCCGCGCATGTTCGAATGCCTGGCGCGGACCGAGTTTCCGGCCATGCGCAGCGTATTCTGGTCCCATATTTCGGGAATCGCGAGGCCTTTGATCCAGCCCGCGCTGATGGCGGAGGCGGCGCGCTTCGTGTTCACGACCGAGGCTTCGCTTGCGTCAACGTCTGTCGCGGCCTTGCGTCGCAAGACGCACAAGAAAGTTTCGGTGATCAATAGTGGCTTCGGCTTTCCCGATGCCGCGCCGCGGATCGCGCGCAGGCGGGCGCCGGGAATCGCCTATCTCGGCACGGTCGACTTCGTGAAGATGCATCCCGGCTTCTTCGATGCGATCGATGCGTTGGGCGACGACAGCGTGCGCGTCGCCGTGTGGGGGGAGGTCGATCCGCAGGGCGCCGTGGTCGCGCGTGCCAACGCCATGCGTCACCCCGATCGCGTCGAATTCATGGGGCGGACGTCGGATGCGGCGGCGGCATTGGCCAGTGCCGACATTTTCTTTTATCCGCTCCAGCGCGATCACTACGGCACGGCTGAAAATGCGCTGGTCGAGGCGATGTCGCTTGGCCTTGCGCCGCTTGTGCTCGACAATCCGGCGGAGAGGGCCATCGTCCAGGATGGACAGACCGGCTTCATTGCCTCGTCGATCGAAGAAATCGGCTCGCTGCTGGAAATGCTGCTGCTGTTGCCGGATATCCGCGAAAAGATTTCGCGCAATGCAATCCGCGCGATGGCGGAAACTCGAAGCCCCGCAATGTCCGCACAGGATTTCATGATCCTTTGGCTCGCCATGCTTGCCGAGCCGGCGCGCGTCTGCAATTTCGCGAATGCGGTCGGTTCAACGCCGGCCGAATGGTTCCTGTCCACGCAACGTCTTGCCGGCACGGCTTGGGCGCCTGCGGACCACGATACGACTGCACGCCCGGCGAAGGGCACGCTCGCTCATTTTGAAAGCGCCTTCGCGGGCGATGACTTTTTGCTCGGCTGAAAAAAGCGGGCGCCTGAACGAAACGGGCCCGACCGCAAGGCCGGGCCCTTCTCATGGCGCGATTTTGTCAGTAGCAGATCCGTCTGCGCACGAACACCCGCTCGCCCCAGCGGTTGATGTGGGACCGCACGACGACTCTGCAGCCGGCGTAATGGTTCCACCAGCCGCGATGATGATGGCGATGGCGCCAGTAATGATAATCACGCGCACTCAGCGTCAGCGATGTTCCGGTCTCTTTGGCGCCGGCGACTCCCGGCACTCCGGCAACTCCCGTCGCCGCGAGAATCGCGATGGCCGCAGCCAAAACGATGCGTTTCATTTGCGTTCCTCCTCTCGTCACCCTGAGAGAAGAAACGACATTCGGCTCGTCGCGGTTCCGCACATTGCGAAAACGCACAGCGAAGAGAACTGAATGCTTGTTCAGGATTGCGGCGCCGCTGCGTCAAGCTGCCGCCAAAACTTCCATGCACTTGTGAAAGAAATAGATCCCGAGCGCTAGGCCGCCGATCGACGACCAGCCTGAAATCATATTACCGGCCCACTGCATGAGCGCGCCGCACGCAATGGCCGTTCCGAATGGAAGCGCCACAAGCAGGATGATGAGCAGGACGTACATGTCAGGGACTCATTTCACCATGGCTGCAACGACGCACACGGTACCAAGAACGAAGGAGCTGAGGTAGCCGCAATAATAGAGCTGGATGGCATTGCCGCCATTGAGGATCGGCCGGTTGGCCTTGTTGCGGGCGACTTCATACAGGATCATGCCGGTCCCGACGGCGAAAAAAGCAACGGCAGCGCCGAGGAATTGAAGTTTTTCCATTGTCCCCCCTGTAACCGGCTTCACTCAACCACGGTTGGGCCGGGAAGCAAGTCAACTTGCTGTAAAAGAATTTCAGCAGGCGAATGCTGCGATAGGAAAATACTCCTTGACAGCGTGACGCTGCTCGGATAGTGATTGGGCACGCTCCACATTTGCGCTCTCGGACGTCCGGCACCCGGCGGAACATCGCCGCGTGCTTCTGCGTTGTTTTCGCGAACGGCGGCACCGTTGCCGTTCAGGGAGCGATCATATGCCGCGGGTGGAAGACAAACGCATCGTTGAAAGCACGACCGAAGCGCGGGCTGCCGTCACCGGGCACAATGTGCGCTACGTGCTCCTGATCAGCACGCTTGCGGTGATCGTGCTTTTTACCGTCATTTATATCGTCACGCGCGGCTGAGCCGCAATATTACGCATCGTGCAAATCGCGCGCCGAATTGCCCGGCGCTTTTTTAGTGTCTACGGTCATGTGGTCTCGCATCAGAAAAGTGTTCGTGCCGCCGGAGTCGAAATCGTCGCGGGTCGCGCGGCTGGTCGCACTCGAACACGGCGGACGGCCGCGCTGGACACCGCGCGATTACTCGGCGCTCGCAAGGGAAGGCTACGCCCGCAACGCCATTGTCTACAGGGCGGTACGGATGATCGCCGAAAGCATCGGTTCGCTGTGTTTCGTTCTCTACGATGGCACCGCCGAGCGCGATACACATCCGCTGCTCGATCTTGTCCGCCGGCCTAACCCGCGCCAGGACGGCGCCTCTTTTTTCGAAGCCGTCGCCTCGCATCTTCTGCTCGCCGGCAACGCCTATGTCGAGGCGGTCACCTTAAGCGGCGGTGCGGACGGTTTGCAGGTTCGCGAACTCTATGCGCTGCGGCCCGATCGTATGAAGCTTGTGGCAGGCGTTGATGGTTGGCCACAGGGCTATGACTATACGGTCGGCGGCCGCACGGTGCGCTTCGACCAAAGTGCGGCGCTGCCGCCGATCCTGCATCTGACGTTCTTCAACCCGGTCGACGATCACTACGGGATGAGCCCGATAGAAGCGGCCGCTGTCGCGATCGATACCCATAATGCCGCGGCCGGCTGGAACAAGGCGCTGCTCGACAACGCAGCACGCCCGTCCGGCGCACTGGTCTATGCCGGCGCCGATGGCACCGTGCTCACCGACGCCCAGCACGACCGGATCAAGCAGGCATTCGCCGAGCAATATCAGGGCGCCGCCAATGCCGGACGGCCGCTGGTGCTGGAAGGGGGCCTCGACTGGAAGCCGATGTCGCTCTCGCCGCGCGACATGGATTTTCTGGAGGCCAAGCATGCGGCCGCGCGCGAGATCGCGCTGGCCTTTGGCGTGCCGCCGATGCTGCTCGCCATTCCCGGCGACAACACCTATGCGAACTACCAGGAAGCCAACCGCGCCTTCTGGCGGCAGAGCGTGCTTCCGCTCGCCGCACGAATTGCCTGCGCGCTGACCAACTGGCTTGCGCCCGCTTTCGGCGACGGCCTGGTTCTCGCGGCCGATACCGATCGCGTGGAGGCGCTCTCTTCCGATCGTGCCGCGCTCTGGGAGCGCGTAAGCAATGCGACATTTCTGACCGTCAACGAAAAGCGCCTCGCGACCGGTTACGGCGCCGTGGACGGCGGGGACTATTCGCTCGTTAGAACTGGTGAGTTGCGGCGAGGCCGGCGAACCATTGACGCCGGCCGGTGGCGCCCGCCGCGGTGGCGGCGGGCGCCCTTTTTCGCCAATCCGAGCACTGTTCTGAGCGGCACTACGACGCGCTGTGGGGGCGCGATCCATGACAGATCTTCTGGAGATTTTCATCGAGCGCGGCGATCTCGCGCATCTCGCTTTGCTGCTATGGGCGGCGTCGGCGAGCGGGCTCGCCTGGTTCGCGCTGCGCGAGCTTGCCGCCGCCAGCCGCCGTTTCGACGATTTCGTGCGCGAGCTCGCGCGCTTCAACGAGCGCTGCGAACACGAAAGGCAGGGTCTGCGCCGCCGGCGCCGAAAAGAAGGAGCCCCGGTTGCCCGGGGCCCCTTTGCGGTCCTCCCGCGTCCTGAGACTTAGTCGAACTTGAACTCGGCCATGTTCTTGAGCGATTCCTTGGTGGCACCGCTCATGACCGCATGGTCGGGATACCATTTATTTTTGCTCGACGTGCTGGCCGACGCGCTTGGGCTTGTCGCCGGACGTGTCGCGGCGCACCCTGTGGTGCCGCCGGGGCGGTCGAAGTGTCGATGTCTTCACCGGCTCGTCGACGAATTTGAGCTTGTCCAGCTGCACCAGGATGTCGTGCTTGCCCATGCCGAGGAAGCCGCCGACGCCGATCACGACGCCGTCCACCTTCCCGGACTTGTCGAGCAGAATTTCACTGATGTCGCCGAGCTTCTCGTTCTGCTCGTTGTAGACGTTCAGGCCGATCAGCTTGGAAGCGCGCCACATGTCGCCCTGCGCCTTGGGCGCAACGGTCGCCGACGATGACGCAGCAGGCGGAGTCGACGGCTGCGCCGATGGTGTTGACGAAGCCGGCGGGTTGTTCTGGGCAAACGCCGGGACCAGCATCGTCGACGCGAGCAGTCCGCCAAAAATAATTTTGCGCATGATGTCACCTCTGAATTTGTGAATCTGAGTTACGAAACGCGGGCGCAGCGACATTGTTCCTGTACCGGCAGTTCCCTCCGCGAGAATCGATTGTGCAGCGCACGTTGCGCGCCATCGCGCGATACGTCGCAAATGATTCGCGCGGAACCTTTGGGCGAAGGAATTTTGCGTCAATTTTCTAAAGGACGAAAACACGATGGATACGGCGGGCACGGCGACGCGCCGCGACCCTGATAAGCCACGTGACCATCTCGACGTTTTCCGTGAGTTTATCGACCACCTCGAACGCAACGCGCGCAGTGCCACAGCGGCCGCGCAAAACAAACGCCGGCGGGCCAACGCCCGCTAGCAGGAAACCTCCCCACCGTCATGGCCGGACCTGCTCCGGCCATCCGTGAAGTCCTTGATCGCTCGCTTCACGGGCCCGCGGACCAGCTCCGCGGGTGACGGCCCGATTTTTTTCACGGCCCGGACCCTCAATGCTCTCTTTACATTCCGAACCGACGGTCGCGTCCGTTTTTGCGCCACGCACCACCATCGATGCCGACGGCACGGTGGAGGGCTATGCCAGCCTGTTCGGCGAGATCGACCAGGCGCGCGACATGGTCATGCGCGGGGCCTTTGCCGATACGCTGGCCTCGCGTGGAATCCGTCGAATCCCGATGCTGTTCCAGCATGACCCCTCCGAGCCGGTCGGCATCTGGCTGGAACTGCGCGAGGATTTCCGCGGCCTTTTCGCGCGCGGGCGGCTCATTCCTGAAGTGGCGCGCGGGCGCGAGCTCATCTCGCTGCTGCGGGCAGGGGCGATCGATGGCCTCTCTATCGGCTTCCGCGCATCCAAAGCGCGCATCGATCCGAAGACGCGCATCCGCCGCCTGCACGCGGTCGACCTCTGGGAAATTTCCATCGTCACTTTCCCGCTGCTCGCGGGAGCGCGCGTGCGCGCGGTGAAGCATGCGACCTCAAAGGCGAAGCTGTCATGCGCCCGCACGCGTGCCGAGCGGGAGTGGGTGAAGACAACCGCCGCTCCGCGCCGGCCGTGAATTGAGAGGGCGCCAGTCTCGGGCTCTGCTAGACTGGTGCCGCCGGCGTCGCCAGCCAGGCATTTGCAATGCGGGAGCAGCCGCCAGATGGGGCCAACACTCGGTACACGCGCGAAAAGATCTGCGGCGGGCGGCGCAATTGCGCTGGTGCTGAGCGCATTGCCCCACGCGCCGGCAAGTGCGGCAAAGCCGCCTTATGCGGGGTGCGTCGTCGTGACCAAACAGGAATATGACAGCGCGAAGAAGCAGCACATGCTGCGCACCCGGTACACGGAATATGTGCGGACAGGCTTGCCCGGTCGGCGCCAGTATTGGTATTGCCGATGAAGGTGCTCGTCTGTTTCAGCCAGGCAAGGCACTGATGCAGGCCACAACGCAAGTCGCGAAGAACGGTTTCCTGCGCGCTGCCGCGTTGGCCGTGTCCATCGCCGGCACGCTGTTCTGGCTTTATACATTTTACGGTATAGCCCAGGTGCCGGCCGGTGATGGCTCCGGCTTTCAGTGGATCGCGGTCGTGCCGCTTGGGCTGGTCTTTTTCGTATTCACTTTTCCGGCCCTGGTTTGCGCGTGGAACGGCCAGTTCTTGTGGGCCGCTCTCGTCATTGGTTGCGCGGGCCTCATTGCATTCGCGCTATCTATGGAACGAGCTGCTCGGCGAGTTCTATCACACGAGCTAGTGTTGATTGTCGTCGTCCCGCGTGTCGCGATCAGCCAAAAGATGCGCATAGGTTGCAATGACGCGTCGCGCTTCGCGACGGCGCGATTCCTTCAGCGCCTCCATGAAGCGCAAAAGAATTGACTTGCGCGATTTCTTCCGCGCCATGCCAAACATGGCTACGGGGTCGCGAGAACCCGCGTTCACGGCATTCATGAAGAGCATCCTTTGTGAAGGAACGGATCGCGATGAGGGCGATTCTGCCCGCCAGAGGGAAAATGCTTTGCATTCCCAATGCTGCCATCACGATTGTTCGCGGCCCCCGCCGGCTACTCATTCTGGTAGCGCCCGCCCGCTGTGATCGCCTCATCCGAACGGGTGAGACAGTGAAAAAAGATGCAGCGCACGCCGGCCGCCTTGCGCTCACGGAGGCACCACGACGGCCGCGACAAGAAATAACAGCACACCGCCTGTCGTGGCGCATGCCGGCCAGAAATTGCCCTGCAGATATTTCGCGCGCAGGGCCATTGCTTGCCGGATGATGGTCTCGATCTGCGCTCTGTCCTGTCTGCCGTCCAGTTGTGTCACGCATGGCTGCCGCTCCCTGTTATCGAGGCAACCCCGAATGCGGCAAAGCTAGGCCCGCGGGCAGGCGCGCGAAGGTGAGCTACCTCACACAGCGGAAAACTTAGTTCCGGATATTGGGGGAGATGGTGCGGTGGCCTGGACTAATCCGGCACGGCCAAGGCGGGAGCCCGGCCGCTAGCCGAGCAGGCCTTCGCACATCACGGCCACGCCGACGATGAACAGCGTCAGGATCACGATCGTGACCATGGAGCCGACGCCGTTATTTTGGACTAGCGGGTGTTCTTTCCCATTGCGCGGGAGCAGATACCAGAATCCTGCGCTGGTGCCGGCGACCAGGGTGGCGCCGATGATGGTCAGCATGTCGAAAGCCTCGCCCGATATGAAAACGGGCTTTCTTATGCGCCACCGGCGTGCTTTGCCGGCGCAAATTTTTCAGGGCAGGGCGTAAATTCCAGCTAAAGAAAAAAAGGCGGCCGCGACGGCCGCCCTTTCCAGTCCGTCCCTCTGGCGTTTGCGATCAGTCGCAGACCTTCTTGCGGACCGTCACGCGGTCGCCGTGGCCATTGATGCGATGCGTGACCACCGTCCGGCAGTGACTTGCGCGGGCATAGTCGCCCCGCCAGTGATGATGATGCCGGTAGTGATTGTGATTCTCACCGGCGCGAATCGTGACACCAAAATCTTCCGCCTTGGCGGTTCCCGCGGTGTTAATAGCGGCGAGACCCAGCATAGCGGCGGCGATTGCAACGTATTTCATGCGTATCCTCCCAATGCCTCATTTGGAAGAGAAAACGGTTTCGCGCGCTTTCGGTTCCACGATTTGATTTTTGCAACGCCCGCACGCAACGCAGAGCGTCCAGCTGCGTTAATTTTTGGGCCGTGGAATCTCCCCTCCGTCGCAGAAGGACGCGGTCTAGGGCCGGGTCGGTCCCCTGACCCGGCCCTTCCCTCTTGCAAAGCAAGAACTAAGCGCGCTGCCGCGCGCCAGCTGCCTTCCTTGCATGGCGTCGCCGGCCTTCGCGGTCCCGCGTGCCCGTCTCGGTCGGCTCGCGCGACCGGATGCAGTCTGGACGACGGCCCGCCGACTTCCGAGATCATCAGCCAGCCAATGCCTGCGGCGATCAGCGCGAAGGCGAGCGGATTGCCCCGCACGTGCTTCGACAGAAACTGTGTCACATCCTGCCGCGCTTTGTCGTAATCGATCGTCAGCAAATCGCCGATCACGGCCGAAGGGGAAAGCTGATCACCAAGTTCCGTGAGGCGGTCGCTTAATCGCTCGCGCGCCTGATCGGCTCTGCGTTGAAGTTCGTGATGAGGCCATTGTCACTCCGATCCCGTAAGGGCTTTTGCGTCTTTCTGACCTGCGCGATCGTTTTTGTCGGGTCAGGCGATGCGCAAGATTATTAATCCCGACCAGACCAAACTGCCGCCCAGCACCAACGTGACCGCAGCCACAATAAGCATGGCGGCTAGCCTCGAGACGCCCAGCGCAACGAGTGCGCCGATCGCTGCCTGTAACAGCAACACCAGCGTCGCCACCAAAAGGACGACCCCGCCGGCAATAAGGCTTGCCGACCATGCGGTGAGCGTAAGTTTTTCGGAAATCTCTGCGCGGAGCAGCTCCAGCTCCGCCTGAATCAGGTCGCCGAGATCCTGCCAGGCGCCGCCTGCGACTTCGAGTAATCCCTTCCGCGGCCGTGCGCGTCGCGAAGCGTTAAACCCGCCGGATGCTGACGTCATGCGTCTTTTCCCGAATGTCTGCAAACGCCGTGCGGCAGTCTGCGACATGAAGCTACCGCGACCGGCGTTTTGCCCTGCGTTTCGGCGCCGCTCTTTTTCGCGCCGTCTTTCGACGAGCGGCTGCCCGTCTTGCGGTGCGTTTGCGTCCGCTAGCTGCGCGGCGGCGCCCGCCAATCGTGCGCTTTGCGGCGCGTCCAAGCGTCTTTTTGACGCTGGGCGTCGATTGCGCGACTTCCGTGCGACCCGCTTCGAGGGCATCGCTGTCGACGCGAGCACAACTCCGGCGGCCGCCTGAGTTGCTGCGCTGGCCGCGTCAGCGGCCACTGTCTGATTTTCTCTGCGCTGTGTTGCGCGGCTCTGACGATTGCTTTGCGCGTCTTCGCCGCTACGGTTCTGACCATTGCTGTCCTCCACTGGATTCGGCGGACAATGCCGATGCCCGGGCATGTTCCCTGGCATTGCATCAGGCCTGTGTGATTGAAGAGACCGGCCTGCGTGCGCCCGTCAGTGGATGCCCATCAGCGCGGCAATTGGATTTTGTGCGATGTGTTTCCAGCGTGGAACGCGGCGGGCCTCAGTGTCGGCCGCGGGCTGTTGCTGCTGGAGCGAGTCAGCCCGGCGGGTGGGCTTCGGCTCTGCGGCCGCACGCGCGGACGCCGGCTTGTAGGCAGCCGCGAAATTCGTCCCGGTGATTGCGTAGGGAGACCGCTCCGGCTCGGGCTTGAACGGCCTGGCAACGCCGACGATCTGCGAGGTCGGAACCGGCGAGCCGAGCGGCTCGATGCGGTTGCTGATAAAGATCATCGCCAGCGTGAGCGTGAAACCCATCACGACGAAATACGAGATAGAGAGGCATTCGCATCTGCACTAACCCAATGGAACACAACGCGGAAACGCGCCTTACGTTCCAAGGCGCGGTCTGGACCTAGTTCGTTCGCGGCGTGCACTTTTTCCCAGGTTCGGGATGCTCGTAGTAGCGCAGATACGCCGACGTCCAGTCGAAACGGATTGCATCTTGCGCTTGCTTGAGCGTGATGTGTCCCGCGCACACTTCCTTGTGCAGCCGCGTCTCGACACAATCCTTCCGCACGGCGTTCCATGGTTGCGATCCGTAGGGCTGCGGCCAGAGATTTTTTACGTCGTCGGCGCCGCCGAGTTCGCGCGAGATGAGATGATCAATTTCACAGCGTCTGCCGTGAGCATCCCGGATGCAGGCCGGATCCTTGTTTCCGGTGAGACCGTAGTTGGCAAAGACCTGCTGCTTCATCGCCGCGGTCACATGGCGCGCATCCTTGCCCCACTTGGTGCGGCAGATCTTGCGCAGCGTGATGCCGGAAACTGTGACGCCCGGCGTCACGAAGTAGTTCGGCAGCAGCGGCAGCATTTGCGACTGAGCGGGGATGGCGCCGGCGAAAAAGAAGATACTGAGCGCGACAATGAAACGCGGCATGACCGTCTCCTTGATTGCCGGGCACGGGTTAAACGACAGCGGGATACAGAGCGCCCCGTTGGAATAGAGCGCCAATCGTGTGAATGCATTCCAGCCGGCGACTGCCGCCGGCTGCGCCTAGAGCCACAGGAAAAGGAACACGACCAGCACGATCGCCGTGCCGATCGAGATCACCTTCCAGGTGACGATGTGGCTTTGCTCGGGTTGCTCCGTTGCGGAAATATCGGGCATTGACGCCTCCCGTACATTTGCCTGCATACGGGAACAGTAGCGGCGAGGCGGCTTGCGCCTGTGTGAGGGAGGTCACGTGGCGCGTGAAGTTCTTCAGCCGCTACTTAAGCCTGTATCCCGGGATGGAAAAACGTGGTGCGGGAGAAGCTCGCGGACGGGTCTTCGCGCTTTCCTTCGGTTAACCCGAAAGACGAAAAAGCCGGAACGGAGGTAGAACGTGGTCACGGCGCACCGTGCAGGACGGGCCGGGAGCGGATACATTCAACATCTCGGCCGTTAGTAGGATGTGTTTCAGGAGTTTGTCATGGCCCCGCGTGCCTATTGGAAGGGTTTTCTTCGTCTCTCGCTGGTCTCGTGCCCGATCCAGCTTTTCCCCGCGACCAGCGAGCGCGAGAAAGTCAGCTTCAACCAGATCAACGCCGAGACCGGCAACCGCATCCGCTACCGCAAGGTCGACGAGCACTCCGGCGAGGAAGTCGAGCAGCAGAATATCGTCAAGGCCTACCAGGTCGAGAAAGGCCACTACATCGAGATCAGCGACGAAGAGCTCGAGGCGGTCGCGCTGGAAAGCAAGAAGACCATCGAGATCGACGAGTTCGTGCCGCGGTCGGAGATCGACGAACTCTATTACATGCGCCCGTATTACATCGTGCCGGACGGCGACGTGGGGCAGGAGGCCTTCGCCGTCATCCGTGAGAGCATCGCGAAGATGGACAAGGTCGCCATCGGCCGCGTCGTGCTGACCACGCGCGAGCACGTGATCGCGATGGAGCCGCGCGGCAAAGGCCTCATGGGCACGCTGCTGCGCTACCCCTACGAGGTGCGCGACGAGAAGGAATATTTCGACGACATTCCGAATATCAAGGTCAAGAAAGATATGCTGGATCTCGCCCAGCACATCGTCGAGACAAAGTCAGGTCACTTCGAGCCCGAGTTTTTTGAGGACCACTACGAAGCGGCACTGCGCGAGCTGATCGAGAAGAAATCGAAAGGCATCAAGATCGAGGCGCCGAAGCGCGGCGAGCCCGCCAAGGTCATCAATCTCATGGATGCCTTGCGCAAGAGCATCCGTACCGAGCAGGGCGCCGGCAAGAAGCAGGCGAAGGCGAAGCGCGGCAAGAAACGCATCGAGGGCCAGCGCGAGATGCTGTTCTCGATCGCAGGCAAGAAGCCGGCGAAAGAAGCGGCAAGAAAGCCCGCGCGCGCGGGCGGCCGCCGCAAGGCGGGTTAGCGCTCCGGCGTTTGTCAGGTGAATTCCCGTAGCGCCTGACGGACGCGCGCGATCACGCGGTCCCATGTCCGGGACTCGTCCTGGCGAAAGAGCCGGGCGGTCGGATACCATGGGCTGTCGTTGCGACCGAGCAGCCATCGCCAGTCGGGGAAATACGTCAGCAAGATCCACACCGGCTTTCCGAGCGCGCCGGCAAGATGCGCGACGCTGGTGTCGACCGAGATGACCAGATCCAGTTGCGATATCAGCGCCGCGGTATCGGAAAAATCCTCAAGCGCGTTGCCGTAATCAATAATATCGGCGCGCTCTTTGAGTAGCGAGGCATCCTCGGCGCGAACGTCTTTTTGCAAGCTGACAAAGGTGACATCGGCACCAACGCCGTCCAGCAGTGGCACGACGGCGCGAAGACCGATCGACCGTTCTTGGTCTCTTTCGTGCCCGGGGTTGCCCGACCAGACGAGGCCAATCCGGGGATGCGGTTTTCCCTCCAGGCGCGATTGCCACGCCGTCACGTGCTGCGCCGGCGCGGACAAATATCCAGTGGCCGAAGGAATTGTCTCAAGCCGCGTTCCGAACGCGAGTGGAAGGCTGACCAGCGGACAATGCAAGTCGAATGCGGGAAGGGGACTGCCCTTCGGCACCACTTGCGCCGCGCCGCCAAGCGAAGCCATCAGCGCCTGCAGCGGTTTCTGGACTTCGAAAATCACTTGCGCACCGTGCGCCGCGACCAGCGGCACATAACGGCAGAACTGGATGGTATCGCCCAAGCCCTGTGTGCCCCTGCCGTTGCAGTGCCGATGCCTGCGCAAGCATGCGAGGCACGTCCGGCGGCTCGTTGCGCATTGCGGGCGAGGAAGGCATGCGGGAGGAACCTTCCTGCATCAGTTAGATTATTGCTTCTGATTCGGCCAGAACGGTGCAGCGGCGGAACGGAAGGCATCGCGGGCGGCGCCAGGCAGTTGCGCCGGTATGCCCCGGCGCTACGATCCCCGATAAGATCAATGGAGATTGAGAGGGGAGAGACAAATTATGAAACGCTATTTCGCGCTCGCGCTGGCCGCAGCGGCCGGCGGTCTCGCGGCCACGGCGGTGAGCGGCCTGTATGCTGCGACCGTGAAACCGATCTACGTCGTCATGGAAATCGACGAGATAACCGACGCTGACGGATTTAAGAACACCTTTCAAAGAAAGGATGTGCGCGCCGCGGTTGAAGCCATGGTGGAGGACGGACGTTACATCGTGCGCACCGAGAACGCGATTGCTCTCGACGGCGCCGCGCCGAAGTCTTTCATCGTCATCTCGTTCCAGAACATGAAGAAGGCAAGATCCTACAGCGACAGCATGAAAGAATTCACGGCGGCTCGGCTCAAGACGACGAAGTCCCGCTCATTCATCGTGGAAGGCCTTTAAAAAAATCAGAGCCATTTGGGGCCTATCGTAAATCCTCGCCGCGCCTGATCTTTACGATTGCCCTTTCAATTGGCTGACGTCAGGCGATACGATGCTCTCCCCCGGGGGTTGAGCGACGGAGGGATAGCCATGTCAGCCTGGTCGAAACGCATCAGCCGCTACTGCTTCATGGCGCTGGCCGCGCCATTGGTCCTGTCGTTGCCTGCGCGCGCGCAGGATCAACAGCAACCTCCACCGCAGGCGCAACCACAGCCGGAGCAGCAACCTCTGAGCCAGCAGCAGCTCCAGCAGCTGGTCGCGCCGATTGCGCTCTACCCCGATGCGCTGCTGGCGCAGGTCCTGACCGCATCGACCTATCCGCTTGAAGTGACATTGGCGGCGCGCTGGGCGGAAAAGAATCCGAACGTCAAGGGTCCGGCGCTCGAAGCGGCGATGCAGAAGGAGGCATGGGATCCGAGCGTCAAGGGTTTGACGGCGGTGCCGCAAGTGCTCGCGATGATGAACGAGAAGCTGGATTGGACGGCCCAGCTCGGCGAGGCTTTCCTGGCCCAGCCCAACGATGTGCAGACGGCGATCCAAGCGCTGCGCAAGCAGGCGGAGACGACCGGCAACCTGAAGTCGGGCAAGGAGCAGAAGGTCAGCCGGATCCCCGCGCCGCAAGGCACGGGTTACGCGGGTCCGCCCGAATACATCGTCATCGAGCCGTTCGAGCCGGACTATGTCTATGTGCCGGTCTACGATCCTGTCGTCATCTACGGCCCCGGCTACTGGGCACCGGCCTATACGCCGTTCTTCTGGCGCCCGAGCTGGTGGGTGGCTGGTCCCGTGATCGCGTTCGGCACCGCCGCCTTCGTCGGGCCCGCGCTATGGTACCGCTACAACTGGGGACATCCCGGTTACGCCGCGATCCAGACCAATACCGCCCTCTACGGCAAATTTAACAGGGTCGCCGTCGCTCCCGGCGCCGGACAATTCCAGGCGTGGAAGTTCAACGCGGCGAATCGCGGCATGCCGTTCAAGAACACGAACCTCCAGAAGCAGTTCGGCAATGTCGGCGCGCGAAATGTTCAGGGCGTCCAGACCTTGCGCGGGCCGCAAACCGGCACGTGCAGCTCGGCAAAGGCGCGCAGGGCGTTCAGGGTGTGCAGGGAGTCCAGAGCGGCAAAAACGTTCAGGGGACTCAAGACGAGCAACACCACCCATATCCAGAACAACAAGACGATTCAAACCAACAAGACGATCCAGAGCAACAAGACCATTCAGACCAACAAGAACATTCAAGGCAACCGCGTCCAGGGCGTGAAGACGAGCAACCGTGTCCAGGCGGCCGGCGGAGGCAACAAGGGTGGCAACAAGAATGCAGGCAAGGGCAAGAAACATCCCTGACCGCACGGGTGCAAATCGGATCCTTCTGCCCTCGAACAGGAGACCACGATGATTGTTACGATTGTCACGTTTAAGCTCCCCCAGCCGGCCAGTCTTGCGGACATCACCAAGACCTTTCAGGCGACGGCGCCGAAGTATCAAGGCGTTGCCGGCCTCCTGCGCAAGAATTACTGGATGAGCGAGGACGGCCGCCGCGCAGGCGGCATCTATGTCTGGGAATCGCGCGCCGATGCGGACCAGCTCTACACCGCCGAGTGGAAGAAATTCGTCGAAGGCAAGTACGGCGCTCCGCCGCAGATCGAATATCTCCATTCGCCCGTGATGGTGGACAACCGCGATGGCTCGATAAAAGTCGCGGCATAACCGGACGAAAATTTCGAAACAGAAGATCCACTGCTTTTGCGCCGGGGGCCTTTGCTCGGCGGTGCGGCACTCATCGCAAATTAACGCCGGCTTTATGCCACTCTTAAGGAACCCTTCAGACGGCGCGCGCCATGGTCGCCCTGTCAATGGAGTAAGTACTATGAGCATCGCGGCAATTGGCTCTCATCCTGCCCTTCCGGCAGCGAGCGGAGCTGAAAGGGCAGAAGGCCCTGGGCCAGACCACGACGGGGATTCGGATGATACGGGCGCGGCAATGCAAGCCGTGCAAGCGCAGCCGACCCCCGGCACTGGAAAGCTCGTCGACAAAACTTGCTAGGATTGCCGACATGAAAGAGGCCGCCCCGGTTGGCGGCCTCTTTTATTTCGAAAAAGAACCAGTTTGCGGAAGGGGCGATCACCCTTCAAGCCGATTAAAAACGACGCCGATCCTGTTGTCGGTGCGCCATTGCGAACGGCAGCGGCGGGCACTGCCATCGATCACCAGATCGAAATGCTGCGGCAATTCGAAGGTGGCGCAGACCCGCAAGGCCGCCCCTCACCCGCGCCGATGCGGCAATCGAATAAAGCTGAAAGCTCCGGCACTTATCGATGATGTATTTAACATCTAATATGATGCTTGACATATTAATAAGCATATCGATTATTAGAAAGTAGGTTTCGTGCCTCGCAAGGGAGCGCATGCCCGATGATCACTGGTGCGCAGATGCGAGCGGCCCGGGCGCTGCTCGGGATCGATCAACGCGAACTGGCGGAGCGCGCGCATCTATCGCTGCCGACCATCCAGCGGATGGAAGCAAGCGACGGCGTGGTTCGCGGCAATGTTGATTCACTTATGAAGTTGGTCGATGCGCTGGCCGCCAACGGAATCGAGCTGATTGGCGAGGGCGTAACCTCCAGCAAAGGTGGCCGGGGGGTTCGGCTCAAATGAGCGCACGCGACGAACCAATGGCTGTTCGCCTGACGCGGAGGCGGTGATGGTGACCTTTGCGCTTTTCTGCGTCGCGGCATTTCTGTCGCTGTCTCCGATCGCCGTTGTTCTCTCAAGGTCGCCGCGTGCAAGTGGCGTTGTCTACGCGTCCTGTCTGATCATCACGCTGACGCTGGCTGTCGTAGGAGGCATGTGCCTGATCGGGCAGCCAACGTCCCGCATAACATTGCCACTCGGCCTGCCATGGCTTGGTGCTCATTTCCGCGTCGATGCACTCTCGGCGTTCTTCCTGATTGTGGTCAATCTGGGAGGCGCGGCCGCGAGCATGTTCGCACTCGGTTACGGCCAGCACGAGCACACGCCCGAGCGGGTCCTTCCATTCTATCCGGCTTACCTCGCCGGAATGAATGTGGTGATCCTCGCGGATGACGCCTTTAGTTTCCTGGTGGCGTGGGAGTTCATGTCGTTGACGTCGTGGGCGCTGGTGGTCGCGCACCACCGGGAGCGCGACAATTTGCAGGCGGGATACATCTATCTGTTGATGGCAGGCTTCGGCACGCTGGCACTGCTTCTGGCGTTCGGTCTGCTCGCCGGCGGCGACGGCAACTATCTCTTCGAGTTGGTTCGTGCCGCGCCGCCAAGCGCCAACGTGGCGGCGATTGTTCTTGTCTTGGCCCTCGTGGGTGCCGGATCCAAGGCGGGTGTTGTCCCTCTTCACGCCTGGTTGCCGCTCGCTCACCCGGCCGCTCCCAGTCACGTCTCTGCCTTGATGAGCGGCGTCATGACCAAGGTGGCGGTCTATGGTTTTGTGCGCATTGCATTCGATCTGCTCGGCCCGCCGGTCTGGTGGTGGAGCATGCTGGTGCTCGCCATCGGCGGTGCCACCGCAGTCATGGGCGTGCTCTATGCGTTGATGCAGCACGACCTAAAACGGTTGCTCGCCTATCACACGGTTGAAAATATCGGCATCATTTTTATCGGCCTTGGTCTTGCGCTCGCATTTAAGGCGTACGGGATGGCCGATGCGGCGGCGCTGGCACTGACCGCAGGGCTGCTGCACGTATTTAATCACTCGGTATTCAAGAGCCTTCTGTTCTTCGGCGCAGGCGCGGTGCTCAATGCAACCGGCGAACGCGACATGGAGCATCTCGGCGGTCTGATCCATCGTATGCCGCAGACCACGTTCGCGTTTCTTGTGGGATGTGTTGCCATTTCGGCGCTCCCGCCGCTGAACGGCTTTGTATCGGAGTGGCTGACGTTCCAGGCCATTTTGCTCAGTCCGCAATTGCCGTCCTGGGGTCTCAAATTTCTGGTGCCGGCGGTTGGAGCTTTGCTGGCGCTGTCGGCGGCGTTGGCCGCTGCCTGTTTCGTGAAAGCGTTCGGCATAAGTTTCCTTGGCCGCCCGCGAACGCCGGCCGCAGCCGATGCAAATGAGACCGACAGCCACTCGCTCGCTGCGATGTTTTTCCTGTCGGCCCTATGCCTTGTGGCTGGCGTGTTGCCGGGCATTTTCATCGACGCGCTCGCGCCGGTGACGAATGCGCTCCTTGGTGTGAGCATGCCACACCAGGCAGGTCTTGATTGGTTGACCGTTGTGCCGGTCGCGGAAAGCCGCAGTTCCTATAACGGGCTACTGGTCTTTGCCTTTATCGCGATGTCCGGCTCGATCGCTGCCTTCGCCATTCATCGGTTGGCCTCCGACAAGATACGGCGCGGACCCGCCTGGGATTGCGGCTATCCCGACTCCAGTCCTGCGACACAGTACACGGCCTCGAGCTTTGCGCAGCCGATCCGGCGGGTCTACGGCACAACCGTATTTCATGCGCGCGAGGTGGGCGACATGCCGCCTCCGGGTGCCGCCCGGCCGGCGCGTCTTACTGTTGAGATCCGTGATCTGATCTGGGACGCCGCATACGCTCCGATTGCCGTCTTCATCGAATACGCCACCGGACGGCTCAACGTTCTGCAATTCCTCACCATCCGCCGGTATCTCACATTGGTGTTTTCGGCGCTCGTGTTGCTCCTTCTGGTCCTGGCAATATGGTCGTGATCCGCGATTTTGCCTTCCAAGGCGCGCAAATGCTTCTGGTGCTGTTACTGGCGCCGGCGCTCACGGGCCTGGTGCGGGTCGTGAAGGCGCGCCTGCTACGCCGGCAAGGGCCGCCGCTGCTGCAGCCCTATCGTGATCTCATCCGGCTGCTGCGCAAGGAGGTCGTGCTGGCACACAGCGCGTCATGGTTGTTCCGGGTCATTCCTTATCTTGTCTTCGCCGGTACGTGGGTTGCGGCGTCTTTGGTGCCGACGTTTCGCAGCGGGTTGCTGTTCTCCTGGTCGGCCGACTTGATTGCATTGATCGCGCTGCTGGGCAGTGCGCGTTTCTTTCTCGCGCTTGCCGGGTTGGACGTCGGCACGAGCTTCGGCGGCATCGGGTCAAGCCGCGAGGTCATGATCGCCTCGCTTGCGGAGCCCGCAATGCTGATGATCGTGTTCACGATCGCCCTGATCGCCGGGTCGACACAGCTGTCGGTCATGGCCGCCCATATGACGTCGGGTGCGGTCGGCTTGAGAGTTTCGCTTGGCCTTGCGCTGCTTGCGTTGATCATGGTGTCGATCGCGGAAAATGCGCGCATTCCAATCGACAATCCGGCGACCCATCTCGAGCTCACCATGGTGCACGAGGCGATGGTGCTGGAATATTCCGGACGTCACCTGGCGCTGATCGACCTCGCCTCGGAGCTCAAGCTCCTGTTCTACGTTTCGGTGATCGCCTGCCTCTTCATACCTTGGGGTATCGCGCCTCCTGACGGAAATGCCGGTGCAATCGTCGTCGGAGCGGCTTCATATGTCGCCAAGCTTGCCGCCGGCGCCGTGCTCCTTGCGGTGTTTGAGACGTCCATCGCCAAGATGCGCGTGTTTCGGGTGCCGGCATTTCTTGGCGCGGCGCTGATGCTCGGCCTGCTTGGCACCTTGTTGCTGTTTGTTTCCGGAAGCCTGTGATGTTGCGCGGTAATTTATCCTTCGACGTCGCTCATCTGCTCGCCGGTTCGCTGGTGCTGGTGAGCTTCATGCAGCTTTATCAGGACCGGCTCTACGCGCTTCTCAATGTCTACGCCCTGCATGCTCTGGTGCTGGCGGCATCTGTCGGCTGGCAGGCCTTCGTGCAGGATGCGCCACATCTTTATCTCACGGCCGTGATCGCGCTGGTGTTCAAAGCCATCATCATTCCGACGGCCCTGCACCGCATCATCGTGCGGCTCGGTATTCATCGTGAGATTGAAACGGTGGTCGGGAGCCGGACCGACCATGCTCCTGGGCATGGGCCTTGTCGCGCTGTCGATGGTGGTGATGTTGCGGGTTACTGCCGAGGCCGATCCGCTCGCGCGCGAGGACCTCGCCTTTGCGCTGTCGGTCGTGCTGCTCGGTCTTCTGATGATGGTCACGCGCAGGAACGCGGTGAGCCAGGTCGTCGGCTTCATGTCGCTCGAGAACGGCCTGGTGCTGGCGGCGACCGGAGCCAAGGGAATGCCTCTGGTCGTGGAAATCAGCGTGGCATTTTCCGTGCTCATTGCCTTCATTGTCATCGGCATCTTTCTGTTTCGCATACGGGAGCGCTTCGACACCGTCGACGTACAGGCGCTCGATCGTTTCCGTGGAGAGCGGCAATGATCGATGCGCTCGCCGGCGTCCTCGTCATCCCGGCTGCGGCAGCCTTGTTGCTTGCGGTGCTGCCCGGGTATCGGCTGACGGCGCGGCTCAACGTCCTCGCGGCCCTGCTTACATTCGTGACGGCGTCGTCGTTGTTTGTCGTCGAGCCGGAGTCCGGCACCTATCTGCTGGTGGACGACCTCAACAAGGTATTCATCGTGCTGACCACGTTTGTCGGCTTCACCACGAGCGTGTTCAGTGCGAGCTATATCGGCCATGAAATAGAGATCGGCCGCCTCACGCCGAGGTTCGTGCGCTTTTATCACGCCATGTATCAGGCGCTGATGTTTGCGATGAATCTGGCGCTCGTCGCCAACAATATCGGCTTGATGTGGGTCGCGATCGAGATGGCGACCCTCACCACCGTGCTGATGGTCGGCATCTATCGCACGCACGAGGCACTGGAGGCGGCCTGGAAATATTTCATCCTCGGCAGCGTCGGCATTGCGCTGGCGCTTTTTGGCACCATCCTGATCTACATGGCGGCGCGCCCCGTGATCGGCGAGGGGGTCGACGCCATGGTTTGGAGCGCGCTGATGAGTTGCGCGGCACAATTTGATCCCGCATTGCTCAATGTCGCTTTCATTTTCCTGCTGCTGGGCTACGGCACCAAGGTGGGGCTTGCGCCGTTGCATGCCTGGCTGCCCGATGCGCATGCCGAAGGGCCAACCCCGATTTCCGCGGTGCTTTCCGGCCTGCTGCTCAATGTCGCGCTTTACGCGCTGCTGCGCTTCAAGATGCTGCTCGCGCTTAATCCGGAAGCGATCGCGCCCGGTCCATTGATGGTGATCATGGGCCTGATCTCCTGCCTGTTCGCGGCCTTCATGCTTTACCGGCGCCGCGATATCAAACGCATGTTCGCATACTCGTCGATCGAGCACATGGGCATCATCGTCTTCGCGTTCGGCATGGGCGGTGCGCTGGCGAACTTTGCCGGCCTTCTGCACATGACGATGCATTCGCTGACCAAGTCGGCGATCTTTTTTGCGGTTGGCCACATCGCGCAGGTCAAGGGCACGCAGAAGATTGCCGACATGGGCGGTCTCACCGTGACCAATCCGGTTCTCGGTTGGGGTTTGGTGTTGGGCGTCGTGGCGATTGCGGGCCTGCCTCCGCTCGGAATCTTCATGAGCGAGTTCCTGGTGGTGAGCTCGACTTTCGCGCGCGAACCCTGGCTGGCCATCATCCTGGCATTCGGCATTCTGGTCGCGCTCGGTGGTTTGTTTCTGCGGCTCAATACGATTGCATTCGGGGAGCCGCGCGGCCCGACCGCCAAGGCCGAAGCATCCTATGTGCCGATGTTTGCTCACCTTGCATTGGTGTTCATGGCCGGAATTTATATGCCCGCGCCGTTGGTGAAGGGCTTTGAGAATGTTGCGAGGCTGTTGGGATAGCCATGGCCATTCTCGACGCCATAACGCACAGCGATGTGGCCGAACGGCACCGGCCCGGGCCCCGCGCGCTGGTAAGTGAAGAAGGCTGGCGCCAGGCCATCGACCAGCTCGCAACAGGCCGCCTGGTTTTGCTTGGCTTGTGGGGCGATGCGCCGATGGTCCACATGGCACTGCTCGATGAATCGGCCAGCGATGTGGCGGTCATCAGCTACACCTGCAAATCCGGAAAATACCCGAGCGTGGGCGCCCGGCATGCGCCGGCGATCAGGCTGGAACGTGCGATCAGCGACTTATTTGGCCTTGAAGCGGTGAATGCACCAGATCTGCGGCCGTGGCTCGATCTCGGCTTCTGGGGCGTTCGCCATCCGCTGGGCAAAAAAACCGTCGCGCGCAAGCACGCTCCTTACAATTTTCTCCCGGCGGAAGGCGAGGGATTGCACCAGATCCCGGTCGGTCCCGTGCACGCCGGTATCATCGAGCCGGGGCATTTCCGTTTCACGGCCAATGGCGAGTACGTGGTGCGGTTGGAGCAACGCCTTGGCTGGGTGCACAAGGGCATCGAGTCGCTCACGGAAGGGGCCACCCTGGAGCAGGCCGCCAAGCTTGCGGCGCGGACCTCCGGCGACAGCACGGTCGCTTACGCATTTGCCTTTGCACAGGCGGCGGAAGCCGCGATGCAGATCAAGGCGCCGTTGCGCGCGAGCTATCTGCGGGCACTGATGGCCGAGCTTGAACGTCTGGCCAATCATTTCGGAGATATCGGCGCGATCTGCAACGACGCCTCGTTTTCACTGATGCAGGCGCAATGCGCCATCCTGCGCGAGCGCACATTGCGCGCGGCCGAATCAGGCTTCGGCCACCGGTTGATGATGGATGTGATCGTACCCGGAGGGCTCAGCCGCGATATAGCGCCGAAGGGTCTTGCCGAGGCTGCGGTCCTGGTCGCCGCGGTGCGCGGCGTTTTTCCGGACCTGATTGAGCTCTACGACAACACCGCTTCGCTGCAGGACCGGACCGTCACCACGGGGATTGTGAAGCCTGAATTGGCGGTGCAGTTCGGGGCCGGCGGCTACGTCGGCCGTGCATCCGGCCGGACCTTCGATGCCCGGCGCGCGCTTGCCTACGCACCCTATGACAAGTTGTCGTTCGAAGTGCCGGTGCGGGACGAGGGTGACGTCAACGCGCGCGTCTGGCTCCGCATCCGCGAGGTCGAGCAGAGCCTGTCGCTCATCGAGCAAATTCTCGGCGCAGTCCCGGCCGGCGCGATCAAGGCGCCGCTCGGCAGAGCGAAATCTTGCGAGGGCCTGGGATTTGCCGAAGCTTTCCGCGGCGACGTTCTGGTGTGGCTCAGGATCAATGGGAATGGTCGGGTTGCGCGCTGCCATTTACGCGACGCGTCGTGGTTCCAATGGCCGCTGCTGGAAGCGGCAATCGAGGGAAATATCGTCGCCGACTTTCCGCTCTGTAACAAGTCGTTCAACTGTTCTTACTCGGGGCACGATCTGTAAGATGCGCAAGATCCTGTTCGAAGGGATTGCCCGGGGATCGCTGACCGAGCGGCCGCCCGTCCCGGATGAAGCCGCGCTCGCCGAGCTTGCGAAGAGCGTCAACAAGGAGTCCCAGATCAAGCTCGGGCGTTCTTTGTCAATTCGCCAGGTTGATGCCGGCTCCTGCAACGGATGTGAGCTGGAAATTCACGCGCTGAACAATGCGTTTTATGATCTCGAGCGCTTTGGGCTGCGGTTTGTCGCCTCGCCACGCCATGCCGACGTGCTCATGGTCACCGGGCCCGTGACCAAGAACATGCGGGAGGCGCTGGAGCGTACCTATAATGCAACCCCCGGGCCGAAATGGGTCGTTGCCGTCGGCTCCTGTGCGGCAGACGGCGGGGTATTTGCGGGAAGCTATGCGGTCGAGGGAGGGGTTAAAGACGTCATTCCGGTTGACTTGCACATTCGCGGATGTCCGCCGTCGCCGGTGGACCTATTGAAAGGATTGCTGGCGCTGCTTCGACATGTCGAGCGGTGACGCCTACGAATCGCGAGGGGACCGTCGCCCATCACATCGATTCAAAGACGACGCCGATCCTGTTGTCGGTTCGCCATTGCGAACGGCAGCGGCGGGCAAGGCCATCGATCACCAGATCGAAATGCTGCGGCAGGCCGAAGGTGGTGGACACCCGCAAGGCCGCACCGGCCTTTGAGAAGTTGCGCACCGTACACTCGAGCTTCGGTGCTCTCTCGCTCAGGACGATGAATCCGCCTTTGAGAGTCCGCTCGCGGAAGAACGTGCGCCTTTCGGTCATCGCTGGCCCGCTCCTCGAACGAAATGGTCGGCGGGGGATTGCTGCTTCGCGAGCTCCGCATAGCAATCGGCCAGGCGCTGCAATTCGGCTCGTTGCTCGGGCGCGCGTTCAGTGACGGCGCGCACCAACAGCCCGTCGGCAAGCGCCCGGAAATGATCAGCGAGGGTGTATTGGTCAGCCTTTCTCATGTCGGGCGAATTACCAGACGGAAATTTGCACTCCGCTAACCGCGGTTCGTATTTTCGGGGTGCCGAAGTAAGCAGATTTTAAGGTCGGGAATTGCGTGCCTTGCCGGCCCGCGGGCGCCGTCTAATTAATGACCCTTAGCGGACATGCTTCGTTGCCGTCGGCGAAAAGTAGCGAATTGGGGTGCCGCCCAGCAGCCGGCATCAAAGCTAGCGACGGTTTTGGCAGGTTTTGCCGGCACGAGCGTTTTTCTCACGCGATGTCGCTTGTGGCACTGGACATTGCGTTCGGCGCTCGGAGTATCCGCCTTCAGGGGTAAAGCGGACATCGCGCGACCTCGCCGCCATGTCCGCTTATGACCCAAAACGGACATTGCGGAGGCGTCAAAAACAGCGGCAGAAGCTGCTCATTCTTTGATTCGTTTTGGTCAGAGTTCCTGACCCACCCAGGAACCGCCGGCAGTAATGTTTACTTGTACCGATACTGAACAGCCGGTCTCGCATGCACAACTCCGACTATTACCGCGAGCAGGCCGAACATTATCGACAGCTCGCAGCAAGTGTAGACGACCCTGCCGCTAAGCAGGAGTTTTTGGAATTGGCTGCGGCTTGTGAAGAGGCTGCCGATAAGATGGATGATTGCCGGGCCAGTGGGTAAGTGGCGTTCAAAACGTTGTCACCAAAATAAGGAAACCGATGCCTATGAGCAGCGATGACGACAAACAGCCCTTGTACGCTCGCTGGCGGAATTCGGATGCAAGCAGAAATTTTCATCGGCTTGGACTGCTTGTTGCAGCAATCATCCTCGTGGCGGGCCTTTTGTTAATGGCAAAGGATGCACTTGGCGTGAGGTTCTGGGATTTGATTCCAGCTGATATTCCAATTCTCGCTGGCGGAATCGCTATCGGCCTGACCGGCATCGGATTGGTTTCATTGGCCGCATACGGCATCGTCCGTGCGATAGGTTGGACGATTGACAAGTCTGTCTAAAGTCGTCGCGACGTGATCACATCCATGTCCGCTTTTGGCACTTAGCGGACATCGGCTTGTGCGCTGCACATGTCTGCTTGTGACCCAAAGCGGACATTAGTATCACCCTAAGCGAAAATGGGATCACTGTTTTGGCCCCGCGAGCGCCATTTTGATCTGGGTCAATGATTGTTGAGCAAGAGCCACGAGGATCCCATGCTTCAAGAAATCTCTACTTGGGAAGACCACCTTGACACGGGAGGACGCCATGGAAAATCAGGCAATCGGTTGGATCGCAGCCATCATCATTGGCGGGATCGCTGGCTGGCTCGCCGAGCAGTTCATGAAAAGCCAAATGGGGCTTGTGATAAACATCGTCCTGGGCATCGTAGGGGCCGCAGTCGCTAGCTGGCTGTTGAACCTGCTCGGTGTCTCGCTCGGTGGGTGGATCGGCTATTTGATTGCTGGCTTTATCGGAGCATGCATCCTCATCTTTGCCGCGCGGGCAATCCGACGGACGACATAGCACTCCTGTATCGATCGCCTTGAACAGTGGCCGGTTGAATGTCCGCTTTCCGGCGTAAAGCGGACATGGCTTTTTGCAGCGCACATGTCCGCTAATGTGGCACCTGTCCGAAATCAGGCGATCCGCGAAACCACTGGCGTTGGTGACGTCAATCGCGGAGGCCCAGTCAATCGGGCAGGTCGGCGCTAGGGTGAACGTGACTGAGTATTTGGCGAATAATGTTGACGCGTAATTGCCGACCGAAACCTTGTCAATTTTGGAAAGGCCGCCGCAAGCAGGCTGTGTGAGAACTAAGCGAGTCAGATAAGAAAGGCCGCATCAACAACGATGCGGCTTTTTTTCATGAGCTACATTCAGGGCGAGGATCGTGGTCAGGCAGCGCTGCTGCCGGCGGCGATTGAGGACTATGTGGCAGCGGATGCGCCGGTTCGGGTGATCGACGCATTTGTGGACGGTCTTGACGTGAGGGGGCTCAGGTTCGGCCGATCGGTGCCGGCAGCGATGGGGCGGCCTCCCTATGATCCGCGGGATCTGCTGAAGCTTTACCTTTATGGCTACTTGAATGAGGTGCGCTCGTCGCGCCGGCTGGAGCGCGAGTGTTCTCGCAATGTCGAGGTCATGTGGCTTCTGCGCCGGCTGGCGCCTGACTTCAAGACGATTGCGGACTTTCGACGCGACAATGGTGCAGCGATCGTGGGGACGTGCCGAGCCTTTGTGCTGTTCTGTCGGGATCAGGGCCTTTTCACGGCGCGCTTGGTGGCGCTCGACGGTTCGAAGTTCCGAGCTGCGGCAAGCGCCAAGCGGGTCATGGGCCGGCGAGAGATTGCGGACGAGGCTAGCCGTCTGGACCGCCGGATCGCCGAGTATCTGGCCGATCTGGATGAGAGCGACGCCAGCGAACCCGATGAAGTGCCAAGTGCGACGGCAACGGCGCTTGAGGTCCTCAAGATGCGGCGCGCCGAGCTTGATCGCCTGGCTGCCAAGCTTGATGACGAAGATCGCAATACTCTGGTGGAAGGCGAGCCCGATGCCCGACCCATGGGGATCGGCAAAGGGCCAAAGCCGCCGTCCTATAACGTACAAACGGCCGTCGACGCAGAGACTGGCCTCATCATCCACCACGAGGTAACGGGCGAACCCAATGACACTCGCCAGCTTTATCCAATGGCCAAGGCGACAAAAGACATGCTCGGCGTTGCCAGCCTGACGGTGGTGGCCGATGCCGGCTACTCGAGCGGAATGGTAGCCGCAGCCTGCGAGGCTGACGGCATCACGGCCTGCGTGCCGACCAATCGGTCAATACATAGCCAGGGCGACGGCACGATGTTTGGTCGCTCGGCCTTCGTCTATCAGCCGGAGGCAGACACCTATATGTGTCCGGCGGGTCATGTTCTCGCCCGCAAGCAGGCGAAACGTCACGACCATCTTATCGTTTATGCGGCGCGCGATTGCGCCGGCTGTTCACTCAAGTCGCGTTGCACGACCGCAGAGCGTCGCTTTGTCAGTCGCCATCTGCATGAGGATGCGCTCGAACGAATGAACGCCCGTTTCCAGGCCGATCCGACTCTAGTCAGACGGCGCCGATGTGCCAGCGAACATCCTTTCGGAACCATCAAGCGAATGACAGCCGGCGGCCGATTCCTCACTCGAGGCCTCAAGAAAGTCGGCGGGGAAGCAGCACTCAGCGTGCTTGCCTACAACCTCATTCGCGCGATTAATCTCATCGGCGCCACCATCCTCTGCGCGAGGCTCGCTTGAGCCAAGCAAAAGAGGCTCCGGATAACCGGAGCCCCTGACTTTTCACACGGCCTGCGCGCGGCGGTCTTTCCTTTTCTGTGCAGATAAGGTGTGCCGCCCGGTCTCATAGTAGCCGCCAACGAGGTG
>CAVQYD010000010.1:0-112304 GCA_963718035.1 uncultured Alphaproteobacteria bacterium | reverse complement strand
TCCCAATCAGATTTTTGCCGATACGGCAGAGAGCACGTTGTAGGTCGCCAAGGGTCGACTGATGCCTTTGAGCTTAAATTCGCCGACCGGTTCGACGCTTATCGCATTCTCGACCGCCATCAATACCCGAGGACTAATCAGGATTTGCCCGGGCTTTGCTTCGTCGCAAAGCCGCGACGCCACATTGGATACCGTTCCGATGGCGGCATAATCGAAGCGCCCCTCAAAGCCGATGGTGCCTAGCGTGGCAAATCCGTGCGCAATGCCAATGCCGAAGCCAATGTCGTGCCCAAGTTTACGCCACTTCTCAATCAACTCTCCTATAGCCGCTCTCATATCAATCGCCATCAGCACAGCTTGGAGGGCGGGGTTATCTACCGGAATTGGGTCATTGAACACCACCATCACCCCGTCACCGGCATAGCGTTCAAGCGTGCCGCCATACTTGTTTATGATCTCACCAATCGCCGCATGATATTCACGCAATAGAGCCATCACGTCTTCTGGATCAGAGCTTTCAGAGAAGCCGGTAAAGCCGCGCAGGTCGCAGAACAGCGCGGTAATTTCTCGGCGGTGGCTTTCGAGCTGCTTCTCCGTCCCGGAAGCGACGATCAGATCGGCTACTTGCGGAGGAAGGAAACGTCGCAGTCTGCCCATGCGCTCGATTTCGCTCACTTGGTCGGCGACACGCTGTTCAAGCTGTTGGTTCAGCTTGTTGAGATCATTGAGCAGACGCGCATTCTCGATGGCGATGACGGCTTGCGCGGCAAAATTTTGTACCAGCTCGATCTGCTTATCGGTGAAAGGCCGGACCTCTTGACGATAGATGAGATAGCGCACCGATCAGTTCATTGTCCTTGAGCATTGGCACGGCGATCTAGGATCGGGCGCCACCGAATTTAACAGGCGGACTAGCGATACTTTCGGCGGCATAATCGTCAATGTGAACTACCTGTTTTGTTCGCAGGACGCGATCGAGAGACCTCCTTTGCGAGCGGTTGGAATGACCCCTGCTGTTCAGCGACTTTAGCATACACGGGCGGTGACCCGACTTGTGCCACACAGCCGAACGTTTTCTCCGTCGCACTGAAAAATGATGCCAAATTTGGCCTCGCAAATGCGCGTTGCGTTCGCCAACATTGCATTGAAGACCGGCTCAAGTTCACCGGGCGAGCTGGATAATGACCTTTAAGCACCTCTGACGTGGCGGTCTGCTGCTGCAGCGATTCGCGCAGTTCGTTGAGCAGCCGCGTGTTCTCGATGGCGATTACGCCTGCGCGGCGAAGTTTTTGACCAGTTCGATCTGTTTGTCGGTGAATGGGCGCACCTCTTGGCGATTGAGGGTGATCACACCAATCAGCTCGTCATCCTTCAGCATCGGCACACCAAGTACAGTTCGGAATTTACCGAGTTCAGCAGAGACGACGGTAGATGAATGACGGTCGCGGTAGGACTGAAGCTCCCTGATGTCAGCTATGTGCACGACCTGCTTCGTGGTCGCAGCGCGGCGAACCGGTCCATCCGGCGCCACCCCCCTCTGCTTACGCGCCTCAACATATGCAGGTGGCGCGCCGTGAGTAGCGGCAAAGCGTAGGCCGTCTCCGTCGCGAAGGTACAGCACACCGATCTTGGCTTCGCAAATGCGCGTGGCATTCGCGAGCATGGCATTGAAGACTGGCTCTAGCTCGCCGGGCGAGGAGCTGATGACTTTCAGTACTTCGGAGGTCGCGGTCTCGCGCTGGTACGCCTCACCAAGTTCGCGGGTCACTTGGTCAAGTTTGTCCCGCAAGCTTGCAAGGGATGCGTGCCCAATCGGCGCTTTGCGCGCCTTGGGCCTAGTCGTGCGCCGACCTTTCACCGGCTGTCCACTTCTACCGCGTCGCTGCATGTCGCCCCTACGGCGGATCCACGACGATCTTTGATCCTAGGCAAATCCTGGCTTTTGCGCCACGGCAGCATGTCCGCTTTGGGTCAAAAGCAGACATTTGCAGTGCAAAAAGGCATGTCCGCTTTACCCCCGAAAGCGGACATTGTTTGCGATAAGGTTCGGACCATGAAGCCAGTCACCATAGCCTCTGTCCGCGCCCACGGCGCTCGCCAATGACTCGCTACAAAGGCCGCACGAGAACCAGTCAGCGCGACTTCCCGCACCGCGTTGAAATGATCGTGCCGAAAGGCGGCTTCGGTAAACGTCTGGACGAAATGCACGAGTGGCACCGTGCCCGTAGCATCCAGCCAAGATTCGGTCGGAGCCGACGAGACGAGAAAAACCGCGATTATGTGACGTGGTGTTTTGCCGATGCAGCGATGGCGGACAGTTTTCGGACCTCATTCATCCGGTCGTAAATGACGAGCATTCGCGGAACGCTTCGCGGGCTGAAGCCTGCGTCAAGCCGGTCCCCATGTACGTGCCAGCGACGTAGATGCGGTACGCCCAGCCGAGCGACGTCTTCTGGCGCTTGATCTGTACCTTGGGTTTTTGGTGCGGGAAATCCCGTTACGCCCCCTTCCGCCCCTTGTGCTGTAGCACTGAACCTGAAACGGTGGTCCGTCCCTCCACCGGATTCTCCTTCAGTTGTGGCAACTTTCCTTGGCATCTCTCGGTGCCAGGATTTTTATTCAGATCAATGCGGGCCCACGGCACACACAAGGAAAGGTACAGGCACACACCATAATGGAACTAGAACAGACGGAAGAAGAGATCATCCTTGCCTCCATAGTTTCCGACGAAGCACTAGAAGACGCGGCGAATACAAACTTCTCACTTGGAAACTGCACAGAGGCCCATGTTTGCCCCGTGCCCAATTGATATTCCCCAGTTGCCGAGGCTGTCCTGATCTTTAAGTCAGACACTCAGTCACGCTGAGCTTGCTGCCCGTTGAGTCGTTGTTCAGCGCGGAAAGTTGAGGGATGTCCGCTTTATCCCCGAAAGCAGACATGTGCAGCGCACTAGCCGATGTCCGCTTTGTGTCAATAGCGGACATTCGCCTGCGTATTTCGAGGGAAGAATTGGACCTAGGTCCAACTTACGCAGATCGTTTCTTTCCTCAAACTCGTGCCGGTAAGCCGTGGGGGTTGGAGAGCGCCATGCGCCGCGGAACGCCCTGCCGGATTGCGGACTGCCGCCAGATGCGCGCCGACACGCAACGAACCAGCAGCTCTGCGGGTTCGGCCGAGTCTCGGGCACTGGCCGGTCGCGGACTCCCACGCACGGTATCGACGGCGTTCGAGGACCCCGCGTCGACCAGGCTGGGCCAATTCTTCGGCCCGGCGGCCGACGAGCATCCGGGCCTCTCCGGCTTCAGCCTCTTGAGCCACGGGCGCGAGGCCTTCATCGTCCGTCTGGCGCTGGCCGACTTGGCCGAGCGAAGTCTCGACATGCAGTACTACGTCTGGGACGGCGATACGACCGGCCGGATCATCGTCGACCGCGTGATGAAGGCGGCCGATCGCGGGGTCAGGGTGCGGCTCCTCGTCGACGATCCCTACTACAAGGCCAGCGATTCCGTTAAAGCCGCCCTCGATGCCCACCCCAATGTCGAGATCCGTCTGTTCAACCCGCTCACCAACCGGAGATGGTCCGCTCTTGACTTCATTGTCGACTTCGGCCGGGTCAACCGCCGCATGCACAACAAGTTGATGGTTGCCGACAATGCGGCGGCGATCGTCGGCGGCCGCAATATCGGTGACATCTATTATGGCGTGAACACCATCGCCAATTATCGCGATCTGGATGTGTTGGCGGTTGGGCCTGTCGTCCGCGATCTGTCGGGGGTATTCGACCGATACTGGAACAGCCCCTCGACCGTGCCGATCGCGGCCATCGTCGATCGCGCCTATGGCGCTGCCGATCTCGATGCCATCCTGATTCGCTTGCGTGAGGAGATCGCCGCGGCCGACTACCCTTATCCGATCGACCAGGACCTGGACGAGCTGGCGGCCCAGGGCGCCGAGCTTCGCGACAATCTCGTGTGGGCACACGGCCGAGTCATCGCCGACGACCCGGAAACCATCGCCCGCGGCAAGGAGAGCGACGACGTGGTCGAGTTCATCCGCGGGCGGGTCGCCCAGCTGAAAGAGGAGCTGCTCGTCGAGTCGCCCTATTTCGTCCTACCCGCCGGGGCGCAGGCAACCGTCAAGGCGCTGCACGAGCGCAATGTCCGGGTGCGCGTGCTGACCAACTCGCTCGCTTCGAACGACATGCTGCCGGCGCATTCAGGCTATGCCAAGACCCGCAGGCGGCTGCTCGAGAACGGCATGGAGCTATACGAGCTGCGCCCGGATACCGACGCCTTCCGGCCGGGCTGGTCGCTCCTTTCCGGGCGGTCGCCAGCGGCCTTGCATACCAAGGCCATGGCCTTCGACCGCGAAGCCGTGTTCATCGGCAGCTTCAACCTCGACCCGCGCTCTGCCGTGATCAACACCGAAGCCGGCCTCTATATCGAGAGCCCGGAGCTTGCCGAAAGGCTGACGGCCTACATGGCGACTGGCGTCGTGCCCGCCAACAGCTACCGCGTCCTCCTCGACCCGAATGGCGAGATCGTCTGGGAGACGGTGAGGGACGGCCAAAGGGTGCGCTACCGGGACGAGCCCGAAACCGGCTTCCGCCGGCGCTTCGTCGCCGACCTGTGGAAGCTCCTGCCGATCGAACTCGCAACTCTGACACCCGACCGCGGTCCGGGCGGCGAGTGAGAAATGGTACGCAACCGGGCTCCATGATTAGGCCCGATGTCCGCTTCTCTAATCGGCCGGTTGGGGTCAAGCGCTTTCAGACTATCCACCAGTACAGTGTCGATGTCGCTCGCGGGCTCGTGCTTCTCTTCGGAATCGGCACTAGGGCCCTTCCATCATGGGGTTCGAGAACGAGGCGGACCAATCTTTGGGGCGGTCTTGCCGGCAGTCTGACGGCAGGTCCAAGCAGACATACGATCTCACCTCATCCATCGTCCCGCGAGGGACATCATTCCACCGCGCGGTGGAGCTCAAGTGTTCTCCTGTTTAATGTTGTATTGGTTCTCATGCCGCTGTGGCTTCTTCCCTGGTCCAGCGGAACGTGGTGCCGTCCACCCAGATGCGGTGCATGACCACGGCCAACCGGCGCGCCAGCGCCACGATTGCCTTCTTCACCCCGCGGCGCCTGGCGATCTGCACCGCCCAGGCTTTGAGCCAGGACCATTGTGTTGAGCGCATCAGCAGGATCTGGGCTGCTTCGTAGAGCATGACCCGCATCATCTCGTCGCCGCACTTTGATATCGCGCCGGTGCGGTCGCTCTCCCCGGATTGGTACTTGCAGGGCGTCAGGCCCACCACCGCCCCGACCGCCCTGGAGTTGCGGAAGCGCGCTGGCACATCGACGGTGGCGCGATAGGTCAACGCCACCACAGGCCCAACGCCGGGGATTGTCATCAGGCGCCGGCACACCTCATCGTCCCGGGCAATGGTCAGCAAGTGACGATGCAAGATGCCAAGTTGCTCACGAAGTGTCCGTCGGACAACGAGCAACGGCTCGACCAGGATGGCTATGTCAGGGAGGTCTTTGACCAACTCCCTGATCCGCGCCTCGAACCTGACCGCCCCGGCCACACCCACCTTGAGGCCGAAGTTGCGCAAGGTGCCGCGCAAGTCGTTCTCGATGGCGATGGCCTTCGACTGCAGCAGCTTGCGATGGGTCAGCAACATGCGCAGCTTCTGGCTGCGTAACGTCTTCACATGCACTGGACGATAAAGCCCCGCCCGCATCATCTGCGCCATGCCGCGCGCATCATTGCGGTCGGTCTTGTTGATCTGTGCCTTGAGAACAGCCCGCATGTGCCGCGTCTCGACACAGATCACCGGTAAGTGCGCTTCCGCAAAAGCGCTATAAAGCCACTGCGACAGCGGCCCGGCTTCCAGGCCAATGCGCTTGAAGTGGTAGACGCCGCTCTTCAGTATAGACAGCAACGCTTCAGGCTCACTCGCTACCTTGGCTTCGCGAACGATCCTGCCCGCATCATCCACAATGCAGACGCTCGTCTCATTGACTGACACGTCCAATCCGGCAAAATGCTCCATGCTGCGCTTCTCCATCTGATGCTTGAGGCCGTTCACACGGACCTCGTTTCACCATCAGCCTGAAGCGCAGCACCCAAAAATCTTCAGCTATCCACAAAGATCGCCCGGCCGATTACCCCATCTTTGGGTCATAAGCGGACATTTGCAGTGCAAAAGGTCATGTCCGCTTTACCCCCGAAAGCGGACATGGGGAGGGCAGCATTGGCTGTTAAAAGTGAGAAGTTGTTACCGTACGGGAATTCGGCGTCCGCTACGTCAACTGGTCGGCCCGCCTTCGTTTGCTACTGAATAACGTCGAGTTTGACCTTCGCAACACCCCGTCCGACAATTCCCAGCGTTTCGGCCGCAGAATACGAGACGTCGACAATCCGTCCGGGAACGAATGGACCGCGGTCATTGACCCTAACCGTTACCGACCGCCCAGTAGCGACGTTCGTCACACGCAACTGGGTGCCAAATGGCAATGTAGGGTGAGCAGCGGTCAAGTCGTTCGGATTGAACTTTTCGCCGTTCGCGGTCTGCTGTTCATCCGAGTAGAAGCTGGCAAGCCCATAAGATGATTGTCTCTCCGCCGCATTTTTATTGGCCGCGAACGGAGTGTGCTTATTCGTCTTAGCCGCTAAACCTCTATTCATCACCGATGGCGTGTTTCGTCTCTCTTCCAGCGACACCTGTCGACTGGCGGCGCGTAATTCAGATTTTTTGGTGATGACAGGTGACTGAGCGCAGGCCGCAAGCGCCGCCGCCGTCAGAGTGACGGCGAACATCCGAACAAAACTCCAAAAGCTGGCGTTGGAAAACATCCCCAATCCCCAGTGGCCGGAAAGCTTCCCGGGCTTTCCGACTTCCCGACGCTTTAACTGCTTCCCGTAATTCCCGTGCTTCCCGGCTGCTGCTCCTGCTACGTCCGTCGGACCGTTATGTCGTTGGTGTTTGTTGTGGTGTTACGGATCGTTTCCAGGATGAAACCTCCCATGCGAGCCCCTTTCACCCGTCGCGCCCAATAGCCGAAGGCCTTGGCGTTGATGTTGCGACTGCCGAGTACATCCTCCAGCGCGTCATATAACGCCTGCTCTAGCGGGCGCCGTGATAGTTCACTAGGGGACGATCGCCTTTGATCTGTCAACGTTTCGTGGACGCTGATGAGCTCGGCTGCCTTGAAGGAATTTGTGCCGTAATGCTGATGGAGGGCGGCTAACAAGGCCCCATCAGCTTGGCGGCGGGGGTCTTCAGCTTTATTCCGGCGGAAGGCCTCGCTGACGTCGTAGCCTGTCAGCCAATAGACCAGATCGCGGACCTTGCGGGACCACTCGTCGAACGACCCCACGGCCGGCAGTTCATGTGCGGGCATGCCCGCCAAGCGATATGCCCGTACACACGTGAAGGCGGCGGACAAAAATCCGAGGCGGTACCGCTGGATCAGCTCAACCGGATCGAAGTCGTAGCGATCCCGTTCGGGCTCCGCCGACTGCGGCAAAATATCAATTGTGAAGTCCGTCTGGCCATATCCCCCATGATGCTGGGTTGTTACCTGTCAGGCTGATGAACGACCGGTTGCGTACCTTCACGAGCTCGCTGTGTCCAAGCGGTCGAATATCTGCTTGGCCCTCCGTTATGATGCTTTCGAGAAGATCGCCCTGGACCTGCATTCCATTCGCATTGTCGATGCATAAGCGCTCGCCGGCGCCTGCAGGAGGAGGGCGGCCAGGCGTTTTTCGAACTCCTCACTACTCCGCCCCAGGTTAGCAAAACCGGAGCTGTGTCGAATGCCAGCCACACCAGGCCGCGTACGATCTTGCCCTTACCGGTCGCCCGCCATGGAGCTTCGCACCACAAAGATCGGTGCAACGCGCAGAAATGGTCGCTCGATCGCAGTGAAAATTGCGGCAAGGATAAGCGCTCGTCCCGCGACAGGATTCTCGAACTCGTAGTTCGAAAAAGGAAAGAACAAGTCTTGTGCAGCTCTTACAGCGTCGTCATGAGTTGGCTTCCTGGAACGGGGAAGTTGGCGGTCCTGTCGTGGAATAGCCCCGTCCCGGGATCATAGCCGGGAATGAAGTGAATTCTGCCAGTGTCGTCGATACGCGGTACCCGCACGACGCTCCGCAGCGGCCTCGCGCCGTATCTACCGCGCATCTGCGTGAGATAATCGCCACGAAATTGCGTGGTGGATGGGTGTGCGAGTAACGATTTTCGCTCTTGCCTCCGGCGCGCTTTCCACGTCAGGCGCTCTGCACGCAGCATGACATCCGCCGGCGTGGCCAATGTTGTGCCGGGCAAGTCACCGTCCCACCGTGTGTCCGGCGGCAATGCGTCTTTATCTGGGACACGTAGGATCACCAATGGGCCCGCTGGATCCCCTAACCTGAATGTCCACTGATCGGCGGCCACTACGCGATCTAGCTTTTCCGGCATTGCTCCTCGTTGCCCGGAATGAACAGTGCAACATCTGGGCTGCTAACATTCGGCAATGAATTTCGATGGTTCTTGAACGCCAGTCTCGCGAGAATTAGCCGCTGGTTTTGGTTTGTTTGCGTTAGTCATTGCCTGTCTCTTGCGTCGCGTCCGGCTTGACCCCGAGTTTTGCCCTGAGCCAAACGTCAGCCGTGTCGATGTGGATCAAACGGCGGTTGCCGACCATGCCCGACGGGAGACCCTCCTCGATCCACTTATGCACGGTGGTGGGGCTTACCCGACACGACGCGCAAACTCTCGCGGTGAAATCGAGCGTCTCAGAAAGTCGGGCGTGGAATGAACTGGATCAGCTTCGGTGAGTGATGACATCGTGTCCTCCGTTCGAGATCAGAGGACGTTTTATTTAACGAACCGAAATCTTTTCGCCACTACGATAAAATCATCGAGATATAAGATAAAATGGAATTTGCTTGCTCAGACATCAGGCGCGCGCTTTAGAATATCGGATGGGCATAATTGATCGGGCCGCCGCTGCAGTCAGTCATCCTCATAAACGGGGTAGGGATCGTTATTTTCCTTTCGCCGAGCCATTTCATCGGCCACTAATTTTCTACATGCCCAAATGTGCTCGGGCGTTTTTCGATATTGCTTTGCGACTTCGCGCACGGCTCGGTAGGCGGCCAGCCCCAATTGATTAGTTCCACGACGGTGATCGTATATCGACACGCATTTTTAAGGCCCATCGCAGGGCGCCCGCGGGGACGCGGTGCGGCTTTCAGAGCCTGAACCTTAGGCGGATCTATTGTTTTATTCCGTACCGTCATCAGACACACTCTCCTTTGTTAGTACCTTGGCAAAGCCATCGCGCAAATGCTCGACCTCGAGATGGGCGTAACGGCTGTCACGGCAGGCGTCGAATGGCCTAACATTCTGCCGACAATCGGCAGGGAACGCCGCTTTGCAGCGCCAAGCTTGCCACGGTGTGGCGCAGATCGTGGACACGCAGGTCATGAAAGCCGGCTTTACGTCGCGCGGTCTCCCAGACCTTCTGGATGGAGCCCTATTGGTCCTCCATCTAGCGCGCGAAAACACATAGGGGCCACGACGCTTTTGCCTTGCAATTAGCGCTAACGTCACCGGCAGCAGCGGCACGGTGTGCGTACGGCGCGCTTTTGTCGTCACTGCGCGTTTAATCCAGATATCGCCCTGTATATCGGACCACATCAACTGTCTCGCTTCATTCAGACGGCAACCGGTTTGCATCAAAAAGCGAATGAGGTCGGCTGAAGGAATGTCCGAGAGTGCATTCAACAGGATCTGGACTTCTTCGCGCTTCAGATAACGCTCGCGCGGCACCTCTCTGCGCTTTCTGAGATTGAGCGCGACGTTTTTTTCCAGCCATCCTAAGTTGCAGGCATGATTAAGAACTGCGCGAATATCCTCCAGGGTCCGGTTAGCCAGCACAGCTCCCTCTATAGAGTGAGTTACATGGGTCACATCAGCACTGGTCAGGTGTGCCAGTTTGATGTGCCCAATAGGGGAGAGGACATGGACACGCACTCGGCTTTCGACCCGCTGCCAAGTCGTCGGCGCAAGTGCCTTGCGTCGATCCGCCGCATAACGGTCCCATGCGTCTTTGAATGTCGCGCGATATCTTTTCGCGTTTCCCCAGCCCGCCACGCTTGATGTCGATTGCCTGTTCGCGCGCGTCAGCGGCTGAGATTTCTGCGAGCCTTCCTATCGTTATGCGCTGCGACCGCGATCCTCGTCGTACTTCGACGATCCACGAGCGGCTACCGCTTGAGGTGACGCGCAGGCCGAAGCCTTTTACGTCGTCATCGAAATAAATCGCCTGACCGTTGCTTGGAATGGCAGCCGATTTGGCCGTGCGCGCGGTAATTCGCATTGCTGCCCTTTTTCCTTCCGTGTAGCGCCTGTGTAGTGGTGGGCGCTGAACTCGGACGGTCCATAGTGGGTTCGGGCAGCCAAAACTACTAAGGTAAAATGCCGTTTTGGTTATGGTTGATCAGCGGTGTTGCGAGGCGACGACAATGACTGACAGGTTCAAATCCTGCCACTCCGACCATCTTATCTGCTCAAAATTCAACAGGTTACAATCGCAGTCAACTCAGGCTGGCACCACACCGTCGCAGTTGGGACTTGCGCCTCTCACTTAAGTTTCCATCGGAGTGAGTTACCTCACACTTCATCACGCCAGTCGATCATACACGTATTGGAGCTTCCGGTTCGTTCAAAATGGGGGGCTGCCATGCGCAAAGTATTTGTTATTGCCGCTCTTGCCGTGCTCATCGTCGCGAGCGTGATAAGCACCCTATCAGGTACGATAGCGGGCTTAGGTGCATACAAAGAGCAACGCGTGCTCGCCGCCACCGTTCAGATGGAGCGACTGGCGACAAAGCTGGAACACGCTAAGAAGCTAGCACCTGAAACGAAATTAGAGCTCACCCGGCTAACGCTGGATCCTTTGTCCGACTGCGCTCAGGCAGGTTGTCGCACGACGCTTGAGTTGCGTAACCGCGCTGCTCGCGAACGTTTGCAAACGCTAGTTACAGGCAGCACGGTTTTCGCCGACCCGAGCGTTGGTCGGTAAAGCAGGGATCCGCCGAGGTTGGTCCGTCGGCTTTTCCGAGCGCTGCGGAGGATGCGGGAGACGGCTCTCGCAAAAAGCTACGATACGGACGCCAAGGCTACAGTCCGCAGACAGCGATTGCCCTTATGGCGTTGCTGAAACGTTAGCCAAAATGTACCGTATTGCGTTTGGTATATTTTCACCGCCGACCCCAAATTGGGCGGAAGATGAAGCGCATTTGGTGTAATTTTACCTCAAGGCACATCGTCCTTAGCTCCGTGTGGACGGTGCCACCTCTTACCCGTCACGTAATAGAAATCCATCCAACATCCGAAGGTGGTCCCGATGCCACACGATAAGCAAAGCAGCATCGATTATAGCCAAAATCCCGAAAACCGCGTCCTGAGAAATTTCATTTTGCTGGCACTGCCTTGGCTGTCCTTCCAGCGAGAAATTCTCGCAATGATGAAAAAGGGAATTGAGAATGCCAGCCACGTTCGGCCGGTCGAGAATCTGACCTCGCGTGAGCTGCAAGCTCTGATGATGATCTTTGACCCGTCGGGAAAATGGAGAAATCTCCAGGATCGCGATCTCGAAAAGAAAATTACAGACACATATGCAGAGATCTTCCCGAAATTGGTGTCGGGCTCGTTTGCTTTTATCGAGGCGCAGGACGCAGTTTTGGCAGGTGTATCCGATCTGTTGGAAAAACTACGGAAGAATAATCACCTGAACGGGGATGCCAACAGAAAACCCACCGAGCAATCCAGCTGATGAAATTCAGAATCTCATGAATGCTGGTGGAGGTAGAGGCGTCAAGATGCGTGGTCCACAGCGGAATTCCGACATCGCGATAATCGGCCTGGCTTGTCGATTTCCCGGAGCGACCACACCCGAAGAGTATTGGAAGAATCTCTGTCAGGGCATCGAGTCCATTACTTTTTTCTCTGAGCAGGAGCTTGTGGCAGCGGGTGTCGATCCGTCGCTGGTTGCCAATCCGAACTACGTAAAAGCCGCGCCTATATTGCGCGACGTCGAAATGTTCGACGCATCATTCTTCGGTTACTCCCCCAAAGACGCAGCACTGATGGATCCGCAGCATCGCCTGTTTCTGGAGGTGTGCTGGGAGGCATTCGAAAGCGCGGGTTACGACCCGGCCGGCTGCCCGGGAAAAGTCGGCGTTCTTGCGACCGCCGGCGGCGTGGTCACCAGCTATCTTCTGGCAAAACTGCACCATGCAGATCTCCCCGGCCAGACAGCAAGCATATCGCATATCAACAATGACAAAGATTTCCTGAGCACCCGTGTTTCCTACAAGTTCAACCTCAAAGGCCCCAGCTTTACGATTCAGTCGGCATGCTCCTCGTCCTTGTTGGCGATCCACCAGGCTTGCCAGACCCTGAGGCTCGGCGAGTGCGACATGATGCTGGTGGGAGGATCGGTTGTGCGTATACCGCAAGTCGAGGGATACATGGCGGAACGGCGCAACGTTCATTCCCTCGACGGACACTGCCGCCCCTTCGACTCGGTTGGCCAAGGAACGATTTTCGGCAGCGGTATCGGCGCCGTGTTGCTCAAGCCTTTGCAGCAAGCTGTCGCCGATCGCGACCACATCTTTGCAGTCATCAAAGGGACCGCGGCCAATAACGACGGTTCAGCCAAGAGCAGCTACACCGCTCCAAGTCTCGGCCAGCAGGCTCAGGCGATGACCGATGCGCTGGCGGCGGCGGACGTAAACGCGGACAGCGTTGGTTATATCGAATGCCACGCGACCGGCACAATAGTCGGCGATCCGCTGGAGGTCGAAGCGCTGAGCATGGCGTTTCGGAAGCAGACCAAACGAAACCAGTACTGTGCTGTTGGTTCGGTGAAGGCCAATATTGGGCATCCGGAGCAAGCGGCGGGAATCGCCGGTCTGATCAAAACCGCGCTCGTGCTTCACCACAAACAAATTCCGCCGAGCATCAATTACGAAATGCCTAACCCCGCAATCGATTTCGCGTCGTCTCCATTCTACGTAAACACCAAGCTCCGGAATTTTTCCCGTGCGGATACACCGCGGCGAGCTGCACTAAACAGCCTGGGAATCGGCGGCACGAATGCTTTCGCGGTTCTTGAAGAAGCGCCGCCGACCGCTCCGGCCACAAACCAATCGCAAGTGAATTTGCCGTGCCTGGTTACTCTTTCCGCCAAAAGCGCCGACGCGCTGGTGGCGCATGTCGAGCAATTTCTGAAGTGGTTGGAGGATAATCCCGAGGCACCGATCGGTGATATTTGCTACACCACCAACATTAGCAGAAGCCAGTTTGCCTTTCGCTTCGCCGCATCCGCTCGGTCGCCCGCCGAGCTGAAAAAGCACCTCGCGACATGGCTGCGGACCACATCCAAATCTGCTTCGAGCTTACAGCGCACGAGCAATGCGCCGATCGCTTTCATGTTTTCTGGTCAGGGAGCGCAGCATGCCGGCATGGCTGCGCAACTGTATCAAACGCATTCCGTTTTTCGGAAAGCCATGGATCGCTGTCATGCCCTGGCGCAGCCCCATCTTGAGCGCGGTTTGCTCGAGGTGATTTTTGCCGCGGACGGTCAGGACGCGCTGGTCAACCGCACGGATTACACGCAACCCGCGCTGTTCGCAGTCGAATATGCCTTGGCCGAGCTTGTCAAATCCTGGGGTATTTCTCCTGACGCGGTGATCGGGCACAGCCTGGGAGAATTTGTCGCCGCTTGTGCAGCAGGCGTCATGACGCTTGAAGACGCAATGCGACTCGTCGTTGCGCGCGGCGCGTTGATGTACAAAATGCCGAGCGGCGGATGCATGGCCGCGATCTTCGCTTCGGAATCCGCCGTACGCGCGCTGATCGACAAGATCGATCCCGAAATCGCCGTGGCCGCAATGAACGGACCTCTGAATACAGTCGTATCCGGTGATCGGAGCGCGTTGAGGACGCTGTTGGACGAGCTGAACCGGCAACATATCAGCTATCGTGAATTGCACGTTTCCAACGCCTTTCACTCATGCTTTACCGAGCCGATCCTGGATGATTTGCAGAACGTCGCGAGCCAGATCACATATCACTTGCCGAAAGTGCCCCTGGTCTCCAACCTTACCGGCGAGTTGATGGCGGTCGCGCCCGACGAAATTTATTGGCGCCGGCACCTTCGGGAAGCAGTGCGCTTCGGTGACGGAATGCTCGCGCTTGCCGAGCTCGGTTGCCGGTCCTTTCTCGAGATCGGTCCCCACCCGGTGCTGTTGCCGATTGCACAAGCTTGCCTCGGAGCAAGGGCTAGGTCGACGAACTGGGTTGCGACACTGAACCGTCAAAAGCCGGACGCCGACTCGATTACCGAAATGCTCGTCGCGCTTTATCTCGGCGGCCACAATATAAATTGGACAGCGGTGCATGCCGACTCCTCATGGCGTCGGATCCCGTTGCCCACGTATCCCTTTCAGCGCAAGCGTTACTGGCTGGAGGACAATACGATCCATAATGAACGAGCCCGGAAAGTTGTCGAGCGAAGCCATCCGTTGGTGGGCACGCGAACAAACTTTGCTTCCAATGAGCCGTGCTATGAAGCGCGCTACGGTACGCACCATGCCGGTTTCTTCGCCGACCACAAGCTTGCGGGAACCGTAGTCCTGCCGACCACCGCCGAACTGGAGGCTGCCACTGTCGTCGGCCGCATGCATTTCGGGACGTCGCGGATCAGTTTCGACAATGCGATGCATCATCAGGCGATGTCGTTCGCCAACGGGGACGATCGGACCGTGCGGGTATTGGTAACTCCGCTGAACCCCGATAAGGCAAGTTTTAAACTCGTGAGCAAAGACGCTGAGGACCCGCAGATCTGGCATACCCACATGACAGGTATCTTGCGCAAGTCAGAGATGACTAGCCGACCGGCATTTTCAACTAAGCAGATCCGCGAGCGTTGCCAGCAAACACTGTCGATCGCCGATTTCTATGACCGGCTAAACAAGCTCGGGCTTGAGTACGGACCGGGCTTTCGGGGCGTTCAGGAATTGTACCTCGGTCAAAATGAAACGCTGACGAAAGTCAGGCTTCCGGACGGCCTGGCAAATACGCAATACCTGATGCACCCGGCGTTTTTGGATGCGTGTCTGCACGCCTATCCTCTCGTGCTTGATGGTATGGGGAAGGCCGAAAGCGACCTTCACCAATCCTACCTGCCCATCTCGCTGGAGGGATATCGCTGCTATCAGGACGGGATCGACAAAGCGTGGGTGCACACCAAGCTGCGAAGCGTCGAGAAAGACGATACGCAGGTGGTCGACATTCAAGTTTACGATGACACGGAGCGTCCGGTCGCCGATCTCGAAGGCCTGAGTGTACGGCGGCTGCCGCTCGGCAAGGTGCAGCAACCGCAAGCCAGCACTGACGACCTGTTTTATCGGCCGGTCTGGCGGAAGAGCGTCAGACGGACCGGCAATTCTGGAGAGGATGGTGTCCCGGCAAATTGGATTATTTTCGCCGATGCCAGAGGTGTCGCTACAGCCTTGGCCGGCAAGCTGGAAGCTGCGGGGCATCATTGCCACATTGTCAGCAGGGGCCGTGCATTTGCCCGACAAAGTGTCCGAGCGTGGACCGTCAACGAGCGGCGGCCTCAGGATTTTCGTCAATTGCTGGCGGAGGTCGCGGCGAGCGAGGCGCTACCCTGTGGTGGCGTCGTCTATCTGTGGAGTTTGGATGCCCCGTCGATCGATGGCCTGACCCTGACAAGGCTGAAGTGCGGCAGCGAGATGATGTGTCGCGGAGCGTTGGCGATCTTGCATGCTCTTTCTGAAACGCGATCGGCAAACCCGGATGGCAGGCGGCTCTGGTTTGTGACCGCAAATACGCAAAATACGGAAAGCCAGGGCCACCATGTTGATCCCGTCCAAGCCTGTCTATGGGGCCTGGGGCGAACCGCTGCGATCGAGTACCCCGGCATCTGGGGTGGATTGATTGATCTGCAACTGAACGGTGACCAGACGCTGGACATCGATGTCCTGGCCGAAGAGTTGCTGCATCCGGATGGTGAGACGCAGATTGTCATTTCCGCCGGCAAACAGCGCCATGTTTCGAGGTTCGTGAGGCAATCCCTTTCTGAATTCGCGGTGCAGTCGCCGCCCGTCCGGGGCGACGCGACGTATTTGGTGACGGGCGGTTTGGGAATGTTAGGGCGCAGTGTTACCAAATGGCTCATAAGCAAAGGCGCCAAACAACTTATCCTGACGGGCCGAAGCGCGAACCCCGACACGGCAAAAGAACTATTCAGTGCGGAAGAAGTTAACGGCGCCTCAATTGAGGTCGTGGCGTGCGACATCAGCCGGCACGACGATGTACGCCGTCTCATGCGGACAATTGGCAAGAAATTTCCGCCGTTAAAGGGCGTAGTGCAATCGGTTGGCGTTCTGGACGATGGAATACTGGCGCAACTTGACTGGGACAGATTCTCACGCGTATTCGAACCTAAAGTGTATGGGAGCTGGCTTCTGCACGAGTGTACGAAATCGCTCGGGCTCGACTTCTTTATTTTACAATCTTCTGTATTGAGCCTGCTTGGTTCTGCCGGCCAGGCAAACTACAGCGCCAGCAACACATTTGTGGATTCCTTGGCGGCTCATCGTCGCGCCGCGGGCTTGCCGGCCATCGCGATCAACTGGTCCGCCTGGTCGGGGGGTGGGCTGGCCACCGCTTCGGGCGCTCGGGGTGAAGCGATGTGGTCATCGCTTGGCGTCAAATTTGTTTCTCCCGATCTCGCGATGAAGAGCTTTGACAGGTTGATGCACCGCGACGTGGATCAGATTGCGGTCGCAATTGCTGATTGGTCAACCTACGCCGGAAAGGTCGGCAACCCTCCGTTTTTAGCGGAGCTTCTGAACGGGCGTGAGGTCCTCGGACCGTCCAAATCTGCGCGGGCAAACGGTGAGCCGGCTGCGGCGGCTGTCCAGGTGAATGGCGGGACACGCGGAGAACTACTGAGCAGATTGCAACAGCGCATAATGGCGGAGCTCGGCTTTGTAGATCCCATCGATCCGGATCGGCCTCTGAATGAAGTCGGGCTGGATTCGTTGAGGTCGGTCACGCTCGCGAACAACCTGGAAGATGAATTCGGCATACTGATTTCGATTTCGCAGCTCATCAGCGGACCGACCATCAACCAGCTTGTCGATCACTTATCCAATCTGTTTGCAGGAACGGCAAAAAACGAGGCCGCGTCAGTGGGCTCGGCGCTAACGATCCAGAATGGAAAAGACCGATCCCCGAACAGGGTGGCCGTGCAATACACCAATGGTTACGCACCGGACGAGGTAGCGGCATATCCAACTGAAGATCGAAGTGACGCGGAGGTTTATCGGGAACCCGGAACGAACGAAAAGATACCGCACGACGGCAGGCTGACGAACGGAAGCGGAGCGCAGAATTTTGCAACGACCTTCCTTCGCCCTGCCGGAGAAGCCGTATCAAGTGGTCCTGGAAAATGGTTGATCGCACCGCGGCCAAATCCGGATGCCAAAGCCCGGATATTCTGTTTTCCCTACGCTGGCGGTGGCCTTGTATCGTTTCGGGCCTGGGCGCAACTGTTCGACGGTGCTGTAGAGGTGGTGGCGGTCGAAGCGCCGGGACGCGGAACGCGCATCAATGAAACAGCTGTCGATGACCTGGATATTTTCGTCGAGGGCTTGTTGCCGGAAATGGTTGGCTGGCTGGACAGGCCATCTGCCTTTTTTGGCCACTGCCTGGGTGGCCTTACCATGTTTGCGACACTTCACGCGCTACCGGAAGCGTGCACGCACTTCATCAAATACGCTTTTGCCTGCGGCGTAAGACCGCCGCATCTGTTGAAGCGCAGGGGAGAGTTTGAGGACAACTTGGCTTACGACATGATGCTGCATCGGAACTTTGATGTCAGGCTTCCTCCTTTCGCCCAAACGGACGAAATCTTCGCGAACATCATAAGGCAATTCGATACTCCGGCTGCCAACAGGATGCTGGAGATACCGAAGCTGCGGGAAGTGTTGCTGCCCACGATCCGTGCCGAGTTTCGCATGGCCTATAATTACGAGTATGCGCGCCTCGAGCCCTTTTCCTTCCCGATCAGCAGCTTCGTCGGTGATTCGGACCCGTGGGTTTCGGAAGAAGACTCCGCCGGCTGGGGCGAACTCACTCGCGGCGGGTTCACCAATCATGTGCGCAAAGGTTCACATTTTCTAATGGCGGAGGACGGCGGGTACATCCTGGAGACGATCAATAATGAGTTCGTGAATTCAGCAATTAAATGAACAGGATCGATACTATTTATCGAGCCTTTCCAGCCTTGCCTTTGCTCTGACGAGGTCCACTGTCTCAAAGCCCTCGGTAAACGATCCGTAGACCTTGCTAAGTTGTGCCCGGCACTTGCCGGCGTTTTGTCCGACATCATGCAAGTCACACATGCTCAAGCAAAGCCTGAGTTCAAGGGATCTGGCATTTTGCTCGCGGGCGACCCTAAGGCCTTTAGCAAAATAATGCTCCGCCTGATCCAGATTCTTGTTCGATCGCAAATGTGTTTCACCCAGCAAGCGAAATATTTCGGCCGCGAAAAAGCGCGGGGAGTTCTCTTCGTCAAGCCTCGATTGCGCCTCATTCAGAAAGTCGACCGCCTGCCTGTATTGTTTGTTCTTTATGCATGCATCGGCCAGCAATCCCAGAGAGTACGAGTCAAATAACAACGCGCCCATCGTCCGCTCTTTTTCCAAACCTTCCCGAATTTCGGCAATACCTTTCTCGAATTCGCCCTGCTGGGCTCTTGCCCATCCGCGCAAAATCAGGGCCATGGCGACGTAGTGGACAAACTCATACTCTTCGCAGAGTGCGATTGCAGCGTTAGCCTGAGCTGCAACAATGGATGTCTCGCCGCGAAGCTGGTGGACCCGGAGGCTTATCGTTTGTGCCATCGCCTCGCTGAACGGATGTCGGGTTGCATCCGCGTAACGCCTGGCCTCGGCGCAAAGCCGCAACGCCTGATCCGGAAAGCCGGCAAACCAAAGTGCCATGGCGTCGTATGATCTTATATGCACGCGCGGGTCCTGCGCTGACAGTTCAAGATACGCCGCAGCCTTGCTGTCCTCACACAGGCTGATGCCGCGCTCCAGTTCCGTGTGGGCAGCGGGAAAGTTACCTTGTGCAAATAGCGTAAACCCCAAAGCTTCGCGGGCGATTACCTCGTAAGCCGAGTCGGCGACACGCACGGCGCTACTCAGCAAATATTCGGCGAGGGCTTGAGCTTCGCGAAGGGACGCGCGCAGGAAATTCCACGTCCATAAACCAAACACGGCAGGAAACGTATGTTCGTCAAGCCCGCTCTCCCTGCACAACTGTAGCGCTCGCGTATACGCATGCCTCACACTGTCGGAGCTCCAGCCCTGGGTCGCCCTCAGGGAATTGCCGAGCGACGTCTGAAGCAGCAACTCAAACTTGTTGCGCAACATCGGGTTTTCGACACCGGATATCAGCTTCAACCCTTGTTGCAGGTGGCTGACAGCGGCGTTCGCTGAACGACTGAGCGCAAGATTGCCGGCCTTAAGCCAGTAATTGATCGCGGGTTCAGCAAGACCGGCTTCGCTAAAGTGGTGAGCCACGATTTCCGGCTGGCTCATCACAATGTCGGGAAATTTTTCCTCCATCGCGCGCGCGATCTGGCCGTGCAATCGCTGCCGACGGCTCTTGAGCAGGCTCTCATACGCCGCATCCCTTACCAGCGCGTGCTTGAAGCTATAGATGGCTTCCGGCGGCTCACCTCGGCAGAACACAAGCTCAGCCTGTTCCAGTTTGGCGAGAGCAAGTTTAAGCGACGGTTCGTCGCGTCCGACCACCTCGCGCAGCAATGAATAGGAAAACTCGCGCCCGATGGCTGCTCCGATTTGGCCAATTTCCTTCACCGGCGCCAGGCGGTCGAGCCTCGCCATCAGGGAATCTTGAAGAGTTGTCGGAATGGCAAGCGGAGGCAGAGGCCCGGTGAGCCGATAGCCGTCGGCGTCCTTGACCAGGATGTCCCCTTCGAGCACGGCCTTCGTGAGCTCCTCGACGAACAACGGATTGCCATCGGTCTTGGCAACAATCTGCTCCATCACTTCGGTCGGTAAGACACGTCCGCCCGTCACCTGCGTGACGATGCTTTCAACGTTCTTGCGGTCGAGGCGACCGAGCGTCAACGAGCCGACGTTGGCGAGCCCAACCCAGGGCGGCTCGAAATCCGCCCGCATGGTGAGAAGGGCAAGGACCGGCAATTGGCGGATCCGCTCGATCGTCAGATCGAGTAGCTCCAGGGAAGTGGCATCGGCCCATTGCGCATCCTCAAACAAGAGAAGGATCGGTTTCTGGCGCGCGAGATGCTCGAATTGATCGAACAAGGCGGCGAACGTGCGGCGGCGTTGCTGCGCAGGGTTAGGCGTTAGCGGCGGATACCTGTCACCAAATGGAATCGACAGCAGCGCCGCAAAAAACGGTGCAATATCCCGAACTCGCGGTGATGCTCTGGCGAGAAGCGCTTCCAGCTTTTCGAGGCGCGTTTCGGGGGAATCGTCCGTCTTGAACCGGGCTGCTCGCTCAAATTGGGCAATAAATGGATAAAGCGCGCTGTTGGTGTGATGAGGCGAACATTGGTAATGCAGGAGCGTGTGCGGCTCGTCCGCGATGCGCTCTTCGAGAGCTCTCACAAGACGCGATTTGCCGATCCCCGGCTCGCCAGAGATCAGCACGACCTGGCCTTTGCCCTTCCAGGCGAGCTGTTGGCGTTTCAGAAGGAAATCGAGCTCGTCTTTGCGGCCGATCAGATCAGCCAGACCCGTCGCGTGGATCGCTTCGAAGCGGCTCTTGGATGCCGCCACGCCATCAACCGCCCATGCGGCGATCGGCTCGGCAATACCCTTGACTTTGTGAAGGCCAAGATCGCGCAGGAGGAACAGATCGCCGAGCAATCGGCGTGTGGAAGCGGCCACGACGACGGTCCCTGGCTCGACCAAAGCCTGCAGCCGCGCCGCCAGGCTTGGCGTGTCACCAATTACTGCATGCTCTCCCAACGTACCCTCGCCACCGAGGTCGCCGACCACGACCAGACCGGTGGCTATGCCAATGCGGACCGAGAGCGGCTCTTCCGCAGGCGTCTTCACCCGCGCAACGGCAGCAACGATATCGAGCGCCGCGCGCACGGTACGCTCGGCATCGTCCTCGTGCGCACGCGGATAACCGAAATAGGCCAATATCCCGTCGCCCCGGAAATCCGCGAGGAAGCCATCATAGGCCAGCGTGATACGGGCGCAGGTGGCCTGAAAGGCATCGATCACTGCACCCATGTCTTCCGGGTCGAGTCGGGCCGATAGAGCCGTCGAGCCCACCAGGTCACAGATCATCACGGTCAGGTGACGGCGCTCGGCGGTACCCGTCGGGGGGTGTTCGGTCGGCGCAACCTGCCCGCGTTCGCTCGTGACGGGCTTACTGGAAGAGCCGCCGGGCGCCATCTCCCTGATCGCCCTGACGAGGCGCTTTCTGTGGCCCAGCGGGATCCCAAGCTTTTCGAGGTCGTGTTCGCTCAACTCCGGCAGAACATCAATGTCGATAGCATTCTCGGCGAATGCCGAGGCATACTGTCCGAGTCCCAAATTTTGCAGCCAGCCGGCAACGTCCATGGCGCTGCTCTTTCTCACTTCATCTTGGACCTTTGTTTCGCGCCTTATTCAGAATTTGCGGTATCGCGGCGTCTTCCGGGTATTCGCCGACTTTATTGTCTACGCCAGTCGTTGACCCAACGCAGAGCGACCCGGTAGCCATGATCAGACAAGGCCGCCATGCGATCGCGACTGCGATCAAACTTCGACGAGAATGAGAGTTCATCGGCCGTTTCTTTTTCCATCTTTATCGTACGGACTATTACGGGCTTTTTGCCCTTCACAAAATTATCGTTTTTATATTGCGGCTTTTTTATCCATTCGTTGACCTTCATAATGAAATCCAGCTCTTTGTTTAGCGACAGATTGCCCATCAGCTCATTCTGGCGGTCCTCAATGTCCTTATTGGAGGTCGGGTGCATACGGCCATTGCTGCGGATTGATGCGCACGATCCACAGTTCGTTCGGGGATATCCGCCTTAGCTCTGGTCCCGCAATGAACTCGCGCACGGGTGGGTTCTGGGAGTAAAGGCCGTCCCAGTAATAACCGCTACCGATCCGTTGGGCTTCGCGAAAAACAGGCAGTGTCCCTGACGCGGCGACACCCTCCAGGCTGAGCGGCAATTGCTGGCGCCAGTAACTAGCCGTGTCTTTGGGATGGGCTGCATTCCCTTATTTTCGGATTGCGCCCTTATTGACGTCGGAGTCGAACACGGTCTCAAGGCCGTTGACGACCTCCGAGGCGCCGACCAGCAGGCGCGTGTCTACATTTTTCCAATCGATGCTGTCGTTCTTCAACGCCGGGCATGTCTCGGCAAGCAATTCATTCAAATCAAAATATTGCTTGCGCACGCCAAGAGCCCGGCAGGAAGGCGGCGAGCGCGTTGTGCCTGCGGCATACGGATTGACGCCAAAAACTCTCGCGCTTAATCCAAGCAGCGGTACCTCTATCTCCTCCGCTTTGAGTGCGCCGAATGTAAACGTGTTCAGCAGATTCTCAGCGCCCGTTCTGGCAACGAAGTCCTGCCAGAAGTCTTCGAGCTTTTTGATCGCTTCCGGCGCAGTGCCGGAGCCCGGGATTCCCTTCTTCGGAGCAAGGCCGTACCAGGCCATCAACGCGCACAGGGCGCCGGCCGACGTCCCGCTCAATCCCACCAGTTTGAACCTGGGTTCGGTTTTGTCATCCACGCGCTCGAGGATCGCCTTCAGGACGCCGAGCGCGAAAGCGGCATGCATTCCACCACCCTGACAAGCAACGGCTACTTTTGTCGGTCCGTTGTTCGTCGACCTTTCCGCTTTTCTTGTCTCGGACTTGGCCATTTTTCGTCCTCCTCTGCCATGCTCCTGGCTCACGAAATCGGACGCCGCGTGCGGAGACTCATGACTTGGCAGCTACCCCGACGCTCAACGAGCATTGTAGCAATTTAAACGCATGCTCAGAAAGGCGCGGGCTGCAGCGATGTCCCGCTTTGGGTCAATGACGCGACATACGGCAGCAGAAGACGAATTTCGCTAAGGGTCAATAGCGCGCTGGGGTCGTTTTCGTTGCTTTTTTTGGCTGGCGAAATGCAGCGCTCAAAAAGGTGGTCGAGGGGGAAACATCAGCCACGGAAAAAGCGCGGCTAATTCGCCACGACGACGGGCGTCTCCAGAGGCGTATGGTTGTAGAGGTAGATCACATCGTCCTTGATGAGCCGGATACAACCTTCAGGCAGAGATATCCTGGCCGATCCGTCGAAACCGTGGATGCGATAATCCGCCTTGTCCAGATAGAGGACGGGTAAACCGGGCGGAACGGCCGATTGCTGGCCGGATGGTTTCTCGCCGGGCAATTCCTCCTTGCGCGCAACGTGGTAGAGTCCGGACAACGCGGTGCATTCGGTGCCAACGCCGATGCTGTAGCGCATCGCGGAGAGATTGGGTCGTACGACGTAGAGAAAGGTCTGCGATTTGTCGACCACGATCGTTCCCACAGGCTGAGTGGTCCGGTAGTAAACCAGCTGCCGCAGACGGACAAAGTCCGATTTGATTTCTGCCGGATCGGACGTCGAAGAGACGTTTCGTTGCTTTGCCATGCTGCGCACGTCATCCAGACTGCGCGGCCAGAACGAATAGATGCCCGCGCCAACAGCAAAAACCAGCAAGACCCCGAGCGCGACGGCGGCGGTGCGCAGCCAGTTTCGGGGATCCTTCAACGGCGGTCTGTCGCGATAGTCGTAGCGCTCTCTGGGCGCGATCTTGGGCGGGTTGCCGTTGAGGCGGCGCGGTGCGGCGCACCGCATCCCGTTCGACCTGCTGGATCGCCGATTCAAGCGCGGCCCGTTCCGCCTTCAAGTCGGTGTGGGACAATGTCGGGTCGATGCTGCGGAGTTTGTCGACCAGTGTTTGCCGAGCCCGCTGATAGAGTGCCTGACGCGCTTCGCGGGTATTCGGGCTAAGTGTCGCAACCGCGCGACTGATCAGCTGAACGTAGTCGACCATCGGTCCTCCACCGACGAACGTATCATCTCTGCCCATCCGTCATGATCACAATCAACGGATCGGTGGGGCGTAAAGGATACCGCCTTTATTCCACAGCTGATTGATGCCGCGTGGAATGCCGAGCGGTGAGCCGACGCCGACGTTTCGCTCGTAAATTTCTCCATAGTTTCCGACTAGCCTGATGATACGGGCGGCCCAATCATTGGTAACGCCCATTCGCTCGCCATAGTTACCTTCGATTCCAACGAGCCGTTTGACGTCCGGTTTTTCAGACTTGAGAGCCTCGTCAATATTTTTCGAGCTCACACCGAGCTCCTCGGCGTTGACCAGCGCGAAGCTCACCCACTTCACAATGTTTAACCATTGCATGTCCCCTTGGCGCACCGCGGGCCCAAGAGGCTCCTTGGAAATGACATCCGGCAGGATGACGTGCTCACCCGGTTTCGACAGCAGAAGTCGAATCCCCCAGAGCGCCGATACGTCCGCTGTGAGCGCGTTGCATTGGCCGGAATCGTAACCTTTGATCGCCGCCTCAAGAGTCGGCGAGGCGATCACCTCATACTTCATGTTGTTGACACGGAAATAGTCGGCAAGATTGAGCTCGGTTGTCGTTCCGGTCTGCACGCATACCTTCACGCCGTTGAGGTCGAGCGCGGTCTCCTTGTTCATGGATCTGGGAATGAGGAATCCCTGGCCGTCATAGTAGTTCGTCGCTGCAAAGATCAGCCCGAGATCGACTTCCCGCGATATTGTCCAGGTGGTGTTGCGCGAAAGCACATCGATGTCGCCCGCCTGAAGAGCTTCGAATCGCCGGTTGGCGTCCAGAGGAACGTATTTGACTTTGCTGGCATCGTTGAAGATTGCTGCGGCGATTGCCCGGCACGTATCGACGTCGAACCCGCTCCAATTGCCGTTGCTGTCGCGAGCGGAAAACCCGTTCAGGCCCTCACTCACGCCGCAATTGAGCGCGCCGCGATCCTTTACGGCTTTGAGAACCTGCGCATGCGCCGGCGTGATGATAAAAACCGCCACCAGCGCCACGCCGCCTAGAAACGCCAGGAATTTGTGATGTCTCATTGCTGCCCCGAACTTTACGAGAGGGCATCGTAGCGATTTAGCCTACCAATGGAAGGGCTCGCGGACGCTCATGCTTTGCCAGCTTTTGTCTTTTCCAGATTTCGGCGAGTAGCGCGGGCACGATGCCGTGGCTGAGCCAGTCCTACTCGTGCCGCGGAGATTATTCCAAAAGGCCTTGCCGATCGCGTTGATGCGCAATGAGCTCATTCCGCTGCGCTGATCTTTTTCCGAGCGAGACACAGCCTCGTAGCAATTGACGACCCCTTTGTCCCACATTTTTCCGGTGCGATTGTCGAGCATCATCTGCCGGCAATCCTCGCCGCGCGTCGGAACGATGATGATCGAGCCGGTGTATTGCTCGGTCGCGGAAACCGGCGGTTTCGGGGCGGTGGCCTCCTGGCGCAGCGCGGTCCAGCCGCTCGGGTGCCAGTCGTTGGAATAAATGAGAAGGGCGGCGCCGAAGGCAAGCCAGACAAGCAGCACGTAAGTGCGCGGAATATCGCGCAACATCCAATGACGGTGGGATGACTTGTGCGCTGTCATGGCGTGACCGACTCTAAGATATCATCGTTAAGAGACTGTTCAGACTTGTCCGTCCCGTTACGCCCGCGTAGGGTCGCGCCTTTCTTTGACGCGGGAAGGATGGAATTTATGCAACGTTTAGTCACGTCCGCTTTTGCAGCGGTTCTTGGCGGCAGCCGGTCTCGTGCTCGTCCAGGCCTCAGGTGCCGCCGCCGTCGACTATCCGACCCGGCCGCCTCACATCATTGTCGGCTATCCGGCCGGCGGCTCAACCGACATTATTGGCGCGATTGATCGGCGACTGGCTGGGCAAGCGGCTCGGCCAGCAATTCATCGTCGAAAACCGTCCTGGCGCTGGCAACAATTTGGCGACGGAAGCCGTCGCCAAAGCAACTCCCGACGGCTACACGCTGATCCTCGTCAACCCGGCCAATGCCATTAACGCTTCGCTCTACAAGCATCTCAATTTTGTCTTCCTGCGCGACATCGATCCGGTGGCCGGCGTCATTCGCGTGCCGAACGTGATGGAAGTGCATCCGTCGGTGCCCGCCAAGACGGTTGCCGAGTTCATCGCCTACGTGAAAGCCAATCCCGACAAAGTGAACGTCGCGTCGTCGGGTAACGGAACGTCGATCCATCTTTCCGGCGAATTGTTCAAGATGATGACGGGAACAAAGATGACCCACATGCCGTACAAGGGCTCGGCGCCGATGCTCACTGATTTGCTCGGCGGACAGGTGCAGGTCACCTTCGATAACCTGCCGTCCTCCATTGCGCACATCAAGGCTGGCAAGCTGCGTGCGCTGGCGGTGACCACCGCGAAGCGCTCGGAGGAGCTCCCGGATGTTCCGACTGTGGCCGAAACGGTGCCAGGTTATGAGGCCAGCGCATTTTTCGGGTTCGGTGTTCCGCAAGGGACGCCGAAGGAAATCGTCGATCGTCTGAACGCGGAAATAAATCTCGCCCTCAAGGACCCGGCGATACTTGCGAAGCTCAAGGATCTCGGTGGAACGCCCATTCCCGGATCGCCCGCTGACTTCGGCAGGCTCGTTGCGGACGAGACCGCCAAATGGGAGAAGGTGGTCAACACAGCCAATTTGTCTGTGAACTAATCTGCGCAACCGATCGGATCGGAAATTCGCGGCAAACTGGCGCCGCAAGCCCCGTCATTTGGGGTCGTGAATACACCGGCAGGCGCAAGCACTTGTGCAGGGCGGGCGCCGCCGCGTACGCTTGGCGCCGGGTAACGAAACTCGCCACCCAAAACAAACAGCAAGAGCCCGCGCGGTCGAGCGCAGGGCGTCTGGAGGGAAGCGCCATGAAAACATCGACGAAAGTGCTCGGCCTTGCCTTGGGCATGGCTCTGGCGGCGGCTGCACCTGCCACCGCCGCGGAACTGAAGATGATGACCGGCCCGCAGGGAGGATCGTGGATTCCGCTCGGCGGCCAGCTCAAGGACCTGTGGGAAAAAGCCGTCCCCGGCCTCGCCGTGCAGCAATCGCCCGGCGCCGGCATCGCCAATGTGCGCGCCGTCGAGGAAGGCAAGGCCGATATCGGCTTCTCGAATTCGATTTCGGCGGTTGACGCGATCGCCGGCAAAGCGCCGTTCAACAAGCCGCACAGCAATGTCTGCAATGTCGCAACGCTCTATCCGCAATACTACCAATTCGTCGTCAATGCGGACGCCGGCGTGAACAAGATCGGCGACCTCAAGGGCAAAAGCATCACCACGCAGCAGAAGGGCAATACCGGCGAATTGATCACGCGCCAGCTGCTCGAGGTGAACGGCCTCAGCTACAACGACGTCAAGGTCAGCTTCGTCGGCTATACCGACTCGGTCAACCAGATGAAGGACGGCCACGCCGTCGCATTCGGGCTCAATACACAGGTTCCGGCCGGCGCGATCATGGATCTTGCCGCGGCACGCGACGTCAAGCTGATCGACCAGTCCGACAGCTACGAGAAGATGAAGCGATCAATCCCGGCTACAAACTGATCACCATCCCGAAAGGCAGCTATCCGAAGCAGGACAAGGACGTGAAGGTGATCGGCTTCTATACGCACATCGTGGTGTCGTGCAAATTGCCGGCTGACGAAGTGTATACGATGACCAAGACGGTCGCAGCCAACACCAAGACGCTGGCGACCGTCGCCAAGGACATCGCGAAGCTGCAGACGGCCGAGATGGGTGCCGATATCGGCGTGCCGTTCCATCCCGGCGCCGCGAAATTTTACAAGGAAGTCGGCCTCACCGTGCCGACCCACTAATCAATGAGCGGCGCGGGCGAGGGGCGCCCGCGCCGTCATCTTTCGTGCGCGAAGTTGAGGGGCAAGCAGCATGGCCATCAAGGTCGACCTGTCCTACGGCAGCCTGTTCCGCCTGGCCGTGACGCGTGATCTCCGTTGCGATGGTGATCTATCACGTCTGGGCCATCGCCTTCGGCTCGCCGGAGGCGTTCCATTTCCGCGGCACGCATCTGCTGTTTGCGATGACGCTGGTGTTCCTGCTCTATCGCCGGTCGGGCGACGCTGAAGGGCTGCCGACGCCGCTCGACTATGTGCTGCTCGTCGCTCGGCGCGGCGCCGATCCTCTACCTGTTCGTCAACTTACGACTACGTCATCGACCGCATCTTCTATGTCGACGATCTCAGCTGGTCGGACATGATCGATGGGCGTGCTGCTTGACCGTGCTTGTGCTCGAGGCAACGCGCCGGGTCATCGGCCTGGCGCTGCCGATCACCGCGATCGTGTTTCTGCTCTACGCGCTCGTTATCGCGCGGCTCGAGCCGCAGAACATGCTCGATCAGCTCTACATGACGACGGAAGGCATTTTCGGAATTCCGCTGTCGGTGTCGGCCGCCTACGTGATGATCTTCGTGCTGTTCGGCATCGTTCATGGAGCGCACCGGCACCGGGCAATTGTTCATGGATTTCGCCATGAGCCTCACCGGCGCGACCGCCGGCGGCCCCGGCAAGGTCTCGTGCGTGTCCTCGGCGCTGTTCGGCACGATCTCCGGCAGCGCGGTCGCCAACGTCATGGTCGACGGGCCGATCACCATTCCGCTGATGAAGCGCTCCGGCTTTCCGCCGCATTTCGCGGCCGGCGTCGAGGCGGTGGCCTCGACCGGCGGCCAGATCGATGCCGCCGATCATGGGCGCCGCCGCTTTCGTCATGGCCGAGTTTCTCGGCGTGTCCTACGGCCAGGTCGTGATCTGGGCGATCATTCCCGTCGGTCCTCTATTACGTTGCGTGTTTTTCCGCGGTGCATTTCGAGGCCAAGCGGCGCGGCCTGGTCGGCGTGCCGCGCGCGGATCTGCCCAGGCTCGGTCAGGTGATGCGCGAGCGCGGCCACCTGTTCATTCCGGTGCTCGCCATCCTGGTCGGTGATGTATTCCGGCTACAGCGCGCCGCTGGCGGCGCTTGCCGGCGTGCTCGCCTGTTTCCCGGTCGCGGCGCTGCGCAAGTCCACGCGCCATTACGTCACCTTCGAGAACTTCATCGAGGCCTGCGTCGATGGCGCAAGCAATGCGCTGCCGGTCGCGCTCGCCTGCGCCGCCGCCGGCGTGGTGATCGCGGTGGTGACGCTGTCCGGTCTCGGCATCGTGTTCACGCAATATGTCGTGCACTCTGTCGCAGAACTATCCTGCTGCTGGCGCTGGTGTTCACCATGATCGCGGGCATCGTGCTCGGCATGGGCATGCCGACCACGCCGGCCTATATCATCATGACCGCGCTGCTGGTGCCGGCGATCGTGAAATTCGGCGTGGTCGATCCCGGCCGCGCACATGTTCGCCTTCTATTTCGCGATCCTGTCGGCGATCACGCCGCCGGTTGCGCTTGCGGTTTATGCGGCGGCCGGAATTGCCAAATCGGATCTGTGGGCGACCGGCTTGGCGGCGGTGCGAATCGCCGCGACCAGCTTCATCGTGCCGTTCATGTTCGTCTACGAGCCGGCGCTGCTGATGATCGGCGATTGGCCGACCATCATCTGGGCCAGCATCACCGCAGCGTCGGCGTCCTGCTGTTTGCCGCCGGCCTGCACGGCTATTTCGTCACCCATTCGGCCCATTGGCAGAGCGCGCTGCTGGTCGTCGCCGGCCTGCTGCTGATCGATCCGCATTTCGTGACCAGACGTGATCGGCGCGGCCCTCGCCGCCGTCGTGATCGTCACGCCAGTTGGCGGCCAAGCGCGCCGCCGTGCCAAAGCCCGAGATCGCGGTGGAATGAACGCACGTAAACGTCCCGAAGATCTGCGCAGCCATCGCTGGCTTGGCGTCAACGACCTGCGCGCCTTCGGGCATCGCTCGCGCCTGCGGCAGGGCGGCTTCGATGCCGCCGATTTCCGCGGCAAGCCGGTGATCGGCATCGTCAATACCTGGAGCGACATCAACTTCTGCCACACGCACCTGCGCGACCGCGCCGAGGACGTGAAGCGCGGCGTGCTGCAGGCCGGCGGCTTTCCGATCGAGCTGCCGGCGATGTCGCTGTCGGAGCCCTTCGTGAAGCCCTCGACGATGCTCTACCGCAATCTCCTCGCGATGGAGACGGAAGAGCTGTTGCGCAGCCATCCGATCGACGGCGCCGTGCTGATGGGCGGCTGCGACAAGACCACGCCGGCGCTGATCATGGGCGCGGTCAGCATGGGCCTGCCCGCGATCTATGTGCCTGCCGGTCCCACAGCTGCGCGGCAACTGGCGCGGCCAGGAGCTCGGCTCGGGATCCGATGCCTGGAAATACTGGGACGAGAAGCGCGCAGGCCGCATCAGCGAGGCCGACTGGGCCGAGCTCGAGGGCGGCATCGCGCGCTCCTTCGGCACCTGCATGGTGATGGGCACGGCGGCAACGATGATGGCGATCACCGAGGCTTTGGGGTTTGCGCTGCCGGGCGCTTCCTCGATTCCCGCGGCCGACGCGGCGCATCCGCGCATGTGCGCCGCCGCCGGCCGCCGCATTGTCGAGATGGTCTGGGAAGACCTGACGCCGGAGAAAATCCTGACGTCGCCGGCCTTCGACAACGCCATCCGCGTTCACATGGCGATGGGCGGCTCGACCAATGCCATCATTCACGTGGTGGCGATGGCGCGCCGCGCCGGCCTCAAGCTCGACATGAAGCGCTTCGACGAAATCTCGCGCGAGATCCCGGTGCTCGCCAATGTGCGGCCGTCCGGAAAATTCCTGATGGAGGATTTCTTCTATGCCGGTGGATTGCGCGCGTTGATGGGTGAACTAAAGAGCGCGCTTGATCTGTCGTGCCTGACCGTGACCGGAAAAAGCATCGGCGACAACATCGCCGGCGCCGAGGTCTACAAGCGCGACGTGATCCATCCGCTCGGCGATCCGGTGTCGCGCGAGGGCGCAACCGCCGTGCTCACCGGCAATCTGGCGCCGCGCGGCTGCGTGATGAAGCCGTCCGCGGCCGAAAAGCGGCTGCTCAAACACCGCGGCAAGGTGATCGCCTTCGAGGACTACAACCACATGGCACGCGAGGTCGAGCGTGACGACCTCGACGTGACGCCCGACCACATTCTCGTGCTCAAGAACGGCGGTCCGAAGGGCGGGCCGGGCATGCCGGAGTGGGGCATGCTGCCGATTCCGAAAAAGCTGGTGAAGCAGGGCGTTCGCGACATGTTGCGTATTTCCGATGCGCGCATGAGCGGCACCAGCTACGGCGCCTGCATTCTGCACGTGGCGCCCGAGAGTTTCGTCGGCGGCCCTCTTGCCTTCGTGAAAACAGGCGACGAGATCGAGGTCGACGTGCCGGCGCGCCGCATCCATCTCCATGTGCCGGACGAAGAAATCGCCCGCCGCCGCGCCAGCTGGAAACAGCCTGCGCCGCGCTATCCGCGCGGCTATGGCGCGCTTTATTCGGAGCACATCGGGCAAGCCGACGAGGGCTGCGATTTCGATTTTCTCGCGCCACTCGGCGCGGTGCCCGAGCCCGAAATTCACTAAGCCGTCGCTTTACACCACGAATGAAATGAGCGCCGGTACTTCGGCCCGGTAACGCGCATAGGCTTCGCCCACATCAGTCATCTGCCGATTGCTAGGGTGCAAGTATGGCCGAAATAGTGGTAGGCCGGTTCCCGCAAGTGGATCGGTGGACAGATGAACGACGACATTCCCTTCGACAAAAATCTCGAGCTTGCACCGGACGTGGTGGACGAGCCGATGCCGGGCGTGCGGCGCGTCATGGCCAACAACCCGGGTCCATTCACGTTCAAGGGGACCGTGAGCTATATCCTCGGCCGCGGGAAAGTCGCGATCGTTGATCCGGGTCCCGACGATCCGGCGCATGTCGGTGCGCTGCTCGACGCCCTGCGCGGCGAGACGGTGACGCATATTTTCGTCACCCATACCCATCGCGATCATTCACCGGCCGTGCCGGCCATCAAGGCGGCAACAGGTGCGACCGTCTATGCGGAAGGGCCGCATCGTGCGGCGCGGCCGCTGCATATCGGCGAACTCAACCCGCTCGATGCCAGCGCCGACCGCGATTTCCGTCCGGACGTTGCGCTCAAGGATGGTGAGCACGTCAGCGGCGACGGCTGGACCGTCGAGGCCGTGGCGACGCCGGGCCATACCGCCAATCACATGGCGTATGCGGTCAAGGAGAAGAACTTGTTGTTTGCCGGCGATCACGTGATGGCCTGGGCGACCTCGATCGTCGCGCCGCCGGACGGCGCCATGAGCGACTACATGGCCTCGCTGCACAAGCTCGCGCAGCGCAAGGAGACGGTCTATTTCCCGGGCCACGGTCCTGCAATCACCGATGCGCCGCGCTTCGTCAATTACTACATCCTGCATCGCAAGGCGCGCGAAGAATTCGATTTTGCACCGCCTGTCAAAGGGCGCGACCGACATCCCGACCATTGTTCGCGCTATCTATATCGGCATCGACCCGCGCCTCACTGGCGCTGCCGGCCTTTCGGTCCTCGCACATCTCGAGGATCTGGTTGTCGCGTGGCCTCGTCGCAACCGACGGCCAACCGGCGATCGACGGCGTCTATCGCTTGGTCGGCTGACGTTTGTCGGGCTGGCGCTGACCCTTCTTCGGCGCCGGCGCGGTGTCTTCGCCTGCGGCAGCTGGCGCGGCTCCGGTGCCGAGCTCACGACGTCGTCGATATCCTCGAGCAGGCTGCGAATGCGCGAGGCATTGGCGCCAAGGTCGTGCGTGCCGACGCGTGATGCCGAGCGCACATCCACGCGCGTGCCTTGGTTCATCGGCGTTATACGGATCACGACGTCGTCGCGGAATCCCATGATCGGGCTGCGCGCGGTGGCCTCGATCACGCCGTCGCGGCGCGCAAGCGTGGGCGCGCGTGAATCACTGATCGCCCACTTGCGCTTGGTCACGAGCGCGAGCGCGGCGTCATAGGCTATTCGCGACGGCACTTCGAGATCGAGCGGCGCAATATCGGGATAGCCTGCGCGCTGCAGCAGGGCAGTTGCGGCTCCGGGATAATTGATGCGATCGCGCGGGCGCTGGCGCGCCAGTGCATCGAAGCGCGGCGGATTAGAAGTGTCGGTGCTGATGTCGGAAATCGCCGGCAGCCTCAGCGCGCGCACGCCGAGATAGGCAGGGTAGGCGAGCAGAGCGATACCGATAAACAAAGCGAGCAACGCCCGTCCGAGGCCGGCATAGCCCTGCCGCCAGATCACGACGAAGGCGCCGAAGGCGAACAGGATCGCAATGCCGGCGAGGACCAGCGCGGCCCCGAACGTCGCGAGCGCCGGCACGATCTCCAGGAGCTGCGAGCGCACGATGATGATCGACAGCGCCGCCACCGCCAGCGCGAAAAAGGCGATCCGCGCGGCCCAGGCGGCGGTCTTCGACATCGGCAGCTCATGCAAGGAACGGCGCGACATGCCTATGACCCGCAGATTTTCTTGAGCGCCGACCATTCTGCCGGATCGAGGAAAGCGGAAGGCGCCTGGGCGGCAGCCAGTCTATTGATTGCCGCGACGCGCGCCTTGGTTTCCGGATGATTCAACAGAATTTTCATGCCGGGCTCGGTGGCGCCGCCGATTTTGTCGAGGATCACTGCAAGCGCGCGTGCATCGCCTCCTGCCTTGTTCATGAGACCGGCGCCATAAGCATCGGCGGCCGTTTCGGCCTCGCGCGTATAGCTCGATTGCAGTATGGATTTTGCCGCAATCACGACGGCCCCCCCGCCGACGAAGTCGCCAAGCAGCATGCCGAACAAAAAAGACAGGCCGGCGCCCTGCAGCATCGCCTTGGTGCCGTCCCGATGAGCGACGTGGCCGATTTCGTGCGCGATCACCCCGGCGAGCTCGTCGGCGTTGCCGGCTTTGTCGATCAGTCCGCGGAAAACATAGACCTGTCCGCCTGGCAACGCGATGGCGTTGGCCTCGTCGCGCCGCACCACCTCGGTGCGCAAGGCGAACGGCAAAGCGGCGGCCGCCTCAAGCCGGCGTACGATCTTTTCGAGAGCTGCACGCCCCGGCGCCTCCGTTGCGGTCTTGCCGCAATCGAAGGACGCACCCGAGTGGCGCGGGTCGAGCATGCCGCGGATCTGCATGTCGACGGCATCGCCAAGCTTGCGCTCGACCGCGGCCGGCAGAAGCGGCGTCAGGCGCTCGGCAATGGCCGGCACACCGAACCAGGCGACCAGAAGGAGAGATGCGGTGGCGCCGATACTCCAGGCGATCACGCTCAGGCGCTGGCGGCGCTGCAGCGCGCCGGTGCGGTCGACCAGGGCGGCGCGCGCGTCGATTTCGGCGGCAAAGGCCTTATCGGAAATTTCCAGTCGTTCCAGAATCGCGCTGTTAAGGCGTCCAAGGCGGAGAAGGTTATCCGGCGCAGACAATTCCTCCAGTTCGCTATAAGGCCACTCGCTAAGTGCGCGGCCATCATGGCTGGAGATCTGAAGGGAAGCCGGTTTGAGAACGACGAGCACCTCATGACGCGCGCTGGTCACGCCGTCGAAATAAACGCCGGCGCCGGATGCCATGGGGGCGTTCATCAATAACCACCCACATTGAGGGCATCGGCGAGACCTTCGCCGATCGCCGAGCTTGGTTGCCCGGTGGCCTTGACGTTCTCGAGCGCCGAAAGACCGGACAATTGCAGTGATTCCATGCCCAGCTGCCACAGGGACAATAATACTGTGGCGCGATAGATGGTCGAATAGCCGAGCGCGGCGATCACGTAGCCGATCAATGCCGCAAGCGTAGCCGCGATTTCGCCGGCAGTGCCCATTTTCCCGATACTGGCCGCAGCCCCGATCATCCCAAGCACGATTGCCGCAACGATACCCATCGCCATGCTGAACAGGATTGCGTACCCGACGAAGCGGGCATAGGCGCCGTACACATTACGCATGCGCAGGCGCGACTTCATTTCAATTGTACCGAAGCGCAGCCCGGACGACCACCAGCGCATAACGACGGCCTGGAATGCCGGATAAAGCAGGGCGGCCATGGTCACGCTGATCGCGCTCATCAACATGCCGAAGACGATGGCGCCTCCGAGGTTGGGATTATTGCCTTCGATCTTGCTCATCATGTCGTCGCCGCCTTGTGCAAGCACGTCGGCAAGCGCAACCCAGTCGACAGTGCTGGCGAAGACAACGACGGCGAATGCGAGCGGGCCGATCACGAGAAGCCACATGAGGAAGCCGCGCAGCAGCAGCGGCAAGGCGGACGCCTCGAAGCGCCCGGCGAGATCGCCATAGTAAGTGTGGCGCATCTTGTAGCGCTCGAGGCTTGTGACCTGGAACGGGTAGGCGAGGCCGAAGGTGAGGGCAGTGACAGCCCACCACGCCACCGCGCGGAAGGCGAAGGCCCACGCCGAGCCCCCCTGATGAAAGCGTAGGCCGCGGTAGATCGTGCGCGTCAGCCGGTAGCGCCGCGCGCGGTAGATCGCGTATTGACCGAGGACTGCGAGCGCCGCAAAGCCGGTCACGCCCGACAATTTTCCGATCGTGCCGAGGTCGAGAGCGGCCAGGAAAATTCCGGCATAGACCGGAATTAGGATGGCAATCGCGATCAGGAAGCCGAGCAGGAGCTCGAGCGGCGTGCCGGTATATTCGAGCGGTTCGCCGGCAATCTCGGTGTTCGACCAGAGGAAACGTCGCACATCGGTGGCCAGCCAGAAACGGTAGATACCGAGCGTGAACATCAGCAGCACTGCGCCCCGGATGAGCAGCCGCCAATAGGATCGGCGCTGCCCCAGGAATCGCACGCCGCCGCCCGTGCCGATTCCGCCCACATCAAGGCTCATCGGCCAGCAGGGATAATGGGTGGCGCAGAGACCGCGCAATGTTGCTGCCGCCGGGCCGATTTCATATTGTGCATCGGATATCTGTGCGCAGGCTGCGCGCCGGTTGGATCCGCGGTCCCTGATGCACATGCAAGGTGCTCCCGGTGTCGGCCGGATCGTCGTTTCGGCCGCAACTCTTCGGCCCTTTCGCGTGGTGGAGGGATACCGGTACCTGCATGCGATTCCGGTGTGGCACTGCGGCGCTTTCGACATGGCTGACAACAAATCGCAGATTTTGTGACGGCCATCACAGTCACGATTAACCATCCTGCGGAACAACCATACCGCGAAGGTTAACAATTGCTTAATGTCAGCCCTGGCGGGGGCAGAAGCGCTGTCTTGATGGGACAGGCTGGTCAATGAAAACGGGAAATAGTTTGCGTCCGGCTGTACCAAAGACCGTTACCCCTTTGGGGCGTTTGGCTCAGGCCACGGATCCCAAAACTCCGACGCAACTGGAGCTTTGGTCCAACAGCAATCTTGCGTCCGCGCGCGGGCAGGATGCTGTCGCGCGCGCCCGCGTCGATTTCAGCGCCGAACTGGCCGACGCAAAGTTCAACGAGCTCGATCTGACCGTCAGTATCCACGAAGAAGCCATCTGGTGCTACATGCGGCCGAACGGGCCGCCGAGTTTCACGCCGACGCTGTTGCACGAACTGATCTCGATGCGGCGGCTCCTGCAGCGCCTGTTCGCCGGCCTACGCCCGGGCGAAGCCGCGCCGGTGAAATATTTTGTCGGCGGTTCACGCATCCCAGGGGTGTACAATCTCGGCGGCGATCTCAATTTTTTCATCAAGAGCATCCGCGCGCGCGACATCGATGCGCTGCGCAGCTACGCGCACGACTGTGTCGATGTCGCCTATCACATGATGATGGGGTTCCACCTGCCGGTGATCACCATCGCGCTCGTGCAGGGCGATGCGCTGGGCGGTGGATTCGAAGGCGCCTTGTCGTTCAACGTGCTGGTCGCGGAAAAACGAGCGAAGTTCGGTTTGCCGGAAATCCTGTTCAATCTGTTTCCGGGCATGGGCGCGTTCAGTTTCCTGTCGCGCAAGCTGGATGTGACGCGCGCACATAAGATGATCCTCAGTGGCCGCGTCTTCAGCGCGCCGGAGCTTTACGAGATGGGGCTGATCGATATCCTGGCCGAGGATGGGCGCGGGGAAGAGGCTGTCCGGGACTATATCTCGCACAATCGCCGCCACCACGCCGTGCACCGCCGCGTGCGCGAGGTCGGCATACGCGTCAATCCGCTGTCGCTCGATGAATTGCGCGATGTGACCGACATCTGGGCCGAGCACGCGATGAAGCTTCAGGAGACGGATCTGCGCAACATGGAGCGGCTTGCCAGCGCGCAACTGCGCCGCGTGCAACGCGTCAATTCGTAGACTCGCTGCCGTTCGTCAGGCGGCTTCGGTGTGACCCGAGAGCCGCCCGCGCAATGCCATGCGCACGCGCTCGAATTCCTCATTCAGCTTCTTGAGGTGAGCTTCGCCGCGGATCGCAAAGTCCTCGGGCGCGATATGGCGCCATCCCAGGCACATTTCGTAAATGCCGCGCGCGCCGATGTTGGCTGCGGCGCTGCGCAGGGCGTGCAACTGCTCGCGGAAAGTCTTGAGGTCGCCTGACACAGCGGCTTCGGCGAGGACGTCGAGGATCTCGCCGCCGTCCTGGATAAATTGTGACGCCAGTTCGTCGACGAATTCCTTGCCGCCAAGCTGCTCGAGCGCATCGAGTGTCTGCGCGTCGACGGCCGAAGCAGTAGCCGCGCGCAGGCGCGGCCGCGCCGCCGGATAGCTGGCGATTTCAGCGCTGCTCGGCGCTTCTTGCGCAGGCTTGCCTTCGTCGGGCACGAGCGTTGCGATGATCTCGAGCAGACGATTGGGCTCGATCGGCTTGGTAATGCAGGCATCCATGCCCGCCTCTTCGCAGCGGCGCGCCACTTCTTCGGTCGCGTCCGCCGTGAGCGCCACGACCGGCACGTGCGGCCTGCCGAGCGCGGCGAAACGATAGAGCTTGGTCGCCTCGATGCCGTTCATGACCGGCATGTTGACGTCCATCAGCACCAGGTCGAATTCCTGCATCTCCAGCATGTCGAGCGCGGCTTCGCCGTTGTCGACGAGCGTGACGCGATGGCCGGCGCGGTCGAGGATCTTGGCAATAACGATCTGGTTGGTGCGCTTGTCTTCGGCGACAAGAATCGAGAGCGAGCGCCCGGCGGGGACGATTTCCATGCTGCGGGATTCTTCGGGCCGGTCACCGGCCATGTTGCCGCGCGCAATGCGCAAGGCTGCGGCGAGTTTTGCCGGATCGGCCGGCTCGACAAGTGTGGTGACGAAGCGGCTGCGCGTAACAGGCGCCGGCAACCCTTCGGCCCGCTCATCCGTGACCAGGATCAGTGCGGGCGCGCACCCGAGATTGTCACCCGCGATGCGCCGGAACGTCGCCTCGTCCGCGGTTGCACAGGCCTGCTGGTGAACGATGGCGATCGGCCGGCGCACACCATCGGCGCGCAGCGAGGCAAGCGCGGCGGCGGCTTCGTCCATGTCGGCGACCGCCTTGGCAATCGGTACGCAGCCGCTCACGGCCTTGCGGAGATTTTCATCTCCGCCGACCAGCACGACCGGTGTCGGTGCCATATGGAGCTGCGTCTGGTCCTGCGCCTGGGTCTTGAAATCAATCTCGAACCAGAATGTGCTGCCTTTTTCGGGGGCGCTTTCGACGCCAATCGTGCCGCCCTGCAACTCGACGAGCTGCTTGGCGATGGCAAGGCCGAGGCCCGTACCGCCAAACCGGTCGATGATCGTCTCATCGGCTTGGGTGAAGCGATCGAAGATACGCCTCTGGGCGTCGGGACTGATGCCGATGCCGGTGTCCGTGACCTCGAAACGCAGCCGCACGGTGTCGGCGTCCCATGCGACGGCATCGACCGCAATGTTCACATAGCCGCGCTCGGTGAATTTGACTGCGTTGCCGGCAAGATTGGTGAGCACCTCCTCGAGGTGATTCTTGTCGCCGACAAGAAGTTGCGGCGTCCGCGCCGTGCAATGGAACGTGAGCCCGACATTTTTGCGCTGCGCTTCCAGCGCAAGTATGCTGCGGATTTCGCTGAGCATCGAGACGAGGTCGAAGTCGGCCGCCTTGACCGCAATGCGGCCGGACTCGGCACGTGAGAAGTCGAGGATCGAGTTGATCAGCGCCAGCAGCTGGTGGCCTGACTTCCCGATCGTCTCGGACATCTCCTCCTGCTCGGAATCGAGCTTGGTTTTGCCGAGCAGGTCGCTCAGGCCGATGATGGCGTTGAGCGGAGTGCGGAACTCATGGCTGATGCTTGCGAGGAAGGCGCTCTTGGCGCGGTTAGCTTCCTCCGCCTGACGCTTGGCCTGCGAGAGCTTGCGGATCAGGGTCGAGACATAAAGCGGCAACAGGATCAGGCCGGCCATCAAGCCGGCGGCCAGCCCGCGGTGCTCGTGCCAGAACGGCGCGCTGACGATGGCGATTCCGAAGCCGACAACGCTCGTCGCGGTGGCGGCGAACAGATACGGCACGCCGAAGCGGAACCCGTTTCCGAAGATGGTCCACAGGTAGATCGGGTAGAGCGGAGCGAACGCCTCGCCACCGACATACATGCCGTAGGAGAAAAGGCCGAGGTCCGAGACCATGCCGACCAGGCGTCGGCCGACGGAGATGCCCGGGTGATAGAGAAGATGGACAAAAAGGGAAATTGAAACGATCTCGTAAAGCGCGAAATACAGCCACTGCTCGCGCAGCATCTGGCGGCGTCGGCCCGGCCGAACATCGCCGCAACAATCAGGTACATGAAGGCAGTGCCGCTGAGCGCGAGGCGGTTGACCGTCAGCTCATGTTCGGAATCGGGGCGGTTGCGCAGCCGGCTTGCGATCCACGAAAGGCGACTGCGGATGCGCAGACCGGGGATCCCGGGCACGAAGGCTTTTCTGAGGAAGCCCGTCTTCATCGTCAGCCTCAAGCGCTGCGTGCCCGCGCGCGATTTTCCTGGACGAAAGCGATCAAATCTTCGGCGCTCATCGGTCCGCCGAAATAGAAGCCCTGGACCTCATCGCAGCCTTCGGCGCGCAGCATCGTCGCCTGCTGCACCGTCTCGACGCCTTCGGCGACGATCTCGAGGTCCAGGCTGTGCCCGAGGCTCACGATCGCGCGCACGATCGCGGCATCGCTCGGGTTACTCGCTATGTCGCGCACGAAGCACTGGTCGATTTTCAGCCGGTCGACCGGAAAGTGCTTGACGTAGGCGAGCGTCGAATAGCGGGTCCCAAAGTCGTCGATGGAGATACCGACGCCGAGCTCGCGCAGCTGCTTAAGGTCCTTCGACACGGCATCGGTATTGTGCATCACGATGCTTTCCGTGAGCTCGAGGTCGAGCAGCCACGGATCGAGACCGGTCTCGGCCAGGATCTTTGTCACCAACAGCGGCACGTTCTGCTTGAAGAACTGGATCGACGACAGGTTGACCCCGACGCGGGTCGGCGGGTGCCCGCGTTGCTGCCAGAGCTTCGCCTGCCGGCAGGCCTCGCGCAGCGCCCATTCATTGATCGGAATGATGAGGCCGTTTTCCTCCGCACGCGCCAGGAATTCGCTCGGCCCGACGAGGCCGTGCCCCGGCCGCTGCCAGCGCAAGAGCGCCTCCGCGCCGGTAACGCGCCCGGTCCGCAGCGCGATTTGCGGCTGGTAGTGCAGGACGAACTGGCTCTTGTCGATCGCGGTGCGCAGATCGGTATCGAGGATCAGGCTCGCGCGCGCGCGCCGGTCCATGTCGGAGGCGTAGAAGCGGAAGACCTTGCCGCCGTCGTGCTTTGCCCGGTACATCGCCAGGTCGCTGTTGCGCAGCAGCTCCTGCACATCGGTGCCGTCGGTCGGGTGAACGGTGATGCCGATGCTGGCGCTGAGCGTGACCTGCTCGCCGGCATGCGACCAGGGCTTATTGACCGCCTCCAGAATGCGGTTGGCCATGTCGACGGCGTCTTCGTTGCGCGTGACGCGCGTCTGCAGGACCGCAAATTCGTCGCCGCCAAGGCGGGCGACCGTGTCGATGTCACGCACGACCGAGCGCAACCGGTTGGCGACCTCGACGAGGAACTGGTCGCCGACCTGGTGACCCAGCCCGTCGTTGATGTCCTTGAAGCCGTCGAGATCGATGAGGTGGAGCGCGAACGGGCTGTCGCCGCGGCGCGTGCGGGCGATCTCACGGCGCAAGCGGTCGGACAGCAGCGCGCGGTTCGCCAGATTTGTCAGGACGTCGTGGTGCGCCATGTAGAAGAGGTGGTTCTCCGCCCGTTTGCGGTCGGTGATGTCGAGCGAGGAGGTGAGCACGCCGACCACGGCGTTTGAGCAGTCGCGCAACGGCGTTTTTGTGGTGAGGAAGACGCGCTTGGTGCCGTTGCAGTCGATGATGTCCTCTTCGAAGCTGGGCAGCGTGGCTTGTGTGCTGATGACCTTGCGATCGAGGGCCTTGCTGCGCGCGGCATGATCCTCGCCGAACACGGGACGCATATCGAAACCGACTGCCTCGGTCGGGCCGATGCCGGCAAGCGAGGCCAGATAGGCGTTCATGAACAGGACGCGCCCCTGGCTGTCGGTCGCGCTGATCATGGCCGGAACGGTGTCGATGACCTGCGCCAGCCGCTCGCTCGAATCGCGCAACGCTTCCTCGCGCGAGCGCTCGGAATCCTTGAGTTCCTGCGCGAGATTTTCGGCGCGCGCTGCGAGTTGAATTTGTTGCTTGCGAAGCTTCAGGAGGTTACGTGCGCGGGTCACGAACTCCTGGTGATCGACCGGGCTGTTAAGGAAGTCGGTCGCGCCGGCTTCGAGCGCGCGCAACCTAAATTCGCGCTCCTCGTAGACCGTGATCACGATGACCGGGATCTCGCCGCAGTGCGGCAGAGCGCGCAGACGCCAGATAAATTCCGCGCCGTCCATCGACGGCATTTTGAAATCGGTGACGACCAGGTCAGGCGTATTATGTTCAAGCCAGGCAAGGAGTTCGACCGGATTGCCAAAGCTGTGAACGGTTACGCCGGGCTCGATCGAGCCGGCGAGTTTCGAGAAGATCTTCCGGTTAGTTTCCCGGTCGTCGAGAATTACAATTCGCACCATCGCGTCCCAGGTCTGCTGCGGCCCCGAGCAAAAAACTGCTCCACCGGACAGCGGACCCTACGCAGTGGCTCATTAAGCGATTGGAGGGACATTGCCTCAACTTATAATAAAAAACTTCCTATTAACTGCGAGCACGTGCTTGTTTTGCGCGGCTTTGCGCGCGCGCATTCGGAAATCGGCGTCGTTTTAAGCCGAGCCGCGTTAAAATCGGCGTGAAGTTCCGCACCGCAACAGGCGCATGACTGTAATGCGCGGGTGCGTCAGGCGTTCAGCTGTCCGGCCATCAGCTCACCGCGATCGAAACTCATTTGCGAAAACCGTTCGCGGTACTCGCCCGGCGTCATTCCGGTATGGCGTTTGAACAGATTGCGGAAAAAACCGATGTCCTCGTAGCCGATCTTCGCGCAGACGGCCTGGATCGAGGAGCTGCCGGTCTCGAGCAATTCCTTGGCTGCCGAGACCCGCAGCGTCTGAATGTAAGCGCCAGGCACGCGGCCCGTTGCTGCCTTGAAGCGGCGGATGAAATTGCGCGGACCCATTCCAGCACGCTCGGCGAGATGCTCGATCGAGATATCGCTGTCGAAATGCTGCTGCAGATATTCTTCGGTCTGGCGGATCTTCTCGTCGGAATGAGGCCGCGAAAGCTGCACCACCGAATATCCCGACTGGCGGCCGCGCGGCATGCTTAACAGCAGCGATTTGGCGACCTTGAGCGCGATCTCGTGGCCGCAGAATTTCTCAACCAAATAGAGGCTTAGATCGATCGAGGCGTAAACACCGCCGCTGCAGAAAATCCGGCCATCTTCCGTCACGAATTGCTCGGTCCGCCAGCGAACCTTGGGATAGCGCTGGCGGTAGAGATCCGCGACGCCCCAATGCGTCGTCGCCTGGTGTCCATCCAGAAGGCCAGCTTCGGCAAGATAGGCAACGCCGGTGCAGGCTGCGGCGATAAACGCGCCACGCGCGTGCCACTTGCGCAGCCACGGCACGAGAGGTGTACTTTTCGCGATCCGGTCGAGCTCGTCCCAGCCAGGCGCGGCAACAAGAATGATGTCGGTGCGCTTGATGTCTTTGATTGCGTAATCCGGCGTCAGCACGAGCGAGCCGGCCGCACGGACTTTGCGTCCATCGACCGATGCGGTTCGCACCCGAAAGCGCGGCGTCTCGGTTTCGCCATGTAGCCAGTTCCAGACCACGCCGGCGGAATGGAATATCTCGATGGGAGCGATGGCGGTGGATACGTAGCCGTGCTCAAGCAGCACGACGGTTACGTCGAGCAAGCGATCTGCTGACTGCGATGTCGAAACGTGGGGCTTGAACGCCGCTTTTTTAGCCATGCCCGTTCGCCTTTCCGTCGGCCGCGATCGGCTCCCAGAGGCCGACCACAGCACCCACCGAATCCAGGATAAGTGCGATGCGCGCAACGCCAGACACCAGAAATGGATCGATCACAACTGTGCCGCCAAATTGCGCTCGCCCGCCCGGCTGCGTGCTCGATGTCGTTCACCCGCACATAGGGTGTCCAATGCGAGGTCATCCCGTTATCCAGAAGAGTCTCTCTGAGCTGGTAGATGGAGCCGATGTCGTGATCGGACAGGCGAAGACGCGTGAAGCTGCCGCCGTTCGCCAGCTGCTCATGCGACGTCCAGCCGAACAGATTGCGATAAAACGTCTTTGCGCTACTGGCGTCGGTGGCAGCGAGGTCGAGCCAGCAAAATTGGCCGGCATCCGCTTTGCCAAAGTGTATCACGGCGCAACTCTCCTGCCTTGCAGGCCGGGAGTGCCGCCCTTCGCCTGGAACGGAAGGACGGCACCGGGCAATCAGGCTGCCTCCGTCATCGGGTCGAGAACGGTGCGCACCTCGGTGATCTTTGTCGCCGGAAAGCCGCTGAGCTTGGCGTGCTCTTTCACCGCGGCTTCGCTCTCGGCGAGGTAAATGCAGAAGGTCTTGTTGTCGACCACGTAGGAATGCTCCCACTGGCACTTGCCGGCGAGCTTCGCCAGCGCGCCGTTGGATGTTTTCGCCACGTCCTTGTACTGCGCGCCGTTCATTCCCCCGATGCCGGGTACGTCGCGTTCGATCACATAGCGTTTCATTGTCTGGACTCCGTTTGGTGCGTACGGAGCGAAAATCGTTTCTTTGGCGGTCATAAACCAGATGTCATTATTGACAATATAGATAGGTGATTATGACAAAGCCGGCAAGCCGCTGGCGCGGCAGGGAAAAGCGCTGCTAAGGGCGCAGATTTTCCGGATATTCGCCGTGCGATACCATCACCGTAATTTCGTCGGTGACGCCGCAGGTGAGGTACTGGTGCCCGGACTTTCCCGACGCGGCGAGGGCGTCGATTAGAGCCGCGAAATCGTCGGCCGATTGGGGACGCAAGGTCCATTCCAGGCCCTCCTGACGAAGCCGCATCCCCGTGTCACGCCGGTTTGCGCGCATCCTGACGGTGACAGTCTTGCCGTCGACGGCGTCGCAAAATTCGCTGAGGGTCATGGCGCTGGGAACGACCAGCATTTTGCGCAGAAGATCGCTGAGCGCGCGCATTCCGGCAGTGTCACCCCAGAGCAGGACTGTGGGGCCGCCATTGAAAGTCGCGGAATATGCGGATCGCAGCGCCATGGCGCCGCCGGCCTCCCACCGGATTTTCAACCTGTAGGCGAGCGCTTCCTTCGGAGGTCTTAAAACATAAATTCAAATTGTATGGATTCGCGGTGAGCGCGCTTACTCCGCGGCCTGAGCGGTCGGCAGGCGGTAATTCTTAAACTGCTGCCGAAGCGTGAGTTTCTGGATTTTGCCGGTTGCCGTGTGCGGGATTTCTTCGACGAACGCGACGTCGTCCGGAATCCACCATTTCGCGATCTTGCCCTGCATGAAGCTGATTATCTCTTCCTTGGTGGCGGTCTCGCCCTTCTTGAGCACGATCACGAGCAGCGGCCGCTCGTCCCATTTCGGATGCGAAACGCCGATGACCGCGGCTTCCGCCACTTTCGGATGACCGACCGCAAGGTTTTCGAGGTCGATCGAGGAAATCCATTCGCCGCCCGACTTGATCACGTCCTTGGCACGGTCGGTGATCTGCATGTAGCCGTAGCGGTCCATAGTGGCGACGTCGCCGGTGTCGAACCAGCCGTCGTTCTCGAACACCGGGTCGCCATCCACCTTGTAGTAGCTTCGCGCGACCGCCGGCCCGCGCACTTTCAGCCGGCCGAAGGTCTTGCCGTCCCATGGCAGGTCTTTGCCCTTGTCGTCGGTGATCTTCATCTCGACGCCGAACGGCGGATGCCCCTGCTTCATTTCAATGTCGAGCTTCGCCTCGCCGGTCAGTTCGGCATATTCGGGTTTCATCGTGCAGAGCGAGCCAAGCGGGCTCATTTCCGTCATGCCCCACGCATGCACCACCTCGACGCCGTATCTGTCCTGGAACGTCTTGGTTATCGCGCGCGGGCAGGCTGAGCCGCCAATGACCACGCGCTTGAGATAAGGCAGCTTGCCGCCGGTCTTCTCGAGATCCTGCAGAAGCATCAGCCACACCGTCGGCACCGCGGCAGTGAAAGTGACTTTGTAGGTGTTGAGCAGCTCGTAGATCGAGGCACCATCGAGCTTGGGACCCGGCATCACCATTGAGGCGCCGACCATCGGCGTGGAAAATGCGAGCGACCAGCCGTTGGCGTGGAACAGCGGCACCACCGGCAACACGACGTCGCGAGAAGACAGGCCTTTGCAATCCGGCATCGACGCCATGAAGGCGTGCAGCACGTTCGAGCGGTGCGAATAGACCACGCCCTTCGGGTGTCCGGTCGTGCCGGACGTGTAGCACATGCCGGCCGCAGTATTTTCGTCGAAGCTTTTCCAGGTGAAGTCGCCGTCGACTTCGCCGATCCAGTCTTCGTATGCGACTGCATTCTTCAACGTTGTCTTCGGCATATGCGCCGTGTCGGTGAGGACGACGTAGCGCTCGATGCTCGGCAACTTGTCGGCGATCTTCTCCAACAGCGGCACGAAAGTGAGGTCGGTCATCATCACGCGGTCGCCGGCGTGATTGATGATCCAGGCGATCTGTTCAGGAAACAGACGCGGATTGACGGTGTGATAGATGGCGCCGATGCCGAGGATGCCGTACCAGGCCTCCAGATGGCGCCAGGTGTTCCATGCGAGCGTCGCCACCCGGTCGCCGAGCTTGATGCCGTCCTTTTCGAGCCGCTGTGCAACCTTCAATGCGCGGGCTCGGAGCTCCGCATAGGTGGTGGTGTGGATCGGGCCCTCGACCGAGCGCGAAATGACCTTGCGCTCGCCATGGAACGTGGCGGCATGGTCGATGATGCGATGGCATAGCAATGGCCAATCCTGCATCAGGCCGTGCATGGCATTCCCCTCCTGATTATTCGTCTTTTGGGCCGGCGCCCCTCGCCAGCCGGGCCTAAGGTTAGCTACCGGAATGGGCGGCGCAACGGTTTCTTGGATGAGATACGGGCGGTTGGCGTCTCCGGTTGCACCTTGATCCCGTAGAAATGCCTCAATCGCGGGGAACATCGATCGCATGCGGCTTTTGTTTGCGCTCCTGTGGCTGGCCGGTGCCGGCGGTGGCATTGCCGTCGCCGAGGAGGTGCCTTTGCCGCGTGCGCGTCCGCCAATCTGGATCGAGCCTCAGTCCTTCCGCGAAGCCGCCGGTCCGGATTTCGACTCCGCAGGCGTCACCGGCGAACCGACGGAGTGTGACAAGCGCATCCTGGCAATCGCTGTCGCCGAGCCGCTGCCGCGCCTGGTCGGACCGGATGCCTGCGGCGGCAGCGACATGCTGCGGCTCGCGGCGGCGCTGCGCCCCGATGGCACGCGCATCGAAATCAAGCCGGCGCCGGTGCTGCGCTGCGAGTTTGCCGAATCCGTCGCCGCCTGGCTGCGCGATGAAGCGGCGCCGCGCGTCGACAAGCTCGGCGCGCCGCTGCGTACGGTCGAGACCTTTGACGATTTCGAGTGTCGCGGCCGTAATCGTGTCGCCGGTGCGAAGCTGAGCGAGCACGGCAAGGGTAACGCCGTTGACGTGCGTTCATTTGTATTGGCGGACGGCCGCTCGATTGGACTGACCGACATTTCGGTTGCGAAGGATTTCCGCGATGAGATCCGCGACAGCGCCTGCCATCGCTTCACGACGGTGCTCGGCCCTGGCGCGGATGCGCAGCATGAATCGCACATCCATCTCGATTTGATCGAGCGCACACAGGGCTATCGGATGTGCCAATGGGACGTGCGCGAGCCCGCCAAAACCGAAGTTGCCGCACAAGTTCCGCTGCCGCCACCGCGTCCGGCGGTTCCTGTCGCTCGATAAGCGCCTCGGCGTGCCGCCGGAGATCGTGCGTGTAACTTTGGGCGTCTGACCTGTTTGCCGCTACCAGAAGCGGTAGTTCACACCAAGTCGCACGATGCTGGTCTTGAAGCTCACGCTCGTGTCGACGCCGCAGGCGCCAGCGCCGCACGTCGCGTTGCCGAGATCGGCGTAAAGATATTCGATCTTCGCCGACCACGGACCGAGAATTCCATATTCAAGACCCACACCGGCAGTCCAACCGGCTCGCTCGACCGTCGCAGTTGCGCCGCCGGCCGTCATCTGAACATCGCCGAAGGCGCCGCCCGCCGTGACGTAGAACAACGCGCGGTCGAAGGCGTAGCCCACGCGCCCGCGCGCAGTGCCGAACCAGCTGGTCTGAACTGTGCAGCCTGGCACCGCGCAGATCCCCGTTCCCGAACTGGTATTGTTGCGCATCCAGTTGCCGGCAAGGTCGCCTTCAACACCGAAGACCAACCCCCAGTTTTGCACGTTGAAGCCGACGGTGCCGCCGAACAGGCCGCCAGCCGGATCGGTTGAGCCCGCCGTCACGCCGCTGCTCCAGTCGGATGTGCCCCAACCGTATCCGCCGTTGAGTCCGACATAGAATCCGCTCCAGCTGAAGTAGGAGGGGGCAGGCTCGGCATATCGACCGCGCGGCATATCGGCGGCGAATGACGGCAAGATCGATGCGAAGGCCAAGGCGCACGCACCCGCGGCAAGTATGAAGCGTTTCATCGTGTCATCTCCTGGATGTCGTGGTTGGCCCGAGCGGGAGCCTTCGCGGACAAACGATCTGCGCAAACGCAATCGTGACGCGACAGGCAACAGGCGACTTCGGTAGGCGAGTGCCGCCATCAGGCCAGATTCGTGGTTAACGAATCCTTGCCGTGCCGCACTATTTCGAACGGGGCTGCAATTCCGCCGTGCAGGCCTGGCGCGCAAAACCCCCGTCCAAAAGGGCGCTAGGCGTGCGGCGACCTAGGTTAAAGACCCCACCGCGGTTCTGGTTCATGAGCGAAGCATTAAAGAGGGGGCATTGATGTTCGGTCGTAGCTTGGTTCTCGCCGTCCCGATGCCGCGGAAAATCGCCGCGTCCAGCTGATCAATATCGGCAGATAGATCGGCGCTGCATCTGAATCAAAGCAAGGACAGCGCCCAATTGGGCGCCGTTCTCACTCGATTTGGTCTTGCTCAGTGGCTGCGGAATGGATTGACCGAGGCCACGCGCGGATTGGCCGGTGAATTGCCCTGGTTCGGGGCGAGCACAACGACCACCGTTCCCTGCTTCACGCGCTTGTAGAGATCGATGACGTCCTCGTTGGTCAGGCGGATGCAACCCGAGGAGATCGCCTGGCCGATATATTCCGGCTGGTTGGTGCCGTGAATGCGGTAGAGCGTGTCCTTGTTACCCTCGAACAAATACAACGCCCGCGCGCCCATCGGATTCTGCGGGCCCGGGCCCACGAAGCTCGGCACGTCCATGCGCTTCTTGATGTCTTCCGTTGGCGTCCAGGTCGGCCATTCCGTCATGCGCCCGATCTTGGCCACACCCGAAAATGCCAGCGCTTCCTCGCCGACCGTGACGCCATAGCGGATCGCCTTGCCCTCGGGCAGCACGTAATAGAGATAGCGCGCATCGGAATCGATAAGGATCGTGCCCGGCGCTTCCTTGCGGTGATACGCCACGATGTGGCGCTTGTACGGCTCAGGGATCGTCGCCTTTTCGTAAGGCGCAGCCGCCAGCAACTTTCTGTCGCGTGGCGTGAGGTTCGCGTCCGAGGCCACCTCGACCGTGGACTGCATGCATCCACCGAGAACCAGGCCGCCCAGCAGAACGACCGCCAACCCCCTGACCGCCATTGTCTTCCTCGTTTTCCCGGTCGCCATTTCGGGCGCCCGCATCATGTTGCCTATGCTGCAATTAACCGAAAAAACCGCGCCGTTGCTATGTTTCCGGCGGGTTTGTGATCACCTTCCTGTGGAACTGTTGCAGGAATGTCGCAATGCACCAATGCGGCCAAACACACAAAACGACTTTGGCCGCAAGAGCTTAAGGCCGGGTTTACCATGGCCACGCCTATAATACTGGGCGGCCGTCAAATGTCACGAGACCATACGATTTGCCGCGCAATTCCGCCCCACTCATGCACCATCTTGCGGGCCTGGGGACAAACGCAAGGAAGGACTGGAGTTCAGGACTATGGAAATGACCAAGGCAACGGAGCAGAAGCAAGACTCCGGACGCAAATACACAAACCTCGACAACCGTTACGGCAAGATCGGGATTTCGGCCGTTGCGGCGGCGGTGTGCCACCAGGGTGGACAGCGCCACACGACCGAAGCCCATCTCGAGCCTTACGATCGCGACTGACGTGCCGCGCGCGCCGGCTGTCTGCTAGCCGGACGGCTCTCGTACTTCACACCGCCACGACAATTGTGTGCGCGGCCGCCGGAGCGGCTGCGCCGAAGCAGCATTTATTTCTTGCGCAAATCCGCGTGATCGGGTCATGAGAGGTGATCCGACCGCCGCGTGATCGCGAAAGCGAATCGCGCGCAAGATGGTGGCTGCATGCTTTCGGTCTACGTCCCGCACGGCACGACGCTCGAGCGCATTGTCGTCGAACCCGGCTCATCGCCGCCAGACAACGCGGTGTGGATCGATATGGTCACGCCGACGGTGCAGGAAGACAAGCTCGTCGAGCAGTTGCTCGGCATCGCGGTGCCGACCCGCGAGGAAATGCAGGAGATCGAAGTCTCCAGTCGCCTCTATGTCGAGAACGGCGCGCGCTACATGACGGCCACGTTGATGTGCCAGTCGGACACGCCGGCGCCGAAGACCACCGCGGTCACCTTCATTTTGTCCGGTCATCGTCTCGCGACCGTGCGCTACGACGACCCGCGGCCCTTCGCCATCGTCGAGCATAAGCTCGCGCGCACCTGCCCCCCGAAAGTGTCGGGGGAGAGCGTCCTGATGGATCTGCTCGATGCCGTCATCGACCGCTCCGCCGACATCCTCGAGCGTATCGGCGCCGAGGTCGACCAGGTCTCGCATTCGATTTTCGAGCCGGAGGAAGAGGTCAAGCCGCCGTCATACAACGACGTGCTCAAGGCGCTCGGTCGGAAAGGCGACCTTACCTCGAAAGTGCGTGAAAGCCTGGTGTCGATCGGGCGCCTGCTCTTGTTTCTCGCCAATGAGGCCGACAATATGAAATGGCCGAAGGACACGCGGGCCCAGTTGCAGTCCATGCAGCGCGACGTCGATTTCGTTGTCGGATCACGCGACCTATCTGACCAACAAGATCACCTTCCTGCTCGACGCCATGCTGGGCGTGGTGAACCTCCAGCAGAACAACATCATCAAGATCTTCTCGGTGGCGGCCGTGGTCCTGATGCCGCCGACGCTGGTCGCCTCGATCTACGGCATGAATTTTCACAGCACATGCCGGAGCTCGACTGGATTACCGGCTATCCGTTCGCGCTGGTCCTGATGTGGTGGCTGCCGTGCTTCCGCTAGTGTATTTCAAGTGGCGGAAGTGGTTGTAGGCAGCACGCTCCGCTCATTCCCGCGCAAGCCGGCATCCACTGTCTTGAGCAAGCTCCTGGATACCCGCTCTCACGATGAGGTGCCCGCACCTTTGTTCAGGCTCACCAGTTAAGCAGCATCTCGTTGTAGCCGGGGCTGCCGCTGCCGGTCGCCGCGTTGGTATTTCCCCAGCCTTCCTGGGCGAAACCGCCCTTGCGACGCTGGGACATAGCATAGGCGTCTGCGCCGATTTGGCCGCGGACCGTCCTTGTTTCGAGGCGCTTGGGCGACGCGACGGCAGAGACGATATTTCCGGTTCCGTTGTCGGGGTCGAAGGACTGCGCGATTGCCGGCGAGGCAAGGGCCATCGCGGCAATGACAATAGCAATGCCGATGAACTTTTTCATGACGATGCTCCATCCTTTGTGCCGATGACCGATGTCATCGCTTGGTGCGCAATATGCGCGCACTGAGCCGTCATGCTGTGTGAGCTAGCCTACAGTTGGCGTTCCAAATCTGCACTAAACGGTGAATGCAAGGGAAACACACCGCCTGTATTTTAACGAAAACGGGCGTGACGGGCCGCACTTACACGTGCTGGCCGCCATTGATGTGGATCTCGGCGCCGTTCACGTAGGAGCTCGTGTCAGTGCACAGCACATAGATGATCTTGGCGACTTCGTCAGTCGTGCCGAGCCGTTGCATCGGGATCTGCTCGACGATCTTTTCGGTGCCGGGCGACAGGATCGCGGTGTCGATCTCGCCCGGTGCAATGGCGTTCACACGGATGCCGAGCCGCCCGAAGTCGCTTGCCATCTCGCGGGTGAGCGCCGCAAGCGCGGCCTTCGACGTCGAATAGGCCGCTCCGGCAAACGGGTGCACGCGCGAGCCGGCAATCGACGTCACGTTCACCACCGAGCCCTTGGCGGCTTTGAGTTCTTCCATTAGCCCGCGCGCCAACATGATCGGCGCAAAGAAATTCACTTGGAATACGTGGTGCCAGTCGTCGTTGCTGGTGTTAAGCGTTGAGAGTCGCTTGCCGCCGTCGGCCTTCGGCGAGATCGCGGCGTTGTTGACCAGGGCGTGCAGCTCTCTATTGTCGAGCCGCCGTTTGATTTCTGCAATCGCTTCGTTCGTGTTGTCCTCGTCGGCGAGATCGACCTGGATGTGATCCTCGGGTCCCGCTTCCCACGGGCAATTTTCCGGGAACGGGTGCCGCGAGCACGTGATGACGCGCCAGCCGGCGGCCGAAAACCGTTTCACCGTCGCGTGGCCGATGCCGCGGCTTGCTCCGGTCAGAAGCAGCGTGCGGCGCGGCTGGTTCGTCTGCGAGTTCGGCATGCCGTTCCTGGAATGGTTCTAGCGTAGCGATCGTTCGATGATGCTAGCTTACGGGTAGAGCCGCGTCTTGTTCCACGCGGCGCCCGGATGATCGCGCTTGAACGCGATGCGGTCATGCAGCCGAAACGGCCGCTCCTGCCAGAACTCGATCGACAGGGGCACGATGCGGTAGCCGGACCAGTTGGGCGGGCGCGGCACCGCGCCGATGGCGTATTTTGCGGCATAGACAGCGACCGCTTTCTCGAAGGCGAGGCGGCTCTCCAGCGGGGCTGACTGCTTGCTTGCCCAGGCCCCGATCTGGGCCTGCCTCGGGCGTGAAGCGAAATAGGCGTCGGCCTCGGCATCGGTCACCCGTTCCACGGTGCCGCGCACCCGCACCTGCCGGTTCGACGATTTCCAATAAAAAACCAGCGCCGCCAGCGGGTGGGCACCCAACTCCTGCCCTTTTTGGCTGTCCATATTGGTGTAGAAGACGAATCCCCGCTCATCGGCGCCTTTCAGAAGGACCATCCGGGCATTCGGGAGGCCGTCGGCATCGACGGTAGCGAGGGTCATGGCGGTGGGGTCACGGGGTTCTGAGGCCGTTGCGTCGGTCAGCCAGGCGGCAAACAGCCGCAAAGGCTCATCGGCTGCGGTGAAATCACCAGTCGTTAACCAACTCGGGTGTTCAATCGGTGTGGTGTCGGACATCTGCTGGGGTGCTTCACGTGACCGGGGCTAAGACCCGTCAAATCCGCGGTCCTTATAGTGGATGCGCGCGGCCGCGCCTATGGCGCAAGGTGGCCATTGCCGCGGCTACTCGCAATCCCCCTCGGCGGATGCAGCCTGTCCGGCCAGTTAGACTCTTTCTTTCCCTCCAGCGACAAGTCAGACCGCACCGGCACCGTCTCGTCATCAAGTGCGAAAGAGGAAGCGCAACTGCCGCCGCCTGCCGATCTTGCCTATGCGCGAGCCGCTGCGAACGCCGTGCTGAGCCGCGGCGAGAAGGACTCAAGCATGCCGTGGGAAAATCCGCGCACCGGAACGCGCGGCACGGTCACGCCGATCGCCTCGGCCTATACGCAGGACGGACAGACATGCCGCGATTTCCTTGCGAGCTTTGTCTCTGGCAGCTCGCAATCCTGGGTGCAGGGCGAAGCCTGCAAGCAGCAGCAGGGTGATTGGCAGGTTCGCTCGTTCAAGCCCTGGAAGCGGTCGTAACTACGCGTTTGCGCGCCCGGCGCGTTGCATCCGCGCTTGTGGAACCCCACATTGATGTGATGAAACGCAGGCGTTCGGCCCGCGGGCAGGGGAATTTACGGGAGTTTGGATCAGATGCGCGACCCCTATGACATTCTGGGGGTTTCAAAGAGTGCGAGCGAAGGCGACATCAAGAGCGCCTATCGCCGGCTCGCGAAAAAATTGCATCCGGACGCCAACAAGCACGACCCCAAGGCGGCCTCGCGTTTTGCCGAACTCAACGCCGCCTACGAGATCGTCGGCGATGCCGACAAGCGCAAGGCGTTCGACCGGGGCGAGATCGATGCCGAGGGCAAGCCGCGCTTCCAGGGCTTCGAGGGTTTCGGCGCGCAGCCGGGCGGTGGTTTCAATCCGGGCGGCGGCGCGCATTTCGAGAGTTTCAGTTTCGGTCCCGATGGCTTCCGCCGCTCAGGCGGCGGTGGTGGCGGTGGGTTCGGTGGCGGGATTGACGAACTTTTGCGCGGGATGTTTGGGGGTGCTGCGCGTGGTGCGCGGCACGGGTCCGGCACGCCGTTCGAGGGCGAGGATTTCAGCGCAGGCACCGGCGCGGGGCAGGATCTGCATGCCTCGATCACCATCACGCTCAACGATGCAGCCAAGGGGACAAAGACCCGCGTCCATTTGCCGACCGGAAAAGACATCGAGGTCAAGATTCCGGCAGGGATTGCGAGCGGTCAGCAGATCCGGCTGAAAGGGCAGGGCTGGCCGAGCGCGAACGGACGGGCGGGCGATGCGCTCATAACCGTGAATGTCGCGCCGCATCCCCTGTTCAAGCCGGATGGCAACGACCTGCGCCTCGATCTGCCGATTACGCTCTACGAGGCGGCGCTTGGCGGCAAGGTTCGCGTTCCGACGCTCGACGGCGCGGTCGAATTGGCAATTCCCGCCGACACAAATTCCGGGCGCACGTTCCGGCTCAAGGGCAAAGGCCTGAAGGCAAAAAGCGGCGCCGGCGATCTGCTCGCGACCGTGCGTATCGTGATGCCTGAACGCGTCGACGACGAATTCAAGGATCTCATGAAGGCGTGGCGCGACAAGAAGCCCTATGATCCGCGCGGAGGCATGGAGTGAGCAGGTTTACCCGCTCATTCCCGCGCAGGCGGCAAGTGGCTTCGGCCTACGACCTTTTCGCGTCGTCCCTTTCCATCTGCTCGTAGGCGGCTTTCGCTACCTTCTCGAGCTTGTCGCGGTCGGCCGGCCCGCTCACCACATAGGCGACCTTGCCGTCGGCCCAGTAGAACGCGGCAGCACGCTCGGCGGCGGTGTAGCGGAACGCGCTTGCCGGCGTGGTCGCCTTCGCGCAATAGATCGTGAACCGCTCGCCGGATGCGCCTTCATACATGTAGAAGGCGGCGGCTCCGGTCGGTCCCGGCAACAGACGCCCGCCGACGAGCTTGAGGCCGATCGACTGCAGATCGGGCACGCGCAGGTCCTCGCCGAGGCGCTTCGACAACCATTGTGTCATGTGCTGGCGCTCGGTGCCCGGTACTTCGACCGGATGCCGCACCTCGACGACGTAGAGCTTGTAGGCGTCGAGCGCCTCATTCGCCACGGCAAACGAGCTTGTGCGCGTGCCGACAGAGGCGCCGTGCGCGAACCAGCCGGTTGCGCCGCCGGCGAAGAAGGCCACGAGCGCCGCGGCCGCCGCGAAGATCTTCCACGACCGGCCGTTGGCACGGTCGCTGCGGATGACCTGGTCGAGCGTCAGCCGTTCCGGCACTACTTCTTCCAGAATTGCGCCATAACGGGCGCGGATACGTTCGGCCTGCGCCCGCCAGGAGGCGACCGTTACGGCCTGCTCCGGATGAGCAGCAAGCCAGGCGGTGACGGCCTCCATGCGGTCGGCCGGCAATTCGCCGTCGATATAGGCGTGCAGTTCATCCTCGGTCACGGGTGAATCGCGATTGATCATGGGTTCACCTTCTTCCTCATTTCACGCGGCGCAGCGCTGGGCGCCCGCCGTCGAGATAGGTTTTGATTTGTACGCGTGCACGCGCCAGACGCGACATAACGGTACCGATCGGTACGCCCTGCACTTCGGCAACTTCTCGGTAGCTCAAGCCCTCGAGCACCACGAGCAGAAGCGCGTTGCGCTGGTCCTCGACCAGCGTCGCGAGCGCGCGTTCGATGTCGCGGCCGCCTGCCTCCGGACCGGCAAGGTCCGGTGCGTCGTTGTCCTCGATCGGGGACAACGCCGGCCGCCGGGCCAGCGAGCGCAGGCGGTTGCGGTTCAGGTTGGTGAGGATCGTGTAAAGCCAGCTCCGTATGTCGCCACCATGAAACAGGTGCTCGGAGCGCAGCGCGCGCACGAGCGTGTCCTGCACGAGATCGTCGGCGATGTCGGCATCCCGCGTCAGCGCTCGCGCGTAACGGCGCAGGGCAGGGATGGTTGCTTCGACGTTTTGCCGAAACGTGGGCAAACCGGGCCTCCTTTGACTTTCGTTGCATGCTGACCAAGCGCCCTTGAGGGCCACTTGGCTGCCGCGCCGCCGCCGTATGTCGGGTACCGTTCAGTTGTCAGAAAAACCCCACCAATCCAATCATATTCCCGAAAACGAATTGAATTAACAGTACAAATGCTGTCACAGGTGCTTTGCTTGATGGGCCAAAATGCCTGTGCCATAGGAAACCGCCGGCGCTCACCGGCAATACGGGAAGGATCATGCCGGAAATCTCGGGCCTGATGCGCGGCAAGCGCGGGTTGATCATGGGCGTGGCCAACAACCGCTCGATCGCCTGGGGCATTGCTCGCGCCTGCCGCGACCACGGCGCCGACGTCGCATTCACCTATCAGGGCGACTCGCTGAAGAAGCGGGTGGAACCGCTGGCCGAGGAAGTCGACGGCCTGGTCGTCGGTCATTGTGATGTCACGGATGTCGCCTCCATGGACGCCGTTTTTGCGGCGGTGAAATCGGCATGGGGCTCGCTCGATTTCCTGCTGCACGCCATCGCCTTCTCGGACAAGGACCAACTCGACGGACGTTACGTTGATACGACCGAAGACAACTTCATCAAGACCATGGTCGTGAGCTGCTACTCGTTCACCGCGCTTGCCCAGCGCGCGGAGAAGCTGATGACCAACGGTGGCTCGTTGCTGACCATGACCTACTACGGCGCCGAAAAGTGGATGCCGCACTACAACGTCATGGGACTTGCCAAGGCGGCGCTGGAATCGTCGGTGCGATACCTCGCGGCCGATCTCGGTGCCAAAAATATCCGGGTGAACGCGATATCGGCCGGCCCCCTGAAAACGCTTGCCGCATCGGGCATCGGCGATTTCCGCTACATTTTAAAGTGGAACGAGTACAACACGCCCTTGCGGCGAAACCTCACTTTGGAGGAAGTCGGCAAGGCCGGCGTCTACTTCCTCTCCGACATGTCGAGCGGCGTGACCGGTGAAATCCATCACGTCGACGCGGGATACCATATCGTCGGCATCAAGCATCCCGACGCGCCCGACATTGCCGTCGGCAAGACCGACTGATGGCCGAAACGGCACAGCGGCGCCCCACCGTCTACTACATCCGCCACGGCGAAACCGACTGGAACGTGAGGGGGCGTCTCCAAGGCCGCCATGACGTCCCGCTCAACGCGCGCGGGCGCGCGCAGGCCATGCATTGCGGCGAAATTCTCCGAGAGCTATTCGCACGCGACGGACCGCAGCGTGGCCGAACTTGACTTCGTCTCGAGCCCGCTCGGCCGCGCCCGCACGACCATGGAGCTGGCGCGCGCGCCGCTCGGGCTTCCCGCGGACGGCTATCGCATCGAGCCGCAGCTTGCGGAAATAGCCTTCGGCGAGTGGGAGGGCTTCACGATCGCGCAGCTGCATTCGCGCGATCCGCAGCGCATCGCTGCGCGTGAGCAGGACAAGTGGCATTTTGTTCCGCCCGGTGGGGAAAGTTATCAGGCGGTATCCCTGCGAATGCGCGAATGGTACGAGGGGCTTGCGCGTGACACAGTCGCTGTCGCGCACGGCGGCACGGCGCGCGGGCTCATCGCCTATCTCGGCATCGCGAAGCCGGCTGCAGCACCCCTGCTCGATATCGCGCAAGGCGTGGTCTATGTCTTCGAATGCGACCGGCTGACCCGCTACGCCTGATCGGCAAGACAAAACGGCCGGGCATGAGGCCCGGCCGTTCGTTGCAAGGCGCGATGATCGCGCCACAAATCCCGAATTAAGCCGCGATGCGATAGAAGATCTCGGACTTCTTCTCGTCCTTCTTCTTCTTTTTCTTCTTGGCAGCGGAGAGATCGGTTCCGAGCACGAGGTTCTCGGACTTCTTCTCCATGCTGTCTTTCTTCTTCTTTTTCTTCTTGGCAGCGGAGAGGTCGGTGCCGAGCACGGTGTTCTCGGACTTCTTCTCCATGCTGTCCTTCTTCTTCTTTTTCTTCTTGGCAGCGGAGAGATCAGTGCCGAGCACGAGGTTCTCGGACTTCTTCTCCATGCTTTCCTTCTTTTTCTTCTTTTTCTTGGCGGCCGACAGGTCGTCGCTCTTCACGACGCCGTGGACGACCGGGGTCGCGAACGCCGGCAGGCTCACCGAAGTGAGAAAGCCGAGCGCGACGGCGATTGCAGTGATCTTGCGCATTGTGTTTGTCCTCTTGGATCGATCCATTGACTGGCTGGAGCGATAGTTTTTTTGCTACCCAGCGCGGAATTCCGTGCTTCCCCCCAACCAACAAAAAAGATAGTCGAAGGGCCTCCCGTCCGCAATCGCAAAAACGGAAAAATCCCTTATTTTTCCGTAGCTTAACGGTCGTTCAGCTTGCCATTAATCTCTGTTCAGCGAGGTGAATATCCATTCAGCGGCAGCGGAAAATTTGCAAATCTGTCCCGCGGGATTCTCCGTTTTGCACACGGTTCGTCGCGTGCGTGCCGCTTATTTGACCGCCGCAGAGGCGCGGGCTACCAAACCGCGCAACCGCAGAACTCCATGTCATTCAATACTTTCGGTCATCTCTTCCGGTTCACCAGCTTCGGCGAAAGCCACGGGGCGGCAATCGGCTGCGTGGTCGACGGGTGCCCGCCGCGGATTCCGCTTGCGGTTGAGGACATCCAGCGCGAGCTCGACCGCCGGCGGCCGGGCCAATCGCGCTTTACGACGCAACGGCAGGAGCCTGACGCGGTCAAGATCATGTCGGGCGTCTTCACCGACGAAAAGACGGGCCGACAGGTCACGACCGGGACGCCGATCATGCTGATGATCGAAAACGTCGACCAGCGCTCGAAGGACTATTCGGAAATCAAGGACAAGTATCGCCCGGGCCACGCCGGTTACACCTATGACGTCAAATACGGCATTCATGACTACCGCGGCGGGGGCCGGGCATCCGCGCGCGAGACGGCCGCACGGGTTGCTGCGGGCGCGATCGCACGCAAGATCGTGCCCGGGCTGACGGTGCGGGGCGCCCTGGTGCAGATGGGCCCGCACAAGGTCGACCGGTCGCGCTGGGACTGGAACGAGATCGGCCAGAATCCGTTTTTCTGCCCCGACGCCAAGCAGGCGAAATTCTTCGAGGAGTATCTCGACGGTGTCCGCAAGGCGGGCTCGTCCTGCGGCGCAGTCATCGAGATCGTGGCTGAAGGCGTTCCGGCGGGCCTCGGGGCACCGGTCTATGCCAAGCTCGACGGAGACCTTGCTTCCGCGCTGATGGGGATCAACGCGGTCAAAGGCGTGGAGATCGGTGACGGTTTTGCCACCGCGGCCATGAGCGGTGTCGAGAATGCCGACGAGATGCGCATGGGCAACGACGGCAAGCCGGTTTTCCTGTCGAACCATGCCGGAGGGATTCTCGGCGGAATCTCGACCGGGCAGGCCATTGTCGCGCGGTTTGCGGTCAAGCCGACATCCTCGATCCTGACCCCGCGCAAGACGGTCGACCGCTATGGTCGCGACACCGAGGTCGTCACCAAGGGCCGGCACGATCCCTGTGTCGGCATTCGCGCGGTGCCGATCGGCGAGGCGATGATGGCGTGCGTGCTGGCCGATCACTATCTGATGCATCGCGGGCAGGTCGGCGAGGGGACGGCGTGGCCGTTCAAGCCCTGACGCCGACTTCGAGGTAAGGCCGTGTCGGACAACCATCAACGCGTCGAAGCCGCGATCAAGGCCTTCGCCAAGGGCGAAATCGTCGTCGTGACCGACGACGACGACCGCGAAAATGAGGGCGATCTCTTCGTTGCGGCCTCTCACTGCACGCCCGACAAGATGGCGTTCATCATCCGAAACACTTCGGGAATTGTCTGCGCGCCGCTCGGTGTCGAGCAGGCGCGCCGTCTGCATCTCGATCCGATGGTGGCGGACAACGAGGCCCCGCTCGGCACGGCGTTTACTGTGTCCGTCGACGTCCGCCACGGACTCACCACGGGAATTTCGGCCGAAGAGCGCTGCAACACGGTGCGGGCACTGGCGAATGACAACAGCGGCGCCGCCGATTTCGTGCGGCCGGGCCACGTGTTTCCGCTGGTTGCGCGGCAGGGCGGGGTGCTGATGCGATCCGGCCACACTGAAGCCTGCGTCGATCTCTGCCGTCTCGCTTCGTTGCCGCCGGTCGGCGTGCTGGCCGAGTTGATGAACGACAACGGCTCGGTGATGCGAGGACCGGAAGTTGCAGCCTTCGCTAAGAAGCACAATCTGGCGCAGCTCTCGATCGCGGATCTGATCGCCTACCGGCAAAACCGCGACAAGCTTGTCGAGCGCGTCGGCGAGTTCCAGCTCGCGTCCGAGATCGGCACGCTTCAGGGTTTTGCCTACATTACGCCGTTCGACCGCGTGCACCACATGGCTTTCGTGTACGGCGATATCGCTGGCGGAAAGGACATCCCGGCCAGACTGCATCGCGCCGACGTCATCGGCGATGTCTTTGGCGGTGCAAAATTAATTCGCGCATCATTGGCGCGCTTCAAAAAGGCTGGCCGCGGCGTGATCGTGTACCTGCGCGACGGCACCGCCGGCGTTCCGGTCGCCGACATTCCCCACGGCGACACCGGCACCGACGCGGCGCGCTCGCAGCAGTGGCGCGAGATCGGCTTGGGCGCGCAAATCCTCAAGGATCTCGGCATTTCCTCTATCCGCCTGCTGGCGTCGACCAAACGTACCTATGTGGGTTTGGGCGGTTTCGGCATCGAAATCGTAACGACGGAAACGCTGGAAAGCTGAGCGGCCGGCCTTTTTTTTACCGATGCCGCATGCCAGCATTCCGGCATGGGGCGATGGTTTCGAAATCTCGCAGTCGTTGCTGCCGTCGCGGCGCGTTGCCCTTGTGCTCGCGGCATCGGCGGCGCCGACGGTGCCGAAATTTGCCGACACGCGCGCGAGCGCCATCCCTGTCGACGTCGAGCTGGTGATCGCTGTCGACGTCTCCTATTCCATGGACCCCGACGAGCAGGCGCTGCAGCGCGAAGGATATGTGCTTGCGCTCACGTCGAAAGAATTCCTGCAGGCGCTGCGCCACGGCCCGCATGGCAAGATCGCGATCACCTATTTCGAATGGGCCGGGCAATCCGACCAGAAGATTCTGATGCCATGGCGAGTAATCGACGGTCCTGAGTCCGCCGATGCGGTCGCTGGGGAAATCGCGCGCGCGCCGATACGGCGCGCCTCGCGGACGTCGATTTCCGGCGCGCTGCGTTTTGCCAAGCCGCTGTTCGACGACAGCGGTTACAGGGGCCTGCGGCGCGTGATCGATGTGTCAGGGGACGGAGCCAACAATGCCGGCCCGCTCGTTGAGATCATACGCGACGATGTCCTTGCAGCCGGCATTACGATCAACGGCCTGCCCATTATGCTCAAACGGCCTTACACGGGGACCATGGATATCGACAATCTCGACGAGTACTACGAGGACTGCGTGATCGGCGGACCGGGCGCATTTGTTATCCCGATCCGGGAACGCGAAAAATTCATCGAGGCGACACGCACCAAGCTCGTCCTGGAAGTTGCCGGACGGCAGCCTGAGCCACAAATTGTGCCCACTGCATCCCGTGCGCGCGTCTCCTGCACGATCGGCGAGAGGTTGTGGCAGGAGCGCTGGGGCGGCTATCAGTAGCTATCGGGTGAATTTCGCAACGATTTCTACGTGATGCGAATAGCGGAACTGGTCGACGGGAACGGCTGAAGCGATTTTGTAGCCGGCGTTGACGAGAATCTTGGCATCGCGCGCGAACGTGTTTGCGTCGCAGGACACCGCAACGACGACGGGCACGGAGCTTTTGCCGAGCTCGCGCGCCTGCGCTTCGGCGCCTTGCCGCGGCGGATCGAACACCACCGCGTCGAAATTCTTAAGTTCGGATGCCATGAACGGGCGCCGGAACAGATCGCGCGTTTGCGCATCGATGGGCTTGAGGCCACTCGCTTTGCCGGCTGCCTGCTGCAGGGCTTTGATCGCGGCGGGCTCGCTGTCGGAGGCCGCAACCCGCGCGCCTTCAGCCAGACGAAGAGCAAACGTGCCGATCCCCGTGAAAAGATCGGCGACGTGCCGGGACTTGCCGGCATGCTCGGTCACGAGGCGCGCCAAGGTTTCTTCGCCTTCGGCGGTCGCTTGGAGGAATGCACCCGGAGGCAACGGCACGTCGGCACGCCCGACGCGCAACAATGGTTGTGTGCGTTGCGCCACCAGCTCGCCATGGCGCGTGAGCCGGGCGAGCTTATGGGCCTCGGCCACCTTCGCCAGCGCCGCCAACCGCTCCGCATCGAGCGCACCGGATCCGCGCACATCGACGTCGAGCCCGCTGTCAGTCGCCGTTACTTGAATGTCGAGTGGCTTTCCCGTGCCTCTGATTGTCTTCCGCGATCGCCCAAGCGGCGCGCAAGGCGCCTGCAAGCCCGGGTGCCAGAATGGGGCAATCGTCGATCGGGACGATATGGTGCGCCCGCGGGGCTGTGAAACCGACTTCCAGAACGTCGTGAGTCCCGCGGCGCGCATGAAATACCGCGCGCCGCCGGCCCGCGCCGTGCGCGTCGATCAGGTCCGCGACCGGCGCAACCAGTCCGGCTTGCGCCAGGGCCTCGGCGACAAGTGAACGCTTCCAAAGATGGTACTCGGCGAGAGACCAGTGCTGCAGCGCGCAGCCGCCGCAGGTGCCGAAATGCTTGCAGACCGGCGTAGCGCGCTCGTGGCTGGGTTTGTCGACATGCAACAGATGCCGCCGGTCGGGATGGCCGGCGACGCGCTCGACCGTGACGGATTCGCCGGGAAGCGTGTAGGGCACGTAGACCGCGCCTTCAGGCGTGTCGGCGATGCCGTCGCCGCGATGGCCAAGCCGCGAAATAGTGAGCTGTTCAGTCACGCACGGCTCCAAGCAGGAATTCGATGTTTCCATCACCGCCGGTGATCGGCGATTCGATCGTTTTCACGACACGCCAGCCGAGCGCGGTGACAAATTTCTCAATGTCGCTGCAGACCGCGGCGTGCACGGCCCGGTCACGCACGATGCCCTTTTTCGACGCGGCACGGCCGGCCTCGAATTGCGGCTTGATCAATGCAACAAGCTGGGCAGGTTCTTTGGCGAGCGCGAGCGCCGACGGCAGCACGTTTTTGAGAGACGTGAAGCTGACGTCGACCGTGACAAAATCCGGCGCTTCGTCCAGCAGGTGAGGGGAAAGCGAGCGGATATCGGTTGCTTCGAGCAAAGTGATCTCGGGCCGTAGCCGCAGGGATTCGTGCAACTGGCCACGTCCGACGTCGACCGCGTAGACGCGCTTGGCCCCGTGCTCGAGCAGGACTTGCGCAAATCCGCCGGTGGAGGCGCCGACGTCGAGACAGACATGCCCTTTGGGCTCAAAGCCGAAATGCTCGAGCGCGGCCGCAAGCTTGATGCCGCCGCGTGAAACATAGGGGTGCGCGGCGCTCGCGCGTATGACAGAATCGGTTGCCAGTTCTTCGGACGCCTTACGCACCGGCTGATCGTCGGCAAATACAAGCCCGGCTTCGATCGCCGCCTGAGCCTTGGCGCGGCTTTCAAACAGGCCGCGTTCGACCAGAAGGCGGTCGGCACGTTGGCGCGGCGCGCTCACTGCGTGCTCCCTTCGGCGTCGCGAGAGTTTGGATGAGGAACCATGTTTCATGTACGACGGTTAGCAGTTTCGGGCGGCAAATGTTTTGTCACGGCCACATGCGTTCAGATCGAGGAGAAACAGTATGGCACGTAGATATTCAAGAAGCGCTTCAAAGGATGTCGAACGCGTTATGAAGAAACGCAAGAAAGGCACGCTGAGAAGCGGCCGCAGCGGCAAGAAGGTTACGAGCCGAAAGCAGGCAATAGCGATCGGCCTGTCCGAAGCGCGGAAGAAAGGAAAGAAGGTGCCGCGAAGGAAGCAGAAGCTGTAAAGCCTACGCGAGCCGTACCGTTTCCGCGGCGGCATCCTTGCCGAGCGCCTCGAAGACCTTCGCGACGATACCTTTTGCATCGAGTCCGGCCTGGGCATACATCGCGTTCGGGCTGTCCTGATCGATGAACCGGTCGGGCAGCACCATGCAGCGGACGCGCAATCCGCGTTCGATCAACCCGTGCTCGGCCAGGGCCTGCAGGACATAGGCGCCGAAGCCGCCGATGGCGCCTTCCTCGACCGTCACCAGCACTTCGTGGTTCCGTACCAGCCGCGTCAACAGTTCGACGTCGAGCGGCTTGGCAAAGCGGGCATCCGCGACCGTGGCCGACAGGCCGAGGGCCTTGAGCTCCTTGGCCGCCGCCAGGCATTCGCCGAGCCGGCCGCCATATGACAGGAGCGCCACTTTATGGCCTTCCTGCACGATACGGCCCTTGCCGATCTCGAGCGGCTTGCCTTCGTCGGGCATCGGCACGCCCAGGCCTTCGCCGCGCGGATAACGGACCGCCGAGGGACGGTCATCGATCGCGGCGGCGGTTGCGACCATGTGCACAAGTTCGGCCTCATCGCCGGCTGCCATCAGCACGAAGTTGGGCAGGCAGCCGAGATAGGCGACGTCGAAGGCTCCCGCGTGCGTCGGCCCGTCCGCGCCGACCAGCCCGGCGCGATCGAGCGCAAAACGGACCGGCAGGCTCTGGATTGCAATGTCATGCACGACCTGATCGTAGGCGCGCTGCAGGAACGTTGAGTAGATCGCGGCGAAGGGCTTGAGCCCTTCCGTGGCAAGGCCGCCCGCGAAGGTGACGGCATGCTGCTCGGCGATGCCGACGTCGAAGCAGCGGTTTGGAAATTCTTTTTCAAACAGGTCGAGCCCCGTGCCCGATGGCATCGCTGCGGTGATTGCAACGATCTTGTCGTCCTTGCGGGCTTCCTTGATCAGGCTCTGCGCGAAAACTTTCGTGTATTGCGGTGCGCCCGGCTTCGACTTCACCTGCGCGCCGGTTGCAACGTCAAACTTCACCACGCCGTGATACTTGTCGGCGGACGATTCCGCCGGCCCATAGCCTTTGCCCTTCTGCGTCACGACGTGCACGAGGATTGGCCCCGTTTCGGCGTCGCGCACGTTGCGCAGGACAGGAAGCAGGTGATCGAGATTGTGTCCGTCGATCGGGCCGACATAGTAGAAACCGAGCTCCTCGAACAGCGTTCCGCCGGTCCAGAACCCGCGCGCATGCTCGACGCCGCGCGTGATGAAATCGTCAAGCCGCTTCGGCAGGTGCGCGGTGAGCTGCTTGCCGACGTCGCGCAGTTTCAAATATGTGCGCCCGGACAGGAGCCGCGAAAGATAGGCCGACATCGCGCCGACCGGCGGCGCAATCGACATGTCGTTGTCGTTGAGAATGACGATCAGTCGCTCGTTGCGCGCGCCGGCATTGTTCATCGCCTCGTAGGCCATGCCGGCCGACATCGCGCCGTCGCCGATCACGGCGATGACGTTGTTGCTCTTGCCCTGGAGATCACGGGCGACCGCCATGCCGAGTGCGGCCGAAATCGATGTCGACGAATGCGCGGCGCCGAACGGGTCATATTCGCTTTCGGCACGCTTGGTGAAGCCGGACAAGCCGCCGCCTTGCCGCAGCGTGCGGATGCGGTCGCGCCGGCCGGTGAGGATCTTGTGCGGATAGGCCTGGTGGCCGACGTCCCAGATCAGCCGGTCGGCCGGCGTGTCAAAGACATAGTGGAGCGCGACCGTCAGCTCGACGACGCCAAGCCCCGCACCGAGATGGCCGCCGGTCCTGGCGACGGCGTCGATCGTCTCGTGGCGCAGCTCGTCGGCGAGCTGCCTGAGTTGCTCGGGTGATAAGTTCTTGAGATCGCTTGGCAGATTGACGCGATCGAGCAACGGCGTCTTGGACACTTCGGACACGCACAACTCCAACTGATTGGTTTACGGCGGGAAAGCAGCGAATCCCCAGACCCAGCCGCATGGCTTACACCACTTCGACCTTGAGGGGCAATTCGGCCTCTGGCCCATATTGCTTCAATCGACGTCGAGCGGCTCGCTGCCGGTGGGTTTTCCGCTGGTGTTTAGGGTGATTTTTTCAACCCGGGCCTCAGCCTGACGCAGCAATTCCTCGCAGCGCGTCTTTAATGCCTCGCCGCGCTCGTAAATGGCGACGGATTCCTCAAGTGGCACCTTGCCCTCTTCCAGGCGCTTGACGATCGATTCGAGCTCCTCGATGGCCCGCTCGAAAGGCATTTTCTTAACGTCGGTGTTGTTTTCAGCCATATCGTTGTCCGGCGCTTCTTTAGTCGTGCAATGGGTGAAAGATAGCCCGGATTCTCTATCCGTGCATCAAGGCGGTCACGTGCGCCGCAACCGAGCGCGAAAGCCCCTGCAAATCATAGCCGCCCTCAAGCAAGGACACGACGCGGCCCTTGGCGCTCGCATCGGCAACGTCCATCAATTTCTTGGTGACCCACGTGTAGTCGGCTTCCACGAGGTTGAGATTGGCGAGCGGGTCACGCGTGTGCGCGTCGAATCCGGCCGAGATGATCAGGATGTCCGGCTTGAATTCACGCAGGCGTGGGAGAATGACGGTCTCGAACGCCTCCTTGAATTCACTGCCGCCGTCGCCGGCCGACAGCGGCGTGTTGACGATGGTGTTGAATTCGCCTCGCTCGCCGACCGCGCCGGTGCCCGGGTAAAGCGGCATCTCGTGGGTGGAGCAGTACATCACGCTTTTATCGGACCAGAAGATATCCTGCGAACCATTGCCGTGATGGACGTCGAAATCGACAATTGCCGCGCGCTCGATGCCGTGCGTTTTTTGCGCGTAGCGCGCCGCGATGGCCGCGTTATTGAAGAGACAGAAGCCCATCGGGCGCGCCGTCTCGGTGTGATGTCCGGGTGGGCGTGTCGCGACAAACGCGTTAGCCGCTTTGCCGGCCATCACTTCATCGACTGCAAGCTTGGCTCCGCCGACGGCCCGCAAGGCCGCCTCGAAGCTGCCCGGTGACATCGCGGTGTCGGCGTCCAGGCGCACGAGCCCTTCGGCAGGCGAGGCGTCGCGGATCGCCTCGATGTAGTCCGTCGGATGGCAGAGCGCGATGACGTCGAGGGGCCCGCGTGGCGCCTCGACGCGCGCCAACGACTGAAATTTTTCGTCCTCCAGGGCCTGCTCGATCGCGCGCAACCGGTCCGGCCGCTCCGGGTGGCCGGCAGGCGTGAGGTGGTTCAGGCAGGCGGGATGACTGAGCAGAAGCGTGGACATTGCCTAGACTTAAACGCTCACGTGGCCGGGTGGAAGTGCTTATCGCGATTTTGCATCCAGGCTGACGCCGTTGGGCGGCCGGCTGCTGTCGGGCACGAAGAAATCGATCTGCAAGGGTTGGCTCGGATCGACGCGATACTGGTCGAAATCGGTCACGCCTTCCCCGGCGAGAAATGTATCGTCGATGAGAAAGTTCCCGGTGAAGCTCTTCGGCTTTTCGAAGATGCGGCATGCGGCCTCGGCCAGGATTTCGGGCTTGCGCGAGCGCCGTATCATGGTCTCTCCACCGAGCAAGTTGCGGATCGCAGCGGTTGCGATCGTGGTGCGCGGCCAGAGCGCATTGACCGCGACCTTGCCGCGCAATTCGCCGGCGAGCCCAAGGACCACGAGGCTCATCCCGAATTTCGCCATCGAGTAGGCGGTGTGGGGCGCGAACCATTTTTCGGACATGTCGAGCGGCGGCGAGAGCATCAGGATGTGCGGGTTCGCGGCGCGCACGAGATAGGGGATCGCGAACTTCGACACCATGAATGTCCCGCGCGCATTGATCTGCTGCATCAGGTCGTAGCGGCGCATGTCGGTCGCCGCGACAGAAGTCAGCTGAATGGCGCTGGCATTGTTCACCACGATGTCGATGCCGCCGAACTTTTCGGCGGCCTCGTCGATCGCCGCCTGCACGGCCGCCTCGTCGCGGACATCGACGGCGAGCGGCAGCGCGCGGCCGCCGGCCTTTGGCGACCTCGGCCGCGGCCGTATGAATGGTGCCCTCAAGCTTCGGATGCGGTTCGACGGTCTTCGCGGCGAGGGCGATGTTGGCGCCCTGGGATGCAGCCTTCAGCGCGATCGCAAGCCCTATGCCGCGTGAGCCGCCGGTGATGAACAGGGTCTTTCCCTTCAGCGACATCGGCGTAAGAGTCCTTATTCGGCGAGAGCGGCTTGGGCACCGTTGATGCTGTCACCGCCTTCAACGATTGTGCGCTCGAATCCACCCGCCTGAACAGCGATGTTTTCGGCAAAGAAGCGCGCAAGCGTGGCGCGTGCGTTTCCGTCGCCGGCGCGCAACGAGGCCAACGCGTCTTCGGCCAACATGCAGCCGCCGGCCGCATTGCCGAACAGGCGCAGATAGGGCGTCGCGCCGGCAAGCGCCGTGTCGGACGACTTCTGTGACAGCAGCCAGCGCGTCGACCGTTCCAGACTGTCGACCGCCTCGCCGAGTCGCGCTGCGCTTTCGCCCAGGACCGGCGCGTTGCTTGTGCGCACGGCCTCAACGGTCCGGCGCAATTCGTCAATGTAAAGCTCGATCGTCTTGCCGCCTTCCAGCGGCACCTTGCGTGTGACCAGGTCGAGCGCCTGGATGCCGTTGGTGCCTTCGTAGATCGCCGCGATGCGCGCATCGCGGAAGTTCTGTGCCGCGCCGGTTTCTTCGATGTAACCCATGCCGCCGTGCACCTGCACGCCAAGCGAGGCGACCTCGATCCCGATATCGGTTGAAAAAGCCTTGGCGACGGGGGTCAGCAGCGACGCGCGCTCGTGCGCGGCCTTGCGGGCCGCGTCGGTTTTGCCGCGCAGCGACCGGTCGATCGCAATACCCGTCGCATAGCAGATTGCGCGTGCCGCGCCTGTCAGGCCCCGCATCGTGAGCAACATGCGCTTCACGTCGGGATAGGCGATGATCGCGCCGGCGGCGCCCTGCTTGCGCTCGCGGGCATAAGCAAGCGCCTGTTGTGTTGCGCGCTCGGCAATGCCGACGCCCTGCAGGCCGACGGCGAGCCGCGTACGGTTCATCATCGTGAACATGCAGGCCATGCCCTTGTTCTCCTCGCCGATGAGGAATCCCTTGGCGCCGCCATGATCGCCGTAAACCATGGTGCAGGTGGGAGAGGCATGGATACCGAGTTTGTGCTCGACCGAATGCGCGCGCACGTCGTTGCGCGAGCCGTCCGGCATGATTTTCGGGATCAGGAAAAGCGAAATCCCTTTGGTGCCGGGCGGCGCATCGGGCAACCGCGCCAGCACGAAGTGAATGATGTTGTCGGTGAGATCGTGCTCGCCGTAGGTAATGAATATTTTCGAGCCCGTGATGCGGTAGGTCCCGTCGCCTGCGCGCTCGGCCTTGCTGCGCAGCGCGCCGACATCGGAGCCGGCCTGCGGCTCGGTGAGCTGCATCGTGCCCATCCATTCGCCGCTGACGAGCTTGCCGAGATACTGCTTCTTGAGTGCCTCGCTGCCGTAGGCATGCAGCGCGTCGATCGCCGCCATCGTCAGCACCGGCCCGATGCCGAAGGCCATGGAGGCCGAGTTCCACATCTCGATGCAGGCTGCGTTCAGCGCCTGCGGCAGACCCTGGCCGCCCCAATCGGACGGTGAGGCGAGACCGTTCCATCCGGCCGCGGCCCATTCCGTGTAGGCTTCCTTCCAGCCGGGGGGCGTCGTGACATTGCCGTCCTTGAACGGCGTTCCGAACTTGTCGCCGACTTGATTGAGTGGCGCGATGACGTCGGTGGCGTAGCGCCCGGCCTCCGCAATGACGGAGTCGACCGTCTCTTCGTCGAGATCGCCATAAAGTCCTTCCGCCAGCGCAGCCTTCAGGCCGGCAGCGTGCTTGAGGGTGAATGCGATATCGGCGACCGGCGCGCGGTAGGTCATGGCTCGCTAATCTAGTGCCGGGGCAGGGCGGGTCAACGCGCGCTACATATATAATATGCGGCTTGCGGACATTGATCGGACAGGGCCGCGCCGCTATGGTCCGGCCGCCGCGCACGAAATCGCTTCGCCGCGGCTCTCCGGTACCTGTTGGGGCGTAGCCAAGTGGTAAGGCAGCGGATTTTGATTCCGCCATTCCCAGGTTCGAATCCTGGCGCCCCAGCCACCAAGTCCAGTCTCTTCATATACTTAGGCTGTTGTGGCGAAGAAGCCCGCCAACGCGGCGCTTTTTCAAATTCGACAACTGTCTCTAAGTTACAAGTTCGAGTCTTCAACGCAGCAGCAGGCTGAAAATCTCCGCTCGCAATTTGAAATATTCCCGAATTTCGGAGAATACGGCTGGAGACTGGTTCGATGTCGACTGCGTGACCGGGGTGGCAGTCGTTTATGGATGACGGGCAACATGTTTTACGTAAAAACGTAACGAGAGTTCAAACCCCAATAAGCGTGAGCGAATAGCGGATTCGCGCTCACACATTGCTGATCGAACTCGGTCTATGCGAATTCTCGAGTTTGGAACATTTCCGGTTTCAGATGGTAGCCTGGCGTCCGCTTTGTGCCAGCAACAGACTTCACCTAAATTCTTGGACATTAGGATTTGTGATCGATCTGGAGTGGCACGCCGAACATTTTCCGTCGTGAGTGATGCGCGGTTTGACGCGCTGCTGTAACGAATAAGCGCAATTCAGTGCTTGTGCTGGGATGGCGGATTCGCCGATGCCGTGGCAGGGCCGACGCGATCCTGCTCGAAACGCAGGACCTTTATCACCCGGTCGCGTACTTTGCCGGTAAGATCGATCCGCAGAGCCCAATCGCCAAGCATTTCAAGTTCGATGCGGACTTCGTGCATACCCGGCGCGGCGCCGACGGTTGCCTTCACCGGCCGCACATTATGCGCCAGCGGCATCGACGGCATGTCGGCGCCGACGGTGAGCGCGACATCAGTCAGCGGCTCGTTGTTGCGGGCGTGCAGCAAGCGGATCGTGCAGTCATATTGCAACGGCTTGCCGGTTGGCTGACACGCCACATCAACCTTGGCTCGCACCTCTGCCGCGCACAGCGCACCAGCAAAGCAGATCGCCATCGTCACCGCAGAAAATAATCGAATTCCTCCAGTTTCGGTCATGCCCGTTCCCTTAACTGTTTCATCTACCGCGCCTGGCCGGCCGCTAGGCCGATCGCAAGATCCAACCCCAGACGCGGAGCCACACGCCGCCGATACGATGCACGACGGATTCATCGAGCAGCCCGCGCGGTCGAAAGATTAGCAAGGCCGCGACCAGGCCGCCAAAGATGATCATGCGAAAGCCTGCGAACGTCCGGATCGATTCCAGTACGCCGATATCGATCAGCACGCCAAGCAACGGGCCGAACGCGGTGCCAAGGCCGCCAATCAGTCCGTAGGCGAGGCTATGCACGCCAAGCATCACGTCAAAAATGCGCGGTTCGACGTAGGTAGTCAGATGGGCATAGAGCCCACCGCCAATTCCGGCGATGGCGCCGGCGAGACCGGCAGCGAGCACCTTGTGGCGAGCAACGGCGACGCCGTGCATTTCGGCCAAGACTTCGTCCTCGCCGATCATTCGAAAGGTGACACCCAGACGCGAGCGCTCGAGCAGCATGAAGCCGGCCACCGCGGCCGCCAGCAAGCTGTAGATCAGCGCCAGGAATTGCACCGGCCCGACATCGTTTTCGAAAATGTATCGAATATTTCGGAAGCCATCGCTGCCATCGGGGCCGACCCATTCGCCGTCGATGAAAATCTGATAATGAAACAATTCGAATAGAAGCCGCACCATCTCGGCGAACGCTAACGTCGCAATCGCAAAATACAGTCCGTGCAGCCGCAGCGTCGGCACGCCGACCAGCACCGCCGCCGCGGCGCCAGTCGCCGCACCCCATACCAGCGCCGCGGTGAGCGACCAACCCCAAAGCGCGGTCGCGATTCCCGCGGCGTAGCCACCGATGGCGAAGAACGCCTGCTGTCCGAACGAGATTTCGCCGGTCAGCAACAAGAGATAGGCCGATAGCGCGAGGAATGAGATAACGCCGATATTGGACAGCACGCCGATCAGATAATCGTCCATCGGTTCATGCCCCCCGGCGGTCGATCGTCTCGCGCGTCGGCGCCTCGCCCAGCAAGCCTCCGGGCCGCAGCACGAGACAAACGAACAGCAGCAAGTAGGCGGAGAGATCGCGAATTTGCGGCCCGAAATACGACTGGCTGTGCGCTTCCAAACAGCCAAGCACCAAGCCCCCCAGGATCGCCCCGGGAATCGAGCCAAGTCCGCCGATCATCATTGCGATCAGGCCCTTGAATGTCGCCCACATGCCGAACATCGGGGTGATCTGCTGGTCGGTGGCGAGCACCAGGTAGCCGGCGATGCCGCCGATCGCGGATGCAACGGCGAAGGCGCCGAGAACGGCGGTTCCGACATTAATGCCGACCAGATGCGCCGCCACCGGATTGCCGATGATAGCGCGCAGCGCCAGCCCGAAGCGGGAGCGGTAGAGCAGAAGTTGCAGCCCGGCCGACAATCCCAGCGCGCAAGCTAGCATGATCAGATGGTCGGCCCGCAACTGGAACGGACCTAGCGTCAGCGGCGCGCTGGTGGTGAGAGACGGGAACGGATAGGTGTGGCGCGGCAGAAGTAAAATGGCGGCTTGCTCGAGCTGCATCCAGATCGCGAAGCTAGAAACCATCGATGCGATGCCGGCGCCGGCAGCCATCGGCGCGAAGCACAGCCTTTCTACGTAGATGCCGGCGAGCACTGCGCCCAGCACCGTCACAGCAGCAACAGCGATCGGACTGGTGGTAAAATTTAGGTACAGCAACGTGCCGAGATAGGCCCCGAACATGATCGATGGGCCATAGGACAGGTTGAGCCGGCGCATGACCCCGAAGATCAGCGTGAAACCGAGCGCGAGCAGCCCGTACGACGAGCCGATCATGACCCCGTCGATGGTATTTTGCGTGAAGTCGATCATCGGCTGTTGCCGTTGTCAGCCCGCGCCACGACGGGTCCCGAGATACGCGCGCTGGATGACCTCGTCCTCGGCGAGCTCTCCGGGCGTTCCTTGGAACGTCACGCGCCCCTGTTCCATCAGAAAGAACTGATGCGCCACCTTGAGCGCCATGTGGGCGTTCTGCTCAACCAGGAAAATAGTGGTGCCGTCGCGGTTAAGTTCGGCAAGGATGCCAAAGATCTCGGCGACGATGAGAGGCGCAAGGCCGAGTGAGGGTTCGTCCATCAGTAGCAGGCGTGGCCGCGACATCAGCGCGCGGGCGACCGCTAGCATTTGCTGCTCGCCGCCCGAAAGCGTGCCGGCAAGCTGCTCGCTCCGCTCGCGCAGCCGCGGAAAGCAATTGTACATGCGTTCGATATCGGCCGCGATCGCCACCTTGTCGCGGCGTTGATAGGCCCCGGCGAGAAGGTTCTCGCGCGCACTCATCTGCGGAAAGACCAGACGATTCTCTGGCACCAGCGCGACGCCTTGGGCGACGACCTGGGCCGGCGTGAGACCGATTAGCTCGGTGCCGGCAAGCCGGATCGAGCCGCGGCGCGGCTTGAGGATGGCGGCGATTGTCATCATCAACGTGGTCTTGCCCGCCCCGTTGGGCCCGAGCAGGCAAGTGATCCGGCCGCTCTCCACGCGCAACGATACGCCCTTCAATGCTTCGATCTTGCCGTAGGCAGTGACGAGGTTGGACACGTCAAGCATCGGATGCCTCACGCCGCCGCAGTTCCAAGATAGGCCTCGCGCACCGCCGGATTGGCCTGAATTTCGGCCGGGGTCCCTTCCGCGATCTTCTGCCCGAAATTGAGAACGGCGATGCGGTCGGCCACCGACATGACCAGTTCCACATGATGCTCGATCAACAGGATGGTGATGCCATCCTGACGCAGCTTACGGATTCGGTCATCGAGCTGGTCGATCTCCTCGGCGTTCATGCCCGCTGCTGGCTCGTCGAGCAGCAGCAAGGACGGCTTGGCGGCAAGCGCACGGGCAAACTCCAGCCGCCGCTGCTCGCCGAATGCGAGATTGGTGGCCAATTCGTCGCGCTTGTGCGCAAGGTCGAAGAATTCCAGAGTGTGATCGATTTCGTCGCGGGCTCGCCGCGCGCCGCCGAACCAGCGCGTCAGAAAACGCTCCTCATGGCGCTGCTCGCCGGAATTCTGCGCAACCCATAAATTCTGCCAGACCGTCAACTGACCAAACAGCCGGATATTCTGGAACGTGCGCGCAATGCCCCGATCCACGCGGGCGTGCGGCGGCAGATCGGAAATGTCCACGTCGCGGAAAAACACGCGGCCCGCCGTCAATGGAAACAGGCCGCAAATAAGGTTGACGATTGTGCTCTTGCCCGACCCGTTGGGGCCGATAAGGCCGAGAATCTCTCCTTGGCGACGGCGAGGTCGATGCCGTCGACGGCCCGGACTCCTCCGAAATGTTTAGTCAACCCGCTCAGGTTGAGCACCGGCTCATTCCTTAGTGTTGAAAAACAGCCGCTTCAGAGCGATCGTCGAGCCGGCGTCGAGCAGTCCGCGCGGGCGCAAATTCATTGCCAGCACGATCAGCCCGCCGAACAGCAAGTTGCGCCAATCGCCGAGGAAGCGCAGGCCCTCGAGCAAAAAACCTTGGATGAAGATGACGGCCAGCAACGTGCCAAAGACATTGGAAAGACCGCCGAGGATGGGATAGGCGATCGCGAAGGTGGCCAAAACGACGCCGAACTGCACATGCTCGATGTGGGTGGTATAATGCGCGAAAATACCGCCGCCGAGGCCGGCGATCACCCCGCCGATCGTCATGGCCGTGACCTTTACCGCGGTGATGTTGATACCGCTGCTCTGTGCCGCGATCTCGTCCTCGCCGACCGCGCGCAGAACTGCACCGGAGCGTGAACGGTCCATCCACCACAACGCGGCCATCACCAGCGCAACCGCGGTCCATATGAACAGTGCGACATCGAGCGTGGTCCAGCCGTGTTCGGGAAAATAGCGGATCTGACGGAAGCCTTCGCCGCCATGCGGTCCGATCCGGATATCGCCGCGCGCAACTTGATAGTCGAAATTGAAGAAAAACAGGCGAACCGCTTCGCCGAACGCGACGGTGGCGACCACAAGCATCAGCCCCTTCACCCGCAGCGCCGGAAAACCGACGGCGCAGGCCATCGCTCCCCCCGCGATCGCCGACACTGCCAGCGCCAGGACGAGCGGCCATGCGGCAAGCACCGTCAGCATGCCCGCGACATAGGCGCCGATAGCGAAAAAGCCGGCTTGCGCAAGGCTCACCTGGCCGGTCAGCAGCACGCAATAGGCCGACAGTCCGAGCAGCGTGTGAACGCCGATGATCTGCAAGAGGCCGAGATAGAAATCCATCTGTCCCCGCTCGCTCAGTCGCGTCCGGCCGAAGGCGCGAACAGGCCCCCGGGGCGGAACACGAGAAAAACAAACAATAACAGCATGACGTAGAGGTCGCGCTCGGAGACGCCGCGAAAGAATTGGAACAGGTTCTCGACACCTCCGACCAGCAGGCCAGCGACGATCGCGCCGGGGATACTGCCGAGGCCGCCGATCACCGTTACGATCAGTCCCTTGACGGTCAGCGGCAGCGACAACAGCGGCGAGAGCATGCCGATGGCCGCCCCAGTCATCGCGCCGGCGATGCCGCCGACGACGCCGGTGATCACGAAAGTGAGGCTGTTCACGCGCTTAATGCTGATGCCGCAGAGCTCTGCCGCGGTCGGTTGCTGCGAAACGGCGCGCGTGGCGAGCCCGAGCTTGGTGCGGTAAAGCAGCAGCAGGAGAAGCACCATGCAGAGGCAGCCCAGCAAGAAGACGAACATCAAATCGCCGCGCAGATTGAACGGTCCCGCCTGGATGATCACGTCGGAGAACAGCGCGGGATAAGCGAGCGGCACGCCGGCCGTCGTGTGCACGATGATTTCATCGATCAGCAGCAACAGGCCGACCGTCGACATCAGGGTGGCCAGCGGATTCGCGAAAGGGATGAAGCGGAACGCGATGAGGTAGACCATGCCGCCGACAAAGCCGCCGCAAATCGCCGACAGCAGAAAGACCAGTGGCGGCGGTGCCTTGATGCCGGCAAGGATCAGCAAACTGGCGTAAGCGGCGCCGATGGAGGCAGCAGCATAGGACAAGTTGAGCTTATGCATCACGCCGAAGACCAGTGTGAAGCCGATGCCCAATAACGCATAGGTCGTGCCGAATAGCACGCCGTCGGCTATGGATTGGACCGTGTCGATGAGAAGATCCACGTCCGTGGCTCGGCCAATTTGTTAATGCGCCGATGGGAGGCACGCGTCGGACCGCGGCTTGCGCCGCGGTCCGCGATTGCGTCGATGACGGTCAGGATGCTGGCTTATAGAGAACCTGCCAGCTGCCGTCCTTGGCGTGCACGTAAAGGAACGGCTTGATCGCTTCGCGGTCGGACGTGCGTCCAACCTTGCCGAGAAGGCCATTGGTCTCCTTCAACGCCGCAAGACCTTGCCGCATCTTGACCCGATCGGCCGCCACGGTGTCCGGCTTGGCCATGATCTTCTGCGACTCGATCACGTCCTTGAGGATGAAAACGATCTCGTACGCTGCCGCGCTGTGCAGGTCGGCGCTGCCGCCGAACTTGGCCACTTGCTCGGCCGCCTTTTTCGCCTCCGGGGTGACCGGCGCGAAGCTGGTCGGGATGATGATCCCTTCCGCCTGCTTGGCGCAGCCCTGCAGCGTCTCGATGCTCGACGAGCTGGTAAGGCCGATTAGTAGCTTTGGCTTCACTCCCTGCCGTTCCATCTCCTTGAGCACGCCGCAGGTCGTGAAGGGATGCGCCGAAATCGCCACGATATCGGGGTTCGCGCGCTTCATCTCGCGGACCTGAGTGGAGAAAGTGGTATCCGCGAGCAGCCATTCGCTCTGTCCGACAACCTGGAAGCCATTTGCCTCCGCCTGGGCTTTCATAACGCCGAACGTCGCATTCGAATGCGCGAAGTCTTTCTCGACCCCGCCGTAGATGGTCTTGAGCGTCGGATGCTGCGTCTTCAGCCAGGCGAACAATGATTTATACATCTCGAATTCGCTCGGCACGTTGCGGAACGACCATTCGGAAATCTTGGCGAGGCCGCCCTTCGCGGCGACGTCGGCGATGATCGGGAACTGCAAACCGGTATCCGACGCGTCGCCGACTTTCTTCTGCAGGATACCGAACAGCGATTCGGCGACGTTCGAGCAGGTCGGCCCGACGGCGACGAATGCGTCCGTCGATGCGATGCGGCGAACCACCGAGATGCCCTCTTCGGCATTGCAGCGGTCGTCGAGAAACTCGATGGTGAGCTTGGCCTTGGCGCCGTCGCCGAGCGTGATACCGCCGGCCTTGTTGATTTCTTCCGCCGCCGCCTTCAATGCGGCCTCGCTGTTGACGCCGAACACACGAACCACGCCGGACTTGGCGCCGAAGCCGGTGATCTTGACAGTGCGATCCTGTGCGGATGCTGGCGTTCCGATGGCTGACGCCGCCATCACGGCCAGTGACGCGGCCACAGCAGCAAATATCTTGAGCATGGCGTTCCTCCCCTTGCTCGTTTGCATATCATGCGGGTCCGGCCCTTACCGGCTGGTTTCCCCAAGTAGTCAGCCTACCACGTTTCGGCTCCCGTCGTACACGGAGCCGCTTTTCAATTCTCTTGTTCTCTTGTGCTAAGCTGATAGTGGGCCGGTCTTGCGTGCACTGCCAGATCGCTTGGCGGATCGCAATGGCCGCGTCTGGCCGAAAAACCGCGCAAATTGCGAAGACCGAGTCGTTGGGAGCAAAACATGGCCAAACGCAAGAAGAAAGCGGTCCGTGCGCGATCGCAGGCGAAGTCCAAAGGTGGAGCGGCTAGGCCGACAAACCGCCGCCGCCGCCCCGGCCGTTCTGCGACCGAGCAACGCATTGCGCGGATGCTCGCGCCTCGTGGGCGGCACGCCAGCGCGAGCGGCTTATTTGCCGATCTGACGCCGGACGCGGCGAATTTCGCACCGCTCACGCCGGTGTCGTTCCTGCCGCGAACCGCGGAGATTCACCCCGATCGCATCGCTGTCATCCACGGCGCCCGGCAATATACCTACCGTCAATTCTACGATCGCGCGCGGCGGCTGGCGTCGGCCCTAGCGCGGCGCGGAGTCCGCGCTGGCGACATCGTTTCGGCGATGCTGCCCAACGTGCCAGCGATGGCAGAGGCGCATTACGGCGTGCCGATGCTGGGCGCGGTGCTCAACACGATCAACACGCGGCTCGACGCCGCGACCATTGTCTATATCCTGGAGCATGGCGAGGCCAAGGTGTTAATTACCGACCGCGAATTCGCTGCGCAGGTCGGGCCAGCCTTGGCGAAACTCAAACGCCGTCCGCTTGTCATCGACGTCGACGACGAGCTTTACGCGGGAGCGGGTGAGCGGCTCGGCAAGGTCGAATATGAAGAATTCATTGCCGGAGGCAATCCGAATTTCGAATGGGCTCCGCCGACTGACGAGAGCAGCGCCATCGCGCTCAATTACACATCGGGCACCACCGGCAACCCCAAGGGTGTTGTCTATCACCACCGCGGCACATTTCTGGAAGCGGTCGGCAACATCATGGCTTGGCCGTTGCCGCCGCGACCGGTCTATCTTTGGACGCTGCCGATGTTTCATTGCAACGGCTGGTGTTTCCCCTGGTCAGTTGTCGCTATGGGCGGTACGCAGGTCTGTCTGCGCAAGGTAGACCCGGCGTTGATTTTCCCGATGCTCGTCGAGCACGGCGTGACGCATATGTGCGGCGCGCCCACGGTGCTCAATATGCTGGTCAGCACGCCGGTGGAGCAAAGACGCTCATTCGATCACGTCGTCGATATCCAGACCGGCGGCTCGCCTCCGCCCGCCAAAATAATAAAGGGCATGGAGGAACTTGGATTCCGCGTGACGCACATCTACGGCATGACCGAACTGCAGGGCCCATCGACGCTGTGCGTGCCGCAGGATGGTTGGGCGGATCTATCCGTCGAGGAGCGCTCACCCTTGATCGCGCGCCAGGGCGTGCGCTATCCGGTGGTGGAGGGTCATATGGTCGCCGACCCGAAGACGCTCAAAGCCGTGCCGCGTGACGGCAAAAGTATCGGCGAGATCATGGTCCGTGGCAACACCGTCATGCTTGGCTATCTGAAGGAACCGAAGGCCACCGCGCAGACCTTCCGAGGCGGCTGGATGCATACCGGCGACCTCGCTGTCGAGCACCCCGACGGTTATATCGAGATCAAGGACCGCGCCAAGGACATCATCATTTCTGGCGGCGAGAACATTTCGAGCGTGGAGGTCGAGATCGCGCTGTACAAGCATCCCGCTGTGCAGCTCGCCGCCGTGGTAGCGCGACCCGACGAGAAATGGGGCGAGACACCGTGCGCCTTCGTCCAACTCAGGCCGGGGACGGCAGCGACCGCAGACGAAATTATCGATTTCTGCCGGGGTCAACTTGCGCACTACAAGGCACCGAAATCGGTCGTGTTCGGACCCTTACCGACCACTGCCACCGGCAAGATTCAGAAATTCGTGTTGCGGGAGCGGGCGCGCGCGCAATGAGGAATTCAGTGGAGGTGTCCCCGCGTTCTGACAACTCCTTCGCGAGAAATTCTCTGGGGCCGAATTTGCCCTAAACGGCGCCGATTTCTCGCGTAGTTTCAAAGGGTATTTTTGAAAAGGGAATTTCACGGTTCGAATCCTGGCGCCCCAGCCAATTCGAGTGGTTGATTTTGATAGAGGATTTTTGTTTCGTACTTTTTTGGCAGTGTCATTCTGAATACAGCATTCCGCTGCCCGTCATGTCCGCTCTGCCCCCGAAAGCGGACATGTGCGGTGCACTAGCCGATGTCCGCTAAGGGCCAACAGCGGCCGCAACGACCGCAAGAATCATTCCGCGAACGTTACTAAGACAGTCGACGCTGTAACGTAAATGTCCGGTATCGATCAGTTTTGAACGAAGGCGCCGGTAAAATACTGCGGAAGTTCCACAGAATCTCATGTATATACTTCCATTCGGGGACCGACTTGCGAAATATGAGACCCTTGCAGTTCGCCTTCCTTTTAGCCGCATGCGCAATTGCCGCGGCTTCTCAAGTTATTGTTGGGAAGACGATGAGCACCGCTTCGCCTGATGAGGCAGTCGAGGTCGAAGTCAGTTCATCGAGTTCATTTCGTGACCGCTGCATTGCCGGTCCCGCATGGGCCATTGCTCTTACGCAATGAGGAAACCAGCTCCGACACCTTTGAAAAAGATCAAGCGCGACTAGATGCGGCCTTCGACGCTCTGGTCGAACAACAAGCAGCAACGGATGCTCTGGTCGAACGACCAGAAAGAACGGACTCCATTCCGGATCCTTCCCTTGATCCGACGCCTCGCAAGCAGGACTTCTCTCTTCTCGCTTATTACGTTTTTTCTGAAATTCCACCTGACGAGAAGCCGGCTGATACTGTTTTGAAGGCGATGAAAGACCTTCCAGTTGGAACGCCCGTTGAGGAGATCGAGCGCGCCTCTGATGCTTTCGGTCTGGATTTCAACTTTATGAAAGCCGTGGCTAAAATCGAATCCGGCTTCAATCCAAAGCAACGCACCGGATCATATATCGGGCTATTCCAGCTCAGTAAGAATGAGTTCAACCAAAACGGTTCAGGAAACATTACCGATCCGCGCGACAACGCTATCGCCGGCGCTTACAAATTTGCCTCGGAGGCGCTCCTTTTCGAGTTCGGGACTGGCAGGAAACCGACTTTCAGTGATCTGTACTTGATTCATCAACAAGGATGGCAGGGGGCCGCACAACACGTCAGCCATCCGAAGCGCATCGCCTGGAAGTCCATGTGTGCCACCGATGAAGGCAAAGAAAAAGGTGAGCGGTGGTGCAAACTGGCGATCTGGCGCAATACGCTTCCCGCTATCAAACATGTCTGGAAATCAGTCGATAGACTGACCTCCGCCGCCTTTGTGGGCATGTGGCAGCAACGCGTTGACGAGCTGTATTCGCGCTATTCACTGGCAACGACGAAGAATTGAGACATGTGCAGTGCATTAGGCGATGTCCGAGCCGAAGGTGCGATAGTCCCCCGGAACGAATTGGCCGCCTATGGTGTTGGCTGTTCCGAATATCGCGATCTGAGCCTCGGTCGACGCAAACGCGGACACGCATTTCAACCGGGCATGGCATGATAAATCGATTGACGACGGCGCAATCTACCGTGGCCGTGCGGCGCCGGAGGCCTGCCGTCATTGCGACGCTCGCGGCGATGGCCGCACTGACGGCGCTGACCGCCGACGCGGCGCCGAAACAGGCGCGCCCCGCGCAACCCCAGGAGGCGGCGGCGCCGCGCGAGGCCGGTGAGCCGATCATGGCGATCGTGTCCATCAAGACCCAGCAAGTCACGTTCTACGACGCCGAGGGCTGGATCCTGCGCGCGCCGGTATCGACCGGCGTCAAGGACCGCGAGACGCCGGCCGGCGTTTTCGCCGTTGTCGATAAAGAGGTCGACCACCGCTCGAACATGTATGACGACGCCTGGATGCCGCACATGCAGCGCATCACCTGGAACGGCATCGCGCTGCACGGCGGGCCGTTGCCCGGCTATGCGGCCTCGCACGGCTGCGTGCGAATGCCCTTCGGCTTTGCGGAGAGGCTATACAACAAGACGCGGATCGGGATGCGGGTGATCATCGCGCCGGGCGATCCGGCCCCGGTTGATTTTTCCCATCCGGCGCTTCTTGTACCGAAGGCGGAGGCCCTCGCGGCTGCGCCGGCGCGGGCCGAGACGCTCGCCCGCGAGGCCGCGGAAGCCGCCAAGGCCGTTGAGCCAGCCAAGAAAGCTGTTGCGGCAGCGGCGCGCGACACAGCGTCGCTCGCGGCGTCGCTGCGCAAGCTGACGTCGCTCAAGGCCCGCGCCGATGCCGAACTCGCGGCCGCCGACAAGGCGCTCGCGGCCGCAAAAACGGACCAGGCGAAGGCGCGGGCCGAGGAGCGGAGACAGAAGGCCGCTTCCAAAGTCGAGGAAGCGGGGAAGCAGCTCGACACCGCAACGGCCGACGCGAAGTCGAAGCCCGATGCCGCCGCTGCAAAGGAGGCCATCAAGGCGGCGGAAGCCAGGAAGGCCGCCACTGCCAAGGCGGCGCTCGATGCGCAACTCGCGGTGGTGCCGGTCTCGATCTACATCAGCCGCGCCACGCAGAAGCTTTACGTGCGGCGCAACACGCACAAACGGTGGCCGGACGGGGGCGAAGTGTTCGATTTCAGCATCGAGGTCCCGGTCACGATCCGCAATCCCGAGAAGCGGATCGGCACGCATGTATTTACCGCGATGGCGCGCACGGACGCCGGCCTGCGCTGGACCGCAGTCACGATCGACGACGCGGACGACGCCAAGAACGCGCTCGACCGCATCACCATCCCGAAGGATGTGGTCGATCGCATTGGGCCGACCGCATTGCCGCGATCCTCGATCGTCGTCTCGGACGAGCCGCTGAGCGCCGAGACCAACTATCGCACCGAGTTTGTCGCGGTGCTGAGCAATCAGCCCCAGGGCGGCTTCATAACGCGCGAGCCTTCGACTGAAGCCCTCCTTGCGGGCGACGGCCGGTACGACGACCGCTTCGGGTTCCCTTTTCAACGTGGTTGGAATCCCGGCAATGCGCGTTGGCCGGGCGGCTGGGGTTGGCGCCGGTGGTAAGACGAAGCAAAGCGCGCGTAGGCGGTATGGTTACTTAGCGCCATTCGCGCCTGATTCCACGTGGTGTCGGGCCCACCCGATGTCCGTTCCTGCTCGGAATGCGCGATAGTGCGGCCCATAAAGTTCGGCGATATTTTTACGGCCAGTTCGTCAGATCACTGCAGCGACAAAATAGAAATCTTGCCGCATAGAGATTGTCCGCTTTGGGTCAAAAGCAGACATGGCGGCATGTCCGCGGTATGTCCGCTTTACCCTCAAAAGCGGACATTGACAGCGCGAAAACCATACTGGCCAAATTAACGATTTGCCCGATGCGCTCGCGCGACCATCAGAGCTGCATGAAGTTGAGACGCAAGTTTTTCTGCGGTCTCAATAGACAATGTAGTTTGAATTTGAGCTGAAACAGGGCTGCGCACATCGTCGATTGCGTTGAGGGTCATTTCTACGCTTTCACCCGACACAATTGCCGACGCATCTTCAGGGCTGATGACGTGGTATCTCATATCGCCGTCCTCCAGAACGACGCATTCGTCAGCACGAAAACACATTAGCTTCGAGCCAGCAGCGGAAAAGCGGTGCGATTGACTATCGCTGCGTGCCCTCACTAATGGACTGACGTATGCCTTCCATAAGTCGACTGTCGTCGCCACACCACTCGCCGCACCAATGATGCCGATCCGTCACTGGAAATTTTTGGCTTATGGTCTTGCTTTGCGGATTGACATAGACGGCTGGCGGATAGCGGTGACAGTGACCTGCCGTAGCTGGAGTGGCGGTATGATCTTCCACCCAGTACGAACAACGAGCACAAACTGGCCGAGCATGATGCATCGGGATAACTCCACTCGCACGTTATCGTCAAACGTGCGAATTATTCGATAATTCCGGGAAATTTTATGGTTAGAGGGTTGCCAACTTCTGAAGCAATGTCCGCTTAGGGTCAAAAGCAGACATGTGCAGCGCACAAGCCAATGTCCGCTAAGTGCCAAAAGCGGACATCGGCGCTCATTCAATTAGTTGGTCGGTGAGGCCGAGAAGCTGCGACGGCACTGTGACGCCAAGCGCTTTGGCCGCTTTGAGGTTGACAATAAAAGTAAACTTACTCGGTTGTTCAATTGGTAGGTCAGCCGGTTTGGCGCCTTTAAGGATCTTGTCGACATAGATCGCGGCACGCTTGTGCATGTCCTCATAGCTCGGTCCATAGGACATCAGACCTCCGACCTCAACAATCTCTTTGTATGCGTTCACGTTTGGTAGTCGCTGCTCTTTGGTGAAGTCCGCGATACGTTCGCGATTATGCAGGAAAACGCGGTCCGCTAGGATGAGTAGCGCACCAGGTCGCTCTTTTCGGATTGCGGCAAAGGCGTCGTCAAGGTCCTCAGTTTTACGAATGTCGTGCAGTTGCAGCTTTATTCCCATTTCCGCCGCCGCGGCGCGAGCTTGTCTCATCGATGAAACATGAAATGGATTAACTGAATTAACAAACATGGCGACAGACGAAAGCGCAGGCACGATTTCGCGCAGAAGCTGAAGCCGCTTGCCTTCGAGGTCTGGCGCGATTGAGCTTAATCCGGTGAGATTACCCCCGGGCCGCGCCAGGCTTGGCACAAGGCCGGTGCCGACTGGATCGCCGACCGCGACCATGATGAGGGGTACAGTTGTCGTCGCCTTCTTCACCGCGAGCGCCGCGGGAGTCCCGGCAGTAACGATCAAATCCACCTTTGCGGCGACGAGTTCAGCTACAAGCGTTGAGAACCGTTGATACTCTCCATCGGCCCAGCGGTATTCGATGACAATATTGCGGCCCTCCTCATAGCCAAGCTCGCGTAAGCCTTCACGGAATGCGTCAACGAGATTTGCTTCGAGCGCCGCAGTGGAATTGCCCATGAATCCAATGCGGGGAATTTTAGACTGTGCGCTTGCTGCAAGCGGCAGCACGGCTGCCACGCCAAGAAAAGTGATAAATTCGCGCCGGTTCATTGCCGCTTCGACCCCACGAACAGCGTATTCTATTGGCTCAAACTGACACTTTGAAAGGGGCACCAACTACGGCCAAATGTCCGCTTTGGGTCAAAAGCAGACATGTGCAGCGCAGCAACCCATGTCCGCTAAGTGCCAATAGATGGGGTAATCGGCCGGGCGATCTTTGTGGATAGCTGAAGATTTTGGGTGCTGCGCTTCAGGCTGATGGTGAAACGAGGTCCGTGGTTTACGGCCTCAAGCATCAGAAGGAGAAGCGCAGCATGGAGCATTTTGCCGGACTGGACGTCTCAGTCAAGGAAACGAGCATCTGCATTGTGGATGACACGGGCAGGATCGTGCGCGAAGCCAAGGTTGCGAGCGAACCCGGAGCTCTGCTGCAGGTGCTGAAGAACAATGCCTATCACTTCAAGCGGATTGGACTGGAAGCCGGGCCACTGTCGCAGTGGCTTTACAGCGCTCTCGCTGAGTCGGGCTTGCCGGTGATCTGCGTCGAGACGCGGCACATGCGAGCGGTGTTGCAGGCGCAGATCAACAAGACCGACCGTAACGATGCCCGCGGTATGGCGCAGATGATGCGGGCGGGACTTTATCGTCCGGTGCATGTGAAGACGTTGCGCAGCCAGAAGCTGCGCATGCTGCTGACCCATCGCAAGCTGCTGCAGTCGAAGGCCATCGCCGTCGAGAATGACCTGCGCGGAACCTTGCGTAACTTCGGCCTCAAGGTCGGGATCGTTGGCAAGCTGAAGTTCGAGGCGCGCATCAAGGAACTGGTCGAGAATCTCCCCGATCTGGCCATCCTGGTCGAGCCGCTGCTCGCCGTTCGCAGAGTGCTGCGCGAACAGACCGCCGTGCTGCACCGCCGCGTGCTGGCCATCGTGCAGGACGATGCGGTGTGCCGGCGCCTGATGACGACCCCGGGTGTTGGTCCGGTGGTGGCGCTGACATTCCGCGCCACCGTCGATGTGCCCGCGCGCTTTCGAAACTCCAAGGCAGTCGGGGCGGTATTGGGTCTGACCCCGTCCAGGTATCAATCGGGCGAGATCAATCGAACCGGCGCGATATCAAAATGCGGGGACGAGATGATGCGAGTGATGCTCTACGAAGCGGCCCAGAGCATGCTGGTACGCTCAGCCAAATGGTCCTGGCTCAAGGCCTGGGCGATGCAGATCGCCAGGCGCCGCGGCATGAAGAAGGCAATCGTCGCGCTGGCGCGTCGCTTGGCCGTCATCATGCACCGCATCTGGGTTGATGGCACCGAATTCCGCTGGAGCAAGAACGCTGTTGCAGCGTGAGCGCTGTACATAATCAAACCGGATAGGAGAAACACGAGTTCCACCTCGCGGTGGCATGATGTCCCTCACGGGACGATGGATGAGGTGAGTTCGCAATGTCCGCTGGACCTGCCGTTCGTCTGACGGCAAGGCCGCCCAATAGATTGTTCCACCTCGTTCTCGAATCCCATGATGGAAGGGCCTTGGTGCCGATTCCGAAGAGAAGCACGAGCCCGTGAGTGACATCGACACTGTGGTCGTGGACAGTCTGAAAACGCTTGACCCCAATCGGCCGATTAGAGAAGCGGACATTGCCCCCAAAAAATAGAAAGACCGCCTCGCGGCGGTCTCTCCTTCAAAGGACTATCTCGGACCGATCAAACTGCCTGCTTGAATGCCTCCTGTGCCGCTTGATTGGCGCGATCGAACGCACCGCGAGTTTCCGTCAATGCAGTCACCAATGCAGACCATGACTGTTTGCCCGCCTCGTTGATCTTTTGAAGCTTTTTCTCAGCCACGGCGGCGTCGGCTTCCATTCGCTTCAGGGCGACTTCTATTTCGCTCCGACGTCCAGCTGCGAACTCTTTGCCAACGGTGCGAAGATTTTCAGCTGCTTCGCGCCACGCCTTCACTTGAGCTTCAGCTTGGCCTTTAAAAACCGCCTGCTGCTGCTCGATTTTTTGGCTGGAGCTTTCGATATACTTCCCGACGTCGGCCTCGAACGCGTTCCATTCAGATTGGAGCCGTGCTTTCTCTTTAACCCATGAGGCCTCGTTGGCATCCGCCTGCTTTTTCAGCGTATCACGGAAGTCATCACGCTTTTTGCGCATGTCAGCGAGAGCTTGGTTGGCTTTGGTGCGGGCGTCAGCTTGGAGTTCGCTGACCTTGGCCTCAAATGAGGCCAGTGTGGCGTCCATTTCATCGATCCGTTCTTTCGCCCAATTAAGATAGAAATGAATAGCGCTGTGTTGAGACATTTGGTCACCTCTCTATGTTTTGTGAATTGCGCGGCTCCCAGCTCAAGGGAACTGGAAGCCGCGGAACGCCCAAGGTCACAAGTTGGGGACACCAGGGATGCCTTGGGTTGTAATTTACAAATAGGCAGCGGCGCCGACTTAACCAGAGCAATTCGGGCATACCGAGCTCTACCTCCATGCGCTGCGCGCGGCGACATTCCCCCCACTCAAAGGACCAATGTCCGCTTTTCACCCCGCAAGCGGACATTGCCCGGCAGCACTCGCATGTCCGCTTTGGGTCAAAAGGCGACATGCCGCGATGTCTGCCTTATGTCTGCTTTGCCCCCGCTTGCGACCGTAAAAGCCGACATCGCCTCATGGCGCGCATGCTCCTCTCGTCGGTAACAGAGGAGTATGACCATGTACGACGACGCGGACCTGACCTTACCTACACCCACCAGAGTCCCCTGGAACAAGGGCAAATTAATTGGGGCCAAGCCGCCGCTCCGGCGGAAGCATGTGTGGGCAATTCGCAGCATGCTCCAAAATGAGCGGAGTAGGCGTGACCTGGCGATGTTCAATCTTGCCATCGACAGTAAGCTGCGGGGCTGCGACGTAGTCGCCATCAGGGTCGATGATGTTGCCCCCAATGGTTGCGCAGTTGATCGAGCGACGGTGCGTCAGAGAAAGACCGGGCGACCCGTTCGATTTGAACTGACCGAGCAGACACGCCAGGCCATCGACGATTATCTCAAAGTCTCTCGCAAGAAACCTGGCGAGTTCCTTTTTACGGGTCCAAAGTCGGGGCGAGGCATGACACCGCGTCAGTATGGACGACTCGTATCTGATTGGTTCATCGGTGTGGGGCTAGACCACCATTTGTACGGTACGCACTCACTGCGACGAACTAAAGCGACGCTGATCTACCGCCGTACCGGCAATCTACAAGCGGTTCAGCTTCTGCTTGGTCACACCAAGATAGAGAGCACTGTCCGATATCTCGGCATTGATGTGGACGATGCCCTGGCGATAGCAGAGCAGGTCGACGTTTGAAGTACAGGGCAGAGCAGAAATGCTCTGCCCTCCATCGGGACCCGCGATGTCTATTTCGACCGCTTTTGGGGGTAAAGCGGACATTGGTTCCACTGTGCTGGCTGCCGATAAAATTCCCTGTTCGCGCGTCGAGATTCGCTGTTCAGCGAAACAAATTCCCTGTTTCGTCGAGTAGGGAATTCTCAATGAACACCCCGTAACGGCGCCACTATTCGCAGTCTCTGGTGCTCCCGAAGCCGCGATTTTACAAAATTCCCTGTAAAATTCCCTGTTAGCAGGGAAAGAGGGCAGAGCAGGGGGCTATCTGCACTGCTGCCCCAGCTCCCAACTCCGCTCTCGTTAAATTGGTGCCAAAAACGCGCGAGAAAGTCCGCGTGTCGGGCGCTTTTTCGGTGTCACCGAGTCTCTGGTGCGTTAAATATTGCCCCGAAATTCAAAATTTTTGCCGAAAGTCTATCCTCAGTACTTAGAAAATTCCCGTTTTGCGGAGCCGGGAGGTGGAGACTGGTTCGATCTTGAACTGCGCGCGGGACTCGGCAGTGAAAGCGCAACTCAAGCTGTCCGCTTTCGGAGGTAAAGCGGACATGACTTATTGCAGTGCGAATGTCTGCTTCTGACCCGAAGCGGACGTGCGGGCTGATGATTACGATGGGTGCGCGGCGCGGTCATATCGACGGCTGATTGCAGAACTTGCGCAATCAAAAAATTCGCGCTCAATGATCTCCCCATGGTTCATGGCAGAGGTCAGAAGCAATGCCAGAGTTCGCTTTAAAGGTCGCTTTAATCATTTTTGTCACGAAACTTATTGATCCATTTGCGGCCTTGCCTGCACTAGTCGCAGGGTATTTCTGCCGGACTTGGTGGCAAGTCGTCATTTCCGCAGCGGCAATTGGAATAATCGTCGAAATGATCCTGGTATTATTTGAAAAAACGCCCGGAATTCACCAAGGACGACTTTTGATGGGTGTGTTGGCGGCAGGCGTGTGGTCCAACCTAGCTTTTGCTTTCAAAACTTGGCGCGTTAAACGTGCTAGCAAGATTGGGGAATCCTAATTTGTATTTCTCATCCGCCCGCCTTGGCGTGTTTGGTGCTTCCGGCTTTGGGTCTCGACCCAGGTGGCTACGATGGCGTCGCCCCACGCGTGCTCAACGTAAATTGAAACGTACTGCCGGCCCCGGAATTCCGAGTCGCCCATATGTTGCCGCCGTGCTGCTCGACAATCGACCGGCAGATCGATAGGCCGATGCCCATGCCGCTCGGCTTTGTCGTGAAGAAGGCGCTGAACAACCGGTCCACATTTTGCAGCTCGATTCCGGTACCGGAGTCCTCGACGGCAACAAGTATCTGATCGGGCCCGTGCTCCTGCGATCGTATCCGCAGCTCGTGACGGCGGCCTGTCACGGAACTCGTGGCCTGGATGCCGTTCATTAGAAGATTTATTATGACCTGTTGTAGCTGCACGCGATCACCAAGCACTTGCGGCAGTGCGGATGCAAGTTCCCGCCGTACTGAAACACCATGCGCAATCGCTTCGTGCCGAAAAATGAGCATCACCTCTTCGATCACATCATTGATATCGAGGGGCACTTTCTGGATGTCGGTCTTGTTCGCGAGCGTGCGGACGTGCCGTATCACCTCATCCGCTCGATTGCCATCCATGATGATCTGCCGCAGGGCGTCGCGCGCTTCGCCCAGGTCGGGATTTTTGCGGTCGAGAAAGAGCAGGCCGGCCTCGGCGTTAGCGGCGATGGCGGTGAGCGGTTGGTACACTTCGTGCGCGATCGAGGCTGTCAGCTCGCCCAAGGCAGTCACGCGCGCTGCATGCGCGAGTTCGGCCTGAGCTTTATGAAGTTCCGCTGTCCGCTCTAGGACCTTGAGTTCGAGTTCAGTGTTGGCTTGCAATGACTTCAAATCCGCCTGCAGCATTTCGCGACATTGAAACAGAAATTTCCTGTAAAGCTCGCTGTACTCATTTCGCCTGTCGTCTAGAACACAGATGGTCCCAAAGATGTCGCCATTGGGCCAAGCCACCGGAACTCCCATATACGAGATCATTCCCAATTTGATGTCAGGATTGGCATTCCATTCCTGATCCGCCAGAGCGTCGGGCACCAGCAGGAGCTGACGGGTTTTCATCACCGTCTCGCAATACAGTCCTGTGTTGAGGCAAGCGCGTTCGTCCCTCTCGTACGGATTTCCCTCCGACTCGCTGCGAACAAGAACTCTGATGTTTGGAGGTTCCACCTTCATAATTAAAGCAGAGGGGACGTGTAACACCGCAGCAAGAAGATCAATAATTTCTTGCCATTTCTCAATGATCTGGGCAGGTACTTGGATCGTCTCAGGGGTATTCATGCTTGGATGATCCGCTCCACGTCGAAGATACCCTACTTTAAGCCGTGGGAAAACCAGACACCGAGTTGGTGTTTTGGTGGAGTTGGAGGTGGGTCATGGAGAGACAGAAGTTAAACAACTATTCAGCGGCTACCGGCATTCCAAGCGGAAGCAACGGCTGAGCCTGATCTTCGTCACAACCAGTCGGCTCTCCAGGCAAAGAAGCGTTCAGCCGCTTGAGATCGATGATTAGGTCTTTGAAGCATTCAACAGGAACGGAGAATTTTCGTTCTGCCGTAGAATATTTTGTCCGCAATAAATGACTATGTTGCCATCTGCCGCATAGGTTTCCGCTCTCAGCGCGATTACGCTCAAAGCAATGGATGATTTCTCGTCTTGACTCAAAGCACCTCTCAACTCATCACTTAAATGAGTTGCTCATTGTTCATTTCGGTTACGATCAAGCAATTCAACGTCGTTGGCTAAATACAGCCATTGCTCACCCAGATCTTGAAAAAGGCTTTGCATCCCCACAGTGGATGCCGCTTCCGCTGCTTCCTCGCAGTCTTTCGCTCTCTGCCGGTATTCCTCTGCGCGTGCCATCTCTCCTAGGGAAATTCCGCCACTAATAATTACGGCCCTTGGACGGCTCAGACTTTGATCTAGGTCAATGGGTTGCGGCATGTATTTGCACCTGGGGACTTGCTTGATCTCGTTAATCTGCGCGTGGAAGATGTTGATCTTGCAGTTCCACCACACATGAAAAAGACGTTTCCCCTTCCGACCCATCCGAAATGGAAGTGACGAAGATCGAGTCACCTTGGATTAATCCACGCGGGTGGCACCGTGAGACCAAGTGCCCTTGAGGGTGATGACCATCTCGTACTTGGTTGGCAACTCAACCGGTAGATCGCCGGGCTTCTCGTCATTAAGAATGCGAGCCACATAAATGCCGGCACGGCGAGAGCGATGTCCGCCTTACCCCTGAAAGCGGATATTCAGCGTCCAAAAGAAATGTCCGCCACAAGCAGAGCCTGAAAGCGGATTGCCTTGGTTTAGTTGGATCCGTTGGCAGCGAGCCGCCTGGCGCGCCGTATCAGCAGCAGGGCTCCCGCTACACCGCAACCGGCTACTATCGCAAATGCTACTCCGGGCTCAATGCTCCTGTCCCGCCACGGGCCCGTTTGCAATATCACATGGACCCACAACAAGCCGGCGGCGGTTACGGGAATACTTGCCTGAAGATAATGATCGACGCGCTCGCTTTGGGGAGTGCGTTTTTCGATCAATTGGCCCGCCAGATAAAGTCCGAATCCGGCAACAAGGGTCGTTATTGCGATTGCCGATGCGATGCTTGTCAACGAAACGACTTTGCATAGTACGACGCCCGGCACCAGGAATGCGAAAATGATTGCGGCAAGCGCGATGACGCCGGACTGCCAACAAAATCTTATCGCAGAGCGCATTTCCGCTTTTCCGGTTAAAGCCTCGCAATAGCGACAGTAAGGCCAGCTTCTTTAAACAGCACTCCACGTGCACAAGCGCATTTAAGCCATCGTATTAACGGCTGTTTAGTTTTTCCGCACTCTGGAAATGCGAAAGCCCCGCCAACACGAAGCGCAGCAGGGCTGCAGGCTTCAAAGTTTCAGTTTCAAAAATCGCCCAGCGGACATTTGCCGGTCGTGTAAAGTTACCGTTAGGCAGGTTGGTTTCTGGTTGGCGCTGCGGTTAAAGGGGTGAACGCAATGAGCGACCCAAATATATTTCAAAAGATCACAGGTTGGTACGCGCCGCAAAAGGAAGCAGCTGCTAAACGGTCGGTGTGCGGGCGATAGGAGACGAACATGACGCTAGAAGGTGGTTGCTACTGCGGCAAAGTTCGCTATGCAGCGGCGGGAAAGCCGATGCTAAGGGCGCAATGTCATTGTCGTCCTTGCCAGTATTTTTCCGGCGGCGCGGCGAACATGTTCTTGCTGATGCCGGTGGACGGCTTTCGGTACACGAAGGGCGAGCCTCGCCAGTTCAGACGCGACGATCTCGCACGCGCGGTCACGCGAGAATTCTGCGGCGATTGCGGCACGCAGCTCATTACGCGTCGCCCCGGCCTAAACGCTATCATCCTCAAGGCCGGAACGCTCGATGATCCGACCCAATACGGCGAGTGCCAGATGGCGATAAACGCCAGCGACAGGCAGGCGTTCAACTGCATCCAAGAAGGGTTGCCGATCTACGAAGGTTTGCCGCCACGCTGAGGCGAGCGGCTCTAGTTGGCGAACCGTTCGGTTTTTGATTGCGCCATTCCCAGGTTCGAATCCTGGCGCCCCAGCCACTGTTTCATGCTTGCGGGCCGCTATTTAGCGTTGGTTGCTTTGCTCGTCAGCCGCACCAATTCCGCAACGCTCCTTACGCCCATTTTCTTCATCACGCGCCCGCGGTGGGCCTTGACGGTCTTTATGGTGGTGCCGATCAGGGCAGCGATATTCTTGTTCAAATGGCCCTGAACGACCAACTCCATGACCTCTTTTTCGCGCGGCGTAAGCTTGTCAATTAGTTTGCTGGCGGCCTTCCGTTCTGCGGCTCTTTGCAGCCTGACCCGGTCGCGTTCCTCGGCGACCTTGATCGCACTCAGCAGTTCGTCGCCCTTTAACGGCTTGGGCAGGAAGTCTACGGCGCCGGCTTTCATTGCCTCTACGCTCGCGGGAACTGTTCCTCTTCCGCTGAGAAAGATAATAGGCCGCTCGATCCCTCGCGTAACAAGCTCACGCTGAACGGCCAGCCCATTCATGCGGGGCATTGACAGGTCGAGCACAACGCAACCGGGCAAAGACGGATCGTGTTCATCGAGAAAAGCCTGCGGTGAGGAGTAGGCCTTCGTTTCGTAGCCAGCTGTCCGCAGAAACCTGATCAAGGCGTCCAATATGCCTTGGTCATCATCGATGATAAATACCCTAAAGTCGGGCAACGCCATCCCCCCGCCACCAAACACTGGACAGAAATCTGCTGCAGCACCGTCGAGCCTATCGGAACGCTGCATTTAGCGCGAGCACGGCGAAAAAGATGCCGCCAAGCGACAAAGCAAATAATCTGGCGGTTGCTCTTTCATTCATCCCCTCAGAATTGCTTTGCTGAATATTTGTTCGGGCAGATCGACTGCTACCCCATGTAGCAACCCCTGTTACGACAGCAGACTGACCAGATGACGGCCGGTAGTCTCCCCGAAGATGTATCCGATTTTTGTTCATTGCTGCCCCGCACTCGCCAGCTGTATTGGCAGCACAATGACTTTGGCGCCGATGCCCACGCGGTTATAGAGATCGATGACGTTGTCATTGGTCATCCGAATGCAGCCGCTCGATATGTGCTTGCCGATCGACGACGGATCGTTGGTGCCGTGAATGCGATATTCGGTACCGCCGATATACATCGCGCGCGCGCCCAGCGGATTGCCGGGGCCGCCCGCGATCATGCGCGGCAGATAGGGCTGACGAGCGATCATCGCCGGCGGCGGATACCAATCCGGCCATTCGGTCTTGCGGACAATCGACTTGACACCCGACCAGGTGAAGCCGTCGCGGCCGACGCCGATGCCGTAGCGGATCGCCTTGCCGTTGCCGAGCACGTAATAGAGATATGTGTGCGGCGTATCGATGATGACGGTGCCGGGCGCTTCACGGCTCGAATAGGCGACGATCTGCCGCTGTAGGCGCGCCGGCAGTTGCACGTTTTCGTCCTGATCGTCGCGCGCAGGATTCAATGAGGTCGGCGAGGCAGCCTGTGGCGCAATTTGCATTTGCGGCGGCGGCCGTAGGAACGTGAAGATTTCTTCCGCGCGTGTGGGTGCGCAGGACAGCAACACTATCGCTGCTGCGCAACGGATTAATGGGCTGATACTTGACATGGCCTATCCCATTCGCTGTCTTCGTCACGTCCGGTTACTTCACCGAAATTGAGGTTTGGCCCTCCTGGCCCGCAAACTGCGCCGGCTGGCCCGCTTTAACGACGGCGCTCAGGTTTTGAGCGGTCGTATCTGAGGTTTTCGCATTGTGGCCGACGAGCACGACAACGATCACGCATACAAGTGAGACAGCCACGATCTTGAGGTGGGTGGCACGGCCGGCGCAAAAGAGCGAGGCGTTCATCGGAAGCCTCCTAAAATTCAAGTCGCTTCGACGTGAATTTGAACCTGCATTTACCGTCCGATGCAGAAGCTGTTTCGCTGTGGACTATCTCAGCGCATGACTGCGCGTCGTCGCATGAATGGAACAAAAAGATGTGCGGCTGGCTCCGGGGAAGAGCCAGCCGCGCGCGAACCCTTTCGGGGCGGGGACGAATCGAGGCCCGGGTCGCGCAAGCTTTGTTGCTGGCAAGCTGCTCAGGACTGAAAGGAAATGGCGGGGCCAAATACGAGTGGGCGAACGTCGATTTTCTCCGCGGATTTTTCAATGAGTGCAGCCAATTTTGCTTGTTCCTCGGACAGTAACTGCACAAGCGTTCGCCGCCTCGTCTCGTCGGTTTCGGTTTCCAGTTTCTGGCGAAAGTGTTCGATGTTGAGATTTGCAATGGTCCGTTCCATGCCATCCCTCCAGTCACTTCAATTGGGAACGGGTGTCCGTGATCGACACGACCAATTTTCTGCGGTTCGATCTGTCCGCGTCGTTCTTTCGATTGGGGGCAATGTCTTTGCACTGCGATAACGCCCGGCTGCTCGAATTTGCTTCGTCAACTAATCCTTATGGATTGACCTTCGCCGAGCTATTGGCCTTGAGTGCATTGGCCCAAAGGGCAATGGCCCAAAGGGAATTGGCCCAAGGGGCATGGGCGCTTGGCGCAGTGTCGCATCGTGTTGGAGGGTGGAGACGGCCTACCGGCTTGGAAAAAGTACGGCGTTTTCGAGTCGCCCGGCAACTTCGATGTTTTATCGAAGCGTCAAATGGACGAGCGCCTATGGCATTCGATTTGAGCCGGTGGCCTTCTCAATGGCATCGATCAAAGTTTTGCCTGAAAATGGCTTCGTGAGGTAAGCGACGCAACCGGCGTCCGCCGCCGCTTTTCGGGTGTGGTCGGTATCGTTGGCGGTAATGAAGATCGCCGGAACCGAAACGCCGGAATTCGTCAATTCTATTCTCAAATCAATCCCGGATCCGTTCTTTAGTTTGATGTCCAGCACGAGGCAATCGGGTCGGCCAACGTCGGCACGTTCGTGGAAATCTTCCACAGAATTGAACAATTCGGTTTCGAAACCATGTTTGTTCAATAAGCGCTTGACGCCCAAGCGCATGCCTGGATCATCATCGACAACAAATATGATCTTTCGCACAATAGTGGCCAAGTGTTTTTGAGCCTTCTGCAGCAAGACTGGATTGGATTGCTCGGCAAATAGCCGGCCGCTTTGTGATCCCCACAAATCGACTGTCACTATCTTGTTACCTTCTTGTCATGTCCCAGCACCTCATTACCGGAGATGTCAAGCGGTGACTATTGTCCTTCGGGACAAGATCGGGATGGCATCTGCACATTCGCGGCTTCGCGCCCCCTCTAAGTTAATTAAGTGCCGGGCTTGTGATTTTTATCTCTCACTGCACTCTCGGCCTTAGCCTGAATACCGAGGCGCTCGGCGATCGACACCAGCTCAGCGAGCGATTGAACCCGCATTTTCTCCATCACTTTGTGGCGGTGCGCTTTGATAGTACGTTCTGTTGCGCCTAATTCATGTCCGATCTGTTTGTTCATCTTTCCTTGGACGACACGCTCGAACACTTCGCGTTCGCGCGGCGTCAGAGTCGCTACAAGGGCGCGTAGCGCGCCGAGCCGGTCTCGTTGCTCGCGCGTGGTTTGATGACGCGCGACCGCCCGCTCAATAGCAGCAACCAGCTTTTCCTTTGTGACCGGCTTGGTCAAAAAATCCTCGGCCCCGGCCTTAATCGTTTGCACCGTGGTCGGAATATCGCCATGGCCGGTTAAAAAAATGACTGGAATTGTAAATCCACGTTCGGCCAAACGATCTTGCAATTCGGGACCCGTCAAACCTGGAATTTGGACGTCGAGCAAAATGCAACTCGGCCTGCTTTCATCCGGCAATTTTTCCAACATTTGACGTGCCGAATTGTAAGTCGTGACTTCATAACCGGCCTTCCGCAGCAGCCGGCTGATCGCGGCCCGAAAGGAGGGATCATCGTCAACGACATGGATAACGGTCGGCAAAGTCAGGCACCCTCGTGAACTCTTTTGGCGAGAGGTAGCGTAAGCCGAAAGACCGCGCCACCAGCGGCATGGTTCTCCGCCCAAATCCGTCCGCCGTGAGCCTCAACGATGGTGCGGGCTATGGATAGCCCCATGCCCATGCCTTCCGTTTTGGTGGTAAAGAATGGATCGAATACTTTCTCCAAGTCGGCCGAGGAAATACCGGGGCCAAAATCGTAAATCGATATCTCTGCAAAGGTTTCGTCCAATTGTGCAGTACGTCCGATGATCTTGCGCTGTCCTGCGGGCGCGTCGGCCATAGCCTCCATTCCGTTTAGGATCAGATTGAGAATAACCTGCTGAATCTGAATCCGGTCACCGTGGACCTGCAGCATCTGTTGAGCTGGCACGTTGCTTAGGGCAACGTCGCGCGCACCGGCCTGGACCGCGAGAAAGTCAAAAACTTCACGCACGACCTCATTGAGGTCAAAATCCTTTGTCTCGGACGGGGCCTTCTTCAAGATATTTCGTAGACGCCGGATTATCTCGGCCGCTCGCTGATCGTCGCGCTTGATATCAGCCATAATCTCTTTGATTTCAGCCATATCTGGTGACGGAGAATTGGCTATCAGCTCCGCAGTTTCGGCGTTGGTGAGAATAGAGCCGAGTGGCTGATTGAGTTCATGCGCTAGCGATGCCGACAACTCGCCCACGGTTGCACGGCGATTCATGTGGGCCAGCTCCGACATACGTTGACGAGCTTCGACTTCTGCCTCACGGCGTCGCCTGTGCTCATAAAGCAGCCAAATGATCAGCGCGGCCTGAATCAGAATTGCGGCGGTGACTGCCAAAATGTAAGCGTAATATTGCTCCCAGGCCGTCGGACTACGAAACAGGATTTTGCTACCCGGCGGCAGGCGGCCCTCGCTGATGCCCCAGCGCTGCATTTCCCGCCAGTCAAACATTGGGCTTGCAAATTGGACTGGTGGTGGCCTGATTTCGCCCGGCTTCTCTCCGCCAAGGATGCGAACGGCAACGGCGGCCGTCTGTCGGCCGGTATCGGCCACCAAGAGAAGCGGGCCGCCTACGATCGCGTTGCCGAAGAAGGATTTGTCATAAGAAAAAATCGGCGCGTTAGCGACGGCATGAAGTCTTGTTAATGGCGCGTCGCCTTCGTGTACGACGCCCGCCGCATCGACAATCATCAACTCCCAGAAAATCGCAGTGTGCGGCGGCAGCGCGGAGGCTTGTTTTAGCAGCGCCTCAAATGACAATTCATCTGTCCATGACAGCTTAATTCGGTTTGCAAGAGGCTCCACCTCTTTTCCGATCGCTTCCTTCCAGAATTTCTCAATCGGAGAAGTCCCAACAACCACGATCACATCTTTGGTGTCCGGCAACACTTGCAGGATGTTCTCGAAGGCTGACAAATAGTTGATCCTTAGCGCGACGACGGCGTCGTTCGCGGTCAGACTGGAATACTGCACTCGCCGCTGATCTACAGCCGTGAACACCATCGGAGTGGCCGCAAAAAGTCGCTGCCGGTGTCGCTGCACAAATGCTGCTGCGGGCGCGCCGATGCTCACGATCAGGTCAGGCGGGCGTTTGGCAGACAGGGCGCGGAGATACTCGACAAACGGAACCTCCAGGGTCCTCATCGCTGAAACGGGCTGTGACAAGCGAATACTCAATGATGTCCAGCGGCCACGGTGATTGCCGATCCAGTTCCACGCGGATGGCTTTGGCATATTCGCTCCAGGGCTTGAAATCCTGGCCAAAAGAATGAAGCAGCATTACGCGCTTGGACTCAGCCGCGAATCCAACCGGACAACCGAGCGACGCTGCCAGGAAGACAACGAACGCCGCAGTCGCGCAGATACGACGGATGTGAACTGCCATGGCCATGCGCAAGACCCCTTTGCACACTGAGTGCGCCGTCAATCGGCCGAGTTTGCATCCTGAGGCTATTGCTGCACAACCGTCTGGCGATTTGAAGAGTTGGCCGTCCGCTTTCGGTCATCAGCGGATATTTGCGTGCCGTGGTCCACGGGCCCGTGGGGCGCGCTCAACTGCCGCCTCTGAGAGGCTGCCCGGTTTGCATTTAAAGGGTTCGATGTCCGCTTTGTGCCCTAAGCGGACATTCCGCCATCTTGTAGTATAATGTAGTGTATTTCGCGCCCCTTATAACCGTGTTTGACCCGACCTGCGGTGTGCCTGGCCATCCCAACTCGACTCTCGCTTTGCGTGGCGCTCGGGATAGTCACGGCCGTGTTAATGGCTGCCAATGCGAAAGCCCAGGATGCCGAACCAAGGTCGTACACGAATACCCCGGTCGGACTAAATTTCCTGATTGGCGGCTACCTTTACTCTGAGGGCAAAATTGCCTTCGATCCATCTTCGTCGGTCACCGACGCACAATTTCATTCCCATACGGGGGTCTTGGCCTATGTGCGATCCCTCGATGTCGGGGGTAAATCCGCCAAGTTCGATGTGATACTGCCCTATTCAGCCTTTTCCGCGCATGGCCTCGCGGACGGCCAGCCTCGAGCGCGCGAGATGTCGGGATTAGGCGATCCGCGATTTCGTTTTTCGATAAACCTGTTCGGCGCTCCTGCGCTTTCAGTGAAGGAGTTTGCGAACTACCAGCAGGACCTCATTGTCGGGATAAGCCTGCAAGTGTCGGCCCCGCTGGGGCAGTACGACAACAGCAAATTGCTCAACCTCGGCAACAACCGATGGTCGTTCAGACCCGAGCTGGGTATATCGAAGGCGTGGGGTCCGTGGACGCTGGAGATTGCCCCCAGCATTATAGCTTTCACCGACAATACTGATTTTTTCAATGGGAGCACCTTCGCTCAGGCGCCGATCTACCTGGTGCAGGGGCATATCATTTATAATTTTAAGTCCGGCGCCTGGGTGTCACTGGATGGCACTTACTTTACGGGCGGCCGCACCACCTTGAATGGCGTGAGAGGGAATAACGAGCAAGCAAATACGCGCGCGGGGTTAACTGTTGCTCTACCGGTGGACCGCTACAACTCCATCAAACTTAATGCCAGCACTGGTCTCTCGACCCGCACCGGCAGCGAGTTCAGCATCTTGGGTATCGCGTGGCAGTATCGTTGGGGTGCCGGATATTGAATTGATGAGTTGCACGGCAGGTAGTTTCACGCGATGCCGCGATACGCCACTTCCGACGTGGGATGCCGGTTTTAATGGACTCAGTCTGGCAAAGAGCGCATAAGCCGGCTTGTGATAGATTTTTGGCTGAGGACACTAGCGGTCATTGTCGCGGCTGGCGCTTTTCTGGCGTCAGCAGAGGCTCAGACCATTAGGAAAGAGCCTGAGGCCAACCAGTTATCATGCGGACAGAAAGTGCTGGTTGATAATAATACGTGTCCGGCGGATGAAATTTTGCAAGTTACCGGCAGCTGTCTCAATGAGGCACCGACGATTGATATCGCGCGCGCTCAAAGGGGAACGCAATATCACTGCGTCAAACGTAAGCGCGAGTAACGCGAGTTGCACGACGCTCAAATTTAAGCGTTCACTGGACCTGGCGCGCCGCTAAAACAGCGTTCAATCCGCCAAAAGCGAAGGAATTGCTCAAGATCGCGCGGACCGGCATGCGCCGCGCTTCATTTGGGACGTAGTCGAGATCGCAGTCAGGATCCGCCCCGAGGTAATTCATGGTCGGCGGCACGACACCATCACGAATGGCCATAATGGCGGCGACAAATTCCATCGCGCCCGCGGCGCCAAGCGTGTGACCGACAACGGATTTCGTGGACGAAATTGCAAGTTGCCGCGCATGGGCGCCGAAACTCCGATGCAAAGCGACCGTTTCGGTATGATCGTTGGCAGTCGTGCCCGTTCCGTGAGCGTTGACATAGTCAATCATATCCGGAGACAGGGCTGCATCCGCCAACGCCGCAGTCATGGCCCGCGCCATTCCATCGGCGTCGGGCGCGGTCAGATCTTTCGAGTTGGCGCTCATTCCAAATCCGACAATCTCGGCCAGGATATCCGCGCCGCGGCTGCGCGCGTGGTCCAGGGCCTCAAGCACCACCACGGCAGCGCCTTCGCCGATCAACATTCCCTTTCGGTCTTTCGAGAAAGGCCGGCAGGTGTCGGGCGACATGATGCGCATGGCTTCCCAACCCTTCATGGCGCCGAAAGTAATGCTCGCCTCGGTGCCCCCGGTCACGGCACAGGTCGCACTGCCGTTTCGCACCATATGGAATGCCTGGCCGATGGCATGCGTTGACGACGCGCACGCGGATGAAACCGCAAAAACCGGACCTTTGATGCCGCAGTACATCGACACCTGGCTGGCCGCCGCGCTGATCATGGCCTTGGGAATAGTCAGCGGATGCAGGCGCGCGGCGCCACCCGCATAGAGACGGTGGAAGCTATCATCGACAGTCGTATGCCCGCCCGATCCGGTTCCGATGATCCCGGCCGTTCGCTCGGCAAGCTCGCCGCGCAAATCAAGTCCCGATTGGCTCACTGCCTGCCGCGCAGCAACGATGGCGAATTGCGAAACCCGGTCGAGCAGCGCGACCTGCGATGATTTCAAAATGGGCCGCCGGCTCAAAACCTTTGACTTCGCCTACGAGCTTGCCGGTGGCCTGTGCGGCGGTTCCGAGCGTTGGCGGCGCGAAAGCCGAGCGCCCCGCAATCAGGGAGTCCCAATAGTCCTGCGTCGATTGTCCAACGGATGAGACGACGCCGAGGCCGGTAATAACGACCCGGTTCAATTCGGTTTCGCTTTAGCGGCAACAAGCTGGTCTACCGCTTGAATGAGATCCCCCACTGTCTTGCTTTCAATGTCCATATTCGCGTTGACTGGAAGGTTTATGTCGAATTTTTCCTCGATATCAAAAATCAATTCGACCACCTGCATGGAGTCCAGTCCCAGCTTGTCGAGCGGTTCCGACAATTGAAGCGCATCGCTGGTGGGGCTGATTCGGCCCGTAATCATTTCGACAATATCCTCAGCGGCACTCGCCATAACTGTATTTTCTCCTTCCGGCATTTCCGGATGGCGCAAACGATAGCAGACGGCAGGATTCCCGGGAAGCCAAAGGCGATCCGGGCAGTTTTTACCGGAGATAGCTGATTTGCCGCCGACATTTATGATGGCGGACAATGGCCTAAACCCCGGTTAAATGGCGCGACGATCGAGTCCGTGAGGTCATTCTGCGCCGCTTCTTCCGGCGCCACGTGATCCCTTTCGGATTCATTGCTATGGAGATTTGAGACGACCGCGGAGGTACGCACGTGCGCCTATTGTCCAATCTGCTTCGGCACTTCATCCGCAAGGGCAAGCTGCGGGTCCGCGACGCCGACGGCAAGGTGCATGTCTTCGGCGGTCTCCTGCCCGGACCCGACGTCGGCATCCACCTGCGCGATCGCAAGCTTTACACCAGGCTGTTCATCAATCCGGAGCTACATACCGCCGAAGCCTATATGGACGGCACGCTGACTCTTGAGGATGGTGCCAAAATCCACGATTTTCTTCTGCTGTTTTCGGTCAACCGCGCCGCGCTTTATTCGTACGGCTCGCAGAAATTGATGCGGCGGGCGTGGCGCAGTCTGCGTCGCTGGCATCAGGCCAACCCGATCGGGCTTGCCGCCGCTCATGCCCGCCACCATTACGACGTCCCGATCGAACTCTACCGCCTGTTTCTCGACGATCAGCTGCAATATTCCTGCGCCTATTTTCGCGACCCCGAGCACGACACGCTCGAGCAGGCGCAGCACAACAAGCTGATCCACGCCACCAGCAAATTGCAATTAAAGCCCGGCATGACCGTCGCCGAGATCGGCTCCGGCTGGGGCGGCTTCGCCATTCATCTTGCGCGCGAAACGGGCGCCCGTGTCACCGGGATCAACGTCTCGCCCGAGCAGATCAAGATAGCGCGCGCTAATGCCGAGGCTGCCGGCGTTTCCGACCGTGTCGAGTTTCGCGAGCTGGACTATCGGCAGTTCACCGGCCAGTTTGACCGCGTTGTCTCGGTTGGCATGATGGAGGCATGTCGGCATCGGACATTTCGACGAGTATTTCGGAAAGATCCGCGAGCTGCTGACGCCTGACGGCTATGCCTTCATCCACTGCATCGGCCGCATGTCGCCGCCCGGCACGACCGGCCCGTTCATCCGCAAATACATCTTTCCCGGCGGCTATGTGCCCGCGCTGTCGGAAACCTTTGCTGCCACCGAGCGCTGCGGCCTGTGGTGCAGCGATATGGAAGTGCTGCGGCTACATTATTATTACACAGTGAAACATTGGCGCGAGCGCTTCGCCAAAAATCGAGCGCAGGCGGTGGCGATCTGCGATGAACGATTCTGCCGGATGTGGGAATTCTATCTGGCCGCTGTCGAGCTCGAATTCCTTCACGGCTCACATATGGTGTTTCAATTGCTGCTTTCGACCAGGCGTGATGCGGTGCCGATTACGCGCGACTTCATGATCGACGTAGAGCGGGCGGCCGGCGCGACGATGGCACAAAGCGGACATTTCAGCTCTCGGACTGGCCGGCCAGCATGAAAAGCGCGAAGCGTGCGCCAGCTGCCATGCCGATAAGGGCGCCGCGCTGCCAAGAAAGCAACAATTTGCGCTGATGAGTGCGAGCAATCCTCGGCTGATTAGCGACGTTACGTTTTTGGAGGTTTTTTGAGATCGAAGTTAGGAACAGAAAGACCGCCTGGCGGCGGTCTTTCCAAAATCCTATCAGGGTGCACTTAAGGCTGGTCAGCCTGGGCAAACAGACAGGCCGCTGCAGGCCCCGAGAGTGTAGCTAGCTTTCTCGTTCTCGGTCCCCGCGGCGATTTCCAATGCCTCATCGGAGACCTCAAAGGCAAAGATGTCTTCATCAGTCTGTTGACGTCCCATCATAACGTTCGTCATGCAATTCATCCTTTTGTTCGTTGGAGCGCGAATGTAGTTATACTGGTGGATGTCGAACGAGCACAAGCGGAATTCGATTTGAGAAGCTGAGCGGTGGGTCGGTTTGGATTGTGACGCAAATCTCTATGGCGGCGGACACTCACTTAACAATAGCTGCAGCGCTTTTTTACCGGCGCGGGTGGCGTCTCCCACGGTCGCAAAAAATTCTGGCGAGCGACTAATCGGGCTGGTCCGGCCCGCTCGGTAGATCTCCCACTGCCACGGTTTGGGCAGCTTTGCCCGGTTTTTCACCACGACGGCAAAGTCTTCATGCTCCAACATGCCAACATTTATCATTTTTCCGCCGATTTCTTGGATTGAGACAACCTTATTAATCCGCGTAGGTGAGCTGATGGTCTTGGACGACTCTTTCGAAAAACTCAGCGGTACTCTTGATCCGATAAGACAACCGTTCGTCGCCTTCAATCGGTAGTTGGCAAATGATTTCATATTTCCCCCGCGCGGCATTATTTCCGAACCGTGGATGGAAATTGACGTTCTGGCCGGGCAGGTATTTGTGGTTCATATTCACCGTGTGGTGGTTCACCGGATTTAAATCACGCCTTCATGGCGAAGAGCGCGATCAGGACGGAACACGCGATGTCGTTACCCAATTGTGTCCGCATGCCAAGCAGCGCCACCTATGCCGGACCAATCCCGCGCCGCCATATTCGGAGGTGGCCGGTGCGGTTGTTTCCTTGTTACAGCGCGGACAATGGCGATCGCTTCCGGAATTGTCATTGCAGGCCGGACGCGCCCGCAGGAAAGCCCGAAATTGATGGGCGAGGCGACCTACCGCGAAGGATTGTGGCTGGATTTGAGGCACGGCTGCTCCCCTCAAGGCGGGAGCACATTGTGTCTCTCAGGCACCGGCGGCCATCGGTTAAGCCCGGTGATAAGCATCTTTATACACGTCCCAACCGAAATAGCTACGGTCACGTTCTGGCGGCGACCTCCAAACGCCGTCGACTTGGAATCAATTGGGAACCGAATGCGATTGGCGCGCGAAGCGATCGTTGGAAAAAACCTTCGCAAAATGCTTGAGCCGCGTTGACGACGATTTAATTGATTTGCTGCTCTGAGCAATCTCGCGTAACAAATTTAATGCCCGAAACTCGTTCGCGCCTGTCGAAAGCGGTGTGTTTAGACAAGGCCGCTGAGTCCCGTACGCTAGCCATGGCGGCTACCCAACGACAGCAGCAAATCATGCTCGAACACATTGCGAGCACGTGGGACCGGATTGCGGAAACATACGAGGAATGACCGAAGGCTGTCGGATGAAGAGCGCGTCTTTGATCGCTGCCAGACGAATCGGGGACGGCGTCGGGTTAACGACGAGTATCACTCGGTGACTTTCGCGCCTTGACCCTGCCTCATTTGGTCTCTAAACGCTTGAAATCGATACTTGGCCGAACAACTGGGCCGCGCCTCGTTACTGACGGGCGCACGTTTCAGAAACTTCCTCCAAAAAATCGACTAACTGGGACCTTGGCCGCAAATGCGCGTGCCAAGCGCCTAGACGTACACCGTCAGTGAAAGGAAAACTTTGTGAATAAGGGTATTGTGAAGTGGTTTAACAGCCAAAAAGGCTTCGGATTTATTCAGCCGGAGAATGGCGGGCAGGACGTTTTCGTCCATGTCAGCGCCGTCGAACGCGCAGGTATCGGCACCCTTAACGAGGGACAAAGCGTCACGTTCGATATCGTCAAGGACCGTCGCACGGGAAAGTCTGCCGCGGACAATTTACACGCCGCTTGATTGAAGGCGCGAACAGCCACAGGTTCTGGCCACGGATGTACTGGCAGAGCGTGTGGTTCAGGATCCCGCGGTCGGCTTGCCGACGCGCGGGATTTTTGTGACCAACGAGTATTTCGCCCCGGTAAACGGCGGCTTCTCCTTTTTTGCATGCAGCGGTCCGGAAAGCGGCGGCCTACTCACGCCGCTACTGTGGAGTGCACATGACTCCGCAGGCGAAACGCCAGAGCCACAAACGTGATGCCGAACAGGATCGAGTAGGTGGCGATCGCCCAGATCAATCCGATCGCGCCGGCGCCGGGTGCGATCAGCACAACAATACCGAACAACACCGACAGCAGCCCGCCGAAGATCAGCATCCACTCGTTGTCGATCTCCTTGCGCAATTGGATTGCGCCGATGATCTCGAAGATGCCGTGCACCAACGCCCAGGCACCGATGAACATCACCAGCAGGACTGCGGTGATGCCAGGCCAGAGAAACGTCACGACGCCGGCGGCGATGCCGAGTAGACCGACCACGATGAGCCACCAGGTCGGAATTGGCTTCGCGCTGCCCGTGAAAGCGGCGATCAGCGACAGCGCGCCGTCGACCAGTGCGAAGGCTCCGTAAAGCAGGACCAGGGTCACCAGGGTCAGTCCGGGCCAGGCGAATGCGAGAACGCCGAAGATGATGGCGGCGATCCCCCGCAACAGCAGGACCCACCAGGACTTGGCAAGCGCGTGCAGCATCGGGCGGTGGGGTAGTGGCATTGATGTTGTTGCCTGCATGACAGTCATCTCCCTATGCAAGAAGGGTTCGGCCCTATTGGCCCTTGATGGAAAATCTGTCGAGCACTTGGCTCCTTCGGTATTGGTAGTTCATAGGTTGCGTGACGCGCGTATCTTGAGGTGGCGCCTCCGCCCGCGCCGCGCGCGCCTCCGGGTGGATTTTTATCGGATCTTGAGGCTCTGGCTTAGGTTGCGCATCACGTACGGCTTGCGACGTCATGTCTGGCGCGGGCGCCGGCGCGGTGGTGAGAATGTGAATCTTGTCAAAACGCAGCGACGACTCCGGCAGACCTGAGCGTTGGCTGGTGGCTATCACGGGTGAATCGCTCTTCTCCAGCGTTACATCGGCAAAAAACAGCAATGCAATCAGCGCCAAACCTGCCACTGCAAGGAAGGCGAGAGCTGGCATTGCCGTGCTCCGACCGTATGCCCCTTGGGAACAATTAGGCCCGTCGGGATAGCGCCGGTCGAGTTGGACCATGGGCCTACGCAGCGTTTGCCGTTGCGAAACCACGCTTTCGCGGTGCTATTTCGGCATGGAACCATCCGCTAGGCCAGGACGGCGGATGAAAGGACGAAAACAGCCGAAACAGTGGCTGCTGCCACCAGCGTGAGACGAAGGACGGTTTCTGGCAAACGGAGGATCGTCGCGTTCCGCCACACCGCGTTCCAGTCGAACCGGTCGATAGCGTCGCGGGCCGGATCCTTACATTTGTACACAAGTTTGCCGGCAATGAAGGGAATATCGCTCCGCGCGAGCCCAATGTCCTTGAGAACGGCATTAGGCAATCCATCCAGCGTGTAGCGCGTCCCCTGAGCAAGCTGGCTGTAGCGCAAAGCTACGCCGGAGAGGTGAACAACGACATTGGTCATAGCGAACTCCATTCGTAGCGTATTGCTGCTGTGTTCAATTGTTGGACGTTGCGGGCTGGATACGCCGGTCGTACTCGTCGGCGAGCGCGTGCAGTGCGGCCGCGCCATTTCCCGAAAAAGACGGGCCGTGCATCAGCGCGAGCGTCCTCGGTGACACCTTTGCGAGCGAGCGGATTGTCGTTCCCATGCCGGGATTGAGAGCGGAGTAACGGAACAGGTCTTCGGCGACGATCGCAGGCCCCACGACATCACCATCGGTCAGTGCGGGACCGTTGCCGAGTTGAGTGAATAAGTCGCCGCACAACAGCGTTCCGGTCGACTCTTCAAAGACCACGCCGGCGTCCCAGCCGTGCGGTGTATGCGGCGTGTCGAGGTAGCGGACTTTTTTACCGCGGCCCAGGTCGATGACCTCGCCGTCCTGAAGCACGCGCGGTGCCCGGTCGGCAAAATCGTTGAGCGAGACCATGCAGCCGGTGTTGCCGTGCGCGGGCTGTGCGTTCGGGGCGAAGGCGAGCCACTCGTTCATCGCGCCGCACTCGTCGGCCTCGAAATGGCCATAAGCGATCCAGCGCAGACGTTCAGACGGAATCAGGCGGCTCACGGCGTCCCGGTTCAGCGGAAACATCTTCCGCAGTCCGGTGTGGAACATGAGCGGCTCGTCCCCCAGAATCAGGAATTGATTGAAGGTGAAGCCGGCGGGCGGGGCGATGTCCGGCACGAAGGTCGAGAGCCGGTAAATGCCGTCGGCGATCTCAGCAATTTTGGTCTCCACAGCTGCCTCCTGAGCGCTTAATTTGAAGATACAGCTATGTGTAGCGAAATTTTTGGGCTTGTCAATAATGATTGCACATGCTAGTGCAATGAAATTGATGGCACGGACCTATACCCTCAGACGCCGGGCTGAGCAGCAGGCGGAAACGCGGCAGCGCATCGTCGAAGCGGCCGTCGATCTGCACGGCACCGTCGGCCCCGCGCTCACGACTTTCAGCATGGTGGCTGAACGGGCAGGCGTTCAGCGCCATACGCTCTATGCGCATTTTCCCGACGAGCGGAGCCTTTTGATGGCCTGCTCGGCGCTGGCCCTGGAGCGCGATCCGCTGCCGGACCCCACGCTTTGGCGAAGTATCGGAGACCGGCACGAACGGCTGCGCGTCGGTCTCACCGCGATCTACGGCTGGTTTGAGCGCGGCGCCGAACTGGCTGCATGCATATTGCGCGACGCGGAAAATCATCCGCTGGTGAGAGAAGTTGTCGGGTTGCGGATGGGACCAACCATCGCGGCTTATCACGAGACGCTCGGCGCGAAGCTCAATGCCAGGCAACGGGCGATGCTGAATTTAGCCCTGAGCTTCTATACCTGGCGGAGCCTGGTCCGTGAGGGCGGGCTCACGCAGAGCGCCGCGGTCGGCGCGATGCTGCAAGCCATCGAAGGCGCAAATAAAGCCTGAGCCGGGTTAGTCAGCCGCTATTGCCGACAATTCTATTGGGCGTCCAGAGGATGCGATAAGAAATGATGCGGCTTGCCAGTCGGCGGCGCAGTCGGGTCGCATCGTTTGTGGCGATTGACTCCTCTGAGCTTTATTGGACCAATAGGCAATAAAAGCTGTTGTTTGGGGAGGAACTGACTATGCGTGCTTGCGTATGCAGATTGGCGGCCACCGCAGCATTTATGCTTGTCGTTACCGCGGCAGCGGCGCAGGACAAGATCCGCATCGGCCTCATTTACACACTGTCGGGTGCGCCATCCACGCTCGGTCAGCAGTCGAAAAACGGTTTCGAGCTCGCGTTGAAAAGCCTTGGCGGTAAAATGGCCGGGAAAGACGTCGAGCTGTTTGCGGTCGACGATGAGCTCAAGCCAGATGTCGCGATTCAGAAAGTTCGCGGTCTGCTCGAGCGTGACCGCGTTGACTTCGTGGTGGGTCCCATCTTTTCCAATATTCTGGTCGCGATCCACAAGCCGGTGATCGACGCCGGAAAGATCTTGATCAGCACCAATGCCGGCACGTCGAATTTCGCCGGGGCAGGTTGCAATGCCAACTTCTTCGTGACCTCGTATCAGAACGACCAGATTTTCGAAGCGGTCGGCGAGGCCTCCAACAAGCTCGGCTACAAGCGCGTCTACATCTTGGTGCCGAACTATCCGGCCGGCAAGGACGCAATCGCAGGCTTCAAGCGCACCTACAAAGGGGAGATCATCGAGGAGTCGCTTCTGCCGCTGAACACGACCGACTTCGGACCGGAGGTTTCGAAAATCGCGGCATCGAAGGCAGATGCATTATTCACGTTTATGCCGGGCGGGCTCGGTATCAATCTTCTCAACACGTTCATTCAGGCGGGACTCAAAGGAAAGATCCCGATCGTGTCGACGTTCACAGCCGATGAGGCCACGCTGCCGGTACTCAAAGACAATGCCGTCGGTGTCTATGGCGTGCTGACCTGGGCACCGAACATGGACAATCCGGCCAACAAGAAGTTCGTGTCCGAGTATGAAGCGGCCTACAACGCCGTGCCTGCCTCCTACGCCATGCAGGCCTATGATGCGGCGCTGCTGATCAACAGCGCAGTGGCTGCGGTGAATGGCAACGTCGCCGACCAGAACGCCGTGCGCGCCGCGCTCAAGAAAGCCGCCTTTACGTCCGTGCGCGGGCCGTTCAAGTTCAACATCAATGGCTACCCGATCGAGGACTTCTACCTCACCAAGGTCGCCAAGCGCGCCGACGGCAAATACGAGACGCAGATCGTCGAAAAGATCTTCTCGAACCATGCCGATGGCTACGCCAAGGACTGCAAGGTCCAGTAAGGCGGAGGTCGTTGCGCTGTGTTCTGTTGTGTTGCGGGTAAGGGAGAGTTGCGTGAGTGATCAGGTCAAATTCGTCTTGGACGAAAAGGATATTCCGAAAACTTGGTACAACCTGACGGCAGATCTTCCCAAGCCATTGCCGCCCGTCCTGCATCCGGGAACGAAGAAGCCGATTGGCCCGGCCGACCTCGAGCCGCTGTTCCCGATGGAGTTGATCCTGCAGGAGGTGACGGGCGAGCGTTACCTCGACATTCCTCAACCCATAGGCGACATCTACCGGATGTGGCGACCCTCGCCGCTGATTCGTGCGCGGCGGCTCGAGCAAAAACTCGGCACGCCGGCGAAAATCTACTTCAAATATGAAGGTGTATCTCCGGCCGGCTCGCACAAACCGAACACGGCGGTCGCGCAGGCCTGGTACAATAAGCAGGCAGGGGTCAAGCGGCTGAGCACCGAGACCGGGGCCGGGCAGTGGGGTTCATCGCTGGCCTTTGCCGGTGCGCTTTTCGATATCGACGTCACGGTTTTCCAGGTGCGGGTGTCGTACGACCAGAAGCCCTACCGGCGTGCGCTGATGGAAACCTATGGTGCGCGCTGCGTCCCCTCTCCGTCGAATGAGACCGACTGCGGACGCGCCATTCTCAAGCAACATCCTGATAGCCCCGGTTCGCTGGGAATTGCCATATCGGAAGCGGTCGAGGTGGCAGCCAAGGATCCGGCGGTCAAGTATTCGCTCGGGTCGGTGCTCAATCACGTGTTGCTACACCAGACAGTCGTTGGACAGGAAGCGATCAAACAATTTGAAGTGGCAGGCGACGACCCTGATATTGTGATCGCCTGCGCCGGTGGTGGCTCGAACTTCGCCGGCTTGGCATTTCCGTTTCTCGGCCTGCAATTACGCGGCGGACGCAAGCGGCGTGTTATCGCGGTGGAGCCGGCAGCGTGTCCATCGCTGACGCGGGGCAAGTACGCCTATGATTTCGGCGATACGGCGCATCTGACGCCGCTGGTCAAGATGCACACGCTCGGCTCGACCTTCATTCCGCCCGGCTTCCATGCCGGTGGCCTGCGCTACCACGGCATGTCACCGCTCGTCTCTCACATTTACGAACTCGGGCTGATCGAGGCGCGCGCATACCATCAAAAGACCTGCTTTGAAGCCGGCGTCGAATTTGCGCGTTGCGAAGGCATCGTCCCGGCGCCGGAAGCCAATCACGCGGTACGCTGCGCGATCGATGAGGCTTTACGCTGCAAGAAAGAGGGCAAACAGGAGACCATTCTCTTCAACCTCTCCGGTCACGGCCATTTCGATATGCAGGCCTACATCAGCTTCTTTGAAGGCAAGCTTGTCGACCAGGATTACGATGAAAAGGAACTTGCGATGGCGTTGGCGGGCTTGCCGAGCGTCGCCGCGTGAATCCGTCGCGATCGCTCACCATAAATTTCATCCGATGAGGTAGGCTATGATCGAGCCCTATAACGCCGTAGGCCTGATCCCCAGCTTCTGGGGCATCCGTCGACGTGAGGAGATCAAGCATAATATCGAGCACCTCAAGGGGCTTACGAAGGCAGCATTCTGGCTCTCCAATCTCGACATCCCGGTGCGCCTGCTTGCGATTCCCGAGGGCGCGCTGATGGGTTTCAATGATGAAGTCCTGGACGTAGATCATGCCGATTACGCCCGCACTTGTTGCATAGACATTCCGGGACCGGAAACCGACGAGATCGGTAAGCTGGCGCGACAATGGAATGTTTTCATCATGGCGCAGGCCAAGGCGCGTCATAAGGACTGGAAGAATTGCTTCTTTAATATCGGGTTCATCGTTGATCCGGACGGCAACATTATTTTGCAGCACTACAAACTGAGTGCGCTTTTGCCGGTCGAACGTTCGGTGTCGCCGCATGATGTCTACGATTGGTGGATCAAGAAATATGGCCGCACGCTCGACGCGTTCTGGCCAGTCGCCGATACCAAGATCGGACGACTTGGCATTATGATGGCGATGGAAGGTAATTATCCTGAGAACGGGCGCGGCCTTGCGATGAACGGCGCTGAGGTGGTGTACCGAGCGTCGATGCCGGCGCCATTTACAGAAAACGACATTTTCGAGATCTCCAATCGCGCTCGTGCTCTGGAAAACAACATGTATATCGTCGCGCCGAATATTGGCAGCTACCATCTCGATGCGGACCATCCGGTCGGCATCGACGCCGGAGGCGGCCAATCAATGATCGTTGACTACCGCGGGCAGCTCGTCGGCAAGCAGCGCGACACCAATGGTTCGACGTTCGTTTCAGGCGTTGTCAATATCGAAGCGCTGCGTCACCACCGCCAGTCGGCGCAGGTCACCAATTGGATGAAGGATGTGCGTGCGGAACTGGCGCAAATCATCTACGAGAAACCAATCTACCCGAAAAATCGATACTTGAAGAAACTGCCGCCAAAGCACGCTGAGTATAAGCGTGATGTGGTCGACAAACAGGTCGAGCTTATGCAGAAGCGCGGGATCTGGAAGAAGCCATCAAGAAAAAAATAAAACTCGCAGGGTCGATGCGGCTACCGCACCTGACCTGGACAGCGTCCGCTGCTGGCCCCGGCACGGGTTTGATGAAAACGCTCTGAAACCACGCTGTAAGACCCAATAAAGCAGGCCTTTTTCGCGCCCCTTCCCTAACCCGGGGAGGGGGTCGAGTTTCAGG
>CAVQYD010000009.1:0-231405 GCA_963718035.1 uncultured Alphaproteobacteria bacterium | reverse complement strand
TCCTCGCCCGAAACACCGTCGCGTCCTAATCCACGGCGTGCAGGGTTGGCGGCACGTCTCGCGCGTCAACCAGCAGCATCCGGGTGTCGGAGGCTGCAAGCGATCGCGGGTCGGGGGCTTGTTGATGACGGACTTGTCGAGTCGTCCGATCGTGGTTCCACCTCTGCGGAGCGGGGGCGCCGACAAAGTCGGCGCATTGGCAAGTGCTTTGCGTGGCGGGGTGGCTCGTTGGGTTTCGGCGCCGGCCCGCTTGGTGAGGAGTGCTTCGATTGGAGGCAGATAGTGGATGAGCAGGGCAGTGCGATCGCACTACGAGGACAAGTACCCGTCACCCGCACCCCCACCGTCATCAACCTGTCCGGGGGCGCAACAACTAACCGTCCACCCGGATCGGCAGTCCGCGACCCAACCAGGGGCCCGGCACTCCCCCCCGTAAGCGGAACGACAACCGGTGACGACCCTTCTGGGCGAAGCGCCGCCCTGCCTCAAGATCGCGCCATCACCGCAGCGCGATCCGGTGCGGGGCAGCCAGACCCGAGAGCTTGCGGGTCGCGGAACTTCGTCGTGTTGCTCACCAGGCATCGGAGCGGTCACCATCCGTCCCGGAGACGAGCGCAACGCCTTGCCGCGGTCGGGGGGCGGCGTATCAACGCCGGGAGTCTGCGGCGGGGCCGGACGAAGCGTGGGTGTCCCCGGCACTGGCATCATTGACGTGATCGCCCGGTCCGCCCGGTGATTCGCCGTCGCTCATCATCTCTGGTATCCGCGCCTCGGGCAGCCCTGTCCGTGCTGTCCTGTGCTGCATCGCCCAGATCCAGATCCGCCGGTTCTTGACTGGTCATCTCACACCGTTCTGGTTCCCTCGACAACGAGCGACAAGATTGGTCATCTCAGGCCAAAACCTCAATCAGGGTCCGCTGTTCGGGGCCTCGGCCCGCTCGGTGTTCGCTGCTACCGGACCCGCAATGCCCCCGGTCCCATGGTCGGGATCAGTCCCGACCAAACTCCCTTGGTCGTCCTCGTCGGCGGCTGGTTGGACCCATCCTCGTCAGCGGCCAGCACGTCGTGCTCCTCGGCCGCCGTCTCGTCCGGTGGGTGATCGCGGAATGCGGACGTTTCGCTCGGTTCGGTCATGATGGCCTCCTCGGGTATCAGCCTTCACCGCGAGTCCCCGGGCGGCGGCCCCGCGAAACAACCCCGGGCCACTACGTCCCGACTTGCCCGACAGAGGCATCGAACGGGTGGTTGAAGTGAGATTCCAAGATCGTCACCGTCGCCGCTCGGGGGGATCGTCGATCGGGGCCGGTGCTCGCCTCGGCAGCCTTGTGATGAGCGCGGAGGTCGGCTCGCCGGCATTGGCGTCGATGGTTCTGTTTCCTTTTGGGCGGCGGCGCCGTCGCGGACGGCCGTGAGAAGGGCGGAGCGCCATGCGGTGCGTTGGTGATGGCCTGGCGGGGTCGTCTCCCGCGGATGATCTAGGGCGTTCCGGGGTGCATTTGAGTCAAGTCGCGACCTGGCATGGCATGTCGTCGTTCACGATTCAACTATTCCCGAGTCACGCCGGCGGCACTCCCGTTTGAGGTGGGGGCCCGGCCCACAACAAGTGCGGATCCGCCACCACACTCGGGGACGGGGTGTCGCCGAGATTCACGGTCTTGGCCACTCCCGTGGCCGCGTTGCCGTGGCGACGCTTTCACCGCCGAGGACGTGACCCGGACCGTCGCGATAGGGACCGCCTTCGATCCGTTTTGGCCGACGGGGTGTGGTGGGAGCAGCAGTTTCAGAAGTTCGGGCGCGTCTGATCAGGCATGCCGCGACGCGGTCGAGCGCTCGCACCGTCTGGCCACGACTGGCCGGACGTTGCGGCATCGAGGGGTTCGCGCAGCGGGATCGACGTGGCGAGCGCGAGGAGGGTGAGTAGTCCGCCGATCAGGCACAACACCCAGATCGCGTGGGCGCTGTCCACCGGGAAGGTGTGCGTGATCGTGACGGCGATGACCAGGGGGACGAGGAAGGCGCATATGACCGCGGTCCCGGCCAATGCCCGACTCCAGCGCTTGCCGCCGGCCGGCTAAGGCGTAGCCGCCGGTGATCGCCACGTAGGACGACCACGACCGGTGAGGGGTCGACCTGGGAGGGGACGGCGCGAGGAGACCGTTGACGACCACGGCCAGGAACGCGCACGGAGAGAGCACGAGCCAGCGCCATTTGGGTCGGCCGCCGACGCGGCGCAGGTGCTCCGCCCACCCCAGCACCGCGCCAGGCTCCTAGGCCGGGTAGCAGGATCAGGCCGAAGGTGTCGAACCAGTGCACCACCGAGGTTGCGGCGCCGGCGAGGTCGGCCATGAACGCGCGCAGCGAAGCGGCCCATGCAAGCCCGAGCAGTGCGCCGCCGATGACGAACCACCCCACGCCGAGGAGCGGCAGCAATACGAAGCTGAAGTCAAGAGGCGACCACATAACACGACCAATTGCTGGGCAGGCTCGGCGGGAGCAGTCCGCGTCGGGGTGTCGGGCAATTCGCGCAACCGGTTCAGCTCGTCGGCGCGCTTGAGCGCGGCCATGATCAGAAACTGCCGCGTTTCCGGATGGTGGCCGACGTCGACGAGCGCGCCGCGCGCCGGCCCCATCGCTGTGTTCAACGGCGAGCGCGGTCCGTCCGGCGGGTTGAGCGCCAGCACCAGGATCAAATGGCGAGAAGTACGCCGCCCACTGGGAGAATACGAAAATCGGCAGCATCGATTGTGCATAACTGAGTCGGGAACAATACCAAAGCCCGGTCCCCAGCCGCGCGCTCGGCGACCGGCGTGTGAGGCATTTTTATCACGGCGCCGTCATCCGACTGTCATGGCGGGCCGTGACAGAGGGAATCCCCGTTGCTAGGAAACGGTTCCGAAAAAACGCCGCGGGAAACGTCATGATGAAGAAGCCCAACTGCCCGGTTATCGCCATCGAGGAACACTATTGGGACCCGGAACTTGCGGAGCATTTCACCGGGCCGGAGGCGGGCCGGGGAATGAGACCGACCAGCGGCTTTTCGACCTCGGCAGCCTGCGGCTCAAGGAAATGGACGAGGCCGGCATCGACGTCCAGGTGCTGTCGCACGGCGCGCCCTCGACCCAGAAGCTCGGCGCCGATATCGCAGCCGACCTGACGCGCCAGGTGAACGACCGTCTCGCCAAAGTCTGCGCCGCCAACCCGAAACGTTTCGCGGCCTTTGCGGCGCTGCCGACCGTGGACCCCAAGGCCGCGGCCGACGAGCTCGAACGCGCCGTCACCAAGCTCGGCTTCAAGGGCGCGATGCTGCACGGCATGTCGAACGGCGAGTTTCTCGACCTGAAGAAATTCTGGCCGATCTACGAGCGCGCCGAGAAGCTCGACGTGCCGATCTATTTTCACCCGTCGTTGCCGCACGCGAAGGTGACGGAGATCTACTACCAGGACTACGCCGAGGACTTCCCGTTGGTCGTGCGCCCGGCCTGGGGCTACACGGTCGAAACGGCCACGCAGGCGATCCGCCTCGTGCTCTCAGGCGTTTTCGATGCCCATCCGAATCTGAAGGTCATCCTCGGTCACCTCGGCGAGACGCTGCCGTTCCTGTTGTGGCGCATCGATTTATCGCTCAAGCGGCCGGGCCAGAAGGCGATGAGCTTCCGCGACATCTTCTGCAAGAACTTCTACATCACCACCAGCGGCTTCTTTTCCGACCCGGCGCTGATCTGCTGCATGCTGGAGATGGGCGTCGATCACATCCTGTTCGCCGTCGACTGGCCGTTCGTGATGAACCCGCCGGCGGTCGAATGGATGCAGAACGTGTCGATATCGGATTCCGACAAGGTGAAGATCCTGAGCGGAAACGCCAAGCGCCTGCTGAAGATGTAATCAGGCGATCGGGTGCTGGCGGTAGTAGTCCGCATCGGCGGCGGACTGCTTCCACTCTTTGTTGCCGCGCCATTCGACATGGTGCGCCCGCATGTCGGCGCCGTAGCGCACCCGGAATAATAATGTGCGCGCCGGGCCGTTCGCATATTCGTGCACTTCGCCGGGCGGATGAACGATAAAGGCACCCGGTGTCACCGCAACGGTCTGCTCCGGCGTTCGCATCGTGCCGCCGCCGGAGAAGCAGAAGTAGATTTCGGTCGCCTCGGGGTGGCAGTGGTAGGGGCTGATCTGCCCGGGCTCCCAGCAGGCGACGGTCACGTCGCCGTCGGCGACCTTGCCGAGAATTTTCTCGACGTGGTGCCTGGGGTCCCACTGCTGCTCGCGTTCCAGACTGAAGACATGCATGGCGATGGCGCTCCGCGAATGGCCATTAAGCCTAGCAGGAGAGGGCAGCGTTGCGCATGGGCCACGCGCGTTGATAGAAAGGCCGCACGGGCCCGTAGCTCAACTGGTTAGAGCCGACCGCTCATAACGGTCTGGTTGGAGGTTCGAGTCCTCCCGGGCCCACCATCCTGCCCTTCGACCGTTGCAATCTGTTTGGCCGGGCCGCCTCCGTGCATTGGCCCTAGGTCCAATTCGGTTGGACGCCGTATTGAGTCAAGGTCTGGGCCGGCTGAAGGCAACGAATACGGAGATTGAGAATGTATTTCGACGGAGGCTACACCTATTCAAATTTTTTGATGAATGTCCTTGGCATTTTCGCCTTTGTCGTCTGGTTCTGGCTGCTCGTTGTCATCTACGGTGACCTGTTCAGGCGTCACGATATTTCCGGTTGGGGCAAGGCCCTGTGGGTGATTGGGCTCGTCGTATTCTCATATGTTGGCATTCTGGCCTATCTGATTACGCAGGGAAGAGGGATGGCGGAGCGCAATGCCCAGCAAGCGCAACAGGCGCGGGAGGAACTGCGCCGTGTGGTCGGTTTTAGCGTGGCGGACGAGATCACTAAGCTCGATCAACTGAAGAAGGCCGGGGCAATAACCGACGCCGAATTCCAGCGGCTTCGCGCCAAGCTGGTCTAGCCGCTGTGGGTTCGACACTGTTGATCTCGGGTCACGCCATGAAATCGGTCGCGGCTGCGTTTGCGCTGGTGAGCGTGCTCGCCTGGATGCCGGCAGCGGCGCAAGCGGCCACCGGTTCGATCCGCATCACGATCACCAGAGCTCAGTTCATTGTCGGCGGTGGCACGGCACTTTGCACTTCAAGGGCGGGCGCTATCCGCTCCGGGTCGGAGGTGTAGGCCTCGGCCCCTTCGGGGCGGGACGGGTGGATCTGGTTGGCCGCGCCTACAACCTGCAAAACGCGGCGAATATCCACGGCACCTACTCGACGATCCATGAAACAGGGCGGCCAGGAACATTTCGGCTGCGAAACTGGCAAGGCGTCGTTTTGGAATTGCGCGGGCGTCACGGTGCCAAGCCGCCTGTCGATCTGAGCGGATTGCAGATCTTCTTGCGCTAGCAGGTCAGGCCAAGAATTGGGCCCGAGTCTTTTTACCAGCACCTATTGACGAGAATCCGCGTGGTCCCCACGGGCCGCGGACCCACCGCCGGACGACGCATCCGCCTCCATAAAATCCAGGCGCCACGATGTAACGTGGTCCACTCCATCCCCAACCGGACGCCATCCCCATCCAGGTCCCCATGCGGGTCCCCATCCAACTTGCCATCCGGGAGCCCATCCGGCGCGCCAACCCCAACCGCCACCCCAACCCCAGCCGCCGTGCCAGCCACCACGCCAGGCGGAGGCGGGAGTCGGCGAAAGGCCGGCAATGCTCAGCGTACCACTGCAATGATGACAAGTCCGAATTTGCGCAACATGGCAACCTCCTCAGCCGGTTGGCTCTGACGGGTCCGATGCCTGAAAGCATAATCCCCGTGAGGGCATCGATTGCATTGGCCTCTGGTCCAATGTGTCGGCGTTGCGGGTCTCGCTACTGTTTGCCTGAGACGCCCAAGCGAAGCAGGGGAGTTTGCATGACGCATGTCCGGATCGCTGCAACCGCGATACTCGTATTTTCCTCCATGGCGGTGACAGGATTTCCTGCGCTGGCCGCTCCCGCGAAATGCAATGCGGAATTGAGAAAGTGCAACAGTCATTGCAATCTCGTCTATGAAAGCAGCCGGGCCAATCCACCCGCCGCAACCGCTGCAAGGACAATTTCTACGTCTGCAAGGCGCGGCCGAGCTAACGCAGCGCACATTTAACCAAACGCGATGCGGTTTTACGCGTCTGTGCTTATTGCGGCGGCAGGGGTGCGACAACGTTGCCGCCAAGGTTACGTATTTGCAATCGAGCCGAAAGGCCCCCGGGAAGGTGCGGTTCCCTAATTAGCCTCGCTAACGCTCTGAACAGATCAGGGCTCTTTATTCCCAGCGGAGGCTAAGACATGAATCGAATAATTCCTGCCAGACCGGGACGCAAAGCTTTCACTGCGCGTCGGCTGGCACTTCTTGCATCGGCTGCCGGCCTTGCAATCGCCGTGGTCGCAACCGGGACATCGGGTTTCAACACACCGAATTTTCCCAGCGCGATTGCGACTGCTCATGCCGACACCATGCAGCGGTCCACGGGTTTTGCCGACGTTGTCGAGAGGGTAAAGCCGGCCGTGATTTCGGTCCGCGTCAAGGTCGATGCGACGGCAAAAATGACGAGCATGAACGACAATGACGAGGCCAATCCGATGCAGCCCGGTGCGCCGCTCGAAAAGTTTTTCGAGCAGTTTAGCGGCCGCGGCATGCCAAAGGGATTTCCGCAGGGCAAGCGCGCCGTGACCGGCGAAGGCTCCGGATTCTTCATTTCGGCTGATGGCTATGCCGTAACGAATAATCACGTCGTGGATCATGCAAAGACTGTGCAGATCACCATGGACGATGGTTCGGTTTATGACGCGAAAGTCGTCGGTCCGATCCAAAACCGACCTCGCTCTGATCAAGGTCGACGCCAACAAAAGCTTCCCTTTCGTCAAGTTCGCCGACCGCGATCCGCGCGTCGGAGATTGGGTCGTGGCCGTCGGAAACCCCTTCGGTCTCGGCGGGACCGTCACGGCCGTATTCTTATCGCGCGCGGACGCGACATCGGGTCAGGCCCCTACGATGACTACATTCAAATCGATGCACCCATCAATAAAGGTAACTCGGGTGGCCCGGCCTTCAACATGGACGGCGAAGTCATCGGCGTGAATACCGCGATCTTTTCCCGTCCGGCGGATCGGTCGGTATCGGCTTCGATATTCCGGCTGCGACTGCCAAGATGGTGGTCGCCCAGCTCAAGGAGCATGGCCGCATCGATCGCGCGTGGTTGGGCGTGCAGATTTAGCCGGTCACGGCTGAGATTGCCGACAGCCTTGGCTTGAAAAAGGCCGAAGGTGCAATCGTCGCTCAGCCGCAAGCCGACAGCCCCGCAAGCAAAGCAGGCATTGTCGCCGGCGACGTGATCACCGAAATCGACGGCAAGGCGATCAAGGACTTGCGTCAGCTGGCTCGGAAGGTCGGGATGATGGCGCCCGGCACCAAGATCAAGGTGACCTTGGCTCGCAAGGGAGAGATCAAGACGCTTACTCTGACCCTCGGCAAAATGCCGAACGAGCAACAAGCAAAGGCCGATACCAGCGATGAGATGTCGGCCGGCGATTCGCCGCGTCTCGGGCTCGATCTCGCCCCGGCCAAGGATGTTGCCGGTTCAGGTGATCAAGGTGTCGCGGTGGTCGGCGTCGACCCCAATGGTCCTGCCGCCGAACGCGGCATCAAGACCGGCGACGTGATCCTCGATGTCGCCCGCAAGGCCGTCGCAAATACTGCCGAAGTCCGCAAGGCTCTCAGTGACGCGCGTACCGCAGGTAAGAACACCGTCCTGCTGCGGGTGAAGACCGCGGAAGCGACGAGGTTCGTTGCGCTGCCAATCAAAAAGGCCTGAAGAAAGTAGCTGTTTCGTCTGCGTGTAGCGTTTGTCTGACGAAACAAACTCGGGGGACGGAGTTGATCGGGCCCACCATTTCAGGTGAAACTAAGAGCGCTTTTTTGCGTCGAGCCGTTGCGCAAGCCGCGCAAGGTCGACGACCATGCGCTCGTGCGTGCCGTTGCCGATTTCCTCGATTTCGTCGCGCGCAGTTACGTCGAATTCGATGCGGCGGCCATCGACCTTGGTGACGACGGCTTCGGCCGTCACGCGATGGCCGACCGGCGTTGCGGCAAGATGGCGGATATTCACGGCGGTGCCGACGGCGCTTTCGCCCGGATCGAGATAGTCCCGCACCGCGTTGAGCGCGGCGTTCTCCATCGCCGTCACCATCATCGGCGTCGCGAACACGGGCGGGAGCGCGGCATCCTTGAACTGGTTTGCCAGATGACCAGGTGCGACGCGCAGTGTGTACGTTCCTTTTGCTCCAACCGGGATGGTGCGCATCGCCTCAGTCCCCCGTCCGGGGAATATGATTGATCGCCGGCGCAAGGATAGCCAGCAAAAATCCGCACAACGCAATGGGCAAAAATGCCGTGGCAGGGATTCCGCTCAGATCCCAGGTGAGGCCGCTGATCACGGGCACGATCACCGCGCAGCTGTAGCTGATGGTGAACATGGCCGCGGTTACGCGATGCACGTCGTCCGGAGGACTGAGGAGTGGCGGCAGCGCAAGGACAAGAACGAGGATCGCCGCCGCGGCAAAGCCTTGCAGCGCCGCGGCCGCCACGATCCAGACGCCGCTGCCGAAAACGATTCCGCCCGTTGCGGCAACGCAAAGCAGAGCGGACACAATATATGGCCAGACGGCCCGTTCGAGACGGCCGGCAACAGCAAGCAAAATGAGCGAGGCGGGGATCTGCCCTATGTTCAAGCGCTGAGAGTGCGGCGCTGGTCCACTCGGCCTCGCCGTTGCTCTTCAGATAATCGGGGATGAACGCGTTGGTGGCGAAATAAGTCGCATTGATGGTGCCGAGCATGATGCCAAGCCGCCAGATCAATGAATTGTTCCAGTCCGGCCACCAGCGTCGGCGAGGCTGCGATCCGTTTGTCGTGCCCGGTCGCGGTGCGAACAGCAGGACGAGCAGGGCGATGATCGCGACCGGCACGCTCCAGAAAACAAAACCCAGCTGCCATGTGCCGACCAGCGGCAGAACCAGCGGCAGCATGAGAGCGACCGGCGCGATTTCGCCGACCAGCAGGCCATTGGTGTAGACCGCGGTGGCAAGTCCGATCTTGTGCGGCAACCAGAGACGGACTGCCGGCGGCAACGTCACCTGCATGATGGCGACGCCGGCGCCCATCGTGACTGTCATGGCGTAGAGCCAGAAAATGTCGGGCACCGCGCCGCGCAGCGCGCCGCCGATTGCATTAATGGCGATGCCAAGCACGAGTGCAGTGCGGACTCCAAGCCGGGCGATGATCAGCGAGCCAGGCACCGCGGCAAAGGCGAACAGCATTGACGGAAGCCCGGTCAGGATTCCCACCTGGGTCGCGCTCAAATTCATTTCGTCGTGAATGAGCGGAATGACCGGCGGGACGGCCAAAATGGTGAATCTCAACGCCGTTCCGGAGAGCCAAAGAAGAAATAGTGAATTCAGGAGTCGCGCGCGATCCGGCGCGCCGGTGAGATCATTCATGGACAGGACGGGCCTTGCGGACTTTTATGGGTCGCGAGCTGCTGGCGCACCAGATCGGGGAGGGAATGCAGGCGCGGGTCGAATTTGATCCCGCGGACTTTGAAAGCGGCAGCGGCAGCCATGTCGGCGTCTTTGTCGCCTATAAAGAAGCTTCTGGTGATGTCGATTGGCCAGTCGCGCGCAGCCTGTTCAAGCATGCCGGTGCGCGGTTTCCTGCAGCTGCAGGCCATGGCGAATGCCTTCACGGTTCCTTCCGGGTGATGCGGACAATAATAGAAGGCATCGATGTGAGCGCCTTGTCCGGCCAGGACGTTCTGCATGTTCGCGTGGAATGACTTTACGGCCGCTTCGTCGAAGAACCCACGCGCCACGCCCGACTGATTGGTTATCACCAGCACGTAATACCCGGCCTCATTGAGCAGGCGCACGCTCTCGGCCGCCCCCGCTACCCATTCAAGCTGCTCGGGCCGGTGCACATAGCCATGATCGACATTGAGAACCCCATCGCGATCGAGGAACGCGGCCGGGCGGCGTGTCACTGGCGCGATCGGATTTGAATCAGTTTTTGGCGATCATTCCTGGACGGTCCGCATGCCGGGGTCAGGGTCTTTCGGTCGCTATCTCGGCATTGCCCACCGTCGGCGTAAATGTCGCCGTCCGGAACCCGCTGGAGATCCACACGATACCGCCAACGATCCCAATGATGAAGCTTACCGCGCCGAACAGGATGGACAGCGTCAAGCCGTCGCTTCCGGCGAGCCCGGCATATGCGAATGCTGCGATCATGCTGCTTTCACGGACGCCCCAGCCGGCGATCGATATTGGCACGGTCGCGATCAACAGCACGGGCGGCATCAGGAAAAGAACATGTGCAAACCCGACAGGTGCGGCAACCGCTCTGACGCAGCACCAGGCGGCGCTGATCGTCAATAGATGAATCATGATCGAGCATCCGATCACGATTGCGGCGGATCGGAGCGATCGACAAGTTTTCACGGCAGCCTCGGCGGCTGCCGCCACGTGGCGCGTTATCGTCCATTGGCGAAGCCATCGATCGAAGTGCGTGCCGGCTAACAACACGATCAATGGACCCGCGATCGCCCCGCACGCGAGCACCAGCAGGACCGCGCGCGGAACCGGTTCACGGATGAGCTGAAGCGTCCAGGGCAGGCATGCTGCGACCACGAGTGCGAGAACGAAAACACCAAAGATTCGATCGAGCAGAACGGAGTAGGTTGCGTTCGCCCAGCCGGCGCCTCTGCGGGCCGCAAACCAGATTCGGACACCGTCGCCGCCGACCGTCGAGGGCAGAACCTGATTGAAAAATGCGGCGATGAAATTGATCTGCAGCGTTCCGGCAAAACCCATATCGGTGCCGCAGGAGATAGCGATCTGTCGCCAGCGCGCCGATAGCAGCAACAGCTGGATCGCCAAGAGAACGACGGCGAGGAGCAGCCAGCCCGGTTCGAGACGATTTAGTCGCTCGACCAGCGTGTCGAGATTGACCCAGCGCAGAGAAAAATAGAGCAGGAGGCCGGATATCGCCGCTTTGGCCAGCAACAGAAACGTGCGGCGCATGTGATCCTCGGTCCTTGGCGGTCGCTGAATGGAGCGAGGGCTTGGCATGACCCACCTGTGTGCGCAAGAGAATTGCCCCGCGACCGCACAGGTCTCAATTCACTGTTGTACGACAGCGGAATTTGATAGCTAAGTGTCTGGAAACCCGTCGATTAACCCGTGTATGCAGACGCGCGGGTCCTGTCGCAGAATTTTGCTAAAATGGCGCTTCAAACCGGACACAAGTGGATCGCTTGAACATTACATCGACCAAAAGAGCGCCTTCCGTCCTTGCGGGCGCAAGAACGGCCGATCTCACCGTCGTCGGCGGCGCGGGCCACGTCGGCATCCCGCTCGTGCTGGCCCTTGCGGACGCGGGCCTGACCGTCAACGTCAACGACCTCAACGAGACGGCCCTTGCAATGCTGAGCTCCGGGAAGTTGCCGTTTATCGAGCATGGCGCGGCGCCGCTTTTGGCGAAAGCGTTGGAGAGCCAGCGGCTCATCTTTACGTCTTCTCCAAAGGAGATCAGCCGCTCCGGTCCTGTCATTGTCACCATTGGCACGCCGGTCGATGAATTCCTCAACCCGGTGCAAGCCGAAATCCAGCGCTGCATCGACGGCCTGCTTCCGCATGTCGGTGACGAGCAATTGCTGATCCTGCGCTCGACCGTCTATCCGGGAACGACCGACTGGCTTCAGGGCTACCTGAACCGGCTTGGCCGCAAAAATGGTCTTGCGTTCTGCCCCGAGCGCGTGGTGCAGGGATATGGCGTCAAAGAGCTGCGCGAGATGCCGCAAATCATCAGCGCAACCACGCCGGAAGCCGAGCAGCAAGCAAGCGCGCTATTCCGCAAGATCGTTCCGGAACTCGTGGTCGTCAGGCCGATCGAGGCCGAGTTCGCGAAGCTCTTCAACAATGCGTACCGGTACATTGAATTCGCGGCGACCAATCAGTTCTACATGATCGCAAAATCGGCTGGTGCGGACTATCAGGCGGTGATGCGCGCGATGAAGCAGAATTATCCGCGCGCGAAAAACTTTCCGGGGCCGGGCTTCTCGGCGGGGCCTTGCCTGTTCAAGGACACGATGCAGCTTGCGGCCTATGCACGCAATCAATTCGGTCTCGGCCATGCCGCGATGCAGGTCAATGAGGGTTTCGTGCTGCAGCTCGTCGATGATCTGCGGCGGTCATACGACGTCTCGAAAATGACCGTCGGCCTTCTGGGCATGGCGTTCAAGGCCGAGATCGACGATACGCGTGCGTCGTTGAGCTACAAGCTCAAGCGATCCCTGGAAATGCTGGCGCGCGAGGTCCTCACGACAGATCCTTTCGTGACGACCGATCCTGCACTGTTACCTCTCGAGACGGTGGTCGCGCGCAGCGACATCTTGATCCTTTGCACGCCGCACTCTGTTTACGCGCGCGCCGATTTGAAGGGGAAGCCCGTCGTCGACGTGTGGGGTTTTCTCAAGAACGCGAATGTCGTGTACTGAGCATGTTTGTGCGCGCTGAAATCGCGGACCCTTCCGTTTCAGAAACATTCGCCCGCCGTCATTTGGCCGGCAACGTGAAAAATTCGACGCGGAAGATCGCGACATGAAAATAACAAGACTTACGCCGCGTCAAATTCTGATTGTCTTGCACGATCTGTTGGCGACTGCGGCCGCGATCGTCGCCACCTTTTTCCTGCGGTTTGAAGGTGCGGCCCTCGACGAGCGTCTGCACAGCCTGGGAAGATTTCTGCCGGCCTTCCTGGTCTACGCGGCCATCGTCTACTTCGTCATCGGGCTGCACCGAAACAAGTGGCGATTTACGTCAGTTCCGGACCTCTACAATTTGTTTCGCGCTTCGACCGTGCTGGCGCTGTCGCTGCTTGCGCTCGACTACGTTCTGTTGGCGCCGAATGTCTACGGCACATTCTATTTCGGCAAGATCTCCATCCTGCTGTACTGGTTTCTGCAGATGTTCTTTCTGGGCGGCCTGCGTGTCGCCTACCGGTACTTCCACTATGCGCGAACGCTGCAGCGCGTGAAGGTCGCGGATGCGACCCCTACGCTTGTTCTTGGGCGTGCCGCCGATGCGGAGGTGCTGCTGCGCAGCATTGAAAGCGGGGCGGTCAAGAGGATCTGGCCCGTCGGCGTTCTCTCGCCGTCTTTGGCGGATCGCGGCCAATCGATCCGCGGCTTGCGCGTGCTGGGCGATATCGAGGACCTCGAGCAAGTCGTCGCCGATCTGGAGCGTCGCGGCGAGCGGGTGACCCGGCTTGTGCTTGCGCCTTCTGCGCTGACGCCGGAGGCGCGGCCGGAGGCGATTTTGATCCGTGCCCGCAAGCTTGGCCTCAGCATGAGCCAGCTTCCGTCGCTCGATGCCGAAGGGCCGGCCGTCCAGCTTGCTCCGGTCGCCGTCGAAGACCTTCTGCTGCGGCCCAGCGTGAAGATTGATTACCGGCGGCTTGAGAATTTTGTAAGCGCAAAAGCCATCATCGTGACGGGCGGCGGCGGCTCGATCGGCTCCGAAATCTGCGATCGCATCGTCACTTTCGGCGCGAGCCGCTTGCTGGTGGTCGAGCATTCCGAGCCGGCGCTGCACGCCGTTCTGGAGACACTGAAGGCGAAGCAAAGCTCGACCGAAATTCTGGGCCGGATTGCCGATGTCCGCGACCGCCAAAGGATCACCAGCCTCGTCGCGCAATTCAAGCCGGATATCGTTTTTCATGCGGCTGCGCTCAAGCACGTGCCGATGCTCGAGCAGGATTGGGACGAAGGCATCAAGACCAACGTGTTCGGCTCGATCAACGTCGCGGATGCCGCGGCGGCTGCCGGTGCCGCGGCGATGGTGATGATCTCGACCGACAAGGCGATCGAGCCCGTTTCCGTGCTGGGTGCGACCAAGCGTCTGGCGGAGATGTATTGCCAGGCGCTCGACGGTGAATTGTCGCGCCGCAGCCTGCATCCGATGCGGCTCATCTCTGTGCGTTTCGGTAATGTGCTCGCCTCCAATGGCTCGGTGGTTCCGAAGTTCAAGGCGCAGATCGAGGCAGGTGGTCCGGTGACGGTGACGCATCCCGACATGGTCCGTTACTTCATGACGATTCGAGAGGCCTGCGACCTCGTGGTGACGGCCGCGAGTCACGCATCGGAACAGTCGAATGGAGATGCATCGGTCTATGTCCTCAACATGGGACAGCCGGTAAAGATCGTTGAATTGGCCGAGCGCATCATTCGGCTCAGCGGTCTTGAGCCAGAACGTGACATCAAGATTACCTTCACCGGCATCCGCCCGGGCGAGCGTTTGAACGAGATCCTTTTTGCACGTGGCGAGGAGACATCCGAGATCGGCATTCCCGGCATTGTCGCCGCCAAACCGGTTTCACCCTCGCTCGAGACGATCCGCGCCTGGGTGGCGACCCTGGAGCAGGGTGTGGCGCGCGGCGAGCGCGCGGCGATCTACAATGTCTTGCGCGATGCAGTTCCTGAATTTCGCGGCGAGGCGGCGTGAAGGAGAGCGGCAGTGGACCTCACCACATTCTTCAAAGCCGAGTTCGCCGAGCACAACGACGTTGCGCGACGCACGGAAGCGGCATTGTCCGATGCATTTGCAAAGTTGGTGCAGGCCTGCGCGACGTCGATCCGCGCCGGTGGCAAGCTGATGTTTTTCGGCAATGGCGGCAGCGCGGCGGACGCACAGCATCTCGCGACCGAGTTGACCGTTCGCTACAAAAAAGATCGCGCCGCGATCGCAGCAATTGCGTTGACGACTGACAGCTCGGCGCTCACGGCCGCTGGCAACGATCTGGGGTTTGAAAAAATATTTGCCCGTCAGATCGAGGCGTTGGGCCGGAAAGGCGATGTCGCGGTCGCCATCTCGACCTCCGGTAAAAGCGCGAATGTCATCGCCGGCCTGAAGCAGGCGAAAGCAATGGACCTCGTCACGGCGGCGTTTGGCGCTAACGACGGCGGCTCCATGCCGACGCATGCCGACCACCTTTTACTTGTTCCGTCTGCGACGACCGCCCGCATTCAGGAAATGCACATTTTGCTCGGCCAAATGCTCTGTGGAGCTCTCGAAATCGAGCTGGGATTGGCTGCCGCCCGTTAGTTTTCCTGAAAAAACAGGCATTTGCCTGTTTTACATCCTGAAAATCACGTTCCTTATGCTGAAAAAGCCTTGACTCCCCCCGGCCGAGGATTTTCCCTTCCGGCCAGGGAGAAACGACCAATGAACGCAACAATCCTGCCTGGCCCCGGTGCCAAATCGCGTGCGTCGCGCACGCGGGAAGGTGACGGTCACAGCATCCAATCCGTCGACCGCGCTTTGTTTCTGCTCGAGACCATCGCGGAAGCGGGCGGTGAAGCGACGTTGACGGATCTCGCCAATCGGACCGGCCTCAACATTTCGACGTGCCATCACCTGCTGGCGACGCTCATCCAGCGTGGCTTCGCGGCGAAGGTGCCGGGCCGACGCCTCTACGCGCTCGGGCCGCGCATCATCTATCTCGGCCATGCGTGCCTGCAGGTCGATCTGCCGCGCCGGGCGCAGCCTTATCTCGAAACCGTCAATCAGGCGACCGGCGAGACGGTCCATCTCGCCGCGTTGCAGGGCGACAGCGTCGTCACGCTGTCCGTGCGCGAGGCGCGCCACGCAGTCCGCGTCGACACCGGCAAGATCGGGAAGGTCGAGGCGCCGCACGCAACGTCTGTCGGCAAGGCCATCATGGCCTGGCTGCCGGAAGACGAGATCAAGCGCATCCTCGCGAGCGGCATGAAGCGTTTCACCGACAAGACGATCACCGAGCTGCCTGCATTGCTTGAGTCGCTGCGGATCGTTCGCCGTAACGGCTATGCAATCGATCGCGAAGAATATCTGCCGGGCGTCATTTGCGTCGGCGCGGCGATCCGCGACCAGGCCGGCACCGTGATCGGAGCGATCAGCGCTTCGACCCCGACAATGCGCGCAAGTGACGAACACATTGCGCTCATGCGGGATCAGATTACGGCGGCGACTCGCGGACTGTCGGCCGAATTCGGCGAGCCTGGATCGCAAAACGGCGAACGGCCGCACGCCGTCGCCAACTAGATTGCGCAAAACGCATAGAATTCTTATCGGAGGAAATATGTACGCACCGGCTGGGGTGAAGACCAACCACAACGAATTTCCGATTCCGGACACGCAGCGCGCCTGGGTGCTCGGCGAACCCGGCCAGCTCAGCATTTCCAACAAGCCGGTGCCGGTGCCGAAGAGGGCGGAAGTTCTCGTTCGCATCGACGCAGTCGCGATTTGCGCGACCGATCTCGAGATCATCTATCACGGGCCGCCGGCGTCGATTCAGGGTGGACTGCCGTTCAACAAGAATTTCACGCCCGGTCACGAATACATGGGCACCGTCGTGGCGCTCGGGCCCGGCGTCGATGAGTACAACATCGGCCAGCGGGTTGCGGTCGAGATCCATGCTGGCTGCGGCCAGTGCAAACGATGCCGCGAGGGCATGTACACCTCCTGCCACAACTACGGCCTCAATTACGGCGACGTCGACAAGGGCCATCGCGCCAATGGCTTCACCACAGATGGCGGCTTCTGCGAATACCAGGTCAACAACATCAACACGCTGGTCTCGCTGCAGGACGACATGTCGGATGAAGAGGGCACGCTCGTCGTCACCGCCGGCACCGCGATGTACGCGCTCACCGAGCTCGGCGGGCTCGTTGCCGGCGAAAGTGTCTGCGTCACCGGTCCGGGTCCGATCGGCCTGATGGCCGTGGCGGTCGCGAAGGCGCTGGGAGCGCAGCCGGTGATCCTCACCGGCACCCGCGACAACCGACTGAAAATAGGGCTCGAACTCGGTGCCGACCACGTCGTCAACATCCGCAAGACGCCGGATGTCGTGGCTGAGGTGAAGAAGCTCAACGGCGGCAAGGGCGTCGACTACGTGGTCGAATGCTCGGCCGCGACCAGCGCCGTCAACGACGCGGTTCGCATGGTCAACCGCGGCGGCCGCGTCTGTCTCGCAGCCTTTGCTCACGAGGAAGTGCCGGTCGACGTCGCGCACATCGTGCGCAACAACATCTACGTCTATGGCATCCGCGGCGAGGGCAAGAGCGCGACGCACCGCGCCGAGGCCTATATGCGCCAAAAGCGCTTTGACGCGACCAAGATCCACACCCACACGTTTCCGCTCGAGGAGCTTCCGACCGCGATCCGCTATGCCAAGGATCGCGTGGAGGATGCCATCAAGGTCGTTGTGAAGGCCAAGATGGGCGCTGCCCAGAAGGAAGCTGCCGAGTGACGCTTCAACCTTTCCGCACGCGGAAGGGACGACGAGGGGCGCGATGCTGACGTGCGACGAATACATAAGCCCGGCCTCGTTGGCTGAGGCCTTTGCCGCGATGGAGGCCAATCGCGGCCGTTATCGCATCGTCGCAGGCGCGACGGACACACTGCCCTGGGCGCGCGAAGGCAGAGCCGGGGACGTGCATATTCCCGTGCTGATCGACGTCGCAAAGATTCCCGAACTCTGTGAGATTTCGATCGGCGACAAGCGGGTGCGGCTCGGCGCTGCAACGCCGATCCAGCGCTTTCTCGATGACCCCGCACTTGGCCGCGCCTTGCCGGCGATGCCGCGCTGCGCCGTCTGGTTCGCCGACGATCAGATTCGCGCGCAGGCAACCGTCGGCGGCAATATCGTGAACGCGTCTCCTGCTGCCGACGCAACGCCTTGCCTGATCGCGCACGACGCCGTCGTCGAGCTTGTCTCCGCGAACGGCAAACGCACGATGCCGCTCCAGGAATTCGTCACGGGGCCGAACAAGACCGCGCTGGCGGACGGCGAGTTGCTGACCGCCATCGAATGTGACGCGCTGCCGGCGCATGGAGGAAGTTTCGAGAAAGTCGGTCATCGCCGTTCGCTCGTCATTTCGCTGGTGTGTCTTGCTGCGCTGATCAAGCTCGATCGGGACGGCAGCAAGATCGAAGATGTGCGGCTCGCGATCGCCGGCATCGGGCCGAAGCCGTTGCGGTTGACCGAGGTCGAAAATTTCCTGCGTGGCCCGCTGAGCGCAGAACGCCTGGATGCTGCGGCCCACATGCCTGTGTCGCTCGTCGCCTCGCGCACACGCCAGGAATACCGGCGCGATGTCGTGCGCGGCTTCATGCTGCGCGGATTGATCAATGCAGCACGGCGGGCAGGCGCCGACCCTGGCGTGCTGGCACCCGAGCTGGAGGCTGCCTATGCCTGATCTTCAGTTCAATGCCACGATCAATGGCCGGAAGATCGCGCGCAGTGCCAAGCCGCACCAGCGGCTGCTCGACTTCATCCGCGACGACCTCAACCTCACGGGCAACAAGGAAGGTTGCGGTGCCGGCGAATGCGGCACCTGTTCGGTCTTCGTGAATGGCGTCCTGATGAAATCGTGCCTGATGCCGCTTGCCAAAGCGCAAGGCGCGACCATCGAGACCGTGGAAGCGCTTGCGAAGACCGGCGAACTGAGCGTTCTGCAGAAGGCGTTTCACAAGACCGGCGCAAGCCAATGCGGCTACTGCATTCCCGGCATGGTGATGGCGGCGACCGCCGCGCTGCGCATCAATCCATTCGCTGACCGCGAGGAAATCAAGGAGCGCCTTGGCGGCAATATCTGCCGCTGCACGGGCTATCAGAAGATCTTCGATGCCGTCGAGCTGGCGCGCGACGTGCAGAACGGTCGTCTGCCTGCGAATGCGCTGCTCGAAGACGAAGCCAAAGAAGGCGACTTCATCGGCAAGAACGTCCGGCGCATCGACACACCGAGCAAGGTCTCGGGCCGGCTCAAATATGCCGGCGACATGACGATGCCCGGCATGCTGCACGTGCAGGTGCTCCGCTCGCCGCACGCGCACGCGCGCATCGTCTCGATCGACACGTCGGCCGCGGAGGCCATGGACGGCGTCGAAGGCGTCATCACCTGCGCCGATGTGCCGGGCGAGGACGGCTTCGGCGTCTTCGTCAACGACCAGCCGATCATGGCGCGCGACAAGGTGCGTTATGTCGGTGAAGCGGTCGCGGCGGTTGCCGCCGAAAGCGCCCTCATTGCCAAGCGCGCGCTGTCTGCCATCAAGGTCGAATACCAGCCACTGCCCGCGGTCTTCGATCCGGACGAGGCGATGCGGCCGGGCGCGCCGGTCTTGCACGATTACGCGCCTGACAATCTCACCAAGCACATCCCGATCCGCGTCGGCGATGTCGAGAAGGGCTTCGCCGAGAGCGACCTGGTCGTCGAAGAAACCTACACGACGCAGCCGATCGAGCATGCCTACCTCGAGCCGGAGGCCGGCCTTGCTTATGTCGATCACGACGGCGTCGTCACGATCGTATCGCCCGATCAGAACATCACGCATCACCGCCATATGCTGGCGCGCATTATCGCGAAGCCGATCTCCAAGGTGCGCTTCATCATGAGCCCGGTCGGCGGCGGCTTCGGCGGCAAGGAAGACATGATCTACCAGGGCATGCTGGCGCTGCTCGCGATGAAGACGCATCGCCCGGTGCGGCTTGTCTTCACGCGCGAGGAATCGATCATTTCCACGGCCAAGCGCCATCCGTCGCGCACAGTTCTGCGCATGGGATTGATGCGCGACGGCCGCATTCGCGCACTGGAAATGAAGATGATCTGCGACGGCGGCGCCTATGGCCTGTCGACCGAAGGCGTCATGCGCAAGGCTGCAATCCTCGCGGCCGGGCCCTATGCCATCCCGAACGTGAAAGTCGACACCTACGGGATCTACACGAACAACACGCCATCCGGCGCCTTCCGTTCATTCGGCGCCTTGCAGACGGCGTTTGCGACGGAATCTCATCTCGATATCTGCGCCGAGCGGCTCGGCCTCGACCCGTTCGAAATTCGCCGCATCAATGCGATGCGCGATGGCGCGCTCACGCATACCAAGGCCAAGCTGACGTCGGTCAGCCTCACACGCGCCCTCAATGCGCTGGAGAAGGCGTCCGGCTGGGAAGCCGGAACGCCGAACTCACGCGGTGACACGCGGCGCGATCTTGGGCGCGACGACATCCGGCCGCCTTGCGCGCTCGGTGCGCGGTTCAAGGCCGAGGACAAACAGGAAGCGGCGGAGTAGGTGCATGGCCCGCAAGCGCGGACGAGGGATGGCGGCATGCTGGTACGGGATCGCCCGCACCGCGGTCATCGATCGCGCTGCCGCCTGGGCCGAGATCGACGACGGCGGCAGCGCCAAGATCGTGACTGGCGTCACCGAGATCGGCGAAGGCATCCTCACCGTGCTCGCGCAGATCGCCGCGCACGAGATGGGCGTGAAGCCCGAGCACGTCGTGATCGGCGACAACGACACCGCCCGTGCGCCGGAAGCCTCGCACGCCGGCGCGAGCCGCCAGACCTACATGATCGGCAATGCCGTCGCGCTCGCCTCGCGCGAGGCGCGCAAGCGGCTGGTCGATGTGATGGCGGATGTTTGGGACGTTGATGCCGAAACGATCCGTACCGGCAACGGCGAAATCTGGGCCGAGAATACCAATCATCGCATCACCATGGACGAGGCCGTGAGCACGGCAAAAAACCGCGGCGTTGTGCCGGTCGGCTCGGCCACCTTCGGTACGGATACGACTGGTCTCCATCCGGTCGATGGCTCCGGAAGGCCCTGGCAGGCTTACGTTTTTGGCGCGCAGGTGGCGGAGGTCGAAGTCGATACCGTGACCGGCGAAGTGCAGGTGCTCGGCATCTGGGCCGCTCACGACGTCGGCCGCGCAGTCAACCCGCAAGGCGTGGAAGGCCAAATTGAAGGCGGCATCGTCCAGGCACTCGGGCAGGGATTGATGGAGGACTACAAGCTCGATGGCGGCCGCACGAGCACGTCAGGCTTCGCCAAATATATACTGCCGACCGCGCTCGACGTGCCGCGGATCAATTCGATCATTATCGAGGATCCTGATCCGATCGGGCCGCTTGGGGTCAAAGGCGTAGGAGAGCCGGCAATGGTGCCGACCATTCCGGCAGTCATGAATGCAATCTACGATGCGGTAGGCGTCCGCATCACGTCACTGCCGGCAACGCCGGAAAAAGTCCTGATGGCGATCCGCGAGAAAGAACGAAGCGAAGCCATGCGGGCCGCGGAGTGAGTGTTGTTTGTTTTGTCTGGGAGAAGTTTGAAGCGCACAGCGTAAATAAAGCAAAGAGGGAGGATACGATGAAATACGTGGCTAAAATCGCAGGAGCGCTCGCCGCGCTCGCCATTGCCAGTGCGGCGCACGCGCAAAATTATCCAACGCGCGAAATCAAGATGATCGTGCCATTTCCCGCCGGCGGACCGAGCGACATTGTCGCCCGCATTGCGGCGGATGGCATGAGCAAGCACCTTGGCCACAACATCATAATCGAGAACGTCGGCGGCGCCGGCGGTACGGTCGGCGCAACGCGTGCGTCTGAAGCTGCGCCCGACGGCTATACCCTGTTTGCGGCCAGCATGGGCACGATCATCGCGGCGCCGACATTCTATCCAAATCTCAAATACGACTCGACCAAGGATTTCGAGCCGATCGGCATGTCGGCCAATGCGCCCGCGGCGGTCTCCATCAACAAGAACATCCCGGTGAAGGATCTGAAAGAGTTCATCGCCTGGGCAAAGCAGAAAGGCCCCGAGGTGAAGCAGGCCTTTGGCGGCGTGGGCGGTACCTCACACATGGCTTGCCTGTTGTTCAACCAGGTCGCCGGCATCAAGCCGACCATGGTTGCCTATCGCGGCATGGGTCCCGGCATGAACGATCTGATGGGCGGGCACGTCGACATTGCCTGCGAGCAGGCCCTCGTCATGGCGGCAGCCATCCAGGGCGAGAAGGTTAAGGGCATGGTGGTCGCCGGTCCGCAGCGCCTTTCGGCCATCCCGGACGTCCCGACCGCCAAGGAAGCTGGCGTGTCAGATTTTCAGCTCAACATCTGGAGCGGAATCTACGCGCCCAAGGGCACACCGAAGGAAATCGTCGCCAAGCTCGCCGATGCGCTCAACAAGGCGCTAGACGATCCGGCGACGGCGGAAAAGCTCGGCAAGCTCGGCGGCACCGTGCCGCCGAAGTCGGAACGTGGCCCCGAATATCTTCGCAAGACCGTGGCGTCGGACATTCCGCGCTGGGCGCCGACGCTGAAGGAAGCGGCGGAAGCCAGCAAGCAGAACTGACGCCGATGTGTAAGAACACCGCCGCGATGGCTTCATCGCGGCGGTGTTGTTTAACGGGCAAGAGAAACATGAGGTCGCTCGACAAGTTCAAAGTGATCGACGGATAGGAGCGATTCATGCCCCGCATCGATGTCGGTCACATTACGCTGAACTACGAGGAGCGCGGCCAAGGCGAAGCGATCCTGTTCATTCCAGGTTTGGTCGGCTTGCTCAACGCTTGGGAATTCCAGGTTGCCGAATTTTCCAAACGCTATCGCTGCATTTCCTTCGACCACCGCGGCGCCGGCGACAGCGACAAGCCAACGGATTCATATTCGACCTTGGCAATCGCGCGCGATGCCGTTGCATTGCTCGACAAGCTCGGCATCGGCAAGGCGCATGTTGCCGGCACATCGACCGGCGGCTGCGTGCTGCAGAACCTCGCCATCGACTATCCTGACCGGCTCGGTTGCTGCATTTTTTCAAACACCTGGGTCAAGGCGGACGAATACATCACGCGCGTGCAGACGGCGCGCAAACACATTGCGCTTTCCTACGGTCCGGAGGAATACGTCAAGGTCTCGTCGCTTTTCACCAACGGCGCCATGCAGTTCCGCTACAACCTCGACAAGGTCATGGAGCTGGAGCGGCGCGCGCTGAAGACAGTTGCACCGGCGCAGGTCCTTGCCGGCAGGCTCGATATGACGATGTCACACGATCGCAGCGCCGATTTGCATCGGATTAGCGCGCCCTCGCTTATTATCGGCACACGCGATGATGCTACGGTGCCCGTCTATCAATCCGAAGACCTGCACAAGGCAATTGCCGGATCGAAGTTCGCCGTCGTCGAGGAAGGTGGGCACTATTCCTATCGCCGCCACTGGCGGGAGTGGAATAAGATCGTGGATCCGTTCCTGCGAGAGCACGAGGGAAGAGCGTGATGCTTGACCCCAAGACGACCGATCCACTGATGGACATGCGGACTAGGGCCCGCACCATCCGGGCTGCCGGAAGCCTGGAGCAGGCCTTGGACCAGGGCCTGCCAAAGCTGATTGAGGTCACGCTGTCGGAAGCGCTCGTGCTCGGTCTGCTGAAGCAGGGCGTGCGCAAATACTTCGCTATTTTCGGCCACGGCTCGACCGATCTCGGCAATGTGCTCCGCGTCTACGAGGAAGAGGGCGTTACCCGCACGATCAACTGCCGCAACGAGGTCGAAATGGCGCATGCCGCGACGGCATTGCGCTGGCAATACGGCGAACTCTCCGCGGTGGTCACGTCGATCGGGCCGGGTGCGATGCAGGCCTTTGCAGGCTCGCTCGCCGCCGCATCGAACGGCGTCGGCGTCTATCACATCTACGGTGACGAAACGACCTTCGGCGAAGGTTACAACATGCAGCAGGTGCCGAAGGAGGAGCAGGGCCTGTTCGGGCGCATGACGGCCATCATGGGCCAATCCTACGTGCTTCATACGCCGGAAGGGCTTCGCGACGCGCTGCGGCGCGGCAGCCTGTGCGTCAATCATCCTTATCGCGCGGGGCCGTTCTACCTTCTCCTGCCGCTCAACACGCAGCCCGCAACCGTGACCGTGAATCTTGCCGCGCTGCCGGCGCGCCCCCAGCCGCCGAAACTCGCGCCGGCGGACGATGCGGCGATCGACGAGGCGGCCAACATGATTGCGAAGGCGACAAAGGTTGCGATCAAGGCCGGCGGCGGCACGCGCGGTCACGATGCGGCAGTACGGCGGCTGGCGGAAGCTGCAGGCGCTGCGGTCATTCTCTCGCCGGGCTCGACCGGAGTGCTGCCGGACGCGCACGCGCAGAACATGCACGTCGGCGGCTCCAAGGGCTCGATCAGCGGCAACTTTGCGATGGCCGAAGCCGAGCTGCTGATCGTCGTCGGCTCGCGCGCCGTCTGTCAGGCCGACTGCTCCGGGATCGGATACAAGCGCGCGCAGGCCGTGATCAACATCAACGGCGATCTGGCGGATGCGCTTCACTACAACAAAACGGTGGCGCTGGTCGGCGATATCGGTGCGGTTGCCGACCGCCTTGCCGGCAAGCTCGAGGCGCTGAAGGCGAACGGCAACAAAGGGCCGTGGCTCAAGGCCTGCGCCGCCAAGAAGGCCGAATGGTCGGCCTACAAGCAAAAACGTTACGCATGCGGGCCGCTGCGCGACGAGGCATGGCAGAAGCCGGTGCTGACACAGCCCGCGGCGATCAAGATCGTTGCCGATTTTGCAAAGGAGATCGACGCAGCAAAATTCTTCGACGCGGGCGACGTGCAGGCAAACGGTTTCCAGATCGTTGAAGACGAGCGTACCGGCGACACGTTCACTGAAGCCGGCGCGTCATATATGGGCTTCGCGGCAAGCGCGTTGCTCGGCGCGGCGCTGGCCGAAAAGCCACGCTATGGGATCGCATTCTGCGGTGACGGCTCGTTCATGATGAACCCGCAGATTCTTGTCGACGCAGTCGAGCATCGCGTGCGCGGCATGATCGTGATTTTCGACAACCGGCGCATGGCCGCGATCACCGGCCTGCAGATGGCGCAATACCAGGCTGAATTCCGCACCAATGACCATGTTGCGGTCGACTACAGGAGCATCGCCGCAGCGGTGTCGGGCGTTCTCGCGGTCTCCGGCGGTGACAACGCGGATGCCCTGCGCGGCGCCTTGAAAACGGCGTCACAAACATGACGGCCTTTCGGTCGTCCACGTGCCGGTCTATTGCGGACCGGACGAGCTGGGCGGTCTCGGCGCCTGGGGCGAATGGAACGTCGGCAACTGGTGCGAGGACGTGCAGGGCGCCTGGATCAAGCAGGACCTGTAGCGGAACCCGCTGCCCGGAGAGCAAAATTCCCATGGAACTTCCGTGCCGTCAGGGCGGTTATCACCCTGAAACGAATGGGAGTTTTCCATGTCGGAAAGGCCGAAAAAACACGCGGAGAAAGAACGCGAGCGGATCGAGCGCAAGGAAGACCAGGTCGTGATTGATTCCGACGAAAGCTTTCCTGCGAGCGATCCGCCGAGCTGGACACCGGTGAGTGGCGTCGGTTCTGGCAAGGACCACAAGAAGAAAAAGCCGGCGTGACCGGCTGCGCGTTATTGAAACTTCATATTGAGCAGCTTTTCCGCGTTACCGGAAAAAATCTTCCTGCGGTCTGCGTCTGAAAGCCCGAGCGCGTCGATGGTCTTGATCGTCGGCGCAATCGGGCCGAGCGGTGTGTCTGTCGCATATACCACCTGATCCGCACCGAAAAATTCGAGCCCGCATCTCGTTGCGTGCGGCCCGCCGCCGAACATTGCCGTGTCCGCGTAGAATCCGTGCAGATAGTCCATGTGCGGCCGCTTCAGCGACGGCAGGATTTTTGAATAGTCCTCGTCCGAGGTCCGTTGCCCAAGAACCTTCAGGCCGGCACCGACGCGGCCGTCGTAGTACGGAATCATGCCGCCAAGGTGATGCGTGATGATCTTCAGCTTCGGATAGCGGTCGAACAGTCCCCAAAACACCAGGCGCACCATGGCAACCGACGTTTCGTAGGGCCAATGGAAGCACCACCACATTTCAAATCGCGATTTTTTCTCGGCCGGATAGTCCGGCATCGCTGCGGTGCCGACGGGATGCAGCCAGATCGGCAGGTCGAGCTCCGCCATCGTCGCGAAAATCGGCTCGAATTTCGGCTGGTCGAGCGGCTCGCCGGCGACATTGGTATAGATCAGCACGCCGCGTGCGCCGAGATCCTTGATGGCGCGGCGGGCTTCGGCAACCGAGCCTTCGACATCGGTGAGGCACAGCGCGGCCGCGAAGGCGGGGAAACGATCCGGATGCTTCCGGCAAAGCTCGGCCATCGAGTCATTGGCGATGCGTGCGAGGTTGAGGCCGACGTCGGGAGACGCGATGTCTTCGATGGCAGGGTTCGGCAAAGAGATGATCTCGCGGTAGTCGCCGAACTCGTCCATTTCCTTGAAGCGGGCATCAAGGTCGAACAGCTTGGTCACGCCGCGCAGCCGTTTTCCGATGTTTTCGAGGTTTGGTGCGGCCTTGGTCATCTCCCGGAAAAAACGGTCCGGGTAAATATGACAATAGATGTCGACAATGGTCATGATTTTCCTCTCGCGTCTTTTCTCAGCACCAAATGCCGCTGCAGCGGCAGGATCTGCCAACCGAGCCGCTCAACGATCATTCCCCAAAGCCCTTTTGGCGCCCACAGCATCACGACGATGGCAACCGCGCCCATCATGAGCAAGTAGAGGCTGCCGAGGCCAGCGAATGTCTGCCGCAGAGCAAAGAAGATGATCGTGCCGATGATCGGCCCCTCGATCCTGCCGATGCCGCCGATGACGGTGATGAAAATGACGAACGCGGTCCAATCGTTCACGCTGAACGCGGTGTCGGGCGAGATGCGCAGCTTCTGCAGGAAGATGAAGGCGCCGACCATCGCGGTGCCGAAGGCTGTCAGGACGTAGACCGCAAACTTGATGCCCCACACGCCAATGCCGGTGCTCTGGGCGGCCAATTCATTGTCCCGGATTGCGGTCAGCGCGAGGCCGTGGCGCGAGCGCAGCAGCACAAAGATCGCTGCCAGGGTCGCGACCGTCAGAAGAAGCGCAAGCCAATACATTTCGAATTCGCGCATCTGTCTGCTCGGGGCCATTGCGAGGACCACCGACGCCGGAAGACTGATTCCGGAACCGCCTCCGAGGACCGAGACCTGCGACGCGAGCAGCCGGAACACCTCGGCCACGACCCATGTCCCGATCGCAAAGTAAGCGCCACGCAAGCGAAAAATCAGCAAGGCCACCGGAACGGCGACCAGAGCGCCGACCGGGCCGGCGACAAAAATCGCCAGGATCGGATTGACGTCGAGCAGCATCGCCAGTGCGAACAGGACATAGCCGCCGAGACCGACAAAAGCCTGCTGGCCGACCGACACAAGTCCGGCATATCCGGCGAGCAGATTCCACAGGCTTGCCAGCGCAATGAACGTGAACATTTCCGCAAGCAGCCGCAGCGTTTGCCGGTCGCCCCAGTAGGGCGCCAAGGCGAGCACAACTAGCGCGATGGCGATGAGCACAACGCCGATACGGCTTGAACGTGTGGCGTGTTCGACAATCATCCCGACACCTTGGGAAACAGACCCTGCGGCCGGACGGCGAGGATGGCGAGAAACACGATGTGACCTGCAAGCAGCTGCCAACCGGGGTCGATCTGCGCGCCGATCGCCTGTGAGACACCGAGGATAATGCCGCCCGCCAACGTTCCCCACATGCTGCCGAGCCCGCCGATGATCACCGCCTCGAAGGCGAAGATCAGCCGCGCGGGTCCGATGGCCGGGTCAAAATTGGCGCGCACGGCCAGAAATACGCCGGCGATGGCGATCACCGCCAGAGACAGCGCCATCGCCACGGCGAAGACGTGACGTGTGTCGAGCCCCATCAGCTGGGCTACGGCTTGATCGTCGGACGTCGCGCGCAGCGCACGGCCAAGCGCCGTACGGTAGAACAGGAGCTGCAGTCCGCCGATGACTGCCACCGCGACCACGAATTGAATCAGCGGCAAGGCGCCGATCCAGAGATTCTGCGCAAGCTGGAAAGTCTGAATTTCGATGGCGCCTGCCTGCAGCTTGCGGCTGTCGGCGGTGAACAACTCGAGAAGCCCATTCTGGATGATGATGGAGAGACCGAAGGTCACCAGCAGCGGCGGCAGAAGGTCATCACCGAGCGTCCGGTTGAGCAGGCCACGTTGCAGCCCGTAGCCGATCAGCGCCATGACCGGAACGACAAGCAGCAAGGAGGTGAGGGGATCCATCCCGAAAGTCTGCGTGGCCATAAGCGAGACATAGGCTGCAAGCACGATCAGGTCGCCATGTGCGATATTCACCAATCGCATCACGCCGAAAATCAGCGACAAGCCAGCCGCGAACATTGCGTACAAGCCGCCGATCAGCACGCCCTGCAAGATGACGTTGAGCCATTGCATCTCGTCAAACCCCGAAATAGGCGGCTGAAATTTTTTCGCGGGTGAGGTCGCGTGCGGCGCCCTGCAGCGCGACGCGACCCTCCTGCAGGCAATAGACGTGGCTCGCTGCCCGCAGGGCCTGAACGATGTCCTGCTCGACGATGACGAGAGACAAGCCTTCGGCCGTGATTTGCGGCAGGCGGGCGTAGATGTCGCGCACGACGATAGGCGCGAGCCCAAGGCTGATCTCGTCACACAGCAGCAGTCTCGGATTGGACATCAATGCGCGCCCGATGGCCGCCATCTGCTGCTGGCCGCCCGAGAGTGCCGGCGCGGGAAGATTTCGCCGTTCGGCCAGAACCGGGAACAGCTCGTATACGCGCGCCAACGTCCACGGCCCTGGGCGACGCGACTGGCCGCCGATCAGCAAATTTTCCTCGACCGTCAGCGACGGAAAAAGTCTGCGTCCTTCTGGGACAAGCGCAATTCCACGCTTCAGCGCTTCGAAGGCGGGTGTGCTCGTCGTGGCCGCATTCTCGAAAAGAATTTCGCCGCGCGACGGATGCATCAGGCCGGCGATGCACTTGAGGAGCGTGCTCTTGCCGGCACCATTTGCACCGATGACAGCGACGACCTGGCCGGTGCCGACGCTCAGCGAAACGCCGAAGAGTGCCTGAAAGTCGCCATAGAACGCGTCGACGGCGGTGATCTTGAGTAGCGGGCCGTCAGGCATCGGCGTCAATTCCCATATAGATTTCAGTTACTTGCGGGCTACGAATGACGCTGTGCGGGTCGCCGCCGGCGATGAATTTGCCGCCGTGCAGGACCACGAGCCGATCGACAGTGGCGAGCAAAGCGTGCACGACGTGCTCGATCCAGATGATCGAGACACCGCTCGCGCGTACATCCTTGATAAGGGCAACCAGAGTTGCGCATTCGTGCTCGGTGAGGCCGCCGGCGACCTCATCGAGCAGCAGCACGCGTGGACTCGTTGCGAGGGCGCGGGCCAATTCCAGACGCTTTCGATCGAGCAGAGTCAGCCCGCCCGCACGCCTGTTCGCTTTTTCTGCGAGGCCGCAGCGCTCGAGCAGCTCGGAACAGCGATCGTAGACCGCGGCTTCGCGCTCGCCGGCACCGAACGCGGCAGCCACCACGACGTTCTCGAACACGCTCATGCCCGAGAACGGTTGCGGGATCTGGAACGATCGCGCCAGACCCATCCGGCAGCGCCGTTCTGCCGGCAGTCTGGTCACGTCATTGTCCGCGAACAGCACGCGGCCGGAATCGGGCCTTACGGTACCGGTTGCGATTCCAAACAGTGTCGTTTTGCCCGCGCCATTGGGTCCGATGATGCCCAGGGCTTCACCATCGTTCAGCGACAAGTCGATTTCATCGGCCACCACGACGGCGCCGAATCGTTTCGAGATCTTCTCGAGTGCAAGGATCGCAGCCATTGCGGCGGTTACGAAATAGGCTGCAGCTTTCCTCCGACCGGAATATTCGGTGCCGTCTTGTTCTCGGCGATCACGAGATCGAATTTTCCGTTCTTGCGCTGCCACTGGCCAGCCACCAATGGCGTCTTGGTGACGTTCTTGACCGGCGCGCCGGTCCACTGGATCGGCCCGACGATCGACTGGTAGTTGGTGGCCACGATCGCGTCGAGGATGGACTTGGGATCGCCCGGATTCTTCGCGCGCTTGAGCACGTCGATGGCAACTTCAAAGAGCGCATGTTGAAAGCCGATGGGCTGCGTCCATGGCCGGTTCGACGCCTTGGTGTATGCATCGGTGAGCTGCTGGCAGCTTTGGCCAGTGAGACCTGATTTGAAGGGATGGTGCGGCGTCCACCAGATCTCGCTGCTGAGGCCATTGCCGCGCTCGCCCAGCGACTCGATGACCGACGGGAACAGCAGCGCCTTTCCGATGGTGACGATCTTCGGCTTGAAGCCCTGTTGCGCTGCCTGCGACCAGAACGTCGCGAAATCCGGCGGGATCATGTTGCCGGTGACGATGTCCGCGCCGGCCGCCTTGAACGCCGAAATCTGCGACGTGAAATCGCTGTTCATGAGCTGGTAGCGGCCGGGATCGTGCAGCTTGTAGCCGGCCTTTGCCAGCGCAGGCGGCAGTCCGAGATTCGGATCGCCCCACGCATTGCCGTCGGCATCATTCGGGAAAAGACCACCGACCACCTTGTTTGTCGGCAGCTCATCCCACAGCGCGAGGAATGAGGCGATGACGTCTTCGAGTCCCCAGAAGAAATGGTAGGTCCAGGTGAAGCCTTTCTTCGGATCTCCTTTGCGCCCGAAGAAATAGGGCTGCCACGGGCAATTGGTGGTGATGCACGGCACCTCGTTGACCTCGGCCTGATCGGAAACCGGGTTGGTCGTGTCCGGCGTTGCGGAGGCAACGATGAGGTTGACCTTGTCGCCGAGGATCAACTCGGAGGCGACTTCAGCGGCCCGGTTGCCGCTCGACTGGCTGTCCTTGGAGATGATCTCGACCTTGTAGGTCTTGCCGCCATTTTCCAGGCCTTTGGCGAGGATGGCGCGCACCTGATCGAGGATGAAACCATCGGCCTCTCCGAAGCCGGCCAGCGGGCCGGTCTTGGGGCTGACATGGCCGATCTTGATGACCTGCGATTGAGCCTCTGCCGGCAGCGCGCGCAGAACGGCGGGGAGCGGCGATTGCACCGAGGCCGGACTTGACCAGCGTGCGGCGAGAAATCGTGCGGCGGTCATTCATTGTCACCTCCCTGGCTTTATTGCACCGATCACGGCAATGCGCGGTTTCGCCATCGTTATCCTGCGGTGTAGCCGCCGTCGGCATAGAGAATGTGGCCGGTGTAGAAATCCGACGCCTTCGACGCCAAAAAGAGCAGCGGTCCGGCAAGATCTTCCGGCTCGCCCAGCCGGCCTTTCGGCACGCGGGCGAGAAAGCCTTTGCGCACCGTCTGCGCACGCTCGGTCTCCTCGTACATCCAGGCGGTGAGCGGAGAGCGGAAGACGGTCGGGCCGAGTGCATTCACGGTGATCCCGGTCTCGCCCCATTCGCAGCCGAGCGCCTTGGTGATGCCGTCGACCGCGGATTTCGATGCGCAATAGGCGCTGTAGCCGGCCGGATGTCCGAGCAGTCCGCGCGCCGAAGAGGTCAGGATCACCTTGCCGCCAGGTTTGCCTTCTTGGCCCTGCTTGAGCATCTGCTTTCCGGCCGCGCGTGCCATCAACCATGACTGGTTGACGTTGGCGTCCATCACGTCGAGAAAATCCTCGACTTTCTGGTCGACGATCTTTGAAACCTTGTTGAGGCCGGAGGCGACGACGAGAATGTCGACCCTGCCGAACTTGTCGACCGCCGCCTTGACGATCTTCTCGCAGTTTTCCTCAGAGCTTGGCCGCAGCGCGACGATCTCGGTCTTGCCACCGAGCTTTTCGCATTCGGCCGCCACTTTCTTCAATTCATCCGCCTTGCTTGCCGCCAGCACGACATTGGCGCCCGCGCCCGCAAATGTTTTCGCCGCCAGCGCGCCGAATGCGCCGGATGCGCCGGTGATGATGGCGGTCTTGCCCTTGATGTCGAACAAGGACAGGGGATTCTTCAGAAAGTCACTCATGGCGCGCCCTCATTTCGGTGCGGCGACCGCGACCAGGATGGTGCAAACCTCCTTGCCGCGATTGATGATCTCGCGGTTTTCGTTCGGGGCGATGAAGCAGGTGTCGCCCGGCCTGGCGACGATCTCCTTGCCGCCCGCGATCACGGTCAGTTCACCCTTGAGCACGTGGTAGATTTTTTCCGGTGGGGAGGCGTCGGGTCCGGCGCCGCCGCCGGGCTGGAAATGCGAGATGCCGAAGATCAGCGCCTGCGATCCGCCCATCTCCGCACCGAAGATGCGCAGAGACTCATAGTTGCGGTGGTTCGGCGCCTCGTAAGGCTTTGCCTCGGAGAGTTTGCGGACGATCATCAGAATTTACTCCCCTTTTCGATGCGGAATTTCTGCTTCGGATCGAGGATGGCGACCAGCCGCACGATGCAGCCGTCGCCGCGATCCCAGTTCCACGGGAAATACGCGAAGGTGCAGCGCTTGCCGGTGACCTTGTCGATGTCGCCGCCGACGTTCTCGATGCCCATGATGCCGTTCTTGAACAGAATGCGGTGCACCGGCTCCCATTCGGGGAAGTCGTCCTTCCAGTCGCGGCCGCCCGACCACTCGCGATATTCTTCGGCCAGATGCGGGTGCAGCGGCCCGTTGCGCTGCGGGCCGATGGCGGTGGCGAGCGGATGGTCGTTCGCCTGCGTGTCGTGACCGACCACCTTGACCTTCTTTTTCACGAACCATTCGCCGGCCGACGGCACGAAGCCCGGCGCGCGGCAGAAATAGTCCTCGCTGTCCTCGTAGAACTTGTGCCAGCCGGTGTTGACGATCACCACGTCGCGCGGCCGCACGATCTTGCCGCAGGCCTTTTCCAGATCGTCGCCGGTGATCGGCTCCCATTTGTTCTTCGGGATCGACACGACGATGCCGGAGCCGAAGAAATGCGGCAGCGGCACCTCGTCGATGAACGGCGTGCCCTGGATGACGTGCGCCGGCGCGTCGATATGCGTCGTGTTGTGCATCGAGGTCGTGATGCGCTGCGACAGCACGCCCGATTTCGCCATGTAGTGGATGCGCTCGATCTTGACGTCCTCGAAGTACGGCCAGTTCGGGGACTGATAGCCGAAGCGGTGGGACAGGTTGTAGAACTCCAGCCCCATGCTGTTTTTCAGGTTTTCTTCCAACATCACGCCGCGAATTCTTTTTGCCACGGCTCCCTCCCTTTGATGCGTTATTTCGTCGTGCTTCCGGCGCCTGCACTCAGGCAGCCGAAGAATTCATGTGAGCCTCCAGGGCCTTTTTGGTGGCGACCAGCCGTTCGGCAACAAGCGTCTGCCGGCTTGCAAATCGTTGGCTCGGCACCGGCACGGAGATGGCGATCGCGTTGCCGAGCGGATCGTGCATCGCAACGCCCACGGCGCAAATCCCCAATGTATGTTCCTCGCGGTCATAGGCGACGCCGTTACGCCGCGCCGACCTGAGATCGGCAAGCAGTGCGTCGAACCGCGTGAGTGTCTTCGGCGTTCGCGCCTCGTAGGCTGCGACCGATCAGCGCCTCGATGGCCTTGTCGGTGAGTTGCGCGAGATAGGCCTTGCCGTTGGCCGTGCAGTAGAGCGGGAACGTGTCGCCGACGGCCGAGACAGCGCGCAGCCGCTGCGACCCGATCACCTGGTCGATGAAGACGAGATGATCCTTTTTCACTGTCGAAAGATCGACGGTCTCGTGCAGTTCTTCCGACAGGCGCTCAAGGAATGGGCGCGCCATCGCGACGAAGTCGCTGCGCACCGAGGCCGCGAGCCGCAGGATCGTCGGCCCGAGCCGCACGCGGCCGTTTGGCGTCGCCGCAATGACCAGTTTTTCCGTTTCCAGCGCGGCAACGATGCGTTGCACGGTCGAGCGCGCAAGGTTCACGCGCTGTGCGATCTGGCCAAGGCTCAGTCCGCTGTTTTCCTCTTCCAGCGCGCGCAGGATCGTGGCTGCCCGCGCGATCACCTGCACCTGGCTCTTGTCGTTGGTCACCAGACGATTCATGACGCGTTCCACCCACACTACGACCGGCGGTCTTATGCCGCCTTGCATCGTGGGACACGTTAGCCCAAAATCCGATACAGCCAAAAGAGAAAAGATGAAGCAGGCCGTTGGCCTTGGGGAGGCAACGCATGGTCAAGAAGATCGCGCTCGAAGAGCATTTCCTGGACCCGGCCACCGAGCCCTATTGGCGGCCGACGATGGTCGACGTCGCGCCGGCCAAAACGGCGCAGCTTTACGCGGCGCTGACCGATTTCGGCGAGCAGCGCCTGAAGATGATGGAACAGCACGGCATCGCGCGGGCGATCCTGGCGATCGCCGGGCCGGGCGTGCAGGCGGAGCGCGACGCCGCAACAGCCGTGCGTGCCGCCCGCGCATCGAACGATTTCCTGGCCAAGGAAATTCAGAAGCGGCCCGACCGCTATTCTGGTTTCGCGCATCTTGCCATGCAGGATGCAAAGGCTGCCGCCGACGAGCTCGAGCGCTGCGTGCGCGATCTGAAGTTCTGCGGCGCCATGATCAACGGACATACGAACGGCAAATATCTCGACGACCGCTCCTATGATCCGTTCTGGGAACGCGCCGCAGCTCTCGATGCGCCGGTCTATGTGCATCCGGCCGATCCGGTCGCGGCGCTGCCGGTGCTCGCGGGCTACAATGTGCTGGTGCGGCCGATGTGGGGTTGGGGCGTCGAGACCGGCTCACATGCGCTACGCATCATCTCGGGCGGTGTCTTCCATCGCTATCCGAAAGCAAAGCTGTTGCTCGGCCATCTCGGCGAGACCTTGCCTTTCCTGCTCTGGCGCTTCGACAGCCGCTCGAAGCCTTACGGCTGGAATTTGCCGAAGCCGCCGTCGCAATACATCAAGGAAAATGTCTGGGTCACGACTTCGGGCATGTACGACGGTCCGCCGTTGCATTGCTCGATCGGCGCGCTTGGTCGCGACCACGTGATGTTCTCGGCCGACTATCCTTTCGATGCGGAAGGCGCCGGTCCGTTCATGGACACGGTGCAGCTCGACGAGTCCGTGCGCGCTGACGTCGCCTATAACAACGCGGCAAAGCTATTCCGTCTGAAGTAGCGCCGTCCTTCGTCACTTCGCGTCGATGACCCGCACCGGCTTGCCGTCGAGCCAGGCGCGAATGTCCTCGACGATGTCGGGAAAATATTTCCGGTAATTCTGCTCGCTTACATAGCCGAGGTGCGGCGTGATGACGACATTGTCCATCTTGCGGAACGGATGATCGAGCGGCAGGGGTTCGATATCGAAAACGTCGAGTCCGGCACCGGCAATGGACTTCGACTGCAGCACGGCAATCAGCGCTTTCTCGTCGACGATCGGACCGCGCGACGTGTTGATGAGATAGGCCGACTTCTTCATCAGGCCCAGCTCTTTTGCGCCGACCAGGCCGCGCGAGCGGTCGCTCAGCACAAGGTGGATGGTGACGAAATCCGCGTTGCGGAAAAGGTCGTCCTTGGAAACGTAGTCCGCGCCCGCGGCCTTGGCCTTCTCTTCGGTCAGGTTCTGGCTCCAGGCGATGGTCTTCATGCCGAAGGCCTTGCCGACCGCGGCCGAACGCTGGCCAAGCTTGCCAAGACCGAGGATGCCGAGCGTGAGGCCTTCGAGGTCGCGTCCGATCGTCGTCTGCCACGGCGCGCCGGCTTTCAGCCGTGCGTTCTCGAAACCGATGCGGCGCGTAAGCTCCAGCATCAGGCCGAAGGCGATGCCGGTGGTCGGGCTGCCGACCGCGCCGGTTCCGCAGACCGTGATCCCGCGCTCGGCGCAGGCCTTGATGTCGAATGAATTGTTCCGGGCCCCGGTCGTGATCAGCAGCTTCAGGTCGGGCAGCGCTTCGACAACCTTGCGCGGGAAGGGGGTTCGCTCGCGCATGCCGACCACGACGGCAAAGCCCTGCAGCGCCTTGATCGCCTCGTCCTGGCTGCCGAACGGCTTGTTGAAGACCTTGATCTCTACATCCTTGGCGATCGGCGACCAGTCGGCAAAACCCATCGCAACGTTCTGGTAATCATCCAGAATTGCAGCCCGAACCATACCCCTGAAACTCCCTGCGTACGCGCCCCTGCGAGGCGCGCCAATTTAGGGCGGGTAAACCGAAAAGATAGGGGGTTCAGGCGGGTGGGAGGCCGTGCTTGGCGCGCCAGGCAGGCCCGGGACCGCGCATATAGTGCAATTCCGGCCGGTAGGGACGGACCGCGTCGCGGGTCAGCTCACGCCAGAAACCCGCAAAGATGCTGCTAACCGCCGCAAAAGGACGGGGGAGTAACGAAATCGCGGAACCCGAGATGGCCAAAATAGCGCGACCCATGATCCAGCTCCCACACTGACAAGGCGGACAATCCGGTCCTCTTGTCCCTTGGTCGCCGGGTCCGGCGCCGAGGTTCATGTGCAGGCATCATGAGACCGAAGCGGTTAAGAACAGGTACCTGAACGCTGTACCTGCGCCCTATCTGCAATCAGCCTTTCCAGAGGTTTACTTCGATTGGACGACGCGGGGACCGGCGGTGCGCTTGCTCTTTCGCAGTTCCGCCGTTACATCACCCCCGCATTTTCCCGACAAAGCGTGCGGTTGCGCGTGAGCGCGCCCGGGCGGATTCGGGCCGCAGCGGAGAGGTTCCAGGCATTCAATGAACGGCCGTCAATTCATCTACCATATGCAGGGTCTGACCAAGACCTACCCGCCGTCGAAGAAGGTCTTGGACAACATCCATCTGTCTTTCTACCCCGATGCGAAGATCGGCGTGCTGGGCGTCAACGGCTCCGGCAAGTCGACGCTGCTGCGCATCATGGCCGGTATCGACAAGGATTTCACCGGCGAAGGCTGGGTCGCCGAGGGTGCGCGCGTCGGCTACCTCGAGCAGGAGCCACAGCTCGATCCCAAGATGACCGTGCGCGAGAACGTGATGCAGGGCGTTGCTGCCAAGAAGGCGCTGCTCGACCGGTACAACGAGCTCGCATCGAACTACTCGGACGAGACCGCCGACGAGATGGCGAAGCTGCAGGACGAGATCGATTCCAAGAACTTGTGGGACCTCGACAGCCAGGTCGACCTGGCCATGGATGCCCTGCGTTGCCCGCCCGACGATGCCGACGTGACCAAGCTCTCCGGCGGCGAACGCCGCCGCGTAGCGCTTTGCCGGCTGCTGCTCGATCAGCCCGAGCTGCTGCTGCTGGATGAACCGACCAATCATCTCGACGCCGAAAGCGTGAACTGGCTGGAAGGCCATCTGCGCAACTATCCGGGCGCGATCCTGATCGTCACCCACGACCGCTACTTCCTCGACAATGTCACGGGCTGGATTCTCGAGCTCGATCACGGCCGCGGTATTCCTTACGAAGGCAACTACACTTCCTGGCTTCACCAGAAGCAGAAGCGGCTCGAGCAGGAAAGCCGCGAAGATGAGGCGCGCCAGCGCACCCTGCAGCGCGAGAGCGAGTGGATTTCGTCGTCACCAAAAGCGCGGCAAGCCAAGTCCAAGGCGCGCTACCAGCGTTATGAAGAGCTGCTCAAGATCGCCAATGCCAAGCAGAACACGGTTGCGCAAATCACCATTCCGGTCGCCGAGCGCCTCGGTCAGAACGTTGTCGATTTCGACCACCTGACGAAGGGCTTTGGCGACAATCTCCTGATCGATGATCTGACATTCAAGTTGCCGCCTGGCGGCATTGTCGGCGTGATCGGCCCGAACGGCGCGGGCAAGACCACGCTGTTCCGCATGATCACCGGCCAGGAAAAACCTGACAAAGGCACGATCAAGATCGGCGAATCCGTGCGGCTCGGCTATGTCGACCAGTCGCGCGACAGCCTCGACGGCAAGAAAACCGTCTGGGAGGAAATCTCCGAAGGCAACGACATGATCCTTCTCGGCAAGAAGGAAATGAACTCGCGCGCCTACTGCGCCTCGTTCAACTTCAAGGGTGCCGACCAGCAGAAGAAAGTCGGCACGCTGTCGGGCGGCGAGCGCAACCGCGTGCATCTTGCGAAGATGCTGCGCTCGGGTGCGAACCTGCTGCTGCTCGACGAGCCGACCAACGACCTCGACGTCGATACGCTGCGCGCACTGGAAGAGGCGCTGGAAGATTTCGCCGGCTGCGCTGTCATCATCAGCCACGATCGCTGGTTCCTCGACCGCATTGCGACACATATTCTGTCGTTCGAGGGCGACAGCCACGTCGAGTGGTTCGAGGGCAACTTCCAGGATTACGAGCAGGACAAGATGCGACGTTTGGGCACTGACAGCGTCATCCCGCACCGGCTCAAATACAAGAAGTTCTCGCGCTAGGCCGCTTCCGCGTGCTGGTCTGAGCCTCTAATCTCGGCGGGACGAGGAAGCTCCGCCATGAACAAGCCGATCCGCGCGCCGAAAAAACCCTTCGTTCTCGAAGAGGCGACGATCGACGAACTGCATGCCGCGATCAAGGCGGGCGAGATCACCTGCGTCGATGTCGTGCGGCACTACCTTAAACGTGTGCGTGCCTTTAACGGCACTTCCAATCTTCTGGTCACGAAGGACGGCGCGCCCGTCCCCGAAGCGCGCGGAACCGTGCGCGGGGGCGCACCGCTGAAATTTCCCACGCAAACCGTCAAGGCGTCGGAGCTGCTGCCCGATCTCGATAAGTACAAAGGCCCGCCGCTCGAGTTCGGGCGCATGGAAGCGACCGCGTCCGATCCTTCGGTGCAGCAGCAGTTCGGGCTGACCGTCGGCCAGCCGAACGCCGGTCAGGTCAATGCGCTGGCCACGCTTAACATTCGCGGCGAACGCTCGGTGACGTGCCGCGGCGATTTCGACCTGCATCCCTCGAAGGGACCGTTGCCGAAGGGCGCGCCGCCGGTGTGCGAATATTTCCGGCATTTGCCCGATGCGCTCGAACGTGCGGCGGAGCTCGATGCCGCTTATGGCCGCAATCCCGATCTCGAGAAGATGCCGATGTACGGGGTCGTTTTCTCGTTCAAGGATCCGTTCGACACCAAGGACATGCGTTCGACGGGCGGAGGCGACGCCCATTACGACATCGATTTTCCCGCCCGCGACCACGTTCTCGTGGAGCAGCTGCGCAACAAGGGCGCGATCATCTTCGCCAAGGCGGTGAACACCGAATACAACGGCCGGCCCGATGATCCCGGCGGGCCGCACAAGCCCGACAAGGTTCTGACATCGACCCTTGGCTATCAGCGCAGCACCTGGGCGGGCAATCCGTCCAATCCCTATGACACGACGCGCGCAGCCTCGCTCGGCTCAAGCTCTGGCTCCGGCGTCTCAGTGTCCACCAACATGGTGATGTGCAGCCTGGGCGAGGAAACGCGCGCGTCCTGCCGTGGTCCGGCCAATCACAATTCGGTCGCGCTCATCCTGCCCCACAAGGCATTGCTCGGATTCGACGGAGGCGCGATCGGTGCCGATATCCATGTCGACCGGTCCGGCATCCTCGCGCGCACGATCGGCGATGCGGCCAAGGTGCTCGATGCCCTCAAGGATCCGGCGCATGGCTACTACGATCCGCGCGATCCTTTCACGACGGTGCCGCGCTCATCCGTGCTCGACAGCTACGCGCGTCACACCAGGCCTGCCGACTCGCTGAAAGGCCTGCGGATCGGCGTCATCCGCGAGTCGATGACCGTGCGGCCGGGCAATTTGACGGAAGTGCCGATTACGACCGCAGCGGCACAGGAAATCAAGTCCGTCCTCGGCGGCAAGCTCGGCGCGACATTGGTCGAGTCGTCCGATCCGCTCTGGAAGCGCGATCCCGATATCGAGCAGATGGCAGTGGACTACCGCGTCGCGCTGGCGCGGCTGGTGCCGGTCTTCATGCCCGATATCCTGTTCCGGCTGACCGGAGACGGGCAGCCTGTGTTCAAGGAATTCGCGGCGGCGATCCGGCCGACCGAGTTCGAGCCGGGAAAAGTCTTCGGTTCCGGCAAGATGAAGCCGATCGACTACATGCTCGAGATGGCCGAAGGCCGCATCCCGCCGCCGTCCAACTTGGATCTCGCCACGGTCCAGCATCAGGCGCCGCAGACCGCATTCCGTTTTCATATCAACCAATATCTGTCGCGCCGCGCCGCCGATTGGAAAGCGAAGGGCTTTACGGAAACGCTCATCGATTTCACCGAACTCAACAAGCGCTCGAAATTCTGGGGCGACGACCAGCGGGCGAGCTGGCTGAACTGGGACGAAGTCGCCGATCTGCGCAACCCGCTCGGCGAGCGGCAGAACATCGCCGAGCGCATCATGCTGCGCGAGCTTTTGCGGCGCGCCGACATGATGGTGATGCTGGAAAACCGGCTCGATGTGCTGGTGCGCCTGCACACGCCCTGGCCGCCCGGCAAAATCGGCGGAGCCGGGCAGGGGTTCCGCAACAACCTTACGCTGGAGTCGCTGAGCGGGCCGAATGCCGGGCTTACCGAGGTGCTCATACCGGCGGGCTTCGTGACCACGGTCTATGACCCGGTCTATCAGCTCAGCGCCGATGGAAAGTCCTACCTTCACGTCCCGTCGAACAAGGCGACCACGATCCCAGAGCCCGGCCTGCCGTTTTCGCTGGTGTTTCGTGCCGAGCCGGGCAAGGAAGACGTGTTGCTTCAAGTCGCCGCATCCTATGAAGCCGCTTCGCACCGGCGCATTCCGCCGCCCGCATTCGGGCCGCTCCCGGTGGAGCAGCGCGCCCGTTCGGACTAGTTTGGCGGCATGACTGGACGCACGGTTATCGTCTTTGTGTGGCTGCTGCTCTCGGCCGTGTCCGCCCGTGCCGATGCCGCATTCGACCGCTGGCTGCAGTCGGTGTGGCCGGACGCTCAGGCGCTCGGCGTCTCGCGCGCAACCTTCGATGCGGCGGTGCGCGGCCTCGAGCCTGATTATTCGCTCCCCGATCTCGCCATTCCGGGCAAGCCCGAGAAGCAGCCGCAGCAGCCGGAATTCGTGCAGACGCCGTCGCAGTATCTGCGCGAGGCGGCATTCCAGGCTTTGACTGCGCGCGGTAGGGAACTCGCCGCGCAATACCGCGACACGCTGGCGCGGATCGAGAGAGAAATCGGCGTACCCGGCAATATCTTGCTGGCGATCTGGGCGCGCGAAAGCGGCTACGCGCGCGAATTTCGCGGCCAGGACGCCATCCGCGTGCTCGCCACGCAGGCCTATGTCGGCAAGCGCAAGGATTTCTTCCGCAACGAATTCCTGCATGCCCTGAAGATGCTGCAGGACGGCGTGCCGCGCGCCGACATGCGCTCGTCCTGGGGCGGCGCCATGGGGCTGACGCAATTCCTGCCGTCGGAGTTCTACAAATATGCCGTCGACTTCGACGGCAGCGGCCGTATCGATATCTGGCGCTCGGTGCCGGATGCGCTTGCCTCGGCGGCGAAACAGCTCGTCGGCAAAGGCTGGCGCACCGGCGAGCCCTGGGCGATCGAGGTGCATGCGCCGGCCAACGCCGACTGCAGCATCGGCGTGCCCGAGGTCATCAAGCCGGTCCGCGAGTGGATCAGGCTTGGCTTCGTTCCTGCCTATGGCCGCAAGCTGAGCCCGGCGGAATTGTCGCTCGATGCGTCACTGTTGCAGCCGGAGGGAAGTTACGGCCCATCCTTCCTCGCGCCGAAAAATTATTTCGTGCTCAAGGACTACAATTTCTCGGATCTATACGTGCTTTTCGTCGGCCATCTCAGCGACCGCATCGCCGGCGGCAAACCGTTCGAGACGCCGTGGAGCAAGAATGCGCAGCTCAAGACCGCGCAGGTGGAGACCATGCAGCAGCGGCTCGCCGCGCTCGGCCTCTACAAGGACAAGATCGACGGAAAAGCGGGAATGCTGACGCGCGCAGCGCTTGGCGCGTACCAGAAGAAGAACGGACTGAAGGTCGACTGCTGGCCGACCGCCGCAGTGCTCGAGCACATGCGGCGGTAGACGGAAGCGTCAGTCGCAGACCTCGATGCGGCGCGAGCGCCAGCCGTAGCCTTCCACCCAGACACGGCTGGCGTTCGACGTGGCAGACGCCGCCTTCGACGACTTCCGACGGTCCGACATAGGCGGGGGGCGGCGGCGCGTAGACCGGCGCAGGCTCGACATAATAAGTCGGGCCGCTGTTGGCGATTGCCGAGCCGATGATGGCGCCGGCGGCCAGTCCGCCGACGACGCCGGCGGCGACGCCGCAGCCGCGGCAGTGGGCCTGGGCCGAAGACGGCAACGCCGCGGCCAGGGTGGCGGCCGCGGCGAGCGCAATGATCGTATGCTTCATGGGTGTCCTCTCGGGCCGATTGCTCGTTTGGCCCGGATCATCCACCCAAATTCGTTACGCGATCTTTAAGGGCAGATGAACCGCGGTTTGCTCCAGCCGATGAAATTGCCGTAGGCATCGCGGAGCGGCCGGCGGGCCCAGTAGCCACCCGGGCAACCTGCCGGATAGGGGGCGCCGTAGCCTTCATAGACCACATAGCCGGGTGCCGGCGCATAATAGCGCGGCTGGCTGTTGGCGATCGCGCCGCCAATGATGGCGCCGCCGATGACGCCGGCTGCCACACCCGCACCGACTGCACAGCCGTAGCAACGGGCGTCGGCGGTGGTCGGGGCGCTCAGGGTGCCGACCGCCATGGTGGCGACAGTCGCGAGCGCGAGCATCGTCTTCTTCATGGGTATTCCCTCCAGGTCAGGTCGGGCAGATGCGCCGACCAGGTGCGATGATGAATAAACTAAACGCGTCCCCGTGCAGAGGATAGTGGCCGTCCCAAAATGTCGGAATTTTGTTGAACGCCAGGTCACCCCCTCTTTCGAAAAAGCCCGGACGCGTTACCGAATCCGGGCCTTTTCTTTACCTTATTGCGCGACTTCGCGGGCTTTGGCTAGAGCCTTAGTTACAAACCCGCACACGCCTCAAGCGCCAGCCCCAGCCGTCCCAGATTCGCTGGCGGGTCCAGTAGCAGCCGCCGTAATAGGCCGGGCCCGGGGCATAAGCGTAATAGCCGGGACCATAGCCGCCGTAATATCCGCCGCTCGCGGCCGAGCCGATGATGGCGCCGGCGGCAAGCCCGCCGATCACGCCGGCAGCAACAGCACCGCCGCCGCCACCGTGCCAATGACCGGCTTGAGCCGGCTGCGGGGCGGCAACGGCCGTAAGTCCAAGGGCCGCAGCGGCCGCCAGGGTTGTGAGTATTTTCGTCTTCGTCATAGCGCACCTCCTCCGGTTCGCCGGGTTCGTAACAATTCAACGATCTAGGCGTTTGCTTCCTGCGTTCCTGCGCAGAACATCAACAAACAGCGTGACGGGGAGGTTCCCGTTTTGCCCGTGAATGGCCCATGAATGCGCCGTTTGGAATTGAATTCGCGGCCGGTTTGCGCAGATTAAATTTTCGCAAGACTTGGGGCGGGTTCCGGGCAGGACGCCTTATTTTGACCGCGCTCGCTTCAGGGTGACAGGCGCCCGAGCACACGCTGCAGCATCGTCGCCCGCGAGCCGCCCGCCGAAGTCCTTGCGGGTTTGCGCGCCCGCGATGCGGCACGATGTCGGTGCGCTTTTGACGCACGGTGGCGCGATTTCGATTTGTGGCCTGTGACGCGGGTCTTGCGCCGCGAACGCAGGATATTCCGGCCGACATTCCTGAGGAACAAGCTCTCGAGAGGATAGCTCAACTTCCGAATGGCCGCGGAGAGCGGCAGCCATTTGACCGCCATGATGTCTTCCATGAGGTCACGGCTTGGGTTGGCTTCAGCCTGCATGCGCCAGAACTGCACCACCTTCGGGCGACCGCGCGCCCGGTACGTGATGGCACCGACGAATTCGCGCACGCGAACGCGGTGTCCGGTCTCCTCGATGACTTCCCGGCGCGCGCCGGCGACCGGGCTCTCGTCGCGCTTGAGTTTGCCGCGCGGCAATACCCAGAGCTCATCCTTCGCGCGCTGCACGATAGCGATGAGCGGGCGCGCGCCGTTGCGCACCACAATGCCGCCGGCAGCGTGAATGGTCTTGCCCGCCATAGCGGTTCGACGTGTAGCAAATAATGCGGCGACATACGCATCGAAATGCGCATGCGCGCGCAGGCCTGTGGGCAACTCTCACGCGGCGGACGGAGGGACCGTCACAATTCCGTCGCGTGGAATCGCCGCAAGGCCGTCTTGCGTCAGTTGAATTTCAGACCGGCTTCCTTGGCGATCTTGAGGTTGAGCGCGATCTCGCGGCGGATCATCGCATCCATCTCGCTCGGCGTCATTGGCGCCGGCTCGACGCCCTGCACCTTGAGCTTTTGTTGCACGTCCGGAAGCGCCAGCACTTTTGTGGTCTCCGCGTAGAGACGGTCGACAATCGGCCGTGGCGTCTTCGCGGGGACCAACATGCCGTTCCAGTAGTTGAAGTCGGAGTCCTTGTAGCCGGCCTCCAGCGTGGTCGGCACATCCGGCAGGGTGGGCGAGCGCTTGGCCGAGCTGACGGCCAGGGGCACCAGCTGCTTGTTCTGGATGAAGGGCAGTCCGGACGAAATGCCGATGAAGATGTAGTCGACGCGGCCCGTCATCACTTCGGTGAGCGCTTCCGGGCCGCCGCGGAACGGCACGTGCGTGACCTTGAGCCCGGCGCTGACGTTGAACCGCTCCGCCGCCCAGTGGGTGGCGCTGCCGACGCCCGCCGACGCAAAGCTGAGGCTGCCGGCCTTTGCCTTCGCCACCAGCTCCTGCACGGTGTTGATGCCTTTTGACGGCGCAACCAACAGCACGTTCGGCACATTGCCGAAGCTTGCCACCGCGGAGAAATCATTGGCCGCGTCATACGGCAAGTTCGGATAGGCCGCGGGCGCGCCCGAATGCGCAGCTGCATTGATCAGAATGGTGTAGCCGTCGGGATCGGCCTTCGCGACCGCCGCCGATCCAAGGCTGCCGCCCGCACCGCCGCGATTTTCGACCACGATGGTCTGGCCGAGCTGCTTCGATAGCGGGTCGAGCACGATGCGTCCGAGGATGTCGATGGTGCTGCCGGCCGAGAACGGCACGATGGCACGGATCGGCCGCGCTGCCGGCCAGGCCGCCTGCGCGAAAGCCGGACGAACGAGCATTGGCGCGGCCAATACGCCGGCGGAAAGTTGCAGGAATTTGCGGCGGTCGTACGTGGTCATATTGTTCCCCCGATTATTGTGCGCACTTCATTATCGTCCGGCCGCGGATGCCCGCGCAACAAAGCTGTTGCGCTCGCCATTCAGCCCTGCCTAGGCTTTCACGGCCAGAACGGAGAAAGACAAATGCCAGACTTCAAGTGGGATCACGTTCATTTGCGTACGCCCGATCCGGAAGCCACGGCCCAGTGGTTCGAGCGCATGTTCGGCGCTGAAATTATCCGCTCCACGCAGCAGGGAAAGCCGCGCGTGGACATCAGGCTCGGCGGCGCCATGATCTTCACCGCCCAGGTCAATCCCGGTGACGGGGTCAACCCGGCGCCGGTCACGCCGTATCAGGGTCTCGACCATTTCGGCCTTGCGGTTTCGGGCATCGATGCAATCGCGGCCGACCTCAGGAAAAAGGGCGTCGAGTTCACCAAGGAGCCGCATTCGCCCCGGCCCGGCATAAAGATCTGCTTTCTGCGCGGGCCGCAGGGCATCTCGATCGAGCTTGCTCGACCGCGATCCGAAATATTCCTGACGCGGCGCGTTGCTGCGCAAAACCTCGGGGGACGACATGAAAATTGGAATAGGCGGCCTTTTCGCCTTGATGCTCGTTGCGTCGCCGGCCGCCGCACAGCAAAAGAGCCTGCGCGACCAGATCGTGGGAACCTGGAATTTCGTGGTTGCCGAAGTGGTCGCGCCCGACGGCAAAAAGTCATTGCCCTTTGGCGAGACGCCGAGTGGCATCCTGATCTTCACCGCCGGCGGGCAATTCGCGCAGATTCACGTCGCCAGCGACGTGCCGAAGATTGCCAGCAATAACCGCCTGACCGGCACGCCGGAGGAATACTCGGCAATCATGCGGCGGAGCATCTCGCTGTTCGGCACCTACAGCGTGGACGAGGAAAAGAAGACGGTGACGTACAATATCGTGTCGAGCAGCTTATCCGAACTTTGCCGGCGAAGCGCAGGTGCGCACGATCGACAAGCTGACTGCCGACGAGTTCGTCAACACCAATCCGAACGTGGCGGGTGGCAGGGGCCGGGCCAGTAATTTCTATAAACGAGCCATGTAAGGCGTCTCGGTCGGATCAGCGGAACAAAGCGTCGCGGGAAAAATCGAAGAATGGGTTGCCCTTAGCCCGCCGCCACGCCTAAATGGCGTGGGGGCGCCGGCGGAGGGGAACATTGCGAATGCGTGCGTTTGGACTGGCGGTGGTTGCCGCGACGATCTTCGGGGCAACCGCAGTGGCTGCGGACGGGCGGTTCGAGCGCAGCCTGAAAATGCTCGCCCCCGAAGAGCGCCTTGAGCAACTCTGCGACTACACCGCGATGACGCGCATCCGCACCGAACAGAAGCAATATCGCCCGGACCGCGCTGTGGCCAATGCGATGGCCGAGCCGAAAGCCTCCGGCGATACGCTCGAAGTGACCGGCGGCGCGTTCCGCAGCCGCAAGAAATGGTATGCGCTGTCCTATCGCTGCACGTCGACGCCCGACCGCATGAGCGTGGTGGCATTTCATTTCACGATCGGTGACGAAATCCCCGAGGCGAAATGGTCGAGCTACGGCCTGTGGGACTGACCGCGCTAGTTATGTTGCACAACCACCTTGGTCCCGAGCGGCACGCGATCGTAGAGATCCGCCACGTCATCATTGACCAGCCGGAAGCAGCCTGACGACACCGCTTGGCCGATGGTTTGCGGCGCGTTGGTGCCGTGGATGCGATAGACAGTTGCGCCGAGATTCATCGCGCGTGCGCCTAACGGATTGCCCGGGCCGCCGGCCATCCAGCGTGGAAGATACGGCTGCCGCTGGATCATTTCCGGCGGCGGCACCCAGTCCGGCCATTCACGCTTGAGCGTGATCTTCTGGATGCCACCCCACTGGAATCCGTCGCGGCCAACTCCGATGCCGTAACGCAGCGCAGTGCCATTTCCCATGATCAGATAAAGGTAGCGGTCGGCGGTGTTGACGATGATCGTGCCGGCCGGCTGTTCGGTGCGGTAGAGCACCGACTTGCGGCGAAACTCCGGGGACAGCTCGGCTACGCGTCCGCTGTCATCGACGCCCGGGTCGACGTCCTGCATCGTTGGAGCGGACGACGGCAGTAGAGTCTGCGACATAGGCCGGCGCTAGCCGGAGCAAGCAATATCGCGAGCGCGAGAACCCGCAGCTGAAGCATTTCAATTCCCCCGAATATTGCGCGCGCGGCGCGTCAGATCCTGTCCTTGATTTGTGTCTGTGGGCGATCGGAGCCGCGTGCGGTCTCTGTGTGCCAACGGCCCTTTTCGTCTTCGTATTCGATGGTCTCGGTGTGGCCCGGAACGGTCTGCTCCGCAGCGGCCCGCCGTGCCGCGGCGAGTGCTGCCGCATGCGACGGATAGGGCTCCGAAAACACGCCATCGACTTTGTAGGCCCAGCCGCCGTCGTGCTCGACGATCTCGTAGGTAACTTCCACCATGGACGCGACCCTTGGATACACGGAACCTCTCTTAAATAAGGTAGCGCCATGGGGTTGATTGCGCCAGTCACAACGCCGCATGGGCTGCAATAGTTACCGCCATGCCAGCTATGCAAACCCCGTAACAGCCGTCAGAAATCGAATTCGAGGCCAAAGCGGCGCTTGAATGCGGCGCGATCGCGCGGCAGGGCTGCCTTCAGGATGGCGCGCGCGGAATAGTTGCCCCTCATCACGCCGGCGTCCATGTACATCCAGTCGACAATGTCACGTTTGCCGAAGGTGATGGTGTCGCCCTTTTTCGGGCCGGCAAGCGTAAGTGGCGTGTTGCCGATCTGCCCGATGAACCGGTCGCCGACGTACGCGAACGGATAAATCCAGAAGAATTCCGGACCGCCATCGCCGAGCAGCGCGATCTTGACCGCGAACCGCTCCATGGTCGGCCCCGGATGCCGGGCGAGCGCCAGAAAGCCGGGCAGGGATTCACGCGCGCTCTGCATTGCCGCCGACATGATGGGGTCGTTGAGTGCGAGATAATAAAGAGCGCCTTTGTGGGCCTTCGCCGTATCCGGCTCCGGCGGCGGTGCCGTGAGGCCGGCTGCGCGCGCGGCATTGAGAATTTCCGCAAAGCCTTTTGCGGTTTTCTTCGATGCATCTTTCGACGGCATGGCGCGGCCTTTCCGCCGGCGCCGCGGGTACGCGCGCCGGTCCGGTCATGGGTCGCGCCAGGCAACGAAAAGGTTCAAAGCGTTCGGGAGCGGCGAGGCCGCGAGTACGCGCACACCGTTATCCGCGCTATTGGCGGCGGTAGCGCTTCAGGTGGTCGATATAGGCTTCGATTTCCGGCGGCAGGTGGCGCAAACCGCGCTGCGCAGCCGAGGACAGCACCGGCCGCCATTGCGAATTTTTCAGGAAGGCGGGCTCCTGGCCCGGCGGAATAGTCCGGTCGAAAACGACGACGAGCATGATGGCGAGCAGCGCGATGCGGAGCGCCCCAAGCGCCGCGCCGGCAACGCGATCGGGAACGCTGATATTGGGACCGACCATTTCGTTGAGAGCCAATCTCAGCAATGCGCTGAGCACGGCGCCCGCAGCCACGAAGATCGCCACGATCACGATCCACGTCTGCAGCGTCGGCATTTTCAGATAGGTCGTGAGCAGCGGCGTGACGCGCGGCGCCGCCACCACGGCGACGCCCATCCCGGCGATATATCCGAAGATCGTCGCCAGGCTGCGCAGCAGTCCGGTCATGAAGCCCATGACGACGGCGACGAACAGGCAGACGTAGATCGCGAGGTCGAACCAGTTGCTCGAGAAAAAAGAGGTCATTGCGATTTGTCCGGGCGGGACTAGGCTGCGGACGTCTGAAGATCTGAAAGAATTGGTTCAAGGAGACGGTACATGGCGTTCACGGTCACGAGCAACAGCTTCAAGGACGGCGACTACCTTCCGAAAGATTTCATCTTGTCCGCCGATTTCGGCTTCGGCTGCGCCGGCGGCAACAAGTCGCCGCATCTCAAATGGTCGGGAGCGCCTGCGGGCACGAAAAGCTTCGCCATCACCTGCTACGACCCCGACGCGCCGACCGGCTCGGGCTTCTGGCACTGGCTGATCGTCAACATTCCGCCGAACGTGACCGAGCTCGAGGCCGGCGCCGGAAGTGCCGGCGGAAAAATGCCGGCCGGTGCGCTGCAGACACGCACCGATTTCGGCGCGCCCGGCTATGGCGGGCCGTGCCCGCCCGAAGGCGACCATCCGCACCGCTATCTGTTCACGGTGTTTGCGGTGAAGGCCGACAAAATCGACGTGAAGGCGGACACCTCGGCCGCCGTTGTCGGCTTCAACCTGCATTTCAACACGCTCGCCAAAGCCGAGATCATGGGCCTGTTCAAGCGGTGAGGGTGTCGCATCCACCAAGGAGATGGAAATTAGCTGGCACGCGGCGTCGTGGGATCGAACAGCTTGCGAAAGCCGAAGGCGGCGAAGGCCGCCGTGCACAGCCAGATGATGATCGCACCGGTGCCGAAGGCGATCCTTCCGATCGCCGCGTTCGTTGCCGCGTCGCCGAACATGAACGTCCCGCTGAAATGCCGCTCGCCCGGCCCGAACGCAATCCAGCTGCTGATCGCGCCGAAGCAGACGAAGATGCACAGGCCGATCAGATATTGCATCGCGCGCAACCAAAGCGGCGCGCCGGCCGGCAGGTCGCCGCTGTCATTGGCGTGACCGAGCAACTGGATGATGATGGCGACGCCGGCGAGAAAGAATGCCAAGCCAACGCACAGCACCAGCCACAGCGGGCCATGCAGGTTGGAGGGTCCGCCGGGGATCGGCAGCAGGCCGGCGCCGACCGCGAAGAAATATGCGCCTGCGATCATCGCGACCGTGGCTGCGAAATACTTGCTGGCCGGTGTTGCTGGCGTTGGCTCGCCCATGGGGCAACCTCGCATCTGCAGTGGGTTTACCGGGTCAGCATTGCGATTTGATTAAGCGGACCGCATAGGGTGGCTACAGGCCCGAAACGCGGCATGATAAAAGAACGGCATGGCCAAAAACCCGCCCGATATGCGCAGCGCCGCCGAGAAGGCCTTCAAGGCCGTGACCACGAAGCCTGCGGATCTGCCGCCGAAGGCGCCTGCAATTCCCGGCGCCAAGGAAATGGTCTCATTGCGCATCGACCGCGACGTGCTCGACTTTTTCCAGCAAGACGGCCCCGGCTGGCAGGACCGCATCAACGCGGCGCTGCGCAAGGCCGCGGGAAAATAGCGCGCCGCGATGACACGCATTGCCCGCGATGCGAAGCTGGGACTCAGACCGTCCGGTAACCGCCGTCCGCCAGGATGATCGAGCCGGTCACAAAAGCCGACAGGTCGGAGGCAAGGAAAATGGCCGGGCCCACGATGTCGTCCGGCGTGCCCGGGCGGCCGAGCGGGGTGTGCTCGACGAAGATCTTCACGCGCTCCGGATTTTCGGCGCGCATCTTTGCATTGAACGGCGTCTCGATGAAACCGGGGCCGATGGCGTTGACGCGTACGCCGTCCTTGCCGAGCTCGGCCGCGAGCGCGCGGGTAAAGCCGAGCACGCCATGCTTCGACGCTGTATAGGCGGCCGATGACGGCGTGCGCACATGCATGAGCGACTGGATCGAGCCGATATTGATGATGCGGCCCTTGCTGGCGCGCAATGGCGCGGTGAACGCCTGCGTCACGTTGAAGACGCCGTCGAGGTTGGTCGCGATCACCGCCTGCCAGTCGGTGGCCACGGTGTCCGCGTCGGCCGTGAAAGGATTGCGGCGGGTGATGCCGGCATTGTTCACGAGAATGGATACCTGGCCGAGCTGCTTGGCAACCTCCGCCGCCACCGCGCGGCAGGCGGCGCGGTCGCTGACGTCGAGGGTGAAGGCCTGCGCCTTGCCGCCGGCATCGCGGATCGCCTTCGCAGTCTCGGCCGCCGGCTCGCCATTAATGTCGAGCGTGGCCACGGTCGCGCCCTCGCGCGCGTAGCCGAGGGCGATGGCGCGGCCAATGCCGGAGCCTGCGCCGGTAATGACCGCGATGTGGTTCTGGAGGAGTCCGGGCATGAGATGTCCTTTCCGCCGGTAATCATAGACGTACGGCCAACGATCACAATGAACTGATATCCTGTGCGCCGGAAATTTCTCTAAGGTGCCGGATCAGGAACACAGTCGTACGGAGCATTTCGATGGAACGAAAGAAAGCATCCGACTTCCCGCAGGAGCTTTTGAACCTGTTCGACCTGTACGTGCACGGGGAAATTCCCCGGCGCGAATTTCTCGCGGGCGCGCAAAAGTTCGCCGTCGGGGGCGTGACCGCGGCGGCGCTGCTCGAGATGCTCCGGCCGAACTACGCTTGGGCGATCCAGGTCCCGGAAAACGACAGCCGCATCAAGGCTGAAACTCGCAACCGTGCAATCGCCCAAGGGCAACGGGACTATCAGCGGCTACCTGGTGCGGCCGGCGGGAGCGAGCGGAAAACTGCCGGTAGTCTTGGTCGTGCACGAGAACCGCGGCCTCAATCCGTACATCAAGGATGTCGCGCGCAGGCTGGCGATCGCGAACTTCGTCGCATTCGCCCCCGACGGGCTCACCACCGTGGGTGGATATCCCGGAGATGAAGAGAAAGCTGCACAGCTTTTCAGCCAGCTCGATCGCGGCAAGGTAACGGAAGATTTTCTCGCGGCGGCGGAATGGCTGAAGGCGCGCCCGGATTCCACGGGCAAGGTCGGCGCGGTGGGCTTCTGCTTCGGTGGCGGCGTCGTCAACATTCTGGCCGTGCGGATGGGGGCTGATCTCGCTGCGGGAGTGCCTTTCTATGGAAATCAGCCGAATGCCGCCGATGCGGCGAAGATCAAGGCGCCGCTGCTTGCACATTACGGTGAGCTCGACACCCGGATCACGTCAGGCTGGCCGGCATTCGACAAGGAGCTCACCGCCGCGCACGTCACCCATCAAGGCTACGTCTATGCCGGTGCCAATCACGGGTTCCACAACGACACGACGCCGCGTTACGACGAAGCTGCGGCCAAGCTTGCCTGGCAGCGCACGCTGGACTGGTTCGACAAATATTTGCGCTAGCCGTCATTCCGGGGCGGAGCCGCGAAGCCTATATTCGTCCGAAAGGAGCCGATCGGATGTGTCGTAACATCAAGACGTTGTTCAATTTCGAGCCGCCAGCGACCGACGAGGAGATCCACGCTTCTGCGCTTCAGTTCGTTCGCAAGCTCTCTGGCTTCAACAAGCCGTCGCAGGCGAACGCCGAGGCCTTTGAAAGGGCCGTGTCCGAGGTTTCGCAGGCGGCCCGCACGCTGCTCGTTTCGCTGCACACGGCAGCCCCCGCGCGCGATCGCGCCGTGGAAGCGGAGAAGGCGAGAGCCCGCGCACGCGAGCGGTTTGCGCCGGCGTCGTAGCCCCGCTGCAATCGCTGTTCAAGGTTCCCCGCTCACCCGCAGGATCTCGATCAGCTTGCGGTCGCGCCAGCGCCGCAGGTCGTCCATGCTGCGGCCGGCGGCTTCCTCGGTCACGCCGTCGATGATCGCCTTTTGCGTCTTTGCGTCGAGCCTCGGCGTGCCGAGATCGTCCATCCAGCTCTGGTTCGCCGGGCCGAGATGATCCATGAAATGCTTCATGCCGCCGTCGCCGCCGGCCATGTGAAACGTCAAATGCGGCCCCATCAGCGCCCAGCGCAGGCCAGGACCGTAGGCGATCGCCGCGTCAGCGTCGGCGACCGAGACGACGCCCTCGATGACGAGATGGATCGCCTCGCGCCACAGCGCCACCTGCAGCCGGTTGGCGGCGTGGCCGCGCACTTCCTTTTTGATGTGGATCGGGTGCTTGCCGATCTCGCGGTAGAAATTCATCGCCTTTCGTCACTGCGTCTGGCGATGTCTTCGCGCCGCCGACCACCTCGACCAGCGGAATGAGGTGCGGCGGGTTGAACGGATGGCCGATCACGCAGCGTTCGGGATGTTTGCACTTGGCCGTCACGCGGCTGATGAGCAGGCCCGACGAGCTCGAGGCGATCACCGAGTCCGGCGGCGCGGCACCGTCGATCGCGGCGAACAGCTCGATCTTGACGTCCTCGCGCTCGGGCCCGCTCTCCTGCACGAAGGCCGCGCCTTTGGCGGCAGCCGCCGGGTCCTTGAAGAACGAAAAGCGCTTGCGGTCGGCGCCGGGTTGCACCGCGTTGAGCTTCTCCAATGTCGGCCAGGCATTGTCGATGAAGCGGCGCGCGAAATCCTCGCCGTTCGGTGCTGGATCATAGGCGGCAACCTCGAACCCGCGCGCCAGAAAATAGGCTGCCCAGCTTGCGCCGATGGTGCCGGCGCCGATTACTGCGATGCGTTGGGGCATGCGATCCTCGCTCGTTCGTCATAGGGGCAGAGTGATTTAAGCAAAAGAAGTACCACCTCACCATTCGGGGAGGAGAATCTCCCGATGATGAGGTGGTACCTTTAGCTGTTTGCTCGCTGTCCTGAGCTTAGAGCGAGCAGTTGGCGCCTTTCGCCAGAGCACTTTTCGCGCTGACCGCATCGGCGAAGGTCGGCAGCGATTTTGTCAGAACCGTGTAATCTGACGGAAACGGCTTGAGGCCCCAGCCGAAATCGAAGATCTGGCACACTTTCGTGGCATTCCACTGAAGGACGCGAAAATCCTTAGCCTCCGCGGGACTGAGAACAAAGAACGCCCCCACGGCGCCCAGCAACACAAGACTGAAACGCTTCATCGTAGTCTCCTTGAAATTTTGTTATGCCGCGTTACGGCGCAAAATCGTATGCCGTGGGATAAGCGTCTTGCAAGCGTCTTGCAGACGTTGTGATCGAAGGCTTGTCCATCGTCGCTCCCCATTATTGCAAACGCACAAGGCAAGCGTCATTATTGCGCGGCGGCGTATCCGAAGAAACCCGGAGCAGGCCGCAATGACCAGATCGGTTCGCGAAAGGGTAGCTCCCATGCGCGCGATGACGATCGCTATCCCAGCTTCAATTTTGCTCAACATTGCCGCGGCGGCACAGGATCAGGGCCGGCAGTCTCCGAGCCGGACGATGCCGCCACCAGGATCGGCAGGCACGGCGTCCCCGCAGGCGCCGGTCGGCCACCGTCAACCGACGGAGCGCTCGCTGCCGCCCTCTGTGCGCAAGGAAGAGGACGCCAAACGGCAGGCCGATCCGTTGGGGCCCCTTCCGAAAATCTGCACCAATTGTTGAGCTGATGCGGCCGGCGCGTTGCGAAGGAACTACAACGCCTTATTACTCTCCTTCACCGCATCCTGGTCGACATACACCTCGCTGCCCATCTGCCGGAATTTCTCCGACATCTGTGCCATGCCTTGTTCTTTGTCGTTGAGGGCCGCGGCATAGTCCCGCACGTCCTGCGTGATCTTCATCGAGCAGAACTTCGGGCCGCACATCGAGCAGAAATGCGCCACCTTGTGCGCTTCCTTCGGCAGCGTCTCGTCGTGATATTCGCGCGCGGTATCGGGATCGAGCCCGAGGTTGAACTGGTCCTGCCAGCGGAAGTCGAAGCGCGCGCGTGACAGTGCGTCGTCGCGCAACTGAGCCGCCGGATGGCCCTTGGCAAGGTCGGCCGCGTGCGCCGCGATCTTGTAGGTGATCACGCCTTCCTTGACGTCGTCGCGGTCGGGCAGGCCGAGGTGCTCCTTCGGCGTCACGTAGCAGAGCATGGCGCAGCCGAACCAGCCGATCATGGCGGCGCCGATGCCGCTGGTGATGTGGTCGTAGCCGGGCGCGATGTCGGTGGTGAGCGGCCCGAGCGTATAGAATGGCGCCTCGCCGCACTCTTTCAGCTGCTTGTCCATGTTGATCTTGATCTTGTGCATCGGCACGTGGCCGGGGCCTTCGATCATCACCTGGCAGCCTTTCTTCCAGGCGATCTGCGTGAGCTCGCCCAGCGTCTCCAGCTCGGCGAATTGCGCGCGGTCATTGGCGTCGGCGATCGAGCCGGGCCGCAGGCCGTCGCCGAGCGAGAACGACACGTCGTATCTGCGCATGATGTCGCAGATCTCGTCGAAGCGCTCGTAGAGGAAGCTCTCCTTGTGCCGCGACAGGCACCACTTCGCCATGATCGAGCCGCCGCGCGAAACGATGCCGGTCACGCGGTCGGCGGTGAGCGGCACGTAGGCCAGCCGCACGCCGGCGTGGATGGTGAAATAGTCGACGCCCTGTTCGCACTGCTCGATCAGCGTGTCCTTGTAGACCTCCCAGTCGAGCTTGACGGGGTCGCCGTTCACCTTCTCCAGCGCCTGGTAGATCGGCACGGTGCCGATCGGCACCGGCGAATTGCGCAGGATCCATTCGCGCGTGTTGTGGATGTTGCGGCCGGTGGAGAGGTCCATCACGGTGTCGGCCCCCCAGCGGATCGCCCACACCATCTTCTCGACTTCCTCCTCGACCGACGACGTGACGGCCGAGTTGCCGATATTGGCGTTGATCTTCACCAGGAAGTTGCGGCCGATGATCATCGGCTCGAGTTCGGCGTGGTTGATGTTGGACGGGATGATGGCGCGGCCGCGCGCGATCTCGCTGCGCACGAATTCCGGCGTGATGAAGGCGGGCACCGCGCCGCCGAACTGCTCGCCGTCGGCGAGCGCGGCCTGCGCGCGGTCGAGCTGTTTCTTGCGGCCGAGATTTTCGCGCTCGGCGACGTAGATCATTTCCTTGGTGATGATGCCGGCCTTGGCGAATTCATATTGCGTGACCGGCTTTCCATCCAATGCCCGCCAGGGCTTCGGCGTATTGGGGAAATTGCGCGCCAGGTGCTTGCCGGTGACGTTGCCGTTGTCGACCGGCTGGATCGGCCGGCCTTCATATTCCTCGACCCCGCCGCGCTCCTTCACCCAGGCGATGCGGTTGCGCGCAAGTCCTTTCTCCACGTCGATCGTCACGTTCGGGTCGGTGTAGGGACCCGTGGTGTCATAGACCGGCAGCGGCGGCTCGCCGGACGACGCGTCGAGCGCAATCTCGCGGATCGGCACGCGCAGTTCGGGCGCGGCCTCGGGCCGCGAATAGACCTTGCGCGAGGCGGGAAGCGAACCCGTCGTGACTTTCGGGATGACGAGATCGGCGCCGGTGACGGGCTTGTTCATGACATTACACTCCTGGACGGAATCCGAAGTAACAGAGCACGGCGCCGATCACGAGCCAGATCGCCGCCGCGGCGGTTGTGTATTCCTTACGCACGATCGCCTTCTTGCCGATCTTGATGGCGCGGTCCGGCGCGAAGATGCGCAGGGCGCCGCTGATCACGGCAATCCAGCCGAGCAGCGTGATGATCAGCGGCCAGTTCAGCACCCAGACGTTGTGACTGAGCACGACCGCGAGCCCGGCCGGCATCAGGATCATGCCTGAGAAGAAGATGAGTGCCGGGCTGCGCAGGAATTCCTGTGCCATCTTGCGGAAGGCAAGCTCGTTGACGAGCAGGCTCACGCCCACCAGCGCCATCACCGGCCCGATCAGTCTCGCGAGAAAAATGGATGTCTGCATGGTTGCCCCCTATGCCATGTAGCCTTTGAACGTAATGAAGCCGCCGACCGCGAGCAGAACGATGCCCGCGCCGACGAAAAATCCGCTGTTCGCGACGATTGCGCCGGCGACAAAGCTGGAAAACTGCGGCGCGATGATCCGGAACGTGCCGACGCAGGTGAGGAACCACCCGACGGCCGTGACCGCGCTGCGCCAGTCGGGCGTCCACGCGTTGTGGACATTGAGGATATAAAGGCCGGCGACCAGTGCCAGGATTCCGGAAAAATAGATGAAAGGAAGTCCGCCGACGAACTGCGCCGCCATCTCGCGGTAAGTCGGCTGGTTCACCAGCATGCCGATGCCGATCGCAGAAAGCACCGGGCCGATAAGCCTCGCGATGATCAGCGATTTCTGCATCGAAATGTCCTGTCCCTTCGCCGGCATGACCCGGATCAGGTTCAAAGGGTTTTTCTCAGCCCCCAAACGGGGGCACCCCTAGGAACAGTGTTTAATGTATGCGTGAGGGCAGGGCTGTCAATGCACCGTGTGGGATTCAGCCCTGCGCCGGCGTGAAGATCAGTCGCACGAAATCGCGGAACAATAACACCTGACGCGGAACGATGGTCGTGTCCTGCAGCACGCGGCCGAGAATGAGCCCGCCCTCGACCAGCGTGCAGGCGGTGTCCGCGAGCGCATCGAGATCGACCGGATGGACCGGCGGATAGCGCTCGGCGATTAGGCGCAGCCGCTCCCCGAAGCGGTCTGCGCCAGGCCAGCATGCCATCGGCATTGAGCTTGCGGACCTCCGCGTTGAACAGCTGATCCTGATAGGCAAACGAGGCGGCGAGACAGCCGGGATGCCCCTGCGGGAGATTGGCAAGCATTTCTGCGAAAAGCTTCAGCCCGACCAGAAATCCCTGCAGCGGGTCTTCGTTGAGCTCGTCGCCGCGGCGGAAGATGTTTTCGAGCACCTCGCGATCCTGCGCGAGATAACGCAACAGCAGCCCCTTGGCGAGCTCGCCCTTGTCCTTGAAATGGTAGAAAAAGCCGCTTTTCGAAATGCCGGCTGCCGCGATCAGCTCGTCGATCGAGGTGGCGGCGAATCCCTTGGCGAGCACCGCGCTTTCGGCAAGCTCGAGCAGCCGTTCGCGGGTGTCGCCGGTCTTGCGTGGGATATTGTCGAGCATAGGTAACTGTACCATGAGTACAGTTTGCTCCCTGCGCACCGTGCGAATAGGCCGCGCCCCTGCGCTATCTCGTTCGAAAACCACATAAAAAATAATGCCCGTGCTGGACCATCAGTTGGCTTACCCGTCGGCTGTGAGCGCAGTAGGTGTTCACGCTCAACGAGGACATCCGCGATGCCAAAGTACCGCGATCAGTTGCCGCAATTGTCGGGCCGCCTGTTTCTCACCGACGGCGGGCTCGAGACCACGCTGATCTTTCATGAAGGCGTCGAGCTGCAGCACTTCGCAAGCTTCGATCTTCTGAAAACAGCGGCCGGTGTTGCGCGCATCCGCGACTACTACGAACGCTACATCGCGATCGCAAAACAGAACGGCGCCGGCTTCGTGCTGGAGGGCGCGACGTGGCGTGCCAATCCGGACTGGGCCGAGAAGCTTGGCTATTCGCGCGCCGAGCTCGCGGTCGCTAACCGCGCGGCGGTGGACCTCATGGTTGCGCTGCGCGATGCGCACGAGAGCGAGCAGACGCCGATCGTCATTTCCGCCAATATCGGCCCGCGCGGCGACGGCTACAAGATAGAGAAGGCGATGACTGCTGCCGAGGCTGAGGATTATCACGGCTGGCAGGTCAGCATCTTCCGCGACACCGAAGCCGATCTCGTCAGCGCTTTCACCATCAACTACGCCGAGGAGGGAATCGGCGTGGCGCGCGCCTGCAGCAAGGCCGGGATTCCCTCGGTGATCTCGTTTACGGTCGAGACCGATGGCAGGCTGGTCAGTGGACAGACGATCCGCGATGCCATTGAGCAGACCGATCGCGAAACCGGCAGCGCGCCGGCTTATTACATGCTCAACTGCGCGCACCCGGGGCATTTCGCGGACGCCTTGCGCAAGGGTGAGGCGTGGACTGCGCGCCTGCGCGGCCTGCGGGCGAACGCATCGATGCGTAGCCATGCCGAGCTCGACGCGGCCCCCGATCTCGACATCGGCGATCCCGCCGATCTCGGCCGCCGCTATCACGCGCTGCGCCGGCAGTTCGGGCACTTCTGCGTGTTGGGCGGCTGCTGCGGCACAGATCACCGTCACGTCGAGCAGATCTCGCTCGCCTGCATGCCGGTTGCGGCCTGACAGCGCGCAGTCAGAAATAAAAATTCTTACGTTTTTGGCAATTGCGTCACGGCAACCTTCACGGTGCCTTTGGCTTCCGCAGTCACGCGTAGCGTCTTTGCGTCGAATTCAATGCCGATGAGGCGCAGGTCCTGTACGGAAGTGTCGACCCGCACACCGTCGCCGACCTGCTGGAAGTCCTTGAGCGCCGCAGCGATCTTCGCTCTCGCATCGTTGGCGAAAGGCTTGAGGTCAATCACCGCTTTTTCGGCCAGCGCCTTCTGCACGTAGGGCATGGCCGCGCGAGCAGCGGTGCCGAGCAGGCCGAATGCCGCCTCCGACTCGACTGCGAGCGAAATATCGGTGAGGCGGAGAATCTGATTTTCCTGGTCGAGCGCGGGCTTGCCCCAGACATGCACCGTCGCCTCCGTGCCGAAGCCGAACCAGCTCTTCTTCTCTCGCGCCTTCACGCGCAGCGAGATCAGCAGGCGTTCGCCGGACGCGGACAGATTGGCCTGCAGCACCTCGACATCGACCGGCCCGCTGCCGTCGTCGGGAAAATGGCGGCCCTTGAGCTGCGGCTCGAGCAGCTTGTTGAGCTCGGTAAAAGGCATGTCAATCGGTACGCCGACGGCCAGCACGCCGTCCTGCATCGGGGGTACCAGCTCAAGCTGCGCCGGGAATGGGCAGGTGGGCTTGGTCTCGCTCGGCAGGATGCGCGTTTCCGCCTGCACGCCGACCGTGATCGTGACGTTGCGTGCGTCGACCTGCGGCTGCGCCGCGGCGGCGCGCACCGGCCGCATCTCCAGCCAGAGCGGCGGCAAACCGGTCTTGCCGCCGCCGAGCGGAATTGACCGGCACATTTTGACCCATTGCTCGCGGGCGGCGCGCTCGATCGCCGGATCGTTGCGCAGGCGCGACTGCAGCGCGGTGATCTGGTTGTTGACGACCGGATCGAGCACCGACTTGATCTCGCCGCCGAGATTGACCTTGATGCCTGCCACGTTCGTGCTCGTGTCGCCGAAATCGAGCCGGCCGGCGAGGTTCGGCTCGATGCGCCACGCGGACGTCAGCTGTGGCCGCGACGTCACGATCGCATTGCCGCGAAAATCGGTGCGCTGGTCGAGCGTCTTCTGGGCGAGGTTGTCGATCTGCTTGCCGACGTTGCCGCCGCCGATCAGGCCTCCGATCGCGCCGCCAATGCCGCCCACAACCTTGCCGGCGGCGTTGCCGATCTGGCCGGTGATACGGATGCTGCCATTGAGCGGCGTTGTGATTGTCAGCGTGTTCGACTGGCCGGTGGCGTACATCGTGCCGCGCGAGACCGTCAGCCCGATCTCGGCCTGGCCCAGCAGTTGCGTGACCGGATTGTCGTTCTTGCCGGCGAACTCACGCGGCGTCGCCGTATCGAGCGTGTGGCCGATCGCGGCGAGCGAGACGGCGACCGGCGCGATGACGTGGGAAGCGCGCGTGACCGGTTGCAATGGCGGCGGCGGTTTAAGGATGGCGAGGGCTTCGGACAGGCCGCTTTCGGCGGGAGGCAGGAGACGGTTGAGCGCCCACAAAGTTGCCGCGAAAAAAAGGCCTGCGACGCAGGCTGCGGCGAGACTCCAGCGAAAATAGCGCGAGCGCCCGAACAGCCGGATCGGCGCGGTCGCGTAATAGATGAATGTGTCGAGCCCCCGGCTCATTCACACGTCCCGCCCGATTCGCCGCCGCGCGAATCTTAGGCCGACGGTCGGCGCTTCGCCAGCGCCGGAAATGTCGCGGGGCTGAGGCAGGGCCACAAATTCCGCGCTGTCCCCTCTCCCCGGAGGGGAGAGGGTTAGGGTGAGGGGGATTGGTGTCGGCCGGTGGCAACAATTGTCTCCAAGACACCGTCGATATTGCGAATGACGTCGTTGTCCCAATATCGCAGAACTAAATAGCCGCGTGCTTCGAGGTCAGCGGTGCGGGTCACATCTTGCGCAGCGTGCGCGGCATGCTGTCCGCCATCCAACTCGACTATCAGGCGGGCAGCTTCGCAACAAAAATCGACAATGTACGGCCCAATGGGAACCTGGCGGCGAAATTTCAATCCGTTGAGACGCCGGTCACGCACGCGAAACCACAAGACGCGTTCAGCGTCGGTCTGATTACGCCGAAACTGTCTTGCAAGACCGACGCGAGACACCGAAACCCCTCACCCGCCCGCGCTGCGCGCGGGCACCCTCTCCCTTCGGGAGAGGGAAAGAGTGCCGCAAATTCGGCGGTTCTCAAATCGGCTATTTGACCGACAAATTAAGGGCCTTGACCATATCGCCCCACTTGCCGACTTCGGCCTTGAACAGGGTCTCGGCCTGTGTGGGCGATCCTTCAATGGTGTCGAAGCCGATATCCGAAAGTTTCTTGCGGACATCCGGAGTTCTTGATGGTGTCGTTGATCGCGGCATTGAGCGTCGCAATGACCTGCGGGTCGGTTTTGGCCGGTGCGAAGACGCCGACCCAGGACGCGGCAAAGAAGCCGGGAAAGCCAGACTCGGCGAATGTCGGGACATCAGGCGTCACCGAGGCGCGTTTCTGGCTCGCGACGCCGAGGCCCTTGAGCTTACCGCTCGCGATCTGCGCGGCGGCGCCGCCGCCGAGCGTCGTTGCAAGCAGGTCGATCTGGTTTCCGAGCGTTGCGTTGATCGCCGGGGCGCCGCCCTGGAACGGCACGTGCGTCGCCTCGATCTTCGCGATTTTCTTGAAGAAGTATTCGGCCTCGATGTGCGACCCACTGCCGACGCCGGCCGAGCCGAAATTGATGGTCTTGCCTTGCACCGACTTGACGAATTCCGCGAGATTTTTGGCGGGATTGCTTGGGCTCGTCACCAGCGCTTCGGGACTCGATGCGACGATCGCGACGGTTTTGAAATCCGCCGCCGAGAACGGCTTGGTCTCCCGCAAGGTCTCGTTGATGGCAAGCGCAGTCGTCGTTACGAGCAGCGTGTATCCGTCGGCGGGTGCATGGGCGACGGCTCCCGCGGCGATATTGCCGCCGGCGCCGCCACGGTTCTCGACCACGACGTTCTGATGCAGGCGCTCGCTCAGACCTTGTCCGACCATGCGCGCCAGCGTGTCGGCGACACCGCCCGCCGCAAAGGCGACGATGAGGGTGATTTTGTTCGACGGGTAGGTTTGAGCGTTAGCGCGCCCTGCGGTCAGGACGAGCAATGACAGGACCAGCAATACCGATGTGCGCCAAAATAGACGCGAACGCGCCATGATCATCCCCCCAAGGCTCGCAGGTGTTTTTGTTTTGCTACAAGCATGCGGATTATTTCATCGTTACGGCAGGGTGACAAGGAAGGCTAAGCCATCGCCTTATCACCCGGTCATTGCCGGGCTTGACCCGGCAATCCATGATGACTCCACGTAGTGAGCGCGCCGGGGCTTCTTTGCGTCAATGTGCCCCCATGCGATGCAATTTGAGAACGGTATAGACGGTGTCGCTCGCCGGCGTCGGAATGTGGAGTTCCTTGCCGAGCGCGCGCACTTTTCCCGCAAGCCAGTCCAGCTCAAGGCGATTGCCACGCTCGAGATCGTGCGCCATCGATGCCTTCATGCCGGGCTCGACCTTGTTCGCGAGGAAGTCCATACGATCGTTGACATAGGCGGGATCAAGCGCAACACCCTTGGCCTTGCCGACAGCAAAAGCCTCTTCCATCAGCGCACGGAAGAAACCGCGCAGCTCGGGATCGGCGGCGATCGGTCCAATCGATGACCGCAAGGCCGCGGTCGATCCGGCCATCGCTGTCAGGAAGATGAATTTCTGCCAAAGCTCACGTTGGATGTCGGTCGACAGAGCGATGTCGAGCTTTGCCGCCTTGCCGGCTTCCACAAACGCATTGAGCGTGGCGTCGGGTTTCTTGTCGGCACGCCCGAAACGCATCATCGCGAAGGCGCTTGTGTGCTTGATCACGCCCGGTGACGCGATCACCGTCGCGATATAGGCGGCGCCGCCGATGACGCGATCGGGGCCGAGCACGGCGGACAACCGATCGACGCTGTCGACGCCGTTCTGGAACGTGATGAGGCGGCTGTCGGCACCCAGCAATGGACGGGCGGCCGCGGCCGCGGTTTCCGTGTCCCACAGCTTGACCGCGAACAAGACAATGTCGACGGGGCCCACCTTGGCGGGGTCGTCGGTGACGTTCGGCTTCGGCAAATGAAGATCGCCGTGCACGCTCTCGATCTTGAGGCCGTTTTTGGCGATCGCATCGCGGTGGGCGCCGCGCGCGATGAAGAAGACATCGTGGCCCGCCGCGGCAAGCCGCGCGCCAAAATAACCGCCAACCGCGCCGGCGGCCATCGCTGCAATACGCATGTGCTCGTCCCTGTTTGGAGCCGGAAGGTTTACCCGGCTCTGCCGACAGTGCACAAGCGCGCAAAAAATTGGCCCGGCGCATAGGCGTGCGAAGCACGCCGTCCTTTCGGACGGCTATGGCCGGGCCAGTGCGGGGAGAATAGAGGAATTGCTCAGTAAACGCCGGTGCGGCGGATCCGGTCCCATGTCGCCTGCGCAGGGCTGGCCGGCTGCGACGCATAGGACTGCGTTGCCGACACCTGATGCGCACGTGCCGCGACCGACGTCTGCGGCAGCACAATGACCTTCGCGCCGACCTGCACACGGTTGTAGAGATCGATCACGTTTTCATTGGTGAGGCGGATGCAGCCGCTTGAGACCTGCCTGCCGATAGTGCTCGGCGCATTGGTGCCGTGAATACGATATTGCGTTCCGGCGATGTACATCGCGCGCGCGCCGAGCGGATTGCCCGGGCCGCCGGCGGTCATGCGCGGCAGATAAGGTTGGCGCGCAAGCATCTCAGCCGGCGGATACCAATCCGGCCATTCGGCCTTGCGCTCGACCGACTTCACTCCGGACCAGGTGAAGCCTTCGCGACCGACGCCGATGCCGTAGCGGATCGCCTTGCCGCCGCCGAGCACGTAGTAGAGGTATGTGTGCGGCGTATCGATGATGATGGTGCCGGGCGCTTCGCGGCCGCTGTAGCTGACGACCTGGCGCTGCAGCCGCGGATCAAGCTGCGCATCGTCGCTCTCGTCAGCCGGAGCGGGCTGTTCGACTTGCGGCGCGACTTGAGCTGGAGCGGGCGGGGTGAGGAAAGCGAAGAGCGGTTCGGCGTTAGCAACGTTGCACGTCAACGCGGCAGCGGCTGCCATCGCGGCAAACGCAACTGACTTGGACATGACACCCTCGTCGGTACACCCTCCCGTCTTCAGTCAGGAAAATGACCGAACAGGTTGAAAGGTTCCCTGAAGGTGAAGCGGTAAAAACGCTTAAGGCTTGGCAACGTTTTGCCGAAAATTGGATTTGGGAATTCTTAGTCTTTCTGCCTGTGCCAGCCCACCACCGCATCCGGGACGCTATCGGTTGAGGCAAAATACGGCTTGATATCGAGCAGCGGTGTGCCGTCCAGGCAGTCGAGGCCGATCACCGAAAGCCGGTTGCCATCCACCCGCAGGAGCTTGACCACGCTCATCGCGACCGGGTTTGGCCGGGACGGCGAGCGGAGCGCAAATGTGCCGTGCTGGACGCCATAATGACCGGGCACCTGCAGGACCAGGTTTCGCGGTGACTTGTCCATCCAGTAGAGGAGCACGAGATGGGTGCAGGTCTCGACGTCCTTGAGGCCCTCATGCCATCGCGGGTCGAGCTCGACCACGCAGACGGCTTCGGATTCCCGGGCGTTCTTCGGGCAATCCTTGCGCTCCTTCCACGGGGTGTGGATGCGCCCGATGAAATAGAGGCCAGCGTCCGGCTTGGAAGGCAGATCGACCGCCTTTTCGCCGTCACGGATCCCGAAGTCCTTGCTGGCCATCCTTCCTCCTTCGGCGGGGTCCGCCGTGCAGCGTTTATAGACCAAGCTGCCAAGGCCCACTCCGATGGCCTTGCCTGATGCCCCTTAAACGTATAAAGATATCCTTATATTGTGGGAACCAGCCCATAGGCGGCTCATGAGCGGCAGCGGCAAGCTCGGTTTCGATGCTCTCAATACGGCGCTCAAGGCGGCCGGCGAGGAGACTCGGCTGCGCGTACTGGCCCTGCTGGCCGAGGCCGAGCTGACCGTTTCCGATCTCACCGACATTTTGCGCCAGTCGCAGCCGCGCATCTCACGCCACCTCAAGCTCCTGGTCGAAGCAGGGCTGGTCGAGCGCTTCCGGGAGGGGACGTGGGCATTCTTCCGGCTCGCCGAACACGGTGGAGGCGCGGACGTCGCCCGCGCGCTCATCGAGCGCCTCAATCCCGGCGACCAGACCATCGCGCGTGACCGCGAACGGCTGTCTTCGGTGCGGCAGGCGCGTGCTGCAGCGGCGCAGGCTTATTTCCGCGCCCACGCCGCCGAGTGGGATCGTATCCGCAAGCTCCACGTCGCCGACGAGGCGGTGGAAGACGCAATCCGTGCGGCGCTGTCCGACAAGCCGTTCCGCTCGCTGCTCGATCTCGGCACCGGCACCGGCCGCATGCTCGAAATGTTCGGCCCGGACATTGAGCGCGGACTCGGGCTCGATCTCTCGCTCGACATGTTGCTGCTTGCGCGCGACCGCCTCGAGCGGGCGGGGCTAAGAAATTGCAGCGTCCGGCAGGGCGACATCTACGACCTGCCGCTCGCCAACGATTCCTTCGATGTCGTCATCCTGCATCAGGTGCTGCACTTCCTCGACGACGGCGCGCGCGCGATCCGTGAGGCGGCGCGCGTGCTGCGTCCGGGCGGACGCCTGCTGGTCGTCGACTTCGCGCCGCACGAGCAGGAATTCCTGCGCGAGCAATTCGCGCACCGGCGCCTCGGCTTCGCACCCGACACGGTGACGCAGTGGATCACGGCGTCCGGCCTCGATCCTGTGATGCACAAGTCGCTCGCGCCCGAGCCCGGCTCCGAAGGCAAGATTGCCGTTTCGCTCTGGCTCGCGCGCGACACGCGCGCATTGATGGCGACGCCGCTGCGGCGCGAGGTGGCGTGATGAACAGCCCGGTGCGTTTGAGTCGGTTCACGCGCGGCGACAAACGCTGCATCGGTGTGTCATTCGAGTTCTTCCCGCCGAACACCGAAGAGATGGACAAGATCCTGTGGGAGTCGATCGAGCGCCTCGCGCCGCTCACCCCCGATTTCGTGTCGGTGACCTACGGCGCCGGCGGCACAACGCGCGAGCGCACGCATGCGACCGTCAAGCGCATTCTGGCAGAGACGCCGCTGACGCCCGCCGCGCACCTCACTTGTGTTGCCGCGACTTGTGACGACATCAACGCAATCGTGCGAAACTATCACGCTGCTGGCGTGCGCCACCTCGTCGCCTTGCGCGGCGACCCAGTCGGCGGCGCGGGCGAGCGGTATGCCCCGCATCCAGGCGGCTACCAGAATGCCGCCGATCTCGTGGGTGGCATCAAGCGCATCGCGCCCGATTTCGAGATTTCGGTCTCGGCCTATCCGGAAAAGCATCCGGACAGCCCGACGGTCGAGGCCGATATCGACATGCTCAAGGCCAAGGTCGATGCCGGCGCGACGCGCGCCATTACCCAGTTCTTCTTCGAGAACGATCTTTATTTCCGTTATCTCGACCGCGTTCGGGCGCGCGGTATCGATATCCCGATCGTGCCGGGCATCCTGCCGGTGCAGAACTTCAAGGCGACGACCGGCTTTGCCAAGCGCTGCGGCGCTTCGGTTCCAGCGTGGATCGCCGAACGGTTCCAGGGCCTCGACAACGATGCGGCGACACGCAAGCTAATCGCCGCGGCGGTTGCGGCCGAGCAGGTTTTTGACCTCGTCGACCGCGGCGTCACCACATTCCATTTCTACACGATGAATCGCGCCGATCTCGTGTTTGCGATCTGCCACCTGCTGGGCCTGCGGCCCGCGGTGCAAACCGTCAGCTGATCCGGAGTCATTATTGTGAGTGCGCCCCACACCGGCACCCGAGCTGCATTTCTGGATCTGCTGCGCCAGCGCATCCTCGTGCTAGACGGCGCCATGGGCACGATGATCCAGGGGCTCAAGCTCAACGAGGAAGGCTATCGCGGCGCGCGCTTCGACGCCTGGAATCGCGAGGTGCGCGGCAACAACGACCTGCTCAATCTCAGCCGGCCCGACGCTGTGCGCGACATTCACCTCGCGTATTTCCGGGCGGGCGCAGACATCGTTTCGACCAACACTTTCTCCTCCACCGCGATCGCGCAGGCCGACTACGGCATGGAGGGCATTGCCTACGAGCTCAACCAGGCGGGCGCCACGCTCGCGCGCGAGGCCGCCACGCAGGCCGAGAAGGAAGACGGCCGCCGCCGGTTCGTGGCCGGAGCGCTGGGGCCGACCAACCGCACGGCATCGATCTCGCCGGACGTGGCCAATCCCGGCTTCCGCGCCATTACTTTCGATCAATTGCGCGCCGCCTATGGCGAGCAGGTGCGCGGGCTCATCGATGGCGGTGCCGATCTGCTGCTGATCGAAACCATTTTCGACACCCTCAACGCCAAGGCGGCCATCTTCGCGATCGCCGAGATCTGCGAAGAACGCGGCGTCGACGTGCCGGTGATGATCTCAGGAACCATCACGGATCGCTCCGGGCGTCTATTGTCGGGTCAGACGCCGGGCGCGTTCTGGAATTCCGTCAAGCACGCAAATCCGGTGACCGTCGGCCTCAACTGCGCGCTGGGTGCGCGCGAGATGCGCGCGCACATCGATGAGCTCGGCCGGCTGGCCGATACTTTCGTGTGTGCATATCCGAACGCCGGGCTTCCGAACGAATTCGGCTATTACGACGAAAGCCCGGAATACATGGCCGAACTGCTCGGCGAGTTCGCAGAGGCCGGGCTGGTGAACGTCGTCGGCGGCTGCTGCGGCACCACGCCAGAGCATATCTCCGCCATCGCAAAGGCCATCGCCGGCAAAAAACCGCGCGCCATTCCCGAGGTGCCGCGGCAACTGCGGCTGTCGGGGCTTGAGTCCTTCGCGCTTACCCCGGAAATCCCCTTCGTGAATGTCGGCGAGCGCACCAACGTCACCGGCTCGGCCAAGTTCCGCAAGCTGGTTACGGCCGGCGACTACGCCACGGCGCTGTCGATCGCGCGGGAGCAGGTGGAAAACGGCGCGCAGGTGATCGACGTCAACATGGACGAGGGCCTGCTCGATTCCGAGCAGGCGATGACGACATTCCTCAATCTTATCGCGGCCGAACCCGACATCGCGCGCGTGCCGGTCATGGTCGATTCATCGAAGTTCTCGGTGATCGAGGCGGGTCTGAAATGCCTGCAGGGAAAGTCGGTGGTGAATTCGATCTCGCTGAAGGAAGGCGAGGAGGCTTTCATCGACCACGCGCGCAAGGTGCGCCGCTATGGCGCGGCAGTGGTGGTGATGGCTTTCGACGAGAAAGGGCAGGCCGATACGCTCGAGCGCAAGACCGCGATCTGCAAGCGCGCCTACGACATTCTGGTCAACAAGGCTGGGTTCCCGCCTGAAGACATCGTTTTCGATCCGAATATCTTCGCGGTCGCCACCGGCATGGAGGAGCACAACGGCTACGGTGTTGCTTTCGTCGAGGCGGCGCGATGGATCCGGAAAAATCTTCCGCACGCACATGTCTCTGGCGGCGTGTCGAACTTGTCGTTTTCGTTCCGCGGCAATGAGCGTGTGCGGCAAGCCATGCATTCGGTGTTCTCTGTTTCACGCCATCAAGGCCGGCATGGATATGGGCATCGTCAATGCCGGCCAGATCGCGGTCTATGACGATCTTGATCCCGAATTGCGCGAAGCGTGCGAGGACGTCGTGCTCAATCGCCGTCCCGACGCAGCCGAGCGGTTGCTTGAGCTGGCAAAGAAATTCCAAGGCGCGGGGCAGGCCGGCAAGGAGGCCGATCTCGCCTGGCGCGAGCAGCCGGTCGAGAAACGGCTGGCGCACGCGCTGGTGCACGGCATCACCGATTTCATCGACGCCGACGTGGAAGAGGCGCGCCTGCGCGCGAAGCGCCCACTCGAGGTGATTGAGGGCCCGCTGATGGATGGCATGAACATCGTCGGCGACCTGTTCGGCTCGGGAAAGATGTTTTTGCCGCAGGTGGTGAAGTCCGCGCGTGTGATGAAGCAGGCGGTCGCCTATCTGATGCCCTTCATGGAGCAGGACAAAGACGGACGGCAGCACGGCGGTTCGAACGGCAAGATCGTGATGGCGACCGTGAAGGGCGATGTGCACGACATCGGCAAGAACATCGTCGGCGTCGTGCTCCAGTGCAATAATTACGAGGTGGTCGACCTCGGCGTGATGGTGCCGGCGGCCAAGATCCTCGAAGCGGCACGCGCGGAAAGAGCCGACATCATCGGGCTTTCCGGGCTGATCACGCCCTCGCTCGACGAGATGTGCCACGTGGCCGCGGAGATGGAGCGGCAGGGCTTCGAATTGCCGCTGATGATCGGAGGTGCCACCACCAGCCGCGTGCACACGGCGGTGAAAATCCACCCCAATTACAGGCGCGGGCAGACGGTCTATGTGACCGATGCGAGCCGCGCGGTCGGCGTGGCGCAGACGCTGATGTCGGTCGATGCCCGCGCCGGCTATGTGGCCGAGCTGCGTGGCGAATATGCCCGCATCGCGGCGGCGCATGCGCGTGCGCAGGAGGACAAGGCGCGGCTGCCGCTTGCGACGGCGCGCGCCAATGCGCTGAAGCTCGACTGGTCGGGCGCCTATCAACCGCCGGAGCCGAAATTTATCGGAACGGAAGTGCTCAATGACTATCCGGTCAAGGAACTGATCGACTATATCGACTGGACGCCGTTCTTCTCGACCTGGGAACTGTCGGGGAAATTCCCGGCCATTCTCGACGACGTCAAGTTCGGCCAGGCCGCGCGTTCCTTGTACGAGGATGCGCGCGCCATGCTTGACAAGATCGTGGACGAGCACTGGTTCAGGGCAAACGCAGTGCTCGGTTTCTGGCCGGCGAACGCAAAAGGCGACGATATTCTTGTTTATGGCGACGAGGCGCGCGATGAGCCGATCGCCGTGCTGCATTCGCTGCGCCAGCAACTTTCGAAACGCGAAGGACGCGCCAATGGGGCGCTAAGCGATTTCATCGCGCCGCGCGAGAGCGGACTTGCCGATTATATCGGCGGCTTCACCGTCACCGCCGGCATCGGCGAGGATGAGGTCGCCGAGCGGTTCAAGCGCGCCAATGACGACTATTCGGCGATCATGGTGAAGGCGCTTGCGGACCGGTTGGCGGAGGCATTCGCTGAGCGGCTGCACCAGCGTGTGCGTAAGGAATTCTGGGGCTATGCGGCCGATGAAACGCTCAGCAATGAGCAGTTAATCGCCGAGAAATATCGCGGCATCCGTCCGGCACCCGGCTATCCGGCGCAGCCCGATCACACAGAGAAGGGCACGCTGTTCAATCTGCTCAAGAGCGAGCGCATCGGCGTCAAGCTGACCGAAAGTTTCGCAATGTGGCCGGGCGCGGCCGTGTGCGGGCTTTATTTCAGCCATCCGCAGAGCGCCTATTTCGGCGTCGGCAAGATCGAGCGCGACCAGGTTGAGGACTACGCACGGCGCAAAGGTTGGACCGTCGCTGAGTGTGAGCGCTGGCTCGCACCGATACTTAATTATGATGTGCACGCCTCGCCCAGTATCGTGGCGGCGTAGACCTTCTTTTCAAAAGCAAGCACCGGAGAGCATGCTCTCCGGTGCTGTAATTGTCCCCGGATCCAATCCGTTATTGTTGTTTGGCGTCGTCGTCGGCCTCCTGAACTCAGAATGCCCCCAGCAATATCGCGCCTACGAAAGCAAATACGGCGCACACAGCCAGCACATTGAGCTTCAAGGCAAGGTCCACGGCAGTGCCTCCCTTGTTGACGCCGGAAGGCTAGCACGGAACGAGCGCGCGCCGAAGGTACACGCCATCGGGCCGGCTCTTTTTGCAGGCGAAATCGCTTACCGCACCTGCGCGATGGACAACCGGTTGATCGTGCGCCTGAAAAAAAGCGAAGGGCCGAAAATTTTGATGGTGCAAAACTCGCGCGACGCCGAATTTTTCATGGCGAATTTACGGCAAATACCATCGATCTTGCGCGGCAATGATTCCGTTGGCATCGCCACGAAAGCCGTCAATCAAACAGGACAGCACGCACCATCGGCCAGTTGAGCTATTTGCGGTCGAGGCGTCCGGCACTCAGCCACCCTCTGGCGAGACGATCGGCGCCAAAACGGCACAGGAATCCACTGAGCTGAGGCCCTTGTCCAAGCGAGGGGCCCGGCGGCAAGGAATCCTTATCCTTAACGAAATCGCCGCCGGCTAGCGTTGAAACCCCGTTAAAGAAACTGCTCGCATTTTTGCGGGCATGAAGGGTGGCGTTGCGTATTATCTCGTCGGTGCAGGCGTGTTGCTGGCGCTCGCCGGTTGCGGGCGTGGCATGTTCAGCGGTGAACGCGCGCCGTGGCGGCATCAGGCAGAAGTCGAGTGCATGAAGTCCGGCACCGTGAGGCTCGGGGCCGGCGTGGCGCGCATGGAACCGATCGAAGGCCCCGGCATGTGCGGCGCCGATTTTCCTCTCAAGGTCGCGGTGCTGGGAGAGGGTGCCGCGGCCATCGGCTACGGCGATGATCTGCGGCCGCCAGGATCGATTCCGAATGCCTCGCAGATGCCGAACTGGCCGATCAACGAACCGCGCTACACGCCGCCGGCGCCGGTCGGCCGCGTCGATAGCCAGCCGATATCGCCACAATCGCCGCCGCCTAACATGCGCTGGGTTCCGGGCCCACCGCCGGCCGTGCGCGCCGCACCGATGGGCTCGGCGGGACGGCCGATCGAATTGAATCCGACCGGCATCGCGCCCGGTGTTACGCCGAGTGCCGCGCCGTTACCCGACGACATTCCCGACGACGCGGTTTTGCCCAATCGTACCTATCCGCCGCAGCGTGCCCAGCCCGCGCCAGTCTATCAGCCGCCGCAACGCGCCGCTCCGGTTTATCAGCCGCAGCGCAGCGCGCCGGCGCTCGGCCCGGCGCGAGCGCCGCAAATGGTTGCCGCTTCACCTGCAAGCTTGACGCCGGCAGCCACGCTCGCATGTCCCCTTGTTTCGGCGCTTGATCGGTGGATGAGCGACGGCGTGCAGCCGGCGGCGATGCGCTGGTTCGGCTCGCAGGTCGTCGAGATCAAGCAGATCTCTTCTTATTCGTGCCGCGGCATGGTCGGCTCGGGCGGCTCTGGCATTTCCGAACATGCGTTCGGCAATGCAATCGACATTGCGGCCTTCACGTTTGCGGACGGACGGCGGGTTACCGTGCAGGAAGGATGGCACGGCATGCCGGAAGAGCAGGGTTTCCTGCGCGATGTGCATCTCGCAGCCTGTAACAATTTCAGTACGGTGCTCGCGCCTGGCTACAATGCCGCGCACTACAATCACATCCATGTCGACTTGATGCGCCGGGCCAGCGGCGACCGTCCTTGCCGGCCCGAAGCAATGTCCGGCGAAATCGCTGCGGCGAAAGCGCGAGCACTCTACGCGAAACATCGGGGGCCGGCCTATACGGGCTCGGTGCCTGTCAAGGCGAGCCGCGCACGGGTGGCGGTGCCCGGCGAAGACGGCTACATCCTCGATCTCGATGACGTCACCGGCTCAATTCTTCCCGAGGAAGCGAGGGCGCAATCCTCGCGTCGACCGCGATCGGCCAAAACGGCAGTCGACAGGCTCACAACACACTGAGCTTCAAACCACGGCATCGACCAGCATCGCGGCGAACAGAATAAGTCCGGCGTCGCGATTGGATTTGAAGAGCGTGAGGCAATGCGCGGGGTCGTCGATATCCAGCCGACTCACCTGCCAGGCGAGATGCGCGGCAAAGCCGACGATCCCGATCGTAAACATTATTCCACCGCCGGCCATGAAGCCGGCCGCTGCGATCAAGACGATTGCACCCGCATAGAAAGTCGCGAGCATCGTCGGCGTGCGTTCGCCGAACAGCAATGCGGTTGATTTGATGCCAATCAGCAGATCGTCGTCACGGTCCTGGTGCGCGTAGATCGTGTCATAGCCGATGACCCACAGTATCGATCCGGCGTAGAGCACGATCGCCGGCCAGTCGAGGCGTCCGAACGCGGCCGGCCAGCCCATCAGGGCTCCCCAGGAGAACGCAAGGCCGAGGAAGATCTGCGGCCAGTACGTGATGCGTTTCATGAACGGATAGATGACGACCACCAGCAGCGACGCGATGCCCGTTGCGACCGTGAAACGGTTGAACTGGATCAGAACCAAAAAGCCGACGAGCGCCTGGGCCACCATGAACATCGTGGCCTGTGCGACGGTGACTTGCCCGGATGGAATCGGCCGCGAACGCGTGCGCTCGACGCGTCCATCAAGATCGCGATCGACCAGGTCATTCCACGTGCAGCCGGCGCCACGCATGGCAAACGCGCCGATGAAGAACAGCACGATATGCCACAGGCTCGGGAAACGGTTGTTATGCATTCCGGCGAGACCGACCGACCACCAGCACGGCATCAGGAGCAGCCACGACCCAATCGGGCGGTCCAGACGGGCAAGGCGCAGATAAGGTCGGGTATATGACGGAGCGAGACTGTCGACCCAGTTTCCGGTCGCATCGGCGACGCGTCCGGTGCTTTCGCTCATTTTCCGAGCGGGCTGCCGGTCAAGGTGTCAAATGTGCCGCGTCCGGTCTTGATATTGTTTGAGTCCGGTACCGGGCCGGACAGCGCGTCGCTCAAACTTGGGCCCGCTGGACGCTGCGGCGCGGCGGCGGCCTGACAAACTTTGGTACGGACCTCGGACGTCTTGGCGATCCCCTCCTTAAGGTTAGCCATGATTTGGTTGGGGATGCCACACCAGGCCGCGTTGTCGGTCGCGTATTTGAGCATCTTCGATTGCGCGGCAACAAACGCGTTGAACAGCTGGCATGCCTCGCGCGGAGAAGCCTTGCGCTCGCCGGCGGCTCTGATCGCCACCGCTTTCTTTTCCGTGTCTTCGCGAAGTTTGGCGAAATCGTTCATGCATGGCGGCTCCTGTTGCGGCGCCGCAGGCCCGAATTGCGCCTGCGCGCTGCCGGCAAAAAGCGCAACGAAGCACATGACTGGCAAGGCCCGGCGCAAACGCATGAAACCTGATCCCCTCTCTCTAAGCCCATTATAACAGTTTAAATGGGCGGTACGTCCTGGCTTATAACAACCCGAATGCGTCGGGAAGGCGGCGGAAAGGTCTCGCCAAACCCCGCGCAGTCTTGCCAGAACGCGTAAAACCCGGCCATCGTCTTGCGACAATTAACCCCATGCCGCGCTACGAATTTCGCATGCCCCGGCTTTTCATCGATACGCCGCTGACGGCCGGCGCCGATGCGGTGCTCGATCGCAACCAGACAAATTATCTCCTCAATGTCCTGCGGCTGCGGCAGGGAGATGCGGTTCTGGTGTTCAACGGGCGCGAGGGCGAATGGCGCGGCAGCCTTTCGGGGGCCGGAAAACGGGCCGCCGTAATCAGAGTCGAAACCTGTTTGCGCCCGCAACCGCGGCCGGGAGATCTGCACTTTCTATTTGCCCCGCTCAAGCATGCACGCCTCGACTACCTCGTGCAAAAGGCGGTCGAGATGGGTGTCTCGCACCTGCAGCCCGTTTTGACGCGGCACACCCAAGTTGCTCGCGTCAACCTCGACCGCATGCGCGCCAATGCAATCGAGGCCGCCGAGCAATGCGGGATCTTGCACGTGCCCACGGTCGGTACTGCCGTTGGACTTGAGGCGGCCGTGAGTGCCGACCGGCTGCTGATTTTCTGCGACGAGAACGCTGAGGTCGCAAACCCCGTCGGTGCACTGGCGGCGGCGCGGTCGCGACAGTTACCCATTTCCATCCTGATCGGTCCGGAGGGCGGCTTTGCCGACGAGGAACGGTCGCTGCTCGCAAAGCTCCCGAATGTGGTTCCGATCGCGCTTGGCCCGCGCATTTTGCGCGCGGACACGGCCGCGGTTGCGGCGCTTGCACTGGTCCAGGCCGTTCTCGGAGACTGGTCGGGTGCAAGCTAAAACCTGTGTACCCAAGCCGGGGGCGACCTGCTAAAAAGCTGTGCTAAACTCAAAATTCGGGTCGGGGGGAGCGCAACGATGACGGCCTTTTTGTCCTGCCTTCGCGGTCTTGTCGCTATTTCGTTCATAGCGGTCTCCGCCATTTCTCAGGCCAGCGCCGCCGGTTGGCTCGAAAAGGGCATCTATCTCATCGGTCCTCGGTACGACGGCACCCTTCCGGCCTGCGAGGCCGCGCTCGACGTGATTGCCTCGCGCTTTGCACAGAAGGAAGGTCGCTTCTGGAATTCCAACTTGCAGATTCTAGGCTTCGACCGCGTGCGCGAGACTGCTTTCCGGCCTTGGGCCCAGCAAACGGTTCCACGCCGGTATTGCTCGGCTGTCGCGCAGGTCAGTGACGGGCGTCATCACACGGTGCACTACTCGATCGTTGAGGATGGCGGCATGATCGGCATGTTTTGGGGAGTTGAGTGGTGCGTGGTGGGCCTTGATCGCAACTGGGCCTATAACCCGGCGTGCAAGATGGCACAGCCCTGAACTGCAGGCCTGTCGGTCCCTTTTTATTCTAATTTGTTCTTGAACTGTTCATGGTCCCAAGGTGCCCCTACCATGGAACCTTTGAGCCAAGTCAATTTCCGGTTTGTTCTTGTTCCGCGTTCGTAAGCTGATGATGTGGACCGTACCCAAACATCGTTCGGCGTTCGTCGGCGTCATTGCGCTCGCCCACCTCTTCTTCATCGCCGGAGAGACTGTCGCGCAGGTGCGCCAGCACGGCACGGCCGGCCAATTCGACTTTTATGTCCTGTCATTGTCGTGGTCGCCTTCCTATTGCGAGGCGGCGGAGAATCGGACGGGCAGTCGAACCCGCGATCGCCAATGTTCGGGCCGGCCATTCGCCTTTGTCGTCCACGGCTTCTGGCCTCAATACGAACGGGGCTTCCCGTCCGATTGCCAAGTACCCGCGCCGCGGCTCGCGCGCGTGATCGTCGACGACATGCTCGACATCATGCCGAGTCCGCGTCTGGTCTTTCACGAATGGGACCGGCACGGAACATGTTCCGGCCTCCCGCCGAAAGGCTATTTCGATCTGGTGCGCGCAGCCTGGGCCGCTGTGAAAATCCCGCCGGACTATGTGCAAGTCGATCAGCCGATCAGCGTGACGCCCGGCCAGGTCGCCGGTAATTTCCTGAAAGCAAACCCGCAGCTTGCGCGCGACGCGATCAACGTTTCCTGCGATGGCAGGCGGCTGACCGAAGTCCGTATCTGTTTGACCAAGGAGTTGACCTTTCGCAGCTGTCCTGAAATGGCGCGGTATTCATGCAGCCGGGATAAAGTTGTGATGCCCGCCGTGCGCGGCCGATAAGGCAAGTCCTGCCGTGAACTATCGCCACGAATTTCATGCCGGCAATTTTGCCGATGTTTTCAAGCACGCTGTCCTTTGTCGCATTCTTTGGTATTTGCGCGGCAAGCCGGCCGCATTCCGTGTCATCGACACGCATGCCGGCGCCGGACTTTATGATCTCACAAGCGATGCGGCGACACGCGGAGGCGAATGGCACCGCGGCATTGAGAGGCTTCTGTCGGCGAAAATTTCTGAAGCAGTCAAACAGCTCCTTGCCCCCTATCTCGATGTTATCGGTGCGCTTAATCAACCGGGCCGCCTCACGATCTATCCTGGATCTCCGGCCCTGGTGCGCGCGTGGCTTCGTCCTCAGGACCGCTTGATTGCCTGCGAGCTCGAGCCCAAGGCACATGTCGCTCTCGCTCGCAATTTGAGCGGCGACAGCCGGATCAAGACGCTCGGAATTGACGGCTGGATCGCACTCAACGCCTATGTGCCACCGAAGGAGCGGCGCGGCCTTGTGCTCATTGACCCGCCTTTCGAGGCCGACAGTGACTTCTCGAACCTCGTCACCGGCTTGGGCGCGGCCTATCGCAAATGGGCAACCGGGATTTACGCGCTCTGGTACCCGGTCAAAGGCCGGCGCGAGGCCGACATGCTGGCAAAACGCATTGGGCGCTTGGGGCTGCGGAAAGTCTTGCGGGCTGAAATTCTGGTAGAGCCGCTGGGCGATCCGGCCCGCCTCAACGGTGCCGGCATGATCCTGGTCAACCCGCCCTGGACCCTCGAGAAGGAGCTTTCGGCCCTGTTACCAGCCTTAATTCAAGTTTTCGGAGGGGCGGGTAAACCCGGCTTTCGGCTGGACTGGCTTACCGCGCAGCCGGCGCCGAACGGCCTTTGACCCTTGGCTCTTTCCACAGGCCCCCAGTTGGTGTGTAGTTCCACGCTGGCAGTGACGTTCCGCCTCCTGTGGGGGCCGGCGGAGTGACTGAGGCCGTTGAGGCCGACGCTTTCCCCGATTGTGAATGTCCAGCCGAGCCGCCGTGCGTGGGGCCGGCGGCGGAGCAGAGGGGGAGAGGAGTTCCCGATGGCACAAACGGGTGTCGTGAAGTTCTTCAACGGCGAGCGGGGGTACGGCTTTATCAAGCCGGATGATGGCGGGCGCGACGTGTTCGTTCACATCACGGCAGTAGAGCAGGCGGGGCTGAAAGGTCTGAACGAAGGCCAGCGCATCAGCTTCGATGTCGAACCTGACAAGAAAGGCAAAGGGCCAAAAGCGGTGAATCTGGTGGTCACCGGCTGAACAAGCAGCACGCGCTATGAAGACAAAAGCCCCGGTCAAACGACCGGGGCTTTGCACAACAAAACCTCGGGCGCTTGGCCCGAGGTTTTCGCGCTCAAAAAGTTTTTGCGCGTGTCAGAAGTGATAGTTCACGCCGAGGCGCAGGAAGCTTGAGTGCAGGCCGTTGTCGACACCAGTGATCGAGTAGGTGCGGCTGCCAAGATCCATGTAGAGGTACTCGAGCTTCGCGGACCAGTTCTGAGTGAAGCCGTACTCGATACCCGCGCCAGCGGTCCAGCCGACCAGAGTCTTGTCCTCTTCGAGGCCGAAAAACTCGCCCTTGAGTTCACCGTAGGCGAGGCCAGCTGTTCCGTACAGCATCACGTTATTGAAGGCGAAGCCGGCGCGGCCGCGCAGTGTGCCGAACCAGGGATTCGAAAACTTGTACGGAGCGAACGTGTCGTCGGCTGCGCTGGCCTGAATGTCCGTTTCGACACCGAACACAAATTGACCCAACTGCCAATTGTAACCGATCTGACCACCGCCAGCGATGCCGCTCGGCTCGGTGACGTTGTTTGTAACCTTGCCCCACTCGTATCCGAGATTCAGACCAGCGTATGGGCCGGTCCAGTTATAGATACTCGCGGGTGGCGGATAATACGGCGCGGGGCCACGCGGAAGATCCGCGGCAGCAGCACTGCCGCTCGCCGCCGTCGCGATTGCCATCGCCATGATCGCCTTCTTCATCTTACCCTCCACTCAACTCCGCTCCCTGCACGCCCCAGATGTGCGAATGAAGGAGCGACCGTGCCGACCCGCCGGCAAAACATCGACGGGTTTCGTGGAGGATTTATCGGGCCTTTTAGGTTAAACGGTTGTGAATGCAAAATTGCTCGCGGGCGACATCCCTAAAGAACCCTTAGTTTTATGTTTTTTGGTATGACTCTCTTTACCATGTGCGGTCCGCACCGGTCCGTTGGCGGCGGACGGCATGCGCAGACCGCACCATCGGTGGCACAACGTGCGACCGCGGAGAGATATTAGGCAGGGTGCGATGGCTGACGGTCCAAAGGGCGCTGCTCGCACGGCGCTGGTCACTGGTGCCGGCCGCCGCATTGGGGCGGCGATCGCGCTTGCCTTGGCGCGTGCGGGTTATGCGGTGGTCCTGCATGCCAACAATTCGCGCGACGACGCTGAGAGGCTTGCTTCCGCGATCATGGGAGCGGGAGGCCAAGCCCACGTGGTTCTTGCCGACCTTGCCGATCATGAAGCCGTTCGCGGCCTCATGCCGGCTGCCGCCGCATTCGGCAAACTCACGCTTCTGGTCAACAATGCGGGTGAATTCGAGCCGGACGATATCGAGACATTGTCGCATGCGCGCTTCCAGCGTGCGGTCGCCGTAAATCTCGAGGCGCCGCTTTTCCTCTCGCAGGCCTTCGCCGCGCAAGCGCCTGAAGGCCTTGACGCGTCAATCGTCAATATCGTCGACCAGCGTGTGCTCAAGCCCAACCCGCGCTTTTTCTCATACACGTTGAGCAAGAGCGCGCTCTTTACCGCGACAACCACGCTGGCGCAGGCGTTGGCGCCGAGGATCAGGGTCAATGGAGTCGCGCCGGGGCCGACGCTTCCAAGCCCGCGCCAGACCGATGCCCAATTTGCGGCGCAGGCGGACAGCGTGCCGCTCAAGCGCGGCCCGCAGCCGGACGATATCGCCACTGCGGTCCTCTACCTTGCACAGGCCACGAGTGTGACCGGCGTGACAATCCCCGTCGACGGCGGACAGCATCTGGCGTGGCGGACCGCCGACAGCGAGGCCGTGGAATAGCGGCGGCTCCCCAACTTTCAGTTTGGTCATGCGTAAATGCATGCCGCGCATTATCTTCTCGAGCATGAACGGCACCAATAAAGACATCGATCCGGCGAGCGAGCTGCGCGAGGAGGACGAAGACTCTTCGTTGCCGGAGCTCGAGGCGGAGAGTGCGACGGCCGGTACATTGGCTGCCGGCCGCGCCGCGATCGCACGGTTTGCAAAGCTCGCCCCGTCTGCCTCTGGCGTCTACCGCATGATCGATGCGCAGGGCGACGTGCTCTATGTCGGCAAGGCCAAGAACATCCGGAGAAGGGTGACTGCCTACGCGCGCCCGACCGGGCACGACAGCCGAATTTCCCGCATGATTGCAGCGACGGTGAGCCTGGAGTTCGTCTCCACCAAGACCGAGACCGAAGCGCTGCTGCTGGAAGCAAACCTGATCAAGCGTCTGCGGCCGCGTTTCAACGTGCTCCTGCGCGACGACAAGTCGTTTCCCTATATCCTGATCACGTCGGATCATTGGGCGCCACAGATCCTGAAGCATCGCGGCGCGCGTACGCGGCCCGGGCACTATTACGGTCCGTTCGCGTCCGCCGGTGCAGTCAACCGCACCATCAATGCGCTTGAGCGCGCTTTTCTGTTGCGGTCCTGCTCGGATTCATATTTCGAGGCCCGGACGAGGCCGTGTCTCCTCTTTCAGATCAAGCGATGCTCGGCGCCATGCACGCGGGAAATCGATTTCGCCGGCTATTCCGAGCTGGTGAAGGAGGCGAACGAATTTCTGTCCGGCCGCAGCCAGTCAGTGCAAAAAGAGATGGCGCGCGAGATGGACAAGGCCTCCGCTGCTCTCGATTATGAAAGGGCAGCGATCTACCGGGATCGTCTGTCGGCGCTCTCAGCGATCCAATCGCACCAAGGGATCAATCCGCGCAGCACGGATGAGGCGGACGTTTTCGCCGTTCATCAAGCGGGCGGGTACTCCTGCGTCGAAGTGTTCTTTTTCCGCACGGGACAAAACTGGGGGAACCGCGCCTATTTCCCGAAGGCCGACCGCAGCATTGGTCCGGCGGAAGTGCTCGGCGCATTTCTTGCGCAATTCTACGACGACAAGCCGCCGCCGCGCCTTATTCTCGTTTCGCACGATTTTGACGAGCGAGCACTGCTTGCCGAAGCGCTGACGGCCAAATCCGGACGCAAAGTCGAGGTGAGCGCGCCGCAACGCGGCGAACGCAAGGAGCTCGTGCAGCACGCCTTGGCCAATGCGCGCGAAGCGCTTGCACGCAAGCTTGCGGACACATCATCGCAGCAAAAGCTGCTGGGCGCCTTGAAGGAAACGTTCTCGCTGCCGCGCCCCCCGGGCCGGATTGAAGTCTACGACAACAGCCACATCGGCGGGACCAACGCAGTGGGGGCCATGATCGTCGCCGGACCCGAAGGCTTTCGCAAAAACCAGTATCGCAAGTTCAATATTCGATCATCCGATCTTACGCCCGGGGACGACTACGGGATGATGCGCGAAGTCCTTGAGCGGCGATTCAAACGGCTGCTCGAAGAAAACCCCCGCACTCTGGCGAACAATGTGCGCGATCTCATCACCGGCGGAGCCGAAGACCAGCCTTGGCCCGATTTGTTGCTCATTGACGGCGGGCAGGGGCAACTCAATGCCGCGCAGGAAACATTGACCGCGCTGGGCATCGTCGACGTTCCGGTCGTGGCGATTGCAAAAGGCCCTGATCGGGATGCGGGTCGCGAGACCTTCTTCATGGCAGGCCGCGCGCCCTTCAAGCTGCCCCCGCGCGACCCTTTGCTTTATTTCATCGAGCGGTTGCGCGACGAGGCCCATCGTTTTGCCGTGGGGTCGCACCGCACGCGTCGCAAGAAAGACATTCGCGAAGCCGGATTGCAGGAAATTCCGGGGATCGGTCCCACCCGCAAGCGGGCCTTACTTCGACATTTTGGCACGGTGAAAGCGATCGAGCGGGCAAGCCTGCCCGATCTAGCCCAGGTGCCCGGAATTAGTGCGGAGACCGCGCGAAAGATATATGAGTTCTTCCACGAGTCAGCCGTAGATGGAACGCGATAGATGATCATTCAGAGGCAGGAAGACGTCACAAAAGTCGTGATCGAAGCATTCAAGAACACGCAGCCACCTCGGTTGCGGGAGATTCTCATTTCGCTGGTGGAGCATTTGCACGCCTTTGCGCGCGACGTCCACCTCACTGAGGACGAGTTCGAGAAGGCGGTCCAATACGTCGCGAGGCTTGGGCAGAAGACCGACGACAAGCACAACGAAGTTGTGTTGATGTCCGGCTCGCTCGGCTTTTCAACCCTTATTTGTCTTCTCAATAATGGAAACAACGGGCAGACCGAAACCACCGCGAACCTGCTTGGGCCGTTCTGGCGAATGAATTCACCGCGCACGGAGAGCGGTGGCTCAATCGTGCGTTCGCCGACACCGGGGCCTGCGTTGTTTGTCAATTGCTGGGTCAAGGATCAGGCCGGAAAGCCGATTGCAGATGCCGAAGTCGATATCTGGCACTCCTCGCCCGAGGGCTTCTACGAGCAACAGGACCCCAAGCAGGCGCCGATGAACTTGCGGGGAAAATTCAAGACCGACGCGCGGGGTCATTTCAGTTTTCGAAGCGTGAAGCCTGCGGGCTACCCGATTCCCGTTGACGGTCCGGTCGGCGACCTCGTGCGTGCAACCGGCCGTCACAATTATCGTCCGGCGCACCTGCACTTTCTGATCTTCAAGGACGGCTTCAAGACTCTGATCTCGCAGATTTATGTCAATGATGACGAAAAGCTCGAGACCGACGTGCAGTTCGGCGTGACACGTGCGCTGGTCGGCAACTATGTGCGGCACAGCGACGCTCCGCCGGCAAGCGACGTGAAGGGCGAATGGTATTCCCTTGATCAGACATTCGTGATGGAGCCGGGCAAAAGCAGGCTGCCCAAACCTCCAATCCAGTAGAATCAGTGGGGATTGAGCCGCAGTGACCGGTTGACCTGACCGCGCTGCGGGTGTTCCTTTCCGGCCATGAATGCCATCAGTTCCCGGCCGTTGCCGGCACGCCCGCTGGCGTTGCCGAATTTGCTGACTTATGCGCGAATCGCGGTGGTACCGGTGGTCGTCGGCTTGCTCTACTGGCAGAGCATTTTTGACGGGCCGTTGTGGCTGCGCTGGGTTGCGCTGGCATTTTTTATCGCGGCAGGTGTGACGGATATTCTCGACGGATATCTCGCACGCACGTGGAGCCAACAGTCTTCGCTCGGCCGCATGCTCGACCCCATCGCCGACAAACTGCTGGTCGCATCCTGTCTGTTGATGCTGGCGGCGGAGGAAACAATTCGCGGATGGACGCTGCTCGCAGCCGTTGTCATTCTCTGCCGCGAGATATTGGTTTCCGGGCTACGCGAATATCTCGCAGAATTGAGAGTCGGCGTTCCAGTGACGCGCCTCGCCAAATGGAAGACAACCGGGCAAATGGTTGCCGTCGGCTTTTTGATCGCGGGTGATGCCGGCGATCGCATCGTGCCGGTCGTCACGCAAGTCGGCATCATGCTGTTGTGGCTGTCAGCGCTCCTGACGCTCTATACTGGCTGGGACTATATGCGCGCCGGCTTGCGCTATGTGATCGACGAATGAATGTGAAATTGCGCTATTTTGCGTGGGTACGGGAGCGCGTCGGCAAGCCGGAGGAAACGGTTGAGATTCCGCCGGGCGTTGCCACGGTCAGCGATTTGATGACCTGGTTGGCCTCGCGCGGCGAGGAATATGCGTTCGCGTTCGAAAACCGGAATGTGATCCGCGCCGCCATTAACCAGAGTCACGTGCGACCCGAGACCGCAATCAAAGACGCCGGAGAAATCGCGTTTTTTCCACCCATGACGGGCGGATAGCCGGACGGCTGCCGGCGGGCTACATTACGGCTTATGACACCGACAGTGCGTTTGCAGCGCGAGCCTTTTGACGCCGGCGCGGAAGCGGCGAAGCTCGCGCGCGGCCGCGATGATGTCGGTGCACTCATTACATTCACCGGAATTTGCCGCGGTACCGAGGACGGCGAACCGATTGCAGCGCTCACGCTCGAACATTATCCGGACATGGCGGAAGCCGAGATCACACGGCATGCGGCCGAGGCAGCGAGCAGATGGCCTCTGCTCGGAGTCACCGTCATTCATCGGTACGGTCGAATTAAGCCCGGCGAAAACATTGTGCTTGTCGTGACGGCGTCGTCACATCGCGAAGCGGCATTTGCCGCCGCCGAGTTCCTGATGGATTATCTCAAGACCCGCGCGCCATTTTGGAAACAGGTTGAGACGGCGAGTGGAAAAACCTGGGTGGCCGCCAAAGCTGCCGATGATACAGCGGCGGGACGGTGGGAGGTTCGGCGTCGCGAGCGTGAAGCAGCGGAATAGCCGCTGTCTGCTGGAGGGCAATATGGTTCCAGTCGTGTTGGTGGCAATTGCTGCAGTGGCGCTCGCTGCTCACCCGGCGTCGTCTGCGGAAGTAGCCTACTTTGAGGTTCCGCGCGGAGCGCATCCGCACGACGTTGCGCCGGCACCGGACGGCAGCGTCTGGTATACGGCGCAATTTCAAGGCGCTCTCGGCATCCTCAATCCGAAAAGCGGGCAGGCAACTCAAATTGCCCTTGGCGCGGGCTCGGCACCGCACGGTGTTATTGTCGGCCCCGATCGTGCCGCATGGATCACCGACAGCGGGCAGAACGCCATCGCGCGATTCGACCCGGCCACCAAGGCGGTGAAGCTTTTTCCGCTGCCGAAGGAATTTCCCGGCGCCAATCTCAACACCGCGACCTTCGACCGGAAAGGCATTCTGTGGTTCACGGGACAAAGCGGTGTTTACGGGCGCGTTGATCCGTCGAGCGGAAAAGTCGAAGCCTGGAAAGCGCCGAAAGGCACCGGACCCTACGGCATCACGACGACGCCGAACGGCGAGGTCTGGTATGCCTCGCTCGCTGGCGACCACATTGCCAAGATCGATACCGTGAGCGGCGATGCCTTGATGGTGCCGCCGCCGAAGCCGGGCGTCGGTCCCCGCCGCATCTGGTCGGATTCCAAGGGACTGCTGTGGGTGAGCTTCTGGAATACGGGGGAAATCGGTCGCTACGATCCGATAAACAAGGCTTGGAAAGTCTGGAGCCTGCCGAAGAGCAAGGGCGGCTGCTACGCGATCTATGTCGACAACAAGGACAAGATTTGGGTCACTGACTTCGTCGCCAACGCCATTATCCGGTTCGATCCAGCGACCGAGGCGTTCGAGAGCTTTCCGAGCGACAAGCGCGGCGCTTCGGTCCGGCAATTGCTTGGCCGGCCGGGCGAGGTTTGGGGTGCGGAGTCCGGCGTCGACCGGCTGGTCGTGGTCAGGGATTAGTGGCGGCACGGAGATCTGATGGCCCTCACTCAGCGTCCAGATCGCCGCGATATTCTTTATTTTCTCGGTGGTGGCGCTCTGTCGGCGGCCGGCGTAGGGCACGCCCGTGCCGCAGAAACAAGGATCGGCCGCCTCATCATTGAGGCCCAATCCAAAGGCTCCATCTCGGAAAAAATCGACTTCATTTCGGGGGCGCTGCGGGGCACGCGCTATCTTGGCTACACGCTGATCGGCGGTCCGCAGCGGCCGGAGAAATTCGTCGTGCGCGACGATGGGTTTGACTGCGTGACCTTTTGTGAAACCGTTCTGGCAGCCGCGCGCGCCGAAAGTCACGACAAATTCGATTCAGCGTTGAAAATCATCCGCTATCACGACGGTGTCGTCAGCTGGCGCGAGCGCAATCATTATTTCTTCGAATGGGGTCAGCACAATGTCGAGAACAAGGTGTGCAAGCCGATTGACATGGCGGGTTCGATTGAAATCGAGAAGAACGTTTATTGGCATCGGGCGCTTGGCCGCCGCCGGTTTGCGATCAGGGTGATTCCGAGTGCCGTGTTCCTGGGCAACAAGGCGCTGCTCGCAAATGGTGACATCGTCGGGTTCATCACCCAGCGATCAAACATGGACTATTTTCACGTCGGATTTGTTTCGCTGGGCGGCGGAGGCGATCTGCTGCTCAGGCACGCGTCGCAAAGCAAGCGGCGCGTCCTCGACGAGCGTATGGACCGCTTTGTTGCGGTGAATCGCGTGCGCTATGTCACGTTGCTGCGGCCGCAGGAGCCGCGCGCCGTTGCCAGCGTTGACTAGGCGGCTGCAGCCTTCGGCTTCACTTCGGCCGTATAGTCGTCCATCAACGTCTTGGTGATCCCGCCGGGATTGAAATTCCAGTGCGCGACCTCCGCGACCGCGGTCACTTCAGCGGCCGAGCCGGTGATGAAGCATTCCGAAAAGCTCGTAAGCTCGTCCGGCGTAATGCGCCGCTCGATCACTTCCATGCCGCGCTTGCGCGCGAGCCCGATGACCGTCTGGCGGGTGATGCCGTCGAGGAAGCAGTCGGCGATCGGCGTGTGAATCTTGCCGTCCTTCACAAAGAAAATATTGGCGCCGGTGCATTCGGCGACGCGTCCTTCCCAATCCAGCATCATGGCGTCGGCGTAGCCTTTGCGCTCAGCCCGGTGCTTCGAGATCGTGCAGATCATGTACAGGCCGGCTGCCTTGGCGGAGCAGGGCGCCGTCTTCGGATCAGGACGGCGATACTCGGCGAGGTCCAGCCGGATTCCCTTCAATCTCTGCTCGGGGTCGAAATAGCTCGGCCACTCCCAGCTCGCGATGGCGAGATGGATCGTGTTGCTCTGTGCCGAAACGCCCATCATCTCGGAGCCGCGCCAGGCAACCGGACGAACATAGGCTTCCTTCTTCCCGTTCTTTTCGACCACAAGTTTTTTGGCGGCGTCGATCTCGGCCACGGAATAAGGAATTTCGAAATCAAGGATATTGGCGGAGCGCTTCAGCCGCTCGGAATGTGCGGTGCTCTTGAAGATCTGGCCGCCATAGGCGCGTTCGCCTTCGAAGACGCAGCTCGCATAGTGAAGCCCGTGCGAGAGGACGTGGAGGTTCGCCTCGTTCCAGGGAACGAGCTTGCCGTCATACCAGATGACCCCTTCGAGCCGGTCATAGGACTGGGCAGCCATGAACTCCTCCTTCGCCTTGCGCAGCGGCGGCCTGTTGCCGCTGTGATGGCGCATTTTTCGCGCCTATTCCAACACTTTGCGTCAGCCGGTGACACCCGGTATGACTTGGCCGACCGGAAGGACGCCCTCTAAAGACCGCGCGTGCTCATTCGAAACAGGGCCTTTTTGGTACGATCCTTTCGTCGTGGGTGCTGTTTTTGTAACATAAAAACAAAATATGTCAATATGGCTGACATAACTGTGAGCAAAGTCGCTGTCGGCGGCACGGGGCTGGCAGAACGCCGTTCGGCGGGTGGGGCGGCGGGCGAACCCATTTGGGACATCATTGAGCTGCTGTTTTTCGCCTACCGTGACTTCGTCGGCGACCCCGACGAGGTGTTGCTGAAGCTTGGTTTCGGGCGCGCCCATCATCGCGTGCTGCATTTCGTCAACCGCAACCCCGGCATGAAGGTTGCGGACCTGCTCGAGATCCTCAACATCACGAAGCAGTCGCTCGGCCGCGTGCTCAAGCAACTCGTCGATCAAGGGTTACGTGCTGCAGAAGGAAGGCGAGCAGGATCGCCGCCAGCGTCTCCTGTACGTGACGCCGAAGGGCGAGGCCCTGGCGCTCAGGCTTGCGACGCTGCAAACGCAGCGGATCAATCGCGCATTCGGCGAACTCGGGCCCAACGCGCATGAAGCGGCGCGCCGGTTCCTCACGTCAATGATCGATGCCGACAATCGCGACGATGTTTTGCGCCTGATCGGCCGCGCCGACCGTGCATCGAGGACTCGGGGCTGAACTTGACGGGAGGAGCTTCGGCAATGACCTTGCCCGCAACACTTCCCGATGACGCGCCGCATCTGCTGGTGGTCGACGACGACCGCCGCATTCGCGATCTGCTTTCGCGGTTTCTCAGCAGCGAAGGCTATCGTGTCACCACGGCTGAAACCGCAATGGACGCGCGCGCGAAGCTGAATGGCCTCAGCTTCGATCTGCTCATCCTCGATGTCATGATGCCCGGCGAATTGGGTTTCGATCTCGCAAAGGCCATACGCGGCGATTTAAACGTGCCGATTTTGATGCTGACGGCCCGTGATGCGGCTGAGAGCAGAATCCGCGGACTCGAGATCGGCGCTGACGACTATCTCTCAAAGCCGTTCGAGCCACGCGAACTGTCCCTGCGGATTGCCAATATTCTCAAACGCGCCCAGCCGGCGCCGCCAGCGCCTGTCGAGTTGGTTCGCTTCGGGCCCTTCGTGTATCATCTTGCGCGCGGCGAACTGCGCAAAGGCGAGGAAGTCATTCGCCTGACCGATCGCGAGCGCGAGATGCTGCGTATTCTTGCCGCTGCGCCGGGTGAAACAGTTCCGCGGCTGTCGCTTGCCGGGCAGGGCGGGGCTGTCAGCGAGCGCGCCGTTGACGTTCAGGTCAACCGGCTGCGACGGAAGATCGAGCGCAATCCGGCCAACCCGCTTTTCGTGCAGACAGTGCGCGGTGTCGGTTATCGGCTGGTGATCACATCATGACCAGTCTCGACATCAGCAACGGCGTGCGTACTGCGCTGACGAGGCTACGCGGCGCCTGGGAATGGTACGACGCGATCCCGGTGGTGCGCAGGATCCATAGCGCGCTCGGTCAGGTCGCTGAAGGCTGGCGTCGTGCGAGTTGTTGGCTCAACAGCGTCATGCCAAAGGGTCTCTACGCCCGCGCGTTGCTCATCATCATTGCGCCGATGGTGATCCTGCAGTCTGTCGTCGCTTTCGTGTTCATGGAGCGCCACTGGAACGTCGTCACCCAGCGGCTGTCCGCCAGCGTGGTCCAGGATATCGCCGCCCTGATCGACATCTATCGCGGCTATCCGCAGGATGCCGATCAGGCGCAAATCCGCCGCATCGCGCAGCAACGCCTCGGCCTCGTGGTCGATTTTCTGCCGCTTTCGGAGATGCCGCCGCCCGGTCCTAAACCCTTCTTTTCATTGCTGGATCAGGCGCTGGCGGAGGAATTGCGCAAGCAGATCGGGCGTCCTTATTGGATGGATACGGTCGGCAAATCCGCGTTGCTGGAAATCCGCGTCCAACTCGACAACACCGTGATGCGGGTCTTTGCGAGGCGCAGTGCGGCCTATGTCTCCAATTCGGAAATCTTTCTGCTCTGGATGGTGGGCACGTCGACGGTGCTGCTGATCGTCGCGATCATTTTTCTGCGCAATCAGATCAAACCTATCCTGCGGCTTGCCGATGCGGCCGAAAGCTTCGGCAAGGGGAGGGAAGTGCCCAACTTCCGTCCTCGCGGTGCCCGCGAAGTCCGGCGTGCGGCTGCCGCTTTCATCGAGATGAAAACGCGCATCGAGCGTGCGATCGAGCAGCGCACGGCGATGCTGGCCGGCGTCTCGCATGACTTGCGCACGGTGCTCACGCGATTCAAGCTCGAGCTCGCGCTCATCAAAAAGAAGACGCCTGAAGTCGATGCGATGCAAAAAGATATCGATGAAATGGCGCGGATGCTGGAGGCCTACCTTGCCTTCGCGCGCGGTGACAGTGGCGAGACGGCGGCGCCGACCGACATGGCGGAATTTTTGGAGGAACTGCGTCTCGACGCAGAGCGGCATGGCCACAAGGCCACCGTGCTTTTCCACGGTCCGCCGATCGTCACGGTGCGCCCGGCGGCTTTCAAGCGTTGCCTGGCCAATCTTGTTTCCAATGCGGCGCGCCACGCGCCGTCAATTGCTATTTCCGGCCACCGCGACCACCGTTATCTCACGGTCACCGTCGACGATGATGGGCCGGGCATTCCGCCCGATATGCGCGAAGAGGTGTTCAAACCGTTCTTGCGGCTTGACGATGCCCGCAATCAGGACGAGGGCGGCACCGGTCTGGGACTGGCGATCGCGCGCGACATCGCGCGTTCGCACGGCGGCGACATCACGCTCGGCGACAGTCCGATGGGCGGATTGCGCGCGACCGTTCGTGTGCCGGTCTAGGCGGCTTCCGCTTCTTCGCCACGCCTGCGACGACGGCGACGCGGTCCGCGCAAAACGCATCCAGGAATTGCGCAGAGATCGTCAAGGAATCCCGCCCATCGCTCGGCGCTTGCAAGTCCGCGATCGAGCGCCGCCATTGTCCGGTCGAGGCCCTCGTCCTCGTCGTCGATCCACACGGACAGCACGCGTGCAAACATCAGCGCGGCGCCTTGCGCCCGCAGGGCGCCGCGCGGGCCCGCTGTGCCAATGCCGGCGGCCTCAAGCATCCAGCGTTGCGAGCGCACCGCCATGGCATTGAGCGCGAAGGCGAGCCCGGGATTTCGCCGCGCCGAGCGCATAATCGAGCGGACAGCATCCCTGTAAGGTGCAAGCGCCTCCAGGCGGCGCATCAGGACGTCGAACAGGCGCTCGCGCGCTGGCTCTTCAGCCATGTCGCTGTCGCCGCCGGCGAGAACAACGCGGTCGATCTCCTTGATATGGGCGGCCAAAATCGCGAGCGTCGATCCGAATTCGGCACGGAGCTGCGAAAGCTTGATGCCGGCTTTGCCGGCGACTTCGGCCAGCCCGACTTGTTCGAACGAATGATCGGCGAGCAGCGACATCAGTGCATCGATCGCCTTATCGCGGTCGGTACCCCCTCGCGTTGGGGTCGCAGCCGGACTTCTGCGCGGACGCTTGGACTTGCGGGCCATGACGGCCTCCCATAGCAAACTCGTCTGCCTGTAAATGTAGGGCTGGAATGAGGACGGTTCTAGGGCGTGCCCTAGCCTGCCAGGTCGCGCGACCGGCGCGTAGCGGCGGCGATGGCCTTCGTCATCAGTTCCTCAAGACCGCCAGGCCCCAGGAGCACGTCGAGGGCAGCAGCGGTCGTCCCGCCTGGCGAGGTCACATTCTCCCGCAAGGTTGCGGCGCTGAGCTGCGAACGATGCAGCAATTCCCCGGAACCGGCGACGGTGTCGTGCGCGAGCCGGGTTGCGAGGGCGGGGGGCAGCCCCGCCGCGATGCCGGCGCTGGCCATTGCTTCCGCCAGAAGAAATACGTAGGCGGGCCCCGAGCCGGAGAGTGCCGTCACTGCGTCCATCAGCGTTTCGTCTCTGGCCCATTCCACTTTGCCAATGGCTGAGAGCAGATTGGAGGCGAGCTTGCGCTGGCGTGCGCTGACCATCGGGTTGGCGCAGGCAACCGTAATACTGCGACCGATCTGCGGCCGGCGTGTTCGGCATCGCGCGGACGATCGCCGTCCCCGCCGGAAGTGCGCCCTGTAGAAAGGCAATGGTCTTGCCTGCCATGATCGACAGCGCCAGGGTTGATTGGCCGACGAAGGGCGCGAGCGCCGGCATGGCTTCCGGCGCGTTCTGCGGCTTGACTGCGATCACGACCGCGCTTGCCTCGAAAATTTTTTTGCGGGGATTGATCGTCACGCCGCGCCGCGCCAGCGCCTGGATCGCCTTCGTGGGATGCGGCTCGAGCACGGCGAGCTTGCGCGGGTCAAGCCCGCGCGCGAGCCAGCCCTCGAGCATGGCCGAGCCCATCTTCCCGGCGCCAAGCAGGACCAGGCGGCCCGAAAGTCCACGCAGCGGTTTATCGGCAGGTTTTGCTCGCTTCATGGCGACGATTATATCGCCATTTGCGCCGTTATGCTTCCCCGGATGTTTCAAACATAGCGGCATCAAGCGCTTCGCGCGCGGTCTTGCCGGCCCAGACCACGAACTGGAAGGCCGTAAAATAGCGTTCGCAGGAATCGAGCGCCGTGCCGAGCAACGCCTCGCACTGCTTGCCTGAGGCTTCGGTGCCGCCCGCGAGGACGAGGGCGTGGCGAAACATCACGATGCCCTCGGTCACCCAGTGATCAAAGTGACCGACCCAGAGGCGCTCATTGATCAGCGTAATCAGTGCCTGCACTTCTGCGCATCGCCGTTCAGGCACCCGCAAGTCAAAGGCGCATGCGAGATGCAGCGCTTCGATATCTCCCATCCAGGTATAAGAGAGCTGATAGTCGGTCCAGCGCCCGGTGACCAGGATCGTGATTTCGTCGTCGCTGGCGCGTTCAAATGACCAGTCATTGCCGGTCGCGAGCCGCTCCACCACATCGAGAGGATTGATGCGCGACTCTTCCGCGTAGCTTGTCAGGGACATGACGTCTCCGCTTTGCCAATTGGAGCGCGAGGAAACGCACGCCACCACACGCACGACACAGGGATGACCCGAGATGGGCCCGGACCGTCCTTTGACGCAGGGGTTACGGGATGCCTTGACGGCGAGAGCGAATCACCAAGCGATTCGACTATATCGCGCCTGATTCCGCCCGCCAAAGGCATCGTCAAGTGCCAACCAGCCGTGATTTGCCTGTCATAGGCAACCGCACCGATTCGACTCTCCACAACCAATGCTGTGGCAAGGTGACTCAACAGTGGATAAGTCGGTCGAGCGATGCGTTCAGTCGAACAGACTCGACACCGACTCCTCGGTCGCTGTGCGTCCGATCGCTTCGCCGATGAGTGACGCGATTTCCAGTATCCGGATATTGCCGGCGGCGAGGATTTCCTTGGTCGGTTGAATCGAGTCCGTGATCACCAGCTCCTTCAGGCGCGATCCTGAGATGCGCTTCACGGCTCCGCCCGAAAGCACGCCGTGGCTGATATAGGCGTAGACTTCCTTGGCTTTGTTTTCGAGCAGCGCGTCGGCGGCGTTGACCAGCGTTCCGCCGGAATCGACGATGTCGTCGACGAGCACGCAGGTGAAACCCGCGACATCGCCGATCACATTCATCACTTCCGACTCTCCAGCGCGCTCGCGGCGCTTGTCGATGATGGCAAGCGGTGCATTGATGCGTTTCGCCAAGCCGCGTGCGCGCACCACGCCACCGACGTCCGGCGACACCACCATCACATTGTCGAGCTTGAAGCGTTCGCGGATGTCGCGAACCATCACCGGTGACGCATAGAGGTTATCAGTCGGAATGTCGAAGAAGCCCTGGATCTGACCGGCATGCAGGTCGAGCGTCATCACGCGGTCGGCGCCGGCACGGGTAATCAGGTTGGCGACCAGCTTTGCCGAGATCGGCGTGCGCGGACCGGGTTTGCGGTCCTGCCGCGCATATCCGAAGTAGGGGACCACTGCCGTGATACGGCGCGCGGAGGAGCGCCGCAGCGCATCGATGATGATCAGCAGCTCCATGAGGTGGTCGTTGGCCGGGAACGAGGTCGACTGGATCACGAAAACGTCGGCGCCACGCACGTTTTCCTGGATCTCGACGAAAATCTCCATGTCGGCGAAGCGCCGGACCACGGCTTTTGTGAGCGGCAGCTTGAGATAGTCGGAAATCCCTTGCGCCAGCGCAGGATTGGAATTGCCGGCGACGAGCTTGATCGCTCCGTTCTTGCCCGACATCCCGAAATCCTCGCCCTCACTCCGGCCACAAGCGGCGTGGTCATAACAAGGCGGGCAGGGCGCGGCAATACGGCTGGAAATCGTTGTCCCGGCTTTTGGCGGAAAGGATGAATTGCGGCTTAGCGGCGGGACGCCGCGAGCGTCAACGTCTCGCGCGACGACACGAGCGCCGCAGGGCGCCGCCGCGGAAGCGGCACGGAGCCGGTCTCACCCTCGCCGGACGGTTCTGCGCTCGCCGTCGATATGGGATCGGCCTGGGGGCGGAAAATACGGAATATACCGGCCGCCTCCGGGGAGGAATCGCTTGCGCCGACGAGGGCAATTTGAGGCTCCGCCGACGGCGCGGTTCCCGGCGCGACCTCCGGCGACGTCAGGAACGCAGCAAGCTGCTCCATGCTCGATTGCGCGATCCGGTGCAGCATGACGTCGTCGGCGGCAGTCCACGCGTCCTTGTGCCGGACCTTTGCGGTCTCCTCGCCGCTGATGCGCAAGGCGCGATGCTCGTCCTGGTCAAAAACGTCCCACACCCATGAAATCGTGGTCTGATGTTTCGCGACCGTTGCAGCGAGATAGCCGCGCACGCGGTAAGCCGACGGTTGTTCGCGCGAAATCACCGCAAGGCGACGCGACTGAGCTTCGTCATTGAGATTCTTCACAAGCCGCTGGAATTGACCCGGCGGCAAGCCGTCGAGGGAGTCGAATGCAACGGTGGCGCCGCGCGGCTGCTGCGCGGACAGGCCTTGGCTATCGGGATTGCACGCGGCCAGGGCAAGCGCAACGGTGAGCAAGCCGGCGACACGCCAAACTCGCCGCGCGCCGCGCACGCGGTGGCCCCCACTCTGCTCCATAGACACCCCTGCGGCCGTGCTTTTTGCTCTTTAAACCCCTCCGGCCGGGGTAAACCGTAGCGGCAATCGCATCCTTGAGTCCAAACTCATCGCCTCATTGCGTGAGAACTAACCGCTCAGCGCAATTGCATTGATATGGCGCCCATAGTCAGGCTCGTCGCGATGCGTGCTGCGGCGGAAGCTGTAGAAGCGCTCGGGCTCTTCATATGTGCACAAACCAAGATCCTCGAATTGCGTGAGGCCGGCTTGCTCGACGCGCTGCGCGATATAGCCGCAGAGGTCGAACATCGCATGGTCCTCGCGCTGTGACGGCTTGAAGTAGCGCGCATTTGCGGGATCGGCAGCAAGAAACCGCTCGACAAATTCGGGGCCGACTTCGTAGTTCGATTGGCGGATTGTCGGTCCGAGTGCCGCAGCGATGCTTGCACGCCTGGCGCCGAGCCGTTCCATTGCAGCGACCGTGGCTTCGATTACTCCTGACAGCGCGCCGCGCCATCCGGCATGCGCTGCACCAATCACACCCGCTTCACTGTCAGCAAACAACAACGGTCCGCAGTCGGCAGTCGACACGCCGATCGCAAGCCGAGGCACCTGTGTGACGATAGCGTCAGCACGCGGACGGCTGTCGCGTGTCCACGGCTCCTGTGCGACGACGACGTCCGGTGAATGGATCTGAAAAGCCGTGACGCAGCCGGTCCGCACTCACGCCCAGCGCCGCCGCCATGCGCGCGCGGTTCTCGGCAACTTTCTCGGGGGCATCCCCGGAGCCAACCCCGCCATTGAGGGACGAGTACACGCCTTGCGATACGCCGCCGGAGCGCGTGAAGAAGGCGTGTCGAATGCCTGGGAGGGTGGCGAGAGAAGAAGCCTGCAGCATCGATCACCGTGGAGTAGCCAACAGCCACGCGTCATCAATAGATAGGAGGTGCAAGGTCATGCAGCTAGCTCGTTGAAGCCTCGAAACCGGGCGGCGTGCCGATGGAAGGATGCACGAAAGCCGCAACTTTAAACAATTCTCCCATGGCGGTGCGTTCGCGGCCGATCAGGCGCGCCAAGGCCTGGTCAATATCATCGGCGCGCGCGGCCTTGGCCTTGAGTGAAGCCGCGCGCTGCTCGATACCGAGACGACGCAAGAATTGCGATTGTTCGATCGGCCCGAACCCTTTCGCGCCCATGGCCTCGACGGCCCGCGACAGGGCCTGAAAATCGACGTGGGCAGTGAGATCGAGCGCGCCGGGCGCGGTCAACGGATCCGCGTAAGCATGCCGGCCGACAGCCTGGAACGTTTCCCCGATCCCGGATTCCGTGTGGCCGTAGTCGATCACCAGGGCAGCCCCGCGGCCATCCGCAACGCGCCGGCCGACCTCCATCGCCTCCGTATCGCCACGCCATTCGAAGATCGCGCCCGCGCGCGCCGAACTGAACCGTGCCGGCAGCAGGGTCTGGAAAAACGGAAGCGGTTCAGGAGCGATCGTGAAAGCAAGCTGATCGTTGGCATCGACCTGAATCCGGCGCTCGTGCCAACCGCGGTCGGTCTTGATCGCCTGGTTGACCGGCAGCGCGTCAAAGAACTCATTGGCAAAAATAATCGCCGGTCCCGCAGGCACGTCGGCGAGCTTCGCATGCCAGAAAATCGTCACACCCGCGCCTTCCAGTGTTTTTTCCTGCTGTGCCTGGAGCACCGGGCTGATCTCGACCAGATGCGCAACGATTGCGGAATGAAATTCAGGCACGATCTGCACGGCGCGCAGCGCATCATTCATCAGGGTACCGCGCCCGGGACCGAGCTCGATCAGCCGCACATTCTCGGGTGTGCCCATCTGCGTCCACATGGTCGCCGCCCACAGGCCGATCAGTTCGCCGAACATCTGGCTGACTTCCGGCGCTGTCGTAAAGTCTCCGCGCGCGCCGAGCGGATCACGCGTGACGTAGTAGCCGTGCTCGCGGTCGAGCAGGCAGAGCGCCATGTACTCAGCGACCGGCATTGGCCCCGCCGTTGCGATCCGCCGGCGAATTTCGATTTCGAGCGGCGAGCGCTCCGACACTAGCGGCTCCGCAGCGGCGGATGTTTCATCGCATACACGATGAAGCCCACGCCGGCGAGGAAGAGTGGCACCGACAGCAACTGCCCCATCGTTGCTCCGCCCCACAGGAAACCGAGCTGGGCGTCGGGCTCGCGGAAAAACTCGCAGAACGTTCGTGCGATCGCGTAGCAGACCGCGAAGCTTCCGATGATCAATCCGGGCCGCTTCAACGCGCCGGCACGCATCAACAGGGCCAGCACGGCAAGCAGGACAAGACCTTCAAGTGTTGCCTCGTAGAGCTGGCTTGGATGCCGTGCCACCGGCCCGCCGCTCGGAAAGACCATCGCCCAAGGGACGTCGGTCGGTCGTCCCCACAATTCGCCGTTGATGAAATTCGCGATGCGGCCGAGAAACAATCCGATCGGGCCGACGGCGCACGTGATGTCGCCCAGCGAAAGCACCGGAATGCCGCGCATGTAGCCGAACGCCAGAACCGCAACCACGCAGCCGGTGAAGCCGCCATGGAATGACATGCCGCCGTTCCACAATTGAAAAATTTCCAGCGGATGCGCAGCGAAATGCGGAAGGTTGTAGAAGAGAACGTAGCCGATGCGTCCGCCGAGAATGATGCCAAGTGTCACCCAAAGGACGAAATCGTCGAAGTCGGTCACCGTCAGGGGCGCTTTGCCGCCCCACAATTTGCCGGAGCGAATGAGGATGCGGGCGTACCCCCAGCCGAGCAGAATGCCGACGATGTAGGCGAGGGCGTACCAGCGGACAGCGAACGGGCCGAGATGCACCAGGACGGGGTCGAACGCCGGGTAAGGAATGACGAGCAAAGGCATGCGATGTCCGATTCGCGAAGCGAAGCGTCCCTTATGTGGTAGCATGCCGGGTCTTGCGGCGGCATGACCGGATCGCCATTCTGATGACAGCCCTGCGCCGGAGATGAGGCATGACCCAGACCAGCAACCGCTTTTTCGACGAGATGGCGCGTCTGATGAACGACGCCGCAGGGGTGGCGCAAGGGGTGCGGCGCGAGTTCGATACCTTGTTCCGCAATCAGGCCGAACGCATCCTGCGCGATCTCGACGTGGTGCAGCGTGAAGAATTCGAGGCGGTCAAGGAGATGGCCCGGCTGGCACGCGAGGAAAACGAGGCGCTGAAAGCGCGGATTGCCGCGCTGGAAGCAAGAGCCGACAAGCCCAGCAAGAAGTCCAAGGATTCCGCTGCGGACTAGTCATTAACGGCCCAGGTCCGTGATTTCTTGCCCTTTGCGGCCGTCATCGCTATAACCCGCCCCGTTCGCGGCCCCCGGCACCCCTGGAGGCTTGCCGCGTTCGCAGGCGGCGGAAAATGCCGCCTTTTCCATTGGTTTAGATGAGGGATTCAACATGGCGACCGTCCAGGAAATGAAGGCGACGGCGCGTCCGAAAGGCGGCAAGGGGGCCGCCCGGTCAGCGCGTCGCTCCGGCAAAGTGCCGGGCGTGATTTACGGAGAGAACAAGCCCCCGATCATGGTGCTCGTCGAACACGATGAGCTCCGCAAGCGCATCTATGCCGGGCGCTTTCTCACCACGCTCTACAATCTCGACGTGGACGGCACCAAGCACCGGGTGATCCCGCGCGACTTCCAGCTCGACGCGATCAAGGATCTGCCGATGCATGTCGACTTCCTGCGCGTGTCGGAAGGCGCCACCATTCGCGTGCACATTCCGGTGCACGTGCTCAACGCCGATCAGGCACCGGGCGTGAAGCGTGGCGGTGCGGTGAACATCGTCACCCACACCGTCGAGGTGGTGTGTCCGGCTGACGCTATTCCGGAATCGATCGACGTCGATATTTCCAGCCTCGACATCAACCACTCGAAGCATCTCACCGACGTCACGCTGCCGGCGAATATTCGCGTGATCGGCAAGCCCGACATGACGCTCGTCACCGTGGTGCCGCCGTCCGGCTACGCGGAAGAAATGAAGGCTGCTGCCGAAGCTGCTGCTGCTGCCGCCGCTGCCGCTGCTGCCGCCGCTGCAGCGGGCATCGCGCCGGCTGCGGAAGGCGCCGCTCCCGGTGCGGCTCCAGGCGCTGCACCCGGCGCTGCTCCGGCCGCGGGTGCTGCACCCGCTGCCGCCGCTGCGCCGGCGAAGCCCGAGAAGAAGTGAGGCGGCGTACAAGCCGCCTTGTCGGCGTAACGCACATCGCGATAGGGCGGCCTTACGGCCGTTGAAGCCATGCTGCTTTTCGTCGGCCTCGGCAATCCCGGCCCCAAGCACGCGGCCAACCGCCATAACATCGGGTTCATGGCGGTGCAGGCGATTGCGCGCCGTCACAACCTTTCGCCGTGGCGGCGCCGCTTTCAGGGAGTGGCGGTGGAAGGGAATATTGCCAGCGAACGCGCACTTCTGCTTCTGCCCGGCACATTCATGAATGAATCAGGTCGGGCGGTCGCGGAAGCCGTGCACTTCTACAAGCTCGAGCCGGGCAACGTCGCCGTCTTCCACGATGAGGTCGATCTGCGGCCTGCGAAAGTGAGGGTGAAAATCGGCGGCAGCGATGCCGGGCATAACGGCCTGCGGTCGATTACGGCGCATCTTGGCAACGACTACAAGCGCGTGCGCATCGGCATCGGCAAGCCGGACGTCAAGGAGACTGGTGCCGGGACATGTGCTCGGCGATTTCGCAAAAGTGAATGGGCATGGGTCGAAGCGCTTTGCGACGTGATCGCGGACAACGCACCGTTCCTGGTCGAGGGCAAGGACGCGACGTTCCAGAACAGGGTTCATCTCGCCATGGAGGCCAAGGGCTTCGATGATGACGATGAGGACACCGAGCCGCCCGGCCCGAAGTGACAATGTAAAGAAACGGCCAAATCATGGGATTTAAATGCGGCATCGTCGGCCTGCCGAATGTCGGCAAGTCGACGCTCTTCAATGCGCTCACACAGACTGCTGCCGCCCAGGCGGCAAACTATCCGTTCTGCACCATCGAGCCGAATGTCGGCGAGATCGCCGTGCCCGATCCGCGGCTTGAGAAGCTCGCTGTTCTCGCCAAGTCGGCCGAGATCATTCCGACGCGCATTTCGTTTGTGGACATTGCGGGGCTGGTGCGCGGCGCTTCGAAAGGCGAGGGGCTCGGCAACCAGTTCCTTGCCAATATCCGAGAGGTGGACGCAATTATTCACGTCGTGCGCTGCTTCGAAGACACCGACGTCACGCATGTCGAGGGCAAGATCGATCCGATTGCCGATATCGATACTATCGAGACGGAACTGATGCTTGCGGATCTCGAATTGCTCGAGAAGCGCGTCGACGCCCTGGAGAAAAAAGCAAAGGGCAATGACAAGGAGGCGAAGGAGACGCTCGGTCTCGTCAACCGTGCTTTGGCCCTGCTGCGTGAGGGCAAGCCGGCGCGCCTGATAGAACGCAAGCCCGAAGAAGAGAAACTGTTCCACTCACTGGGTCTGCTGACCTCGGCCCCCGTGCTTTATGCATGCAACGTCGAGGAGGCGTCCGCCGCCGCCGGCAACGCGTTCTCGCGCAAGGTCGAAGCGCGCGCAAAGGAAGAAGGTGCCATGTCGGTCGTGATCTCGGCCAAGATCGAATCCGAAATCGCCATGCTGCCGCCGGACGAACGCGCGGACTATCTCGCTGCGGTCGGCCTGAAGGAGACGGGCCTCGATCGTTTGGTGCGGGCCGGCTATGCGCTGCTTCACCTCGTCACCTATTTCACCGCCGGTCCGAAGGAGACGCGCGCCTGGACCATCACGGAGGGCACCAAGGCGCCGCAGGCGGCCGGCGTGATCCACACCGACTTCGAAAAAGGTTTTATCCGCGCCGAGACGATCAGCTATGGCGATTACATCGCCAACAACGGCGAGACCGGCGCCAAGGAAGCCGGAAAGATGCGGCTCGAGGGCAAGGACTACGTGGTCGCCGACGGCGACGTGATGCATTTCAGGTTTGCGACCTGACTTCGGCCGCTGCGGCGGTCGGATGGCTGCCATGCGGGACAAGCCCGGCTGGGGCGGGTTACAACGCGACGGATGTCGAAGCGCCATTGGGAAGATTTCAAGCCGGGCACGGTTGCCGTCTACGGCCCGCGCCTGGTGACGCGCGAGGAAATCGTCGCCTTCGCCGCCGAGTTCGACCCTCAACCGATGCATCTCGACGAGGCGGCCGGGGCCGCCACGCTGCTCGGCGGGCTCGCCGCGTCCGGCTGGCATTCGTGCTGCATCCTGATGCGTATCATCGCCGACGGCTTCATCAACGAGTTCGAGTTCCTTGGGCGCACCGGGCGTGGACGAAGTGCGCTGGCTGAAGCCGCTGCGGCCAGGCACCCAGGTGCGCGTACGTACGACTATTCTGGAAACACGCGCATCAAACAGCCGGCCTGAGATCGGATTCGTCAAATGCCTGTTCGAGCTGCTCGATGAACAGGACACCGTGCTGATCACGCTGACGAGCCCGCTGATGATCAGGCGCCGCAAGGCCGGAGCGCATCCGTGAAGTATTTCGAGGACATCGCTGTCGGCGAGCGCACCGCGGTCGGCCGTCACACCTTCACCGCTGACGAGATCAAGGCTTTCGCGGCACGCTTTGACCCGCAGCCATTCCACGTCGACGAAGTGGCCGCCGAACGCTCGCATTTCGGCAGGCTGGCCGCCTCTGGCTGGCACAGCGCGGTGGTCTGGATGCGCATGATGGTCGCCGAACGCCGCCGTCGAGCCGAGGCGGCGCGCAGCCGCGGCGAGCCGGTCGCCGCCATGGGGCCGGCGCTTGGCCTGCGCGATCTGAAATGGCTGAAACCGGTATACGTGGACGACACCGTTACTTATGAGAGCGAGGTGATCGAGACGCGCGTGTCCGAAAGCCGCCCAAATCTCGGCTTGCTCACGGTCCGCTCGACCGGTGTCAACCAGCGCGGTGAACTCGTGATATCCTTTGTCAGCACCACCTTCGTCGAGCGACGTCCGGTGAACAAATGACAGCTGCCGTCCCGACCGCCAGCACCAAGCAGGACGAACGCCGTGCGCTCGGGGTCGCCTGCGGCGCGCATGCGCTTCATGACGGTTATACCGACCTCGTCTATGTGATGCTGCCGATCTGGCAAGGCGAATTCGGACTCGGATTTGCCGCGCTTGGGCTCATGAAAACAGTGTTCTCCGGCACGCTTGCCGGCTTTCAAATTCCGGCGGGATTTCTGGCAGAGCGTTTTGGCACGGCGGCAGTGCTTGCACTTGGCACGGCGCTGGCCGGCCTCGGCTATATCTTCGCTGGGCTGAGCGGCGGCATCGTAGCTTTGATCATTTCACTTTTCATCGGCGGCCTTGGCGCGAGCACGCAGCATCCCTTGGCGTCGTCGCTGATTGCCCACGCATTTTCCGGGACGCGTTCGCTGAAGGCGCTCGGGACCTACAATTTTGCCGGCGACATCGGAAAAATGACCGTGCCGGCGGCGGCGGCCTTGCTGATCCTGGTGCTGCCCTGGCGCGATGCGCTCATGCTGCTCGGTGCCTTGGGCGCGATCGGCGCGGTAGCGATCTTTCTTCTTATTCCCCGGCTGGGGGACGAAATCGTCGCGAGCGACAAAAAGGACGAGAGCGTCCGCGCGGCAGGTGCTGTGGGAGCCTATGCCTTTCCGCTTCTCTTGTCGGTCGGTGTCATCGACAGTGCCACGCGCATGGCCTTTCTCACGTTCCTTCCTTTTGTGCTTACGGCGAAGGGCGCCAGCCTGCAGACCGTCGGTCTTGCCCTGACGTTGGTCTTTGCCGGCGGTGCGGTGGGCAAGCTGGTGTGCGCATTCATCGGTGCCCGTATTGGCGCGGTCGCGACTGTCTGGCTCACGGAAGCGGTGACGGCCTTCGGAATTGTCGCCTTGTTGCCGCTGCCGCTTGAGGCGGCGATGGTCCTGTTGCCGGTTGTCGGAATTGCGCTCAACGGCACGTCGTCGGTGCTGTACGGCTCGGTCCCCGCTCTGGTCGAGCCTCAGCGGCGCCAGCGGGCGTTCAGTATCTTCTACACGGGGACGATCGGCGCCGGCGCGATTTCGCCCGCGATCTATGGTGTCCTCGGCGACGCGGTCGGCGTTCCGACTGCGCTGACGGTCGTCGCGGCAGTCGTGCTGGTGACGCTTCCGATCACATTCATCCTGCGGCCCGCGTTGCATAAGTGAGGCGATGCGGAACCCTTTCGCGCTAATGAAATTGTGCTGGCATGCGCAAAAAACCCGACACGGTTGCACGCATGACGCCCGAACAGGCCAGTTTGCTTCGCAAGTTGGCCTTTGACGCTTACGAGCCGGAAGCGTTCAGCTCTGAACTGACCAGGACAGAAGCGGAACAGCGCATCGGCGTGCTGCAGGCAAAACTGAAACTCATGAGCGAACCGCCGCACACACAGTGAAGAAAATCGTGATGTGCCGGCGCGCGACAATGGGGAACCCCTCTCGCCGACCTTGCGTTTGCAGGGCTGGACCGGAATCAAGAGGAGGAACTCATGACCTATTTTCGCCATGCCGCGATCGTCGCAGCGGTTGTAGCCGGCGCGACAACGGCGAGCGCGCAAACCACGATCATCACCCGCGAGCCGGTTGAAGTCGCGGACCGTGGTCACCACCGAGCCTCTGGAACTCACGCCGGTTCAGCGGCGCACGATCTATCGCACGATCGTACGCGAGCGCGTGGCGCCGGCTGAGCCGACGATTGAGTATCGCGTTGGCGCACGCGTGCCGGACAGCGTACGGCTCTATTCGGTCCCGCAAGAAGTAGCGGTCGAAGTGCCGGCGATCCGATCGTACAAATATATGGTGGTAAATAATCGCGTTGTATTGGTGGATCCGGCGACGAGCCAAGTGGTCGAAGAAGTGGTGGATTAATAATAAAGGTCCCACCGGCCGAGAAACTGGGCCCGGCGCGCAAATTGCGCGCCGGGCTTCGCTTTTTGGTACCACGTATTTACCTTGAGCCTGCCGGGCTGTTATGCGCGGGCCCGTAAGTGCTGGATTTTCGACGCTCCAAGGGCCATATTAGTGCTCGAGGAGCTATTGATTATGTCGATGATCAACTACCGTGCCCCGTCTGAACTGTTTCCGAGCCGCAGCCGGAAGTCGCGCCGCCCGATCGGCTACAAGCGCTTTCCGACCGCTGCGGAGGCAATTCGCTTCGCAATTGAGGAATTGCCGCCGGAGCTGTTGCTGGGCGCATATCTCGAGGTCGAAGAGAAACGTTTCGACGGCAACGGCATCCGTGCGCTTTACGACAGCGCCGACTACCCGCTGCCGCGCAAGGCTGCGAAGACCAAAGTCGCTGCCGCCAGCTAACTGATCGCGAGCATGTCTGACCGCCGTCCGCTTGTGCGGGCGGCGTTGGACTTTTTGTCGCAGCCTATCGGTCTTGTCGCTTCGTCAGGCATGCAACCGTTTCCGCCTTTCGGCCGTTGTTTATGCGCAGCCGAAGGAGGCTCCGTCATGAAAAATTCGTATCAATCACAGACTAGCTCTTGCGCTGGTCGCCGCACTTGCTCTGTCAGCTATGAATGGATCGGCGGGCGCCGAGGACAGCGCAACAGTGCCAACCGACCCTGGCTTCAGGCCAGGCACCGGTCAGATCAATCCAGGCGTCGAAGAACAAGCGCCGTCGCAATCAAGCGAGGTCACCAATATCCCGACGCCCGAGGAGTCGCGTTGGGCGTTGATGACACCCGTATCGAAACAACCGTCGACTGGCGAAACGCCGAGCACGCCGCGGCCGGAGATGACGACGTCGGCCGGCTCAAAAGAGCATCAAGAGTCGCAAAACGCCGCCGGCGGCCCGCCGGGAACCACCACCGCAGGCTCGGCGCCCGGTTCGAATTCGGCCGGGTCCGATCGACGGTCCACTTCTGCAAAGACAACCGGGTCGGCCACATCCGGCGAGCCACCGCCATCCGGGCCGATCGGCTCGGTCGGTGAGACGATCCCAGCGAAGTTCTCCGAGCGTAATGACATCCTCGATCGCACACCCATCATGGCGTTGCCATTGCCACTGAGCGACCAGCAGCGTCGGCAGATTTACGATGCGGTGATGGCGGAGAAGTCACAGCCGGTCGCCGGCGCTGACGCGCTCAAACCCGCAAGCGAGCTGTCGCCAAATCAGGCGCTCAACGGCATGCGTCCGTTGCCCGAGAGCGTGCGCGGCATCGACGGCGTGTCGCGGCTTTATTACATCAAGGCCAAGGACAAGGTTCTGCTGATCGAGCCCAACGTGCGCACGGTCGTCGGTCAGATCACGGCATCCTAAGGTCGAAACAGCCATCGCCGGAGTTTCCGGCGATGGCAATTTCATCGCGCGCTATTCGGCGGGTCTGCTGTAATTGTTCGGCGCGCTCTTCCATTGTGTCAGGCTGTCGCCGATCACCTTCATGGCGGTCATGGCCGCGTGGCTGAGGCTGGCATAGCCGGCAATTTCCCGGCTGACGCGTTCGCCCTCGACTACGAAGCATTTCGCGCACGCCCTGTAGCTCAAGAATGACGCGATCGATTTCGTCCATCGACGCACCGGAAACGCGCCGGATCAGCACGTTGAGGTTGTCGGTAACAGGCTCGGATGCCGGTTGCTCCACGTCGTTCCGTTGACGGCGCAGGTGCGCGACGTCGCGCCGGACAAACTCGCGGATCTCACCCTCGAAAGCGGTCACCGCCGCCTGCTCGGACTCGGTCCGTTCCGAAGATTTCCGGTTCGGCGCATACACCTCCGGACCGGTCTTTTCCGGAACCGTCCTGTCCGCACCAAGCCGCTCAGGTCTGATGGCCGTCATGGTCCACTCCTACAGAAGCGCAAGATTTTGCGCGGATGCTCCCCAGTAGCAGCCGATTGCCGCACGCGACTGCGGCGGCCGTGGGGCGGAGTGGGAGGGTGGTGACACATTCCGGCCAAACGTGGCCGGCCGCAAAGTTATGCACGGCTTTTGTAAAAGCGCGTCGTGGTATTCGGCAACCAGCCTACCAGTTCAATTTGAAGCCGGCGGTGACGCTTTTGTTGCTGGTGGTCTGCCCGACGTCAGTGACCGCGGTGGTCACATGCAGCGGGCCGTAAAGCTTCTGATCGGCGCTGAAGGTATTGTGCGTCACCGGATCGTTGCTGGCGTTGGCAAAGCCGGCGCCCAGGGTGGTCCCGGTCGGCAGGATATTGAACTTGACCGCCTTCTCGTTGCCAAAGACCTGCTGCGCAGCGGGCGCGCCGGGCGGGGGCAGCGTCATAAGCGGCAGATCGCCGGGGCCGGACGACGGCTGGCCGAGCATTTCCGTGACCGAATAAGTCCCTTGCACCGTCACGGCGAAACGGCTCCCGAACGGGATCGAATGCTTGATCGTCGTGCCAACCTTGCCCTGCTCGTTTGTCGGATCGACGCGTGCATCCACGCTGGCGAGATTCGGCACGCCGACTGACGCCCAGGCCGCACCGGCGGGCAAGCCGTTATTGCGCTCCGTGGGCAAAGGCAGCGGATATGCGGTCGGTCGTCGATGGCGCAAGATCCGCGCCAACAGAATTCGACCATTCGGTCTGCAGGGGCTGCTTCACCACGACTGTGGTCGAGCCATCCACTTTCTGCGTGCGTGTGATGTCGTACTCGCTGTTTCTGTAGCCTGGAAGGCGCAACGGCTTTTTCGGCGCTGTGGCGAGGGCGCCAGGGTCAAAGACCAGAGCGTTTGCGAGCAGCGCGCTGTCTTCCGGTGTCAGCGGGCGCGACTTCGGTCGACTCCTGCGCCGATGCCGGCATGGCGACGAGAGCCAGCGCACCGAACATCCACAATGCACGACGAACGCGTGCTCGCATTTCCGAAGCTCTCCCCCGAGAGTGCTCGTCCGGCTGTTTTGTTGACTGCGCGATGTTCAGCGCAAACCGGTTAAGCATTGGTTGCCTTATGCCACGGAACTTTGGCGAAGCTGTGAAGCAATTCGGATTATTTCCGGTCAGCTGCAGCGGGCGGCGATCGCCTCATTGATGTGTTCCACGTCGGCATCGAAGCGGCCAAGCTCACGCTCGCGTTCCGGCCCGCTTTTGCACAACGCGGTGACGGCGCGCGCCTTGACGACCTCGAGAAAGTAAAGCCGTGTCGCGCTGCAGATGTCCTTGCCCTCTTTGGCGTCGAGCCCTTTAAGGCGCGCCTGCATTGCCGCGACATTTGTGCTGGCATCGGCGAGATTGCGATCGCAGCCGGGCAGCTGCAGAGGTGCCGGGCTTGCGGGCGGCGCGGCCAGCAGCGCCAGCGCGAATGCGGCCGGCACGATCAGGCCGATGAACGCGAAAAATGCGAATAAAAAGCGCTTGAGCATGCTGCGGCCCTCCGGCGTTACCACTTATTGGTCGCGCCGGCCGCGAAAAGGTTCATGGCCTCTATGGCATGAAACCGGAACCCGGCTCGCGGATTGTCTTCAGGTATCGGGGAGGTGGTGTTTCGGGAGCACGCCCATGCCCGCGCTATTGCCGATCATATTGACCGCGTCGCACATCGTTCTGGTGGCCGACGCAGTACCAAAGTTCAACGTCGAGCAGACCTGCCGCCGCGCCGGCGAAGTGTCTGTTTCGCTCGGCCGGTCCGCCGGCGACTGCAAGCGTGATGAAGAAGATGCGCACAGCAAGCTGCAGCAGGACTGGGCTCAATACAGTCCGGCGCAACGCACCGGCTGCGTGCGATTCTCTTCGCTCGGCAGCTCGCCCAGTTACGTCGAATTGCTGACCTGCCTCGAGATGGCGAAGCAGGCGAAGGAGCTGCCCGAAGCGTCGAAGATGGGCACCTCCGGGCAGCGCTAGCGGTCAGGATTTCTTGCCGGGCGGTGTGCTGAAGGAACTGCCGGATGAGCCTTGCATCTGCGCCAGTTTGTAGGCGGAGAGCTGCTTCGGTTTGTCCTTGTCGGCCTTCGGTTTCTTCTTTTCCTTCGTGGCACGCATCTGACCTTTCGCCATGATGACCTCCCTGAAGTCAAACGATGGCGAATCCTAGCGGGCGCGCCGGGCGGCGCAAGGGGAGGGCCGACAGCCGTCAGGTCTTCGGCGCGGCCGCGCCCGCCGCCTTGAGCTTGTCGTCGATGCACTTGTTCACGACGTCGGCGCGCTTGTCGAGATCCTGGTGAGGATTGGCCTTTTCGGTCCGCATCCAGCATTCGCGGGCGGCGCGCGCACGCGTCATCGGCTCGCCATCGTCGGCAGCGGCCGCCGGTCTTACGGTTTGCGCGGGCGGCGTTTCGGGTCTGGAGGCGGCCGGTTCCGGCCTCGCCGAAGCGGCTTGCGCCTTCGGTGCATCGGCGGCCGACGGGCCGGTGCCGTCGGTTTCGCAGGCCGCGAGCGCAAGCGCGGCGGCCAATACCGCGAGGCTTACGGCAGCACGAATTGTTCGGATCGTTGAAACTGAAACGTTCATAAAAGCATTCCAAGGAGAGGTGTTCTGAGGTCCGGCCGCCGCTATTTGCCCGAATCGCACCCTTCTACGCAACGGCGGCGGAACAGGCTTTCACAATTGCGTGCGCGCCCACGCATGGCTGCGAACCGCCTCCCGCGCGGGGACGTTGATCCGGCAAACGATACCGCGGAACAACATTCTGGAGGCAAGAATGCGTATTTTCTGGGCGGCGGCGGCCGCGATACTGGTGTGCGGCGCTGCGCGTGCTGAGGGGCCGATGCCATCGCCGGCAAACGGCGACGCAGCCGTCGGTGTCGGCGTCATATGCAATACGTCGGAGGAGGCCAGGCAATTCGTCGATCTGCGCAGTCATGGCGCCGCGCCTGATCAGGCCGTGCAAGCCGTCAATGCCAATGCAATGGATGAGCGTGCCTGTGGCGTTGCGGCGATCGCCTATGTCCATGACGGAACGGTCGACACCATGAAGCTCGAAAACCAGCTCGTGCAAATCGTGCGCATCAACGTGGTTGCCGGCTTCAACGGCTCCGCCTGGCAGCGCGTGTCCGGCATGGTGCAATACGCGGTGCTTGAAGGCGGCGGTGAGTTCGATCTGACGTGGCGGGTGCGCGAAAACGTTAAGCAAATATGTCGTTCGATGCTTAACCAATCGCGGCCGTTTTGATTTGCATCGGCGCGGAGGCTTGGTGAGACATGGCGTGAACATGGCGGTGGATTTTGGCCGCCTTTGCTTCTAGGCACGGTTGTCACCATGAAACGTCTTTTTGTTGCGACAGCAATTTCCGCCGCCATTCTCGGCAGCACCTGCGCTCCGTCGGCGGCAGCAGATCTCGGACCGGTCTATGGCAAACGCCATGCCCGGACCGGCTGGTACGGCTACAATTGGCGCGACCGCTGCGCCTATGCCGGCTACTACTGCCTCTACGCTTACGACGGATACGTCTATCACTATCCGTTTGACGACCGGGCTTCGGCCTACGCGTATCGCTGGCGACGACACAGATACCGTTCCGTTCTCCCGACAGGACGGGCGTGACGATCAGATCTCGACTTGCAGCGACCATTTCAGCGCTGATACTCGTCGGCACGTTGGTGGTGCCCGCAGCCACGGCTGCCCGCACTCAGCGACATATCGGAGCAACGCGACAGTCCACGTCAACGCAGAATGACAAGAAGCATCCGCCGTGCGCGTATTCGGGCCGGCCTGCGGCCCGCACTCAGAGCCAACGAGCACGCTGCCGCGCAAGCAACGGGCGCGTCCAAGCCGGCGGGCACGTCGACGAGCAACAGCGTGGACAAGCGCGACGGCATCGCAGAAGACCAAGAAGCGTCCACCGCGTGCGTACTCCGGGCAAAGACTCCAGTCTGCGGCCCGAACTCAGGGCCAGTGACTCGCGTCGCGCAGACTACCGGAGCTTTTCCTCAGCCGGCCCGTTGGTCGGCGCTGGACGAATCCCTGAGCAGAAGGCCAAGCGCGCCTGGCGTAATCTCGTCGGCTACAAGTTCGACGTTTCCTGTCCGTTTGAAAAACGGTCGTGCGCCGAAACTGGCAAGAGCCGTGACGACGCACGGGCCAAATGCATCGCGCGCAATCCGGTGTGCTGGGTTTCCGACGCCAAATAAAGCCGGCTAGCGCGGGCGGCGATTGCTCTCTGAACCCGCCACGCATTCCCGGCTTTCCGAGCTTGGAGCGCGGGCTGTCTGCCCGCGCCGGCTTCACCTCGTGATGAAGCGCGATCCCCATCTCGTCGAGCTCCGGCTTGTGCGGGCGCGAGCGTGCTGCAGCCCTTTGGTCTGCGCCACCATCACGTCGCGCGCGGTCGGGTTGTCGAGCACCGCCATCTCGGTGGCGCGCAGGCGCTTGATCTCGTCGCGCAGGCGCGCGGCCTCCTCGAAGTCGAGATCGGCGGCGGCCTCGCGCATGCGCGTCTCGAGATCAGCGATCACCGCCTCGAGATTGTGCCCGATGGTCGCCGCCTCGGCGAATTCGCCGGCACCCGCGCCGCCGGTCGAAATCAGCACATGGTCGCGCTCGTAAACGCTGTCGAGGATGTCGTGGATCGAGCGCTTGATGCTTTCCGGCGTGATGCCGTTCGCCGTGTTGTAGGCTCTCCTGCTTCTCGCGCCGGCGGTTGGTTTCCTCGATCGCGCGCTGCATCGAGCCGGTGACCTGGTCGGCATAGAGGATCACCTTGCCGTCGACGTTGCGCGCGGCGCGGCCGATGGTCTGGATCAGTGACGTTTCGCTGCGCAGGAAGCCTTCCTTGTCGGCATCGAGAATGGCGACCAGCGCGCATTCCGGGATGTCGAGGCCCTCGCGCAGCAGGTTGATGCCGACCAACGCGTCGAAGGCGCCAAGCCGCAGGTCGCGGATGATCTCGATGCGCTCCAGCGTGTCGATGTCCGAGTGCATGTAGCGCACGCGGATGCCCTGCTCGTGCAGATATTCGGTCAGATCCTCGGCCATGCGCTTGGTCAGCACGGTGACCAGCGACCGGTAGCCCTTTCTGCGCCACCTGCCGCACTTCGCCGACGAGATCGTCGACCTGCAGGCGCGCGGGCCGCACCTCGACCGGCGGGTCGATCAGGCCGGTCGGGCGGATGACCTGCTCGACGAAGACGCCGCCGGATTCATTGAGCTCCCATGGTCCCGGCGTCGCTGAAACCGCGACGCTCTGCGGACGCATGGCGTCCCATTCCTCGAAACGCAGCGGCCGGTTGTCCATGCAGGAGGGCAGGCGGAAACCGTATTCGGCGAGCGTCGCCTTGCGGCGGAAGTCGCCGCGGAACATGCCGCCGAGCTGCGGGACGGTGACGTGGCTTTCGTCGCAGAACACCAGCGCGTTGTCGGGCACGTATTCGAACAGTGTAGGCGGCGGCTCCCCGGGCTTGCGGCCGGTGAGATAGCGCGAATAGTTCTCGATGCCGGCGCACGAGCCGGTCGCCTCCATCATTTCCAGATCGAAGATGGTGCGCTGCTCGAGCCGCTGCGCTTCCAGCAGGCGGCCGGCGGCATTGAGCTGGTCGAGGCGCTGGCGCAACTCGTGCTTGATGCCGGCGATGGCCTGGATGAGTGTCGGGCGCGGCGTGACATAGTGCGAATTGGCGTAGATCTTCACGAATTCCAATTCGTCGGTCTTCTGCCCGGTGAGCGGATCCATCTCCTCGATCTTCTCGATCTCGTCGCCGAACAAATGGATGCGCCAGGCACGGTCTTCGTAGTGCGCCGGGAAAATATCGACAGTATCGCCGCGCACGCGGAACGAGCCGCGGAAGAAATCGCCCTGCGTGCGCTTGTATTGCAGCGCCACGAGATCGGCGAGCAATTGGCGCTGGTCGATCTTGCCGCCCTGCTTGAGCGTGAACGTCATCGCCGAATAGGTTTCGACCGAGCCGATGCCGTAGATGCATGACACCGAGGCGACGATCATCACGTCGTCGCGCTCGAGCAGCGCACGCGTCGCCGAGTGGCGCATGCGGTCGATCTGCTCGTTGATCGAGGATTCCTTCTCGATGTAAGTGTCGGTGCGCGGAACGTAGGCTTCCGGCTGGTAGTAGTCGTAATAGGAAACGAAATACTCGACCGCGTTGTCGGGAAAGAACGACTTGAACTCCCCGTAGAGCTGGGCGGCCAGCGTCTTGTTGGGCGCGAGGATGAGGGCAGGGCGCTGCGTCGCCTCGATCACCTTCGCCATCGTGAAGGTTTTTCCCGAGCCGGTGACGCCGAGCAGCACCTGCGTGCGATCGCTGCGCTTGACGCCCTCGACCAGTTCCTTGATCGCCTGCGGCTGGTCGCCTTTCGGCTCGAAATCGGAAGCGATCTTGAAGCGAATGCCGCCTTCGGATTTCTCCGGTCGCGGCGGACGGTGCGGCGTCCACGGAACCGAGGAAAATTCCGGCCGGCCCTCGCGCAGCAGCCGATCGAGCGACTGCTGGCTGGCGATGCCGCCGAAGCCTCCCGGCTGCGTCGGCAGATCGGCGCGCGGCAGGCGATATTTCGAATCCTCTTTGCTGGGCGCAGGCGCGGGCGCGGCCTCTTCGTCGCCAAGGCCCAGCTCGCTGGCCAATTGCGGATCGAGGCCCGTGATGGGCGACGCCGTATAGTCGCGTTGCGGAGCCTCGTTGAATTCCCTGGGCGTCGACTTGCGTGCCTTGTGGGCCTCGGAGAAATCGCGCCGGCGGTCCCACGAATTGTCGGGCGGCGGCTGCAATCCCGTGCCCGACCCCATGCCCGCCGTGCCGCGGCCTATTCCAGGATTGAGGATTTTCGCCAGCGTATCCGGAGTTGGTTTGTCGTCCGGCCGCGCCGCCTTGGCGCGCGTCGGTTTGGCCGGATCCTTCGGCTTTTTGGGAGGGGATTTCGCCATTGCCTCGAATATGGGGCGAGTCCTGTGGCGAGGAAAGGGCAGGACCCGCGCCGCAGCCCAATGCTAAGTTGTCACCATACAAAGTGGGGAGGAAACGATGTCAGGGACGACGATGACGCGACGCGTGCTTCTGGCCGGGCTAGGCCGCCTTCGCCCAGAGCTGCTTTGACGCCCGCCGCGCGCCCTCGACCAGCGACTGAAGCTTGAGCCAGACGATTTTCGTGTCGACCTGCACGCGGCCGGCGAAGGTGCCGAAACCGCAGTCGACGCCGGCGATGACATTCTCGCGCCCGACCACGCTTGCGAAATTCAGGATGCGGTCGGCGACCACTTCCGGATGCTCGACGACGTTGGTCGTGGAATCGATCACGCCCGGAATGATTTTCTTGCCGGCAGGCAGTTTGACGTCGCGCCAGACCTTCCATTCGTGCTCGTGGCGCGCGTTCGCCGCCGGGAAAGAAACCGCATGCGGGCGGCCCGACAGCACGATGTCGATGATGTCCTTGATCTCGACGTCGGTGTGGTGCGGCGCCATGGTCGAGCCCCAGCACACATGCATGCGCATGCGCTCGGGCGGCAGGTCGCGCACCGCGTGGTTGAGCGCGGCGACATTGACGGAGATGATCTTGCGGTAGTCGGCGAGCGGCAGGTCGAGATAGACCATGTGCCGCAGCATCGCGAGGTCGGGGCAATCGAGCTGGAGGATAAAGCCGGCCTCGACGATCGCCTGGTATTCGCGCCGCATCACGTCGGCAAGCGCGTAGATGTATTCCTCGTCGGTCTTGTAGTAGCGGTTCTTGAGATAGCGCGCGATCTGGCCGGGGGACGGCGAGGTCATGAAGATGTCCTCGGCCTTCGTGCCTTGCAGCGCCGCTTTCGCAAGATCGATGTCGGCCTGCGCCGCCGGCCAATCCTTCCACGCCACCGGGCCGTTGCAGGCCGGACGGTGCTGGAACGGCGATGCGAAGTGCTTGAGAATTTCCGCAAGCTCGGGAAATTCCGGCTCGCCGGTGCCCATCGGCGGCGCGCTCTCGCCTTCGTAGCCCGTCAGCCGCTTGAGCACGTGCACGGTGTAGTCGGTGCGGCCCTGCTCGCCGTCATTGATGATGTCGAGCCCACATTCGACCTGCTTGCGCACGACGCCGGCAACGGCCTCGCGCACGGCTACCTGCAACTCGGCGCGATGCGTGCCGGGGTTTTTCTCTTCGGCGATCAGCTGCTCCACGACTTTCGCCGTGCGCGGCAGGCTACCGGTGTGAGTGGTGAGGATGCGGTCCGTCATGACGAGCGATGATCAGAAGCCGCGCACTGCCTCGACAACATGCTCGACATAAGGCGGCGAGGCGAAGCAATGGCCAACCAGCTTGCGCCATTCCTGGAAGTCGGCGGAATTCGCGGAAGTCTTTCGTATGGTTTTCCAATGTTTCCCACTGCACGAAGAGCCGGTAGCGCTGCGGCATTTCATGCGACCGCTGCAGGGTCATGGACTTGCAGCCTTTGGCCCGCTTGAAAATCGGCGCGGCTTTTTTCACGCCGCCTTCGAACTCGGTTTCCATGCCGGGCTTTACGTCGATCTGCGCGATTTCGAGGATCATGATTGGATTTCCGCTGGCGGTGGGAAACTCAAAGACGCGGCATTATGAGCCGCGCCTTCCACAGTGAAAAGAGGTGCAAGTCGAGTGGGCGAGGGCCTACTCGGCGGCGCGGCGGAGATCGATGAAGCCGCCGGATTGCCGGCGCCACAACGCAGAGTGGCTCTACGCGCGCGCGTATTTTCCGCGGCCGAAGAAGCGGTCCTTCTGGTCGTCGGTGGCCTTGTCGCGAACGGATTTGAGCGTGGGCAGATGCGCGAGCGCGCGTTTGACGGCGTCGCGCGCGGCGATCTTGTCGGCCCAGGCCTTGATGGTCGGATATTTGGCGGGGTCGATGGCAAGCAGCTCGAAATTGCGCAGCCATGGCCAGGCCGCGATGTCGGCGATCGTGTATTCGCTGCCGGCGACGTAAGGACGCGTGGCCAGCCGCTCTTCGTAGAGATCGAACAGCTTGATGACCTGCGTGCGGTAGCGCTTGGCGCTGTAGTCGTTGCCGGGTCCGGCGAACTTGCTGAAATGCACGTGCTGGCCGCTCATCGGGCCGACATTGGCCACCTGGAGGATCAGCCACTGCAGCGTGTCGTAGCGGGCGACCGGCTCGTGCGGGATGAACTTGCCGGTCTTCTCCGCGAGGTAGATCAGGATCGCGCCGGACTCGATCACCGTGTAGGGCTTGCCGCCGGGTCCGTCGCTGTCGACGATCGCGGGCACCTTCAGGAGCGGATTGATCTTGGCGAATTCCGGCGTGAATTGTTCGCCGGCCCACACGTCCACCGGCTTGATGTTGTAGGGCAGCCCGCATTCCTCGAGCATGATGAAGATCTTCTGCACGTTCGGGCTGGTCAGCGCGTAAAAGTCGATCATGGGGATTGTCTCTTGTCCTGCGGCCGCGGACCGCGGCGGCTCTCTATAGACGAACGAATGCGGGTGCGGCTAGCCGCCTTGCTCGGCGTCGCGCCGGCTCTCGGCAAGGGCGTCCGCCGCCTTACGCAGACATTCGGGGCACAGGCAGTCCTCGATCCAGGCCTTGGTCATCGGCAGGCGGTAGGGCTCGGCGGCGCACCAGCATTCGGCAGAAAGGCCGCAATCGAACGAGACGCCGCAGCGGGCGCAGGCCATCCGGCGAGGAGCGGGTGTCGTCATGGGGCCAGCCTGCGCGCCGTCGAGTGCCAAGGCAAGATTGTCATAAAGGCAAAAGCGAATCCGTGTATGGCTGATGCATGACTTTCGGATGGCCCATCGACTTTATTGGCGCCGCAGGCGCCACGCTCACGACGCTGTGCTGGCTGCCGCAGGCGATCAAAGTTATTCGGGAGAAGGAAACGCGGGCGCTGTCGCTGCCGGCGACCGGAGCATTCACGGCGGGTGTCCTTCTTTGGCTCGTCTATGGAGTTGCCATCGACGACTGGCCGCTGATTGGCTCAAACAGCGCAACACTTGCGCTGATGTTGCCAATTCTCGCGATGAAGCTCAGGCACGGATGAGAAGTCGCGTTCACTCCGCTCGCGAACGCGCGCTGTGCGCGGATCGCGTGGCCTTGTGCCGGTGCGACCGCGTGTATTTGGTTATCACCTCGCGGCAGTCTCGGGTTGAGCCGGTTTCTGTTTTCCACCAGGCACTGAAGAACATTGTTGCGGTCCGGAATGGCGGACCAGCAAACCCTGAATGCGTCTCCAATGCACGCCTGTCGCTCTTCAGATGTTTCAGCCGAAGCGGCCCAGCCCGATACAATAAGTGCCAGAGCAGCCGCGATCGGACAAAGTGATTTCAATGCCGCCTCCCCAGGTGCCCGGAGGCCATCATAGATGTCCGCTCGTGCCGCTCTATGAGAGATGCGCAACAGTGCACAGGATTTGTCGCACAGAAAGTTCCAGCTCCAGGACATGCGCGCCGGCCACCATGCGTTTGTGCCCGGTTTGCGATGGCTACACTCCCTCGCGCACCGTGGTATGGTTCCACCCATAAAAACCTGAAGGCTTAAGGGGAGGGGACGATGGGAGGACGAAAGTTCGCGGCGTTGCTTGTCATGCTCGCCGGAATCAGCGGGGCGCAGGCGCAGGACTATCCGACAAAGACGGTGACCATAATCGTGCCGTTCGCGGCCGGTGGACCGGCCGACGTCACCGGGCGCATCGTGGCCGACATCTTCACGCGCCATCTCGGCCAGCAATTCGTGGTCGAGAATGTCGGCGGCGCGGGTGGAACCGTTGGCTCGCTGCGTGCCGCGCGTGCCGCGCCGACGGCTACACGCTCATCTCGGGCCACATGGGCACGCATGCGGCTGCGCCGTTCTTCTATCCCAATCTCGGCTATGACCCGCAGAAGGATTTCGAGCCGGTTGGGCTTATTGCCGAGCAGCCGGAACTTCTCACGGTCCGCAAGGACATTCCCGCCAACAACCTCAAGGAATTCGTCGCCTACGCCAAGGCGAACGAAAGCAAGCTCAACATGGGTCACGCCGGTGTCGGCTCGGTGTCATATGTCGGCTGTCTGCTGCTCAACTCGGCCATCGGCATCAAGCCGACGATGGTGCCGTTCACGGGCACCGCGCCGGTAATGAACGCAATTCTCGCGGGCCAGATCGACTACGACTGCGACCCGATCCTTGGCCCGCTGCCCCATGTACGCGCCGGCACCGTCAAGGCGCTCGCCATCGCCGCAAAGAAACGCAGCCCGCTGCTGCCGGATGTGCCGACATCCTATGAGCAGGGTCTGCCTGAGTTCGACTGCGCGCCTTTCTATGCGGTCTTCGCGCCGAAAGGCACGCCGCAGGCGATCGTCGACAAGCTCGCGGATGCTCTCAACAAGGGCTTGAGCGAGGAGGCGGTCCAGAAACGGCTGAGCGCGCTCGGCGCCGAGATTGCCGAGCCGGACCGCCGCGGGCCGAAAGCGCTCGGTGCGTTGGTGAAAAAAGAAGTCGACCGGCTGGGGCCGATCCTGAAGGCGGCGGCGTCGAAGTAGGCTCTCAGCGCCTCGCCGAAAGGCAAGCCGACGTGCCCTCGAGGGCACGCCAGGTCTTTTCGATTTCGCCGCTGTTCTCGTTCTGGTTCTTCACGCCTTCGGTCTGCTGATGCAGATGGATCTGAATCGGAGTCGAGAGCCACCAGCTCATCGAGACCGGCAGTGACGTCTTCTCTTTCTTGTCTCCGCACCCTGATCGACATATTGCGGCCACACGCGGATATGGGCCGTGTCGTCGCCGCAGGCGGATTTTGTCAGGACCCCGAGGACGGAATTGAGCTGCTGCACGGCAAGCCGGCCGCGCCCGGTCCGCGCGCTGGCGATGGCCTGGATCGGGATCGAGACATCCGTGAGGAAGGCCGTGTCGGGGACGTCGATCTTATTGATGATCGGGTTCTCGTCGGGATCATTGGAAATGATCAGCACGAACGGGGCAAGCTCCGGCCGCACCGCATTAATCGCGACCGCGAGCTCCATCGCCGTGATGGCCCCGTAATTTTCGATGTAGCCGCCATCGACGATGCGGTCGACGACATTATGCTTGGCATTGCGAACGGCGCCCGGGCGGCGAAATTACCGGAAACCGCGCTGAATTTGTTGCCGCCGTGCTCAGGCGCACATCATCGAGGTTCTGTTTCTGAAAGATTGAACGGGAACTTTTCGCGGACATACTCCCAGAGGAAATAGCGCTGAATTCTGCGCCCAGAAATCGACATCGGTGTTGTCCGCCAGCAGCGTATGAAACCGCGTCGCCTCCATGAAGATCGGGCATTCCTTGCGTCCGTTGTCTTCGCGGCGCCTGCTCGTCACGTAGGTTTGACCGGCGCGCGATTTCGCCTTTAGGTCGGACACCACGTCGCGAGGAGCGCTCAGTCGGGCAGCGGCTCGTTCATGTATTTTGGGGTCCAGCACCGTCGTGATCAGCCGCTGGCCGGTTGCAGCCGATGCACCATTGAGCAGGAGCAAAGGCAGCCACAGTCCTTCGCGGGGCCGCAGGTCCATGAATGGGCACCGCATGTCGCCGGGGCATCCGCCCTGCCAGCTCACCTGCTTGATTCCCATGATCCTGGCAAACTGCAGCTCCCAAGAGCGTTCAATCAGCGCTGCCCGATCCCGCCACCAGCCGAACCTGATCGTGTCGTGAAAAGTCAGGCCGATCATGGTCGGCGTGAGAAAGTCCCCCGCCATCAGCGCTTCGAGGCAATCCCGCCAGTTATTGATTTCCTCGCCGTACCAGAGTGTCCGGCTTGCAGGGTTGGCGCAGGGCTGCCGTGTTTCTGCGCCGGCGCGCGCGAACGCCGCAACGCTCATTGCGGCGCCGGTAGCGCTTCCGGACACCGCAGAGATCGCGAAGATGCGCTTGCGGATCTTGCTCGCGTCAAGCGCGCCGCCTTGCTGCGCAACATGATAGCCCGCCTCATCGAGCAGATCGCCGATCACACTTGCGGTGAAAAATCCGGCGCGGCTTGCCCCGCCTGAGCCGACAATGATCACCGGTCTGGGACAGGCACTCGGTTTTCCCGCGCAGTCATTCTCCTTCATCCAGAGATCGAGCGCCTGATTAAGCCGGAGTCGCCGACTTGTCGACGGGCCGTTTGAGCAACGCATTCGGCGTCGATGCGCCGGACGGAATGATTGTCGCCAAGAACTGCCGATAGTCACGGCGATCACCAGCGCGGCATGCAACAATCAGCGGCGCCCTCAGTTGCCGCCCCAATCCGGCCACGAAATGTCAGCAGCGGTAGCCAGCCGCCGAGGATCACCGGAACGATCAAGGCGCGCGGCAACCACTCGGCCGTTTGGTCGGCACCGAAGATGATGACTGCGGCGGACAGCAGGAAAACGATGAAGAGGAGCAGCGGTCCGAGCGCCGGCTGGTTTCTGGATGCTCCACCAGCGGTTCTTCGGCCGTCGCCACCCAGCCCGAGCGGCTGGAGCAGCCGATTGACGATGCTGACCCTGGCCTCAGCGCGCTGGATCACGCCTGTTGCCATCAGATCCCGACGCTTCACCATGTAGACAAGGAATGCCGCAGCGACCGCCACGACAAGCGCATCGAAAATGCGCAGCCTGTAGGTGATGGCCGAAATCACGCCTTTGTCTTCGATATGGGGCAGGTTGAAGATCGACCGTTCCGATGCGATCAGGACCACGGCGAAAGGAATGAGTCCGAGCAGGCGAGGGACCCACCTTTCAAAGCTACCCAGATAGTTCCAAACGCGCGGATCGGCGTACGCACGAAACCGCATGTCGGTATCGAGCAGCAGCCTCGCCGCATAGTGCGTCGTGCCTGCCCAGACGGTGGTCAGCAGCACCAGAAATACAGCAATGCGGACATAACCATCAGCAAACTCCGTAAACAGGTCCTGAGCTTGAGGCGTGTAGTCGAGGATCAGGAAACCGACGATGACCGCGCAAAGCGGCACGCGCACGATCCAGAGGACCAGCGCAAGATCGAGGCATCTTTGCCAGCACTGCGCGATGCAATCGCGCCAGCGCTTCCATTTCGCCTTTTTGTCGTCTGCAGCCATGATCCCCCCACGGGTGGGCTCTTCGAACCTCCAGCGCGGTGGATTCAAAGAGCACGAAGCTGAACGACTGGGCTTCGAAAAATTCGAAGTTTAATTCAAATATCAATCTCGCGCGCCGGCCGGTGTGAAGTACCTCACAGGCATGGAATTTTACGGTACGTCTCCGGCCCCGACATATCCCCCGATCTTCCAGTCGCCGGCCTCCTTCACATAGCAAAGCTGATCGTTGCCGATCGGCGCGACTGAGTCGACCGAAACAAACCCCGTCTTGCCAGAGGGCGTGACGACACGCAGAAAAGTCGGGGGGTTCGAGGTGTTCTCGGTAGCGATGCGCACGAAAACAGAACCGAGCTTCTCGATCACCGGCGCATTCGCCTGTGGCATTGCGCGCACTTCGACATCAGCGGAGACGGGATAAGCCCAGTCACCGGCGTCCGTCTTGGTCGATGCGAGCAGGTCGTTGAAGGCCTTGCCGTCGAAAGCCGGGTCGGCGGGTGCGCAGATCACATTCTTACGGTCGGGCAAAGGCGCGCCCGTCGGATCGTCGGCAAAGCTCGCGAGCATGTCCCAACCGGCGCCATCCTTGTTCTTGAGACCGAGAGCCGCGGCGAGATTTTCGATGCCGGATCTTCGCTTGTCCGCGCGGTCGCCTTTCTCGCCGATCCAGAAGAATCCCTGCCCGACGACAAGCTTTGCCAGAGCGGCGCGATCCTTGTTTTGTGCCACTTCGCCGAGCTGCTTGCGCAATGCCTCGAGAGCAGCGTCGTTTATCGCTTGCGGGGCCGTTACGGTAACCGGCTTGTATGGTGCCGGCTTCGCAGGCTGCGGTTGGCCGCGCTGTTGATTTTGTGCCGTCGCCGCTGATGAGAACGCGAAGATGCAGGCTGCGACGAGGGCTGTCTGACGAAGAACGTGCATCGTGTCGCTCCCCGGTTTTTTGCGGGCGCGTACCGGCGCTGACCTGAGGTCACGACGGAAATCTATCACAGCCGGGTGCGCAGGGGAGATGCGGGGCGGACCCTGTCCGCCCGAAAATATGCGGTCCCGGCGACCAAAGCCGGCGGGACCGCAGGGAGGGGCACGCAGGGGACGCAACAACTGACGGAGCAGCGCGTTCCTATCCTGCGGTCATGACGCGACGGTGACAGACATCATTGCCTGTGGACTTCCGTCTCGACCACCACAATGGCCGTGATTCTAGTCGATCACCTCATCGGCTCGCGAGAGCAGCGACGGCGGGCAGATAGCGGACATTCGCGCCTACGTTTGGAATGTCCGTTAAGTGCTACAAGCGGACAAATTTTGCAGAGCTATCGACGCGCCGTTGTGTGAACCACATCACACTAGGAACACGACGGTCCCGCTACTGTTCGGACTTGGATTGGGAGGAGTGGACATGTCGGTTAACTCCACCTACGCAAATTTCAACTATGCCGATTTACCGCTCGCCACCTACCGCGCCGACGAGGTCGTACTCGCCGCTGGTTCTAGGACAGGCCGGTTGCTGTTTCTCAAGGAGGGTGCTGTCGCAATCGTTAGGCAGAACACCCAGATCGCCATAGTGGATGAGCCCGGCGCTGTGTTTGGCGAAATCTCCGCTTTACTAGACCGGCCACACACGGCGGAGGTGCGTGCTTTGAAACCCTCGCAATTTTATATTGCCGATGCAGCTTTGCTTGGCTACAGCGCGGCCGCCCTCTTTTATGTTGCTGGGGTCTTGGCACTGCGTCTTGACCGCGCCAATCAGGCCCTCGTCGCTTCATTGCAACCCCGGTGACGCGACATCACATTGCTCATCAAATGGGGTCACCGTTCGCTCGGGGCAGTCACTCGTTGATCCGGCACGCCTGCTTTAGGTCATAAGCGGATATTTCGCAGTGAAATGCAGTGTCCGCTTTACTCCTGAAAGCAGACATTGGCGCTGCACAAATCAATGTCCGCTAAGGGCCAATAGCAAACATTCGTCACCGCCAACGCATTATGCGAGGACCGGTTGGAGTTGGTTTGTTTAGTGCGACTTTGCTTGTTGGATTTTGGTCGTCATGCGCAGCGCTGCAAACCACACACATGCGGATAGGTTCGATTGGACTGCTGTAGGCAACCCAAACACGTGCGCCGCACTGCTCACATTCGCAGTTGAATGACGGCGTGGGCGGAATTGGCACTTCGTCGACTCGCGGACAGGCGAGCACTTCACGCAACTCAAAATCTGGCATGTATGAAAGATACACCCGAAATCTATTTGGCTAAATCCGGGAAATGCAAAGATTCCAATTCGCGCTACCCCGATACCGCAATCGCAGCGTGGCCGACTCGGTCGAATACATTCCGCACTTCCCCATGAAGTGGCTGAGGAACACGGGTTTTGATTGAGACCTCGTGATGTCCGCTTTGGGTCATTAGCAGACATTTTGCGATGCGAGAGCGATGTCCGTTTTACCCCCGAAAGCGGACCTTGTCGGAATACTCTGACAGTGCGGCGAAAGGCATCGTCACTTCGCCGGCGCGACGCGCAAAATACGCCCGGCCGAATTATCCGTCAGCAGATAGAGCGCGCCGTCCGGCCCCTGCCGCACGTCACGGATGCGTTCATTCAATCCCTGCAGCAGGCGCTCCTCTTTTATGACCTTGCCGTCCTTGATCTCAAGGCGCGACAGCAGCTGAAACTTCAGCGCGCCGTTGAACAGGTTGCCCTTCCAGGCGGGAAAAAGATCGCCCGTGTAAAAAGCCATGCCGGACGGTGCGATCGACGGCGTCCAGTGCCAGAGCGGATCGTCGACGCCGGCCATCGTGGCTTTGCCGGTGCCGACCGGGGAACCGTCGTAATTGACGCCGTGACTGACAAGCGGCCAGCCGTAGTTGTGACCGGCCACGATGAGATTGATCTCGTCTCCGCCCTTGGCGCCGTGTTCCTGCTCCCACAGCTTGCCGTCAGCCGGGTTGATGGCGAGACCCTGCGGATTGCGGTGGCCATAAGACCAGATTTCGGGGCGCGCGCCGGGTTTGTTGACGAACGGATTGTCGGGCGGCGCGGCGCCGTCGCTCGTAATCCGGATGATCTTGCCGAGGTCGTTGTCGAACGTCTGCGCCATGTCGCGGTCGGTGAAATGCTCGCCATTGGTGAGGAACAGCGTGCCGTCCGCGGCCTGCACGATGCGACCCCCGAAGTGGTTTCCCCGCGAAGCCGGGCCGTGCTGGCGGTAGATGACCTTCACGTCGGCGAGCCGCGGGACCTCGCCGGCCTCGAGCCGTGCGCGCGCCAGTGCGGTGCGCCCGCCGCCGTCGAACGGCTCGGCGTAGGAAAAATAGACGGTGCGGTTCTGCGCGAAATTGCGGTCGAGGATGACGTCCAACAGCCCGCCCTGGCTGACGGCAAACACTTTCGGCACGTTCGCAAGAGGCGGCGAGAGCTGGCCATTCGGCGCGACGATGCGCATGCGGCCGGGGCGCTCGGTCACCAGCATGCGGCCGTCGGGGAGGAAAGCAAGCGACCAGGGGTGCGACAGGCCCTGCGCAACAGTATGAACTGCGAGATTGCCGGCTGAGCTCGGAAAAGTCGGATCAGCCGCCTGCACGGTGCTGCTCGTCGCCAGAACAACACCCAATGCCAAAATCGACCGCATGCCGACCTCCTTCGATGCCGCTTCAATGTGCGTCATCGGCCGGAGTTCCGGAATACACGATTTAGCTATGGGTCTTTTTGTGCCTGGGGTGCGGCAGTGAAAGGGCGGTCAGGCCGCCCATTCCGATGAACAGAAGGCCCAGCAGGAGCGCTATAGCGAACAGCCCGCCTTCGTTGTCGATGACATTGGTCGCGACATCTGCGCGCGCCACGCCAATCGAGACGACGGTCGCGGCCACCAGAACGCACAGAGCGAGGCCGATGGTGGCCACAAGCTCGGCGAAGACGGCAGTCCGGCGCTCGCCGCCAAGGGCGCGACCTGCCGGGGGCGTGAAGCCTGCAGACTGAATGTGCTCGCGCATGATCGAACCTGAAATGACTCGCTTGGACAATGGTGCCCTGATAACGCGGGAACCCGGCATCGGTTCGACCCCATTGGGGCAGAGCCGGTCACGAAGCGCGGCCTTTTCAAGGCAGTGGATAAGGCAACCCGGCAATTTCCGGGCTATTGCGCGGGAGCAAGCTCCGGTTGCCAGGTCATGGCGATATAACCCGGCTCTTCGGCGACTCGCGCAAGCCAAGCCCCGATCGCCGGAAAGCGGCTGAGGTCGAAGTCGCATTGGTCGGCGACATGCGTGTAGGCGTAAAGCGCGATATCGGCGATCGTGAAATGATCCGCGACGAAAAAGCGGTACCGTGTCAGGTGTGTCTCCATCACGCCGAGCGCGCGATAACCGTTTTCCATCCAGTCTTCGAGCGCATGGCTCTGCAATTCGCGGCCGCCCTTGATCAGAGCGAGCCAGAAATAGGCCGCGCCGATATTCGGCTCGAGGCTGTGCTGCTCGAAGAACATCCATTGCAGCGCTTCCGCACGTCCGATGCGGTCTTCCGGCGCCAGCGTCGATCCACCGGCGACGTACCAAAGGATCGCGTTGGACTCGGCGAGATGACGATCCGGCGCGACCTCCAGCAGCGGCACCTGGCCGTTGGGATTTTTCGCGAGGAATTCGGGCGTACGACTCTCGCCTTTGAGGATGTCGACCTCGACGAGCTTGTACGGAATCCCGAGTCGCGCCAGCGCAAGGCGGACCTTGTAGCTGTTGCCTGAGCGTTGCATCGAGTAGAGCGTGTACATTCAAACCCTGGTCTGTTGCGTGTGCCCGCTCCCGCCGCGTTGTCCATTAGGACGAAGAAAGTCCGGCAATTACAAGGCCGGAAAACCCTCGGCGCATAACGAAAATGTTAAAACGTTCGCTGCGCTGCAACACCGAACGCGCAATCTGCCACAGGGGTGAATAGAAGAATTCTATTCCGTTGAGAGCACGCTACTTCAGCGGACGGATCGCAAAACGCCACAGCGCCGTTGTGCCGGTCTGCGTCATTGCGCGCCGCAGCAGCCATGAAAAGGCCACCAGCATCGCGGGAACCGCGAGCGGGATCAGCGTCGCCTGTGCAACCGGGCGGGCCAGAATCGGCACGAGCCACAGCGTTGCCAGCAGGGATTTTTGCCACGGGTGGAAACCACGCTGCATCCCGTCGGCGGCGAGGAACGCAATGGCTGGCGCGAGCAGCATAAGGTCGTAGTCGAGGCTGTAAGGCGTGGCGAGGATTGTGCCGATCGGGAGCGCCGCCGCCTTGATCGGGAAAGAGGCTCGGCTGCGCCATAGCCAGGCGAGCCCGCCTGCCACGGCAAGCGTCACCGCGACCTGCGCGGCATAGGCGAGCGGAATTCCGCCACCCCACATTCGCACGACCGAAAAAACGCTCTGGATCTTGTGCCAGCCGGTTTCGCCCTGCTCCAGCACGACGGCGCGCGTGAACCTGGTCGAGGCGAGAAAGGCGCTCCAGATATCGAGACCGAACGCGACCGTGACCGCGATCGTCAGCACTGCGACCGTCGTGGCCGCTGCGATAAAGGCTCGCCACCGTCCGCTTGCCGCGAGCACGATGGGAACGAGAAGTCCGAATTGCGGCTTGTACGCGATGCAGCCGAACAGCACGCCGGCAAGGATGGGCTTGCGATCGAGCTGCAGCAGCGCGGCTCCGAACAGGGCGGCGGTGATAAAGCCGTTATGGCCATGACCGAGATTGACGAACACCGCCGGGAAACCAATGACGAGCGGAAGCCATAGCGGGTCGGCGAGGGCGCGGGCTCGTCCCGTGTTCAGAATTTCCCGCGTCACCCAGAGATAAAGAGCGAACGTGATGCCCTGCCAAAGCACGAGCGCCAGCGCGTAGGGCATTGCGGCAAGCAACGCGGCGAGGCCGAGGAAATACGGCGGGTAGTGCCAGCCGTAGAACAGCGTATCTGCCCCGAAGATCGCCTGCTCGCGTGCGTATTGCCGCGGCGGATCGAAGGGGGCGGCGGCGTTGCCGTCGAGCACATAGGTGCCTGCGGCATAGACGTTTGAGAAGTCCGTTCCGAGCGGACGGCCAAATCGGTCGTTGAGCCCGTCCGAGGTCGCCACGACATACACGACGGCGATCAGGCTGGCTGCGAGCAGACCGAACACCACGAGCTTTACCCGTTCGCGGGTCAGCCAGGCGCCGGTGCGCAGAATGTCCACGGCGTGTGCCATGGCCAAGGGACTAACAACTGTGCCTTAAAGGACTGTTAGGCCATCAACAGCCTTGATAATGACCATCAGCCTTTGCGACTTGCCGTCGCCGCAATGGGCCATTACGACACTGCGGCAGGGCATTTTCGCCCCGGATTCGGAGTTTCCATGGCCTTCCTCGCGGAGCAGCTCAAGCGCATCAAGCCGTCGGCGACCATCGCCGTCACGGACAAGGCGCGCGCGCTCAAACTGGCCGGCCGCAACGTGATCGGCCTCGGTGCCGGCGAGCCGGACTTTGATACGCCCGACAACATCAAGCAGGCGGCGATCGAGGCGATCAAAAGCGGAAAGGCTTCGAAATACACGAACGTCGACGGCATCGCCGAGCTCAAGGACGCGGTCGTCAAGAAGTTCAAGCGCGAGAACGGGCTCGACTACAAGCCGAGCCAGGTCACCATTGGCACCGGCGGCAAGCAGGTACTGTACAACGCGTTCGTTGCGACGCTGAACCCCGGCGATGAAGTGATCATCGCCGCGCCGTATTGGGTCAGCTATCCCGAAATGGTGCTGCTCGCCGGCGGCGAGCCGGTGGAAGTCGTCACCAGCATGGCGAGCGGCTTCAAGATGACGGCACAGCAGCTCGAGCGTGCAATCACGCCGAAGACCAAGTGGGTTCTGCTCAACTCGCCGTCCAACCCGAGTGGCGCTGCCTATACGCGGGCCGAACTCAAGGCGCTCACCGACGTGCTGGTGAAGCACCCGCACGTGCACGTGATGACCGACGATATGTATGAGCATCTCGTCTACGACGACTTCGTATTCACGACGCCCGCGCAGGTCGAACCCTCGCTCTATCCGCGCACGCTCACGGTCAATGGCTGCTCGAAGGCCTACTGCATGACCGGCTGGCGCATTGGCTATGCCGGCGGGCCGGAGCCGTTGATCAAGGCGATGGCGACCGTTCAGTCGCAGTCGACGTCGAACCCGACCGCCGTGTCGCAATGGGCGGCGGTGGAAGCGCTGACCGGGCCGCAGGACTTCATCGCCAAGCACAACAAGATCTTCAAGGAGCGGCGCGATCTCGTCGTGTCGATGCTCAACCAGGCGAACGGCATCAAGTGCCCGACGCCGGAAGGCGCATTCTATGTCTATCCGTCCTGCGCGGGCACGATGGGCAAGACGGCGCCGACCGGCAAGAAGCTCGCAACCGACGAGGACTTTGTCACGGAGCTGCTCGAGGCCGAGGGCGTGGCCGTGGTGCAGGGCACGGCCTTCGGACTCGGGCCCGCATTCCGTATTTCCTATGCGACCAAGACCGAGGACCTGGAAGAGGCCTGCCGCCGCATCCAGCGCTTCTGCGGCAATTTGAAGTAGCTCTCTTCAAAGGGCATCCGCGGCCATTCACTTTCTCTTATGCCGGGCTCCGCTAATCTGCGGGTATGATTCGACTCACGGTTGCGATTTCTATTTTCATTTCCAATCTGTCGTTCGCGGCCGATGCGCAGGAGCGCGTCGTCATCGGCACGCAGCGGCTAGGCGAAAACGGCGCGCTGTTCCTGGCCGCGGCGGAAGGTTACTTCAAGGCGGAAGGCATCGACCTTGCGATGACCGCCTACGATTCCGACAAGGCCGTTGCGGAAACGCTCGCCTCCGGTGCGACCGACCTCGGCCTCGCGCGATTTACTCCGGCTGCATTCGATGCCGCGGGCAAGGGCCTGATCAGGGCGATCGCGGCGCAGGCGCGCGAGAAGCGCGACTACGAAGGCAATCAGATCATCGCCTCGAGCATTGGATTTCAGAAAGGCTTGCGCAAGTTCGACAATCTGGCGGACAAGACTGTCGCTATCGATGCACTTGGATCGACAGCGCACTACCAACTGATGCAGATCGCGCGCATCAAACACGTCGATCCGGCCCGCATCACCGTCAAGGCGCTTGGGACGCCTGACGCCATCGCGCGCGCCGTTGGCACCGACCAGGTCGATGCGGCGATCATGCCGTCGCTCTATGCGCGTGAGTTGCTGATGGCGAACCAGGCCAAGTTTCTCGGCTGGTACTCCGAGCTGGATGAACAACAGCTAGGCGCGCTGTTTGTCTCGAAGAAAATGCTGGAGACGCGACGCGCGGCCGTCGAAAAATTCGTGCACGCCTATCGTCGTGGCGCCGCCGACTATGCTGCCGCGTTATTACGTAAAGACCGCAGCTCGAAACGGATTTCCGACATCAAATCGAAGGAAGCGGCGACGACGATCGCGCGTTACGTCTATCCTGATCGTGGAACGGATGCGGCGGCCACGGTCGAACTCGGCGCCTATTACATCGATCCACAGGCGCGACTCGATGTCGCCGACGTCGCGCGCCAGATCGCCTGGTACAAGTCGCAAGGCCTGATCGACAAGGCCGTCGATGCGCGCACCGTCGTCGATGCGAGCTTCGTCAAGTAGCAAATTTTCTGCACCGGCGAATCTCTGCCCTTGCCAGCCTCCCTGCGTCCTGAGACGATAACGTCACAGGGCCGGGAAATCAGGTCCGACCTCCCGGCCGGCGAGGGAGGCGTTTATGGGACAAAACGGCTCAGGTCCCAATGGCACAAGGAGTTCGGGTCCCCGGTGCATCGCGCTGGTGGGCCCATTTCAAAGCGGCAAAACCACACTTCTGGAAGCAATCCTTGCCCGTACAGGCGCGACCCAGCGCCAGGGCACCGTCGACGCGGGTACTACGGTAGGCGACGCGAGCAAAGAAGCCCGCCACCACAAGATGAGCGTCGAGGCGACTTTCGCCACCACCACCTTCATGGGCGACAACTACACGTTCGTCGACTGCCCCGGTTCCATCGAGTTCATCCAGGACATGCGCAGCGTGCTGCCGGCGGTCGATGCCGCCGTCGTCGTCTGCGAGGCCGACGAGAAGAAAGTACCGCAGCTTCAGCTGATTTTGCGCGAACTGGAAGACCAGAATATTCCGCGCTTCCTCTTCCTCAACAAGATCGACAAGGCCGACAAGCGCGTTCGCGAAACGATCAAATTGCTGCAGCCGGCGTCACGCGCGCCGCTGCTGCTCCGCCAGATTCCGATCTGGAACGGCGACATCATTTCCGGGTTCGTCGATCTCGCGCTCGAGCGCGCCTATGTCTACAAGGAGCACGCGCCGTCGGAGATCATCGAGCTCAAGGGTGAGAACCTCGACCGCAAGAAAGAAGCGCGCTTCACCATGCTGGAGACGCTGGCCGATCACGACGACCAGCTGATGGAGCAACTGCTCGAGGATATCGAGCCGCCGCGCGACAAGGTTTTCGACGATCTCTCGAAGGAATTGCGCGACCGCATCGTCTGTCCGGTGCTGCTCGGCGTTGCCACACGCACCAACGGCGTGCTGCGGCTCTTGAAAGCGCTTCGCCACGAGGCTCCCGGCGCCGGCGAAACGGCGCAACGGCTCGGCGTCAAGGCCGGCGCCGATGCTGTGGCGCTGGTGCTCAAGACCTTCCACACGACGCATGGCGGAAAAATGTCGGTTGCGCGCCTGCTTGCGGGCCAGGCCGGTGACGGCACCACGCTGACCACCGCGGGAGGCGAGGCCGGACGCGTGTCGGGCGTGTTCAAGCTGATGGGCCAGCATTTCGAAAAACGCGGGCAGGCGGCGAGCGGCGAAACGGTCGCCTTCGGCAAGCTCGACGCCGCCAAGACCGGCGACACGCTTTCATCCGGCAAGCAGCCGCACGCGGCGCTTGTGGAGAGCAAGCCTTCTCCGCCCGTGCTGGCGATCGCCGTGCAGGCCAAGGAGCGCAAGGACGACGTCAAGCTCGGGCCGGCGTTCACCAAGCTAACAGAAGAAGACCCGTCGCTCACCGTTGTGCACAACGCGGAAAGCCACGAGGTAGTTATCTGGGGGCAGGGCGAGATGCACCTGCGCGTGGCGGCGGAACGCCTTGCCGAGCGGTTCATGGTGCCGGTCACGACGCGTCCGCCGTCGGTGGGATATCGCGAGACCATTCGTAAGCCGATCACGCAACGCGGCCGCCATAAGAAGCAATCCGGCGGTCACGGCCAGTTCGGCGATGTGGTGCTCGAGATCAAGCCGCTGCCGCGCGGGAGCGGCTTCAAGTTCGAGGACCGCATCACCGGTGGCGTGGTGCCGCGCAACTACATTCCGGCGGTGGAAGAAGGCGTGGTCGACGCGCTCAAACACGGGCCGCTCGGGTTTCCGGTGGTCGATCTGTCGGTGGCGCTGATCGACGGCTCCTACCACACGGTGGACTCGTCCGATCAGGCTTTCCGGACCGCCGGGCGCATCGGCATCGTGGAAGGCCTGCCGCAGTGCCAGCCGGTTCTGCTTGAGCCGATCCACCATGTCGAGATCGTTTGCCCGACTGAGGCCACGGCCAAGATGAACGCGATTCTGTCCGGACGGCGCGGACAGATTCTCGGCTTTGACACCCGCGAAGGCTGGGACGGTTGGGACACGGTGCGCGCGCAAATGGCGGAGGCGGAGATCGGCGACCTGATTATCGAAGTGCGTTCGGCAACGGCCGGTGTCGGGTCGTTTATCTTTAAATTCGATCATATGGCGGAGCTCACCGGCCGAACGGCTGATCAGATCGTCGCGGCACGACGGGCAGCGGAATAAATTTGTCGTAACCGCCAGCGGTCGTGCGCGGCTTCCCGGGCACGACCGCAACAATTGTCGCGATCCCGGTAAGCAGATGCAAAGCAGGTTCGGCGGCAGTTTCTTGCCGTTAACCGGCCAGCCGCCGCCCTCCCGCAGAATTCCGTCCAGGCGCGCGTGACGCGCTGCGTCCCATGCGGACAGACGGCATGCTGGAAGGTTTTCGCAATCTGTTTTCGTCAGGGCCGGTGCCTTACGCCGACCCGAAATCGTCGATTCCGCTCAGCGCGGTGCTGCGGCACGACTGGATGGAGCTCTGGTACCAGCCGAAGGTCGAGCTGCGAACGACGCACCTCGTCGGTGCCGAAGCGCTCGTGCGCGCGCGCCATCCGACCCGCGGCGTCATTCCGCCCGGGCTGTTCCTGCCCGGCGCCAGCGAGCAGGACATGCACGAGCTCACCGAGCGCGTGATCCTCACCGCGCTGGGCGACTGGGAAGACTTTGCCGAATACAGCGCGCCCATAAAGCTCGCCGTCAACGTTCCGGTTTCCGCGCTGGTCCAGCTGCCGATTCCGCGCATGTTGCGCGAGGCGCGTCCGCGCGCGTCGAACTGGCCGGGCCTCATCCTCGAAGTCACCGAGGACCAGATCATCAACGATCTCGATCTTGCCAACGACGTCGCGGGGGCTTTGCGCGAGCTCAAATGCGAACTGTCGGTAGACGATTTCGGCGCCGGCTATTCGTCGCTGGTCCGTCTCAAGCAGCTGCCGTTCAGCGAATTGAAGATCGATCGCAGCTACGTCGCCAACTGTCACGACGATCACTTCAATGCCGGCCTGTGCGAGACGATCGTCGAACTCGGCCGCCGCTTCGGCCTGCGCACGGTCGCCGAAGGCATCGAAACCACGCGCGAAAGCCATAAGCTCCAGTCGATCGGCTGCCAGATCGGGCAGGGCTACCTATTTGCGAAGCCAATGCCCAAGGCCGATTTCCTCAGCCGCCTGCGCGCGCGTGTGAAGGGCGCGGGGATGCCGCAGACAGCGCACGGGCGCGTCGCGCTCAGCTGACTTGTGCCAGGAAATCCGGCCCTGCGGCCGGGTTCCTCTCGCAGAAGCGTGACTTGCCAGTGAGCCGCCCGGCTTTTACCTCTGGATGGCGATTCTGGAGGATCTTGCCGATGAACGTTATCCGTCGCCGCGGCTGGGAAGTATCCGACCGCCTCGCCACCCCCGAGCATCTGGTTTTCAGCCGCCGCAATTTTCTGGCCGGTGGCGCCAGCGCGCTCGCGATGGCGCCCTATGCCGCGCAGGCACAGCGCGTTTCCGACGTTGCCAAATTGCCCGATCCGAGCGCGGACCTTTATCCCGCCAAGCGCAACGAGAAATTTACGCTCGACCGGCCGATCACCGACGAGAAGGTCAACGGCAACTACAATAATTTCTACGAGTTCGGCACCTCGAAAACGATTGCCACGGCGGCGCAAGCACTGCCGATCAGGCCGTGGACGGTGAAAATCGATGGCATGGTCGAGAAGCCGATGGAGGTCGGCATCGACGATCTCATTCAAAAGCTGACACTCGAAGAGCGCACCTATCGTCACCGTTGCGTGGAGGCCTGGGGCATGGCCATCGCGTGGACAGGCTTCCCGTTCGCCAAGCTCGTCGAGTTTGCGCGCCCGCTCGGCTCCGCAAAGTATGTGCGGATGGAAACCTTCATGAACCCGAAGATCGCGCCCGGGCAGAAGCAGCCTTGGTTTCCGTGGCCTTATGTCGAAGGCCTCACCATGGCGGAGGCGACCAACGAACTCGCATTTCTCGCGACCGGTGCCTACGGCCATCCGCTTGCGCGCCAGCATGGCGCACCGCTGCGGCTCGCGGTGCCATGGAAGTACGGATTCAAATCGATCAAGTCGATCGTGCGTTTTACATTTACCGACACACGCCCGAAGGGTTTGTGGGAGGCGCTGCAGGCGTCCGAATACGGCTTCTGGGCCAACGTCAATCCGGAAGTGCCGCATCCGCGCTGGAGCCAGGCGACCGAAGAGATCATCGGTACTGGCGAACGGCGGCCGACACTCCTTTTCAACGGTTATGGCGACTACGTCGCCGGTCTCTACAAGGGTTTGGAAAACGAGCGTCTTTGGGCGTGAGGGCGCCGCGCTGTACCGTAGATGCGCCCGGGAGTATACCGACCGAGATGGGAGAAGCTGCGGAGGGTTACATGTCCACGCAACCCGACTTGAGAGGCGTACAACGGGCAGTCCAAGGCGCATTGCACAGGCACTGGGTGCTGTTTCTGATCGAAGGCATTGTGCTGCTGGTTCTCGGCGCATTTGCTGTCCTGGTCCCGCCCGTTGCGACCCTCGCAATCACCATCCTGTTCGGCTGGCTGTTTCTCATCAGCGGCGTCGTTGGTCTGATCACAACATTCTGGATGCGTAGCGCCCCCGGTTTCTGGTGGTCGCTGATTTCGGCAGCGCTTGGGATCGTCGTCGGGCTGCTGCTGCTGGCGCGGCCTTTAGGCGGTGCGCTGTCCCTTACGCTGCTATTGATTGCGTTCTTCATCGTCGAGGGCGCCGTCTCGATCATGTTTGCCCTTGACCACAAACGGGAATTATCCGGCCAGTGGGGTTGGATGCTGCTGAGCGGCATCATCGATCTGGCGCTGGCCATGATGATTTTTGCCGGCCTGCCGAGCACCGCCGCTTGGGCGCTCGGATTGCTTGTGGGCATCAACATGATTTTCGGCGGTGCGGCGATGATCGCCATGGCGCTGTACGCCCGCAAGCCAGCGTAGAGCTTTACAGCTCCTTTTCGCCGGCTTCGACCTCGGCGAGCTTGGTGCGCCAGTCCGCGCGGTGGAGCACGAACGCATAGGCTGCAAGCGCGAGCAGGCCGATGCTGACCAGCATCAGGCCCAGCGAGATCGGCCGGCTGAAGAAAATAAGATAGTTGCCATTCGACATGATCAGCGATTGGCGCAGGCTCTGTTCCAGGATCGGTGCAATGACCAGCCCGAGCACCAGAGGAGCCGGGTCGAAATCGAACTTGCGCAACGCGTAGCCGAGCACGCCCATGATCAGCATGATCCACACGTCGACGATCGAATTGTTCACCTCATAGACGCCGATGATGCAGAACATGATGATCATCGGGTAGAGGTAGGCATAGGGAATGCGCAGCACGGTCACGAACAGGCTCACCAGTGGCAGGTTCAGCACCAGCAGCATGAGGTTGCCGACGTACATTGACGCGACGAATCCCCAGAACACGTTGGGGTGTTCGTTGACGAGCGTCGGGCCGACCGAAACGCCGTGAATCATCAGCGCGCCGATCAGCACGGCGGTGATCGGGCTTGTCGGGATGCCGAGAGCGAGCAGCGGCACGAAAGCCCCGGTCGAGGCGGCATTGTTAGCCGTTTCCGGTCCAGCGACGCCTGCAACCGCGCCTTTTCCGAACTGCTCGGGATGTTTCGAAACACGCTTTTCGATCGCGTACGAGAGAAAGCTGGAAATTACGTGCGCCGAGCCCGGAATAATTCCGATGATAAATCCCAGCAGCGTGCCGCGTGTGATCGGCATGGCTGCCTCGTTCCACTCCTTGCGGGTCGGCAACAAATCCCGCAAACGCGGGCTGATGATGTCTTTGACGGCGCCGGCGCTTGGCGTTGAGAGAATTTCGCCGAGCCCGAACAGTCCCACCGCCACAGGCACGATGCCGATGCCGTCGCCGAGCTCCGCGAGATCGAAGCTGTAGCGGAAATGCCCGGTCATGTTGTCGATGCCGATCATGCCGAGCAGAAGTCCGAGGCACGCCATCAGCAGCGTCCTGACCAGCGACGATGACGACATGTAGGCAAGGAAGATGAGGCCGAGGACCAGCAGGGCCGTATATTCCGGCGGCCCGAACCGCAGCGCGATGGTTGCGAGGGGTGGTGCGACCAACGTTAGGACCAGAAGGCCGACAGTCCCGCCAATCCATGAGCCGACCGCCGCAATGCAGAGCGCGGCGCCGGCGCGGCCTTTCTTGGCCATGGCATAGCCGTCAATGCATGTCATCACCGACGAGGCCTCGCCCGGAATGCGCATCAGGATCGAGGTCGTCGAGCCGCCATATTGCGAGCCATAGTAGATGCCTGCGAGCATGATGATGGCCTGCGTCGCGTTGAGGCCAAACGTCACCGGCAGCAGGATGGAGATGCCAGCCAGCGGCCCGATGCCTGGTAAAACGCCGACAAGCGTCCCGACCAAGCAGCCAAGGAACGCGTACCACAGGTTGGTCGGCTCAAAGGCGACCGAAAAGCCGTGTGCCAGGCTGAGGAGGGTGGTTTCCACGGCGATCCTAGAATCCGAGCGGCCCCGTCTGGAGCGGAGCCTTCAACAGGTAGACGAAGAGCACATAAGTGACCACCACGACGCCTACACTGTATATCGCCGCCGGCAGCAGCCTGCGCCGCTCGATGATCACGAGCAGGCCAAACATAAGGAGGATATCGGTGGTGAGGAATCCGAGCCACTCATAGAGTGCGGCGGCCATCGCGGTGATTGCGACGACCATCGCGGCATGCTTTGCGTCAGACCACGATATTGTCGCAAAGGGCCTGCTCTCGCCCGCCCGCAGGGCGAGCACCAATCCAAAGAAGATCGTCAGCACGGCGACAATCTTCGGCAAGAAACCGGAGCCCGGCATCGACAAACTGCCGGTCGGCAGGTCGCCGGACAGCGCGATCAACAGCAGGCCCAGGCCAATAAAGAAGGCACCCGCGACATGATCCATGCGCAGGGTCATGAGTGATCCTTGTGGGTTGGCGAAAACCCGGAGCCCCGCTTTGGCGGGGCTCCGGTGATGACCGATGTCATCCCTGCACGCGACCGATGGAGTTGATGGCGTCTTCCTGCCGCTTGGCGTCGATTTCCCAAAACTTCGCAAACTCGGGCTGGTCCATATAAGCCAGCTCCTGGCCGAGCTTCTCGATCGTGTCGAGGAATTGCTGGCTGTGCGCCGCTTTGTTGAGCCCATCACGCAGCGTAGTCACGATCGGGGCGGGCGTGCCTTTCGGAGCGAAGATGCCGACCCAGAAATAATATTCCAGATCGTATCCTTGTTCCTTGAAAGTCGGCACGTCGGGAAGAACTTTGACGCGTTTGGCGCTCGATACGGCCAGCGGGCGCACCTTTCCGGCGCGAATATGCGGCAAGGCGATCGAGGTCGGCGACATGAAGAAATTGACGTTTCCGCCGAGCACGGCGGTTACGGCTGGCCCGCCACCATTGGTCGGGAGATGCCGCATCTTTATATCGCCTGCCGACTTGGCAAACAGCACTGTTGGAATGTGAGACGCGCCGTAGAGGCCCGAGGAACTGTAGATCAGCTTGTCGGGATTGGCTTTGGCATCAGCAACCAGGTCCTTCAGCGTTTTGTACGGAAGGTCGTTGTTGACGATCATCACGATCGGATCGGCGATGATGCGGGCGAGCGGAATGAAGTCGGCATTGGTGAATTTTGGTTGCCGGCCAAACAACTTGTCGACCGCGGCGAAGCCAGAAATTGATACGATATGGGTCAGCAGCGTATAGCCATCCGGTTTGGCAGCTGCGACGTACTGCGCGCCGACGGCGCCCGCCGCTCCTGTCTTGTTCTCAAGCACGACCGGCTGCTTGAAGACGGCCTCAAGCGCCGCATCCAGTGGCCGCGTGATGGTGTCGCTGACGCCGCCCGGCGGAAATGGGCTGATCATTGTGATGGTTCGCGTCGGATAGGCGTCCTGCGCGGTCGCCTGACCGGCCGCCAGCGTGGCGGCGGACGCAGCAGTACCGACGACGAAACTGCGGCGATCCATCTTCCTCCCCCTTTTTGTTGACGCCGGTTGGTTCCGGCCCATCAATCGATTGAATGCTTACTCATCCCTGCACGCGGCCGATCAGTTTCACCGCTTCATCGGAGCGCCTGGCGTCATCCGCCCAGAACTTGGTGAAACCGGCCGCGTCGAGATAGGCGGGTTCCAGTCCGACATTGGTGATGGCGGTCTTGAATTGATCGGAACTTGCGGCCTTGTTGATCGCGCTGTTCAGCGTCGACACGACATTTGCGGGCGTGCCTTTCGGCGCGAAGATGCCGACCCACAAATAATATTCAACGTCATAGCCGAGCTCCTTCAAGGTCGGCACGTCCGGCAATGCCTTTGACCGCGCTCCGGCGAACGACGCCAGCGGGCGCAGCTTGCCGGCTTTGATGTGTTGCAGGGTCGCCGTAGTGGTCTGCGTGCTCATTTGCGCGTTGTTGCCGAGCAGAGCGGTAATGGCCGGCCCGCCGCCGTTTGTCGGCAGATGCCGAAGTTTCGGGATCCCCGTAACTTTTTCGAGAAGGGCCACCGGCAGATGGGTCGCTCCGTAGAGCCCGCCCGAACTGTAGATGATCGCCTCCGGCCGCTTTTTGGCATCGTCCACGAGATCCTTGAGCGTCTTGTATGGTTGCTGATCATTGACGAGAACCAGAACCGGATCGGCAATCAGTCGTGCCAGCGGAATGAAATCGGCACGCGTGGTTTTGGGCTGCCGACCGAACAACTTGTCGACTTCCTCGTAGCCGGAGATTCCATTGTTGTGGGACAACAATGTGTAGCCATCCGGCTTGGCGCTTGCGGCGACCTGAGCGCCGACCTGGCCGCCGGCGCCCGCCTTGGTTTCGACGACGACCGGCTGTTTCACTACCGGCTCGAGCGCCGCGGCGAAAGGCCGCGTCACGAGGTCGTTGGCCCCGCCCGGCGGGAACGCGTTGATGATCGTGATCGCGTGCGATGGAAAAGCCTCCTGCGCGAAGACCGGTCCAGCCGCGAAGGCGGCGGTAGAAGCGCCGGTGCCGATGAGAAAATTGCGACGATCCATGATGATCCTCCCCTAGCTCCGCCGTTCTTACGTTTACGAGCGACCGTGAAAACCGCGCGCAATGCGCGGCCTTTGTCATTCAAGGCCGGCTGCCGTCCTAACTCACTTTGCCGATCAGGCTGACGGCTTGTTCGACGCGTTTGGCATCCTCATCCCAGAATTTCGCGAATTCGGGTTGATCGAGGAACGCGACCACATCGCCGATATTTTCCATTGCTTTCTTGAACTGCTCGTTTTCGACGACCTTTTTGGTTTCTGTGCGCAATTTGGCAATCGCGGGTGCCGGCGTGCCTTTGGGCGCAAACAGGCCGACCCAAATGGAGAACTCGACATTGTAGCCGAGCTCCTTCATCGTTGGCACATCTGGCAACGATGCCGCGCGCTTGGGCGAGAAGCAGGCGAGCGCGCGCAGCTTGCCGGCCTTCATCTGGCCGCTCGCCGCCGCGATCGAAGTAACCAACACCTGCGAGTTGTTACCAAGGACGGCGGTTAGCGCCGGACCGCCGCCGCTGGTCGGCAGGTGACGCATCTTGATGCCCGCGGCGTTCATAAACAAAGCGGTCGGCAGATGCAGAGCGCCATAAAGCCCGGACGAACTGAAGATGATCTCGTCTGGACGTTTCTTGGCATCGTCGACCAGCTCCTTGAGTGTCTTGTAGGGTTGCTGGTCGTTCACGACCAGCACCATAGGGCCTTCGGTGAGGCGCGCGATCGGAATGAAATCGGCGCGTGTGAATTTCGGCGCGCGACCGAACGTCTTGTCCACTGCCTCGAAGCCTGAAATCGAGGGCAAATGAGCAAGCAGGGTGTAGCCGTCCGGCTTTGCGCTCGCAGCGACCTGTGCGCCGACCTGGCCGGCGGCGCCAGCCTTGGTCTCGATGATGACCGGCTGCTTGAGCAGCGGTTCGAGCATCGCCGCAAAAGGACGTGTGACTACATCGACCGCGCCGCCGGGCGGAAACGGGTTGATGATGGTAATCGCATGAGACGGATAGGCATCCTGTGCAAATGCCGACCCCATGCCGAGAGCCGCGGCAGCCGCGGCGCTGCCGGCGACGAAATGACGTCTATCCACGTGATCCTCCCTGGAACAACGTTTGTTTTGCCGGGATTTGATCCCGGGCCTTTGGTTGGACGGGATGCTATCGCCCGGTGCGGTGGGCAATCAAGCATCAATGATTGCAACGGCCCTAGTCCAACCGGCTGAGCCGCCACGCACTTTCACCGGGAAACAGCTCACCGTGAAGCCGGTCGGCGGCAGCGCCTCGAGGTTATGAAGTTTCTCGATGTGGCAGTATCCGATCTCGCGTCCGGCCCGGTGCCCCTCCCAGATCAGTGACGCGTCACGCGTCTCGGCATATTTCTTCATTGTAAAGATAAATGGCGCATCCCAGCTCCAGCCATCAATTCCGGTCACGCGCACGCCGCGTTCAAGCAGGTACATGGTTGCCTCGCGCCCCATGCCGCAGCCTTTGGCGACATAGTCGGGGCGCCCGTACGCCATTCCCGCGCATGTGTTCACCACGACAATTTCGAGCGGAGAAAGTGTGTGGCCGATGCGCTTGAGCTCGGCGTCGACATCTCTTGCGGTCGCAACGTAGCCATCGGGAAAATGCCGGAAGTCGAGCTTTACGCCGGGCTGGAAGCACCAGTCGAGCGGGACCTCGTCGATGGTGATCGCGCGCTTGCCGTGGTCCATTGTCGATGCAAAATGCCAGGGCGCATCGAGATGCGTCGTGCAGTGCGTTGACAGGCGCACCCACTCGAAGCCCCAGCCTTCGCCATCCGGCAGGTCTTCCTTTTTTAAACCGGGAAAGAATTTGAGGATGTCGGGCGCCGTCGCTTGATGGTCAAGGTATTCGATCTTCGGGCCGTAGCCTGGCGGATCGGCCGCCACGTCGTTTTCCAGCGGCACCGAAATGTCGATCACCTTACGCGGCATTGTATCTTGCTCCTTGTCAGCCGGGCTTGTGCCGGCCGCACATGTTTCTAGTGTGTTTGCCCGCAAGTAAATGCCCGGCCCAACGTCCGGGCATGGTTGAGAAGGAGTGCTACATGCCGGCTTATTGGGTGGCGCGGTCCAAGGTCAACGATCCTGTCGAATACAAGAAATACACCGACCTGGTGCCGGGCATTATCGCCAAGTTCGGGGGCAAAGTGCTTGCCCGGGGCGGGCGATTTCAGATCATGGAAGGCCCCGACAAATTCCACCGGTTTATCGTGATCGAGTTCCCCACGTTCGAGCAGGGTGTCGCCTGTTTCACCTCGCCCGAATACGACAAGGCCGCGGCCTTCCGGCGCAGTGGCGCGGGAGAAGTTGAAACGATCATGGTGGAAGGGGTTTAGCCCACTTGGTGGGTCGCCCACCCTCTAGCCTAGTTCGGCGAAATACGCATAAGATGACGCAAAACAACGTCTAATCGGGAGGATAGAATGCTTCGACTGCTTAATATCAAATCATTTGCGTGGCTTGCGGGAGTGACCGCCACTCTCGTGGCGGGCGGAATGTTCATTGTCTCCGGCGCTCAGGCGCAGAACAAGGAGCCGATCAAAATCGGTTTCTCGATGTCGCTGACCGGCCCGCTGTCCGCCAACGGCAAGCAGGCATTGCTCGGCATGCAGATCTGGGAAGAAGAGACGAACGCCAAGGGCGGTCTGCTCGGGCGTCCGGTCAAGCTCATCTATTACGATGACAAGAGCACGGCCGCGGAAGCGCCGGGCATCTACACCAAGCTGCTCGACGTCGACAAAGTCGATCTCATTCTTGGCCCCTATGCCACGGTCCCGGCAGCGGCGGCGATGACGGTCGCGGTGCAGCGGAAAAAGGTGTTCTCAGATCCTGTTCGGACTCGATGTGAACTCCGAGTTCAAATATGACCGGTTCTTCGCGATGATTCCGACCGGCCCGAACACCAAGCCCTCGTTCACCGAAGGCTTCTTCGATACGGCGGCACAGCAGAATCCGAAGCCGCAGACTGTGGCGCTCGCCTTCGCCGACGCTGAGTTCGCGCAGAATGCCTGCGAAGGCGCGCGCGTCAACGCCAAGAAGCACGGCTTCAAGGTCGTCTACGACAAGAGCTACCCGCCAGCGACAACCGACTTCACGCCGATCGTGCGGGCGGTGCAGGCGGCCAATCCCGACCTGTTCGTGGTCTGCTCCTACCCGCTCGACTCCGTCGGCATGGTGAAGGCCGTCAACGAAATCGGCTTAAAGCCGAAGATGATCGGCGGCGCCATGGTCGGCCTGCAAGCGACCGTGTTCAAGAACCAGCTTGGCCCGCTGCTGAATGGTTGGGTCAACTACGAGACCTGGGTGCCGGTCGGGTAAGCTGATGTATGGCGTCGACCCAGGAGTTCTTGAAGAAGTACCAGGCGCGTGCTGCGGCCGCCGGCGTCGATCCGCTCGGCTACTATCTCGGCGGCTGGGGCTACGCCTACATCGAGCTCCTCGGCAAGGCGATCGAAGGCGTGAAGAGCCTCGATGACGGCAAGATCGCCGACTACATGCACAAGACCACGTTCAAGACCATCATGGGCGACATCAAGTACGGCAAGAACGGCGAGTGGGAGAAGGGCCGGATGCTGCAAGTGCAGTATCACGGCATCAAGCAGGGCGCCGGCCTCGATGTGTGGCGGGGCATGTCGTACCAGACCGTCCTGACGCCGGGCGAATACAAGACCGGCAACGTGATCTATCCGTTCGAGAAGGCGAAGCAGTAAGCAACGCCGACGCGATCAAAAACAAAACGCCGCGCGGAGGATCCCGCGCGGCGTTTTCTTTTGGCGCCGTCGAAAAGCCTAGAGGCCCAGGTAGAATTTCCGGATCAGGTCGTTGTTGTTGAGTTCGTCGGCTGAGTTGCCCTCGAAGGCGATCTTGCCGTGCACGATCACGTAGCCGCGGTCGGCGATGCGCAAGGCCTGCACGAAGTTCTGTTCGGCCATCAGCACGGTGAGATTGAGACGCTCCTTCAGTTCCTTGATCTTGTCGATGGTGCGCGCCACCAGGATCGGCGCGAGGCCGACCGAGGGCTCGTCCACCAGCAGGATTTTCGGCGCCAGCATCAATGCGCGCCCAAGCGCCAGCATCTGCTGCTCGCCGCCCCACATCGAGCCGGCGAGCTGGCTGCGGCGCTCCGCCAGCCGCGGAAATGTTTCGAAGCAGGCTTCCAGATTCTGCTTGATCTGCGCCCGCGCGGTCGGCCGGAATGCACCGAGCGCGAGATTCTCCTCGACCGTCAGCTTCGGAAACAGCCTGCGGCCTTCCGGCACCAGAGCGATGCCGAGATCGACGATCTGCTCGGTGGCGAGCTTCGTAAGGTCGTGCTCGACGCCGTCGATCGATGCCATAATACGCCCGGTCTGCGGCCGCACGATGCCCATTATGCATTTCATGAGCGTCGACTTGCCGTTGCCGTTGGTGCCGAGCATCACCACCGTCTCGCCGGCCTTCACGTCGATGTTAATGTCCTCGAGCACGCGCACGGCGCCATAGGCCGCATCGACGTTCTTGATGGTGATGCTACTGGCCAAGATAGGCCCCTATCACTTCCGGATTGTTGACGACCGTATCCGGCTTGCCGTCGGCGATCTTCTTGCCGGAGACAAGCACGGCCAGCCGCTGCGAGAAGCTCATCACCGCGCTCATGATGTGTTCGATCATGATGATCGTGATGCCGCTTTCGTTCAGCCGCTTGAGCAGCGCGACGATGTCCTCGACCTCGGAATGCGACAGGCCGGCCATCGATTTGTCGGCGACCAGCAGTTTCGGCTCCGCCGCCATGGCGCGCGCCAATTCCAGCTTGCGCATTTCGACCTGCGTCAGATCGCGCGGCCGCTGCTGCGCCTTCTGGTCGAGGTTGACCAGCTTGAGCAGCTCATCGCAGCGTGCGTCGATGTCGTCGGCGTGCAGCAGCGTGCCGCTGCGCTTGTGCACCGTGTAGAACATCGGGATTCGCATGTTCTCGGCGAGCGTCATGCTGTGGAACGGTCGCGGCAATTGGAAGCTGCGCGCGACGCCGCGATGGGTCCGCTCATGCGTGGCAAGCCCGTTCATGGCGTGGCCGTCGAATTGCACGGTGCCGGTTTCGTTGGTGAGCGTGCCGCACATGCAATTGACCAGGGTCCACTTGCCGGAACCGTTCGGTCCGATCAGCCCGACCCGTTCGCCCTGGCGCACCGTGAGATCGATGCCATCGAGGGCCACGAAGCCGCCGAAACGCTTGCCGATGTTGGCGACATGCAGCAGCGCGCGTCATCGCTTGCCTCCGGCGCAAGCGTTCCTGTACCAGGCCGATAATGCCGTTCGGCGCCATGATGACGAAGCCGATGAGCATCATTCCGACGATCAGAAGATTGACGGCCGACGAAATTGTCACCGTGGCGTATTGCTGGAAGGTGCCGAGCAGGATCGCGCCGATCAGCGGCCCGATCCAGCTTGTGGTGCCGCCGATCATCGGCATCGCGATCGAATTGACCCCGTATTCAGGCCGAAGGCCGAGCCGGCATCGACATAGCCGATGTAGTAGGGGAATGGCGCGCCGGCCATGCCCATGAGAGCGCCCGATATCGTGGTTGCGACCAACTTCAGCCGCAACGTCGGAACGCCGCAGGCTTCCGCTGCCATTTCGTCGTCGCGGATGGTGGCGAAACCATAGCCGAGCTGCGAGCGCTCGATCAGCCGCGCAACGGTCAGCGCGACGACCGACAGCACGAACATGGTCAGCGAACAGATATTCGATGTAGCTGATGTCGAAGACCGGCGACTTCGAGACTTTGGGCGCGATGATATAGGCGCCGCGCGCGCCGCCGACAAAGCCCCAGTTGAGCACCAGTGTCTGCAGCACGACGGCAAGCGCCAACGTGGCGATGGCGAAGAACGCGCCGCGCAGCCGCAACGTGAGGTAGCCGGTGCCGAGGCCGATGATGCCGGCCACATTCCCGCGACCACGATGAGCATGGGAACGACAGCGGAAATCAGCGCACCGGCAACAGCGATCCGGAAAATATCGTCCGGTGTTTGCGCCAACTTGTGCAGCGTCACGGTCGAATATGCACCGACCGCAAAAAATCCGGCCGAGCCGAAATTCACGTAGCCGCAATATCCGCCGAGAATGTTCCAGGCCGTTGCCAGAACGATGAATTGCAGGACGATGTAGCCGGCATAAAAAATGTAATCGTTGCCAATCCACAGTGCGCAGACGAAGACGGCAGGCCGACCGCATTGCGACAATGAAGAAAATGAACGGCGAGCGTGCGCACGGCTTACCGTCCGAATAAGCCGGACTGGCCGAAAGGCCAGTGTGAGCAGCAGAAAGCCGAAAGACACCGCCGGCGCCCATGACGGGCCATAAAATGTCGCGGTGATGCTTTCGACGACGCCGAGCAGCATGGCCGCGATCAGGGTTCCGGGCAGGCTGCCAAGCCCGCCAAGCACGCAGATCGCGAAGACGCGGCCGATATATTCGCGGCCGACCGAAGGCTCGACCGGTTGGATGATGATGAGCAATGCGCCCGCGATCGCCGCGGTCGCGATCGAAATGCCGAAAGCAATGCGCTTGATGCGGATCGGCTCGGCGGCCATTAGTTGCAGCGCCAGCTGGATCCTGCGACACCGCCATGATCGCGCGGCCGGTGAAGGTTCGCGTCAGGAACACCTGCATCACGCGCGAACATCGCCAGCGACCGCAGGCACGGCACCAGCATGCGCAGTGGGATTCGAGCATGCCGAGCCGCAGGCTTGGTCCAATATAGTCGGCCTCGACGTAGCGATAGTCGACGCCGAACACCAAAATCAGCATCACCTCGGTGACGAACAGCAGGCCGAAGAAAAAGGCGAGCCCGCGCAAGGAGTCCTGGCCGCGCTTCTCGAACGACACGTAGTAGACCTGATAAAGATCGCGCCGAGCGCAAAGAACGCCGGCAGCATGATGATGCTGACCAAGATCGGGTCGATGCCGAAATTCGATGTTGATGATATAGGCGATATAGGAGCCGAGAATGATGAAGGCCGGGTGCGCGATGTTGACGATGTCGAGCATGCCGAACGAGATCGAAATGCCGGCGGTGACGGCGGCATAGAAGCCGCCGAGCAGCAGCCCGGCGATGATAGCATTGATCAGTAGATCGAAGGAAATATCCATACGCCTTAACCGGGATCGCTGTCGCCGGCATATTCACTTTCAGCCGGATACCTGTCCGCCCGCGATGCGATGGCCAGATCTGCGTGTCGAACTTGCCGGCGTCACTCCCCTCTTAAGCCCGAGTGTTTTCGTTGCCTCCAGCAGCCGTCCTGCCGCCACCAGACGTTTTTCGCAGTTTGCAGGATGGCCTGCGGCTTGGCTAGCCATTGATCGATCAGCCGAAATTTTCCCTGCGCGACAAAATGAAACGCCCGCCGTGGCCGATGCCGCGGCGGGCGCGTAGTTGAGGAAAACTGAAATCAGGCGGCCGCCGATTGCGGCCTGACGCCAGCCGGCAATGGCATCGGCTTGTTGGCACTGTCCTTGAACTCGACGGTCATGAATACCATTTCGCGATCGCCAAGATTTTCCAGGTCGTGCACCTTGAACTCGCCCTTGCCGTAGCTCTCGTGACGCGTTTCGCCGGGCTGATAGGTGTATTCAACGGTCGTGCCATCATGCACGTGCTGACGTGCGCGGCCGCCGGACACCGATGTCCAGAAATAGTCGAGCACGTGGCGGTGGAAGCCGATGCGCTCGCCTGGGGCGAGGCGGATGATCCACACGCGTGTCCGCTCGTTCTCAGACAGCAGCGTCGAGCCGACGCACGGGTTCGGATTTTTGCTCTCGCGCTCGAACTCGGCGGCGATATCCGCCGGCCACTGCGACTTTTCCTTCTTCTCGGCCTGCTTGTCGAGCATGGTCAGGGCCATGGGAATTCCTCCAAAGCTGCTGGCTGTCATATATAGGATAAATGGGTAAACGAAAAGATCGAGGCTGAACCATTGCCCGGGGCTCGCGCGCGGCGTGCAATCATTATCGGCGGCTCGATGAGCGGCCTGCTGAGCGGCCTTTTGCTGCGGCGGGCCGGTTGGGCGGTCGATATCTATGAAAGGGTCGAGACCGAACTCTCCGGGCGCGGCGCCGGTATCGTCGCCCAGCAGGAACTCATCGCGCGGTTGCGCGGACTTGGCCTCGCGACGGACGAGCTTGGCGTTCACATTACAACCCGCAAGATTCTTGATGCCGAGGGACGCCTGACGCATGAAATCAATTGTCCGCAGGTGCTTACGGCCTGGGAACGCGTCTATCGCCTCCTGCGGGACGCCTTTCCTCCAGCTCACTATCATCGCGGGCGCGGCCTGACGAAGTTCACGCAGAGTCACGGACGCTATCCGCGCGCATTTTTCCGATGGCGAAATCATCGAGGCGGACCTGCTCGTGGGCGCAGATGGGATCCGGTCGACGGTTCGACAGCAGTGTTCGCCGGATGTGACGCCGCGTTACGCCGGCTATTCGGCCTGGCGGGCGCTGATTGCGGAACGCGCCTTTCCGGCCGATGTGCATCGCGAACTTTTCGAGTACATGACGTTCGGTCTGCCGCCCGGCGAGCAATTCCTTGGCTATCCCGTGGCCGGTCCCGACAACGACCTGCGTCCCGGCCACCGCCGTTACAACGTCGTGTGGTATCGGCCGGCGGACGAGGCGACCAAATTAAAGTGGCTGCTCACGGACGATCACGGCGTGACGCACGCGATTTCAATTCCGCCGCCGTTGATTCCGCGGCAAGCGATCGCGGAAATGCGCGCCGATGCCGAGCGCCTGGTTGCGCCGCAGTTCCGGCAGATCGTGCGGCTGATCGAGGAGCCGATCCTGCAGCCGATCTACGATCTCGAGTCGCCCCGCATGGCCTTCGGCCGGGTGGCGATCCTGGGTGACGCGGCATTCGTGGCGCGGCCGCACGTTGCCGCCGGAGTTTCCAAGGCGGCGGACGATGCAGCCGCATTGGCGGCTTCGCTGCAAAATGAGGAGAACGTCGAAGCCGCGCTCAAGCGCTATGAAGCGGCCAGGCTGCCGGAGAATTACCGGATCATCGAGCGGGCCCGGCACCTCGGCGCCTATTTGCAGGCGACCCGCACGCAGGAAGAGCAAGCGCGCGCCGGGCGGCACAGCACCGACGCAGCCGTGATCGCCGAGACCGCAGTGTTGGACTTCCTCTACGCGTAGATCGGCAGGCTAGATCCCCAGCAACTTCTTGGCGCTGCCGCCTGCAAGCGCGGCGCGCGTCTTCTCATCGAAGCTGTCGACCGAACTGATGTGGCCGATCGGGTCGTACTCGAGCATGTCGAAGGGATAGTCGGTGCCCATGATGACGTGATCGACGCCGAACAAATCGACCAGCGCCTTCAGCTGTGCGGCGGTGAAGACGACCGTGTCGACATAGACCTGCTTGAGGTAGCTGGTCGGCGGCTTCGGCAGGTTGGCATGGCAATCCGAGCGCGCGCCCCAGGCGTGGTCGATGCGTCCGGAATAGGCGCCAAGGTAGCCGCCGCCGTGCATGGCAAAAACCTTCAGCTTCGGATGGCGCTCGAGCACGCCGTCGAAGATCAGATAGTGCAGGGCGAGCGTGGTCTCGAACGGATTGCCGATCACGTTGTTGAAATAGAAGCGCGACAGGCGGCGGCCTTCGGTAAAGCCGTTCGGATGGATGATGACAAGCGCACCCAGCTCTTCGGCTTTTTTCCAGAACGGCGCGAAAGCAGGATCTGACAACTCCCTGCCGGCAACATTGGTGAGGATCTCGACGCCCTTGAACTTGAGCTTGGTCATGCAGCGCTCGAGTTCCTTCGCGGCTTCGTTGCCGTCCTGCATTGGCACCGTGCCGGTCGGGATGAAGCGGTCGGAGTGCTTGGATACGAACTCGGCGACGCCGTCATTGATCATTTGCGCGGCCGGCACCGCGTATTCGAGCGCGACCGTGTGATAGCACTGCGGCGGCGGCGGCATGACCAGCTGCATGTCGACGCCCATCTTGTCCATGATGGCAAAACGCTCGTCGTAGCCGGTCATGCAGCCGCGGATGTCGGCTTCCTGCTTGGCGTTGAGCGCCTTGGTTTCGGCCGAGGCAAAATGCGCAAGAGGAATGGTCGAGACATCGAGATGCGGCTTGATGAATTCGGCCGCGCGCGGCACCGCGATATGGCTGTGGGCGTCGATGGTGACGCTTTTCGGCCGCGCATCGCGTCCCGCTTTCCCATGTTTCCGGGCCGCGGTGTTCGCGTATTTGTTCCAGATGTCAGCCATTTCAAGCCCTCATTTAGCCGTCCGCGAAACGCGGACGATCCAGTAACCTTTGCGCTGGCGATTTTCAACGCCGGGAAATCAGAACACCCCGAGGTGCTGGCGTAAATCGACGCCGTCTTTTTCGATTTTAGCGGGAGTGGAAACGACCGCGACGCGGCCGGTGTTGAGGATCACGATGTCGTCGGCGACATCGAAAACGAGCTTGGGGTTTTGCTCGACCAGCACGATCGAAAGCCCGCTTTCCTTCAGTTTACGAATGGTCGCCATCACTTCGGCGACGATCTGCGGAGCCAGCCCTTCCGACGGCTCATCCATCAGCAGCACGCGCGGATTGCCCATAAGCGCGCGGCCGATGGCGAGCATCTGCTGCTCGCCGCCCGACAGGTGTGCCGCAATCTGGTTGCGGCGCTCGTTCAGGCGCGGAAACATGCTGAACACGGTATCGGTCGTCCACGGCGCATGCTTGCTGCCGGGATCGGGCTTGCGAGCCGCGACCACGAGGTTCTCGCGCACCGTCAAACTCTTGAAGATCCGTCGGCCCTGCGGCACCAGCGCGACTCCGCGTGCGGCGATCATCTCGGGAGACATGCCGCTCACCGTCTCGCCGAACACGATTACCTCGCCGCGGCGAGGCGGCAGCAGTCCCATCGTGACGTTCATGCAGGTCGATTTGCCGGCGCCGTTGCGGCCGAGCAGGCCGAGCATGCGCGCTTCGCCGAGTTCGAACGAAACGTCGCCGAGAACGTGACTGTCGCCGTAAAAGGCGTCGACGTGGCTGAGCTTGAGCGCACTAGTGGCCAAGATAGACCTCCCGCGTGCGGGGATCGGCAACCACCTCGGCGCGGTTGCCCTCGACGATCACCTCGCCGAAATGCAGCAGCGTGATGCGCTCGGCGAATTCCAGCGCCACATCCATATTGTGCTCGATCATCACGATGGTGACGTCGCGCGGGATCGCCAGCAGGAGCTGTTTCACGTCCCGCCGTTCGTCGATCGAAAGACCTGCGAACGGCTCGTCAAGCAACAGGACTTTTGGATTTTGCGCCAGCGCCATCGCAATCTCGACGCGGCGACGTTCGCCATAGGAAGTCTGCGACAGTGGCCGGTCGGCAATGTGCGCCAGGCCGACTTGTTCTAGCGCCGCGCTGGCTCGGTCGACCAAATGGCCTTGATGCCTCAGGTCGATCAATGGGTTCCAGCGTGCCGGCGACAAACCCAACAATGCCAGCGAGACATTGTGGATGATGGTGTCACGGGCGAACAACGTGATGATCTGATAGGTACGCGCCATGCCGAGATGCGGCCGGCGCCGGCTTGGTGTCTTGGTGATATCCTGCCCGAACAGGTGGATTGATCCGCTGTCGGGCGTGAGCTCACCGGTGATCAGATTAAACAACGTGGTCTTGCCGGCTCCGTTGGGGCCGATGATCAACCGCCGCTCACCCGGCTCAACATTGAGATTGACGCCGTTGGTCACGTGCAGACCGCCGAATGCCTTGCATAATGCGGTGACGGTGAGCGCACTCATGGCGAAGGCTCCGCCACGCCGGCGATGGCGTCACGACGCGCGCGTTTGCGCCACGCCAGCCGCCACAGCCGCACGGTGCCGGGCACCAAGCCTTCCGGCATCAGGATTACGATGGCGACGAACACCGCGCCGAGCAGGAAGTTCCAGCGCTCGATGAATCCACTCACCACGTTCTTCACCACGACCACCAGGCCGGCGCCGACGATCGGCCCAAGTAGCGTTCCCGGCCCGCCCGAGATCACCATCAGGAGCACCTCGGCCGAAGAGGTGAGCGAAAGCGTCTGTGGGCTGATGAATTGCGTGTAGTAGACAAATAGAATGCCGGACATGGCGGTCAACAAGCCGGAAAATATGCAGGCCCAGAAACGGATCGCCCAGACGTGATAGCCGAGTGCGTTCATGCGTCGCGGCTGGTCGCGCGTGCCCATCAGCGCGGCGCCGAACGGTGAGCGAACGAATACCGCTACTGAGATGACCGACAGGAGAAAAATGACCAACGTCGTGTAGTAGAACGATGTTCGCGTCGGACAGCGAATAACCGAATCACGGCCGGACGCGTTGGTACGTTGATGCCGTTGTCGCCCCCGGTCAGGCTGATCCAGCGGTAGGCGAGGCCCCACAGGATCTCACCGAGCGCCAGCGTGATCATGATGAAGCCAATGCCGGTCGCGCGCAAAGACAGTGCGGCATAGACCGCCATCGAGCCCATGCCGGTCACCAACGCGACGAAAATTGCAACCGTGTGGCCAAAGCCCAGCTGCAGCATGTATCCGGTGGCATAGGCAGAGATACCGAACAGGCCGGCATGTCCCAGCGATACCAGCCCGGCATAGCCGACCAGCACATTCAGCCCGAGCGCGAAAATGGCAAAAAACAGAATCTGGCTGGCGACATTGATGTAATAAGACGCCCTGCATCCACATGGGCAGGGTGGCGAGCGCCACGAAAGCAATTGCAATGGCGGGGATGCGCGTACTCATGGCACGTGCCTGCCGAACAGGCCTTGCGGCCGCAGGATCAGCACCAGCAGCATCGGCAGGAACAGAACAAAATAGGCGAGCTCGGGAAGCAGCGCCTGACCGAAATTATATATGAAGCCGACGATGATGCTGCCGACAAAAGAGCCGAGCAGGCTGCCGGTGCCGCCAAGGATGACCACCACCAGCGCGAGCGGCAGCATGTCCTGGTCGAGGCCGGGATAGACCGACAGGATCGGCCCGCCGACGATGCCGGCGAACGCGGCAAGCCCGGCGCCGAGCGCGAACACGATCGTGAACAGCTGCGAGACGCGGATGCCGACCACGCGCGCCATGTCGGGATCGTCGACGCCGGCGCGGATCATGGCGCCGAGCCGCGTGCGGTCGAGCAACATCCAGAGCGCGATCGCGACCACTGACGGCGATCACGATTACCGCGAGCCGGTAGAGCGGGAACGCCAGCGTCCCGACCGCACAAAGCCGCCGAGTCCGTCCGGAGTCGTGACGTTTATCGGATCACCGCCCCACGCCATCAAGCAGAAATCGGCGACCATGAACGAGATGCCGAGGGTGACCAGCACCTGCGCCAATTGATCGCCGGGCAGCCGACGCAACAGCAGGCGCTCGATCAGCCGCGCCAAACGCCGCGACGGCAAGCGTTGCCAATGACGCTGCCAGCCAAAAATTGAATTTGATGCTGAGTAAGCCGACGAGAAACGTTGCGCCGACATAAGCGCCGAGCATGAACAGCGAGCCGTGCGTCAGATTGGGAATTCGCATCAGCCCGAAAATCAGGGAGAAGCCAGCCGACAGCAGGAACAGCAGGCCGCCGAATGTGACGCTGTTAACCGTCAGCACCAGCCAAAATGTCATGGCCGGAGACGTTCCGCACTGGTCATGCTTTTTTTGTATGCGCAAGATCCCGCGGTTTCCATTTTCGGGATCATGCGCCGATGAACCGCGGGCGCCAAAGCGGCGCCCGCGGAACTGTGTCTATCATGACTTGAGCGGCGGATAGTTGCGCGAATAGACCGGCTGAGCTCAAGAACTTCTTCTCGTCATAGGTCCAGAACTGACTCACATTTTTGTAGGTCTTCACGGTCTTGTTCGACGTACTTAGCCGTCTTGCGCCCTTTTCGAGATGGCGAATATAAAAATCGCCAACCACATTGCCGAGATGGTCGAACTTGATCGGGCCGCGCGGCGTGTCCTTCAAATCAACGGCCTTCATCGCTGCCACCAGGCTTCCTTGTCGTCCGTCTTGCCGCCGGCTTTTTCCAGCCCAGCCGCGACGACCTGGCAGCGACATAGAGCCCGCGGCATAAAAGCCCGGCTCCACGCCATAGTCTTTCACCATTGCCGCAACGAAGCGCTTGTTGCTGTCGGTATTGAGATCGAGCGTGTACGGGCAGCAGCTGTAAAGGCCGAGCGCCTCGTCGCCGAAGCTGCGCAGCAAAGCGTCGTCGCCGCCGGTTTCGCCGGTCACCACCGGGATATTTCAGGCCGGCCGCGGCATAGGTCTTCATGAAGCGCAGCGGGTTCGACCCGGCAAAACCCTGGCAAACGCCATCGCAATCGGCGATTTGCGCGACGAACGGCGTGTAGTCGGGCGTGACCAGCGGCGGCCAGATCTTCTTGACGATCTTGCCGCCATTGTCCTCGAAGGTCTGCTGGAAGCCGCCCATCTGCTCGTGGCCGAAGGCGAAGTCCTCGGAGATGCAGTGACCACTTTCTTGAGCTTCAATTCCTTGGCCGCGAAGTCGGCCATCGGATGCATCGCCTGCGAGGAGGTTGCCGAGGCGCGCAGGAAATAGGGATTGGGACGCCGCTGCGTCATGTCCTCGGCGGCGGCGAGGCTCAGCATCGGCGTCTTTTGTTCTGCGGATGTAGTCGGTGATCGCCAGCAGTTCGAAAGCGGCGAGCGGTCCCAGGATAGCGTCGACCTTGTCGCGCTCGATCAGTTCCTGCACCTTGGTCTTGGTGCCCGCCGGATTGCCGCCGGTGTCGGCGGAGAAGAACTCCACCTTGCGGCCGGCGAAGGTGTAGTTCTTCTCCTTCAGGTACGTGACGACGCCCTGCTCCATCTGGATGCCGCCCTGGGCGAGCGGGCCAGTTTTGACCGTGAGCAGGCCGAGCTTGAATGGCGCGGCCTGGGCGATCGCCGGTGCTGGAAATTTGAACGCCGCTGCCGCTGCGCCGGCGGCAGTCCCGGCCATAAATTTACGACGGGTGATCTTGCGAGACATGCATTCCTCCCTTTGCAGCCCGTGCTTTGGGCTTACATTTTAATTGGTCGCGTTTGATGTGACGCGATGTCCGTTCTGGGCCGCTTGCCCCACCATGGCGGCCCCGACCGCGCCCATCATCGGCCAAGCTATTCCTCGATGTAAAGCCCGAATGGCATGGGATGGCCGTGCCCACCTGCGCAATTGGGCAAGCCGGTTGCACAATCCGGAGTATGAGGATCAGCCGCTAAATACCAAGATAGCTGGCCTTGATCTCGTCGTTGGCGCGCAATTCTTCGGGCTTAGCGGAGTACACAACCTGACCTTTGCTCATCACGTGCACGTAGTCGACGAGCTTGAGTGCAAGATGCGCGTTCTGCTCGACGAGCAGTATCGAAAGGCCTTCCTTCTTCAGCGTGCTGATCGCTTCCCAAAGGCCTTGGATAATGATCGGCGCCAATCCTTCCGACGGTTCGTCCATGATCAGGCAGTCGGGATTGGTCATCAGCCCGCGGCCGATCGCCAGCATTTGCTGCTCGCCGCCCGAGAGCGTCTTGGCTCGCTGGTTGCGGCGTTCATGCAGGCGCGGAAATAGTTTGTAGACGCGCTGCAGATTCCAGCCGTGGCGCTCGGTGTGGCCTTCGGCGACCAGCAGGTTCTCCTCGACGCTCAGGGTCGGGAACACGCGGCGCCCCTGCGGAACGAGGCCCATGCCGCTGCGCACGGTCTCGAACGATGCCGAGCGTGTGATGTCGTTGCCCTTGAACACGATCTTGCCACGCCGCGGCGGGTTGAACCCGACGATCGAGTTGACCAAAGTCGTCTTGCCGACGCCGTTGCGGCCGAGCAGGCCGAGGATGTGGCCTTGCTCGAGCTGGAGCGACAGGCCCTGCAGTACATAGGCGTCGCCGTAATAGGTATGGATGTCCTGAACGTCGAGGATCGCCATGATTAGTCGGTCCCCAGATAGATTTCCTGGACGCGCTGGCTTTTCTTGATCTGCTCAGGCGTCCCGGTTTCCAAGATCTCTCCGAAGTGCAGGACGGAAATCTCGTCCGCCACGTCGAACACCACGTCCATGTCATGCTCGATCAGGAGGATCGCGAGCTTGGGATCGAGCTTCATCAGAAAGTGCGCCATCTCGGTCGACTCGCCGGAAGACAGTCCGGCGGCCGGCTCGTCAAGCAAAAGGATTTTCGGGTCGCTGGCGAGGCCGAGCACGATTTCGAGCTGGCGTTGCTCGCCATGCGACAGGTTGCGCACCTCGGTGTCCTTGCGGTCGAGGAAGCCGGCCTGCTCGAGCAGCCGGTGGGCTTTTTCGTAGACGTCCTTGTAGGAGGACTGGAAGCGCCACATCACGAATTTAGTCGGGCGAAGGCCCTCGATCGCCAGCAGCACGTTGTCGATCACGGTGAGTTTCGGAAACAGGCTGGTGATCTGGAACGTGCGCGCCATGCCCTTAGCTGTGCGCTGGTGGCTTTGCCACTTGGTAACGTCCTCGCCGAACAGCAGCACCTCGCCGGACGACACCGGGTAGATGCCGGTGATCAGGTTGAACAAGGTTGTCTTGCCGGCGCCGTTCGGTCCGATGATCGCCTTGCGGTCGCCCGCCATGACGCGGAACGATACGTCGCGCGTGGCTTTCAACCCGCCGAAATTTTTCGACAGATTTCTGAGTTCAAGGACCGGGGTGTCAGTTTTGCTGTCAGTCACGCGCGGGCTCGGCTTAGAAGAAAAAAAGCGCCGGGGCCTGATCAGGCTCCGGCGTTGTCGCCGTTATTCGCAGAACTTGCAGGGCGGGAAGTTCTTGTCGTAGACCGGCTGGGCCAGGAACTTGTCCTTGCCGTACGTCCAGAACTGGCTGACGTTCGGATAGGTCTTGATGACCGTGTTCCAGAGCTCGTCCTTTTCATAGCCGAACATCTTCTTCTTCTCGACCTTCTTGATGTAGATGTTCTGGATCGGGTTGCGCATTTCGTCAAACGACACCGGCCCGCGCACCGCATCGAGCTTGATGCCGACCATGATCTTGATCAGTTCTTCCGGCCCGGGCCATTTGCCGCCGGCCTTCTTGAGCGCCTCGTCCAGCCACTGCGCGGTCGTGTAATTGTTTTCCGAATAGTACGACGGCACTTTGTTGAACTTAGTGCGATAAGCTTTGACAAACGCGATGTTCTTCGGCGTGTCGAGCGCCGCGCTGTAGTGCAGCGCGGAGACGTCGCCGATCGCTTCGTCGCCCATGAACGGCAGCACGAACTCGTCATAGCTGGTGCCGCCGCCGAGGATCGGCTTCTTGAAGCCGGCGCCGCGCATTTGCTTGATGAATTGTGCCGGCATCGGGCCGACCATCAGCGACACCACCGCGTCGGTGTCTGCCTTGATCGTCGGGATAAACGGCCCGAAGTCCTTGGCGCCGAGCGGAGGCCAGATCTTCTGGATGATCTTGCCGCCGCAATCCTCAAACGCCTTCTGGAAGCCGCCAACCACCTCGTAGCCGAAGGCATAGTCCGCCGCGATCGTGACGATCTTTTTGTAGCCCTGATCGCACGCCCACTGGCCGAGCGGATGATGGGGCTGCGAGCTCGACCAGCTGGTACGGATTAGGTACGGGAAGTTCTTGAGCTGGCGCTGCGTGAGGTCGTCCGCCGCCGGGATCGACGGAATGTACATCGTCTTGAGTTCGGTGCTGACCGGCGCAAGGGCGTAGCCGGTCGAGGCCAGCACGCCGCCGATGAGCATATGCACCTTGTCCTGCAGGACGAGTTTCTTGGCCTTGGTGACGGCGACGTCACCCTTGCCTTGCTCGTCCTCGATGATGAGCTTGACGTCCATGCCGCCAAGCTTGTTGCCGTGCTCCTCGAGGTAGAGCAAAAAGCCATCGCGCATGTCGATGCCGGTTTGCGCAAGGCCGCCGGTGAGCGGAGCGAGATAGCCGATGCGGAGCTCTTCCGCGCCGGCGGGGGCGGACAGGCCGAGGCCGACCGCGACCGCCGTGGCCACCACTATCGATTGAAGTTTTCTTGACGTGCTTGTCATTTGTCGTTCCTCCAGTTGGTCGATGCCTTTCCGTTCAATTCAGGAAGGCGCAGATGCCATTTTCGTCGTCTCACGTTTCTTCTGACTGTTTCGCCATTGCCTTATCCGCCCCGGAATCCCCATCAGCCCGGTTGGCAGATAAAGGATCGTCAGAACGTAAACCCCGCCCAGCACATACTGCCACCACGGAACCAGTGTGCTGACATATTCACGAAGCCCGAACACGATTGCCGAGCCGATCGCTCCGCCGACCAGCGTCCCGGCGCCGCCAAGAACCGTCATCAGCAGCGCGTCGACCGACGTCGTCAACACCACGGTTTCCGGCGTCACGATGCCGTTGGCATGCGCCCACAGCACGCCCGACAACCCGCCAAAAGCGCCGGCAATGATGAAAGCGACGTATTTATGTAGCCACACATTATAGCCGAGAATGCGCATGCGCAGCTCGCGTTCGCGGATGCCTAGCAGGCTCTTCCCGAACGGCGAGCGGACCAGGATGTAAAGGGCAAGCAGCGTTGCCACGAAAAATCCGAAGGTGAGATAGAAGAAATTGATATCGTTAGAGAGGTCGATGCCGAATTGCGGCCGGCCGCCTTTCATCGTGATGCCGTTGTCGCCGCCGGTCATCGAATTCCATCGGTAGGCAAGGCCCCACACGCATTGGCCGAGCGCGAGCGTGATCATCAAAAAGTAAGTGCCGGTCGCGCGGATCGCGAACAGCCCGAAGAATGCCGCAAGCACGCCGCCGACCGCCACGCCGATCGGGATCATCAGCCAGAAATCCCACTTCAGCCCGAAGCCGTAATTATTGGCGAGAATGGCGGTGAGATAGGCGCCGACCCCGAAATAGGCGGCTTGGCCCATCGAAGCGAGGCCGGTGAAGCCGAGAAGAATGTCGAGGCTCATCGCCAAAATAGCGAAAACCATTGCACGCGTCGCCAGCAATATGACGAAGGAGTTGCAGTAGGGGACGATGATCAGCAAGACGAGCAGGCTGACGATGACGGCCGCGATCTTGAAATTTTGTGTGCCCACTGTGCCGTCAGTCCCGCCCGAAGAGGCCGGTCGGCTTGATCGCGAGGATCAGCACCATCGGCGCATAGAGGGTGAAGTAGGCCAGCTCGGGAAACAGCGCCTTGCCGAAATTATCGGCGAGACCGACCAGCAACGCACCGATCGCGGCGCCGCCGAGCGAGCCCATGCCTCCGATGATGACGACCGCAAAAGCGATCGGCAACATCTCGAAATCGAGGCCTGGATACACGCCGAGGAAGGCGCCGCCGATCACGCCGCCCAGCGCGGCCATGCCGGCACCCAGCGCGAAGATCAGCATCGAGATCTTGTTGGTGTCGATGCCGACGCCGCGCGCCATCTGCGCATCGTCCACGGTAGCGCGCACCGCGGCACCCATCCGCGTCTTTTCCATCGCCAGCCAAAGCACGATACCGATGACAAGGGCCCCGACGATCATGAACAGCCGGTAGAGCGGCAGATAAGTGCCGCCGATGACGAGACTTTGCGTCAGCGCGCTTGGCGGCTGGATGTCGAAATTGTTGCCGCCCCAGATGTCGAGCGCGGCCTGTTGAAACAAGAACGCGAAGCCGACAGTCATCAACACCTGCCGTAACACGTCGGCTTCGATTGCGACGGCCGATATGCGCTGCAACAGCAGGAAAATCGGAATGGCGAAGACGATCACGACCAGCGTGACCTGAATGATGCCGCCGATCTGGCCGGGCAGCAGTTGCGGCAGGATTGGGCCGATCATCAGCCGGATCACGAGCGCGATCCCAAGCGCGATAACGGCGTCGCGCACGAGCTTGGCGTGGCCTTCCGGCCGCAGGAACAAGCGCTCCATGATCAAGCCGACGACAGCGATGGTGAGCGTCGCAATTGGTATCGACAGCAGCCAGGAGCCGGTGGTTCCAATGACGGAGAGGGCGACGTAGCCGCCGAGCAAAAAGTAGGAGCCGTGCGAAAGATTGACGATGCGCATTACGCCGAAGATCAGCGACAGGCCGGCCCCGACGAGAAAAAGCAACGCGCCATAGGACACGCCATTGAACGCCTGGACTACCCAGAATTGCGTACCCATTCCCCCCTTTTTCCTTCTGTTGGTTCGAAGGTTGCCGCGAAGCTTACCTTAGGTCCGATACGAATGAACACCCCAAATGGCCGCACGCCGCTGGTGTAAGGCTGCGTCATCCGCATTCGCTTACATGCATGACGTCACTTTCGACCGGGTGCCCGCTTTTTCGGCGGGATGATCGGCAGCAGCAGATAGGGCGCCTTGCCGCGGCCAAAATGCAGGCTGGTGGTGCCGCCGAAAATGGCGGGCGGCCGGTCGCGCGGATCATCATGCAGGAACGGGCCGCACCCCTTCAGTTCGTTCTTGAAGTTTGACAGCTTGCCGCCGCTAGCCCCGCCATATTCATAGTCCTTGCCGCGGATCGACAGGCCGACGCGGTAACCCGCCGGAACGACAATCGACGTCGGCCAGATCTCGACGTCGAGTTCCACGACCTGGTTCTTTTTCAAAGGCTGCTTTTCATCGTGCGTGTGATAGGGCCGGTACGGCTTCGACAACTTCTTGTCGAGCTTGCGGTGTGACGCACGCAGCCAACCTTGTCCGATCGGCGTGTGCGGGTCGATCGCACCCTGGAATACGATTTCCTTGAGATCGCCGGTGAACACGCGCAGCACGATGAAGAAATCGGAGTCCGAGGTCGAGGAAGAAGCGAACAATTTCAGCGCGGACGGTCCTGTGATCTCGGTCTCTTTGGCGAGTGGTGGCGTAAGGAAGGTCAAGCCGTCGCTCATTGCCGCAAATTTCAGTTGCGCGGTGCCCGACGGCTTTTTGGTCGTCAGCGTCATCGCTGACGGATCGAGATAGAATTTTGTCCATCGCGTGCGCTTGAGCGGCCACTCGCTTTCGGCGCGTGGTGCGAACTTGTCGATGTGCCGTACCTGCAGCAGCACCTTCGGTTGTTTTGCCCAGCCTTCTTTCTTTCCGTGCAGGAAATAGTCGAAGAAGCGCAGTTGCTGCTCGCGTCCGTAGTCGGTGTAGAAATGTGTCCAATGCTCGATGCCATGCGCCTCCAGCCATTTCTGCTTGGAGGCGGCGCGCACGAATCCTTCGAAATTGCCGCGCGGATGCAATCCCTGGCCGCCCCAGTTGGCTGCGGAAAACAACGGGGTGACGATCTTGTCCCACTTCGCCGATCGCGCCCTGTGATAGTCGTCGTCCATCGGATGTGACGCGATCTCGGTGCCGAAGTCGGCTCGCTTCCTCGCGAGCTCCGCGTCCGACAACGTCTCCGGTCCGCATACCAGTTCGCCGTGAACGCGGCTGCGCTTACCGCGTTCGCCGGCGCCGTACTGAACGGTCTTGACCTGCATGTCGTACCAGTTTTCCCAAAAGGTCGAGAGCATGCCGCCGTGATGCGTCATGTCGCGATACCAGTCGGCGGCGCCTTCCCAGATGCACATCGCGGCAAGATGCGGCGGTTGCAGCGATGCGACGTGCCATTGGTTAATGCCGTAGTAGGAAATTCCGTTGAGCCCGACTTTTCCATTCGACCACGGCTGCACGCCTGCCCACTCGATGCAGTCGTAGAAATCTTTCGTCTCGCGCGGGGAGAAATGATCGATGAAGCCCGGCGAGCAGCCGGCACCGCGCGAGTCGACGCGCACGCATGTGTAATCGTGCGGCACCCACTTCTCGGGGTCGACCACCTCCCAGCTCTGATAGAGATTGCTTGACCCGGCGGTGACGTCAGGATGCTTGTCGGCCATGCGCTGCCAGGCGCTCGGATATCCATCCTGGAATGCGAGACTTTTCGCGTAGGGTCCGTAACTGAGGATGACGGGATACTTGCCGTCTTTCACCGGGCGAAAAATGTCGGCGCGCAGCACGAGACCATCGTCCATCGTGATCGGCACGTCCCAATCGATCCGCATCCCATCGCGGATCTCGGTGCGTTGCTGATGCGACGCCATCTACCTTCGCCCCTCCCACGGATTGTTCTTTTATGGGGTGGGCAGGCTACAGAACACGAAGAAGGACGCAAGAGCGTCGAAGACGCGGGCTAGCGCTTGCGCCGCCTGACCTTCGCCATTTTCTCCAGCACCGCGCAGACCGCCGCGGTGTCGCGGCCGCCAAGGCCGCTTTTCATTGCCTTGATGTAGATCCCCTTGGTCGCGTTGAATATCGGCGTTGGCACGCGGATCCTGCGCGCATAGTCGCCGATCACCTGCATGTCCTTGTCCCAGACGGAAATCTTCATCGTCACGTCGTCGTAGCGGCCTTTCGCCATCATCGGTGCGCGCAGTTCGAAGACGCGCGAATTGCCAGCTCCCGCCGTGATCAGGTCGACGATCATGCGCGGGTCGAGGCCAGCCTTCATGCCAAGCACCATTGCTTCGGCCGACGCGACATTGTTGATGGCGACAAGAAGATTCGCGACGTATTTCATGCGGCTGCCGTTGCCGAATGGCCCGACATTGAAGACCCCGCGACCAAATGCCGAGAGCAGTGGCCGGATTTTCGCAATGAGCTTCGGAGTCGCCGCTGGCATAGAACACAAGATCGCGGTTTTTTGCTTGCGCGCCGGTGCCGCTGACCGGGCAGTCGATCATCTGATGGCCGGCCTTGCGCAGTACCGCGGCCGCTTTTTCCTTATCTGAAATTTTGAAGGTACTCATTTCGACGAGCAATTTGCGCTTGAGCTTGGCCGCCGCGATCTTGCGCACGGTATCGGCAAGCGCCTCCGGCTTGGGAAGACTGGTCAGAATTGTCGGAACGGCAGCCGCAAGTTCGACTGCGTTTTGCGCAATCTCGACGCCTGCGCGCTTGGCTTCACGGCGGCGTGCCGCGTTGGTGTCGTAACCGACGACATGCCAGCCGGCCTTGACCAGGTTCTTCGCGAAGGCACCGCCCATGATGCCGAGGCCGATCACGCCGACCGTGCCTTTGCGCCGTCTTGCCGCCATTCACTGCCTCCCCGATGCGAAATTGCATCCGTCTGCCCATTCCCTCTTATGCGTTGGGTATGGGACTGTCGAGTTGCGCGGGTTGCAGCATGCCCGCTTTCAAGCAAGCCCCTGATCGCCTATCGTCCCTCGCAAAAGAACGGGAGGACGCATGCGAGTTGGCGTTGCAGGTCTCGGAGTCATGGGCGCGGCCGTCGCGGCGCGGCTCATGGAAGTCGGTCACGAGGTGACGGTCTGGAATCGGACGCCTGAGAAGACCAAGGCGTTGGCGGATACCGGCGCCAAGGTCGCGTCGACACCGGCGCAACTTGCGAGCGCGGTTGAGGCAACCATCACGATGCTGACCGACGCTGCCGCGATCGATGCCGTTTACAATGGCCCGAACGGCCTCCTGGCGGGCGATGTGAAAGGCAAGCTGCTCATTGAAATGAGCACGGTGCCGCCCAAGGTGCCGCTTGCTCTCGCACCGAAAGTGCGGGCCAAGGGCGCGGCCTTCGTTGAATGTCCGGTCGGCGGTTCGACCGCGCCGGCGCGGCAGGGAAAACTGCTTGGTCTCATGGGCGCGGAGCCCGCCGACGCGGAGCGCGCCAAACCGCTGCTCAATCAGCTTTGCCGGAGGCTCGAACACTGCGGGCCGGTCGGCACAGGCGCGTCGATGAAGCTTGCGATCAACCTGCCGCTGATGGTCGCCTGGCAGGCCTATGGCGAGGCTTTCGCCATCGCACGTTCGGCCGGCTGGGAGCCGAAGCGGCTGCTCGATCTTTTCGTCGACACCAATGGCGCAAATCCCGCGCTGAAGAACCGCGCCGAGATGATTGTCACGATGCTCGAGGGGCGCGATCCCGGACCGACGACCTTCAGCATCGCCAATGGCGTTAAAGACCTGCGCACGATGGTGGAAACCGGCGAAGCGAACGGCGCCGACATGCGCGTGACAAAGGCGACGCTCACCGGCTTTGAAGATGCGACGAAGAACGGCTTTGGCGGTGGCGACGGGTCGCGCATGTCGGTTTATTGGGCCACGCGCAAGAAATCCTGAACGCCGGAGGGCTTTAATGTCGGTAACGCTTGCTCAGGCCTCGAATATTGTCGACGCGACCCTGAAGAAGGCGCGCGAACTCAAGCAGATGCCGCAGACGGTCGTTGTGCTCGATACCGGTGGCCATGTCGTCTGCGCGAAGCGTGAGGATGGCTCCGGAATTATCCGCTTCGAAATCGCCGTGGGCAAAGCCTACGGCGCACTCGGCATGGGCTGGGGCTCGCGCACCATGATGGATCGCGCCGCGCAGAATCCGAATTTTCTCACCTCGATTGTCGCTGCCAGCGACGGTCGCATAGTGCCCAATCCGGGCGGCGTCCTGATCCGCGATGCGAGCAATCACATTCTCGGCGCCATCGGAATTTCCGGCGACACCGGCGACAATGACGAAATAATTGCGGTCGCGGGCATCGAGGCCGCCGGCTTGAAGGCCGATCCGGGCGGGACCAAGAAATAGGAGGAATTCATGAAACTCTTTTCATTCTGGCGTTCGCTTGCGACCTACCGCGTGCGCATTGCGCTGAATTTGAAAGGCATCACGCCCGATGAGGTGATTGAAGTCAATCTGATGAAAGGTCACCAGCGGGAAGCTGAGTTCCGCAAAATCAACCCGATGATGGCGATTCCAGCGTTGATTGAGAATGACGGCACGGTACTTTTTGAATCTCTTGCTATCCTCGAATATCTTGACGAGACACATCCAAATCCGCCGCTCTTGCCGAAAGACCCGAAGGCGCGCGCGAGAGTCCGTGGTCTTGCACAGATCATCGCTTGCGATACGCATCCGCTGATCGTGCCGCGCGTGCGTGAATATCTCGCGCACGAGTACAAGATTGACGAGGCCGGCGTGCTGAAATGGGGCCATCACTGGCATATGTCAGCTTTGACCGCGCTTGAGACCCATCTTGCGGGTTCAAAGCAGACCGGACGTTACTGCCAGGGCGACCAGATCACGATTGCCGACATTTGCCTTGCCGGGCAGGCTGTAGGGGCGGCCTACTTCAAGTGCGATCTCGCGCCATATCCGACAGTGAAGCGCATCGTCGACGAGGTGAACAAGATCGATGCCTTCGCGCGCGCACATCCGCTCAAGCAGCCTGGTGCACCTGCTTCAGTCTAGGCCGCCATGATCACTACCGCGATTGTTGGCCTCGGCTGGTGGGGCAAGACGCTGGTCAAGGCGGCGCGCGACTTCGGCGCGCCGTTGCGTTTCGTGCGCGGCGTCACGCTCGAGCCCGATTCGGTTCGCGATTTCGCGATCGAGCATCAAATCGCGCTTGGAACATCGCTTGAGGAGGTGCTGGCCGACAAGTCGATTCAGGCCGTGCTGCTCGCGACACCCCACACCAAGCATCGCGCGCAGGTGGAAGCGATCGCGGCCGCCGGCAAGCATTTGTACTGCGAAAAACCGTTCGCGCTCACCAAAGCCGATGCCATTGCCGCGCTCGAAGCTTGTAAGCGCGCGGGCATCGTTCTCGGGGTTGGTCATCATTTCCGGCTGATGCCGTCGATGCGCGTTTTAGCGGAACTTAAGGAGGCAGGGGCTTTTGGCACCATCATGCATGTCGAGGGCAACTACAGCCACGATTGGCTGGCAAACTATCCCGCCGACAGCTGGCGCATGGCGGCCGAGGAAAGCCGCGCGGGCGGAATGACCGGCATGGGCATTCACGTGCTCGATTGCTTCCGCGATCTGGTCGGCCCGATGAAGCGGATCAGCGCACTTTCCAGAGCGCGTGTCCTCAAGTTGCCGACGGGCGATACCACCGCGGCGCTGATTGAATTCGAGAACGGCGCCACCGGCACGCTTGGCACCACAATCAAGACACCGTTCCGCTGGCGCATTGCTGTTTTCGGCGAGAATTGCTGGGCGGAAAGCGCCGGGGAGGCGCGGGTCATTGTTCGCTACGCCGGCAAGGACGATCCCGAGGTGATCGAACGGCCGCACGACAATCATCTCGGCCGCAATCTCGATTATTTCGCGAAGGCCGTGCTCGGGCAGGGCACATTCCCGATTTCACCTGCCGGCATCCTGCAGACGGCAGCAGCGCTCGAAGCCGTCTTCAAATCGGCGGATGCCGACGGCGCCTGGATGACAGTATGAGCTAGGCGCGCAGCCTGCGCGGCTCAGCGATGGCGCGATCCCAAATATTGTGGATGCGTGCGACTTCCGCCTCGAAGCGTTCCAGGAACATCCGCGCCTGCATCGACAGTTTGCGGCGCGTCGGCTGGATCACGACGAACTCGGCGTGCAACTCGGGATCGATGATCGGATTGACGATCAATTCGCCGCGCCCGATATCGTTGACCGAAATGACGCTCGGAAGGATCGTGACCCAATCGGAGCGGGCGACGAATTCGAGCGTCGCGATCATGGCGTCCATTTCCAGCATCGTCTCGATTTCGACACCGTGCGCCTGGAAATAGGTTTCGAGATTGCGGCGGCGGATATTATCGGGACCTGGCACCACGATTTTCAGTGGCCGGCATTCGGAGAGGCGCACGGGCGCGAGCGGCGTGAAGCCTGCGCGCGGGCCCGAGATCAGCATTTCACGGTCTCGCACCAGAATGCGCGACTTCAGTCCGATGGTACCCTCGAATGAGGGCACCACAGCGAAATCGAGCTCGTCGTCGAGCACCATTTCGGTCAGCAGCGCGCTGTAACCCTCGACGATGTGGAGCCGCACTTCGGGACACTTGGGCACGAAATCGTCGAGCACAGGCGCGAGCACCGCGCGCGTGAACGTCGGCATCAGCCCGATGCGCAATTCGCCGGTAACTTCGCCGGCCATCGAGCGCGCCTCCTCGGCGGCGTGCTCCAGCGCGCCGACCGCCTCCACGCAGCGCTTGTAGTAGCGAAGCCCGGCAGGCGTCGGCGTCACGCCGCCAGTCGTGCGCTCGAACAGCTTGACCTTCAGGGCGCGTTCCACCGCCGCAACGTGTTGTGAAATGCCGGACTGTGTTGCGTTTTCCCGCTGCGCCGCACGGGTAAAGGAGCCTTCCTCGCACACGGCGATAACGGCGCGGATTTGCCGCAGCGGGATATTTGTCATGACACCCCCAAAAAACGGGACATTAGAAAATCTAATGGCAGAAGGCAGAATATATTATTTAGCCTGCACAGCCAACCGGCATAGGATTCCCGCAATCAGTCACGTGGCGCGCAAAAGCGCCGGGTCGGGGAGGACGCCATGGGAGCTAATTTCGGCATTGCCGGATTGGATTGGCAGCAGCGGGTCAATTGGGACCGCATGCGCGAGTACCGTATCGAGCGCGCACGCGCGATGATGAAAAAGCACGGCCTCGGCGCCATGCTGTGCATGTACGACGAGAACGTGCGGTACATCACCGGCACGCTGACGCCCGGCTGGAATCGCCTCAAGCCCGGCCTGCGCTACGCGATGCTGTGCGGCGACGGTCGGCCGATTCTGTTCGAGCAGGGCGACATCGGTTTCCAGATCGAGCGGCACTCGCCGTGGATTCCGAAAGAGAACGTCCGTCACTCCTTCGCCTGGATCAAAGGCGCCGCTGGCCCGGCCTCGACCCAGCAGGTGACCAAGTTCACCAAGGCGGTCTTCCAGGCGATGAAGGATAACGGCGTCGCCGGGCAAAAGCTTGGCGTCGACTTCATCGACATCAACATGATCAACATCTTCAAGGAGAACAACATCAACTGGACCGACGGCATGACGCCGATGATGGAGGCGCGTGCCGTCAAGAGTCCGGACGAGCAGGAATGCTTCCGCATCGTCGGCGCCATCGGCGATGCCACGCACTGGGAATGCATGAAGTTCCTGCGCCCCGGCATCACCGAAAACCAGGTGACCGCGCATCTGATGGAATATCTCTATAACATTCCCGGCATGGAGGACGTCGAGGACGTCATCGTGTCGTCTGGCCCGAACACCTGGCCGAACTGGCGCAACTTCTCCGACCGCATCATCCAGCCCGGCGACATCGTGTTCATGGATTTGGCCGCGCTGACGTGGAACGGATACAAGTCCTGCTATTACCGCACCTATTGCGTCGGCAAGGAGCCGACGAAGGAGCAGAAGGACACTTACGCCACCGCGCTTGAATGGCTTTACGACTCAATCGGTGCGGTGAAGGTCGGTGCCACCACGCGTGACATCGCGCTGAAGTGGCCTTCGGCGATGGAAACCTGGGGCTACGAGGACGAAGATCAGGCGGCGGCCAACCTGTGGGGCCACGGTCTCGGCCTCGCGCAATACGATCCGCCGGTGATCTCACGCATCTGGTCGCTCGACCACCCGATCGACATCCAGGAAGGCATGACCTTCGCGCTGGAGACCCAGCACGGCAAGCGTTTCCGCTACGGCGTCCGCATCGAGGAAATGCTGATCGTGAAGAAGAACGACATCGAGATCGTGTCGAACTTCCCTGTGAAGCAGATCACGGTCGTCGATCCGCTGCCCGGCTATGGGGACCATGTAAAGTGACGTCGGCATAAGCCGACGTCATCCCCGGGCGAGCCGAAGGCGAGACCCGGGGATCTCGAGTCGCAGAGCTGTATCCGCCTAAGCAGGATGGCCGGGACAAACCCGGCCACGACAACGGAAATCCAAACGATCGCGATGACCGCTTTCATCCTACACCTCGACGATCCTTTCGCTGCCGATCCCGAACGGGTAGGGCCGAAGGCGGCCAATCTCGCGGCCTTGACGCATGCCGGTCTGCCGACGCCCGGCGGCTTTGCGCTGACCGCTGACGCCTATCGCCATCAGCTCCGGCATCTCGGCATTGAGGATCTGCTGCGCCAGTACAACGAGGCCGATGTGCCGGCATCGCGGCGTATTTCAATTCAAATCCGGCTCGCACTTTATGAGCGTGCCATTGCGCCCGAGATTCTCGATCCGCTGCTCACCGCCTGGCGCAAGCAGCGCGAGATTGCGCCACTCGGTGTGGTGCGCTCCTCGGCGCTGATCGAGGACCGTGCCGGCGCCAACTTCGCCGGCCAGTTCGAGAGCTTCCTCGGGCTTTCCGATGAAACCGAATTTCTTACCGCGGTACGTGCCTGCTGGGCGGCGCTGTGGACCTCGCATGCACGCCGCTACATGGACAATCACGGACTTTCGCCCGCCGACACCGCGATGGGCATCCTTATCCAGCCGCTGATCTCCGCGCGCGCGTCAGGCGGCGGCCTGAGCGAGACGGCCGAAGGACAGATGCTGATTTCCGCCACCTGGGGGCTCGGCTCGGCGATCGCGCAGGGTGAAGTGGTACCTGACCGGATTGTGCTGGCGAAGAACGGCTTCCTGCGCACGGTCGAGGCCGGTCGCAAGGGCCATCGCGAGACCTGCGCGCACGGCGTCTCGGCGCCGGAACTGGTGCCGAAAGATCTCGTGAGCGAGCCGTGCCTTTCGCCGGGAGAGGCCGTAACGCTCGGCCGGTTGCTGCGCAAATGCGAGCGGCTCGCGGGTGCTCCGGTCGAGATCGAATGGGCGATGGATGAAAGCGGCTTCAAATTGCTGCAATCGCGCCCGCTGCATGTCGAAGCGCCGATCGTGCCCGATGAAATCTGGCTGCAGCATCCGGGCGTGCGCGGCCATCCCGCCGGCATAGGCTGGGGGGCAGGCCGGGCAGTGGTGGTCAATTGCGAGTGTGAATTGTCGCGTGTCGCGCCCGGCGATGTTCTGGTGACGAAAGTGGCGGGCCCGGCACTCAGTCACATTCTGTCGCGCGTGTCGGGCGTTGTCGCCGAACGTGGCGGCTCGACCTCGCATATGGCATCGCTTGCGCGCGAGCGCGGCATTCCGATGGTGCTTGGCGTGCTCGATGCGACCCGCAAAATTCCCGACGGCGTGCAATGCGCTGTCGATGGCGTCGCCGGCATTGTGCGGTGGCTGCGGTGACGGTCAAACCGCGCGTCTTTGTCACACAGCCGATTGCGTCCAGCGCGCTGGACCGGCTGCGCGCGATCGCGAATGTCAAAATCAACACGGACTCAAGCAAAATCCTCGCAAAGTCGAAGCTGATCGCGGCGGTCAAGAAGTGCGATGTCCTGTTCTCGCTTCTGCACGACCGCATCGATCGTGCCGTGCTCGCAGCCAATCCAAAACTGCGTGCGGTCTGCTCGATGTCGATCACGCCCGACAATATCGACGTCGCAGAGGCGACCAAGCGCGGTATTCCCGTCACGGTCGTTCCGCCGGTTGTCGCGGAGGCGACTGCAGACATCCATTTCGGGCTGATGATTGCCGTCGCGCGGCGGATGATCGAAGGCGAACGCCTGGTTCGTGCCGGCAAATTTCCCGGCTCGCAATCGAACCATCTCGCCGGCGTCTATGTGCACGGCAAGACCATAGGCATCGTCGGGGCAGGGCGCATCGGACAGGCCACGGCACGCCGCGCGCGCGGCTTTGGCATGAAAATCATCTATTGGGGGCCTCGCCGCAAACACGAAGCGGAGCGCGAGCTCGGCATGGAGCATGTCTCGCTGGAGCGGCTTCTGACGGAGGCGGATTTCGTGTCGCTTCATCCGCCGCTGAATGCCGAGACGCGCCACATGATTTCGGACGAGCAATTCGCGCTGATGAAGCCGACCGCCTTCATTATCAATACCGCCCGTGGTGCGGTTATTGACGAGAAGGCGCTGGTGCGGGCGCTGAAGAAAAAGCGCATCGCGGGCGCGGGCCTCGATGTGTTCGAACACGAACCCAAGCTGCCGCCGGCCCTGAAAGCGATGAAGAACGTTGTGCTTACGCCGCATCTCGGCAGCGCTGTGATGGAAGTGCGTGAGCAAATGGCAAATATCGTCGTCGATAACCTGCAGGCACTGATCAGTGGCGGGACGCCGCCCAACTGCGTGAACCCGCAAGCGCTTGGCAAATGAGCGGCGCCGGCCCCCGACGTTTGAGTTAGGATCGCCGGTCAGTAAGGATGTCATCCCCGCTGCGTGCGGGAGGGAAGGCGTAGGGGAGAATGGTCATGGCGGATTTGCCCAAGCTTGATGTGGTGATCGGCAACAATTTCGGTCATCTGCCGATGTTCATCGGCGCGGAAAAGGGCTTCTTCGCCAAGCACGGCGTCGACGCGAAGATGCTGGTGGTCGATACCGGCACCGACATGGTCAATGCCATGCACGATGGCCGCGCCCAGATCGGCGACATGAGCACGACCACCTATCTCAAGGCGGTGCACTCCGGCGAGCCGTTCAAGGTGATCGGCCTGATCATGAACGACGCGACCCGCGACAATTGCGACGACCCGCTCGCCATCGTGACTAAAAAGGGCAGAGGGATCGAGGCCGGCAAAGTGACGGACCTCAAGGGCAAGAAAATCGGCCTGGCGCGCGGGCAAACTTCCGATGAATATTTCAAGATGGTGCTGCGTCGCGCCAAGATGAAATATGAGGAGCTCACCATCGAAAACATATGGTCGCAATTCGGCCTCGCGCCCGCGCTCAAGGAAGGCAAGGTCGACGCGGTGGTGTCGTGGGAGCCCTATGTCACGCAGGTGCTCACGGAAGTGCCCGATTCATTCACGGTGATCCGCGGCGGTCATCACATGTCCTACGTGATGGTTGCGACTGCGCACGGTCCGACGGTTGAGAGCAAGCCGGCGGTCGTGAAAAGCATCGCCGCGGGGCTCGCAGCGTCGTCCCATTTCACTCGCAACAATCGCGACGAGGCGGTGGAGATTTTCGCCAAGTGGGTGCCGGGCACGGACGTGGCAATAGGCAAGAAAGCGGTGAAGCACATCAGCTTCGATCCGCGGCTGTCGCCCAACGTCCTGCGTGCCTTCGAGAACGCCGAGGACGAAGTCCTGATGAACACGCTCAAGGGTGCGCCGCGCCTTGATGTACCGAGCCTGTTCCGGCCGCAATTCATGGCGGAAGTGCAGAAGGAGCACCCCGAATATTTCGCCGACCTGCCGCCGCTGAAGTAGCTATTCCGCGGTCCAGCCGCCGTCGACAACCAGCGACGTCCCCGTCATGAGCGCGGCGGCGTCGCTCGCCAGAAACACGATTGCGCCGGTGAGGTCTTCGAGCTGGCCCAGTCGGCCGAGCTTGATCCGGCGCAGGGTATCCTCACGGAATGCCTTGTTCTCGAAGAAGGGGCGCGTCATTGGCGTTTCGATGAAAGTCGGCGCCAGCGTGTTGACGCGGATCTTGTGCGGGGCGAGGTCGATCGCCATCGCCTTGGTGAAGCCCTCCATCGCATGCTTGGTGGCGCAGTAGACCGTACGGGTCGGCCCGCCGACATGGCCCATCTGCGACGACATATTGATGATCGAGCCGGGCCTCTTTGCCTCGATCAGCTTGCGCGCGACCGCCTGCGCCACGAAATAGGCGGCGCGGACGTTGAGAGAAAATACGAAGTCGAAATCTTCAACCTTGACGTCGACAAACGGCGCGGGCTTGTTGGTGCCGGCGTTGTTGACGAGGATGTCGAACGGCGCCTGCGCGGCGATTGTTGCTTTCACGGTCTCCACGTCGCGAACATCGAGCGTGAGCGGCTCGGCCTTCTGTCCGCGCGCGCGGATGGCCTCAGCCGCTTCCTCGATCTCCTTTGCGGTGCGCGCGGCGAGCGTGACATGCGCACCGGCATCCGCCAGCGCCGAGACCGCTGCGAGCCCGATGCCGCGGCCAGCACCCGTCACCAGCGCGCGCTTGCCGTCGAGACGGAAGGAAGGGGTCTTGGTCAGTTCGACCGTCATTCCGCCGCCTGCGCGTAGGGCACGTTGCGGCCGCCGTAGCGGCGCACGCGCACATTCGCCTGCTCGGCATGCGCCAGGAAGCCTTCCAGCACGCAGAGCCGCGAGCACACTTCGCCGATCTTGGCGCTGGCCTCGTCGGTCAGCACCTTCTGGTAGGTGCAGGTCTTGATGAATTTGCCGACCCATAGCCCGCCGGTGAAACGCGCATTTTTCTTGGTCGGTAGCGTGTGGTTGGTGCCGATCACCTTGTCGCCATAGGCGACATTGGTGCGCGGCCCGAGGAACAGCGAGCCGTAGTTTTTCATGCCGTTGAGAAAGACGTCGGGATCGCGCGTCATCACCTGGACGTGCTCGGACGCCACGCGGTCGGCCTCGGCGATCATCTCGGCTTCATCGTCGCAGACGATCACCTCGCCGTAGTCCTTCCAGGCCTGGCCGGCGAGGTCGGCGCTCGGCAGGATCTTCAGCAGCCGCTCGACCTCTTTCATCGTGTCGCGCGCGAGCTTCTCCGAATTGGTGATAAGGACGGCGGGTGAGGTTGGCCCGTGCTCGGCCTGGCCGAGCAGGTCGGTGGCGCAAATCTCGCCGTCAACCGTGTCGTCTGCAATGATCAGGGTCTCGGTCGGCCCGGCAAGCAGGTCGATGCCGACACGGCCGAACAATTGGCGTTTCGCTTCCGCGACGTAGGCATTGCCGGGCCCGACGATCATGTCGACCGGCTTGATGGATTCCGTGCCGAGCGCCATGGCGGCAACTGCCTGCACGCCGCCCAATACATAAATGTCGTCGGCGCCGCCGAAATGCATTGCTGCGACGATCGCCGGATGCGGCCCGCCCTTGAACGGTGGCGCGCAGGCAATGATGCGCTTCACCCCCGCGACCTTGGCGGTGACAATCGACATGTGCGCGCTGGCGACCATCGGGTAGCGGCCGCCCGGGACATAGCAGCCGATCGAATTGACCGGGATGTGGCGATGGCCGAGCACGACGCCGGGCAAGGTCTCGACCTCGAGGTCAAGCATGGTGTCGCGCTGCTTTTGAGCGAAATTCCGGACCTGCGCCTGGGCGAATTTGATGTCCTCGATATCCCGCTTCGGCACCTGCGCGACGGCGCGCTCGACCTCGGCGGGAGAGAGGTGGAAATCCTTCGGCGACCACTTGTCGAATTTCTCCGACAATTCGCGGATCGCGGCGTCCTTACGTTCCTCGACCTGGGCGAGGATGGATTCCACGGTCTCGCGCACCTTGGCGTCGGCGGCCTTGATCGCGCTCGCGTCCATTCCGCGCTTCAAATAGCGAGCCATGGTCTATCCTCCGGTTACCGCGAGACGGGAGCGCCGACCGCGGACTTCAATGTGTTGCTGCTTTGCGGCCGGCTAACACGCAGCGGATGCCGCCGCGCGGGTCAGCCACGTCGCCGGTATAGCGCGGGATAAGGTGGACGTGAACATGCATGCGCGACTGGCCGCCCGCCGTTCCAACGTTGACGCCGATATTGTAGCCATCGGGCCGGTGCTCTTCGGCGATGATGGCCTGGGCTCGATCGAGAAGTGCAAAAACAGCCGCCTTTTCCTGCGCCGTCATGTCGAAAAAATTTGCGACGTGACGGCGCGGAATGACCAGGACGTGACCGGGTGCAAGGCTGTTGTTGTCGTAGCGGGCGTAAGCAAGCTCGTCCTGGAGCAAAACCATTGCCGGTTCACAAAACTCGCAGGACTTGTCGCCAGCCATAGCCACTACTTGATCGCCTGCGGATTGATTGGCGAACCCGTTCCGCCGGTGATGATCAGCGGCGGGCCGCAGAAGAAGAATTCGTAGATGCCGTCCTGCTCGCAGTCCTCCGCCAGCTCCTTGAGATAGAAAATCTCGCCCATGCAGAGGCCCATTGCCGGAATCACGACCCAGTGCCACGGCTGGTTGGCTTCCTTGGTCTCGTTCGGGCGCACCTCGACGCCCCAGGTGTCGGTGCAGATCGCGGCGATCTGCTTTTCCTGGCACCAGTAGCAGTTTTCGAATTTCACACCGGGCGCGTCTCCGCCGGCATAGCCGCCCCAATCCTTCTCCTCGTGGCAGCGTTCCATCTGCCCCGTGCGGATAATCACGAAGTCGCCGCGCCCGATGGCGACGTTCTGCTGCTTGGCACATTGATCGAGCTCGTCGTTCGAAATGCTCTCGCCGTCCTGCAGCCACTTCACGCCGCGGAAGCGCGCAATATCGAGCAACACGCCACGGCCGACCATCTTGTCCTTGGAATGCTCGATGCCGAGCACCGAAAGACCGCGCGAGTCGATCAGCTTGGCGTCGTAGCCGTTGTAGGCTTTGTCTTCATAGAAAATATGGCCCAAGGCGTCCCAGTGCGTCGCGCCTTGGACGCACAAGGTCAGTGTGTCGTCAGCGTAGCGAATCTTGTTCCAGTCCTGCTGACCTGCGATCGCATCGGTGCCGGTGGCGAGCATCTGATGGATCGGGTTGAAGCGCCCGCCGAACAATCCGGTCTGCGGACCGGTGCGATCGAGGGGAATACCGAGCGCGAAGACCTTGCCGGAACGGATCAGGCTCGCCGCCTTTACAATGTCCTCAGGCGTCACGTGATTGAGCGTGCCGATCTGGTCGTCTTTGCCCCAACGACCCCAGTTCTTGAGCTTCTGCGTTGCCTCGGCGATCGCTTGTTTGCCGACCTTGATGTTCATAAAGCTGTTCCTTCCGGTCTTCTCATTATTGCAGCGCGCGTCCTCGTCGATGGATGCCCGCTCCCGTTGCAATATTGCGCTGGCCGCCGGTGTTTCAGCAAGCGGGGTGCGGCGTTGCCGCTTTGACGAACACGCATTGCTTGCGCATGATCCGGCCCACAAGCATCCGTTCAAAGCCCGCCATCCAGGAGAATATTCATGAAACGCAATTTGATTGCCGCTGTTGCCATTGTGGCTGCGCTCACGCTGCCCGCCCAGGCGAACAATATCATTGACGAGTGGGCAAGCACGAAAGCACCGGCGGCGCCCACGCTGAAGCCGGTGACCGTCGACCCGAAAACGACGGCCCTCCTGATGCTCGATTTCATGAATCAGAACTGCGGCAAGCGCCCGCGTTGCCTCGACACGATTCCGGCAATGAAAAAGCTGCTCGATGCAGCGCGCGCGGCCAAGGCGACCGTGGTGTACAGCCTGATCGCCAACACCACGGCGGCCGATGTGATCAAGGATGTGGCGCCGGCGATAGGCGAGGCATCGGTTCTCTCCGGCCCGGACAAGTTTCTGAAAACGGACCTCGAGAAGATCCTCAAGGACAAGGGCATTACGACAGTTATTGCCGTTGGCACCTCGTCCAATGGCGCTGTTCTCTATACGGGGAGCGGCGCTGCGCTCCGCGGCATGAATGTGATCATTCCGGTCGACGGCATGTCGGCGGTCGACCCCTACGCCGAATACAGCACCGTCTTCACTTTCATGAACGCGCCGTCGGTATCGGCCAAGACGACGCTGACGAAAAGCGACATGATCAAGTTCTGACCGAGCGAGCTCGCTGAATCGGTCAGACCTTGCCCAGCGCGCGCAGGATCCTATCCGGCGTGAATGGCATGTCGGTGAGCGGCTGCGCCCCGAGTGGGCGTAGCGCATCATTGATTGCGTTCATCACGGAGGCGGGCGCGCCGGCAGTGCCCGCTTCGCCTGCGCCCTTGGCGCCGAGCTCGCTGTCGGCGGTCGGCGAAACCACGTGGCCGCACTCGATGTCCGGCATCTCGGCGGCCATCGGCACGAGGTAATCGGCCATGTTGCCATTGAGCAGCTGGCCACGCTCGTCATAGAGGCAGTGCTCGAACAATGCACCGCCGATGCCCTGCACGACGCCGCCGCGGATCTGCTCGTCCACCAGCTGCGGGTTGATGATGGTACCGCAGTCTTCCACGCACCAATGCTTCAGCAGCTTCACGAAACCGGTATCGATATCGACTTCGAGATAGCTCGCCTGGATGCCGTTGGTGAAAGCGAACGGCCAGGCGCGCGGCACATAATGGCGCGTCGCCATCAGCTCGGCCTGGAAACCCGGCGGCAGCGTATCCGGACGGAAGTAGGCGACGCGTGCCAACTCGTCGAGCGGCAGGCGCTCGGTGCCCTTTTCCTTGTCAACGACGACGCCGTTGCGAATGTCGAGATCGTCCGGCTTTGCCTGCAGCATGGCTGCCGCAACCGCGACGACGTTTGCCCGCAGCGCTTTGCCGGCCTGCCAGGCTGCTTCACCTCCGATGCCGGCGGCGCGTGAGGCCCAGGTGCCGCCGCCGTACGGCGTATTGTCGGTGTCACCGGTGACGACGCGCACCTTTTCAATCGGCACGCCGAATGACGATGCCACGCATTGCGCGACGACGGCCTCCGCGCCCTGGCCCTGCTCGGTGACGCCGGTGTGCACAATGATCGCGCCCTGGGCGTCGAGCTTGACTGTCGCTCCGTCCATCGAAGTGATGCGCGCGCCACCGACGCCGTAAAAGGCGGCCGACGGATTGGTGACTTCGATGAAGCTTGCAAAGCCGATGCCGCGATAGATGCTTTTTTCCCGCAGCTTCTTCTGTTCCGCGCGCAGGCCGGCGTAGTTCATCATCGAATTGAGGTGGGCAAGCGCTTCATGGTGCGACAGCAGCTCGAATTTCAGGCCTGCGGCCGACTGTGTCGGATAGGCATCGTCGGGAATGAGGTTGCGCCGGCGCAGCTCGAGCGGATCCATGCCGATCTTGGCGGCAACCAGCTCGACCAGGCCTTCCGTGACCGCAACGGCAATCGGATGGCCGACCGCGCGGTACTGGCACATCACGTTCTTGTTCTGGAACACGACGCGCGCTTGCGCGCGATAGTTCGGGCATTTGTACGGTCCGCCGACCAGGTTGACGATCTGGTTGGCCTCGATGCCGCTGGTGCGCGGATAGACGGAGTAGGGGCCGATCCCGGTCAGGTCGTCGATCTCGAAGGCATTGATGGTGCCGTCCTTGCTGACTCCGATCTTGGCCTTGATGCGGTGATCCCGCGCATGGATGTCGGTGACGAAGCTCTCGATGCGGTCGGCGACGAATTTCACCGGGCGCTTGAGCAGCTTCGACAGGGCGACCGTCGCCATTTCGTCGGCATAAGTGTGCACCTTGATGCCAAACGAGCCGCCTACATCCTTGGTGAGAACACGCACCTGATGCTCGGCCACGCCGAGATGCTTGGCGAACAGGTTCTGCATCATGTGCGGAGCCTGCGTGCCCTGATAGACGGTCATCCGCTGCTCGCCCTCGTTCCAGTCGGCGACGATCGAGCGCGGCTCGTTGGTCACGCCGGTGTGGCGGCCAAAGCGGAAAGTGGTCTCGACCACGGCGTCGGATTCCGCAAACGCCTTGTCAACCGCGCCAACCTCGAGCTTGCGCTCGAAGCAGAGATTGTCGCCGAGCGAGGAGTGGATCACCGGTGTCTTGCCGTCGAGCGCGACCTCCGGGTCGGTGACAGGGGGGAGCTCTTCGTACTTCACTTCGACCAGCTCGCAGGCATCCTCGGCTTCGGCGCGGGTGTCTGCGACCACCGCGCAGACAGCTTCCCCCTGCCAGCAGGCGCGTTCGACGGCGATCGGTGACTGGGGCGCGGATTTCAGCCCCTTGAGGTGGGTTAGCACTCCCACCCATGGCGTCATGACTTTTGCAAGCTCGGCGCCAGTGACAACCGCAATGACGCCGGGCGACTTCTTTGCGGCGTCGGCTGCGATCTTCACGATGCGGGCATGAGCGTGCGGCGAGCGGACATAGGCCACGTGCGCCATGCGCGGCACCACGACGTCGCTGACATATTGACCGCGGCCCTGCGTCAGCCGCTGCAGGTTCGGGCGCGGCACCGACCGGCCGATGTATGAATTCGGCCGGTCGAGGGCACTTAAAACGGGCGGGCAGTCATCGACGATTTTCATAGATGTGCAGCCTCACAGGAACCGGGTCGGCCACAGAATCGTGCGCCACATGTGCGCTGATGGACTGCTGTCGAGGCCAAGGCCTTCTTTCGGCTGCTTGAAATTGCGGCCGATGATGTCCACGAAGTTATCGAGGTTGACCTTGGCATTTGGGTCGAACGAATAAATGTCGTTCACACAAATCAGGCGCGAGGTCATGTACCACTTGTGCGCGCGCGCACGCTTGTACTCCTCGACGATGTAAGGCTCCGGCTTGTAGTCGGGGCCGAACAGCTCCTTGTAGAGATCGGGGTAGCCGTAGCCGACCGACTTGTCGGGGAAGAAACGCAGCGCCTGATGGGTTCTGACGGCCCAGGCCACTTCCTCCTCGACATAAGGTTCGATCATCTGCGCGCCCCAATAGCCATGGTCGCAGCGAATGAAGCTCACGATGGCGATGTCGTGCAGCAGACAGGCGAGCACCACCTTTTCCGGTTGTCCTCCCTTGAGGGCGTGCGTGGCGCTCTGCAGAAGATGTGCAGTGGACGCGAAGCGGTGGCGGAAGTAGTCCACGAGCGTCGGCCTCTCCGGCATCGGCGGCAGCCGCGGGTCGTCGCCCATCAGGAAAAACTTGCCCGGATGCTTTGCCTTCATGTCGGGGCTGGTATCCATCTTCACTTCGCCGTCCATCAGGTGCGCGATGGTCGACTTGGTGATGATGCGCTCCATCTCGTGCATCTTTTCTTCTTCGAGCTCGTCGGCACGTTCCGACATCGATAGCGGGTGGGCGTGCTCGTTCATGGCTTACCTACCTTTCGCCCGCCCCTGGGCCACCGCTTCAACGGCATCGACGATTGCGTGATAGCCGGTACAGCGGCAGTAGTTGCCCGACAGATGCTCGCGGATTTCGTCCCGGCTCGGCACCTTTTTTGCGCGCTTCAGCAGGTCCTGGGCCGCAGCCAGCATGCCGGGGGTGCAGAAGCCGCACTGGAGCGCGTTGCGCTGCTCAAAGGCCGCCTGCAGATCGGCAATCTCGCCCGAGTCGGAAAGACCCTCGATGGTCTCCACCTTGGCGCCGTCGCACTGGGCGGCCAGCATGAGGCAACCGCGCACGATCTCGCCGTCGACACGCACGGTGCAGGCACCGCACACGCCATGCTCGCAGCCGACATGGCTCCCGGTGAGGAAAAGGTCGTCGCGCAGGAAGTCGACCAGCGTCTTGCGCGCATCGACCCGCTTTTGCACGCGTTCGCCGTTGACGGTCAGGGAAATATCGAGGATGCGGCTGCTCATCACCGCGCCTCCATCAATTGCTTGGCAACACGGCGAAGCAAAACACCGGCCAGGTGCTTCTTCGTCTTCGCCGTCGCCTGCACGTCGTCGTTCGGATCAAGATCAAGCGCTTTGACCGCCGCGTCGATATCGCCGGCGGCAAGCGCCGCTTCGGCTTTCTTCGCGCGGACCGGCGTATCGCCGACGCCGAAATAGGCGAGCCGCACGTCGGCGAGCCCTTTGCCCTTGCCGCGCGCGCTCGCTGCCAGGCCGACAATGGCGTAGTCGCCGTGACGGCGTGCCAGCTCGGCGAAGCCGACGCGTGTGGTCTTGTCGGCAGCAGGAATACGTACGGCGGTAATCATTTCCTGCGGGCGCAGGGCGGTTTCGAACAGGCCCTTGAAAAAAGCGTCGGCCTTTACTTTGCGCTTTCCGCGCGGGCCCGCGATGTCGATCTCGCCGCCGAGTGCCAGTAGGCAAGCCGGCAACTCGGCCGCCGGATCCGCAAAGGCGATGGAGCCGCCGAAGGTGCCGCGGTTGCGGATTGCAGGATGGCCAATATGCGGCATCGCAAGCGCGATCAGGGGCGCATGCTTTGCGACTACATCCGAATGCTCGACCTGAGCATGGCGCGCCAGCGCGCCGATCTCGACGTACTTGCCCTTCTTGGCGATGCCGTTGAGGTTCTTGATGCCGTTGATGTCGATCAGCAGATCGGGTGCCGACAGCCGCATATTGAGCGTGGCGATCAGGCTCTGTCCGCCGGCGAGCAGCCGCGCATCGTCCTTGTGCTTGGCGAGGAGCGTCACCGCCTCCTTGAGCGTTTTTGCCTTGGTGTATGCGAATGGCGCAGGCTTCACGTCTCCTCCCCATTTTTTCTTATTGTGACCGGTAACGCGGGCAGGTCAATGCGGCCTGATACGGCTAGGAAATGGCCCTCACGATATCGATCGCACGGCGCAGCAGCGTCATCGACGCTTCCAGCGTCCGGAACGCGGCGTGCGATGTCAGCGTGACGTTGGGCAGCTTCGCCAGCGGATGATCGGCCTTCAGCGGCTCGGTATGAAAGACGTCGAGTCCCGCATGCCGAATATGCCCGCTTTGCAATGCGGCGATCAGCGCCGCTTCGTCGGCAAGCGCTCCGCGCGCGGTATTGACCAGGATCGCGCCCGGTTTCATGCGTGCGATGCGCTCCTTGCTCAGGAAGCCGCGCGTTTCATCGTTGAGCACGAGGTTGAGCGAGACGATATCCGATGTCGCTAGCAACGTATCGATATCGACCTGCGGGACACCGGCGTCCGACCGCGGCGTGCGGTTGTAGGCGATCACCTCCATGCCAAGCCCTTTGCCGATCCGGGCAACTTCCGCGCCAATGCCGCCGAGCCCGATCACGCCAAGCGTCTTGCCGAGCAGCTGCACGCCTTCCTGCGGGGTCCAGACGCCGGAGCGCACCTCGCGATCCATGCGCGCGATATCGCGGGCCGCGGCGAATATCAGGGCGACGGTGTGTTCGGCGACTGCGGTATCGCCGTAGCCCTTGATTGTGTGGACTTTCACACCGCGCGCGTTCAGTTCGGCGACATTCATGTAGCTCGCGGCGCCCGTGCCCAGGAAAACGATGTGCTTGAGTTGCGGGCACCTAGCTACCAGCTCGGTCGGCATGTACGAATGATCGTCGAGTGCGACGTCGTAGCCGTCGAGCACGCGCGGCAGGTCATCGCGCGCGAAAGCCTTGCGGTTGACATCGATAGGGGGGTCGTCTGCCCGCACGACGCGTTCCCAAACGGGAAAAAGCTGGTCATTGCAGTCGATGAAAATCGATTTCATGAACGTCTCATTCCGTGCTGTATTTTTCGATGCAACCTGTGAAAGAAGGAAGTCTGCAAAAGTTGACGGGTCGCGCGGTGCGGATTACATGCACCGATCGCCGATGCAACATAATGTAGCGAAGTAATGAGTAAAGAACACAAAGCTGTCTGTGTCATCGCCTGGCCTGCCGGTCATTCGCGTTCGCCGCTAATTCACAATTATTGGATCAAGCAGCACAACCTCAACGCTGAGTACCGGCGTGAGGCGGTGCCACCCGACAAGTTTGCGGCGTTTGTCGAGAACCTGCGTGGCAATGGCTATATCGGCGCGAATATCACCGTGCCACACAAGGAGGCCGCGCTGGCATTGTCGGAGCCGGACGATCGCGCGCGTGCAGTCGGTGCGGCCAACACGCTTTGGTACGACGACGACACGTTGCGATCGACCAATACCGACGTCGAAGGTTTTCTTGCCAATCTCGACGTGGCGGCGCCGGGATGGGACCGCGGCCTTGAGACCGCCGTCGTGCTCGGCGCGGGTGGTGGTGCGCGCGCGGTGGTGTTTGCGTTGCTCCAGCGCGAAGTCGGCCGCGTCTATGTAATCAACCGGACGCGCGATCGGGCGCAAGCGCTGAAGAAGAAATTTGGTGCACGCGTGCATCTCGCGGGCTGGAATGAGACCACCGGTCTGCTCGGCGGTGCCGGAATACTGGTCAATACGACCACGTTGGGCATGGTCGGGCAGCCGCCGCTGGAGATCAATTTGCGCTGCCCGGCCTCGCTTGTCGTGGCCGATCTTGTTTACGCGCCGCTGGAGACGGGACTGCTGGCGTCGGCGCGCGCGCGCGGCCTGCGAACGGCGGATGGCCTCGGCATGTTGCTGCATCAGGCCGTCCGGGGATTCCAGCTTTGGTTCGGTGTACGCCCCGAGGTGACGCCCGAGCTGCGCGCCCTGGTGGAAGCCGATCTGCTCAAGAAGAAGTGAGCGCTTCCGGCGCGGAATAAGCGTGACAAGACGGGGTTATCCGCCTGATTGAGGTCGGCTGCGTGCCGGTACCGGATCGGGAGGAATTAAAATGTACAAATTGAATATGACACGCCGGGCAATCGGCACGGTGGCGATTGCCCTGTTTTTCGCGACAACCGCCAACGCGCAACAGCAGGGACGTATCCGCGGACAGGTCGAGAAAGTCGACGGTGCGACTTACGTGCTCAAGGCACGCGATGGCACAACGGTCAACATGAAGCTCGCCGACGATGCGCGCGTATCAGCGCTCGAGAAGGCGTCGCTCGCCGATATCAAGAACGACACTTTCATCGGTATCGCCGGCATGCCCAGACCGGACGACAGCATTGAAGCGTTCTCGATCCATATCTTTCTGCCGGCGCAGCGCGGCGTGGTGCCCGACCGGCACGGTCCCTGGGACGCACGGCCGAACAGCACGATGACCAATGCTTACGTGACGAGCATGGTGAAGGAGAAGGACGGCGAGGTGCTGACGGTGAAATACAAGGACGGAGAAAAGAAAGTCATTGTTACGCCGCAGACCATCATTGCTGCAGCGGCGCCAGGCAAGAAAGAAGAGATCCAGGCGGGGACTCCGATCATCATTTTCGGCTGGGACAAGCAGCCGGACGGCTCGGTGCTGGCGAAGACGCTGTATATCGGCCGCAGCGTGACGCCGGCGATGTGATGTTCAAGGGCATCTTTGCAACGATCATCGTTGTTGCGGCGGCCGCAGGCGCATTTGCGCAACAGTCGGTCGCCGTACGCGTTGCCGGCACCGTCGAGAACTTCGACGGCCACGTGCTGGCGGTCAAATCGGAAAAGCTCGGTGAGGTGAAAGTCGGTCTCACCGCAGATGCCACAGTGTTCGGCGTTACCGAGGCGACGATCGCCGACATCAGGCCGGGTGCATATATCGGCGTCGGCGCCACTCCGCAGCCGGACGGGAGCCAGCGAGCGATTCAGGTGACGGTTTTGGCGGAGTCGCAGCGTGGGCTAAGTGAGGGCCACCGGCCGTGGGATGCGCGGCCGAACAGCACGATGACGAACGGCACCGTTGATCAGACGGTTGCCGGTGTCGACGGGCGCGTGGTGATCGTTAAATACAAGGACGGGGAGAAGAAAATCATCGTGCCCCCGGACGCCCGCATTCTCGCTTATCAGGCGGGTGACAAGAGCGAGCTGAAGCCCGGCGCACATATCGCGATCGTACGCGCGATCAAAAAGCCGGATGGTTCGCTTGAGACCAACCGCGTCAATGTCGGGCGCGGCGAGGTGGTGCCGCAATAGACCGTCGCGTGGGTGCGTGCGCCGAGCCGCGGGCGGAAACATCCATGTCGCCCGCAAGCTCGGGCATTTCGCGCATCAGGCTGACGAGGCGGTTGCGCCTGTTGCCGGTACTGCGTGCCTCGCGTTGCTCCTCGATCGGCCGGCGGACCTCGTCGCAGCGAGCGAGGCCGTCGATCTCGGCGCCATGCTCGGCGAGTTGCGCAAGCAAATAAGTGAGATCTTCCAATTGCTCGGCGACAACGTGGATGACGCCCGATTCTTCCTGCACGCGGCCGATGACCGCCACATAACGCGCGCCTAAAACGATCGGCCGCAGGCGCTCGAACACTTTCGGCCATACGATCACATTGGCGACCGCGCTTTCATCCTCGATGGTCATGAACACCACGCCATTTGCCGAACCCGGCCGCTGACGGCAGGTGACCAGGCCGGAGATGCGCGTGCGCGTGCCTGAGGCCGTCTGGCGCAGCGTCTCGTTTTTCTTGATGCCGCGCGCATCGAGATCGGCGCGCAAGAATTGCGACGGATGCGCGCGCAGCGAGAGATGGAGGAAGCGATAGTCGTTGATGACTTCCTCGCCGACCGGCATCGGCGGCAGACGGACGTCGGGTTCCTGCGAGACAATGCGCGCCTGCGGGGCGCCGCCGGTGGCAAACAGCGGCAGATCATCATCGCGGTCGCCGACGCGTCCGAGTGCCTTGGCCGACCATAACGCTTCGCGGCGGGTGAGGCCGAGCGAGCCGAAGGAATCGGCATCGGCCAGCCGCTCCAGCACGCGCGGCGAAAGCCCGGTGCGCAGCCAGACATCGCGCATGGAATTGTAGGCGCCGCCACGTCTTTCCATAATCAGCCTGGCGTCTTCCTCACGCAGCCCCTTGATCTCGCGCAGGCCGAGACGCACGGCGTGCGCTGTCCGGACATCGTTCCGCATCTCACGGTGAAGGTCATGCATGCGCTCGGCCGCGCGGGGGCCCGGTTCGAGCGTTGAATCCCAGTGCGAATGATTGATGTCGGGCGGGCGCACCTCGACGCCGTGCTCGCGCATGTCGCGCACGATCTGGGCCGGCGCGTAGAAGCCCATCGGCTGCGCGTTCAGAAGTGCTGCGCCAAAGGCATCCGGATAGCGGCATTTCAGCCAGGCCGAGGCATAGACCAGTAGCGCAAAGCTCGCCGCGTGGCTTTCGGGAAAGCCGTATTCGCCGAAGCCTTCGATCTGCTGGAAACAGCGCTCGGCAAAATCGCGCTCGTAGCCGTTGGCCAGCATGCCGTCGATCATCTTGCGTTGAAACGTGCCAATGGTGCCGACGCGCTTGAAGGTTGCCATGGCGCGGCGAAGCCTGTCGGCTTCGGAAGGCGTGAAACCGGCGGCGACGATCGCGATCTTCATCGCCTGCTCCTGGAACAGCGGCACGCCCAGAGTCTTCGCCAGCACTGCTTCGAGCGCTTTCGACGGATAAGTCACCTGTTCCTGCCCGCGGCGCCGGCGCAGATAGGGATGCACCATGTCGCCCTGGATCGGGCCCGGCCGCACGATCGCCACCTCGATCACCAGGTCGTAGAAATTCTTCGGCTTCAGGCGCGGCAGCATGGTCATCTGCGCGCGGCTTTCCACCTGGAACACGCCGAGCGAATCCGCGCGGCCGAGCATGTTGTAGACGGCGGGGTCTTCGGACGGGATGGAGGCAAGCGTCCATCGCTCGCCGTAATGCCCGTCGACCAGATCGAGCGCTTTGCGCAGGCACGACAGCATGCCGAGTCCGAGCACGTCGATCTTGAGAATACCCAGCGCGTCGAGATCGTCCTTGTCCCACTCGACGAAGGTGCGGTCGTCCATCGCCGCATTGCCGATCGGCATCACCTCGTCGAGCCGGCTGCGCGTGATGACGAAACCGCCGACATGCTGGGAAAGATGACGCGGAAAGCCGTTGATTTCGCGCGCCAGTGCAAGGATCTGGCGCATGCGCCGGCTGTACGGATCGAGGCCGGTGCGGGTGACGGCGTCCTTCGACACCGCGCCGCCACCGCCTCCCCAGATCGAAGATGACAGCGCGCCGATGGCATCCTCGGAGAGGCCGAAGGCCTTGCCGACCTCGCGGATCGCCGAGCGCCCGCGATACGAAATCACGGTGGCGGCGATGCCGGCGCGGTCGCGTCCGTATTTCCCGTAGATGTACTGGATGACCTCTTCGCGCCGCTCGTGCTCGAAATCGACGTCGATATCGGGCGGCTCGCGCCGCTCGGGCGAGATGAACCGCTCGAACAGCAAATCGGCGCGATCGGGATCGACTTCCGTCACACCGAGGCAGAAACAGACCGCGGAATTGGCGGCCGAGCCGCGCCCCTGGCAGAGGATGCCCTGCGAGCGCGCAAAGCGCACGATGTCATGGACGGTGAGAAAATAAGGCGCGTATTGCAATTGCGCGATCAGCTTGAGCTCGTGCTCGAGATTGTCGCGCACCTTGTCGGGGATGCCTGCCGGATAGCGGCGAGCCGCACCTTCGTAAGTGAGATGCGTCAGCGCGTCCTGGGCATTGTCGAAGCCTTTGACCTCCTCATCCGGATACTCGTAGCGCAATTCGTCGAGCGAGAAGGAAAGCTCATCGCTGAGCGTCACCGTTTCCTCGATCGCTTCCGGCGCATCGCGAAACAGCCGCAACATTTCCTGCGGCAGCTTCAGATATCGCTCGGCATTGATGGCGAGCGTGCGCCCGGCGCGGTCGATGGTGGTTTTTTCGCGGATGCAGGTGAGCACGTCGGCAAGCGGCCGCCGGTCGGGATGGTGATAGAGCACATCGTTGGCGGCGATCAGCGGCACCTGCGCATCGCGTGCGATGGTTTTTGTGCGCGCCAGCCTGACGCGGTCGTGCCCGCGATAGAGCATGGAAGCGGCGAGGCGGACACGATGCGGTGCAGCTTCGCGCAGGCGCGCCAGGAACCGTGCGTGACCGCCCATGGCGATCAATTCGAGCCCGAAGGCATGCGAGAGCAGATCGTCGAGATGCAGAATGCATTTGCCTTTTTCGGCGCGAAGATTTCCGAGCGTCAGCAGGCGGGTAAGCCTTCCCCAGCCGGCGCGATTACGCGGATACACCAGAATGTCGGGCGTATCGTCGGCAAACACGAGCCGCGCGCCCGGATGATAACGCAGCGTCAAATTCTGCTCGCGTTTGGCCAGATGCGCGCGCACCACGCCGGCGACCGAATTGCGGTCGCACAAGCCAAGCCCGGCAAGGCCGATACTGGCGGCCTGCACCATCAATTCTTCCGGATGCGAGGCTCCGCGCAGGAAGGAGAAGTTCGAGGCGGCGGCAAATTCGAGATAACGCATTACGCTTCAGCCTCAGGCAAACGTCCCGTGCAGGAACCACGCCGGCGCACCGGCGCCATGCGCGAGGTCGCGGTAGAGCCCGGCGCGGAACAGCCAGAATCGAAGTCCGCTTTTGTCCTCGACGCGGAAGTAATCGCGCGCAGGCCCGCCGTGCTCGCTCCACCAGGCGCCTTCGATGCGTTCCGGCCCTTCGGCGGCAACCACCTCGTGCAGCGCGCGCCGCCACCGGAAGCGCAACGGTGGGCCGTCCGGCACCTCCGCTACCGCCTCGATCGGCTCCGGCCGTGCCAGCAGCCGCAGCGGACGCGGCGGTAGGTCAACCTCGTTGCGATAACGGCGGAACGTGCTCCAGCCGGTATCGCCATTGACGGCCTGTGCCGGTAAAGCGGTCTCGGCCAGTTCCGGAATATGGCTGTCCTGCGCGACCAAACGGCGTACCCGGCGCGGGCCCAGCCGCGCGCTCAGCCGGTCGATCAACCGGCAGAGTTCGGCCGCATCTTCCCCGCCGGCGATGCCGATCTGTTCGGGCGGACAGGGCTCGGCGACGAGCACCGACAGCCGCGCCATATCGAAGCCAAAACCGGGATCGAGCGCGTCGGCGAGCGCGGCGAGCCGCTCGACGAACAGCGCCCGGATTTCCTCCGGGTCGCGCAACGGCCGGGAGGTGCCGGCGGCGATGCGGCGCACCACGCCGTCGGTGCGGAACAGGCTCAATTCGATGCGGCGCACGCCATCTCCGCCACGCTCCAGCGCGGATTGCAGCCGGCGCGCCAGCCGCATGGTGATCGCGAGCACGTCCTCCTCGCGGCCAATCGGTTCGGGAAAACGCTGCTCGGCGACATAGGGTGCGACCGGCAGGCGCGGCGTCAGCGGTTCATGGTCGTGGCCAAGGGCACGATCGAGCTGACGCAGCACGTCAGGCCCGAAGCGCGCGGTCAGCGGCGCGCGTGGCAGATCGACGATATCGCCGATGCGCTTTAAGCCGACGCGGGCGAGGCTCGCGACCGTCGCCGGCGGAAGCCGCAGCGCGGAGAGCGGCAATGGCGCGAGAACGCTGCGTTCCTCGCCGCAGGCATAGCTTGCCGGTTCGCCATAACGTGCGACAGCCCAGGCAGCGCCGATGGTGCCGGCAATGGCGAGCGAATAGGCGAAGCCGGATTTTTCCAGGCGGCCGCTGAGATCGGCGATCAGTTCGCGCTCGCCGCCGTAAAGATGCGCGCAGCCGCTGATGTCGAGCAGCAGGCCGTCGGGCATATCGCAGGCAACCAGCGGCGTGTAGCGCAAGCACCAGTCGGCAATGGAATCGAGCAGGACTGCATCGGCTTCGACGTCTTCAGCGACGACGTCAATGCCGGGATGCATGGCGCGCGCTTGTGCCAGAGCGAGACCGGACGTGAGGCCGAGCCGTCTTGCCGCGTCATCCGCGGCCGTAAGAACTTCGACATTGCCGCGTTTGCCGGTGACGACCAGCGGCACGGATGTTTCATGCTTACGCGACCTGACGATGCGGTCGGTCGAGAGCCGGCGCAGCCAAAGGCTGAGCATGCGTTGCGAGGATGAATTGTCCATCGCTGTCACTCCATTCGAGAATCCACGTTCCGGTCGGGCCGCGGCGGTTGCGGACAAGCTGCGCGGCAACGCGCGGTGTGCCGGGAACGACCGAAGGTGCTGCACCGACGACCCAGCGCGTGGCTGCGGTCGAAGCGTCGCCTGGAGGTTCTGTCCGCAGCAGCAAAGCCAGCGTGCCGCTTTCCGCTGCCGCGAGTGAGAGCCGCCGTATCGCAACGCCGTCGATTGCGCCGGCGCGCATTTCGCCGATCACCGCGGTGGTCGCGCCGCAGCGCAACGCTTCTTCCATCGCCCACAGCAAGTCGCGGCGATGCGTGGTGGACACCATCACCAGTTGCTCCGGAGCGAGGCCAAAGGCATCGAGGCCGGCGCCGTGCGGCACGCCGCTTTCGGCGAACGCCATATCCTCCGAGACCCAGAACAAACGAGGCGAGGGAGCAGCACGCTTCGCCACTGCCAGAGCAAACCCGGCCGCTGCGGGAAGATGCGCCTCGCCAGTTGCCGCGATTTCATGGAGCGCGCCGCGGGCGAAGCCTCCGCCGAGCATCGTATCGATGGCGGGAATGCCGAAGGGCAGGGGGCCGGGGCGGCCCTCGATCCCCGGCGCCTTTTGCAAGGCCTGCAGGCGTTGGCGGAGTTGGTCGATCATCCCTAAGCCTTTGAAGACGCGGATACATTCGGACCAGCGCGCTGGCCCGTCGGGCTTTTATGTTCTTGGTTTGTTCTAGTGTCCTCCAACGATCAGAGGAGGTCAAGCCGCAAGGGAGAGGGTGTCGCGGGCGTCAACAAACCCCACGCCTAGAGGCCGTTCAACTGCCGCCGAGTTGCCTGCGTCCGCGCGCGGTCAGCACGATCCGCGATTCCTTCATGCTGCTGCCGTTCTCGAACTGGACCAGTCCGTCGGAGATGGCGTCTTCCCAGATCGACAGATGCGGGCAACTCCGGCGCCAGGCATCGGCTTCGGCATAGCTGCGCGGCGCCTCCGCCACCCAGGCAAGAAACTGCTGCGTCAATGCGTGCGCGGCATCCGACATGAGCGGAAAATATATACCTGCTCAGGCAAAAGTTCAGACCGGCCGCTCGAACGTCCGGACTCTCGATCTCTAATTCAAGGGTCCGGTGTACCGGACACTTGTCGGCAATTTCCAGCAACCGCTTGCGTTGCTCCGCGTCGAGTGGCCCTTCCATCGTGATGTTGCGATCGATGCGGTCCACCATGTCCCCTTTGGTCTCACAGTTGAGGCAATCCTCCGCATGGATCCGGCCGTGTACGAGCCGCACGGTGACGCGTTCGAGCGGCATCTTCTTGTGATCGGCATAAAGCCGCAATGTCATCGACGTGCATGCGCCAAGCACTTAACCCGGATGAAAGACCAAGGCCGACGAATTTTCGGCGGCCGGCGACCATCGGCGGCTGGCGCAACTTTATTCCGCCCCGGCGATATTTTTCCGCCTTACGCGGCGCACGACCCACCAGATGGCGAGAACGGCAGCCGGCACGAACAACGCGGTGGCGAACGAAACGTTGACCGGCACGCCTTCGTCATGCGCGCCTTTGACGAGATATCCGAACAGCCCGACGACGTAGTAGCTGATCGCCGCAACCGAGAGACCTTCGACAGTCGTCTGCAGCCGCAGCTGCAGTCGCGTGCGCTCGTTCATCGAGCGCAGCAGATCGCGGTTTTGCTGCTCGAGCTCCACATCGACCCGGGTGCGTAGCAGATTGGCGGCGCGCGCGAGCTTCTCGGACAAATTCGCCTGCCGCTCCTCGGTGGTGATGCAGGTGCGCATTGCCGGTGCCATGCGCCGTGCCAGGAACGAAGACCACGTCGGCAGGCCCTCGACCTTGCGTTCGCCGATGGTTTGCAGGCGCAACTGGACGATCTCGTTGTAGGCGCGGCTGGCACCGAAACGGAACAGGCTGGCGGTCGCGCCAGCCTCGAGTTCGGAGGCGAGCGCAGTCAATTCGCCGAGCAGACGGTGGTTATCGATAAGTTTGTCGGTGCTGCGCATTTCCTCGGTCACTTCACCGAGTCGCTTTTCGATCCGGTTGATCGAAGGTAGCAGGCGTTGCGCCTCTGGCAGGCCAAGCAGTGCCAAGCGTTCTGTAGGTCTCCAGCTCGATGATGCGCTGGACTACGGCCCCGGCGCGTTCGCTGCCCAGCCCGCGGTCGAGCACGAGGATGCGCACAAAACCCGCCGCATCGGCCTGGAAGTCGGTCGCAAACAAGGCAAGACCGTCGGAATTTTCCGCGACCGCCAGGCTGGCGCGATCGAACAGCTTTGTGATCGGCAGTTTTTTCTTTTTCTCCGCCAGGAGGTGCAGATCCAGCGCCACCAGCACCGGCCCCGGCTGTGGCAGGCCGGTCATGGGCGCCGCCAACGATGCTGCGTCGGGATGGAACGGAGTCGCATCCGGCGACGGCAGTTCCCAGGTATAAGTGGTGAATTCCGAATGCTGCTCCCAGCGCAACATTGCACCGCCGAACACGACGCGGTGCTGTTTGACGGACGGTTTCAACGGCTCGAGATTGCGGCGCGCACACAAATCAGCGAGCGCGGCTCGATCCTGCCGCGCGGCATCGCCGGCGGTATCGAAGGCAAATTGCAGAATGCGCCTCGGCGTCTCGAGTGGCGTAAACGGCCGCGCGTGCACTTCTCCGAGTATCGCAGCGCGCAATGGGTGCGGAGTGAGTCGCGTGCCCTTGCCGTTGCCGATCGATACCTCAGCACTCATAGCTTCCCCGTCGCACGTGATGCAATTTTTGACAAGCGTGCCGAAGTTTAGAGCGTTTGCCCAAGATTAGGGCAGCCTCCGTTTGTATTGGCGCGGCTAAGCCCGAAATTTCAGCGGTATCTGCGGCATAAGTTGCCGCACAATTCGGCATCGATTTTGGCACGTCGATTGCAGTTCTGACGGTAAATCGCCGGTCCGGGGGCCGGCCCAACAGGGGCGCGTAGTCATGTCCACATTTGACAATCCATTCAACCCGTCACGTTCATTGAACAGCAGCGGCTGCAGCTGCGGCCGTCATATCAGCCAGGCGGCGCACGAGCTTGACGCCGCTGCACAACTGCAATGCGTGCCGGGCGAGAGCGAAGAGAAACGATACGAGAACGTGATTGCTTCGGCGGTGATGCGCGCGATATTCCCGAAGGATGTTGGACGGCGCGCCTTCCTGCAATCGCTTGGGGCTTCCACTGCGCTGGCTGCGTTGTCGCAGTTCTTCCCCCTGAACGCCGCAACGGAGGTGTTCGCCGCACCCGGTGCGGTTGAAAAGAAGGACCTCAAGGTCGGCTTCATCCCGATCACCTGCGCCACACCGATCATCATGGCGAAGCCCATGGGTTTCTACGAAAAGCAGGGCTTGAACGTGGATGTGATCAAGACCGCCGGCTGGGCGGTGATCCGCGACAAGACCCTCAACAAGGAATACGACGCCGCCCATATGCTCTCGCCGATGCCCATCGCAATCACGCTGGGGGTCGGGTCGAATGCGATCCCCTACACCGCGCCGGCGATCGAGAACATCAATGGCCAGGCCATCACCCTCGCCATCAAGCATAAGGACAAGCGCGATCCAAAAAATTGGAAGGGCTTTAAGTTCGCGGTGCCGTTCGACTATTCGATGCACAACTATCTACTGCGTTATTACGTGGCCGAACACGGCCTCGATCCCGACCAGGACATCCAGATCCGTGCGGTGCCGCCGCCGGAAATGGTGGCCAATCTACGGGCCGATAACATCGACGGCTTCCTCGGTCCCGATCCGATGAATCAGCGTGCGGTCTATGACGGCGTTGGCTTCATTCATGTGCTCTCCAAGGAAATATGGAACGGGCATCCCTGCTGCGTCTTTGCTGCGTCGAAGGATTTCGTCACGCAAACGCCGAATACCTACGCCGCCTTGCTCAAGGCGATTATCGACGCCACCGCGTTCGCTCATAAACCGGAGAATCGAAAGCAGATTGCCGAAGCGATCGCGCCGGCGAACTACATCAACCAGCCGGTCACCGTGCTGGAGCAGATCCTGACCGGCACCTACGCCGACGGTCTCGGCACAGTGAAGACCGATGCCAATCGAATCGATTTCGACCCGTTCCCGTGGCAGTCCTTTGCCGTCTGGATAATCACGCAGATGAAGCGCTGGGGTCAGATCAAGAGCGACGTCGACTACAAGGGCGTAGCCGAGCAGGTGTTCCTCGCGACCGATACCTCGAAGCTGATGACCGAGATAGGCATGAAGCCGCCGACCGCAACCACGAAGACCTTCGTGGTCATGGGCAAGACTTTCGATCCGGGCAAGCCCGAGGAGTACCTCAAAAGTTTCAAGATCAAGAAGGCGGTCTGAATGAAGGCGGCATCGCTTACCGGGCGCGCGGCCGTCGTCTCACTCGCGCTGTTGTTCAGCTTCCTCGTCGCGTGGCATCTCGCCACGCGCGGGACCGGCTCCGTACAGCAAATGAGTCCGGAATATGCCAAGCTCATGGGCGCCACCGCGACCCAGGGCAAGTCGGCGATGCCCGGCCCGCTCGATGTCGGTGCGAAACTGTGGGAGCACCTGCGCCGACCGTTCTACGACAATGGCCCGAACGACAAGGGCGTCGGCATTCAGCTCGCGTTCTCGATCGCTCGCGTAATGATCGGTTACCTGCTGGCAGTTGCGGTGGCGGTGCCGGTCGGTTTTCTGATTGGCATGTCGCCCCTGATGAGCAAGGCGCTCGATCCGTTCATCCAGGTGCTCAAACCGATCTCGCCGCTCGCCTGGATGCCGCTCGCCCTCTACACCATCAAGGATTCCAGCCTGTCGGCCATTTTTGTGATTTTCATCTGCTCGTTGTGGCCGACCATGATCAACACCGCGTTCGGCGTTGCGGCGGTACGGCGCGAATGGCTCAACGTGGCGAAGACTTTGGAAGTCGGCACCTTCCGCCGCGCCTTCACCATCATTCTGCCGGCTGCCGCGCCAACGATCCTGACGGGCATGCGCATTTCCATCGGCATCGCCTGGCTGGTGATCGTCGCCGCAGAGATGCTCGTCGGTGGCACCGGTATCGGATATTTTGTCTGGAACGAGTGGAATAACCTGTCGATCACCAATGTCATCACCGCGATCCTGGTGATCGGCATTGTTGGCATGCTGCTTGACCTCATTCTTGCCCGGCTCACGCGGCTGGTCACTTTTCCGGAGTGAGGCGTGTCGGACCATTTCATCTCCATCGAAGGCATTGCTCGACGGTTTCCGGCGCATGGCGGCGGCACGACGACGGTCTTCGATAATCTGTGGCTGTCGATGACGCGCGGCGAATTTGTATGTGTGATCGGCCATTCCGGCTGCGGCAAGACCACGGTGCTCAATATCTTGGCCGGGCTTGACGTGCCCTCGAGCGGCGCGGTGATCGTGGATGGCCAGGCGATCGAAGGCCCGAGCCTCGACCGCGCAGTGATCTTCCAGAGCCACGCGCTGCTGCCGTGGCGCACGGTGCTGGGCAACGTCGCCTATGCCGTATCGTCGAAATGGCGTGATTGGCCAGCAACGCAGGTAACCGCACACGCACAAAAATTTATTGATCTGGTTGGTCTTACGGGCGCCGAGCACAAGCGGCCGGCCGAGCTATCCGGCGGCATGAAACAGCGGGTCGGCATTGCCCGTGCGCTGTCGATCGAGCCGAAGATCATGCTGATGGATGAGCCATTTTCGGCACTCGACGCGCTCACGCGTGGCACCTTGCAGGATGAAGTCCGCCGCATTTGTCAGGAAACGGGGCAGACGGTGTTCATGATCACGCACGACGTGGACGAGGCGATCTATCTCGCCGACAAGGTCGTGCTGATGACCAATGGCCCGGGCGCGGTGCTGGCCGAGATCGTGGAAAATCCGCTTCCGCGCGAGCGCGCGCGCAGTGATTTCCACAAGCATCCGCTCTATTACGCGACGCGCAACCACATTATCGATTTTCTGGTGAGCCGCAGCCGCACGTTCATTGAGGATGCGCAGGGCGATTACGATCCGCGTCAAGTTGCGATCGTACGGCCCGGCCTGCCGGAACCGACGATCGCCAAGCCGGGCAGACGTCAACGCCACGCCGTTCGCGGCCAACAGGCAGCAGTAGCACGCTGAGGCTTTCGTAAGGAGGAAATAGTCATGAACCGCGCCGATCTCACCGAAAAACTTCTCGATATCAAACGCGAGAAGGGCTGGACCTGGAAATATATCTGCGAGCAGATCGGCGGCATGTCGCCGGTCATGATCACCGGCGGTGTGCTCGGCCAGCAGAAGATGACCAAGCCGATGGCGGCCGCCGCCGCCAAGCTGTTCGGTCTCTCGAAGAGCGAGCAGGCTTTGCTCAATGAGGTGCCGATGCGCGGTACCGGCACGCCCATGCCGCCGACCGATCCCCTGATCTACCGTTTTTACGAACTGGTGATGGTCAACGGCCCGGCCTGGAAGGCGCTGATCGAGGAGGAATTCGGCGACGGCATCATGTCAGCCATCGACTTCGATATGACGATCGACCGCCAGCCTGATCCGAAAGGTGACCGCGTCAAGATCGGCATGACCGGCAAGTTCCTGCCGTTCAAATATTACGGCGCGACCGGCAATAGCCTGGCCTATGGACTAAAAGAGGAGTAGCAGCGCGATCAGCGTTTGCGCGTCGGCTTTTTCCGTTCACCGCCGACGATGACCTGCGGCCCGATTTCCTTGACGCTGGTCGTGCCGGTCAGCGCCATGGCGACGCTGAGCTCCTTCTTCAGGATGTCGATCGCCTTTGCGACCCCGGCCTTGCCGCCGGCTCCAAGGCCGTAAATGTAGGCACGGCCGATCAGGCAAGCGCGCGCGCCGAGCGCAAGCGCGCGCAGCATGATCGGAGCCGGTGCGGATACCGCCGTCGAACAACACTTCGGTGTCCGATCCGACCGCTTGCGCAATCGCCGGCAGCGCCGAGATCGACGATGGCGCACCGTCGAGCTGACGGCCGCCGTGGTTCGAGACGACGATGGCATCGGCACCGAGCTTGACCGCGGTCTTGGCATCCTCGACGTCGAGGATGCCCTTGATGATAAGCTTGCCAGGCCAGATTTTCTTGATCCATTCGACGTCCTTCCAGTTCAGTGCAGGATCGAACTGGCTGTTGGTCCACTGAGCGAACGAATTGACGTCGTCCATCCCTTTCACGTGCCCGGCCAGATTACCGAAAGTTTTGCTCTTGCCCCTCAGAATGCTGAAGATCCAACTCGGCTTGGTTGCGATGTCGATGACGTTCTTGACCCTGATCTCCGGCGGGACTGTCATGCCATTGCGGATGTCGCGGTGACGCTGGCCGAGGACCTGCAGGTCAACCGTGAGCACCAACGCGTTGCATCCGGCCTTGGCGGCACGCGACAGAATATCCTTGGAGAAATCGCGGTCGCGAATAACATAAAGCTGAAACCAGAACGGCTTTGTGGTCGCCTCCGCCACCTGTTCGATCGAATTGATCGACATGGTGGAGAGAATGAATGGAATTTCGGCCTCTTCAGCGGCCTGCGCCGAGAGGATCTCACCGTCGCCATGTTGCATGCCGCACAACCCGATCGGGGCCAGCGCGAATGGCGCACTCACCTTTTGCCCGACGATCGTGGTGGCAAGGCTTCGATTCTGAGACGTCCACCAGCACGCGCTGGCGCAGCTTGATGGTTTCGAGATCGGCGCGGTTTGCGCGCAGCGTCTCCTCATTGTACGAGCCGCTGTCGGCGTATTCGAAAAAAGCTTTTGGAACCTTACGCCGTGCAAGCGCACGGAGATCCTCAATGCAGGCGATATTCTTCATGCGAGTGGTTCTTTGGGGGTTTGCCAGCGGTAATAATGAGGTAGCACAGCGGTGCCCCGCCGCAAAATAGCTGGTTTTCAAGGGTCGTCGCGGCAAAAACGGTTAACCGCGCGCGGTAATGATCTCTCACAATTTTTGAAGCAAATTCACAGCGTTGACATTAATATGCGGCCGCTGGAGAAACTTGGCCGCGCGTCGATCCGGCTCGTCAGGGGCAATCAAACCAAAGCTTGGGCGTCTGGGGTAAGTTGTATGAGTCGCCGCTATTTTGGCACCGACGGAATTCGCGGGCGGGCCAATCGCGTGATTACGCCTGAACTCGCACTGAAGGTCGGGCAGGCCGCCGGTCTTATTTTCAAGAACGGCGATCACCGGCACCGCGTTTTGATCGGCAAGGACACCCGGCTGTCCGGCTACATGATCGAGACCGCACTGGTAGCCGGGTTCACCTCGGTCGGCATGGACGTGCTGCTGACCGGTCCTATCCCGACGCCGGCGGTCGGCATGCTGGCACGCTCGATGCGGGCCGATCTCGGCGTCATGATTTCAGCCTCGCACAACCCTTATGACGACAACGGGATCAAGCTGTTCGGGCCGGACGGCTACAAGCTCAGCGACGAGACAGAAGAGAAGATCGAGCAACTGATCGAGTCCGATCTCGGCAAGCAGCTCGCCAAGAGCGCTGACCTCGGCCGTGCCCGTCGCATCGACGGCGTCCAGGATCGCTACATCGAGTTCGCCAAGCTGACCTTGCCCAAGGCCGTGTCTTTCGAAGGCCTGCGTGTGGTCATCGACTGTGCCAATGGGGCCGCCTATCGCGTTGCCCCTGGGGCACTGTGGGAAATGGGTGCGGACGTCATCCCGATCGGCGTCGATCCGGACGGCTTCAACATCAATAAGGACTGCGGGTCGACCGACCTGCGCGCGCTTTGCGCAAAGGTCCGCGAGATGCGCGCCGATATCGGCATTGCGCTCGATGGCGACGCGGACCGCGTCATGATCGTCGATGAGCGCGGACATGTGGTTGACGGCGACCAGCTGCTCGCGGTCATCGCGGAAAGCTGGAAGCAAGACAACCGGCTGCAGCGTCCGGGCGTCGTCGCGACCGTGATGTCCAATCTCGGCCTGGAGCGGTATCTCGGCGGTCTTGGTATCGAGATGGTACGCACTCCAGTCGGCGACCGTTACGTGCTTGAACACATGCGGGCGAACGGCTTCAACATTGGTGGCGAGCCATCCGGACACATTATTCTCTCCGACTACACGACGACGGGTGATGGATTTATCGCCGCCCTACAGGTGCTCTCCGTGATCAAGCGGGGCGACAAGCCGGTGTCGGAGGTGTGTCATCGCTTCGAGCCGTTGCCGCAAGTGCTGAAGAACGTGCGGTATCAGAAAGGCAAGCCGCTCGAAAATGCGAAGGTGCGCTCGGCGATTGCGAGCGCGGAACGCAAGCTTGGCGGAGGCGGTCGCCTGATCGTGCGGCCATCAGGCACCGAGCCTGTCATCCGCGTGATGGGTGAGGGCGACGACAGGACATTGGTCGAATCAGTGGTCGACGACGTTGTCGAAGCGCTGACTTAGGCGGCGGCCTGATTGCCGGCGGACCGCCGCAATCGTTGACGAACGTCCGACGTAAACAATTTCCTAATTGCGATTTTGCCCTTTTCGCCGCGCTCTGCGCGCGGTCGCGAAGCCGTGTGTTAACGGTCGTGGTTAAGAATTAAGGTTAAGCGGCAATTAAGGATTTGATGCCATCGTCTCCTTGAACGGTAGCCGGTGCGGCTGCGTCAGTTGTGAGGGACGGTTATGAGTATCGCGCGTACTCGCGTTTGGGCACTCGGCGGTCGTTGCTTCCTTTACCGCCACACGATCCTTCAGTATCGGTCTCGCAATGTGCGCGGCGGTCGCGGTATGGCCGAGCGAGCGCGCAGGAGCAGCGGATTGGCCATTGCGCGGCTCGCTGGCGCCCCAGCATATGCCCGGTGGGATGGCTGGCAATTCGGCGTCCAAGCCGGTTGGCGAACTATGAGAAATGATTTTAGCAACAGCACCAGCCCGCTCGTCGCCTTTATCCTGCGCAATACGATACAGGAAGCCGAATTCTCGCCGTCGACCTGGACAACGCTGCCGCCGAATACGACGAACGGTCCTGTGTTCGGCGGGTATCATTGGTTACAACATGCAATGGGATCAACTCGTTTTAGGTGTTGATCTCGGCTACAAATACGCAACTTGCACCGCTGCACCGATTTGATCTCGCGGCAGTTCGTGACGTCGGACAATTTCACAACGCGTCAGCATCGATGCCGGCAGCTCAAGCTGGTCGACTATGCGACGTTGCGCGCGTCGCGCCGGCTATGCCATGGGACAATTCCTGCCTTATGCCGTGGTCGGCATCGCGGTCGGTCGCTTCAATTATGGAACGACCGTTACGTGCATGCGGTGGCGCACCGGTTCCACCTGCGCCAGGCGCGCCGTACGTTCTCGCTAACGGCCAGCACCGGCAAAGACAACGCCTTCGATCCGGCGGCGTCGCTGCCGGCCTTGGCATCGACTGGGCTGTTACGCCGGACGTATTCGTGCGCGCCGAATGGGAATACGTCGCGTTCGGCCGGTTGAACAGCAAAACGCCCCAACATCAATACCGGATATCTCGGCGCCGGCGCGCGCTTCTAGGGGCAACCCCGCAGGTTCGGCTCGAATTCGGCCAAAAACGACTTCCGCAGTTGACCGCGGCAGGCAAGTCGCCTATCTCCGCCAGTGGGACACCCCTCCCCAACGAGGGGCGCCTATCTGGAAGGATAGACTAATGACGGCGACCAAGCCCGGCGTGCGGCCGGCAACCCCGCACTTCTCGTCCGGCCCATGCGCCAAGCGCCCCGGCTGGAGCCTCCAAAATCTCACCGACGCGGTTCTAGGGCGTTCGCACCGGTCCAAGATCGGCAAGGCAAAGCTCAAACGCGCCATCGATCTCACACGTGAGGTGCTCGAAGTGCCGGCGGACTACCGCATCGGCATCGTGCCTGCGTCCGACACCGGCGCCGTCGAGCTGGCATTGTGGTCGCTCTTGGGCGCACGGCCGGTGACGATGCTTGCCTGGGAATCGTTCGGCGAAGGCTGGATTACCGACGTCGAGAAGCAGCTCAAGCTAAAGGACGCCACTGTCGTCAGGGCGCCTTACGGCGAACTGCCCGATCTTGGCAAAATCGATTTCGCAACCGACGTCGTCTTCACCTGGAACGGCACGACCTCCGGCGTGCGCGTGCCGAACGGTGACTGGATTGCCGGTGACCGCAAAGGCCTCACGATTTGTGACGCGACGTCTGCTGCATTCGCGCAGCGTCTCGACTGGCCGAAACTCGATGTCGCAACTTTCTCCTGGCAAAAGGCCCTCGGCGGGGAGGGTGCGCACGGCATGCTCATCCTGTCACCGCGTGCGGTCGAGCGACTGGAGACATACAAGCCGGCTTGGCCTTTGCCGAAAATCTTCCGGCTCACCAAAAGCGGCAAGCTCAACGAAGGGATCTTTGCAGGCGAAACCATCAACACGCCCTCAATGCTGTGCGTCGAGGACTACCTGGACACCCTGCAGTGGGCGAAATCGGTCGGAGGCCTGTCGGCGACCATCGCTCGATCCGACGCCAACGCAAAGGTCCTGTCCGATTGGGTCGCGACGACGTCCTGGATCGAGCACCTTGCGAAAGATGCAGCCTTCCGCTCGAACACGTCGGTTTGCCTTAAAGTCGTTGATGCGGCAGTCACGCGCCTGTCGGCCGATGATCAGGCCGCCTTTGCAAAGACGCTGGCCGGCCTCCTCGAAAAAGAAGGCGTCGCCTACGACATCGCTTATTACCGCGACGCTCCACCGGGATTGCGCATTTGGTGCGGGGCGACGGTCGAACGCCGCGACCTCGAGGCGCTCACGCCTTGGCTCGAGTGGGCCTTTGCCGAGGCCAAGTCCGCGCTGCCCAAAGCTGCGTGAGGCCGGTCATGCCAAAGGTTCTCATTTCGGACGCACTGTCGCCCGCTGCCGTGCAGATTTTCAAGGATCGCGGCATCGAAGTGGATTTTCAGCCGGCGCTCGGCAAGGACAAGGAAAAGCTCGCCGCCGTTATCGGCAATTACGACGGTCTGGCCATTCGTTCCGCCACCAAGGTGACGGGAAAAGTTCTGGAATGGGCGAAGGACCTGAAGGTGATCGGGCGTGCCGGCATCGGTGTCGATAATGTCGACATTCCGGCGGCAACCGCGCGCGGCATCATCGTCATGAACACCCCGTTCGGCAATTCCATCACCACCGCCGAACATGCCATATCGCTCATGCTGGCGCTGGCGCGGCAGATCCCGGAGGCGGATGCGTCCACGCGTGCCGGAAAATGGGAAAAGAACAAATTCATGGGCGTCGAGATTTTCGGCAAGACGCTGGGCGTGGTCGGCTGCGGCAATATCGGCTCGATTGTCGCTGACCGCGCGATCGGCCTGCGGATGAAGGTTGTCGCCTTTGATCCATTCCTGCCTCAGGAACGCGCCGATGATTTAGGCGTCGAGAAGGTCGAGCTCGATGAGCTGTTCAGGCGCGCGGACTTCATCACACTGCACACGCCGCTGACCGACAAGACGCGCAACATCATCAATGCCGGCGCGCTCAAAAACATGAAGAAAGGCGTGCGTATCATCAATTGCGCGCGCGGCGGGCTCGTGGACGAAGGCGCGCTCTACGAGGCGCTCAAGAACGGGCAAGTGGCCGGTGCGGCGTTCGACGTTTTTGTCACCGAGCCCGCGACCGAAAACCCGCTCTTCCACCTGCCTAACGTCGTATGCACGCCGCATCTTGGCGCGGCGACGAGTGAAGCGCAGGAGAATGTCGCGCTGCAGATCGCCGAGCAGATGTCCGACTACCTGCTGCGTGGCGCCATCACCAACGCCATCAACTTCCCGTCGATCAGTGCCGAAGAAGCACCCAAGCTCAAGCCGTTTATTGCATTGGCCGAGAAACTTGGCTCCTTCGCCGGGCAGCTCACCGAAACCGGCATCAGCAAGGTACAACTCGCGTATGAAGGCGCGGTCGCACAGATGAACACCAAGGCGCTCACGTCAGCCGCGCTTGCCGGCCTGCTGCGGCCGATGCTCGGCGACGTCAATGTCGTATCCGCGCCAGTGGTGGCCAAGGAACGCGGCATCGTGGTCGAAGAAGTGACGCGCGAAATGCCGGAGGACTATGAGAGCCTTATCACCGTTACCGTGACGACCGAGCGGCAGACGCGGCACGTCTCGGGCACCGTCTTTGCCGACGGGCGCCCGCGCATCGTCAACATCAAGGGAATCCGGATGGATGCCGAGTTCGGGCCTTCGATGATCTACATCACCAATCTCGACAAACCTGGATTCATCGGGAAGTTTTCCTCGACCCTCGGCGAGGCCGGCATCAACATCGCCACGTTCCATGTCGGGCGCGACGCGCCGGGCGGCAACGCGGTGGCACTGATCGAGATCGACGGCGACCTTCCGGAGGCAGTGCTTGCCAAGGTGCGCGCGCTGCCGCAGGTGCAGCAGGCCAAGCTGCTGCATTTCTGAAAATCGGGCGTAAGATCAAGCCGTTGTTGCGTCCGGCGGGTGCCGTGCCAGCCGCGGACTTTGGCTTGCCTCCCACAGAGGCTTCCTTTATCCGAAGGTGGACCTGGCCGGTGGCACCCGGCTTCAAGTGTCCGGGCGCTGACGCAGGGAAGGGTCCTGATGGCGAATGTCGTGGTTGTCGGATCCCAGTGGGGCGACGAAGGCAAAGGCAAGATCGTCGACTGGCTGTCGGAACAGGCCGATATCGTTGTCCGTTTCCAGGGTGGCCATAATGCCGGCCACACTTTGGTCATCGACGGCTCGACTTACAAACTCTCGTTGCTGCCGTCCGGGGTCGTTCGAGAGGGCAAGCTTTCGGTCATCGGCAACGGGGTGGTGATCGATCCTCAGGCCCTGATCGACGAGATTGCCCAACTCAAGAAGCAAGGCATCGTGGTGACGCCCGAAAGTTTGCGCATTGCCGAGAACGCGATCCTGATCCTGCCGCTGCATCGGGAGCTCGAGGCCCTGCGCGAGGCGGACGATGCTGCGACCCGCATCGGGACGACCAAACGGGGGATCGGTCCTGCCTATGAGGACAAAGTAGGCCGTCGTGCAATCCGCTTCATGGATCTCGCCGATCTTCCGGCGTTGCGCGGCAAGATCGACCGGCTGCTCGCCCACCACAATGCGCTGCGACGCGGGCATGATCTCCCCGAGATTGCGACGGAAACGGTGTATGGCCATCTCGCCGGAATCGCGCCGAAGGTTTTGCCGTTTATGGACTCGGTCTGGTCGCTGCTCGATGGCAAGCGGCGCGAAGGCAAGCGTATCCTGTTCGAGGGTGCGCAGGGCGCCCTGCTCGATATCGATCACGGCACATATCCCTATGTGACATCGTCGAACACGGTCGCGGCACAGGCGGCGACCGGCTCTGGGCTTGGGCCGAATGCGATCGACTATGTGCTTGGCATATGCAAGGCCTACACGACGCGCGTCGGCCTTGGTCCGTTTCCCACCGACCAGATGGACAACGCGGTCGGCAAAACGCTCGGCGAGCGGGGCCGCGAGTTCGGCACCGTGACCGGGCGCGCCCGCCGCTGCGGCTGGTTCGACGCCGTGCTCGTGCGGCAGGCTGTGCTGACCTGCGGAATTGACGGCCTCGCGCTCACCAAGCTCGACATCCTTGATGGCTTCGACCAAATCAAGGTTTGCGTGCGCTACCGGCTGGATGGCCGTGAAATCGACTATCTTCCGGCCGGCGAACAGGCGCAGGCGCGGGCAGAGCCGGTGTATGAAACGATCGATGGCTGGAAGGAACCGACGGCCCGGGCGCGTTCCTGGGCGCAGCTGCCGGCGCAGGCCATAAAATATGTGCGGCGCATCGAGGAATTGGTCGGTTGCCCGGTCGCGCTGCTATCGACGAGCCCTGAGCGCGAGGACACTATCCTGATGAAGAATCCGTTTGAGCTATGATTGCCGAAAAAAGACACGAACCGAGGCCAAGCATGATCGTCCTAGGGAGAGATTGCGATTCGGATGCCATCATGCACCGGCGAATAAGGCGCAATGGCTGACTATTATCCTCTAATTGCCCGGGCCGTCAGCGGCCTGGACAAAAATACAGGCGAGAACCGGCGCGCCCTGTATGACCGCGCGCGCGTGGCGCTCGTCAACCAGCTGCGCGGTGTCCAGCCGGCGCTTGAGGAATCCGACATCACCCGCGAGCGGCTGGCGCTTGAAGAAGCGATCCGCAAGGTTGAAGCCGAAACGGCGAAGCGCGTGCGCGCAGACACCCCTGAGCCTGAAGAGCCTTCGCTGCGCGATCGTGGCTTGCGCGATTTCCGCGAGACCGTCGCCGAGGCGGAGGGCCTCGGCAGTGCGTCGGCGGAGGCCAAACGTGCCGCCCACGCAACATATGAGGCGATGCCCGTTGAGCCCCCGCGCATCGAGCCGCACATTTCGGCCGAGCCGGCGCCTGTTACCGAGCCTACCCTTACCGATGAGGCGCCGCCGGCCACGCCTCGCGCAGCGCCGCCATCGCGTCCCGCTTACGATGATGACGATATCTACACGCGTCCCGCACGGTCTTATGTCGGGTTAATCAAGGTCGCCATGATTTTGCTGGTGGTGGCGGGCATTGCCGGCGCCATCTACTGGCAGCGCCACACCATCGGGACGATGGTGGCGCAATTCCGTTCAGAGCCTGCGCAGAAACCGAAAGATGCAAGCCAGCCGGCGGTTCGCCCGAAAATTGCCGATCGTATCGGCCAGTCGGGCGCGACGTCGCCCAATACGGCGAACGCACCCACCGCGGCGGTGGCGCAGAAAGTGGTGCTGTATGACGAGGATCCCAGCGATCCGCAGGGCAAGCGCTATGTCGGCTCGGCCCTTTGGCGCACCGAGACCATATCACCGGGGCCGGGTCTTGCCCCGGAGCTGGCTATTCGCGCCGACATCGAGATACCGGAGCGCAAGCTGCGCATGACATGGTCGCTCCGGCGCAACACCGACAAGGCGCTGCCCGCGAGTCATACGATCGAGATCATGTTCACGCTGCCGGCTGATTTTCCGGAGGGTGGCATCAACAACGTACCCGGCGTCCTGATGAAGCAGAACGAACAGGCGCGCGGCGTCCCGCTCGCCGGTCTCGCGGTCAAAGTCACCAACGGATATTTCCTGATCGGTCTCTCGGCGGTCGATGTCGACGTGCAGCGCAATATACAGCTGCTGAAGGAGCGGGACTGGTTCGACATCCCGCTGGTCTACACCAGCGGCAAGCGTGCGATCCTCGCAATGGAGAAGGGAACGCCGGGCACGCGCGCCTTCGAGGAAGCCTTCCGCGCGTGGGGGCAATAGATCGTTTGTCCATGGCAGCTAAAACAGAATGGCCGGGCAGGGCCCGGCCATTTTTGCATTCGGTGAAGACGCTTAGTGCGCCGTGACTGCCGGCGCTTCAGCCGGCTTCTCCATTGCGGCCATTCGGCTCTTCACCGCTTTCTGCACTTTCTCAAAAGCGCGGACCTCGATCTGGCGCACGCGTTCGCGTGAGACATTGAACTCGGCGGCGAGTTCCTCGAGCGTGATCGGATCATCGGCAAGCCGCCGCGCCTCGAAAATGCGCCGCTCGCGCTCATTGAGCACATCGAGCGCTGACACAAGAGCCTTGTGGCGATTATCGCTCTCCTCGCTTTCGGCAAGGGTGCGCTCCTGACTTGGCGCATCGTCGACCAGCCAGTCCTGCCATTCGCCGCTCTCGCCGTCGTCGCGGATCGGCGCATTAAGCGATGCATCACCGCCAAGGCGTCGGTTCATGTCGACGACGTCCTGCTCGGTGACCCCGAGCCGCTTTGCGATGAGCTGGACCTGGTCAGGCCGCATATCGCCTTCCTCGAGCGCGGAAATCTTGCTCTTCGCTTTGCGCAGGTTGAAGAAGAGCTTCTTCTGGTTTGCGGTCGTGCCCATTTTGACCAGCGACCACGAGCGCAGGATGTATTCCTGGATCGCCGCCTTGATCCACCACATCGCATAGGTGGCGAGGCGGAACCCCTTCTCAGGCTCGAAGCGCTTGACCGCCTGCATCAGGCCGACATTGCCTTCCGAGATCACCTCGGAAATCGGCAGACCATAGCCGCGATAGCCCATGGCGAGCTTGGCGACGAGGCGAAGATGGCTGGTGACGAGCTTGTGCGCGGCTTCGCGATCGCCGTGCTCACGCCAGCTGCGCGCCAGGATGTATTCTTCCTGCGGTTCCAGCATAGGGAACCGACGGATTTCATCGAGATAGTGTGAAAGGCCGGATTCGGCCTTGAGTGCCGGCAATGCGGCGGTGCGGGCCATGATAGCGCCCTCCTTACATGCCCCCGTTTTATCGGCAGGCGGGTTGTCGCCGCCGCTCCCCGAGCCGACGGCGCACATTTGATGTTGCGACCGCGAAATCCCTCGATCGCAACTGCAGCATAACGGCTCGACCTGGCGAAAGATAGGCTTGCGCCCGTCACGTCACTGTGACGCCAGAGTGCGTCGCCGTGAACTGCCAAGCCTTTGATGCGGCTGGTCTATTTGCGCGGCTCGTGACCCTGCTTCACGGGCTTTCCGCGCGCAGGGCATCTCGTAAACAACGCAAATCACCCGGCAGTTCCGATTGGAACTCCAGGATTTTGCCAGTTTCGGGGTACTCAATGGTCAATAGATAGGCATGCAAAGCCTGTCTGCCAAGGGCTGACAGGGCGTCACGGGCCTTTGGGCCAAGAAGGCTCGCCTTGGTCCTGAATCCGGTGCCGTAGGTGGCGTCCCCCAGAATCGGATGCCCCAGATGCGCCAGATGCACGCGGATCTGGTGGGTGCGTCCGGTCTCCAGGGTGCAGGCGAGCAGGCTGGCGACCGGGGTCTTGGCGCCGGGCGGGGTGAAACGTTCGAGTACCTGCCAATGGGTGACGGCCGCACGCCCGTTGCCGCGGACCGCCTGCTTGTCGCGCGACTGAGGGTGGCGGCCTAGCGGAGCGTCGATTGTGCCTTTTGGCTTTCCGGGTGCGCCCCAGACGATTGCGAGATAGCCGCGCCGGAGCGGGCCTTCGCCTTTTTCGGCGAATTGCTCCGCCAGTGCGCGGTGCGCCTTGTCGGTCTTCGCCACAACCATGAGGCCGGTCGTGTCCTTGTCCAGGCGGTGAACAATTCCGGGCCGCTTGACCCCGCCGATGCCCGACAGGCTATCGCCGCAATGAGCAATCAACGCATTGACCAGCGTACCGCTCGCGTGGCCGGCGGCCGGGTGGACGACCAGATCTTTCGGTTTGTCGATCACGATGATCGCGTCGTCCTCGTAAACGATATTGAGGGGGATGTCTTCGCCCTGCGGCGCCGCGGGCTCCGGCGGCGGCAGCGCAACCTTCACCAAATCTCCCGATTTGACGGTGACCGCCGGATCGCGGATCGTGCGTCCGGCGATCGTGACCTGTCCGGCGAGGATCAGCGCCTTCAGCCGCGAGCGCGACAGGTGTGCAAGATGCGCGGCCAGCACGCGATCGAGCCTCAAGCCCGCTTCGTCGGTGCTGATCGTGACAGTTTCGGAAGCATTATCTCTCATGGCTCAAGCATTGTCCGGCGAAACTGAAAAGCCTCTCGATCCGGAGGCTGCGCGCGTTGTCGCCAACGTGCGCCGGCTCATGATGATTGCAACCATGACCACCTTCATCGCCGTTGCCGCCGTCATCGCGGTCATCGGCTACCGTGTTTTCAAGGGCGAGGAAAGGGTGCAGGCTGTGCAATCCGTTTCTGCCACATTGCCCGCTGGGACCAAGGTGCTATCGAGCGCGATCGGGGAGGGCCGTCTGGTCCTTACCGTCGAGGTCAACGGCGCAATCGAGCTGCTCAGTTTCGATTTGAACACTCTCAAGCCACTTGGACGCGTTCGGCTGGCACAGTGAATTGCAGCTCACAGCGCACGGATTTTCTCCAAGACGGGAAGCAGGTACGAGACAAATTTTTCAGTGTCCTCGCTCATCGGGAAATGGCCCAGTCCTTTCATGATTGTGGCGGGCGCGCCCGTGCGTTTGGCGATGTCGAGCGTTGCCTCGGCTGTGCAGGAATAGTCATATTCGCCTGTCAGCAGGAACAGCGGGCAGAGTTTGACGTCGATCTGATCGAGCTTGTCGCGGATGTCGCCATCGGGAGTTGTGTAGAAATAGAGGTCGCCCTTGAACACGCCTGGGCCGCTCTGCATGTAGTGCCATAGTGTTTCCCAGCGTTCGGTTGCGGCCACCGTTGGCGCGATCAGGCCGGAGATCACGCCGGCGCAGACCATTCCGCCGTGCACGTCGGGCCGGTTGAGCCAGGAGAGATCATAGTAAGCCTCTGCGTAGGGCGCCGACTCCAATCCTATCAATGCGCGAAACCGGTCCGGATGCTGATGCGCGAGATGCAGCACAATGCGGCCGCCAATCGAGCAGCCCATGACAATGGGTCTCTCAAGCTCGAGTGCGTTAATGACGTCAAGGATCAGACGCACATAGTCAGGCGCAGTCAGTTGATATTCGCGGTCCTGCCAGCCGGCCGGCGGCGAGGTCTTGCCATGCCAGGGCATGTCGAAGGTGATCACACGGAAGTTTTTTGTGATGCGGCTGTCGTTCAGCAAGCCGCGATACTGGCGGGTGTCGGCACCCGCCGTGTGCATGCAAAGCAGAGGAATGCCGTGCCCGGCTTCCTCAACATACAGGCGATGCGGTTCTCCCAGCAGATCGCAGCGCAGATAGCGGCCGGCAATTGCTTCGTATTGTGGGCTCATCGTTTGCCCTCCCGTCGCGGGGCGGCGATGACGTCCTTGAAATAGAGCAGGTTGGCCATGAATGGATGCAGGTCGCCTTCGACCTGCATGAGTTTCTGCTTCACCAGCGCGAAAATATCGGTGTAGCCGAGCGGCGGCAGCGGCTGCCAGAATTTTTGCCAGACACTCCGCGAGGCCCGCAGGCAAAAACTGTAGTTGGGCGTGATGAACGGACCTCGCACCACGTTAGTCACGCGGCCTTCCTGCACACGCAGCAATGTGTGGGCGTCATCTATGGCAATCATGAAGGTGGTGTCGACGAAGCGGCCACGATGGACGAGCGTGGCGTCGTTATTCACCAAGCCGGCGATCTTATCGATCATGCGTCATGCTCCCTGCGGATGGCACAGGGTGGAATGACGCGATGATCCCCGCAAGAACCTTGGCAGCGCGCTTGCAGCGCAGGCAGATCAAGGCTATTTCGTGGGTCTGAGGCTCCCTTCGTCTAGCGGCCCAGGACGTCGCCCTCTCACGGCGAAAACAGGGGTTCGAGTCCCCTAGGGAGCGCCATCCCCGTAAAATTCCTGAATGCTTTCAGGCGCGTCGGCTGCAATCCTGTCTAGTTCGGTTGTCATGTCGCCTGCTCCTATCGCGGAGGGTCATTGACAACCGCCGTCATGATGACGCCGAGCCTGCCGAGCATCGCCAGAAGCTCGCGGGCCTTCTCTGTGTATTGCTCGTCGGTCAGTTCACCAGAGGCATGTTTGGCCTTCAGTGCTTTGTGAATGGCGTACAAGGGGTCAACCATGTTGCCAATCACTACGCCGCGCATCAGCGCGTTACCCCTGACGGCTGCGAAAGCCCTGTCCAGTTCGGTCGCTATGTCGCTTGTTTTCATCTGCCTGCGGCTGTTTTTGGTACATGTAGAGCGCGGTCGCGCGGATCAGTGATTGCTCATCCCGCCGCTAAAACTGTGCGGTTGCGCCTAAGAAAAGCATTGTCGCCCGCGTGAGGGTGATGATGCCAAGCCCAACGATGCTGGCGAGGATGACGCCAACAGCTCCAGCCTTCACGAATGTTCCGATGTTTTGTCCACTCATGCAGCCACCAAATTATTGTGATTGCTGTTTAAAACGACAGGACCGGCCCGGTCTTGTGATTTCAAGCCAAAGTCTTGGGCATATATTCCAAACGATGCCGCGCGGCGCTGACGATCCGCCTTACTTGCTGCGCTGTTTGAGCGCCCACAACCGATAGGCTTCCTCGACAAACGGATCGTCGCCTGTCGGCGGCGGTATCAACTGCGCACCTTCCTCGCGGAAGTGGTCGAGGCCGCGCCCCATCTTGCGGCCGATGGTGTGTTGGTCGTTGGCGAAGTCAGGAATGGCCGGGACGTAGCCTTCAAGCTGTTCGCGTAGCCCGATGGCCGCAGCGAAGTGACACCCGGCCCGCGACTTGGGCGCACGCGCCATCATCCTGAGGCGTTTCCTTTTCCGCCGCGCTGACGATGCGGACCTCACGTCAGGCGTGCTTCGCTGCGGTTCTCTCCGAAATCCAGTTCGATATTTTTTGATCGATCAAGCGACCGCTGCCTCCGCGCAACGCAACAGTCATTTTGGGGTAGGGCTTCGGACATTACCCCACGGATCAGCCTTTTTCCGTGGCTGGTCGGGAATTGCCTTTAATGTTTCTCGGTATTTCTCGTCTGTTTCTTTTCGCTTTGCCTCTTTTGACGGATCAACCGGTTTTTGGGTCGCTAAATTCATCCCTGGTTTGAATTGAGCAAACGCTGTCCCATTCGGCGCAAGAGACAGGACCGTGCAGATGACGACCAAAGCGACCCGGTGGAAACGAATAGTCATTCCGACCTCCGTTACGCCGAGATCATACTTCAGATTATCGCTAAAAAAGCCGCTAAAAGCGGGGGGTACATTTAGGGCGGGCAACAACAAAAAACCCCCAAGCATTACCCAAGGCTGTCAATCAGGCTGTGAGACGATTGTGTGACATTGTCCCTAAGGACAATACGGCGGTGTCTTAATAAACGGGTAGAGTGGACACATGCCGGGTGGGAGGACTGCCCATGACAGTACGAAATGACCACGACTACCGTTCTGATTTCGAAGCGCGTCAACTACCGCTTTTTTTCGCGGCGACATTTGTGCTTTTGATTTGCGCGTGGACCTTCGTCCCCTAGCGTGCCTTTCAATTCTTCGCGCAACGCCACGGCCTTCGGCCAGGACACCAGTCCAAGCGCACCACCGTTTTATCTAGTTGCGGTCGTAATGTTTTTGGAAGAAGGCCATCGCTATCCCGGTAATTATCGTAACCAGCACTAGCAGCAACATGGCTTCAAGCCGTCCATCGCCATGACCAGGCGAAAAATCTAAATATCTTTCGATGAAGTCCACTTGGCTTCATTCCTGAAAAGGCCCGCAATGCAAGGACGTTACGGGCCAAGAAGAAATTCCGCTAGTAATAGCCCTTGGTCCAACTTCAGATGTCTGACCAAGCGTGGCAAAGATAACTTCGGATGAACTCTTGTGGCACTTCCCTGAGGCAACCAAGTGGTTCGTCTGTCTCCGGCACGCCGTGAGGTCCATATCTCGATCGTGCCGGGGACCCAAGCTCCCATTTCGTACCACCAATTTTAATTCATCTAATGTCTCTTTTCAGTTCGGTAGCGGACATTGCGGCGGCTTATTCGCTCGCCGCCTTCTCCAATTTTTTCCGCAACGCAGCGCCTGCGGCTATGACAAACACAGGCTGTGCGAGTGTGCGGTCTGTCGCGGTGCTTCCCGCCGTTGTCGGGGAGGTGAGGTGGTCGGCGTCAGTCAGTGCGCGTGAACCCTTAGGCATCGGATCGAGCCAATAAGGACCGTCAGTCGGTGTAAGTGGTTGACGTAGAAAGCTGTGACGTTCCCTAGGGAGCGCCAATCAAATCTCCTAGTTTGGGTTCACGCAGCACCTTTTGCCCTGTCGAGCACGGCATCGTAGAGGTCGTCTTGCGCGATCACTTCCAGCAGATCGCTGGCAAGCTGGGCTTCGTTCACGCCGATGGCTTCCGCCCGCTGGCGCAGCCGGGACATCGCAACTCGGCTGAGTTGCAGTGTGGTCGGCAAGGCAAAGGCAAAGCACCGCTTTGATTGTGGCGGCTTGGCCGGTGACGCTGGCACCAGCGATACCAGCGGCACCACCTTGGCTTCCTTGGGTACGCGCAGGCTGATACCAGCTTGCGAGCAGCGCACCTTGAGTGTGCCGGCTGAGCAGCCAAGTCGGGCTGCGATGGCTTCGGCATTCAGGCCTTGCTGGACCAGCACCGGGATGCCAGCCATTACGTCCCTGGTGAGAATAGAACGCCGCCGTTGTTTTTTTTCAGTGACTGAATTCATTGCTTCTGCGTTGATCATGCCGCTGTCTCCTCCGACACTCGCCAAACTCACCTGTTGTTCTGCACGGACGCGGTTAAAAAGCTGCGGAGCCGCCGTTGTGGCTCGGCAACGGCTCCGCTAGTGTCAAAGCAGTCACAAATTGTTTTTGTAATTTTGATTGCTGTTTAAACCGACGGGACCGGCTCGGTCTTGTGATTTCCAGCCAAAGTTTTGGGCAGTTGTTCCACGGCAATCCCTTGCCGGACGCCGGAAACACGACTGATGTTCGCTAATAACCCCAAAAGGCGGACATCAGCATGAGCACTATGATTTTTGCCAATGCGTCTGGACCGGCGGAACCCGGCGCACTATGAAAGTGGTCCAATGTCACAGTCTGCCCTGAAAAAGATTACCGCGTTGCGCCACTGTGGCGGTTTGCTTTCACGACTCGCTTACGAGCGCGGTCGGAAAGAAGGCGTTGATGTCGAGGTATTGTTACGACAGGCACACCTCACGCCTCGCGAAATAAAAAACAAAGACACTCAGCTGGGTGTACAAAATCAAATAAAATTCGTCGATTTGGTCGCAAACGCAACCAGCGATCCACTCTTGGGATTTCATTTAGCTTATTCTTACGATCTGCGTGAAATCGGTTTGCTGTATTACGTCATTGCCTCCGCCGAAACTTTGCTTGGCTCTTTGCTGAGAGTGGCTCGATACAGCGCTGTTGCCAACGACGGCATCGATTTGAAAGTAAACAAGGGAAATCTTCTTCGTGTGCGCCTGCACTATTCAGGTGTCGCGCGGCACAGCGACGTACACCAGATTGAGTTTTGGATGGCATCGCTTGTGCGTATCTGCCGAAAGTTGATTGGCCCCAATTTCAAACCAATAGAAATCCGTATTATGCATGACAGAAGAGAGCGGGTTCCGGAGATGGAGAAATTGCTTGGTTGTGCCGTCAAAACCGGGGCGAATGTTGATGAAATTCTTTTTTCTGGGAAAAGTGAAGAGTACCCAATCGTTACAGCTGATCCCTACCTCAACCGGCTGTGTGTACGTTTCTGCGAAGAGACGCTTGCTCGTCTGGGAAAAAAGAAGACCAGCCCATTGAAGGTCAAGGTCGAGAATGCAATTGCGGCGCTGCTACCGCACGGCGAAATGCATTTCGATGCAGTTGCTGCGGAGCTTGGCATGAGTGGAAGGACGCTGGCTCGGCGGCTTGCGTCCGAAGGGCATTCTTTTAGTAAAATATTGGATGGCTTACGGTCAGCCTTAGCGCGTCGCTATTTGGCCGAAAGCGACATGTCGATTTCAGAAATCGCTTGGCTTTTGGGGTATTCTGAAGTCGCAAACTTTACACACGCGTTTCACAGATGGAGCGGGACAAATCCCCGAACCGAACGGGCCAAAGCACGGCGATCAATTAAATATATCGCAAGCAAATCGGGCTCAACGCGCCAGTAGTGGCAAAAAAAGTCGCGTGTCCTGCACGATCATCCAAGACCGGTGTCACCTCCAGCCCAGGACGGCCGCGCGTCGGTGTTCATCGCCGCCGAAAATTGACCTGGCTTGAGAAAGTTGGCGCCAAAAGCCAAATTTTTGGCCGTATCTGACAAGGCGCGCGCAAAAGTTCTCGATAAACAAACGCTGGGACACCCATTTACTGGCGACGAGGCGGAACGCTCATCATCAGCGTGACCGATATCGTGATCGCGATCGCGCGTATCGTCGCCGTCACACGGACCGTCTCTGTGGCGGCGACTGTCGTTCTCGTGCTCCCCAACATTTTGTTCTTGGACAACAGGCGAGCAAAGCAATGAAGCTGAGCAAGACATTACGGTTCTACTTGTGGCCAGACAGCGGACCAAGGCGGATGCCGATGGTTTGCATGGACAGCAAAAGCTTGTACCCGCAATATGCAGGGCAGCGACTTCGTTTTGTTGAAGTGTGGTACCGCCTCGCGGGCGATATGCTGCACTACCACGCACTGGGCCATTTTGGCGCATTTGATAGTGATGGTCGATTTGACATCGAGCCGCAAGTAATGCGTGCGGCGATGAACATGACACGTTCGGCAATGGTTGCGGATCGTGAGAGACGGCGCAAGACACCAAGTCTCGACGTGATACGTCGCGCCAGCGAATACAAGAAAGCCTACGACGCTGCCCACAGATGGGAGCCGACCGAAACGGACCTTGCACTGATCGAGGCCGATCTCCTCGATGAGCAACCTATCCCGCCGATGAGAAAGACATCACAGCAGGGAAGAAACAGTAGAACTCGTTCGCATCATCAAAAAGTCCAAGGCAGTGTTGGGCGATCATAGGGTTGGCGAGTTGCCACCGCCACCTTATTACGCATGATTAACTGCCACGCGCTGGTCGACTGGGTGGTTTACTTCTGCATCGTCTCGATCGAGCACTGCATCGTACAGGTCATCCCGAGCGACCTCTTTGAGCAAAGCCACCGCAAGCTCAGCCGCCGAGACACCCATAATTTTGGCGCGCTGACGTAGTTGTTCGAACAGGTCATCCGGGAGTGGAATTTTCGGCCATCGCTTAAGGCGGACCTTCTTGCAAGATCGCCTGAGGCTGATTTTCAGGTGGGAGCACCTGACGCACAGAGTGCCGACTGTCCACCCCATCCTATTTGCGATTTCTATGTTACTGAGGCCTTGTCCAACAAGCTCGCGGATCATTTCCGGATCTGGTTTATTTTTTCGCACGACAACCCTCGACCCGCGAAGTTGATGATGATTAGCGAGCGCGCGGGAGGTGGTTGTCCCGGCGCTCAGCTTTGTAATTTTGATTGCTGCTTAAAACGACGGGACCGGCTTTGTCTTGTTATTTCCAGCCAAAGTTTTGGCAATTGCTTCACAGCATGTCGCGCGGACGCTGGAAACATGACTGATGTCCGCTTTGGGTCATCAGCGGACATTTTCGCGGTGCAGAAGCCATACCGGTAAGCGCAAATAAGGTACGTGGGTTCTGTTCGAGGCCGTGAGTAGCGTTACGCCGCCTAGACGAATTCCACGCCCGTCTCAGTCACCGTCCGCCAGACGAGTCGGCACGGCCGGATCGAGTAGCCGCCGTCGAAGGTCATCTCGAAGTCTTTCGGCAGGTCAACGGTGTTTGCGATCTGAATGCGCGCGCCGCTATTGGTCACATTGCGCACGACACAATCGATGATCGCTGATCGACCCAAAACTAGTTTTGCGCTCTTCAGCACACGCGAGCGCCCGGATTTACGGCGTTCAACCACAGTCACCTACTCCCGTGAATTGCACTCAAATAATCGGCAAAATTGGCTAAACCCCTAACTTGAGTGCCCAGTCAGCGGGCAGTCGGCAAAGAGTTCGTTAATCAGAACCGGTACGGCTTGCAGGCGCGGCTGCTTTGCGCACGCCCTTGTTATTTTTGCGCTTTTTGGCATCCTAAAATGGGTGCATATCGGTGCAGGTTCAGTCATGCAGCTTTTTACCACGGCCGAGGCTGCCGCCTATCTCCGGCTCAAGGAGCGCAAGATCTACGAAATGGTGGCGGAGGGGACGGTGCCCTGCACGAAGGTCACCGGCCGCTGGTTGTTTCCGAAGGCCGAACTCGATCACTGGCTCGCCTCCAGCATCTCACGACCTGCGGGCACGGCGCGACCGGACCCGGCACCCATCGTCAGTGGCAGCCATGATCCACTCTTCGAGTGGGCCCTGCGCGAAAGCGGCTCGGGCCTGGCGACGCTGGCGCTCGGCAGCGAGGCGGGTTTTTCCCGTTTTGCCGCCGGCGAGACGATTGCCGCCGCGATTCATTTGCACGCGCTGGACGATCTCGACGCCGACGCCAACCTGGAGGCCCTGCGAAGCCATAACGAACTGCAGGATGCCGTGATGATTGCGTTTTGCCGTCGCGAACAGGGATTCCTGATCGCGGCGGGAAATCCGCTCAAGCTCGGCTCGATCGAGGATATCCGCAAGAAACGTGCGCGCTTCGCCAGGCGGCCGAAAGGTGCCGGCGCACAGCTGTTGCTCCTGGCATTGTTGCACCGCGCCGACATTGCGCTGGACCAACTTGCCTCCGTTGCGCCGGTCTGCCCGACCGGCCCTGACATCGCGCAGGCAATTCGCGCCGGCCGCGCTGATACCGGCATTGCGACGCGCGGTGTCGCAAACGCAGCCGGGCTCGATTTCATCCCGATTGTTTGGGAGCCGTTCGATGTGGTGATGCGCCAGCGCGATTATTTTCGGCCTTCGTTGCAGTCGCTGCTGAAGTTTTTTCATTCGCCGGATTTCGCCACGCGTGGACGCGAACTTGGCGGCTACGACCTCAGCACTGCAGGCACTGTACGGTTCGTAAACTGATGACCGATGCACAAATCTGGCCGACCGAATTGCGACTGCGCAAGGACCGCAAGGCCCTGACCGTTACTTTCGATAGCGGGGAACGCTTTGAATTGCCGGCCGAGTACCTGCGGATAAAGAGTCCGAGCGCAGAAGTGCAAGGTCATTCGGAAGAAGAGCGAAAGACCGTTCCCGGCAAGCGGAACGTCGAGATTCTTGAGGTTTTGCCGGTCGGCAATTACGCCGTGCGGCTGGTCTTCGACGACCTGCATTCGACCGGCATTTTCGGCTGGGACTACCTGCACGACCTTGGGCGCAATTACGAGTCGCACTGGCAGGACTATCTCGACGAGCTTGCTGCCAGGAACATGACGCGAGATCCGCCGGCGCGCCGCAACTAGCGGCTGCGCTGCCCTTTAGCGGATTGAAGGTGAGGCGACGTCAGGTCGCGCTGGCGTAGACCGGGTCTTCCGTCTCAGGCGAGTTTTTTTGCGCGCTGTAGACCACAGACCCGTGCATCAACGCCGTAACCCCCAGAAACACCAGGCTGGCTTGGATGGCATTCCGGAAATCGGGAGCGAGACAAAGAAAGACTGCGCCTGCAAGCGCGAATGCATAAGGTACGGCGTGGATCAATGCGCTGCGTTGCGCTTTTCCGCACAATACGAATGTCGAATAGGCGGCGGTCAGCTCAAGCATGAGTCCCGCCGTCATCGAAATCGACTGACCGTGGGCAGTCAGGAAAAGCGCGCCGGCAAGCACGGCAAACCAGATGCCGGCCGCAATATTGTCGCGCGCCGCTTCGCTGATCCGCATCGTCGTGCTGGTAGAAATCTGCATATCGCTCATGGCAACACTCCGGGCCTGTTGGACGTACTCCAATAGGCGAGGAGGTATTGCTCGATCGGCACTTTGGGCGGGGTAATCCATGTCAGTTGAGTAAGCAGATTTTAACGCGCTGCAGAACCCCTATATTACGCTTGGAATCCAGGCTGATGCGGCTAAAATTGCTATACGTAACGGACGGTTGTTTTTGGCCGCGACGCATTGGGGCGCAGCTCAAGAGGGGGAATTCAATGAGACTGGATAGTGGATGCTTTCGATTTGCCGGCACGTTTGCACATCGGCGATGGCTGCGTCCGCTGACTGCGTTTGCGGCTATAGCCCTGCTGCTCGCAGTTCCTAGCGGTGCCTGCGCGCAGGGACCATCCACTTCAAAATCAACCGCTCACGTCTATCTGCTCAGGGGCGTGCTTAACGTCTTCTCAATGGGCATGGACCAGATCGCATACAAGCTGGAGCAGCGGGGCATTGCGACCACCGTTACGAACTATCTCCTCTGGTCGTCAGTCGCAGACGACGCTGCGGCCGCATACAAGAGCGGAAAGGTGCGGACCATTATTCTGGTCGGGCACTCTTCCGGCGCGACGGCTCTGCCGGATATGGTCGATCGCTTAACCAGGCTCGGTGCTCCCGTCAAATTAGCCATCGGTCTGGATTCCGTGTTTCAAACGACGCTATCGGGCAAGGTTGGCCGCTATATCAACTTCTATATCGGCAATGGCGCGGGCACACGCGTTGCGCGGGGCAAAAACTTGCAGGGAGAGCTGTCGAATGTCGACGTCGAGAATACACCTGGCGGCGTCGGTCACGTAACGATCGACAAGAACGAAATCATACAGCAGAAAGTCATAAGCGCGATCCTTTCCTCGCTTTAGATTGCTGGCCTGACGCCGAGACGGCAGCTACCGGTGAGGGAGGAAGGGTATAAGCATCGGAACCCGGCGGCGGTAGGACTTGTATGCGCTCGGGTCGAGTTCTGAGGTGAGAAAGCTTTCTTCGGCGCGTGCCTTCACCGACAAGCCAAAGGAAATCAGCACCGCGCCGAGAATGGCCGTCGTCGTCCCAACGGCTACACCCGTCGCCAGTATCGCGGCGATGAGCCCGGTATAAATCGGATGACGCACAAGCCCGTACGGGCCGGTGTCGATGACCCGATGGCCTTCCTTTCGTGTGATCTCGTTCGACCAAAAACGTCCGAGATGAATCCGCGCCCACCACGTGAACAAGACCCCTGCCAGGACAAGAATTGCGAGCGCGTACGTCACGCCATTGCCGGGGTTCCATAGCGGGCGCTCGCCCAGGGCCTGCGCGGTCCACGGCGTGAGCAGCAATCCTCCAATGATGACGGGGAGCCGGTGAGCGCGCGCGCGCCAGGTCACAGGCCGCTTTTCTGTCCGAGCGGACCAGAACGATCCCAGCGTCCAGCTGATAAGCCAACCAATCCAGATGAGAGCAAGCAGCTGGGTCGGCCAGGTGGCAAGCCATCCGCTCCAGACCGAGGCAAAAATTTGATGGAGACTAAGCGGCATGTGCGTCGGCCAGGTAGGCTATGGTTTCGCGCAGAGCGGATTTAATGGGCCGTGGCGCGTAGCCAAGCTCCCGCTGCGCTCTTTCCGTGGAGAGGGCAGTGGATCGCAATGCAATCCGGACGGCCTCCGCCGTGGCGGAAGGGGGAGTGTGCGTTACGTGATCGGCCATAAACTCCAGTATAGCAGCAGTCACCTCGGCGAGCCGTCCCGGAACGGGAACGCGCAGGCTATCGCGACCGCTGATCGCGGCTACAAATTCGAGAAGCTTTTTGAGTGGAATGCTTTCGCCGCCGAGGATGTACCGATGGCCGACTTTTCCGCGTTCCATGGCAAGGACCAAGCCCGCTGCGACGTCGCGCACGTCGACGAGATTCACGACAAAATCGAGATAGAATTGCAAGCGCTTGCCCAGAAAATGCCGGAGCATCGCCGTTGGTGGGGTCAGGTTATGGTCGTGAGGTCCGATCGGCATTGTCGGGCTGCCGATGACCACTGGAAAACCGGACGCGGCGGCTTCCATCGCTAGTCTCTCGGCGAGCAATTTCGACCGTGTATAGGGGCCCGGCATATCGTCTGCCGTCAGCAAGGTATCTTCCACGCCGGCCTCTTCTGCGGGCGAGGACCGAAAAAGAATGGACTCGGTCGAGCAATGGAGCAACCGCGCAATACCACGTTTGCGCGCGGCCGAAATGACAACCTCTGTGCCGCCGCAATTGACGGCGTGAAAGTCATCCTTGCGCGCCGTCCACATGCCGGGCAGGCCGGCAAGATGATACACCTCGTCGACGCCGTCGAGTGCCTGATCCACCAATTTGCGGTCGAGTACTGAACCTTTGATGTACTGCGCATTTGCCACGGCGCGGCCCGGAGGGCGTAGATCGAGAACGCGCGTTTGCCGGCCGCTCGCGACGAGCGTTGCGACCAAGTGCTGGCCAATGAAGCCGCTGCCACCCGTGACAAGAACGCAGGTCATCGATCTTGCTGCACGCCGCCCTGGCTTTGGTGCTGGTAGGCCGAGTTTGATCCTTGTTGAATTACCGCGGCAAGATCGTTCCTAAATCCAAGTGAAATGAACAATTTCGCCATCACAAACACTGGGCCCAGGAGGAGGTGAGTGGGATTGTCCATCAGTGCCGGCTGACGGCGTTCGAACACTTGATGCCCGACAATCTGCATCGCCACGCCAAACAAAATCAATATAATCGAGATTGCCCAGACCATCGTGGTGCTCGCGTGGCTCGCGATTGTCGCGGCGATAAAAAGCAGGAGCCCAGCCGCGCCGACGATCGCGAGGCCAATCGTGACGTCGAGCAGGATCCAATAGATCAGCACCGGAGCGGCCAGGAGAACTCCTAAATTGATCTGAAGGCCGAACACCGTGACAGGCCACAGACTGAGTGGAAGAACTGCCCCCAGGAACAGGGTCACGATGCCGACTACGTGCAAGGCGCAGTTCATGGGGTCGCGATGGTATTCCACGTAGTCCGTAAGCTGACGCCGAAGAAAAGCACTCATGTTGCGCTCGCTCCCCTAGACCGCGTGACACTATCGAACGGAGGATGACATGAACTCTGCGGTCCAAACAATGCCGGACAGTAGTCCCTTGATGTCGCGGTCTTGCAGGTATGCGGAATCTGGACCAGCGGGCACTGAATGGTGGGCGCTATAGGGATTGAACCTATGACCTCTCCCGTGTGAAGGGAACGCTCTCCCGCTGAGCTAAGCGCCCGGCCATCGCGGACGCGCGATATAAGGAGCGGCTCCAAGCAGTGTCAAGCGAGGCCCGCCCCGCGGCGTCAGTTGCGGGTCTTGTCGTCGGTTGCCTGCGCCAGCCGCGAAGCGTGGGTCTGCAGTGCACGAATGCGATCGGCAAGGCTGCCGTTGTTCGGCGACGCGGTGAGATCGGGCTGTCCGCCACCCATGGGAACGCTGGTGATCTGCTCATGCGACGTTTCGGCTGCCAACAGCGATTCAATCGGCGAGTTCGGGCCTTCAAGCGCCGAGGCGAGACGAGCGACCTCCGCGGCAACGTCATTGATGCGCTCGCGCAGCAAGGCGTTCTCCACCCGCTCCGACGCCCAAGCCTCTTCGGTTTCGCGCTTCATGGTGGCGAGTTCGCGGGCGAAGCGGTCCCGCTCTTCTTTGATGTGCGCGATTGTCGCCTGAAGCTGGGTATTTTCGTTCCTTAGGTTTTGCGAGGCCGAATTGGCGCGCCCCTCCAGCTCGATGATCGTGGTGCGAAGCCCGGTTTCGACCTGGCGGGCCGCATCTATCTCCTGCTGCACGTGCTTTAGCTCGAATTCGCTCTGATTGAGCAGACGCGACTGTTCGCCAAGGCGTGTTTCAAGATCCTGGGCGCGCCGCCCGAGGATTTCAGCTTCCTTGCTCTGCGCGGCGAGGTGCTGCTCGAGTTCGGCGACGCGCCGCCCAAGATTTTCAACCTTGCCGCGTTCATCCCGCAATTCCTGGGTGGCGGCCTTGAGTTCGACCCGCTCGGCATCGCGGCGATCTTCGACGGCTTTCAACTCGTGGCTGGCCCCTTCAAGACGCTCCTTCAGAGCCTCAACCTGGGTCGTTAATGCAATGATTTCGATTTTCTGCGAATCGGCGAGCGTTGACCGCTCGTCAAGGTCGCCCATCAACTTGGCGAGATCTGCTTCCTTGTCGGAAAGCGCCCGCAGGGCTTCATGCATGGTTGTGGTCTTGACCGCGAATTCCTCCTCCGTGGCCCGCAACTGGTCGCGTAGTGCTTTGTCGCGCGCCTCCAGCGCAAAAATCGCTGCGGTCTTCTCTCCAAGTTCGACCTTGAGACGATTGATCGCGTCGCCTTTCTTGCCGAGCTCGGCAAGCTGGCTTGTGCTTCTTGCTTTGAGTTGCTCGACGCTCATCTCAAGACGACGCGTCGACATTGCGAATTCTGCGCGAAGCTGATCCTTGTCGGCCTGAATCTCGGCCATGGATAATGGCGTTGCGGCTTCAAGGCGCCGCATCGTCAGCCGTACCGCGCGATTATGCACGAGTGGAACGACAACGAGCCCGATGAGCGCGGCAACGAGAAACCCGATCCCGAAATACATGATCGGTTCAATCATGGAACTTACGCCTCCAACTCACGCGCACTCATTGCCACTCGGGCCGGACTATCCGGTTGTTTTCGACATTAGCCTAAAGCGAACACCACGTCGCGGTTTTCGGCATATGCCGCAGTGAAATTAGTAAATGTGGCGGAGTCAGAAGGGATTCCACGTCGCCTGCGGCGTAAACTTGAGATAACCGATATTGGCGCCAAGGCGCAGTCCGACGCCGGACCTGATCGGCACGACGATGATGTTGCCTGAGGCGAGCGCGGTCATGCCGAAACCACCTATGAAATAGGCGGAGCCGTCGATGCCGGCGAAACGCTGATAGATCGCCCCGGTTGCCGGCAGGTTATAGACGAGCATCATTGTGCGCGCGCCTTCGCCGCCATAGTCGAACCCGACCGACGGACCTTCCCAGAACACGCGGCGGTCACCAGCATTCTTGGTGTAAAGCTTGCCATCGCCATAGCGCAGGCCAACAATAAAAGCGCCGCTGCCTTCCTGACCGAGAATGTAACCATTGGGTTGGCCCCAGCGGCTGAAGGCTGCTTCCACGACCTGGGCAAGACCGCGCGATACCGTTCCGAAAAACTTGTGGCCTTCGCCAACGATCTCCCCGGGCGTGAACGTGCCGCTTTGCCGTTGAGCCGGCGGCGGCGGCTGGTTTTGCGCAGCGGCGAGTTCAGGAACAAGGGTGGCAAGGCAAAGCGCCAGGGTGGCGAGGCGCAAGTTTGCGCGCATCAAATGCTCCTCGGATGCTTGGGCCCGACGGCCCTGTTTAACCGGATGCTCATGTTGACCGCGGTAATAATGTGGCGGCGAAAGGTTGTTCCCGAATCACCCAACCGTCAGCGAGAACTATGACTGCAGCGCGGCAGCAACGGAAGCGGCCATTCTTGATGGGCTTGGCGCTCTTTATCGCCCTCGGAGCGGGTATTTTTGCACCCCGGGCGATAAACGCGGCGACCGACAGCCAGTTAACGGTCAATCCCGATAATGGCCTCGCGATCAGCGGTTTCGATCCGGTGTCATATTTCACGGATGGCAAGGCGCTGTTCGGGCGGCCGGAATTTGAATTGAACAAGGACGGGGCAGTCTGGCGGTTCAGTAACGAGGGCAACCGCGGGGCCTTTGAGCAACATCCAGAAGTCTATGCGCCGCGGTTCGGCGGCTATGATCCTGTGGCGATCGGCCGTGACCGTTCGGTCCGTGGCCACCCGCTGTTCTGGGCCGTGGTCGGTCAGAGGCTTTACTTTTTCTATAGCGAGAAGACACGTCTAACTTTCCTCGCCGATCCCGGCCGGATCATTGCGACGGCCGAGCGCAAATGGCCGGACGTTTCCCGCGCTCTCGGTGAATGACGGTCAGGATCGGATTTTGAGCGCAGCGGCCTTGCCGGGATCTGCCCAGGCGACGAAGGCCGGCACACGAAAATTCTCGGCGGCGCGCCCGTAGGTCAAAGGGATGCCAAGCGGGGTTGTCACAAGTCCGCCAGCGGCGACGACCAATGCATGGCCGGCCGCCACATCCCACTCGCAGGTCGTGGCGAGGCGTGGGTAAATGTCGGCACTCCCTTCCGCGATGTGACAGAATTTGATGGCCGAGCCGCAGGGCACGCGCGTAATCGGGCCGAGCGAGCTCACGAATTTGTCGGTGGCGGCATCCATATGGGAGCGGCTCACCGCTGCAACCGGGGCGTCCGGCCAGGACCGCGTGCTGATTGCTTCCGCGCGACCGGCGCCGCTGCCCGATAGGCGAAGACGCTCCGCTCCATGGCCGATGACGCCGCGCCAGAGTTGCCCCTTTTTGGGTGCAGCGATAATGCCCGCGACCGGCAAGCCGCGCGTGACAATGGCGAGATTGACGGTGAATTCATCACGGCCGGCAAGGAACTCGCGCGTTCCATCCAGAGGATCGACGATGACGAAGCTGTCCGTGAGGTCGGCAGACGCCGCTGCATCGGCCAACTCTTCAGCCACAACAGGCATCTTTGGCAGAATCCGGGCGAGGCCCTGCAGGATCACCGCTTCGGATGCCTCATCGGCCGCGGTCACCGGCGACTGGTCGGGCTTCAGACGCCGGACCACCGTGGCGGGTGATGTCGCCGCGATCTCGGCGCACGCACGAGCGACGAGCGCCGTCAGATCATCCATGAGCTGCCGTGCCTGCGCAGGCGAAATGTTGGATCCTGAATTCAAATACCGCGTCCTCTGGCCGTGCGGCAGTCCTTGGCGGTTATGCGGGTGCGGTGTATCACGCCAGCAACTCGGCGTGACCACTGATTTGCCGATCGGCGCAGCGTGCATGCCCAGCGGAGACTAGTCCATGTCGGAATCGCCCATCGAAGCGCTTGATCTCGCTGCCTTGCTTTGCTCGCGCGTTTGTCACGACCTGATCAGCCCCGTCGGTGCCATTGTGAACGGGCTCGAAGTGCTTGAGGAAGAAAAGGATGAGGCGACCAAGGAATTTGCGCTCGATTTGATCAAAAGCAGCGCCGGCACGGCGTCAAAGAAATTGCAGTTCTGTCGCATTGCTTTCGGCGCCGCCGGTTCGGCGGGCGCCCAGATCGATCTCGGCGATGCAGAGACGATCTCACGTGGCTTCCTGGAGGACGAAAAGACAAAGCTTGCCTGGAACCTGCCGCGGGCGCTGTTACAGAAGAACCGGGTCAAGCTTCTGCTCAACATGCTCGCCATCGCGGGACAGGCGATCCCGCGTGGGGGCTCGCTGACCGTCGATCCCATCGGATCCGGCGAAACAATGGGGTTCAAAGTCACTGCCGCCGGCGTCAACGCGAAAGTTCCGCCGGCTGTGCCTTCGCTGCTCGGTGGGGAATCCGCCGAGGGTCTCGACGCCCACCGCATTCAACCGTTCTATGCGGGCCTTCTGGCCCGGGCTTGCGGTGTCAAAGCGGCGATTGCGATGGACGGCGAAAAGGTCGTCATCACCGCACAATGAGCATCCGCCGCGAGCCGTTTCCGGCAGTTAACGAGCGGTTATCGACGCGACAGGGCAGAAGTGCCTTTCCCCCAGCACTTTACGTCACTCACCAGCGGTGCGGACTAACGACCAACTAACGCGCGCGGGCTCGCCAAAAAATCCTCTTGACGGCACGGCGGCAAAGCTGAATACTAAAAAAATTTAACCGGCGCGCCTGTGAACCAGGCGCAGGTTGATACTCGCTTGATCCATCACACAGCGGACCGCCGCCAAGCGGTCGTTCAAGCAGGCCGACGGTCGGCTTGCCAGGTGATGGACCAATGCGTCATCTCGAAAAAAACACTGAACCCGTCGCCGCCTGTCCTCGGCTCCTAACCAAGGCCGAAGTTCTCGCGCTGCTCGGTGTCACCTACACGACCGTTTTCACGTGGATGCGCGACGGCCAGTTTCCCCTGTCCATCGAGCTTGGGCCGTCGGGCGGACGAAGCACGAAGATCGCGTGGCTGGCCGACGAGGTCTACGCCTGGATTGCTTCCCGGCCCAGGCGGAAGCTCACCCCCACGCCGATCAAGCCCAACACTCAACCAGCACAGCGGCGGCGCGGCGCCTCGCGGTCATGAGCGCACGTCCCGGTGACCTGACACCTGACCGCGAAATTTTGATCCGCTTCGCCGCGATCATGTTCAAGCACGCAAACCCTAAAGGATATGTCTCGCTTCGAGCATTTCCCGACACTGGAAGTCGAGGGCAAAAGGCCCTTTTCGTTTATGCCATCACACTTGGCGACAAAGACTTCGTGGACATGCTCTTTGAGCACGCCCGCCGGGCCGCTGAATGGCACGTATCGGCCGTCTTCTGCCCGCCCGTCGCAACGTTTCGGGATCATAAGAACGCAAAGACCGACAACATCTACGAGGGTGTCGCCCTTAGCGTGGAGTGCGACCAGCGCCCGCTTGAGGCGCGGCAGACGCTTGAAGCCCTTCTCGGCCCGGCTACCGCTGTCGTTGAGATCGGGCGGCGAATGGACTAACCCCGCGACGGGCGAGATCGAGCCGAAAGTGCATCTGCACTGGCGGCTGAAAAAGCCGACAGCCACGCAGGAAGAGCATGACTTGCTTCAGCGAGGCGCGCAAGCTGGCCACCGAGCTTGTCGGTGGCGACGGCACCAATATCTCGATTGTTCACCCGATCCGCTGGCCGGGAAGCTGGCATCGAAAGGGCACACCACGGCTTGCGAAGATCGTTGCATCCTCCGACGACAACGAGATCGATCTTGTCGAAGCGGTTGAGCGTCTTCGCGACGCGTCCGGCGCCGCCACCTTCGCCGGTTTTGGTTTTAAGACGGACAGCAAGTTTCGGTGCCGAGCGATCCGCAGCCGTAGCCTCAGCTCTCTCGGTCATCCCGAATGACGATCTCGAATGGCATGACTGGAACATCATAGGCATGGCCACATGGGCCGCCACAGGCGGCTCAGAAGTCGGCCGCAAGGCGTTTGCCGAGTGGTCGGCCAAGTCGAAGAAGAACGACCCGGAAACGACCGAGCGCCGTTGGCAGCATTACAAGACATCGCCGCCGACGAAGATCGGATTCGGCACTCTGGTCTACCTGGCCCGCAAGCATTCGCCGGGATGGTCGTACGACAGCGCTGAGGCCAAGTTCGGAGAGACTTCCGCCACAGCCGAGGAACAGGCCAAGGCCAAGGCCAATCCCGAGCCCCTCCGTAGCTCGACGACTTCTACGCCTACATGCCGGAGCACTCGTACATCTTTGTGCCGACCCGCGAGATGTGGCCTGCGAGCAGCGTCAACTCACGTCTGCCTGCAGTGCCGGTGCTGAAGAAGGACGGCGCTCCGGTAGTCGACAAGAATGGAAAGCCAAAATGCGTCAGTCCCAGCGTCTGGCTTGACAGGCATCGGCCTGTCGAGCAGATGACGTGGGCACCCGGCGTGCCGCCGACAATCGTCGACCGACTGATCCCTGAAGGTGGATGGGTCGAACGAAAAGGCGTGATGACGTTCAACCTGTACCGACCGCCGTCGATCACAGCTTGGCGACGCTAGCCAAAGCAACGCCGTGGATCGATCTGGTGCGTAGAGATCTACCCAGATGATGCCGAAGCAATTATGAGTTTCTTCGCGCATCGTCGGCCAAAAGCCAGAGCAGAAAATCAACCACGCATTGCTGCTTGGCGGCGATCCCGGCATCGGCAAAGACACCATGATCGAGCCGCTGAAGCAGGCGGTCGGACCGTGGAACTTCAAAGAAGTGTCGCCGCAGGACATGATGTCGAACTACAACGATTTTATGCAATCGGTTGTGCTTCGGATCTCCGAAGCGCGCGATCTCGGCGATGTCAACCGCTACGCTTTTTATGATCATCTGAAAACCGTGCTGGCGACGCCGCCTGACGTGACGCGTGTCAATGCCAAATACGTGCCGCAGCACTACGTCGTGAACGTTTGCGGAGTGATCATCACCACCAATTATAAGACCAACGGCATCTATCTACCTGCCGATGATCGCCGCACGTACGTCGCATGGTCTGGCATCAAACAGGCCGATTTCGAAGCAGGCTTCTGGCCGCACTTTTGGAATTGGTACACGAACGAAAATGGCTTTGCGCATGTCGCTGCCTTGCTCGCTGAGCGCGACATCAGCAGCTTTGATGCGAAGGCCCCACCGAAAAAGACGGCGGCGTTCTGGGCAATCGTGGACGCAAATGCTGCACCGGAAGAAGGCGAACTTGCTGACGTGCTCGATAAGATGAGCATTGACGTTTACGGCAGGAAGGTGCCTGTCGATGCCACCACGCTGACCATCGTTACCGGCTACGCGGAAGGGCAATTTGAGGAGTGGCTGCGCGACCGCAAGAACCGTCGCGCGATCCCGCACCGCTTTGAGCGGTGCGGCTATGTTCCGGTACGAAATAACGTCAACGAAGGTCTGTGGATCATCAGCGGCAGACGTCAGGTCATTTACGCACGGTCCGAACTATCGCTCGCTGATCAGATCAGGGCTGCGAAAAGACTGGCAGACGAATAACCCTCCTGCAGTCACTGCATTCACTGCAAACACTGCGCGGCGGCGGCGACGTTCGGCAGAAGGCGACAGGAAATGGAACTGGATAGGATTGGATCGGCGGAGCACAGACGCCGCAAATTCATAAACCATCAGCACGGGTCAGCTTTGGTTTACCAGACCCCTTAAGCTTTCAGGTTCGAAGCCATGTCATGGTGGCTCGCAGATCGGGGACAAATCTCGACAGGGAAAGCGTCAGGGTCGGGCTGCCAAGCAGCCTGACCCGCCGTCTTGGGAATGCAATGCGGGCATCACAAAAATCAAAGCGCAACAAGGCAAAGGCGAACCGTCCGCTCGCCTATTTCTCCTCGACACTGTCGATGGCCACGCACAATCTGGTCAATTTGGTTGCCATCACCCTCGTCTCTGGCACGGTTCTGCTCGCCCTTCTGGCTGCCCGGCATTTTTGAGACTTGCCGCACCCAAAAATGCCGCCACAGGCGCAGCTGCCGCCGCCGCTTGGTCCCCGCCGCGCTACCTGATCTCCAAACCGCATGGGCGAGGCGGATATGCGGCTGGCAAAGGCCGATGCGTGGTATTTAATTTCTCCGGGTCGTTCTTGCATCGCACCTGCATCCCCGTGAATATCCGTATCAGCACCCCGGGGATGCTTTGATGGCGAACGATGAGCACGTCGCATTGCTCAAGCAGGGCGTGGGTGGCCAATGGCCGGGAACCACATGACCGATAAACCGGCTGTCAAAATTGAGATCGATGCGGCAGCCAAAGGTAAATGGAAAACCCTTGGTGGCAGTGATCATGATCAATGGAATGAACGACTTTCAAATCTCGTCACATGGGCGCTCCCCATCAATCAAAAGAACACAGAGGCTGTCTCACGGGCAGGCTCCGCTGCTGCCGCTGGGGTGGTGGATATGAGCCCCGCCGATCCAATTGAAGGGATGCTGATGTCTCATTTGGTCGTCGTGAACGAAGCCGCGCTTAATATGTATCGCCACGCATGGCTGAATAACGCGGAGTATTTCGAGGCGAGTACGAGATATCTGCAGCTCGCCGACAAGGCTACACGCACATTAGTGATGTTGACGGAGCGGCTCGACCAACACCGTGGCCGGGGCCAGCAGCAGATCGTCGTCAAACACGTCACCGTCAACGCTGATCAGGCGGTGGTTACAGACACCGTTGTCACGGGCAAGCCTGCGGGTAATGCCGAGCCGTCCCCTCGCTCTCCTGGCGAATGCCGCCGAGAAGGCGATGCCGAGGCTCGACGAGGCAAGGAAACTTGAGCGGGTGGGGGGTGTGAAAAAGGAAATGAGCATCAACCCCATGCACAAGGCCCACGCCGCTCCCCGATGCACGGCCAAATCAAAGCGGACGGGAAAGCCCTGTTGTGCGCCTGCGGTGCGAGGCTATCGGGTGTGCCGGATGCACGGCGCTCGCGGTGGCGCGCCTGAGGGCAAACGGAACGGAAATTACCGGCACGGCGCCCGCTCGAAGGAAACAATCGAGCTTTGGAAGCTCATCAAATCGCTGCGCTGACGTCTGCTTTCGGGGGTAAAGCGGACATGACCTCTTGCGCCGCATATGTCTGCTTTTGACCCAAAGCGGACATCGGCCCGGCTCGCCCCCTTCAAGCAGGTACGTTGAGCCGGTACGATTGCCTGCCTGGGAGTTGCAGAATGAGACGGCGCGAGTTCATCACATTGGTCGGTGGCACCGCAGTGGCATGGCCGATGGGGGTACAGGCGCAACAGCCCTCCAAGGTTCGCCGCATAGCCGTACTGTCGCAGGGATCAATCCACACTCATCCGACACCTGTATTCCGAGCATTTTTGGAAAGACTGCGCGAGGTAGGCTGGATCGAGGGTCAGAACTTATCAATCGATTGGCGCTTCTCTGAAGGAAGCGCAGCCCCACTCGGACGCCTTGCGGCTGAATTGGTAGATCGTCAGGTCGAAGTGATAGTCACCACACCGACCGAGCCCACGATTGCTGCAAAGCGAGCCACTTCGCATATTCCAATCGTGTTCATCCAAGTTGGAAATCCGATACAAGCTGGGATCGTGACTAATTTGGCGCGGCCTGACGCCAACGTGACTGGAATGAGTGCTCTTGGTTCGGACCTTGCTGGTAAGCGGCTGGCGCTGTTGAAAGAGGCGTTGCCGAGCGCGACGCGCATTTCAATCTTATGGAACAGACCGAGCAAAGGTGCCGCGATGGTTTTGGACGAGACCCTGGCCGCCTGCAAAAGCCTGGGCATCGAACCCCAAGATATTGGTGTTTCAGAGCGTGCGGAGTTTGATCACGCGTTCGACGCAGCGGTCGACAATCGGTCAGCGGCCATCTTAGTGCTCGATGATCCTGTTATGCAGGGACATGTAGAAACAGTTACGAACATTGCTGCTGTGCGAAAGTTGCCGCTTTTTTCGTCATACTCGCAATTTGTAACCAACGGCGGGCTCATGGCTTACGGGCCAGACCTACCGAGCTTGTTTCGTCGGGGTGCAGAATACGTAGACCTCATCCTTCACGGGGCTAGACCGGCAGACTTGCCCGTCGAGCAGCCTGACAAGTTCAAGCTTATTCTCAATCTAAAGACCGCCAAATTGCTGGGCATCGACATCCCTCCGACGCTGCTCGCCCGTGCCGACCAGGTGATCGAATAAATTGCGTGATGTCCGCTATTGGCACAAAGCGGACATGGGCTAGTGCACCGCACATGTCCGCTTTTGGGGGTAAAGCGGACATGATCAAGCTTCCATCCCTGAGAAATTAGCAAGATTTGCAACAAAATCCCGACCCGATCGGCTACTCGTAGCAGGACCGAGTGCGGTTGGCGGCCAGGCTTAAGGCTTCACCGGGTCGCGGGCTTGATCCCGAGTGTCTCGCCGATCTTCTTCACGGTCGAGACCTGATCCTGAAGCGCCGCAGCGAACTCGACGGCACTGCCCGGGTTGACCACTTGCCCGGTGGCTGTCAGCCTTGAGTTCGATCTGTGGATCGGCGACGATTTCACGAATGTCTGTCGCGATGCGGTCACCGACCGCTTTCGGAAAATCGCGCGGGCCGAACAGGCCTACGAGACCATCAAACTCAAGCGACTTATATCCTGCTTCCGACGCAGTCGGGATGTCGTCCAACGCCTTGGCGTGCTGACGGTTGGTCAAGGCGATCACCTTGACCTTCCCGGCCTGCACGCGCGGGCGCATGATCGCATAAGCACCCACAAAAGCGTGGATACGTCCTTCGGCGAGGTCGTTGATCGCCTGCACTGCATCCTTGTAAGGCACCTTGGCCATATCGAGATTTTCGATCTTCAGCCACGCGGCGAACAGAAGATCGTTGGCGCCAGTCACGGATGCGTAATTCAGTTTGCCGGGCTCCGCTTTGATCCTGGCGGCAAGCTCTTTAACCGTAGAGACATTGAGATCGGCAGGCACACCCAGCGCGATCAGAGTATTAGTCACGCGCGCGATCGGCGTGAGATCCTTCGGATCGTAAGGCAGCTTGTCGTGCAGCAAAGGATGAGCTGTAAAAGTGGAAGCCGGCGCGAACAGCAGCACATGATCGTCACGCGCATTGAGCACCGCGGTTATGGCAAGGAAAGCGTCGCCTCCGGGACGGTTCTCGACGACGACGGGCTGACCCCATTTCGCCGCAAGCTTGTCGGCCAACAGCCGCGCGGTGATATCGACGCCCGAGCCGGGGCCAAGCGGAATGATGAAGCGGACCGGACGCTGCGGCCACTGATCCGACGTCTGCGCGTGCGCAAGTGGCCCAGCAAAAATTGCGGCGGCAAGACAGAGGAAAAGGTTAAACACGAAACCGTGCAGACGCATGGTCACTCCCTGCATTTGACCTGGAGCCGCGCAAATTTGCGCGCGGCGGCTAGGATAGTCATCCCCGAACATCACACGACTCTGCCCGGGCAGTCAGCAGGGCATGCGCCATGGGGGGCATCCATCCGGAAAATATCCAACAAATTCCGTCCTAGGGGCTACGTCCCCTCGTTAATCTACTCTGCCGCTTTGTCGGCGACGTCGGGGGACTGGGGTAATGGCATGCGTGAAATGGCGTTGCTCATCTTCTGATAGTCCCCCAAGGAACGCCAGCACGATAAGAGCCAACCTTCAATAATCCACTCAGAGGGTCCGCATGCGTATCGACGCATACACGCATTTCTTTCCCAAAAAATTCTTTGACAAGATGATGGAGGTCGCGGGCGACTACAAAGACATGGGCAAGCGCGTGCGCTCGCTGCCTGCGCTCTACGACCTCGACTCCCGCAAGAAGATCGTTGACGGCCACAAGGACTATCAGCAGATTCTGTCCTACCCGCAGCCGCCGTCGAGACCTTCGCCAAGACGCCCGCAGCAGATCGACGAGATGATCCGCATGGTCAATGACGGCTTTGCCGAGCTGTGCGCGAAGGAGAAGGACCATTTTCCGGGCTGGGTCGCGCAGGTATCGCTCGACGCCCCTGATGCCGGCGCAGGCCGAGGCCGAACGGGCGATCAAGAACGGCGCGCTCGGCGTCCAGATCTACACCAATGTCGCCGGCAAGCCGATCGACCGGCCGCAGTATCTGCCGTTCTGGAAGAAGATGAACGAGCTCGGCAAGCCGATCTGGATTGCACCCAGCGCGCGGCGCCGACACGCCCGACTACCCGCTGATCGAGAAGAAATCGCTCTACGAGATCTGGTGGACGCTCGGCTGGTCATACGAGACCGGCTGCGCCATGGCGCGCCTGGTGTTTTCCAAGATCATCGACAACCATCCCAATCTCAAGATCATCACCCACCATTTCGGCGGCATCATCCCGATGCTGGAAGGCCGGCTCGGCCCGGGCTGGGACGTGCTCGGCTCGCGCACCTCTGACGAAGACTATGTCTCGCTTCGCAAGAGCCTGAAGAAGCGCCCGCTCGACTATTTCAAGCAGGACTTCTATGCCGATACCGCGGTGTTCGGCGGCGCGCCGGCGACCAAGTGCGGACTCGAAGTTCTTCCCGAGTGACAAGGTCCTGTTGCCTCCGATTGCCCGTTTGATCCCGAAGGTGGCACGATGTATCCGCGCGAGACATTGCGGATTTTCGAGTCTCTCAAGCTCGACAAGGAGACCAGCGACAAAATATTCTTCAAAAATCTTGAGCGCGTTACTGGCCGCAAACTGGTTAGGTGAGGAAGCGCAAGTCCCAGTGGTCGCGTTGTGATCACCTGCGTCCTTAGAAGGTATTTCTTACGGCATCATCCGCCGACGTTAGGGAGTGCGGCGGAGCCAATTGGTTGAGGCCGCCCTCAGTTGGCGGCCTCTCAAACCGCAAAGCGTGCCGATGTCCGCTATTGGCACTTAGCGGACATCGGCTTTTGCGCTGCACATGTCTGCTTTTGACCCAAAGCGGACATGATTTGCCGTTCTACCGGTGACAAATGCCGTAACCAGAAAGGCCCCTTTCTCTTATTTAAATTTGACGACAACGCTTTCCGAATACTCGCAGACCGGACATGTGAAAGTGCGTCGGTCGCCCGGTTCCTCCGGCACTATGTGCATGAGCCACATTCCAGTTTTGCAGAGTGGGCATTCTGGCCGTTCGACTTCTTTCAACGGCAATTCAGTCACATGGTTGGATTGTGGCATAACGGGTCCTCCCTTTGGGAGGCCTTATTTAAAAGAGTTGGCAGATGTGGGCTATAAAAGATTTAAATACGAAGTTCGGTTCCATCATTAAATTTGTGAGATGTGAACGACGAGCGCGCCGCCGCGCGAACCTTTCAATTCTCCCTGCCCAATCTTTGTTTCCAGAGTTTGATTACTCCAGGCGGAAATTCACGCCTTCCAACTCCGGTGCGTCGGCAGGCTTCCGGCCACATTTCAAGCAAGGAGTGATCTTCGCGGAGTAGTTCGCTCTGCGAAACCTCGTCAGCTTCAGAACGCGGCCAGCGCTCGGCTGCCATTTTCAGGAGCTCGATGAGCGTGGCGACATCTTGTTTGTGGGTGTCCATGACAATCCCCTTCGTAATGTGAGGGAACTTACACATAACAACGGATGCCGCTGTGTCGGGCATCACGAAAAGACGCATTAGCGCGGGGCGGTGACGAACTACCTCAGCCTATTCCGAATCTGCCTTATAACGGTAACGGGCAGGGGGGTTTTGGGGGACCCTTGATGAAATCCTCGGTCATTAAACGTTCCGTCGTCATTGATGGACACAAGACCAGCGTCAGCCTTGAAGATCCCTTCTGGACTGAGCTGAAAAAAATCGCGCATACCCAGCAAGTGACGCTGTCGGACTTGGTCAGCAAGATCGAGGGTACGCGCGAGCAGAGCAATCTATCCTCGGCGATCCGCCTGTTTGTTCTTCACCACTTCCGTGAAGATAAGCAAATGGACGTAGCGAAAGCTCATCCCTCCGCGGTTGCTGCCGAAAGAACACCGGCAAGCTAGCCTAAGCCCATCCGCGACAGTTGATGTAACCGCGACGGCTGTCGTTGTAGGCGGTTCTTACTAGGGAGCGTACTGGCTTATGCCCCAACTTTTAACCGATCCGACTCACTGGCGTTTGCGAGCGCAGGAAGCGCATCAGTTGGCGCAGCGGCTCAAGGACCCGCTAGACAGGGCTGCTAAACTTGAGATGGCGGATAAATACGATCGTCTCGCCGCGCGTGCGACAGAGTGGATGAACAAGACTGAGAATTCTCCTCAGGTCGTTGTGTCCAGCCCACCCAGAAATAGGCGTGAAGACTTTGGAACCAAGCGGCTTGGGGACGGGGGCAGCTTGCTGACACAATGGATCGTTAAATATGGCTATGTGCCAATTGTTGTGATTGGCATGGCCGGTCTTGCGTATGACATTGGCACTCGCGAATGGACGAGCGGCGAAACCATTGTAGCCAAGACCCCTATTGTGGGCGCGGCTCCTGTCGAGCAAACCGAGGCCGAGTTAAAGCCTAGGATGCAGCTGGCAGCACTCGACCGGATGCTCGATTGCTGGCTGGCCCCGATCAGCCGGCCTCGAAGGGCTACATCATGTACGCCAACTCACCGACGAATTGGACGCCGGTGCGGTTGCCAGACGAGATCAGTTCCGCCCGCGCCCCGCACACCGACAACATACGCGCGAGATCGAACAGGCAGCAATGTTGTTCGATGTCGACGTGCAGATGATGAAGGCATTTGCCAAGATCGAGTCTGGCTACAATCCGAAAGCCAAGACCGGCAAATACAAGTGCCTGTTCCAGCTTTCCGACTGGGAGTTTGCCAAATACTGGCAGGGCGACATCTACGACATACGCGACTGCTCGATCGCGGCGGCCAGAAAGTTTGCGACTGAGGCCGCGCAGTTCGAGAAGGACGTCGGTCGTAGGGCCACGGCGGCAGAAATCTACTGCATCCACCAGCAGGGGTATCACGGCTGTGCGTTTCATCATGACGCCCCGCACCAGCTGGCATGGAAGAACATGTACCTGACCGGTGAGGGTCAGGAGAAGGGCGAGGCATGGGCGCGCAAGGCCATCTGGGGCAACGTCCCCTCAGATATCAAAAACACGATCAAGGGCGGACTTGAGGCGCTGACCAGCGGCCAGTTCATCGCGCTATGGACCGAACGCGTTAACCGCTTCATGGCGCACAAGGTGGAGGCGCCGGAGCACTACGTGGAGCACGCCAGCAAGGCCAAGAAGTCGACGCAGCTAGCCGCGACCGGCAAGAATAAAACGAAGGCCGCTGCAACCGACAAGAAGAAAAAGAAGATCAAAGTAGCGTCGCATTGAGTAGGTA